>NZ_JBIWGK010000051.1:0-1017 GCF_044763565.1 Streptomyces sp. NPDC096013 | reverse complement strand
GGAGCTGTCGAAGGTGGGACTGGCGATTGGGACGAAGTCGTAACAAGGTAGCCGTACCGGAAGGTGCGGCTGGATCACCTCCTTTCTAAGGAGCACTTCTTACCGAGTTCGCTCGGTCAGAGGCCAGTTCATCAGCGAACGTCTGATGCTGGTTGCTCAAGGGTGGAACGTTGATTATTCGGCACTGCCTGTCATCTCGGGCTGCAAGTACTGCTCTTCGGGGCGTGGAAAGCTGATCACGAGTGACGGTGGTGCCGGGCACGCTGTTGGGTATCTGAGGGAATGAACTTCCTTCAGTGCCGACCCCAGTGAACTTGCCTGTGAGGGCGGGGTGATGGGTGGTTGGTCGTTGTTTGAGAACTGCACAGTGGACGCGAGCATCTGTGGCCAAGTTTTTAAGGGCGCACGGTGGATGCCTTGGCACCAGGAACCGATGAAGGACGTGGGAGGCCACGATAGTCCCCGGGGAGTCGTCAACCAGGCTTTGATCCGGGGGTTTCCGAATGGGGAAACCCGGCAGTCGTCATGGGCTGTCACCCGCTGCTGAACACATAGGCAGTGTGGAGGGAACGCGGGGAAGTGAAACATCTCAGTACCCGCAGGAAGAGAAAACAACCGTGATTCCGGGAGTAGTGGCGAGCGAAACCGGATGAGGCCAAACCGTATGCGTGTGAGACCCGGCAGGGGTTGCGTATACGGGGTTGTGGGATCTCTCTTTCACAGTCTGCCGGCTGTGAGACGAGTCAGAAACCGTTGATGTAGGCGAAGGACATGCGAAAGGTCCGGCGTAGAGGGTAAGACCCCCGTAGTCGAAACGTCAACGGCTCGTTTGAGAGACACCCAAGTAGCACGGGGCCCGAGAAATCCCGTGTGAATCTGGCGGGACCACCCGCTAAGCCTAAATATTCCCTGGTGACCGATAGCGGATAGTACCGTGAGGGAATGGTGAAAAGTACCGCGGGAGCGGAGTGAAATAGTACCTGAAACCGTGTGCCTACAAGCCGTGGGAGCGTCGCG
>NZ_JBIWGK010000050.1:0-1065 GCF_044763565.1 Streptomyces sp. NPDC096013 | reverse complement strand
TAGTAGCGCGCTCAAGACCCGAAGCGGAGTGATCTAGCCATGGGCAGGTTGAAGCGGAGGTAAGACTTCGTGGAGGACCGAACCCACCAGGGTTGAAAACCTGGGGGATGACCTGTGGTTAGGGGTGAAAGGCCAATCAAACTCCGTGATAGCTGGTTCTCCCCGAAATGCATTTAGGTGCAGCGTCGTGTGTTTCTTGCCGGAGGTAGAGCACTGGATAGGCGATGGGCCCTACCGGGTTACTGACCTTAGCCAAACTCCGAATGCCGGTAAGTGAGAGCACGGCAGTGAGACTGTGGGGGATAAGCTCCATGGTCGAGAGGGAAACAGCCCAGAGCATCGACTAAGGCCCCTAAGCGTACGCTAAGTGGGAAAGGATGTGGAGTCGCAGAGACAACCAGGAGGTTGGCTTAGAAGCAGCCACCCTTGAAAGAGTGCGTAATAGCTCACTGGTCTAGTGATTCCGCGCCGACAATGTAGCGGGGCTCAAGCGTACCGCCGAAGTCGTGTCATTCATACAATAGGGCCAACGCCTGTATGGATGGGTAGGGGAGCGTCGTGTGCCGGGTGAAGCTGCAGCGGAAGCTAGTGGTGGACGGTTCACGAGTGAGAATGCAGGCATGAGTAGCGATACACACGTGAGAAACGTGTGCGCCGATTGACTAAGGGTTCCTGGGTCAAGCTGATCTGCCCAGGGTAAGTCGGGACCTAAGGCGAGGCCGACAGGCGTAGTCGATGGATAACCGGTTGATATTCCGGTACCCGCTGTGAAGCGTCAAACATCGAGCATCGTGATGCTAAGGCCGTGAAGCCGTTCCGGACCCTTCGGGGAATGGAAAGTGGTGGAGCCGCCGGCCCAAGCGGTTAGTAGGTGAGTGATGGGGTGACGCAGGAAGGTAGTCCATCCCGGGCGGTGGTTGTCCCGGGGTAAGGGTGTAGGACGTGATCCAGGTAAATCCGGGTTGCACATAGTCTGAGACCTGATGCCGAGCCGATTGTGGTGAAGTGGATGATCCTATGCTGTCGAGAAAAGCCTCTAGCGAGTTTCATGGCGGCCCGTACCCT
>NZ_JBIWGK010000049.1:0-1235 GCF_044763565.1 Streptomyces sp. NPDC096013 | reverse complement strand
CTAGTGCTGTGACCGCGTTGGTTCGCCGGGGTGGCGGTTGGATGTGGGGTGACGTCCGATCCGATCGCTGGAGGCGCGGTGGCCGAGCCTGTCCGTGTGCGCAGACTGACCGACCAGGAGGGGCAGAAGCTGCAGCAGATCGTGCGCCGGGGCAGTACCAGCACGGTGCGTTACCGGCGGGCGATGATGCTGCTGGCCTCGGCCGGCGGGAACCGGGTGCCGGTGATCGCCCAACTGGTGCAGGCCGACGAGGACACGGTGCGGGACGTGATCCACCGGTTCAACGAGATCGGCCTGGCCTGCCTGGACCCTCAGTGGGCGGGAGGCCGTCCCCGCCAACTCAAGCCTGACGACGAGGATTTCGTCATCGCGACGGCCACCACCCGCCCGGTCAAGCTCGGCCAGCCCTTCACCCGCTGGTCGCTGCGCAAGCTCGTCGCCTACCTGCGCAAAGTGCACGGCCGAGTGATCCGCATTGGCCGCGAGGCGTTACGGTGCCTGCTCGCCCGCCGCGGCATCACCTTCCAGCGCACCAAGACTTGGAAGGAGTCCCCGGACCCCGAGCGCGACACCAAGCTCGACCGCATCGAGGAGGTGCTGGACCGCTTCCCGGACCGGGTCTTCGCCTTCGACGAGTTCGGGCCGCTCGGGATTCGGCCCACCGCGGGCTCGGGCTGGGCCGCACAAGGACATCCCGACCGGCTGCCGGCCACCTACCACCGCACCCACGGAGTCCGGTATTTCCACGGCTGTTACTCGGTCGGTGACGACAGCTTGTGGGGCGTCAACCGCCGCAGGAAAGGCGCCGGGAACACGCTGGCCGCACTGAAGTCGATCCGCGCCGCCCGCCCGGACGGCGCCCCGATCTACGTGATCTTGGACAATCTGTCGGCCCATAAGGGCGCCGACATCCGCCGCTGGGCGCGGAAGAACAAGGTCGAGTTGTGCTTCACGCCGACCTACGCCTCGTGGGCGAACCCGATCGAGGCCCACTTCGGGCCGCTGCGGCAGTTCACCATCGCCAACTCGAACTACCCCAACCACACCGTGCAGACCCGGGCCTTGCACGCCTACCTGCGGTGGCGCAACGCCAACGCCCGCCACCGCGACGTCCTGGCCGCCGAACGTAAGGAACGCGCCCGCATCCGCAGCGAGAAAGGCATCCGCTGGGGCGGACGCCCCCTCACCACCGCTGCCTGACCAACCCGGCGAACCAACACGGTCACAGCACTAGC
>NZ_JBIWGK010000048.1:0-1417 GCF_044763565.1 Streptomyces sp. NPDC096013 | reverse complement strand
AACACAGTGGACGCGAGCAACTGAGGACAAGCCCTCGGCCTATTAGTACCGGTCACCTCCAGCGGTTACCCGCCTTCCAGATCCGGCCTATCAACCCAGTCGTCTACTGGGAGCCTTAACCCATCTAGTGGGTGGGAACACTCATCTCGAAGCAGGCTTCCCGCTTAGATGCTTTCAGCGGTTATCCCTCCCGAACGTAGCCAACCAGCCATGCCCTTGGCAGAACAACTGGCACACCAGAGGTTCGTCCGTCCCGGTCCTCTCGTACTAGGGACAGCCCTTCTCAATGTTCCTGCGCGCGCAGCGGATAGGGACCGAACTGTCTCACGACGTTCTAAACCCAGCTCGCGTACCGCTTTAATGGGCGAACAGCCCAACCCTTGGGACCGACTCCAGCCCCAGGATGCGACGAGCCGACATCGAGGTGCCAAACCATCCCGTCGATATGGACTCTTGGGGAAGATCAGCCTGTTATCCCCGGGGTACCTTTTATCCGTTGAGCGACGGCGCTTCCACAAGCCACCGCCGGATCACTAGTCCCGACTTTCGTCCCTGCTCGACCCGTCGGTCTCACAGTCAAGCTCCCTTGTGCACTTACACTCAACACCTGATTGCCAACCAGGCTGAGGGAACCTTTGGGCGCCTCCGTTACTCTTTAGGAGGCAACCGCCCCAGTTAAACTACCCATCAGACACTGTCCCTGATCCGGATCACGGACCCAGGTTAGACATCCAGCACGACCAGACTGGTATTTCAACGACGACTCCACCTGAACTGGCGTCCAAGCTTCACAGTCTCCCAGCTATCCTACACAAGCCGAACCGAACACCAATATCAAACTGTAGTAAAGGTCCCGGGGTCTTTCCGTCCTGCTGCGCGAAACGAGCATCTTTACTCGTAGTGCAATTTCACCGGGCCTATGGTTGAGACAGTCGAGAAGTCGTTACGCCATTCGTGCAGGTCGGAACTTACCCGACAAGGAATTTCGCTACCTTAGGATGGTTATAGTTACCACCGCCGTTTACTGGCGCTTAAGTTCTCAGCTTCGCCACCCCGAAGAGTGACTAACCGGTCCCCTTAACGTTCCAGCACCGGGCAGGCGTCAGTCCGTATACATCGCCTTACGGCTTCGCACGGACCTGTGTTTTTAGTAAACAGTCGCTTCTCGCTGGTCTCTGCGGCCACCCCCAGCTCACCGAGTAAATCGGATCACCAGTGATGGCCCCCCTTCTCCCGAAGTTACGGGGGCATTTTGCCGAGTTCCTTAACCATAGTTCACCCGAACGCCTCGGTATTCTCTACCTGACCACCTGAGTCGGTTTAGGGTACGGGCCGCCATGAAACTCGCTAGAGGCTTTTCTCGACAGCATAGGATCATCCACTTCACCACAATCGGCTCGGCATCAGGTCTCAGACT
>NZ_JBIWGK010000047.1:0-1429 GCF_044763565.1 Streptomyces sp. NPDC096013 | reverse complement strand
GGCGTCCCTAAGAATGTTGGCGGTCCGGGAGGACCGGGTGTGGCTGATCGGGCGTTGCCGTTGATGGCTCCGGAGGAATGGCCGCCTGGTCCTCCGGGACGCTCCGACCACTGATTGAGAACTGCGGTCATCGCTGGTTAGGGACCTGTCGGCGGGGTGTTCTTCGGACCACGGCGTGTGGATCACGAGGGATACGGAGTAACGGGCTTGAGCACGTCTCACAAGCGCATATGGGTCGGCATCGACGCCGGCAAGGGGCATCACTGGGCCGTCGCGGTCGACGCCGCGGGCGAGACGCTCTTCTCGACGAAGGTGATCAACGACGAGACCCAGATCCTCGCGCTCATCGACACGGCCCGCGAGCGGGCTGACGAGGTGCGGTGGGCGGTGGACATATCCGGCCGGGCCTCCACCCTGCTGCTGGCGCTGCTGGCCACACACGGCCAACAGGTGGTCTACGTGCCTGGTCGAACGGTCAACCGCATGTCCGGCGCCTACCGAGGCGAAGGCAAGACCGACGCCAAGGACGCCCGCGTCATCGCCGACCAGGCCCGCATGCGCCGGGACTTCGCCCCGCTGGACACGCCGCCGGAACAGGTCACCACGCTCCAGGTGCTGACCAACTACCGAGCCGACCTCATCGCGGACCGCGTCCGGCTGATCAACCGGCTCCGCGACCTGCTCGTGGGCATCTGTCCCGCCCTGGAGCGTGCCTTCGACTACTCCGCGGCCAAGGGCCCCGTCATCATGCTCACCGAATACCAGAGGCCCGCCGCCCTGCGGCGAATCGGTGTCAAGCGGCTGACGACCTGGCTGGAACGCCGCAAAGTCCGTGACGCCTGCGGTGTCGCGGCCAAGGCCATCGAAGCAGCCCAGTGCCAGCACATCGCCCTGCCTGGCGAGAAGCGTGCCGCCAAGCTGGTCTGCGCCCTCGCCCACCAGCTCTTGGCCCTTGACGAGCGGATCAAAGACAACGACCGAGAGATCCGCGAGACGTTCCGCACCGACGAGCGCGCCGAGATCATCGAGTCCATGCCCGGCATGGGTCCCATCCTCGGCGCCGAGTTCGTCGCCATCGTCGGCGACCTGTCCGGCTACCGCGACGCCGGCCGCCTTGCCTCGCATGCCGGCCTGGCCCCGGTCGCCCGCGACTCCGGCCGTCGCACCGGCAACTACCACCGGCCCAAGCGGTACAACCGCCGCCTGCGGCACATCTTCTACCTGGCCGCACAGACCGCGATGATGCGGCCCGGCCCCTCGCGCGACTACTACCTGAAGAAGCGCGCCGAGGGACTCCTGCACACCCAAGCCCTGCTCTCGCTCGCCCGGCGCCGAGTCGACGTCCTGTGGGCGATGCTGCGTGACAAAAGGCTGTTCACCTCCGCCCCGCCCGTCACGCAAGCAGCTTGACACGATCATTGAGATTCCT
>NZ_JBIWGK010000046.1:0-1457 GCF_044763565.1 Streptomyces sp. NPDC096013 | reverse complement strand
GGCGGATTCTTGGGGTCCTCGCAACACCTGATGGCTTACGCGGCTGTCAGTAGATCACGCAGGCGCTCGGCTGGGGTTTTCCAGCCGAGTGTTTTGCGTGGTCGGCCGTTGAGCTGCTGGGCGACGTGTTCGAGGTCTTCGGCACTGTGCGCGGACAGGTCGGTGCTCTTGGGGAAGTACTGCCGCAGCAGGCCGTTGGTGTTCTCGTTCGACCCGCGCTGCCAGGGCGAGTGCGGGTCACAGAAGTAGACCGGCACTCCCGTGGCCACGGTGAACTGCTTGTGCGCGGCCATCTCGCAGCCCTGGTCCCAGGTCAGCGAGCCGCGTAGATGCCCGGGCAGGGTCTGGATCAGTGGCACCAGCACGTCGCGGACCTCCTCGGCGGTGTGCCCGCCGGGCAGATGCCCGAGCATGACGTAGCGGGTGGAGCGCTCGACCAGGGTCACGATCGCGCTGTCGCTTCGGGGGCCGACGATCAGGTCGCCTTCCCAGTGGCCGGGAACCGCCCGGTCCTCCACTTCGGCAGGACGCTCGGAGATCATCACCATCTCGTCGACGAATCGGCGGGTGCGCTGCTCCGGGCTGCGGCGAGGCTTGCGGCGGGTGCGCCCGCTGCGCAGTGCGACCGCGATCTCGCGGCGCAGGCTGCCTCGGGCCTGGACGTAGATGGCCTGGTAGATCGTCTCCGGACTCACCCGCATGCTCTCGTCGTCGGGGAACTCGATGACCGCGGCGTGACTGATCTGCTCCGGGGACCAGCGTTCGCGCAGCTTGTCCTCAACGTATCGACGCAGCGGACCGTCCTGGGCGAGCTTGGAGACCTTGGGACGTGCACGGCTCTCGGCCCAGGCCCGCTGGGCTCGGTGCGGCCGATAGACGCCGTCGACTGCCCGGGCGTCGATCTCCCGCTTGATCGTGGACGCCGGTCGCCCCAGAGCCCGTCCGATCGCCCGCAGCGAATGGCTGGCCCGGTGCATGTCAGCGATCGTCTCCCGCTCGGTCACGTTCAGGAACCGGGAGTGCAGCCGTGCGTCGACCGCCGCGAGGGACGGCTGGATGGTGGTCACACCGGTCTTATAGACGATCAGACGACCGTCAGCGCGCAGTCGCGAATGGCCGATCTGCCGGATGCCCTGGTCCCAGTCCTCGGCAGTGCGTTCGTGGACGCCGGCCTGCGCGGCGGCATCTCGGCGTCGGACTCCGGCTGCACGCAGCCGCTCGTACTCCGCCCGGCCGGGATGCCTGGGCGGTCGGGGCTTGCCGCGACCGCGGACACCGGCCTGGCGGGCCCATCCGTACGCCGTATTGCGGTTCACTCCGACCGCGCGAGCGGCAGCGGTGATGCTGCCGTCCTCCCGATCCAGTGCCTCGAAGAACCTCGCCTTCAGCACCTCGAAATCCACGATCCCCGCAACTCCCTGAACTCAAGGGCGTTGCGGGGATCAGTAGAGCCCGCC
>NZ_JBIWGK010000044.1:0-1576 GCF_044763565.1 Streptomyces sp. NPDC096013 | reverse complement strand
CTAGTACTCCAGCAGCACTTTGACGTTTTCCCTGCTCAGGGGAGGTTTCGGTGAGTGTAGTGGGCTGATGGTCGGTCCGTGTTCTCTTTCCCGCACCGCCCCTCGATCGTGTGCAGCCGCCGCTGATAGTGGCAGCGGTCCGGGCAGCCTCCCGGCGTGATCGACGAGCGTGCAGTTGAGATCTGGAACGACGAACTCGAGGAACTGTTCCTGCGTACCGGCCACCGCTTCAAGCGGGTTGAGCCGCGTCGCAGGATGCGTGATTACATCCGTGGGCTGCTGGGTCCGGTTGGCCGCAAGAACGGCTGGCAGCTGGCCGAATACGCAGGACACCGCACACCCGACCGCCTCCAGCGGCTCCTCAACGGCGCCCGCTGGGACGCCGACGAGCTCCGCGACGACCTCCAGTACTACGTAGCCGAACGGCTCGGCGAACCCGACGGAATCCTCATCCTCGACGACACCGGCTTCCTCAAGAAGGGCACCACCTCGGCCGGCGTGCAACGCCAGTACTCCGGCACCGCTGGCCGCACCGAAAACTGCCAGATCGGCGTGTTCGCCGCCTACGCCACCACCCGCGGACGCACCCTGGTGGACCGGGAGTTGTATCTACCCAAGTCCTGGACCGACGACCGCGACCGCTGCCGCGCCGCCCATATCCCTGACGAGCGGGCCTTCGCCACCAAACCCGACCTGGCCAAGGCCATGGTGCTGCGGGCGATCGCCTCACCGCTGCCCATCGCCTGGGTGACCGCAGACGCCGCCTACGGCCAGGAGTGGCGGCTGCGCCGCATGCTGGAGGAGACCGGCCTGGGATACGTGCTCGCGGTCCCCAAGTCCCAGCAGGTGCCGCACTTCGGACGCATCGATCACCTCTTCGCCCAGGCACCCAACGAAGCCTGGGAGCGACGTTCGTGCGGCGACGGCGCAAAGGGCCCGCGCATCTACCACTGGGCCGCCCTGCAGATCACTTCCATCGAGGACTTCGACGGCGAGATGCCCACCCACCAGCGGTGGGCACTGGCCCGCCGCAGCGTCAGCAAGCCCGAGGAGATCGCCTACTACCTCGCCTACGCACCGCTCGACACCACCATCGAGCACCTCGTCCGCGTCGCCGGGATGCGCTGGGCCATCGAGGAAGCCTTCCAGGCCGCGAAGAACGAATGCGGCCTCGACCAGTACGAAGTCCGCCGCTACACCGGCTGGATGCGGCACATCACCCTAGCCATGCTGGCGCATGCCTTCCTGGCCGTCATGGCCGCCGATGCCGCGGCAAAGGGGGCAGCAGAAACGGTTCCTGCCTCACGCCCCTCACCGTGGCAGAAGTTCGGCGGCTCCTGGCAACTGGCCACTCACCCGTCGCCGTTCACCCACACCTCATCAGCGCACGCGCGCTGAGATGGTCACACTGGCGCAGACGACACCAAGCCGTCGCGCGCCGCTGCCACTATCAGCGGCGGCTGCACACGATCGAGGGGCGGTCCGGGAAAGAGAACACGGACCGACCATCAGCCCACTACACTCACCGAAACCGCCCCTGAGCAGGGAAAACGTCAAAGTGCTGCTGGAGTACTAG
>NZ_JBIWGK010000043.1:0-1644 GCF_044763565.1 Streptomyces sp. NPDC096013 | reverse complement strand
AGACGTCATCCGCTTATCGATCACGGGGCTGGGCTGGTCGAACAGGGTTCCTGATCGGGTGATCGTGTGAGGGCCGGTGCATGGAAGCAGGGCCTCTTGGTAGTTCGGGGGTGCGATCCCATCCGAGTACCAGGAGGCCCTGTTGCCGCAGTCTTTCGCGTCCGCGCGTGTGGAGTCCAACTCGCTGCCACCGTCGTGTGACTGCTTCGCGCACAGGTTCGGCAACGCGGCGGACGGGCCGGAGCGCACTTCGAGGTACGGCTCCGACATGACGGAGGCGGAATGGCGGGTGGTGCGGCCGTTGCTGCCGGTTCCGGCCTGGCTGGAGGGACGCGGTGGGCGCCCGGAAGGCTATTGCCACCGCGTCATGCTCGACGCCGTGCGCTATGTCGTGGACAACGGCGTGAAGTGGGCCAACCTGCCCGCGGACTTCCCGCCGTATCGGCGTGTGCATGCCTTCGCCCGCCGCTGGCAGATCACAGGGCTGCTCGTTGAACTCCACGACCGCCTGCGCGACCGCCTCCGGGAGAAGGAGGGCCGCTCCCCGGACCCCACGGCCGCGATCGTGGACTCCCAGTCGGTGCGGGCCGCGGTGAACATCCCGCGCGCGACGTCCGGCTGGGACGGCGGGAAGAAGGTGGGCGGCCGCAAGCGGCACCTGGTGGTGGACTGCCTCGGCCTGGTCCTGGCCGTCGCGGTGAGTGCGGCGAGCGTGCAGGACCGCGACGCCGCCGTGCCGCTGCTTCAGCGGCTGCGAGGGCAGTACTTCTCCATCCGCCTGGTGTGGGCGGACGGAGGCTATGCCGGCCGGCTCGTCGACTGGGCCCGCGAGAAGCCCCGGCTCATCCTTCAGATCGTCAAACGCACCGATGACACAGCGGGGTTCGTGGTGCTGCCGCGCAGGTGGGTGGTGGAAAGGACGCTCAGCTGGCTGATGCGCTCGCGTCGCCTGGTGCGCGACTACGAGACGTTGCCGGCCATGCACGAAGCCATGGTGCTGTGGTCGATGACCATGCTCATGAGCGGTCGCCTGGCCGGACGCCGCCCGGCCGGCTTCAGAGGACCGGCGTCGCGAGAGCGGTGAACACTCCCGGCCGCACCTGCAGGGCCCACCCTCGCTCCACCAGGCGTTTCGCCTTCGACCGCAGTCCCTCGACCTTCGCCGGGACGGCTTCCAGCCCGAGAGCGACGGCCAGTTGCTGGCAGCGCAGGCCCTCCCGGCCCGCTTCAGACTCCAGCACCGACAGGATCCGCTGGTAGTCCGGCGCGAGGGCTGTCGACGGCATCCCCTTCTCCCGCCGGGGCACCGTCGAGCCCGCCACCGCGCCTCCCGCGGGCTCCGCGACCGCCGAAGGCGGCCCGGCCAGCACCTCGGTCACTGTCACCCGGGCATCCACCAGACGCTGAAGCGCGCGTTCGGCCTCACCGAGCGCGGCCTGCACCCGCTCGGCCTCCTCCCGCAACCGCGCGATCTCCTCCCGGACCGTCTTCTCCCTGGCCTCCAGCAGACCGAGCACCGACGCCACCAGCAACCTCCACGAGCCAGACGAACGGACCAACCACGCCCATCTCTCCCGCTACGAACGAGAGTTCATGCCCACCCACTCGAACCAAACGATCACGTTCGGAAAGCGGATGACGTCT
>NZ_JBIWGK010000042.1:0-2364 GCF_044763565.1 Streptomyces sp. NPDC096013 | reverse complement strand
TGTCGGCGTACACGTGAACGTACACAGCCGCGTACGGATGAACGTGCTCAGTTCTTGATGCGGTGAGGCCGGCGCGTCGGCATTCTGCTTCTGTGTCTTCGGGGTGGCAGAGGGGCGGCTGACGGTGGTTCTGGATCCGCATCGCTGGCTGGAGTTGAGGCGTTTCCGCGGTCTTTATGAGTCCGGGGCGATGAGCCTGTCGGAGATCGCCAAGGTGACCGGGCTGAACCGTCGCACGGTCAGCAAGTACCTGTCGGGGCAGACGCCGGTCGCGCCGCCGAAGCGGGCGCCGAACGGGAAGCCGAAGGCTCGGGTGGTGGACGAGGTCGCGCCGCTGATCGACGCGATGCTGCGGGCCGAGATCCTCATCAAAGGGGCGGTGGTCCACGAGCGCCTGGCCAAGGAGTACGGCTTCACCGGCAACTACCAGCGCGTGAAGATCTACCTGCAGGAAGCCCGGCCCCGGATCGCGGACGAGCTGGGCATCAGCCCCGGTGAACTCGCCGGTCTGCACCGCCGGTTCGAGGTCGTCCCCGGTGCTCAGGCGCAGGTCGACTGGGGCGACGAGGGCAAGATCCTCGCCCATGTCGGGATCCCGAAGGTCTATTCGTTCCACATGACCTTGTCCTACTCGCGCGATCCGTTCTGCTGCTTCACCACCAGTCAGGACCTGGCGACGTTCTTCGACTGCCATCGCCGTGCGTTCGCGCACTTCGGCGGCGTGCCGATGACGGTCGTCTACGACCGCACCAAGACGGTTGTCCGTCGTCACGTCGCTCCTGGTGAGGCGGTTCCACTGCATCCTGAAGCGGTGGCCTTCGCCGGGCACTACGACTTCGACATCGACGTCCTGGCCGCCTACCGCCCGACCGGGAAAGGACGGGTCGAGCGCCAAGTCCTGATCGTCCGCGATCATGTTCTGGCGGGCCGGGGGTTCTCCTCCGTCGAGGAGATGGACGCCGCGTTCACCGCCTGGGTGCCGATGCGGCGGGCGAAGGTCCACGGCACCCACGGCGAGGTCATCGGGCATCGCGCCGTCCGTGACCACATGGCCTTGCGGCCGCTGCCGCAGACACCGTATGTGGTCGCCCAGCGGCATCTGCGGCACGTCGGCAAGGATTGCCTGGTCGCCTTCGATGCGAACCTCTACTCGGTGCCGGCCCGCAGGGTCCGTGCCCGTCAGCTGGTCGAGATCCGGGCCACAAAGTCGCAGATCAGCCTGCACTCCACCATCGTCGATGCCCATGGCGAGACGCTCCTGGCCGTCCACCCGCGGGCTGTTGGCCGCGGCGCCCGCGTCGTCGACGACAGGCACTGGGACGGGCTGCCCAAGGGCGACAACCGGCGCGTCACCACCGGCGACGTGATGCCTCAGCCCCGCCACCGGGACGTCCCGGGCGAGGAGGCCGGACCGCTTATGGCCTTGCTGAACCGGTCCGCCGCCAGCCGCATCGAGGTCAGCCGGCGCCCGTTGTCGGTCTATGACGAGCTGACCGGCACCCGCCCCTTCACCCCCAATTCGACGACGAGGGAAGCCCGTTGAGCCAGCTGGTCACCGCCCGCATCCGCAGCACGGCCGCCAAGCTCGGCCTGCCTCACCTGGCCGAGAGCCTGAACCAGTACGCCGAGCGGGCCGAGGAGGGCAAGCTCGGCTACCTCGACTTCCTTGACCTGCTCCTGGCCGAAGAGCTTGCGGTCCGCGATGACCGGCGTTTCCGGCAGGGCCTGCGGCTGTCGAAGCTGCCGCACCACAAGACCCTGGACGACTACGACTTCTCCTTCCAGCCCGAACTCGACCCGCGCAAGGTCAAGGACCTGGCCACCCTCTCGTTCGTCGAGGCGAAGGCCAACGCAGCCCTTCTGGGCCCGCCCGGAGTAGGCAAAACACACCTCGCCGTCGCCCTGGCCGTCGCGGCCTGCCGGGCCGGCTTCTCGATCTACTTCACGACCCTCGACGACATGGTCCGCCAGCTGAAGACCGCCGAAGCCGCGGGCCGGCTGACCAGCAAGCTCCGTTCCTACCTGCGGCCCAGCGTCCTCGTCGTCGACGAGGTCGGCTACCAGCCCCTCGAACGCGCGGAGGCGAACCTGGTCTTCCAGGTGATCTCCAAGCGCTACGAGAAGGGCTCGATCATCCTGACCTCGAACAAGACCTTCAGCGAATGGGGACAGGTCTTCGGCGACGAAGTCCTCGCCACCGCGATCCTCGACCGCCTCCTGCACCACTGCGACGTCATCGCGATCAACGGCCCCAGCTACCGGCTGAAGAACCGCCTCGCCGCCATCGAGCGCGAGACCGAAGTGGCCTGAGAGCTGAGCACGTTTATCTGTACTTGGCTGAGCACTTCAACGAGTACGCGGACA
>NZ_JBIWGK010000041.1:0-5023 GCF_044763565.1 Streptomyces sp. NPDC096013 | reverse complement strand
CGCAGCCGCCCATGAGGGCGAGCCCGTAGGGGCGGCCCAGGTCGAAGATGCCGATAAGGAGCCGACGGTGGTGCGCAGGGAGATCCGGCAGCCCCTGGTGGTTCACGCGGCAGCCTGCCCGGTGCGCGGACGCAACGCCGGGAAGGCGTCCTCCCACGCCGTACGGACGCCGCGGCCGACCATTTTCCGCAGCCGCGGCCAGTGCGAGACCAGAAGACCGCCGTCCAGGAACTGGAGGCAGTCCTCACGCAGGCCCGTGGTCAAAACGATGCGATACATGCCAAGGAGCAGCCTGTCATCGCCCAGATCGAAGGTGCGCAGCCCGGACCAGGCAAGACGCAGAGGCAGATCCACAAAGCCACCGGCAGGGCCGGCCAGCTCGGTCAGGCTCGTCGGCAACTGGCCCAAGGCCGGGCCCCAACGGGAAGACGCAGACGCCTCACGCTCTGCGGTGTCCTCGTGCCCGGAACCGTACGCATCCATGACACAACCCTAGAAGCTCATGGCTCGGCCGGGCCAGGCGCAGCAGCAGAGCGGGGAGGAACTGCCGGCCACGACACTCCTACGCCGCTCACAGCACCCAAAAAAAGGCCCCCAGCAAGGCTGGAAAACTCCACCTGACCTGCCATGCCGCCGGCTACCACAAGCACCAGCTCGACCTCCCCGGCCGCAGCGACCAGCTGCTCACCGATGACGCCGCCCCCTCATCCCCACCACATCCCGCGGCTTCCCCTCACGCAGTCAACAACCTCTGCCTGCAACCCCCCGCCGCCGAGAAAGCCGCCCAGGCCGCCTTACCGACGTCCTCGCCTGAGCGCCCCAGGCAAAACAGCCGCAACGACAGGGCCCACCGGCCCCCGCACCCAGCCGAACGGCCTCTGCCGGAACGGACCATTCGGCAAGACCCTGGGCGAGGAGGGGGAGGAACAGTCCACACTCCCGCGAGGACTGCGCGCCGACTCCTTCCCACCCGGGGGACGGACCCGAACCGTCCCTGCCCGTCCTTGACGCATGTTCGGGGGCACGCGTCAAGGACGGCACCGGCACCCCGCCGACCACCGCCCCGCGCACCAGCCCGGCAGAGCGAAACCCCTTCTCACCCACCGGCAACCCCACTGCCTGACGCGCCGGCCATTTCAGTCTCGCCGCCCACCCAGCACCAAAGCTCCGCGCTACACGCAGCATCCAACCCGGCACCACCCACCCACGCCACTGATTCCAGACGCACGCACAGCTCCCGGACACCCCCCGACGGGTGGCGCGAACCCGCTGACCGAAGCGTCTCAGGGCGGAGGGATCTCCAAGTCCGATGCCACTGCCCGAGTTTGCCATGCAGTAGTACTCATGCAAGAGTACTCGCATGTCGTCCATCAGATTGTTCATCCTCGACACGTTCGCGAGGAACGGCGAGATGCACGGGCACAAGGTCCGTCTCCAGGCAGAGCAGGAACATCTGCACCTGTGGACGGATGTGTCGGTAGGCAGCCTGTATCAGGCGATCAAACGGCTGCTGTCCGAAGGGCTACTCGCCGAGATACGGGTCGAGCGGGAAGGCAATCTGCCCGAGCGTCAGGTCTACGGCATCACCGACGAAGGGCGGCGGCGGCTGCGGGAACTGCAGTCCCAGGGACTCACCCACGTATGGATGAAACCGGACCCCTTCGACCTGGCCCTCACCCGCCTGGACCCCGAGAAACTGGATGATCTTCACGCCGTCATCACCTCCCGCCTGGACGAGCTCTCCTCCATGCTCTCCACCACCGAGGCGCTGAACGCGCACGCCATCGACAGCGGCTACCTGACGGTGAGCGAGTCCCTCGCCGTCAGTCACAGCGCGCACCGGCTGCGCGCCGAAGTCGCCTGGCTCCAAAAAGTCCTGGCCGCGGTGCCCGAGATCGTCGCCGACGAGCGGACTCGCCAGCCCGGCACCCCCTGACCGCCGGGCACCACGCCGGCACGTACCACCCTGCAACCTGCACGGACCGTGTACGGACCATATGGAGCATGCACCATGCCGGAACTGATCGAGCCCTTCACGCTGTCCATTCCCGACGAACAGCTGACCGACCTGGGCGAACGCCTCTCCCGCACACGGTGGCCCGACGCTGAAACCGTGTCCGACACGAGCCAGGGCCCCCAGTTGGCCAAGGTTCGCGCCCTGCACGACTACTGGCTCCACACCTACGACTGGCGGCGGTGCGAGAAAAACCTCAACGGCTTCGGTCAGTCCCGCACCACCTTCGACGGCCTGGGAATCCACTTCCTCCACGTGCGCTCGCCGGAACCGGACGCCCTTCCCTTGATCATGACCCACGGATGGCCCAGCTCGGTTCTCGACTTCCACAAGGTCATCGGCCCGCTGACCGACCCCGCAGCCCACGGCGGCGATCCGCGCGACGCTTTCCACCTGGTGGTGCCTTCGCTGCCGGGATTCGGATTCTCCGACCGGCCAACCGCACCCGGCTGGGGATTTCCCCGGATCGCCGAAGCCTGGATCACCCTGATGAACCGGCTCGGGTACCAGCGGTGGGGTGCGCAGGGCGGCGACCTCGGCTGCGCGGTGACCGACGAGATCGGTCGCGCGGCCCCGGACGGATGCGTCGGACTGCACCTCAACTTCGCCATGTTCCCGCCCACACCCGAGGAGATCAAGGACGCCACCGCGCAGGAACAGGCCATGCTCGACAGTGCCGGCTGGTTCTGGGAGAACCTTTCGGGCTACGCCAAACAACAGGCGACCCGCCCGCAGACCGTCGGCTACTCCCTCGCGGACTCCCCCATCGGCCTGGCCGCCTGGATCTACGCGATGTACCAGGACACCTGCGGCACACCAGGAGACGCGGAAGCGTCATTCACCCTGGACGAACTGCTCGACACCATCATGCTGTACTGGCTCCCCAACACCGGAGCATCCTCCGCCCGAACGTACTGGGAAATGGCCCGAGCACCCCGCCCCTCCGCGCCGCCCCCCACCGAACCCATCACCGTGCCCAGCGGCTTCAGCATGTTCCCCAGGGAACACGTGCGAAAGTCCAGGCGCTGGATCGAGCGCCGCTACAGCAACGTGATCCACTTCAGCGAGCCCGCCGCAGGAGGCCACTTCGCAGCCCTGGAGCAGCCGCAACGCTTCACCGACGACGTCCGGGCCACATTCCGCACCGTGCGCTGAACCCAGACGCCCACCCCCCGACCGACCTCCTTGCAGAAAGGCACGATCCCATGACGGCACTGCCGGCCGGACTCCTCGAACTGCTGCGACGGCCCAGTCCCTGCTTCATGGCCACCACGATGCCCGACGGCTCACCCCAGCTCACCCAGACCTGGGTGGACACCGACAGCGACAACATCCTCATCAACACCGTCGAGGGCTACCAAAAGGCGAAGAACGTACAACGCGACCCGCGCGTCGCCCTGAGCATTGCCGACCCCGACGACACAACCCGCTACTTCGGAGTAAAAGGGCACGTCACCGCCGCCACCACCGACGGCGCCCTCGAACACGTCGAACGCCTCTCCCAGAAATACACCGGCCGGCCCTACACCTCCTACGGCGGCCCGGGACAGACCCGGATCCTGCTGACCATCGCCGTCGACACCATCCTTCACGCCCCCGCCGACTAAACGGTCTGTGAAACAGCCCCGGTCAGGCAACCGCTCCAGATACGGACTGCGAACCGAGGGCGAACTCGGTTTCCGGCTCGGCCCGGGCAGTACGCCAGCGCATGCAGGCACCGATGGCCGCGTGCCGGCCACGGCTGCGGTCATCGACAGCATCGCGTCCCTGCATGACAGCAGCCCGGCGAGACGGGGAAGCCATGAGCGACGACATCCCTGCGATCATTCCGAGTGATCCGCGATGGCAGCCGGACCGCGCCGCGGCCGACCGTGCCACCACCCGCCTCGCAGACCCGGCCCCGCGGCCGCCGACAGCGTGGACGCGGAGACCGGCGTGACCTGGCACGACGTGGTCACCGCCATCGACTGCGGGAGCAACCCGGAAAAAACCGGCTGCCCCCCGTGCCAGAAACCCACCGACACCACCTGGCGGACCAACCAACGCGAGGCCCACTACGCGGGCGGCCTCACCACACCCACGACCGAGGTCCCCTGCCGCGAAGGATCCACCACCCCCGACACCCCAGCATACGACCGGCCCTGCGGCCTCACCCGCTTTCAGATCACCACCCGCAACCCCGAACGCCCCTGGCTCAACCAGGACGAACTGACAACACCGGGAAACCGGCCGGGCCACCCGGTGAAACAGATCCGGGCCCACACCCCGCAACCCAGCCCACCACCCACTGCCCGCCGCCCGCCCTGGCCGCGGCCAGACGGCACGACGGTATCCGCCGCGGCCAGGGAAGCAATCCACACCACCCGGTCAGTCCTCCGGCAGCACCCTCCGACGAACAGCCCCAACCCGCCGGTCACAGCCGGCCGCGAACAGCCCGGGAAGCACCCTGCCGAGCGTTCCGGCAACCCGACGGACCAGCAGCCACACCGCCGGATCCATCCACAACACAGCCCAGATCCCTCATCCGGAACCTCTCCAGCCAGAGCGACAGCACCAGCCCCTCATCACCCGTGAGCCCAACCGTGACCCGACCCTCACCTATCCACACCCCGAGCCCCGACCCCACCCACCGAGCCCCGGCCCCCGACCACACGCACAGGAACACCCCCGACGGACCCCGCCGCCCCCCGCCCCAAGGAACCAGCCCCACACTAACCAACCACATACATACACGCACAAATCGCCCCAAATAGGGACCAACTAAACGCCGTCATGGAAACCCGGCCCCGCCCCCCGCCCCCTCACACCCCGGACACCCGCCCACAGCCCAGCAACCGGCCACCGCACACCCTCCCGGCCCCCCACCCAACCCCGTAGACTATACGAACTGGACGGTATTTTTACCCGCACCACGGAACCCCGCCACGAAAGAAGCCACCCCATGCCCCAACCCAAACAAGACCGCGCCATCCGCACCCGCCACACCATCCTCATGGCAGCCGCCACCGT
>NZ_JBIWGK010000040.1:0-7085 GCF_044763565.1 Streptomyces sp. NPDC096013 | reverse complement strand
ACAGAAGCAGAATGCCGACGCGCCGGCCTCACCGCATCAAGAACTGAGCACGTTCATCCGTACGCGGCTGTGTACGTTCACGTGTACGCCGACACCATCGGGCGCCGGTGATGTCGAGGCGGTCGGCGATCAGGTGGCGGCAGGCGCCTTCGACGGCGCCGGTGGCGATCGGCCAGCCGGCCGCGAGCGCAGTGTCGTAGTGAAGCTGGTCAAGGTGGCCGGTGAGGTAGCGGTGGCAGGTGGTGACGGCCTCGCGACGGGTGGCGGGAAGCCGTTCGGCTGCGGCCTGGGCGGTCATCTCGGCGGCGGCGCGGTCGGCGTGTCCGGCGAGGATCGCGGTGAGTTTGTCCGCGGCCCAGGTCTCGGCCTCCCGGCTGCCGGCCGAGTGGAAGGCGTGTGCTGCCGTCCAGCAGTACTCGGCAACGTGCACGAAGTCGAGCAGGACGTGCAGGCGGATGTCGCGGCGGGCGGCTTCGTCCTGGATCAGGTCGAGTTGGTGGCGGGCGCCGTCGACGAGCACGATCCAGTCCCGCAGATGCTGCGGGTCACGGGCCTGGGCCTGGTCGAAGGCGTCAGTGATGACCTGCTCCGGAGGACGGATCACCGAGGCGGTGCACCATTTGCGCTCCGCTTTCGGACCCGGCCTCGGCGGCCGGCTCTCGCTGCGGCCGCCGGGCGGATGCACGATGTCGTGCGGCCGGCGTGGGGCGGGTGCGGTGTCGAAGACGCAGGCCACCGTCGCCATGCGCTTGCGGTTGGGTTTCTCCCCCGGAGCCAGCCGCCCCCGCCGTCCGGCCGCCGCGGTCTTGGCCGCCGCCCGGCGGGTGGCCTCGCGCAGGGCTTCGGGGCGCATCACCACGCCTTTGCCGTCGACCTGGAGGACCACCGGCATCTCGCGGGTGCACGGGGCGGGGATCTTCACCGTGTAGTAGGCGGCGATATCAACGGCCGCGGCGACCACCAGCTCTTTAAGACGGCGCTTGCCCAGCACTCTTCCGCATCGTCGCTCGATCGCGGCCTGGGCCTGGTCGAAGGAGCCTCTCACGGCTTCCAGGACCGCGAGCCGGGCCAGGCCGCGCGAGTGCCGGCCGGCAGGCAGTGACAACGCTTCATCCGCCGGATGCACGTTGGACAGGCCCCGGCCGCGATAGGCGATCCTGGTCACCCGCACCGGCCCGAACACGCAGGTCAGCCAGCGGGGATGGTTGCTCTCCCGCCAGGTCCGCGGCCGTCCTTCCGGCCCGCACACCACCGGCCGTCCGGCGCTGATACGGGCCGCCGTTTCTTCCGTCCTCGCCCGCAGGTCGAGGTGATCCTGCATCAACTGCCGCAGCAGTTCGCGTCCTTGCTGTTCGAGCAGGCCCTCCAGCTCGTCATGGGCCATATTCCGCGCCGGGGCGCCGGCCAATGTCGAGACGAGGCGTTCGAAGGCATCACGGGAGGCGGCATACCCATCAGGCTCGAGTAAGGCGTCATAGGGTTCCATCTGGGGCTCTTCTTCGGCTCTTCTTGCGGTTCGTTCGGTTGGCACCTTCGAATCTACGGAGAAGAGCCCCTTGGTCACCGGGAGTTGACGTGGCCGGCGTCCCCGTCATGGCGGGCGAGGGTGAACCGTCCCGGCGTGTCCTCGTCCAGCCAGCCCCGCTCCACCAGACGCTTCAGCTTCCCCCGCGTCCCCTCGATCTTCGCCGTGGTGGCCTCCAGCCCGATCCGCGGCACGATCTGCTTGGCCTGCAACGCACCTCTCGCATCAGCGACGATCTCCACGATGTCCCGGTACACGTCCGGCAGCACCCCAGCGACCAGGCCCTCCCGCCACGGCGGCACCGCCATTACCCCGATACCGTGAGGAGCCGGCGTTTCCCTGGGTTCCGGAACATCGTGCGCCTCCACCGCCGGCGCCACGTCCGCAACCGACAACTCCGCCAGCACCTCCATCACGGTCTCCCGCGTGATCTCCAACCGTGACAGATCAGCCCGGGCCCTCTCCAGCCGGACAGCCACCTCCGCAGCCTCGGCCTGGAGTTCTTCCACCCGCTGTCGAGCCGCGGTCTCCCGCGCCTGGAGTTCTTCCGGCAACGACACCATCGCGCCCCACCTCCACCTCGCCACGGTAGAAGTACGACGACAACGCCCACACGTCAATCAGCATCTTCCCAGCTCAGCTATCCCTCGAAAGGATCCGCACCCTGTCTCGTTTGGTGACCCTCGACCATGGGCTTAAGCCCTTCGCTGTCGTGGGTGTTGCCGGCCGAGACGCCGACGACCAGGGGCAGCCCGTTCGCGTCCGACAGGACGTGCATCTTGGAACCCGGCTTGCCCCGGTCCACGGGGCTCGGACCTGTGAGTTCGCCCCCTTTTTAGCCCTCACGTGAGCGGAGTCGAGGACCACACGCGAGACGTCGATGAGGCCAGCGTCATCGAACCGGTGAAGCACCGCCTCGTGCAGGCGGCCCCAGACGCCGGCTCTCGACCAGATCAGGAACCGGCGGTGGGCGGTCGACTTCGATATCCCGAAACAGGGCGGCAGAGCCCTCCAGGCACAACCGCTGACCAGCACGTAGATAATCGCCGCGAACAACGTCTCATCAGGCGTGTCCTGCGTTCCCCCGCCCTGCTGCCGCACCTTCGACGGTGGGATCAGCGGCTCGGCGATCTCCCACAGCCCGTCCGGAACAATCCAACTCCACGTACCCCGCCCCATACACAAACCAACGAGCGATCACCACATAGGACACGGTCTAAGAGGTTGTCTCACGTGGTGTTGCCCCAGCTACTCGACCGTGCTCGCGAGAAACGTGTGGAGCTCGGCCGCGAGGTTTCGCATTTCCTCGCCAGCCGCATGCACGGTGGTGGTCTCGAAGCGCCACTCCTCGGACGGAGGCCGATCGTGGATGCCCCACGTCAGGTGTACGTAACCGCCCGAGTAGTGTTCCGCCGAGATCGTCAGGTCGCGTTCCAGAGAGCGCCAGACGCGCGCGCCTTCCCAGCCCCGGAAATCCTCGGCCAGTGAGGAGAGGAAGGTGTCGAGGCCGTCGCCGTGCCACGTCCGAACCAGGGTCTCGATACTGACCCATTGCCCGCGAGCTTTCACGACGAAGTCGAGTGTGGGGTCGTCCTCGAACGGTCTTGCCAGCTCGGAGAAGAGCAGGTGGACTGCTCGCGGTCCGGTGTCTCCCACGCGTACCGCGCGGCCGTCTTCGGTCATTTGTGCAGGTTAGAAGCCGTGGGGCTCGACGGCCAACTGCTATTCCCGCACTGCCCCGAGGACGGGCCACAGGCCCCGTGTGGGGCATGATCGTCCGCTATGGCTGTGGATCTTGCGCGGGACCTGGTCCCCGATGGACTGTGGAAGATTGCCGCGCCACTGATACCACCGTTTCGGCCCAGACAGCAGGGTGGCGGGACGGTACCGGTGGCGGATCGGAAAGTGTTCACGGCGGTGGTGTACGTGCTGACCAGCGGTTGCGCCTGGCGGTATCTACCGCCGACGTTCGGCACCTCGCCTGCCACCGCGCATCGCCGGTTCGCGGCGTGGACCAGGGCCGGTCTATGGCGCCGGCTGCACCGGGCGGTCCTGGACGAACTCGGTGCCAAAGGTGCGCTGGACTGGACCTCAGCGATCATCGACGCCGCGTCCGTCCGCGCGAAAAGGGGGGCGCGCTGACCGGGCCGAACCCGGTCGATCGCGGCAAAAAGGGCAGCAAGCTGCATGTGCTGTCCGAAGCGCAGGGCGTCCCGCTGGCCGTCGCAGTGTCCGGTGCGAACGTGCATGACAGCCAGGCGTTCAAGCCACTGCTCCTGGGCGTCCCCGCCGTACGCTCCCGGCGCGGGCCACGACGACGGCGACCGGTCAAGGTCCGCGCCGACAAGGCGTACTACTCCGCCGAGCATCTTGCCTGGCTACGCTCCCGAGGATTCATCGCACGCATCGCGCGCCCGGGCATTGAGTCCGGCGAGCGGCTCGGCCGACACCGCTGGAAGATCGAGAGGTCGATCGCCTGGTTGTTCGGTTACCGCCGTCTCACCGTTCGCTATGAACGCAAGGGCAGCCACTTTCTCGCCTTCCTGGGCCTCCACCCTCAGCAGCCGCTGGACGTGACGGCGGCCAACAACCCGTCAGGCCGGGCCGCAGCGAACAGGGCGCCCACACTCACGCAGCATGCGCTGCAGGATCCTGAATTGACCGGCATGACCCGCCAGCAGTTCAGCAACCTCATCGACGCGCTGACTCCCGCGCTGGAGGTCCAACGCGAGCAAGTGCTCCGCACGCGCCGCGGTCACGAGCGCATGGTCGCCCCCGGCACAGGCGCCAAAGCCAAGCTCACCCCAGCCGACCGGGTCCTGGCCACCGTGCTCCACCTGCGCAAACTCGCCACCATGGACCTCCTCGGGCAACTCTTCGGCGTCACCGCCATGACCATCAGCCGAGCGAAACAGGAAGTCCGCCCACTCCTGGAAACACACGGCCACCACGTCGACACCTCAACCGCCCGCTTCCGCACACCAGCCGACGTCACAACGTTCCTCGCTTCCAACCCCACCCCAACCAAGGTCAAAACGACGAGTTAAAGATCTGCACGCCCTTAGGGTCCGTAAAGAATCAACACGTTGCTTCACGGTGCCTCTGTCGTTGGTGTGTTATGCGCATACCGAGCGAGGTTCGTGACCAACTCGCCCTGAGATTCGGGGTGTTGTTCCCGCACTTGAATGAGCGGCAGCAGCGGCTGGCGCTGGCCGCCGAGGCCCGGCTGCTGGGACACGGTGGGGTGAGGACCGTCGCCCGTGCCGCGGGGGTGAGCGAGACGACGGTACGCAAGGGAGTCTTCGAGCTGGAGGGCGGTGAGGATCCCTTGCCCGATGGCCGGGTCCGCCGGGGCGGCGGCGGTCGCAAGAGCGCAGAGGAACTTGATCCGCTGCTCGTTCCGGCTCTGCTGGCCCTGGTGGAGCCGGACGAGCGGGGCGATCCGATGTCGCCGCTGCGGTGGACGACCAAGTCGCTGCGGTCTCTTGCCGGGGCGCTGACGCGGCAGGGCCACGCCGCTTCAGCGCCGACCGTGGGGCGGCTGCTGCGGGAGAACGGCTTCAGTCTGCAGGCCAACGCCAAGACCCTTGAAGGTGCACAACACCCCGACCGGGACGCGCAGTTCCGGTACATCAACGACCAGGCCAAAGACCATCAGGCGAACGGCGAGCCGGTGGTCAGTGTGGACACGAAAAAGAAAGAAGTCGTCGGGGAGTTCAAGAACGCGGGACGTCAATGGCGGCCGGCCGGTGAACCCGTGCGGGTCGACGTTCATGACTTCCCCGGTGACGCGCTGGGCAAGGCCCTGCCCTACGGCATCTACGACCTGGCGGCGGGCACCGGCTGGGTGAACGTCGGTACGGATCACGACACCGCGACCTTCGCGGTCGAATCGATCCGCCGCTGGTGGAACGGGCAGGGACGTCTCGACTACCCTGACGCCACCCGTCTGCTGATCACCGCCGACGCGGGTGGCTCCAACGGCTACCGCACGAGGGCCTTCAAGACCGAACTCGCCGGCTTCGCCGCCGAGACGCGCTTGGCGGTCACGGTCTGCCATATGCCGCCGGGCACGTCGAAATGGAATCGGATCGAGCACCGGCTGTTCTCCGCGATCACGATGAACTGGCGTGGCAGACCGCTGACCAGCTACGAGGTCGTCGTGCAAAGCATCGCTGCGACGACCAACCGCACTGGGCTCACCGTCCACGCCGAACTCGACCCCGGCAGCTATCCCACGGGAGTGAAGGTCAGCGACGCTGAACTGAACGCGGTGCCACTGACCGGCCATGCCTTCCACGGGGAATGGAACTACACCGTGCACCCACGGCCTACCGAGCCGACGAACCCCGGCAAATCAACCCCCTGCCTCGGCCGCGAGGCCCTGGCACACCCCGCCCTGACCGGTATGACCAGCACCCAACTAACCGAACTGACCACAGCCCTGGCCTCGCCCTGGCAGGCGCTCCACGCCCCGGACCGCACTACCCGACGCGACGGAGACACCCGACGCCGAGCCCCGGGCGGCGGCCGCAAAGCCAAACTCGACCTGGCCGACCGCGTCCTGGCCACCGTGCTGCACCAGCGCCTTGGCCTGTCGCCCACCGTGCTCGCCCGCCTGTTCACCGTCAGCAAGGACACCATCCGCGAGGCCACCGGCGAGATCAGACAGCTCATGGACCAGCACGGCCACACCCCCGGCCCCGCAACGACACACCTGACCACCCTCGCCGGCCTCCACGTCTACGCAACCGCACACGGAATCGCCCTCACGACAGAGACAAAACCACCGTGTTGATTCTTTACGGACCCTTAGGGCCCGCCGGAGAACAACATGTAGGTGGAGGGCACGCTGACCTGCGACGTCTGCTCGAAAACCCACACTTTATTTTCCGGCGGGTCCTTAGAACTCCTAACGGAATGATTCGACGCAGACCCAGAAGGCTGGCTAGTTGATCCGACGTGCGCCAAGATCGCCTCATCTTCGTGGGGGGCGACTTGGCAACAACTGGGCAGTTGGATCTTGCTCTGCTCTGTGACGACGAGGGCAACCGTGTCCGCATCACGGTGCTCGGACCTCTTCTGGGCGTGTCTGGAGGGCTGGCCGCGGAGATCGTCGTTGACACACCGTTCGTTGCCGGACGCCTGGACCTCTCGCTGTGGCGGTCACGGCTAAATGCATGGAGCGAGGCCCTGGATCGTCTTGAGGCCGGCGAGGACATCGCCTGGCTGCACGTCCAGCGCGGACCGTCCGTCTTCATCAACCTCACCGGCGAGCGCGACTGCCCCGAGGTGGTAGTTGAAGACGATCTTGTCTCGATGGCGACCGTGCGGGTCCCGATCGACCTGCCGGTCGACTGGATCGCGGCCCAGCGGCGCTTGCTCAGCGTCGTGCTCGGCGCCTGGAACGACCACCTGTCATCCGAGTGAGTACAACTTTCGCCAGCAGATCAGGGGGCATCCGAGACTCAGACGTCATCCGCTTATCGATCACGGGGCTGGGCTGGTCGAACAGGGTTCCTGATCGGGTGATCGTGTGAGGGCCGGTGCATGGAAGCAG
>NZ_JBIWGK010000039.1:0-7478 GCF_044763565.1 Streptomyces sp. NPDC096013 | reverse complement strand
ATGGCGACGTGCCGGAGCTTCGAAATGTACCGAGAGCCGGTCGGCAAACGCATCCGGACCACTGTGGTCCTGGCCGACGATCCAGGCGGAGACCCAGCGGGCCGGCAGGTGATGTGACCAGGGCGGCAGCCATGCCCCCCGCGCCGTGACCGCCGCTCCCGCGCACGCCTCTCCACACCGTCGGCCGCGGTGAGCGGCGCGGGCCCTGACCCGCTGGACGGACGCCACCCCCATCACGTACGGCGCGGTGCGCATGTCGAATGGAACTGGGCCGCCGCTTTTGGGCGGGCACATGGCAGTGCGTTGAGTTCCGCCACACCAACGGCGCTCCCTGCGCGCAGATCCACCGCTGAGTCCCGGAGCGGGGCACACAGCCGTGCCCGCGGAACGCTACGGGGGTGTGGCGGGCTGGTGGTGGCGGGCGAGGGCGGCCTGGAGTTCTGAGGCCAGGTCTGCGGGCAGCGCGGCGATCTGGTGGAGTTTGGTGTTGGTGTGCTGGGAGATCTCCCGCAGGACGGTGAAGCCGTCGGCGGGCGCGATGGGTCCCAGCACGGTCAGTACGCCGATGGCCTGGTCGACGACTGCGTGCGCGGCAACGGCCTCGGAGAGTTGCTCGTTCTCCGCCCGCAGCCGTTCCACCTCGTTGCGCAGCGCCTTGGCTGTGGCGGTGGCCGGAGTGGCGGCGGCGGTGGTGGTGGCCGGGTTGGTGCTGGGGCCGGATGCTGTGGGGGCTGTTGGAGGGTTCATCGGTTCGCCGTCCCAGCGCGGCGCATAAGGGGCTGTCATGGGTTTCGTCTGCCCGGACGGGCTTTCAGCATCCTTCCGGGCTGGCCGGCCCGCAACACAGGGACCGCGCGGCCGGGTGACGTCGGGCCGCGTGGCCCCTGTGTGGGGGCTGCGCTTTCGAACCCCGTCCGGGCCGGGTATCCGGTGACCCGTCAGCCATGCTCGCGCGGACCGAGGAGTTGTTCCTTCAGCCCGGCGGCGGGGCCGGGTTCAGGGGTGGAGGGCGTGGGGGAGGGTGGGGTGGCATTCGATGACGGCATCGATGCCGACGAGCCGGATGGGGCGCAGCACGGCAGCGCTGGGAGCGGCCAGGCGCAGCCATCCGCCGGCTGCGGTGAGGTCGTGGTGGGCGGCGAGCAGGAGGTTGATGCCGCTGGAATCCATGAACCGCACACCCCTCAGGTCGATGACGACGCGCGGCCCGCGGTCCGCGCTCGCCTGGAGAGCCTGTTGGAGAACGGGACCGCTGTGGTGGTCGATCTCCCCTTCGAGGCTGATCACGCGGATCCCGTCGCGCTCGCCGGTCACGGCCGACAGCCCGCCGGCTGCCGTCGTGTGTTCGGTGTCCGTCATTGCTGCTCCCTCAGCCCTCTGGGTTGTGCGCGGACGGTCCGCCTCGGGAGCCTGCCCGGAATCCCGGTAGGGATACCTGTGCGGTGCGGCATGCGCCGGGCTGACGGAGAAGGGCCGGGCAGCACGAGCCCCGGGCGGCCGGGCCCGGGGCTCAGTCGCGTCCTCGTGGGAGTGGGACGACGCGGTGCCGTGTTCAACGACACCGCCTTGGCACGGTCACTGCGGCAGGGTTCAGGCACGGGTGTCGACGAACCGCACGGAGGGGGGCGGGTTCGGTGACCGGGGGAGGAGGGGGGCGTCATCGCAGGGTCCGTTCCGGGTGCCGTGTTCCAGCCACCGCGACCGCAGGGTGTCGGCCCCGCTGGCGCGCTGGTTCGGGCCGCGCCGTCCAGGGTGTCGGCGGGTTGACGGTGCTGTTTTGTCGGTCGGTGCCGTCAGTGGTGCGGGGCCCGGACCTGGTTGGTCCGGGCCCCGCGGTGTGTGGTGTGGGTGGTTGTCAGGTGGTGGGGGTGTTGATGCGGTGGATGGTGGTGGGGGTGGTGGTGCGGTTTCCGGTGGTGTCGATGCCGAAGCGGCCGGTGGCGGCGGGGATGGCTTTGTCGGGCAGGGCGTAGAGCTGGTCGCGTACGGCGTAGGAGTTGGGGGTGGGGCCGGTGGGGGAGGCGGCGTTGTGGATGGCGGTGGCGGCGGTGGTGATGGCGTCGTAGGCGAGGACGGCCCAATAGCCGTGGGTGGCGTCGGCGGGCGGGAACTGCCGGCCGTGGTGGGTGGCGGTGAAGGCCTGGGTGTAGGCGTTGTAGAGGCTGTGGTCGGGGCGCGAGGCGCTGCTGAGCTGTGCGGAGCTGGGGAAGGTCGCGTACAGGACGGTGAGGGGTGCGTCCTTGTCGTGCAGCGCCCGCGTCTTCGGGTCGAGGGCTGCGGCGTCGGAGCCGGTGACGACGGTGATGTGCTGGCGGTGGCAGCTGCGGCGGCCGAGTGCGGTGAGGAAGTCGGGCAGGTACTTCTCGCGGGCGGCGAAGTACACGGTGTCGATGGACGTGCCGGTGCTGCAGATGTTCTGGCCGATGGTGGGCAGGATCGCTGCCGGTCCGCTGCGCGGGTCGAAGCTGAAGTCCGCGCCGGGGTCGAGGTGCTGGCGCAGGCCGTCGACGGTCTGGAAGCCGTGGTAGATGGACTCGGTGTAGTAGTCGGTGGTGCCATCGGGGGTGACCGAGGTCCGCACCAGGGCCGCGGAGCGCTGAGTGCCCGGCAGTTCCTTGCCGAGCACGGTCAGCTGGGTTGAGTCGGTGAGGGTGATGCGCACGAGCCCGTTGATGGGGCCCTTGCCGTCGACCGTGCCGGTGGTGTCGAAGCCGTCCGCGGTGATGAGGTCGGCGACCATGGGGATGTCTGCCGTGCTGAGCGAGCGGGCGGCGTCCACGGACTCCTGCCGGCTCAGTCCCATACCGGCCACGGCGACCGGGCGGCTGGTGCTCTTCGCCGCCTTGAGCCGGTCCACGCTGTCCTTCCACTGCGCCTCGCCGTCGCCCATGTTGGCCAGCACCAGGCGGATCTTGGGGAAGCTGTTCTGCCGGTTCTGCTGCTCGACGGCCGTGTAGGCGCCCTCGATCTCGGCCACGTACTGGCCGATGGCCAGGTCCTTGGAGGTGTCCTTCACGGTCATGGGTGCCAGGAACGCCACCGTCACGTAGTTGTCCGACCTGGTGACGTTGCTGTTCTCCGCGCCGATGGCGGTCAGCACCGGGGCGAGGGCGCGGCCGAAGATGTCCGAGCCGTCGCTGCCGTCGGTGATGCCGGTGCACTCGCCGTCGGAGCCGGTCACCAGGTCCGGGTTGGACGTGCCGCAGTGCTGGTCGCGCTGGTGATAGTCCCAGGCGGCCACACCGCCGAGGACGAGCGCCAGGACCGCCGTGCAGGCGATCAGGCCCCGCTTGTGCTTCCCCAGCCGTGATGAGAGAGCACGCAGTGGCTCGCGGCGGGCCCTGAGCTGTTTGTTTACGGGGGTGCTGCTTGGCGGGGCGTCCGGGTTCACCGGAGCGCTGCCGTCCCTGACGGCGGTCCAGGCCGTGTGCCAGTCGGCCACCTTGTCCGCTGGCTCGTCGCAGGCGGTGACGAGATTCTCGACGAACTCCCACTCGGGCAGCTGGTCGTTTTTCAGCTTGGAGTGGACGGTCGTTTTGGACAGCCTTTTCGATCCCGACGCGTTGGTCTTCCGGTCGATCTCCTCGAACGTCAGGTCCTTGTGCGTCAGCAGCTGCCGGAGCGCCTGACGGAATTCACGCTGGTCTGCGATACGCAGCGGATCCGGCGCCGCGCCGGGGGAGGGGGCCATCACAAGCCCTGCTCGGACACGGAGGTGTGCTGGCCCTCCAGCCAGGACGCGATCCGGGCCGCCGCGGCACCGGCCGCCAGGACGACACCGAGGATGCCCGCGGCCGACTGGCCTCCTGCCGTGCCGACGGTGACGACGACCACGACCAGCACGAAGAGGCCGACCCGGTGGCCTGCTGTCAGGTCCGCGGCGCACAGCGCCCGCCCTGCCGCCGACCCCGTCTGTCCTCGCTGCCTGTCCGTGCAATACATACGATGCGACATGGAGAATTCCCCTGCCTTTCCTGGGCGCGGCATGACATCGCCGGCACATGAGGCTCCGCCGCGGTTACCGGCCGTCCTGCGGAGCAAATGAAGCGAACACCGAAAGCTTCACAGCTATCTTCCCGTCGGATCAAGCGGCCGTCCTGGGAAATTCCAAACCGGACAATCCCGGTCAGCGGCTGACCGGTGTTCTTATTTTCCGGCCGCTCTGGCTTTGATTCCCGACTCGCCTCCGACCCGCCTCCCACGGGACCGTCCGGCCGCCGGGCAGCCCGGAGGCGAAGTCCCAGCCGACGGGAACCGCCACGGCCACATAGTCCAAGCACTCACAGGAAACCACTGTGACCTGCACTTATGGTGTTCCGGACGTGTTCCGGACGTCCGGAACATCCATTTGATCTTGCATCCCGGACCGCATAATGATGAGCTGACAACGTTGCCTGGCGACACCCCGACAGCACCGTCCTGTCTTCCTGGGCGCGGCGGCCCGGCCGTACGGGGAAAAGAGGGGGCTCCTGTTACCGGCAGGAGCCCCCTCGCATCATCCTTAACCGTTCACGTGTCCCGGACCTCAGGTATTTATCCGGAATGAAAAAGACGTTCCTGAGAGAGGATTTCTTCTCCAGCGAAAACCTTTACTGGCTGCCCGGAAAGGAAGCCGGGGAAATCCGGACCGGACTCCTGCGGATAGGCGAGGACGCCGCTGGGTGGTGCGCTGGCATCCGGAGCGGAGGCCGACACGGACGCCGGGGCAAGGCCAGCGCAGCGCGGACAGGTCCTGTTCGAGGCGGTCAGCGCAAGTCGTCCCCTCGGCAGGATGACGGGCGGGTCAGCGCGGTCGTGATGTGTCACGCTCGCGGGCGTGAACATCACGCGCCGTAGCCTTGGCCCCGAGGCGGGCCGCGGTGGAGATGGCCAGGGCCATCACCCGGTCTTCGTTCGGCCCACGCCCCAAGCAGTCCCGGGAGCGCCCTGAGCCTCGTCGACGTGCGCGCAGGTCGATGCTGAGGCTGATGGGGGCGGACAGGATGACGGGATGTCTGCTGCCGAACGTCCACTGCCTCGTGCCCGGGAGCCGCTCATGACGGTTCCTTCCACCGGGACAGGGAGGGGACCACCGCGGCAGCACGAACTCAATCGCCCTGCGGGCGCGCCGGGTTCCTGGTGCCGACGTGGCGCGTCAATGTGCTGCCGTCACCGCTGCGTTGCGCACTCTGCCCGGCGAGGGCCACGCGGCCGTGGTCCAGCTGACCCCGATGCCACGAGAGTTCCTCCCGCCGGTCGTTCAGGCAGGTGGCGCGCCATTAAATCCTGCCCGGTTGTCAGTGCCAGTGGCGACACTTGATCCATGACGTTCGACCGTGCCGATGCGGCGCCGCCCGTGCTGATCCCCTCCGGGTCGGCGTTCAATCCGATGGTGCTGGCCCGGCGGATGCTGCTGCCCGTCCTCGATACCAACGCGCTGCTGGTCGAAGCCTGCGCCCTGGCCAAGAACGGCGGGCGGCAGGACCGGGTCACCGCGCTGGCCGTCACCGGCCGTGCTACCCCGTACATCGCCGCGCACGTCCCCGGCGAAGTCGACGAACACCTGGCCAAAGTGGCCGCCGACATCGGAGCGTCCGAACGGCAGGCGCGCCTCGTTCTCGATCAGCAGATCCTGCCCGCGCGGCGGGCAGCTGGTACCAGGTACGTATTGGTGACTGGAGCTATTCCTGGGCAATCGACGGAATGCTTTGACCTGCTGGAACGTGGCCGTTGGTAGGTGGTGATCCCGCGTAGAGATACGGAGATTTCCGGTGGACCGCCGTACGCCGACGTGTGACTGAGCACGCTATCTGGCCAGCCTGGCCAACTGTCGCGTTAAGGACGCCGTCGCGTCGGCTGGTGACCTTTCAGCTTGTTGATCTTTATCAACGGTGAAGCCGGGGTCGCCGGTGTGGGCGGGCGCGTGGTCCGCCAGATGAGGTGAGGTAGAGGAATGCGTCGAATTCTTGCTGCGGCAGGAGCCGTTGCCGCGGTACTCGCAGCTGCAGCGCTCCCCGTGCAGGCGAACGCTGATGAGGCCAAGACCGTCAAGGTCGGGTGCGGTACGAAACGAGCGCAGGAACTGCGCAAGGCGTTGATCAAAACGGCCCCGTTCGGGCAGCCCGTCACGGTGCACCTGGCCGAGGGATGCACCTACACCTACCCGGGCAACAAGAAGTACTTCTCGGTTCCCAGCGGGCGGACGATCATCGGTCACGGCGCGACTCTCCGGGGCCGCACGAAGGACCAGGCGGTACTGAGGCCCCTGACCAGCACTGCACGGATCACCCTGCAGGACCTGACTCTGGCCGGGCCGGCGAGGTGCGTGAGGGTGCCGGTCGGCTCTCACTTCACGTTCAAGAACGTCAAGATGCACTGCAGCGATGCGCACATGACGGTCGAGAAAGATGCCACGGTCGACCTGCTCGGGGATACCGAGCTGCGGGGCACTGGCAAGGCTGTGTCGTGGCGGAGTGAAGGTGGGGGACTGGTCATCTCCCGCGGAGCCACCGTGCACATGCGCGACCAGGCCAAGATCACCAACTGGGCCGTGTCGACCAGCATGATCGACCACCCTGCAGGAGGCGGCACAGAGTCGGAGGCCGGCAAGTACGCCACGACCACCACATACACCCCGTACAGAGCGGCACACAGCAGCCATGTGGGCGGCACCGGGGCCGGAGTGTGGAACCAAGGGACGCTCACGGTCGAGGACCAGGCCAAAATCACCGGCAACAAGATCGTACGCACCACGCAACAGCCCAAGTACCCCCTGGATGCCGACCCCTGGGACACCTACAAGGGCGGCGGCATCTACAACACCGAAGGGGCCAAGGCCACCGTCGTACCCGGCTCCGTCACCGGCAACCAGCCCGACCAGTGTGCGGGTCCCGCCCCAGTCACCGGCTGCACCAATTGATCCCAGCGGTCCTGGGCCGGCCCGGCCGGCCCAGGACCGCCGTTCTCGTCAGGTGACGACCTGAACGTTGTCGGCCTGGGGCCCTTGGGGCCCGCCGTGACCTCGAACTCCACCTTCGGGTCCTCCTCCAGAGCGCAGTAGCCCCCCGACTGGACCGCGGAGAAGTGGACGAACACGTCGGTTCTGGCGCTGGCCACCGAGTTCACCTTCCAGGAACAGCCCAAGATCCCCAAGCAGGTCCCGCGTTCCCAACCTGGGAACGCAGCACGGAGTGAACGCCGACGGACACGCGGCGGCCGCGGCTGATTCCTCCCATGCATTCCGTCACCCCACGAGCCGCATTTCGTCGGTTCCCCTTCCTCTGCCGAGGTCCTCATTAGTCAAGCGTGAAGTGCTTGCTGCGTTGTCAGTCTGGGGTTGCTGCTGGGCTTGACCATCGAAGCTTCCACCACGGAACAGCGTGAGGACCCCGGCGCCTGCCGGGGTCCTCACGCTGTTTGTGTGCCTTGTCAGTGGCTGGCGGCGAGTTCGCCGGTGAGCTTGCCGTGGAGGTCGGCGCTGGGGTCGTTCAGGCCGGTGA
>NZ_JBIWGK010000038.1:0-11438 GCF_044763565.1 Streptomyces sp. NPDC096013 | reverse complement strand
GGAACGGACGCTTCCTTTGTACTCACCCTCTCGGGCTTTCCTCCGGGCTTTTCCCTTCGGTCTTGCGTTTCCGACTTTATCAGACCGTTTCCGGTGCCGATTTCCTCGGTGCTTTCCAGGTTTCCGCTTTCGCGTTTCCCTTTCCGGCGGTTCCGACTTTATCAGAAGTTCTGAGTCGGAATTTCCGGCCCTCCGGGAGTGGCTCCCGTACACGCGACGTGTCCGGGTTCCCCCTCAGGCGGAGCCGTAAACGTACTGGAGCGGGCCGCCTCGATGCAAATCGAGGCGGCCCGCTCCAGGTTCACACGTACGAGAGGTCGTACGACGGTCAGACCTCGACGACGACCGGGAGGATCATCGGCCTGCGCCGGTAGTTGTCGGAGACCCACTTGCCCAGCGTGCGGCGGATGAGTTGTTGCAGCTGATGGGGCTCCACCACGCCGTCCTGGGCCGAGCGTTCCAGGACCTCGGTGATCCTCGGGACCACGTCCACGAAGGCGGAGTCGTCGATGCCGGAGCCGCGGGCCTGGATGTGTGGTCCGCCCGTGATCTTGCCGGTGGACGAGTCCACGACGAGGAAGACCGAGATGATGCCCTCGTCTCCCAGGATCCTGCGGTCCTTCAGCGCCGGCTCGCCGACGTCGCCGACCGAGAGGCCGTCGACGTAGACATAACCCGCCTGGACCTTGCCCGCGATCTTGGCCTTGCCCTCGATGAGGTCGACGACCACGCCGTCCTCGGCGATGACGATGCGGTCGTGCGGGACGCCGGTCATGGCACCCAGTTCGGCGTTGGCCCGTAGGTGACGCCATTCGCCGTGGACCGGCATCAGGTTCTTCGGGCGGCAGATGTTGTAGAAGTACAGCAGCTCGCCGGCCGAGGCGTGTCCGGAGACGTGAACCTTGGCGTTGCCCTTGTGGACGACGTTGGCGCCCCAGCGGGTGAGGCCGTTGATGACGCGGTAGACCGCGTTCTCGTTGCCCGGGATCAGCGACGAGGCCAGGATCACCGTGTCGCCCGAGACGATGCGGATCTGGTGGTCGCGGTTGGCCATGCGGGACAGGGCGGCCATCGGTTCGCCCTGGGAGCCCGTGCAGACCAGGACGACCTCGCTGTCCGGGAGGTCGTCGAGCGTCTTGACGTCGACGACCAGACCCGGCGGGACCTTCAGGTAGCCGAGGTCACGCGCGATGCCCATGTTGCGGACCATCGAGCGGCCGACGAAGGCGACCCTGCGGCCGTACTCGTGGGCCGTGTCCAGGATCTGCTGGATGCGGTGGACGTGGCTGGCGAAGCTCGCCACGATGATGCGCTTGCGGGCGCTGCCGAAGACCTGCCGCAGGACGTTCGAGATGTCGCGCTCGGGCGGGACGAATCCCGGGACCTCGGCGTTCGTCGAGTCGGCCAGGAGCAGGTCGATGCCCTCCTCGCTGAGCCGGGCGAACGCGTGTAGATCCGTGAGACGGCCGTCCAGCGGGAGCTGGTCCATCTTGAAGTCGCCGGTGTGGACGACCATGCCCGCGGGGGTGCGGATGGCGACCGCGAGGGCGTCCGGGATGGAGTGGTTGACCGCGACGAACTCGCAGTCGAACGGGCCGATGCGCTCGCGGTGCCCCTCGGCGACCTCGAGCGTGTACGGCCGGATGCGGTGCTCCTGAAGCTTGGCCTCGATGAGCGCGAGGGTCAGCTTGGAGCCGATCAGCGGGATGTCCGCCTTCTCCCGGAGGAGATACGGGACGCCGCCGATGTGGTCCTCGTGGCCGTGCGTGAGGACGATGCCGTCGATGTCGTCGAGGCGGTCCCTGATGGACGTGAAGTCCGGCAGGATCAGGTCGATTCCGGGCTGCTCCTCCTCGGGGAAGAGCACGCCGCAGTCGACGATGAGCAGACGGCCGCCGTACTCGAAGACCGTCATGTTTCGGCCGATTTCCCCGAGGCCGCCGAGTGGGGTGACCCTCAGGCCGCCTTCGGGGAGCTTGGGCGGCGGGGCGAGTTCAGGATGCGGATGACTCAAAAGACTCTCCTACCCATGCGCGCCACGTACCTGTGGGCACGTGGCGCGCATGACGTTCGTGCAAATGCAGTTGTCGGATGTGGGGTGCGGGCGCCGAAGCCCCGCGTATTCAGTTGTGAAGTCCGTTGTCAGAGCTGTACCCCGCCGGCGGCAAGATCGATCTTGAGCTGGGCGATCTCCTCGGGCGAGCACTCGACCATTGGTGAGCGCAGCGGTCCTGCGGGCAGTCCCTGCAGGGTGAGCGCGGCCTTGGTGGTCATGACGCCCTGGGTGCGGAACATGCCGGTGTAGACGGGGAGCAGCTTCTGGTGGATCTCGGTGGCCTTCTGGACGTCACCGGAGACGTACGCCTCCACCAGGGTGCGCAGCTCGGGTGTGACCACATGGCCGACGACCGAGACGAAGCCGACCGCGCCCACGGAGAGCAGCGGCAGGTTCAGCATGTCGTCGCCGGAGTACCAGGCCAGGCCGGTCCGTGCGATGGCCCAGCTGGCGCGGCCGAGGTCGCCCTTGGCGTCCTTGTTGGCGACGATCCGGGGGTGCTCGGCGAGCCTGACCAGGGTCTCGGTGCCGATCGGGACGCCGCTGCGGCCGGGGATGTCGTAGAGCATGACCGGTAGTTCGGTGGCGTCGGCGATCGTCTTGAAGTGGCGGTACAGGCCCTCTTGCGGGGGCTTGTTGTAGTACGGCGTGACGACGAGCAGGCCGTGTGCGCCGGTGTGTTCGGCCGTGCGGGCGAGTTCGACGCTGTGGTGGGTGTCGTTCGTGCCGACGCCCGCGATGACGTGGGCGCGGTCGCCGACCGCTTCCAGTACGGCTCGTACGAGATCCGCTTTCTCCGCGTCGCTGGTGGTCGGGGACTCACCGGTGGTGCCGTTGATGATCAGGCCGTCGTTGCCTGCGTCCACCAGGTGGGTAGCGAGCCGCTGGGCGCCGTCGAGGTCGAGTGCGCCGTCCGCCGTGAAGGGCGTGACCATGGCGGTGAGGACCCGCCCGAAGGGGGTCTGCGGAGTGGAGGTCGGAGCCATGGGGAACACGCTACTCGCTGCTCAATGCGGGGTCTGCCCTAGGGGCAGGCGACAAGTCGTGACAAATATGGAGCCCGGCACTGCCTGCTCGGGGGTTCAAGCAGTGCCGGGTCCGTTTGATCAGGCTAGATGAACTTCTCCAAATGCCGCAATACGGACACTTCGCGCGGCCCATCCGTACATGTGTGCCCGAGGGGCAAACAGAGGTGCGCTACGGGGCGACGCGGCCGTTCGCATTGAAGGCGGAGTACGTGAGCGGCATGAGCTTGGCCCACTGCTCCTCCATCCTCTCGCCGACCATCTCGATCTCCCGCTGCGGGAAGGACGGCACCTTCGCCAGCTCGTGCTGGGTGCGCAGTCCGAGGAAGTGCATCAGCGAGCGGGCGTTGCACGTGGCGTACATCGAGGAGAAGAGGCCCACGGGGAGGACGGCACGGGCGACCTCGCGGGCGACGCCGGCGGCGAGCATCTCCTGGTACGCCTCATAGGCCTGGCGGTACGAGTCCTCCATGGTGCGGCCGACCAGCTCCTGCTGGGCCTGGGTGCCCTCCACGAAGACGTACTTGCCGGGGCGGCCCTCCTGGACCAGCTTCCGGGACTCACCGGGGACGTAGAAGACCGGCTGGAGCTCCCGGTACCTTCCCGACTCCTCGTTGTACGACCAGCCCACGCGGTGCCGCATGAACTCGCGGAAGACGAAGATCGGGGCGCTGATGAAGAAGGTCATCGAGTTGTGCTCGAAGGGGCTGCCGTGGCGGTCCCGCATCAGGTAGTTGATCAGACCCTTGGAGCGCTCGGGGTCCTTGCCCATCTCGTCCAGGGACTGCTCGCCGACGGTCGAGACGCGGGCGGCGAAGAGCACGTCCGCGTCGGAGGCGGTGTGCTTGACCAGCTCGACGGTGACATCACTGCGGAAACTGGGCTTGAGGTCGTCGGCGGGGGTGTCGGTCACGGCTCGGAGGGTCCTTCCATCACGTCTCTCGGGCGGCGCCCACTCTACGGCCCGGCACTGACATCGGGGCGTTCGGTGCCGTGCCGCGACATTCGTTGGCGAACTTCTGCGAATTCGGTGAAACAGGGCACCAATGAGGTCGTTCGCTCGTCTGTATTGGTGAACACCACCCGTTCGATCCCCGAAGGGAGAAGCACCACCGATGTTCCGTCGGAGCGAACCCGTCCCGTTCGCCTTCATCGCCGAGACCGACCGCTTCCGCAGCAATGTCACCCCGCCGCCGCGTGAGCGGGCCTCCGCCGGTCAGCTGGCCGGGCGCTGGCTCCTGGGCCTCACCATCGTCGCCGGAATCGTGGGCTCCCTGGTCCTCGGGATGCCGGCGCTGTCGCAGAACAACCTCTCGACACAGCATCAGCAGTCCCAGGCCGCCGACAATCGCTGACCTGCCGCGCGCGGCCGTACAGCTGACCATGACTCATCCGGACCCCCAGCGGTGGTGAGCGAGAACACGGCCGGATAGCCTCACCGGGCACAGCCCACGCATGGATTCAGTGAGGACACCAGCCGTGCCCCTGCCCTTCCTTACGGCCGACCGCGCATTCGAGGCCGCGGACGAGCTCGCGCTGCCGTTCGACGACCGCGACCGCTGGCGGCGCCCCTACCGGCCCGGACCGTGGCGGGTGGCGGTGGCGGCGCTCGTGCTGCTGCTCGCGTCGTACGTGCTGTTCGCCGCGGTCATCATCGCGTTGACCGGCTCGCGGTCCGAGGCCGTGGTGATCCTCGGCATCGCGGTGGTCGTCATCCTCTGCGCCCTGCGGCTGCTGCGCATGGGCGTGTGGGTGAGCGCGCGCGGGCTGCGCGGCGTGCGGTTCTTCTTCACCCGTACGGTGCCGTGGAACCGGATCGTCGCCGTGCGCACGGTGCAGCAGCCGGTGCGCTGGCTCGGCCTGCCGCGCACGGTGCAGGGGCAGGCGCTGGTCCTCGTACGCAAGGACCGTGCTCCGGAGGACGTGACCGCGCTGCTGACCACGCACGACATCGACTTCCTGGCGCGTGCCTCCGCCTTCGACCGGGCCGCGGACTCGGTCGAGGTGTGGTCCGACGAGTACCGGCGGAGCTGACCGCCCGACAGCAGCCGTATGCCGAAGGGGCCGGTCCGCAGCGAGTGCGGACCGGCCCCTTCGACATGCGGTGGTGTGTCGTCCTACGGGTCAGGCCGGGACGGGGCGGCCGTCGTGCAGGGCGATCGCACGCTGCATCGCCTTGCGGGCGCGCGGGGTGTCACGGGCGTCGTGGTAGGCGACGGCGAGGCGGAACCAGCTGCGCCAGTCGTCGGGGGCGTCCTCGGTCTCGGCCTTGCGCCTGGCGAAGACCTCGTCGGCCGAGTCGCGGTCGATGCGGCCGCCCGCGGTGCGCCTCAACTCGTCCACGGGGAGGCCGCCCTCGGCGTCGAGTTCGGCGGCGAGACGGTTGGCGTTCCGGACGAACTGGGTGTTCTTCCAGAGGAACCAGATGCCGATCACCGGCAGGATCAGGACCGCGATCCCGAAGGTGACCGTGATGACCGTGCCCGACTGTATGAGCATGACGCCGCGGCTGCCGACCAGGACGAAGTAGAAGACCAGGACGGCGGCCGTGACGGCGTAAGTGATTTTGGCGCGCATGTCAGCCCAGGTCCAGGAAGTGCTCCAGGCCGAAGGTGAGGCCCGGGGTCGTCACCACGCGGCGGGCGCCGAGCAGGATGCCCGGCATGAAGCTGCTGTGGTGGAGCGAGTCGTGCCGCACGGTCAGGGTCTCGCCCTCGCCGCCGAGCAGGACCTCCTGGTGGGCCAGCAGACCGCGCAGCCGGACGGAGTGCACCGGGATGCCGTCGACGTCCGCGCCGCGCGCGCCGTCCAGGGCCGTGGTGGTGGCGTCCGGCGCGGGGGCCGAGCCGGCCTTGGCGCGGGCCTCGGCGATGAGCTGCGCGGTGCGGGTGGCGGTGCCGCTGGGGGCGTCCACCTTCTTCGGGTGGTGCAGTTCGATGACCTCGACCGACTCGAAGTAGGGCGCGGCGATCTGCGCGAACTTCATGGTGAGTACGGCGCCGATGGAGAAGTTGGGCGCGATGAGGACGCCCGTCTTCGGGGAGGCGGCCAGCCAGCCGGTGAGCTGCGCGAGGCGTTCGTCGGTCCAGCCTGTGGTGCCGACGACCGCGTGGATGCCGTGGTACACGCAGTAGTCGAGGTTGTCCATCACCGAGGCGGGGGTGGTCAGTTCGACCGCGACCTCGGCGCCGGACTCGGTGAGCGTCTCCAGTGAGTCGCCCCGGCCGAGGGCCGCCACCAGTTCCATGTCCTCGGCGGCCTCGACGGCTCGTACCGCCTCGGCGCCGATGCGGCCCTTGGCTCCGAGGACCGCCACGCGCAGCTTGCTCATCGTTCTTGCTTCCTTACCGGATACGGGTTCCGAAGGCGGGTGTCAGGCGACGGCGTCGTGCAGTCGCGCCGCCTGCTTGTCCTTGAGCGGCCCGATGACCGACAGCGAGGGCCGCTGTCCCAGGATCTCGCGGGCGACCTCGCGGACCTCGTCCGGGGTGACCGAGGCGATCCTGCCCAGCATGTCGTCGACGGACATCTGCTCGCCCCAGCACAGCTCGCTCTTGCCGATCCGGTTCATCAGCGCGCCCGTGTCCTCGAGGCCGAGGACGGTGGAGCCCTGGAGCTGGCCGACGGCGCGGCCGATCTCGTCGTCGGACAGGCCGTTCGCGGCGACCTGGTCGAGCTCGTCGCGGCAGATCTTCAGGACGTCGTGGACCTGCGAGGGCCGGCAGCCGGCGTAGACGCCGAAGAGTCCGCAGTCGGCGAAGCCGGACGTGTACGAGTACACGCTGTAGGCCAGGCCGCGCTTCTCCCGGACCTCCTGGAAGAGGCGGGAGGACATGCCGCCGCCGAGCGCCGTGTTGAGGACCCCGAGGGCCCAGCGGCGGTCGTCGGTGCGGGCCAGGCCGGGCATGCCGAGGACGACGTGCGCCTGCTCGGTCTTACGGCCGATCAGCTCGACCTTGCCGGTGGAGCGCAGGACGCGGCGGCCGTCGCGCGGGGCGATGGGTGCCGCCTGGGGGCTGCGGAAGGCGCCCGCCTTGTCGAAGGCCGCGCGCACCTGTCGTACGACCTTGTCGTGGTCGATGTTGCCCGCGGCGGCGACCACGAGGTGGGTCGGGTCGTAGTGCTTCTTGTAGAAGCGGCGGATGCGGTCCGCGGTGAGGGCGTTGACGGTGTCGACCGTGCCGAGGACGGGGCGGCCGAGGGGGTTGTCGCCGAACATCGTGCGCGCGAACAGGTCGTGCACGCAGTCGCCCGGGTCGTCCTCCGTCATGGCGATCTCTTCGAGGATGGCGCCTCGCTCGACGTTGACGTCGTCCTCACGGATGAGGGAGCCGGTCAGCATGTCGCAGACGACGTCGATGGCGAGCGGCAGGTCGGTGTCGAGCACGCGCGCGTAGTAGCACGTGTACTCCTTCGCCGTGAACGCGTTTATCTCGCCGCCGACCGCGTCGATCGCGGAGGAGATGTCCAGCGCGCTGCGCTTGTGCGTGCCCTTGAAGAGGAGGTGCTCCAGGTAGTGCGTGGCGCCGTTCAGGGACGGTGTCTCGTCGCGGGAGCCCACGTGTGCCCAGATGCCGAAGGTCGCGGAGCGGACCGAGGGCAGCGTCTCGGTGACGATGCGCAGGCCGCCCGGGAGGGTGGTCTTGCGGACCGTGCCGATGCCGTTGGTGCCCTGGATGAGGGTTTGGGTACGGGCGACGGCCCGCGCCTCCGAGGAGGTGCGGGCCGTCGCCGTGGAGCTGCTCGACGTCACTTGTCGTCGTCGTCCTTCTTGTCGTCCTCGGCGTTCTCTTCACCCTCGATGACGGGGATCAGGGAGAGCTTGCCGCGGGAGTCGATCTCGGCGATCTCGACCTGGACCTTCTGGCCCACGCCGACGACGTCCTCGACGTTCTCCACGCGCTTGCCACCGGCGAGCTTGCGGATCTGCGAGATGTGCAGCAGACCGTCCTTGCCCGGGAGCAGCGACACGAACGCGCCGAAGGTGGTGGTCTTGACGACCGTACCCAGGTAGCGCTCGCCGACCTCCGGCATGGTCGGGTTGGCGATGCCGTTGATCGTGGCGCGGGCGGCCTCGGCCTGCGAGCCGACCTGGGCACCGATGTAGATGGTGCCGTCGTCCTCGATCGTGATCTCGGCGCCGGTGTCCTCCTGGATCTGGTTGATCATCTTGCCCTTCGGGCCGATGACCTCGCCGATCTTGTCCACGGGGATCTTGACGGTGATGATCCGCGGGGCGTTCGGGGACATCTCGTCCGGCGTGTCGATCGCTTCCATCATCACGTCGAGGATGTGGAGGCGGGCGTCACGGGCCTGCTTGAGAGCGGCGGCCAGGACGGAGGCGGGGATGCCGTCCAGCTTGGTGTCGAGCTGGAGGGCGGTGACGAACTCCTTGGTGCCGGCGACCTTGAAGTCCATGTCGCCGAAGGCGTCCTCCGCACCGAGGATGTCGGTGAGGGCGACGTAGTGCGTCTCGCCGTTGATCTCCTGGGAGATCAGGCCCATGGCGATACCGGCGACGGGGGCCTTGAGGGGCACACCGGCGTTCAGCAGCGACATGGTGGAGGCGCAGACCGAGCCCATGGACGTCGAGCCGTTCGACCCGAGGGCCTCGGAGACCTGGCGGATCGCGTAGGGGAACTCCTCGCGCGTCGGCAGGACCGGGACCAGGGCGCGCTCGGCGAGCGCTCCGTGGCCGATCTCGCGGCGCTTCGGGGAGCCGACGCGGCCGGTCTCGCCGACGGAGTACGGCGGGAAGTTGTAGTTGTGCATGTAGCGCTTGCGGGTCACCGGGGAGAGGGTGTCCAGCTGCTGCTCCATGCGGAGCATGTTGAGGGTGGTGACGCCCAGGATCTGGGTCTCGCCACGCTCGAACAGCGCCGAGCCGTGCACACGCGGGATGGCCTCGACCTCGGCGGCGAGGGTACGGATGTCCGTCACCCCGCGGCCGTCGATGCGCTTCTTCTCCTTGATGACGCGCTCACGGACCAGGGACTTGGTCAGTGCGCGGTACGCGGCGGAGATCTCCTTCTCGCGGCCCTCGAACTCCGGGAGGAGCTTCTCGGCGGCGAGACCCTTGACGCGGTCCAGCTCGGCCTCGCGGTCCTGCTTGCCGGCGATCGTCAGCGCGGAGGCGAGCTCCGGGCGGACGGCGGCGGTGAGGGCCTCCAGGACGTCGTCCTGGTAGTCGAGGAAGATCGGGAACTCGCCGGTCGGCTTCGCGGCCTTGGCGGCGAGGTCGGCCTGGGCCTTGCAGAGCACCTTGATGAAGGGCTTCGCGGCGTCCAGACCGGAGGCGACGACCTCCTCGGTGGGCGCCTCGGCGCCGCCCTTGACCAGCTGAATGGTCTTCTCGGTGGCCTCGGCCTCGACCATCATGATCGCGACGTCGCCGTCCTCGAGGACGCGACCGGCGACGACCATGTCGAAGACGGCGTCCTCGAGCTCGGTGTGCGTCGGGAACGCGACCCACTGGCCGTTGATCAGCGCGACGCGGACGCCGCCGACCGGGCCGGAGAAGGGCAGGCCGGCCAGCTGCGTGGACGCGGAGGCCGCGTTGATCGCGACGACGTCGTACAGGTGGTCGGGGTTGAGCGCCATGATCGTGGCGACGACCTGGATCTCGTTGCGCAGGCCCTTCTTGAAGGACGGGCGCAGCGGGCGGTCGATCAGGCGGCAGGTGAGGATCGCGTCCTCGGAGGGCCGGCCCTCACGGCGGAAGAAGCTGCCGGGGATCTTGCCGGCGGCGTACATCCGCTCCTCGACGTCCACCGTGAGGGGGAAGAAGTCGAGCTGGTCCTTGGGGTTCTTGGAGGCGGTGGTGGCCGACAGCACCATGGTGTCGTCGTCCAGGTACGCGACGGCGGAGCCTGCGGCCTGCTTGGCCAGGCGGCCCGTCTCGAAGCGGATGGTGCGGGTGCCGAAAGTGCCGTTGTCAATGACGGCCTCGGCGTAGTGGGTCTCGTTCTCCACTAGCGTTTTCTCCGTTACTTGTCGTCTTTCGTCCCTCCCCGCCCGTGTGGCGGGGGGACGGTGGCGGAGAAGCGCTGTCTGGTGCGGGCCGGTCTTCGATCGAAGCACCCGGGGCGTCAATGCCCGGGGGCCACTACCGAGGACCGGCGGCTGCGAGGCGCGCTTCTCCTCTTCTTTGTCGTGCTGTCTTCGTACGGTGTGGTGCTCGGTCGTACGTCCTGCGTCGTGCGTTGTGCTACCACACTACAAAGCGTGAGTGACACTCCGCACGTTTCCGCCCGTACGGGCAGTGCGCGCGTACGGGCAATCCGTACGTGCAGCGATCCGCACGTACGGCGATCCGTACGTACGGCGAAGGGAGCGGCTCCCGATCGTTTCGGGAACCGCCCCCTTCACGGCGTCTTACTTGGCGCCCGCCGCACCGCGGCGGATGCCCAGCCGGTCAACCAGGGCACGGAAGCGCTGGATGTCCTTCTTGGCCAGGTACTGGAGCAGCCGGCGGCGCTGGCCGACCAGGATCAGCAGACCACGACGGGAGTGGTGGTCGTGCTTGTGGGTCTTGAGGTGCTCGGTCAGGTCCGAGATGCGGCGCGAGAGCATGGCGACCTGGACCTCGGGGGAGCCGGTGTCGCCCTCCTTCTGACCGAACTCGCTGATGAGCTGCTTCTTCGTAGCGGCGTCGAGCGACACGCGTACTCCTCGTAGTCTTGGATGTGCCACCGAGTGCCCCTGGTCCACTTCTCAGGGGAGCTTCCGTGACTCGTGTGGCGGGTCCGCCGCGCGCGGCCTCCAGGGCATGAGCTCCGGGGGTGCGTACACAAACGGCCGCTACACAGCGTACCAGCCTGGGGCGATGCCCCGATCCAGCTCCCCGAAGGGCCCTGACCGGCCCGGACGCGGCCACTAGGGTGATTCCATCCATGGACGGAACGCGGAAACCCATGGTGGAACACGTCGGTTCTTCGGGAAGGGGTCGCCGCGCCATGGCGGAGACGGAGCAGGAGATCAAGGCACGCAAGGAGCGGGAGCGGGACGAGCTGTACGCCCTCGACATCTCGGGTGTGGAGTGGCGCAGCGCGCCGGGCACGGAGGACCACGAGGAGCGCGTCGAGATCGCCGACCTCCCCGACGGCGCGGTGGCCATGCGCTCGTCCCTCGATCCGGAGACCGTGCTGCGGTACACGGAGGCGGAGTGGACGGCGTTCGTGCTGGGGGCGCGGGACGGGGAGTTCGATCTGGAGGCGGGGGCGGGGGAGCAGCAGTAGTCGTACGCAGGCATGAGGGGGGGGGGCGCCGGGGGGGGGCGCCCCCCCCCCCCCCCCCCGGCCCCCCCCCCCCCCCCCCCGGTGCGGGGGGCCCCCCCCCCCCGCCCCCCCCCGGACACC
>NZ_JBIWGK010000037.1:0-11633 GCF_044763565.1 Streptomyces sp. NPDC096013 | reverse complement strand
GAAGAAGCCGGTGACGATGTTGGCGATGCCCTGTCCGATGGACTCACGGGTCTTGGAGGAGTGGGTGTCGGTGATGTCATCGACCAGCTTGGCCGTCATCAGCGACTCCATCAGGCCGACCAGCGCCATGGCCAGGGCGTACGGGGCAATGGTGGTGAGGGTGTCTAGGGTGAAGGGCACGTCGGGCAGGCCGGGCACCGGCAGCGAGGAGGGCAGCTTGCCCTTATCGCCGACGGTAGGCACGGCGATCCCCGCCGCCACGGTGATCACAGTGAGGATGACGATGGACACCAGAGGCGCCGGGATCACCCTGGTGATCTTCGGGAAAGACACCAATAGCGCGAGCCCGGCGATGATCATCGGGTAGACCGGCCAGGGCACATTGTGCATCTCCGGCACCTGTGCCATGAAGATCATGATGGCGAGGGCGTTGACGAAACCGGTCATCACCGAGCGGGGCACGAACCGCATGAGCTTGGCCACGCCGATCGCACCGAGCACCACTTGAAAGACGCCAGCCAGGATGACGGTGGCGACCAGGTAGCCCAGACCGTGCTCGCGGTTCATGGGCGCGATGACCAGGGCCACCGCGCCGGTGGCAGCCGAGATCATCGCGCGGCGTCCGCCGACGATGGAGATGGTGACGGCCATGGTGAACGAGGCGAACAGGCCGATCGCCGGGTCGACACCGGCGATGATCGAGAACGAGATCGCCTCGGGGATCAGGGCCAGGGCGACGACCAGGCTGGCCAGGATCTCGGTGCGCCAGACCTTTGGGTTGTTCAGCCAGTCGGGGCGCAGGCCGCGCAGGCGTGCGGCGGGAGTCACAGCAGCAGAAGACAAGGAGATGTGTACCTGTCGTGCTCGGGCACACCCATCGGCAGGCCGGGGCGTGCGGGAAGGACGCGCAGGGGCCGGGCCGGCACCCCGCAGACGACCCACAGAACGGGCCGGAAGTCGAAAGGGGACGCGGGGCCGGGCGGCACGCACTGGCGGCCGGGTGGCTCACATCCAGGGGCGAAGGGTCACGGCGGGCAGGCGGCGGCGATCGGCGTCATGGGCTCGCGCACGCTCTCTCTCCTGCAAGAATCGGATCTTCGCCGGGGGCGCCATCGGCCCCGGAACGGCAGCGGCGGGGCAGCCGAGCCGCCCTCACCTTCAATAACTCTACCCTAACGTTAGAGTAGAGAGCGGTGGGGCCGCATTAGACGCGGCCGCCATGGAGGGAAGGGCCGGGAACACAGGCGTGGACGACAAGCACATGCAGATCGGCGAGGTCGCCGCGCGGACCGAGTTGTCCCTGCGCACTATCCGGCACTACGAGGAAACCGGCCTGGTCATCCCCTCCGCTCGCTCCCAGGGCGGCTTCCGCCTCTACACCGAGACCGACGTCGCCCGCCTCATGGTCATCCGCCGGATGAAGCCGCTCGGCTTCACCTTGGAGCAGATGCGCGACCTGCTGGACGCCACCGACCGCCTGGACAATGGCGACGCTCTCAACGACGCCGAGCGTGAAGTGCTGCTGGAGCGCGTCCGCACCTACCAGCAGGCTGCTGCCGAGCAGGTGGAGAAGTTGCGGGTCCAATTGGCTCGCGCTGAGGACTTCGCCGACACCCTGGGCTCCCGCCTGGAGAACAACGCGCCAACTGCTCGTGCGTAGCACCGGGCGTCTCGTCTCGGCCGGAACGGCCTCGGCCCGTGGGCGGCGCGGGCTGGCTCGCCAGGGATGGCCGAAGCGGCGCTTTACCGGTCTTCTGCAGCACGAGCCGCTAGTGTGCTGCGCCAGAAATGGCAGCTCTAAGTCTGTTTTAGATTTCAGTGGTTGGTGGGTTGATTTTGGTGAGGTAGTCGGCGAGGGAGTTGAGGATCTCGTCGGCGGTCTTGGTCCAGGTGAAAGGCCGCGGGTTCTCGTTCCAAGTGTCGATCCACGCGGTGATGTCGTCCTCCAGGGCCTTCACGGAGGTGTGCACACCGCGGCGGATGAGCTTGTCCGTCGACAGGCCGAACCATCGCTCGACCTGGTTCATCCACGAGGAGCCGGTGGGGGTGAAGCGGACGTGGAAGCGCGGGTGTTTTCCCAGCCACGTCTTGATCTCGGCGGTGTTGTGGGTGGCGTAATTGTCGCAGACCAGGTGGACGTCGAGGCCGGTGGGCACGGCCTTGTCGATCCTGATCAGGAACTTCTTGAACTCGATCGCCCGGTGGCGGCGGTGCAGTGCCGATATGACGGTGCCGTCGGCGATATTGAAGGCGGCGAACAGGCTGGTGATGCCGTGCCGCAGGTAGTCGTGGGTGCGCCGTTCGGGCATGCCCGGCATCATCGGCAGCACCGGCTGAGACCGGTCCAGCGCCTGGATCTGGGACTTCTCGTCCACGCACAGGACTACCGCTTTCTCGGGTGGGTGGTGGTACAGGCCGACGACGTCGACGACCTTCGCGATGAACTGCGGGTCGGTGGAGAGCTTGAACGCGTCCTGGAGATGGGGCTTGAGGTCGAACCGCTTCCAGATCCGTCCGATGGTGGACTTCGACAGTCCGGAGTGCTTGGCCATAGAGGCCCGCGACCAGTGGGTGTCCTTGCCCGGGGTGGACTCCAATGTCGCCGTGAGTACGTCTTCGACCTGGTCCAGCAGGACCGAGGGCGGCCGGCCGGGACGCGGCTCATCACTCAGCCCGTCCAGCCGCAAGCGGATGAACCGCGACCGCCAGCGGTTCACCGTTCCGTGCGAGACACCAAGTTCCGCGGCGATCTCCTTGTTCGTCCCGCCTTCCGCGCACCGCAGCACGATCCTCGCCCGCAGCGCCAGGAACTGGGCGGTCTTCGCTCGCCGAGCCCAGCGGGTCAGCTCCGCACGCTCGGCCTCGGAGAGCACCAGTTCCGGCTTGCGCCGGCCCGGCCGCGGCTCATCCACCAGCCCCGCCATCCGCCGGGCCACGAACCGTGAGCGCCACTTGCGTACCGTCTCCGTACACACCCCGAAACCCGCAGCCACAGCGGTGTTTGACGCCCCGTCCGCACAGGCCAGGATGATCCGGGCCCGCTCCGCCACACGAGCCGATACCGCACCGTCCGCCCAGCGCGACAACTCCGCACGCTCCGCGGCAGACAGCACGACTTCGACAGCACGAGGACCCCGAGACGACATGAAAACAGCCTACATACTTAGAGCTGCCATTTCTGGCGCAGCACACTAGCTGTCATGGTCGCAGTAGCGAGCAGGCGCCCGTCCTCAGCCAGATCGACAGCAACCACGCTCACCTCGACGCCGAGAACTGCCGTGGTGAACGGCACGGCAAGGCTCTCCTCGATCATCGTGAAGAAGCCGGTGAGCTGCTCATCCTCGCCGTAGGCGTCGACGGTGGCCTCTTCGATCAACGCCTCCAGCGCGGCTGGGCCCCAGGTGCTCATGGCCTCACCGTAGCGTCGCACTATACGGTTGAGGACCGGTGTGCTCAGCAGCGGCGTATCCGCCGTGGCGCCGTCGCCGGCAGTCAAGCCGAGGCTCACGGTTGCCAGCGAGTGACGCTGCCTGGTGGGGTTCGGTGGTGAGCGGCCCAGGGGAGGGCCCGGCAAGCGACAGGGCGGAAGCGAGTGGCACGAGTCGTCGTAGGAGAGCCGGGTACGGGCACGAGGAGCGCACCGCCGCTCGCCCGGCAGGAAACATCCGCCTTCGTGAGGGAGCTGCTCGGCGCCGGCTGGGCGGCGGTGTTCCTGCCCGCTGAGCCCGCCCGCCTTGGGCGGCTGCTGCTGTGGAAGCCGACCGGGGCGGTAGCCGGAGACCGTATGGCGCCCACCGGCCTGGAGACCGAGGCGGTGGAGCTGGTCCTGCCGCACGGCCGCTCGGTCAGGCGGCGCAGGGTCCAGGGTTACGCGCTGCCTGTCGCCGTCGCTGTCTGTGCCCTGGCCGATGCGGAGCCGACGCATCCCTCGGGCGCCGCCTGGCAGGCCGCCACTCGCTTCGCGCTGCGGCTGCTCGCCGACGGCCGCCTCCACCCGGCGCTCACTCCCGCCGGTTACGACACTTGGCAGGTGGGTCCCTTCACCGCCGCCCAGCGCCGGACGCTGGACGCCCTGGCCGCCGCCTTCCCGCCGCACGCCCACTGCCTGCCCAGGCCTGGCCCTGCTCCGGTACGGATCACCGAACCGGCCGCGCTGGTACGCCAGTTCTGCGACGCGGTCGCCGACGATCTGGTCCGCACGCCGGCCGCGCCGCTCGCCATGGGAGCGCTGCCGTACGCCTGGCGCCAGACCCGCGCCGTGCCCACCTTGCGTGAATGGGCCGAGGAGACCCAGGCGGCGCTCACCGCCGAGGTCCGTATATCCCTGCGCGTCGACGTACCCGAAGGACGCCGACGGCAGTTCCGGGCCGTCCCGCAACTGCACACCGCGGCGGACCCGGCGCTCGTCATCGAGGCCGCTCGACTCTGGAGGGAGCCGACCGAAGTAGAGCGGCTGCTCGGTCCACGGGTCGAGACCGAGACCCTGCTCGCCCTGCGCCGCGGCGCCCGCGCCTGGCCCCCGCTGCGGAGGCTGCTCGACGATGCCGCTCCCGATCAGCTCCGGTTGACCGACGACGAAGCCTTCGATCTCCTTGGGGACGCCACGGACGCGCTGCGCGCGGCCGGTGTCGACGTGCACTGGCCGCGCGACCTGGTCAAGGCGCTCACCGCGACCGCGGAGATCGGGCAGCACACCGCCCCCGGCTCCACCGCGGGCGGCCTGCTGGGTACCGAGGCCCTCCTCGACTTCCGCTGGCAGGTCTCCCTGGGCGGCGAGCCGCTCACCGAGGCCGAGATGGATGCTCTCGCGGAATCACGCCGTCCCCTCGTCCGGCTTCGCGACCAGTGGGTGGTCGCGGACCCGAAGCTGGTGGCCCGCGCCAGGCGCCGCCGGATGGAACCGCTCACCCCCATGGAGGCGTTGAGCGCCGCGCTGACCGGCGAGGCCGAGCGGGACGGTGACCGGGTCCCCTGTGCGGCGGTCGGTGCGCTCGGCGACCTGGTCGCTCGTATCCGCGATCCCGAGTCCCGGGCCCCCGTGCCCCAGCCCGCCGCCCTCAAGGCCACGTTGCGCGAGTACCAGAAGCGGGGCCTGGCCTGGCTGGCCGAGATGTGCGCACTCGGCCTCGGCGGCTGTCTCGCCGACGACATGGGCCTGGGCAAGACCATCACCTTGCTCGCTCTGCACCTGCACCGCCAGAGCGACCCCACCACCGCGGGCCCCACCCTGGTCGTCTGCCCAGCCTCCCTGCTCGGCAACTGGCAACGCGAGGCCGCCAGATTCGCACCGCTCACCCCCGTACGCCGCTACCACGGCGGCGACCGCCACCTGGGGGACCTGGCCGGCGACGAGATCGTCCTGGTCACCTACGGGGTGCTGCGCCGCGACCGCGAGGTGCTTGCCGAGACAGCCTGGTCTCTGGTGGCCGCCGACGAGGCCCAGCACGTCAAGAACCCCTACGCCGTCACCGCCCGCGAACTGCGCGCCCTGCCCGCACGCGCCCGCGTCGCCCTCACCGGCACCCCTGTGGAGAACAACCTCTCCGAGCTGTGGGCACTGCTCGACTGGACCACCCCCGGGCTCCTCGGCTCACTCACCGCCTTCCGTGACCGGCATGCCCGCGCCATCGAGGCGGGCTCGGATCCCGAGGCAGCCGAGCGCCTGTCCCGTCTCGTACGTCCCTTCCTGTTGCGCCGCAAGAAGTCCGACCCGGGCATCGCGCCCGAACTGCCGCCCAAGACCGAGACCGACCACGTCGTCCCGCTGACGGCCGAGCAGACCAGCCTCTACGAGGCACAGGTCCGCGAGACCATGGCGAAGATCGCGGAGTCCGAGGGCATCGCCCGGCGCGGTCTGGTACTCAAGCTGCTCACCGCGCTGAAGCAGATCTGCAACCACCCCGCCCAGTATCTGAAAGAGCACAGTCTGCGCCAGGCCACTCCCCTACGGGGCCGCTCCGGCAAGCTCGACCTACTGGACGAACTTCTCGACACCATCACCGCCGAAGGCGAATCCGTGCTGATCTTCACGCAGTACAAACAGATGGCGGCTCTGCTGGAGAAGCATCTCGCCGAGCGCGGCCTCCCCACTCTCTTCCTGCACGGTGCCACCTCCGTCGCGCGGCGCGAGGAGATGGTGGACCGTTTCCAGCGCGGGGAAGTGCCGGTGTTCCTGCTGTCGTTGAAGGCGGCAGGCACCGGACTCAACCTCACCCGCGCCACTCACGTCGTGCACTACGACCGCTGGTGGAACCCAGCCGTCGAGGACCAGGCCACCGACCGCGCCTACCGCATCGGCCAGGACAAACCCGTCCAGGTACACAAGCTCCTCGCGGAGGGAACCGTAGAGGACAAGGTGGCAAAGCTGCTCGAAGCCAAGCGCGCGCTCGCCGACGCCGTCGTCGGCTCCGGCGAGGCAGCCCTGACCGAACTGTCCGACGCCGACCTCGCCGAACTCGTCGCCCTGGGAAGGCAGGCATGAGCCCCACCGTCCCCGACCCGCGCCGTGCGTCCGCCCGCGGCAGGCGAGCCTTCGCCGCAACCTGGTGGGGCCAGGCATGGATGGCCGCCCTGGAGGACTCCACCCTGGACGCCGGACGGCTCTCGCGCGGACGCACCTACGCCCGCAAAGGCATGGTCGGCCCGGTCACCGTCGCTCCGGGCAAGGTCAGTGCCGCTGTCCAGGGCAGCCGTCCGCGCCCGTACCGCTCCTCAGTCCACCTGCCCGTCCTCACCGACCATCAGTGGGACACCCTGCTCGACACGATCGCGGCCCGCGCCGGACATCTCGCGGCACTTCTCGACGCCGAGATGCCCGCCGAACTCGTGGACGACGCCCGCCACGCAGGCGTCCCACTGCTCCCCCTGCCCACCGAGCTCGATCCGGAGTGCTCCTGCCCCGACTGGGGACACCCCTGCAAGCACGCCGCCGCGCTCTGCTACGCCATCGCCGCCACCATCGACACCGACCCCTTCGTGCTCTTCGCGCTGCGCGGCCGCGGTCGCGAGGAGATCTTCGCCGAGCTGCGCTCCCTCCGTACGACAGCACAGGAGACGGCCGCCCCACCGGCACCGGCCGGCATCCCGGCCGCCGCCGCGTACGCCCGCTGGGCCGAAGAGCCCCCCGAACTGCCCGAACTCCCGGAACCCGCTGCCCACACCACAGCACTGCCCATCGCCCCGCCACCCGGCACCGGCCTGGCCGTCGCGGACCTGGAACGCCTCATGGCCGACACCACCGCGCGCGCCGCCCGGCTCCTCGCGGGCGACACCGCCGACCTGCACCTGAGCCAGCACCAGGACGCCATCCGCATCGCCGCAGGCAACCCCGGACCCGAGTGGTTCCACCACCTGATCCAGAACACCGGCACCAAACCCACTGCCTTCGCACGCCTCACCCGCGCCTGGCGCCACGGTGGCCCCGCGGGCATCACCGTCGCCGAGCAGCCCTACGCCCCCGACCCGACGGTGATGAAGGCCGCCCGCGCCGCCCTGGACGCGGCCCTCTCCGAAATAACCGACTCCCCCACCCACCTCAGAACCTGGCGCAACCGCCTCACCCTCACCCACCACGGCATCCAGTTGCGTCTGGGCCCCGACGCCCGCTGGTACCCCTACCTCCAGGACGACGACGGCGAATGGTGGCCCGCGGCACCACCCGACAGTGACCCGGTCACCGCGCTCACCGCGGCCTGGTCGCAGAACGGGGAGTAAGGAGGCGATACCGCGCTGACCAGGAACCGCGAGCAGAAGCTGGACACACTCGCTCTGCTCCACTGGTTGTCGCGGGCACTCGCCGAGGCCCCGGAAGCCGCCGGACGGCGGGCATCGGCACTCTTCAGCCCAATATGAAGGTGCCGCCTGCGGTCGTTGCCAGGTCCGTTCCGAGGGCGGCTGCCGGTGTCCAGGACCCGGGCCTGCCGACGCCACGGGCCAGCAGTTCGGTGACGGTGGCGGTGACGTCGGCCGTGAAGTCCATGCCGTCGTCGGCGCGGAGCCATCCCTCGTGCCGGGTGCCGTCCGCCCACTCGACGACGGCGTGCCCCCAGGAGTGCTTGCGCGGACGGGGTGCGGCCTTCACCGTGGCCCGGCCGAGCCGGTCGACGGCGAGGCGTCGCAGCGCCGGAACGGACAACAGGCGGCCGAGCAGCGGGAGCAGGGCGCGTATCAGCGGAGCGGTCGGCACGAGAGCGGAAGTGGCGGTGACCAACGGTGCTCCGCTCACCGCATGCGCCGCGACGAGCTCGCCGGAGGCGACACCTGCCGACTTCGCCGACTCCCCGTCCGGAAAGATGAGTTGCTGTGGGTCCGCGCCGAGGCGCGAGGTCACCAGCCGCCCGTTTTCGTATCGCCGTCCGCCGGCGGTGAGCACGTCCACGATGCTGGCCGCCAGGGCGGCACCGAGCACGCCCGCCTCGACGGCCACCGAGGCCACGGCGTCGACCTGCACCCGGTGCGGCGTGGGCCGGCCTTCGCACAGCTTCGCCACCACCGCCTCCGTCGCCAGCACACCGAATCCGGCGCCGGTGACCAGGGTGCTGCCCGCCCGCACCGCTTCGTCGTGCAGGGAGAGCAGCCCCTGCACGGCGACCACGTCGTTGGCCTGGTCGACGTAGTGGCCGCCGGGCATGCAGGCGCGGGCGATCACCGGTGCCGTGGCGGCGAACGCGCCCATCGTGTTCACCACCACCCGCGGGCGCTCCCGGACGATTTCGTCCGCAATCTGCTCGGCCGAGTCGGCGACGATCACCTTCGCGTCTCCGGACAGACCGGCTTCGGCTCCGGCGGCGGCCATGCCCTCCCGGCTGCGCCCGACCGGCACGACCGTCAGCCCCCGCGCGGCCAGTCGCGCGGTCACGCCCCGGCCCACACGGCCGGTCGCCCCGACTATCCACACCTCGTCGTTCGCCCTGATCTTGCCTGTCGTCCCGTCGGTCTTGCTGGTCTCCGTCATGTGAACGCCACCCCTGCCTGCTCCGGGCCGCACCGGGGACAGGCGCCCCCCAGTGATGACACAGTGTGTCGTGAGTGCAGGCTAGCACTGACGACACAGTGGGACATCACCTGTTACAGTCCACCTATGGCGAGGTGGGATCCGGGTGCCGAGCAGCGACTGAAGCGGGCGGCTCTGGAGCTGTACCTGGAGCGCGGCTACGACAACGTGACGGTGACCCACATCGCCGAGCGAGCCGGACTTACCCGGCGCTCCTACTTCCGCTACTTCCCGGACAAGCGCGAGGTCCTGTTCGCCGGTTCGGAGGGCCTTCCCCCGGCACTGGCGGAGGCGGTCCTGGCAGCGGACCCGAACGCGGCTCCGTTCGCCGCCGTCCTCGACGCGCTGGCGCGAGTCGGTGCCGAACTCGTCCAGCGCGTGGACGGCGCGATGGAGCGCCGGGCGGTGATCGACGCCAGCCCCGAGTTGCAGGAGCGCGAGCGGACCAAGACGGCCGCGATCACCGAGGCGATCCGCAATGCCCTGGAGCAACGTCAGGTGAACGCCGGGACGGCCGAACTGGTCGCACAGCTCGCCACGGTGGCCTTTCAGAACGCCTTCCGGCGCTGGATCGAGACCGAGGGGCATGCGAGTTTCGGCAGCTGCCTGCACGCGGTGACCGACGGGCTGCGAGCCGCCCTCGCCGGGACGTGAGAAGGACGTCCGCCCAGTGCCCTAACTGATCGCTTCAGGGCGGGACCGACGTCTCCACCTGCCCAACTTCTTGACCACTGCCGCCGAGCCGGGACACGGCAGTTGGAACCGAGGTGACCTGGTGGTCTGACCTGCTTGGGACACGCTTGTTGGAACCATCTGGTCAGGCTTCTTGCTCCGTTTGGCGCATGGCCATTCATGTTGGAACCAGTTCCGGACGTCTCGGGCCTGCGGTGGCGTCCGTGGTCGCCCATTAAAGCAATAGCACTTATATAAGCACTGTTATGATGTCTCGCGTGACTGACCCCCATGCACCCGACCCGACGCGGCAAAGCCTCTGGAGACCCCTGCGCCTGCTCCAGGCATCCCTGGACGCCGACATTGCCCAGGTCTACTCCGAGCGGCAGATCGACGGGCTCAAGCCCAGCTTTGTGATGGAGCTGCTCCGGCTTCACGCCTGCGGGCCCATGACCATCGCGGAACTGGCCGAGTCGGTTCAGCGCACGCATTCGGCGCTCAGTCAGAAGGTCGCCGCGATGCGCACGGGCGGCTGGGTTCAGACCGTCGTGGGTGACGACGCGCGGACCAGGAAGGTGACGCTCACCGACAAGGCCCGCGGCGTCGTGGATCGTCTGGCGGCGGAATGGCGGGCCACCGAGGCCGCAGTCGCTGACCTGGAGGCGGAGATTCCCTACCCGCTCTCCCAGGTCGTCACCGATATCGAGCGGGCTCTTGAGCGCAGGAGTTTCCACGACCGGATCGCTGAGAAGCTGGCGGAGGATCCTGCGTGGGACTGAAGCGCACGCTGCTCGACGTGACTCCGTTACGGTCCTCACCACCGTTCCGGCGGTTGTGGATCGGGCAGACCCTGTCCGGTTTCGGCGGCCAGATGACGCTCGTCGCCGTCATGTTCCAGGTCTGGCAGATGACGGAGAGTCCCACATGGACGGGTGCCGTCGGGCTGGCCCAGGCGGTTCCGCTCATCGCGCTCGGGCTGTTCGCCGGCTCTCTCGTCGACCGGGTGGACCGCCGGAAGTTCTACCTGCTCACGATCAGCGGACAGCCCGTGTGTTCGCTCCTCCTCGCATTCCAGGGCTTCTTCGGGCACGTCCCTGCCGCTGGTGTTCTGGGGCTGCTCGCACTCCAGTCCTGCTTCGGCGCAGGCAGCGGCCCCGCCTCGCGCACCTTCATTCCGCACCTCCTGCCCAAGCACCAACTGGCCGCGGGGCTGGCGCTGAGACGAATCGCCTTCCAGGGCGCGATGCTGCTCGGTCCCGCGCTGAGTGGAGTGATCGTGGGCGGACTGGGAGTCGGTGCCTGCTACCTGATCGACGCCTTGACGTTCGTCGCCGCGTTCTACGGTGCCTTCGGCTTGCCGAAGATGAGCCCCGGAGACGAGCCCGCACGGCCTGGTCTCCAAGGAGTGCTGGACGGCCTGGCCTTCTTGGGCCGCACCCCCGTCATTCGCGGGGCCCTGCTCACAGACCTGGCCACCACCGTGCTGTCGATGCCCATCAGCCTGTTCCCCTTGATCAACGCCGAACGGTTCGACGGCAACCCACGCACTCTGGGACTGTTCCTCACGGCCATCGCCGTCGGCGGCGTTGCAGCGTCGCTCTTCTCTGGAACCTTCACACGGTTTCCCCGACCCGGCCTGGCCATGCTGGGCGGATCCGCCACCTGGGGTGCAGCGCTGACGCTGTTCGGCTTATCAGCCAACCCGTGGGCCGGCTTGACCTTCCTCGTCATAGCCGGCGCCGCCGACACCGTCTCCGTCGTCTCCCGGAGCACCGTCGTCCAGATGCACACCCCGCACGAACTACTCGGCCGCGTCAGCGCTGCCGAACAGATCGTCGGGCAAGCGGGACCCGACATCGGCAACATGCGCGGCGGTGTCCGCGTACTCGTTGAAGTGCTCAGCCAAGTACAGATAAACGTGCTCAGCTCTCAGGCCACTTCGGTCTCGCGCTCGATGGCGGCGAGGCGG
>NZ_JBIWGK010000036.1:0-15834 GCF_044763565.1 Streptomyces sp. NPDC096013 | reverse complement strand
CCTCGGTGCTTTCCAGGTTTCCGCTTTCGCGTTTCCCTTTCCGGCGGTTCCGACTCTATCAGATCCTTTCGGGCCTGACTCCCAGTCAGAGGGGGCTGCCTTCCCGGCTGTTGGGCCGTTCCGACGTCTCAAACCTTAGCCGATTCCCCCGGCGGAGTTCCAATCGAGCCCCAGGGGCCTGATCGAACACAGCCGAGCCCAAATCGAATTGAATTCGGGCACGCCGAAATCAATCCCGTTGGGAGATCGTGCGGATGGTTTGGGTTGCCGCTGTCGCGGCGGAGGTGCTGCCGGAGAACCGTTACGGCTCGGCGGCAACCCGAAGAACTTTACGGATCGAGATGGGGTGTGTCAACCGCCCCTGTCAAGATCTTTTACACCGAATGTGTCGGCGGTCAGTCCAGGTCGCTCAGGCGCCCGCCGGCGTCCGGCTGGGCGTGCTCCACCCTGCGCAGCAGGCGGGTGAGGACCTCGCCGAGGGCGGTGCGCTCGTCCTGGGAGAGGTCCTGGAGGAGGTCCTCCTCGAAGACCGTGGCCATGCGCATCGCCTCCAGCCACTTGCCGCGGCCCTCGGGCGTCAGCTCGACGATCACGCGCACGCGGTTGGACTCGTCCCGCTCCCGGGTGACCAGACCCTCGGCGACCATGCGGTCGATCCGGTGGGTCATCGCGGCCGGGGTGAGGCCGAGACGCTTGGCGAGGTCGCTCGGGCCCAGGCGATAGGGAGCGCCGGCCAGGACGAGGGCCTTGAGGACCTCCCACTCGGCGTTGCTCATGCCGAGGTTCGCGGTCTGGCGGCCGTAGGCGACGTTCATGCGGCGGTTCAGGCGGCCGAGGGCCGAGACGATCTTCTCGACCTGGGGGTCGAGGTCCTGGAACTCGCGCTGGTAGGCCGCGATCTGCTCGTCGAGTGTCGGTTCGCCGAGGGTGCCGGGGGTGTCGCCCATGGGCGTCAGTATGGCACGGGCCTGCTTGGCGTTGAAGTCCTTCTATGTGTACTGTTTAGCTTCTAACTTTAGCTTCGAAGTCTTCGGCTCTAAGTAGTTGTAAGTAGTACCGGGACTGACCAACTCTCATGATTGAGGTGAACGTGACCAGGGCGATGGGCGCAGCGATGCGCCGGATCCACGTGGGAAACGCACTCAGCGCGTTCGGGCTCGGCTTCACGGTCCCCTACCTGTACGTCTATGTGGCGCAGGTGCGGGGACTGGGAGCCATGACGGCGGGTCTCGTGCTCGCCGTCTTCGCCGTGGCCGCGCTGATCGTGCTGCCGTTCGCCGGGCGGGCCATCGTCCGGCGTGGCCCCCGGCCGGTTCTCATCGTCGCCCTGGTCCTGGCCGCCGTAGGGTCGATGAGTCTGGGGCTGGCGGGGAGTGCGACGGCCGTGCTGGTGTCGGCTGCCGCGCTCGGGGCCGGGCAGGCCGTGATGCAGCCGGCGCTCGCCACGATGATCGTGGACTGTTCCACGGCGGAGACGCGCTCGCGTGCCTTCGCGATGCAGTTCTTCCTTCAGAATCTCGGGCTCGGCGTCGGCGGGCTCATCGGCGGTCATCTGGTCGACACGACCAGCGCGTCCTCGTTCACGCTGCTCTTCGGCATCGAGTCGGCGATGTTCCTGGTGCTCGCCGGGGTGATCGCGACCGTGCGGATGCCGCACTCGCCCGTGATCGGTGACGCTCCCTCGCGGTCGGCCAAGGGTGCCTGGAAGCAGCTCCTCGGCAACCGGGCCATGGTGCAGCTGAGCGTGCTCGGCTTCGTGCTGTTCTTCGCCTGCTACGGCCAGTTCGAGTCGGGGCTGAGTGCCTACGGCGTCGAGGCCGCGGGGATCTCCACGTCCGCGCTCGGTACGGCGCTGGCCGCGAACACCGCGATGATCGTCGTCGCGCAGTTCGCGGTGCTGAAGTTCGTCGAGCGGCGCCGGCGCTCGCGCGTGATCGCGGCCGTAGGGCTGATCTGGGCGTTGGCGTGGGTGACGGCCGGGTTCGCCGGGCTCGGGCACGGGAGTCAGGAGATGGCCACGGCGGCCTTCGTGTCGACGTACGCGCTGTTCGGGCTCGGGGAGGCGATGCTGTCGCCGACCGTCGCTCCGCTGGTGGCCGATCTGGCACCGGAGGGGATGGCCGGGCAGTACAACTCGGCCTTCGCCCTGGTGAAGCAGCTCGCGCTGGCCGTCGGCCCCGCGGTGGGCGGGCCGCTCGGGGCCTCGCTGCCGGGGCCGTACGTCGTGACGTTCTTCCTGTTCTCGCTGGGCATCAGTGTGCTCGCGGTGCGGCTGGGGCGGCGGTTGAGCGTCGTGCAGGATCAGCCGTGGCGGGCGAAGGGGAGCCTGGTCGTGGCGCGCGGAAGTGTCGAGCCCGTGGGTGTGGAGGCGTAGGTCAGGCCGGGGCCGTCCCGGGGAGTACGAACTCGCACCAGACGGCCTTGCCTCCGCCCGGGGTGCGGCGGGAGCCCCAGTTCGAGGCGATGGTCGCCACGATCGCGATGCCTCTGCCGGACTCGTCTGCCGGTTCCGCTCTGCGGCGGCGCGGCAGGTGGTCGTCGCCGTCCGTCACTTCGACGATGAGGCGGCGGTCCGTGCGGCGCAGACGCAGGCGCATGGGCGGGGTGCCGTGCTGGAGGCTGTTGGCGACCAGTTCGCTGGCCGCCAGGACGCCGAGGTCGTGGAGTTCGGTGGGGAAGCGCCAGCTGGTGAGGACCCCGGAGGCGAAGGCACGCGCGCGTGGGGCCGCTTCCACTCCGCCGAGCAGCTCCAGGGCCGCGTTGCGGAAGAGGTCGCCGGACGGGCCGGTGCGCGCCGGGTGCTGGAGGACCAGGACGGCTACGTCGTCGTCGTGGTCCGCGGTGACGCCTAGCGAGCGGACCAGGCGGTCGCAGACCACCTGAGGGGTGCCGGTGGCGCCGGCCAGGGCACGCTCCAGGGAGGCGATTCCCTCGTCCAGGTCCTCGTCCCTGCGTTCCACCAGGCCGTCCGTGTAGAGGACCGCCGTGGAGCCGGGGCTGAGGGGGATCGAGCCCGAGGCGTGGATCCAGCCGCCGGTGCCGAGTGGGGGGCCGGTGGGTTCGTCGGCGCGCTGGACCGTGCCCGTCTCGTCGCGGACGAGGATCGGGAGGTGGCCTGCCGAGGCGTACACCAGGCGGCCCTCGTTCGGGTCGAAGATGGCGTACACACACGTGGCGATCTGGTTGGCGTCGATCTCCGTGGCGAGGCCGTCGAGGAGCTGGAGGACCTCGTGCGGGGGCAGGTCGAGGCGGGCGTACGCGCGGACGGCGGTGCGGAGCTGGCCCATGACGGCCGCCGCGCGGACACCCCGGCCCATGACGTCGCCGATGACCAGGGCGGTGCGGCCGCCGCCGAGGGTGATCACGTCGTACCAGTCGCCGCCGACCGCGGCCTCGGTGCCGCCGGGCTGATAGGTGGCGGCGATGCGCAGGTCGTCGGGCTCCTCCAGCTCCTGGGGGAGCAGGGAGCGCTGGAGGGTCACGGCGGTCTCGCGCTGGCGGCGTTCGCTGGCGCGCAGGCGCTCGGCGGCCTCGGCGTGGTCGGTGACGTCGGTCGCGAAGATCAGGACACCGCCCTCCGTGCTGTCGGCGCTCTCGGCGACCGGGGTGCACGTGAACGTGTACGAGCGGCCGCCGGGCGCCTTGCGGGACTTGAGGGTGCGGGGCTTGCCGCTGCGCAGGACCTGGTCGAGGAGCGGGAGCAGGCCCAGTTCGTCCAGCTCGGGGAGGGCCTCGCGGGCCGGGGCGCCGAGGGGACGGGCGCCGAAGGCCGCGGCGTAGGCGTCGTTGACATACGCGATGCGCTGGTCGGGGCCGTGCACCAGGGCGACGAGGGCCGGGACGCGGTCGAGGACCTCGCGGACGGGCAGGTCGTCGACGGCGGGGACCGGCGGCGGCTCGTCGGTGAGCTGCTCGGCGCGGGCCGCGGGCACGGAGCCTTCTCCCCGCCGGTCCGAGGTGACCGTGTGGTCGGTCCGGGCTGCGGCGCGGCGCTGCGTTCCGGGGAGTCGGGCGCTCCAGCGCGTGAAGTTCACAGTGGGGAAAGCCTCTTGGGTGAGAAGGGCGAGCGTGGGCCCGCCCGAAGTCGTGGACCAGTCTGGCAGTGTGACCGAACCGGGCCGACATTCGTCAGACGCCGGGGTGGCCGGTGGAGTTCCTCGGTCCGGTCAGTTCGACCCCTTCGGGTCGTGTGGAGGCTTTCCACCGGCCGCGAGTTCGAACTCGGCTCGGGGGTGTTCGAGTGAACCGAGGGAGACGATCTCCCGTTTGAAGAGCCCCGCCAGGGTCCATTCGGCGAGCACACGGGCCTTGCGGTTGAAGGTGGGGACCCTGCTCAGGTGGTAGACGCGGTGCATGAACCAGGCAGGGTAGCCCTTCAGCTTCCGCCCGTAGACCTGCGCGACGCCTTTGTGCAGTCCCAGGGAGGCGACCGAGCCGACGTACTTGTGCGCGTACGTCTCCAGGGGCTCGCCGCGCAGGGAGTGCGCGATGTTGTCGCCGAGGATCTTGGCCTGGCGTACGGCGTGTTGGGCGTTGGGGGCGGTCTCGGTGCCGGGTTCGGAGGCGGTGACGTCGGGGACGGCGGCCGCGTCTCCCGCCGCCCACGCGTGCGTGGCGCCGTCGATCGTCAGCTCCGGGGTGCAGGTGAGGCGGCCGTGGCTGTTGAGCGGGAGGTCGGTGGCGGCGAGGAGCGGGTGGGGTTTGACGCCGGCCGTCCACACGAGGGTGCGGGTCGGGAACCGCTGGCCGTCGCTGAGGACGGCGACGCGGTCGGCGCAGGACTCCAGGCGGGTCTCCAGGAGGACCTGGATGTTGCGGCGGCGCAGCTGGGTGACGGTGTAGGTGCCCATCTCCTCGCCGACCTCGGGGAGGATGCGGTGCGAGGCCTCGACGAGGATCCACTTCAGGTCGTCGGCGTCGATGTTGTGGTAGTAGCGCACGGCGTAGCGGGCCATGTCCTCCAGCTCGCCGAGCGCCTCGACGCCGGCGTAACCGCCTCCCACGAAGACGAAGGTCAGGGCCGCGTCGCGGATCGCGGGGTCGCGGGTGGAGGAGGCGATGTCCATCTGCTCGATGACGTGGTTGCGCAGGCCGATGGCCTCCTCGACGGTCTTGAAGCCGATGCCGTGCTCGGCGAGACCGGGGATCGGGAGGGTGCGCGAGATCGAGCCGGGCGCCAGGACGAGTTCGTCGTACGCCAACTCCTCGGTGCCGGTGCCCTCTTCCTCGGTGGCGAGGGTGCTGAGGGTGGCGGTGCGCTTGCCGTGGTCGATGGCGGTGGCCTCGCCGATGACGATCCGGCAGCGGTCGAGGACGCGGCGCAGTGGGACGACGACATGGCGGGGGGAGATCGAACCGGCGGCGGCCTCGGGGAGAAACGGCTGATACGTCATGTAAGGGTCGGGGCTCACTACGGTGATCTCGACCTGCCCGCGCTTGATTTCACGTTTCAACTTCTTCTGAAGGCGCAGGGCTGTGTACATCCCGACGTAGCCGCCACCGACAACGAGAATGCGCGCGCGTTCCTTCACCATCCCATGACGCACCCGGCGCTTGAGTTTGTCCACAGCCTCGACAAATTGTGTGACCGGCGGCGGAGGGTGCGCGAGGGTACCGAAAGTGCCGTCGTTCAGGGCAGGTTCGCAGGTCAGTGGGGGTGATCGGGGTGGCACTCGGGGGTGCAATCGGGACGTATGCGACCCGTACTCCGATCGGGGGGCGCTCCGTGCGGAACCTGCCCCTTCTGAATTGACCCCCTCTCAACTATGTTCGTGTGTCGACGGGGTGAAGGGGGATGTGCTCAGCGGGTCCGCGAAGAGCGAGGCTCGCGAACCGGGCTTGTCTCACGATGCTCCGGCTGCCAATGGCGGGGAGTCTCCGGGGGGAGACGTCATTAACCGGGGGAACGTGTATGCATATTCAGGACTCTCATTGGACATCCGCGTCAGCCATCGCATCCGGCGGCGCGGTCGGAGCGGCGGGGAACGGACGCGGGGACACCTCGCGGACGACCCCGTTGCGGGTGGACGCACAGCGCAATCTGGAGCACGTGCTGCGCGCGGCGCGTGAGGTCTTCGGCGAGCTGGGCTACGGCGCGCCGATGGAGGACGTGGCGCGGCGCGCGCGGGTGGGTGTCGGCACCGTGTACCGGCGCTTCCCCAGCAAGGACGTCCTGGTGCGCCGGATAGCCGAGGAGGAGACCTCCCGGCTGACCGACCAGGCGCGGTCGGCGCTCGGGCAGGAGGACGAGCCGTGGTCGGCGCTGTCGCGCTTCCTGCGGACGTCGGTTGCCTCGGGTGCCGGGCGGCTGCTGCCGCCGCAGGTGCTGCGGGTCGGCGTCGCCGACGAGGGCGAGGGTGCCGGCCTTCTCGACGAGGCGCGGGTGCCGCAGCAGCGGACGCAGCCGGGTACGGGTGAGCTGCGGCTGGTTCCGGAGGAGTCGGCGGGGTCTCTGGGTTCCGCGGAGTACGACGCCGGGGCGACCGCGCTGCTGGAGGTCGTGGGGCAGCTGGTCGATCGGGCTCGGGCCGCAGGGCAGTTGCGGGCGGATGTGTCGGTGTCGGATGTGCTGCTGGTGATTGCTACGGCGGCGCCCTCGTTGCCGGATGCGGCTCAGCAGGCGGCGGCGTCTGCGCGGTTGCTGGACATCTTGTTGGAGGGGTTGAGGTCTCGGCCCGTGTGAGGGTGGCGGGGTGAGTCGGCGGGGCTGGTTCGGTGCGGGGAGTTGGCTTGGCGTGCGGAGTCGGTGCGGGCGTCTTCTGGGGGCTGCGCCCCCAGGCCCCCGCTTCGGCCCTGAAGGGGCCTCGTCCTCAAACGCCGGACGGGCTGGATATTCGCGGCCTGCGCTGACAAGTGCCGGATGGGCCGGCTCACCGCCGACCCTCCTCTGCGGAGTTGCCCCTTCCCCGGTGACCCGAATAGGTGACTGTGGGGCGGGGGTGCCCTGGTGCCCCCGCTTTGCCGTTCGGGCGGGAGCGTTTCGGGCATTTCGGTCCGTGGGGTCAACTTCCCTTGTGGGGGCGACAGTTGAGCCTTCCCCGGACGGGTGAACGCTAGTACTGCGTTGCGGGAAGTCCCCACGGATGAGTGGAAGGTCCGTAGGACGGGGTACTGACCAAAAGCCAATATGGCACGCTGACCCGGTGTTCGGGACTGGCTGGGCAGGCGGCGGGGGCTTTGCGCGATGAGCGTTGACGGGCGTGACGAGTCACTGGGTGACAGTGACGGTGACGCGGAGGCCGGTGGGCTGACCTCACCGCAGGTGCCGAGTCAGGGTGGGCCGAGCGGTGCCGTTCCGCAGGGCGGTTCCGTCCCGCACGGGGGCGACCCGGACGAGGGCAGCGTCCCGGCGCAACGCGAGGGCCGCGAGGGCGGTGTCCTGCCGCCCCCGTTGCCGCCGCGGGAGATGCCCCCCGCCGACGCCTCGCTGATCGAACGGATGCGCGCCGGTGACGACACGGCGTACGAGGAGCTGTACCGGCGCCATGCGGACGCCGTGCGCCGGTACGCCCGGACCTGCTGCCGGGACGCGCACACCGCCGACGATCTGACCGCCGAGGTCTTCGCCCGGATGCTCCAGGCGGTGCGCGGCGGTTCGGGGCCCGAGCACGCCGTACGCGCGTATCTGCTGACCTCTGTCCGGCGGGTCGCCGCGAACTGGACGAAGTCGGCGAAGCGCGAGCACCTCGTGGACGACTTCGCGGTGTTCGCGGCGCAGTCCGCGCGGGTGTCCGAGGTGTCCGACGACGACACACTCGATCTGGGCGCCGATGTCCGGGCCATGCACCAGGCCGAGCAGTCGATGGCGATGCGGGCCTTCCGGTCGTTGCCCGAGCGGTGGCAGGCCGTGCTGTGGCACACCGAGGTCGAGGACGAGTCGCCGAGCGAGGTCGCCACGCTCTTCGGACTCGACGCCAACGGCACGCGCGTGCTGGCCAGCCGGGCCCGCGAGGGACTCAAGCAGGCCTATCTCCAGGCCCATGTCAGCGCGACCCTCACCGACGACGAGGAGTGCGCGCGCTACGCCGACCAGCTCGGCACCTACGCCCGCCGCAGGCTGCGCACGCGGGCCGAGCGGGGGCTGCGCAAGCACCTGGAGGAGTGCGCGAAGTGCCGGCTGGCCGCGCTCCAGATCGAGGAGGTCGCCAGCGGTATCCCGGCGGTCGTCCCGGTCGCGGTCATCGGCTGGTTCGGCGCCGCCGGGTACGCGAAGGCGGTCGCGCTCGTCGCGGGCGGCGCGAGTGCGGGTGCGGCCGGTGCCGCGGGCGCCGCGGCGGCCGCGGGCGGGAGTTCGTCCGGCGGTGCGGGTGCCGGGGGCGCGGCGGCCTCCGAGGGGCTCGGCGCCCCGGTGAAGGCGGGCATCGCGGCCGGTGTGGTCGCCACGGCGGCAGCGGCGGCGATCGCCCTCGCGCTGGCCGGCAGCACCCACACCCCCGCGAAGAAACCCGAGGCGAAACCCGCGCCCTCGTCCTCCCCCGTGGCCAAGCCCGAGTCGACGCCCCCGACTCCTCCGAAGAAGCAGCCCGCCCCGGAACCGGCGGTGTTGAAGCCCGCCCCGGCCCTCATCCCGACCCCGACGCCGACCCCGAAACCCGCCCCCCGGCCGACCCCGAGCCCGACGCCGAAGCCCACCCCGCCCCCGAAGCCGACCCCCAGGCCCACCCCGAAACCCAGCCCGACCCCGACCCCGACGCCCCCACCCGCGCCGACGATCTTCCAGGTCAGCGAGCTCTCCTACGACGTCAACGGCGACGGCACCACCCCGGAGATCCGGCTCGGCGGCAGCAGCTGGGTGTGGCAGCGCTACGGCGTCTCGATCGGCGGCACGCACTACGGCCACGGCGCGACCGTGCACGGCAGCTCCTCCGTCACCATCGACCTCAACCGCCCGTGCGTCTCCTACGACGCGACGGTCGGCGTCGACGACATGATGCTGGGCATCGGCCGGGTCTCGTTCTCGGTGTACGCCGACGGGGTCCAGCTGTGGCGGTCCGGGGTGATCTCCGGCGGCGACCCGGCGGTGCCGGTCCATGTGAACCTCTCCGGGCGCAGGACCGTACGGCTCGTGGTCGAACCGCGCAGCTCCTTCGACAAGCTGGCGCTGGCGGACTGGGCGGAGTCCAAGTTCACCTGCCGGTAGGGCGCGTGCCCGTCCGCTGATTGCCCGTCGACCGACTGCCGGCTGCCTGCCCGCCGGGCGTCCGCTCCCTGGGGTCGGCGTCGGCGCTACGCCGGTGCGGGCAGCTCCGCCAGGATCTCGTCCATCGTGAAGGTCTCGCCGCGGGCCCGCTCGGCGGCGTAGCGCTCGGCACCCAGTGCGGCGCGGGCGATCGTCTCGGTGCGGTCGGCTCGGGCGCCTTCCGGCAGGGGGCGCGGGTGCGGGCCGCGTCGGCGGTCACCGGCGGCCAACAGGCGTGCGGCGCGCGGAAGTTCGCCGAGGTCGGCGGAGAGCAGGGCCGTCTGGTCGACCAGCATGGCGATCACGGCGTCGGCGCAGTGCTGCTCGACGGCCTCGCGCAGGGTCGCGGTCATCATCGCGAGCCCGCGCTCGGGGCCCGACTCGGCGGCCACGATCAGGGCGGAGAGGGCGTTCAGGCCGGCCTTGAACTGCGGTGGGGGTGTGCCCTTGTCGCTCTGCGCTGCGGCCTGGTCGCTCAACTCCCGGGCGCGGGCGATCTCCCCGTCCTCCAGGGCGATGTGGGCGCGCAGCATCAGGACGAAGGCGCGGGCGTCCGGTACGCCGTGCCGGTCGGCCTCCTCGGTGGCCTCGTCGAGTCCGGCGAGGGCGCGGTCGCGGTCGCCCGCGCGGAAGGCGAGTTCGGAGAGGCGGGCGATGAGGAAGGGGGTCTCGGTGTAGGCGCCGACCTCGTAGGCCAGCTGAAGTGCCTCCTCGTAGGCCGTGTTCGCCTCGTCGAAGTGGCCGCGGACCATGGCGGCCTCGCCTGCCGCGCTGGCGAGCTGGGCGCGGACCCAGCGGTCGCCGACGCGCCGGCAGAGGACCGTCAGGGTCTTGAGGTCGTCGTCGATGCCCGCCATGCCGCCGGGTGAGTCGACGAGGAGGTGGGTGCGGAACATCAGCAGGACCGCGTTCTCCCAGTCGCCGCCGTGGACGCGCACATTGGCGACCGCGGCCTCCATGGCGGGGCGGATCTCCATGGACTCGGCGAGGAAGTAGGCGGTGAGCGGCCAGATGAGCCCGGGCATCCGGGCCGCGTGCGGGCCGCCCGCGGCGAAGTGGTCCTGGATCAGCTTCATGTACTGCCCCATGCGCTCGTCCGGCAGGCCGTCCGCCGTGCGGCCCAGGAGTTCGGACTCGGCCCGGAGGAAGAGGTTCAGCAGCCGGAGGTCCATCCGCTGGGCGTGCAGGGGGTGGCGGGCGTCCGCCTCCGGGTCGCGGAGGTAGGACTCGACGTAGGTGTCGTACGGGTCCTGGTCGGGGTTGTCCGGGCTGGTGAGGGCGAGGACGCGGAGAATCCATTCGGCGCCTTCGTGGCGGTAGTTGCGCAGCCACCAGAACCAGCCGACGGCGAGGACGAGGGCGCCCGCCTCCGCCTCGTCGCGGTCGGCGACGGAACGTTCGAGGGCCGCCCGGATGTTGTCGAGCTCGGTCTCCAGGCGGGCTATCCACGGGAGTTGGTCCCAGGAGCGGAGGAGCGGCTCGGCCGTCTCGACGAGGGCGCGCACCCATGCGCGGTGCCGGTGCTCGGCCGCGGTGCGCAGGCCCGGGGTCTCGGCGGCGCGCTCCACGGCGTACTCGTGGATGGTCTCCAGCATGCGGTAGCGCATGCCGCCGTCGGCCTCGCCCGGGGTGGCCACGATCAGGGACTTGTCGACGAGGGAGCCCACCAGATGGGCCGCGGGGCCGGTGCACACGGTCTCGGCCGCCGCGAGGTTCCAGCCGCCGGCGAACACGGACAGCTCGCGCAGGGCGGTGCGCTCGGGTTCGTCGAGCAGCTCCCAGGACCAGTCGACGACGGCCCGCAGGGTCTGCTGGCGGGGCAGGACCGTGCGGCTGCCCGAGGTGAGGAGGCGGAAGCGGTCGTCGAGGCGGTCGGCGATCTGGCGCGGGGTGAGCAACCGGAGCCGGGCGGCGGCCAGTTCGATGGCGAGCGGCAGGCCGTCGAGGCGGCGGCAGATCTCCGCGACGGCGTCCGAGTCCCCGAGCACGGTCCGCGCGTCGGGGCGGACGGCGGCGGCGCGCTCCGCGAAGAGGCGGTGGGCCTGGTGGGGGACGAGGGGCTCGACCGGGCGCACGGACTCGCCGGGGACGCCCAGGGGTTCGCGGCTGGTGGCGAGGATCGTGAGCCGTGGGCAGCGGGTCAGGAGGGTCTCGGCGAGCTCGGCGACCGCGCCGATGACGTGTTCGCAGTTGTCGAGGATCAGGAGTCGGGCGCGCGCGGCGCAGTGCTCCACGAGCAGGGCGACCGGGTCGTCCTGGGTGGTCACCGACTCGGTGGTGAGCAGGGCGGTCTCGCGCAGGCCGAGGGCGCTGACCACCGCGCCGGGGACCGCCTCCGGCCGGTCGAGCCGGGCCAGCTCGACGAGCCAGGCGTGCGGGAGCCCGGCGGCGGCCTCCTCGGCGAGCCGGGTCTTTCCGGAGCCGCCCGGTCCGGTGAGGGTGACGAGACGGGCCCTGTGCACGTCGGAACGGATCGCGGCGATCTCGGGTTCCCGGCCCACGAATGAGGTGAGCCGTGGACGCAGGTTGCCGTCGCGCACGGCACGCCCCGGCGCGGGGGGCGCCGGCCTCGTGGGCGTCGGCGACGCGAGCAACTCGGCGTGGAGTGCGCGGAGTTCCGGCCCCGGGTCGGTGCCGAGCCCGTCGGCGAGCGCGCGCCGGAACGTCTCGTAGGCGGCGAGCGCGTCGGCCCCGCGCCCCGCGTCGCGCAGGGCGCGGACGAGGAGGGCGTGCAGGGGTTCGTCGTAGGGATGCGCGGCGGTCAGTTCCCTCAGTTCCGGTACGGCGTCGGCGGCGCGGCCCAGCAGCAGGTCGGCCGTGATCCGGGCGCGGGTCGCCTCCTCGCGCAGGGCGTCCGGGCGGGCGGCGGCGGAGCGGTCCGGCAGGTCGGCGAGCGCGGGGCCGCGCCACAGGGCGAGCCCGTCGCCGAGGTCGCGGGCGGCGGCGGGCGCGTCGCCCCGGTCGAGGGCGGCCGTGCCCTGGCGGACGAGGCGTTCGAAGACGTACAGGTCGACGTCGTCGCGGGTGGCCGCGAGGCGGTAGCCGCCGGGGTCGGAGGCGATGGCGTCCTTGCCGAGGGTGCGGCGGAGGCGGCCGACGAGGGCCTGGAGGGCGGCCGGGGCGTCCTGGGGAGGTTCCTCCGCCCACACCTCGTCGATCAGGGTGGTGAGGGGGACGGCCCGGCCCGGGTGCAGGGCGAGGGCGGCGAGCAGGGCGCGCAGCCGGGCGCCGCCGAGGGGCAGGGCGGTGCCCCGGCCGTCCTCGGCCCGGGTACTGCCCAGGATTCTGTACCGCACCGGACCATTGTCGCCGGGTGCGCGGGCCGGGGGCACGGCGTTTACCGGCGGGGCGGCGGATGCGGCGGTTTGCGGTGTGCTGCCCATCACCTCCCGAATCGGTGCAACGACTGTGTGTGAACAGTTAATGTCCGTATACAGCCAAAGCCCTCACCTGGGCCTAGGCTGCGCAGCGGAGCCTCCACCTGGGCTTCGGCACGTTTTGGGGGCAGGGGACGCGTTGACCGGAGCAGCACCGCAGGCGGTGCACTTCAACATCCTGGGCGCGCTGGAGATCTGGGCCGACCAGCAGCGGCTGCGGCTCGGCGGGCCGATCCAGGAGCGGGTCCTCGTCACCCTGTTGCTGGAGCCCGGACGTGTCGTGCCGGTAACGCGTCTGGTCGAGGCCGCGTGGAACGAGGGGCCGCCCGCGACCGCCGTCCACCAGATCCGCAAGGCCGTCGCCGATCTGCGCCGCCGCATACCCGGCGGGGCCGGGCTGCTGCTCACCGACGGGCCCGGCTACCGCGCCGCCGTCGCCGACGAGCAGCTCGACCTCAGCCGCTTCACCCGGCTCACCGGCGAGGCCCGCGAGCAGTTCGCCGCCGGGGCCGCCACCCGGGCCGCCGACCTGCTGCGCCGGGCGCTCGCGCTGTGGCGCGGCCCGGTCCTGGCGGGCTCCGGCGGCACCACCCTCACCGCCGCCGCCACCGCCCTCGACGAGCGCAGGCTGGCCGCCGCCGAGCAGCTCTTCCAGCTCCGCCTCGACCAGGGGGAGAGCCGCGAACTCGTCGTGGATCTACGCGAGTTGATAGTCGAGCACCCGCTGCGCGAGACCCTGCGCGGCCAGCTGATGCTCGCCCTGTACCGCTCGGGCCGCGCGGCCGAGGCCCTGGAGGAGTACGGCCGGGTCCGCGACCTGCTCGTCGACGAGCTGGGCATCGACCCCGGCCCCCGTCTGACCAAGCTGTACGAGGCGATCCTGCGCGACAGCGACGAGCTGACCGGCCCCGAGCCGCAGCAGCCCGCCGCCGTCCCGCAGGCCCCGGTCACCGCGCCCTCGCTGTCCACGCTCCCCTACGACCTCTCGGACTTCACCGGCCGCGAGGAGGAGCTGCGCACCCTGCTGCGGCACGCCGCCGAACCCTGTGACGGGACGCGGATCGTGGCCGTGGACGGCATGGGCGGCAGCGGCAAGACCTCCCTCGCGGTGCGCGCAGCCCACCAGCTCGCCGCGCAGTACCCGGACGGGCGGCTCTGCTTCGACCTGCGCGGCTACTCCCCCGGCGAGGAACCCCTGCAACCGGCCGCCGTGCTCGGCGCCCTGCTGCGCACCCTCGGCGTCCCCGACCAGCGGATACCCGAGGACGAGGGCGGCCGGGCGGCCCTGTGGCGGGCCACCCTCGCGGGCCGCAGGGTGCTGCTCCTGCTCGACAACGCGGGCGACTCCACACAGGTACGGCCGCTGCTGCCGGCCTCCCCCGGCTGTCTGGTCCTGGTCACCAGCCGGGCACGGCTGATGGACCTGGACGGCGCCGAGTGGATCTCGCTCGGGGTGATGCCGCCCGAGGAGAGCCTGACGCTGCTCGCGGAGACACTCGGCGAGCGGCGGGTGGCGGCGGAACCGGAGGCGGTGGCCGAACTCGCCGAGCTGTGCGGCCACTTGCCGCTGGCCCTGCGGATCGCGAGCGCCCGGCTGCGCAACCGCCAGCGCTGGACCGTGCAGTACCTGGTGGACCGGCTGTGCGACGAGACACGGCGGCTGGGCGAGCTGAGTTCGGGCGAGCGCAGTGTCGCGGCGACGATCCAGCTGTCGTACCAGGCGATGGAGGAGGAGCACCGCAGGGCGTTCCGGCTGCTCGGGCTGCATCCGGGGACCGAGGTCGACGTGCACTCGGGCGCCGCGCTGCTGGGCACGGACCGGCGGACGGCGGAGGACATCCTGGAGCGGCTCCTCGACGTGCATCTGGTGCAACAGCACACGCTCGGGCAGTACGCGCTGCACGATCTGGTGCGCAGCTTCGCGCAGAGCCTGCGCACGGACGCCGCCCGGGCCGCCGACCACGCGGCGCTGGAGCGGGTCCTCGACTACTACGTGGCCGCCTCCGAGCAGGCGTGCGCGGTGCTGTTCCCGCGCCGGGCCCGGCATGCCACCCCGGCCCCCGCCGACGTGGCCGAACTGCCGCCGCTGCACGGGGTGGAGCAGGCGCGCGGCTGGTTCGACCAGGAGCACTCGGCGCTGCTGTCGGCGGTGACGGTCGCCCATGAGCAGGGTCTCGACGTGCAGACCGGGCAGCTCGCCCGCAACGCGATGTTCTATCTGAACCTGCGCGGCTCGTTCGACGAGTACGAGAACGTGGCCGTCCTCGCGGTGGCCTCCGCACGGCGGCTCGGCGACCCCTACGCGCTGCGCGCCGGGCTGTCCAACCTGACGTCCTCGCACTGGAAGCTGGGCAGGTTCCGTGACGGACTGACCTCGGCGCGGGAAGCCCTGGAGATCGCGCGGGCGGCCGGTGACGTCCACGGACAGGCCGTCAGCCTCGACCAGTTGGGGCTGCTGCACAGCTGCCTCGGTCATCTGAAGGAGGGCCGGGACAATCTCGTCCGCAGCATCGAGCTGCACGAGAACGCGATGCGCAAGGAGATGGCCCTGTGCAACCTCAGTACCGTCTCCGCCTGGCTCGGCCGGTACGCGGAGGCCGCGGCAGCCGCCGAGCAGGCCGTCGAGCTGCGCCGCGCGCTCGGTGAGCCGGTCACCCAGATCCCGGCCCTGAACGACCTGGCGATCGCGCTCCTCGGCCTCGGCGAACCCGAGCGGGCCCGCGCCTGCCTGGAGCAGGCGATGTCCGTCGGGGACGAGTCCTCGTTCCCGGAGGACCTGGCCCTCACCCTCGCGCTGGCCGCCGACGCCGAGCAGCGGCTGGGCCGCCAGCGCACCGCCTCGGCGTACGCGGAACAGGCCCTCGACCTGGTGCGGGAGCGCGGTACGGCGCTGCGCTGCTGCGATGTCGAGAACATCGTCGGCCGCATGCACCGCCAGCGGGGCGCCCACGCCCAGGCCCTGGAGCTGCACCGCAGCGCCGCGCGCCGGGCCGGCGCCATCGAGTACCGGGTGGAGCTGGCCCGCGCCCACGACGGCATGGCCCACGCGGCCGCCGCCCTCGGCGACGGCGCCTCGGCCCGCCTGCACCGCACCCGCGCGGACGACCTGTTCGCGTCGATGGACATGCCGGAGGGCACGGGCTGAGCACCCCGTCGCCTACGACGGTGCCCCGCATCCCGTACGGGCGGATTCTTGGGGTCCTCGCAACACCTGATGGCTTACGCGGCTGTCAGTAGATCACGCAGGCGCTCGGCTGGGGTTTTCCAGCCGAGTGTTTT
>NZ_JBIWGK010000035.1:0-25147 GCF_044763565.1 Streptomyces sp. NPDC096013 | reverse complement strand
CTCCTCAAACACACCCTCCCCACCATCACCCACCCCGCCACCCTCACCACCCTCAACCTCACCCCCAACATCACCCACCTCACCACCACCAACACCAGAGAAAACGACAACAGCAACACAGAAGACGGCGAGGACAACGTGGCCTAAAAACGTCAACGCCGGATCCCTCACAGCCTGCGCGAAGAGCGAACCGTCACCTCAGCGCACTCCCGTGCGCCGCACACAAGACGACGGCCAGGCCACCACAACCGGCGAATGGGCAAATCTCACCCTCGATCAGTGCAACACCGTGCGCGACACGGTCGGCCAGGAGGAGAACACCCCGACTGGCGGCCAGATCCACGTGGCGTGGTTCGGCACCCACGGACTCGACACGACCGACGACTGGGACTCGGAACGGGCCTTCCATACCTCCTTCACCGAACGACTGACCCCTGCCGTCACCAAAGCGGGCATCACGGGCAAAATCTAGAACGAATTCCCCCCGCTGCACAGGCGTTTCAACTCCCCCCGAACAAACAGCGCCGCCTAACGCCCCAGCGAACTCCCACGACTCCCCCGACAAAGATCTGGCACACGGACAAAACCGCGCCACAGAACCGACGAGACACAAAACGACACGGACGACCCCGATAACAGGGCACACATCCCCCAGGCGAGTACCACGCAACGACACACAGCGACCCGCCATAATGGGAGTCATGGCAGCCAGCCCACACCCACATGCATCACCCCCTCCACCGGACCTGTCCGGCGCGCACTCCGACGACCTCGCGCTCTACCGGGCAAAGTTCATTCAGCGATTGCCGAAATCACTGGAGGAATTGGACGGGCCCACCCAGGGAGTCGTGGAGCTGCCACTGCACGTGGCCTGGTCCGGTCTGACCGCCTACAACCTGGGCAAGCCTCGCCAGCGCATGGGCCTGTACCGCACTGTCCTGCACGAAAGCCTGCGCGAGGACCTACCCCGTTACCTCAACCAGGATCTGCTCCTCCAGATGTGGCCGATCCTGCGTACCCTCACCGGCCGCACCGTGCGCACGGTATGGGAAGACACCTTTCGCCAGCTCGCTGCCCGAGCCCGGACAGCCGCATGAGCGACATGCCTCAACTGCATACCCGTCTCCTGGCGGATGTGCTCGACCTCGGTTCTCCCTATCCCCTGGTCCTCACCGCCGGATACGCCGTGCGGGCACACCACCTCGTAAACCGCCCCAGCCAGGACCTCGACGTAGCCACCGAGAACCCGGCTCCCATGGCCGACATCTCGGCCACCCTGTGTGCCGGCCCGGAAGCGCGAGGCTGGCAAGTCCAGTCACTGGAGACCGCCCGCTTGTCCGCCCGCTTCACGGTGACCGATCCGGCCACCGGACAGGACTACGAGGTGGACATCGGCCGACGCACGGCTGGGGCTCCTCGACGCGATGAGCATCCGTCAACGGTCAGCGTTGCAGGGTGAGGACGCCCGGCCGCCATGGCAGTTGGTCGTAGGGGCCACTCGCGGTCGGGGACTTGCCCTGGTAGAGGAACTGCAGGTTGCAGGGGTCGATGGTCTTGGTCTGGTCGGGGTTGTTGCGGACCAGGTCACCGTGGCTGATGTCGTTGGTCCAGGTGGCACCGCTGTTGGCCTTGCCCGCGAAGGGGTTGCTCTCGGTGGCGGCCTGCGGGGTCCACGAACCGTTCAGGCTGGAGGCCGTGAACGAGCGGAAGAAGCGCTGCTCGTTCGCACCCCGAGCCTCGACGATCATCAGGTACTGGTTCTGGCCCTGGACCTTGTAGACCTCCGGTGCTTCGAACAGGTTCTTCACCGTGTCGCTCATGACCGTCGTGTAGGACGAGCCGAAGCTGCCGGGGAAGTTCCCGATCGGCATGCTCGCCCGGTAGATCTTGCCGTTGTCACCGGCGAAGAACAGGTACATGTTCTGGTCGTCGGCGATCAGGGTCTGGTCGATCGGGGCGGCCCCGGAGATGCTGCCGGTGAACAGGGGCTGGGGTGCGGACCAGCCGTTGGGGTTGGTGGGGTCGCTCGATGTGCGGTAGATGAAGGGCCACGCACCCCACTGGTACGCCAGCACCCAGATGTTCTTGGGTGCGAAGTAGAACAGCGTGGGCGCCACCGCGGCCTGGCTCATACCGGTCTGGCCGGCCGACGCCATGTCGGACCAGTTCGTGAAGGGCCTGAACGCCATCGAGCCGTACGACGATCCCGACACGTTCGACGCGTAGACCAGGTGCTTGCCGTTGTAGACCACGTTGGTGAAGTCCTTCAGGGCGACCCATCCGTTCGCCGGCTGGGCCAACGCTCCCGTCGACGTCCACTGGTACGACGACGGCAGGGCGCAGTTGCCGCCGCCCGGCGGGGTTGTCCCGGACAGGCCGGTCCACTTCTGGTTGCTGCCGTCGTTGCACGTCCAGATCTCCACCGCCGTGCCGTTGGCCGTACCGGAGCCCGTGACGTCGAGGCACAGACCGGACTCCACGCCGACGATCGTGCCGTCGGAGGTCACATGCCACTGCTGGTTCGCACCCCCGCTGCAGGTCCAGATCTGCACTCGGGTACCGGCCGCGGTGGCGTGGCCCGGAACATCGAGGCACTTGTTGCCGAACACGGTCAACTGGTTGCTGTCCGTCGCCGTCCACTGCTGGTTGGTCCCGCCCGAGCAGTCCCAGATCTGAACGTACGTACCGTCGGTCTGGCTGGAGTTCGGCACATCGAGACATCGGCCGGCGGCGACACCGCGCAAGGCGCCACTGGTGGCCGCCTGAGCCGGGTCGGCGACGAGCATCGCCGCCAACGCGGCCAGGACCGCGATCGCAGCGGCGAGCAGCGCGAACACACGTCCGCGGTCGAAACTACGTCTGCGCATGGGGACCTCGTTGTCCTCGAGTGAGCGGTTCCGGCTGCCCTCGCGAAGGCCGACCGGACTGTCGAGATGGTGCGGTTGGTAGCGGTCCGCGGCACCCGGGCAGCGGCGAAGGGCCGGTGGCGGCCGTCGGCGCACGGCTGCGACGGTACACTTGACGAGACCATGACAGATGCATCGCGCGGCATACCCCTTTGCGACTCAAGCATGGCGGCAGGCGTGTGCGGGTGACGTCCTGCTGTGCGGATGTAGCAGCCCTCTCGTTCGTCATATCGAACAACAGTCGAGCTATCGAGCAATCTGGATGATAGGGAACCGTGGAGCGGCGTCAATACATCTCGCATGATTCGCCAAGAATCCCGAAACATTCGATGCGGTGAGGGAGTGCACGAGGGTCTTCCGCGGACCTCGAACCGAACCGCCCGGATCCGACAGGCCGGTGCTGTCCGACGCGACCGGCTCCACCAGGGGTCTCACCATCCCCACCCAGTACCGGGGTGACCAGCTGGCGACCGTGGAGGCCGCCTACGCCGACGGCTTCACCGCCGGGCCCGTCGGCTGGAGTCCTTAACAGAAGTTCAACCTGTCCTTCACCTTCTGGAGCGGCGACACCGTGACCTACCGCGTGACCAAGAACGCCGGCTCGGTGACCGGCACCTGACTGTGCGCCAACGTACAGCGAACATCCCCTGCGTACCCTGGCATTTTCGCCGCCCAAGCGGAGCCGACCTCCTCTCTTCGCGCGGGCCTGTGTCGGCCGTGGGAAACCCTGTGACAAGATCCGCTGGCATGTCATCTGTCATGTCGTCTGCCATGCCTTCGTTGCCTTCGTCGCCCAGGGGCCCCTCAAGAACCGGTCGCCGTCTGCTGGTCGCCCTGCTCGCGTTGATCGCGACTGCAGGCTCCACCGTGGCCGAGGCCGGCACGCCGTCCGGCCCGGCGCCGCGCGCCTGGGTGAGAGCGGCCGAACGCGCGACGCCCGACCACCCCAGCTACGACGTGAAGCTGCGCGCCGACGCCGACGGCTCCCACTGGGCGGGCCGGCAGACGGTGTCCTTCCGCAACGCCTCCAGCCGGCCCCTGCGTGAGGTGTACATACGTCTGTGGGGCAATGGCGAGGACGGCTGCGGGACCTCCGGAAGACCGTCCCCCGTCCGCGTCTCCCACGTGCGCGGCGGCACTCCGGGCCGCCCCGGCGTGAAGTGCACGGCGCTGCGCATCACTCTGCCGAGGCCGCTCGCACGCGGTGAGCGGACGGCCGTCTCCTTCGACGTGACCCTCACCGTGCCCGCACGCAACAACCGCTTCGGCCGCGAAGGCGCGTTCCGCTTCCTGGGCAACGCGCTGCCGGTCCTCGCCGTACACGACGCGAGGGGGTGGCACCTCGATCCGTATGTGTCGTACGGCGAGAGCTTCTACACCCTGGCGAGCGACTTCCGGGTGCGCCTCGACCACCCGTCCGCCCTCAAGGTCCCGGCGACCGGCAGCACATGGACCCGCCCCGGCGGCACCGGGCGTACGGTCACCCACAGCGTCGCCCAGCGGGTCCGGGACTTCGCATGGGCAGCGGGCCCGTTTCGCACCGCGACCCAGACCTCGGCGGGCGGCGTGCGCGTGAAGTCGTACTGGTCGCCCGACACACCCGCCGCGGGCGTCCGCCTCAACCGCAAGGACGGCGTCGCCGCCGTCGACCTGTTCAGCAAGGAGTTCGGCCGCTATCCGTACGGCGAGATCGACCTCGTGATGACCCATAAGTTCGCCGGTGGCATGGAATACCCCGGCCTGGTCATCCTCGGCACCACGGAGGAGGGCAGCGCCACCGTCCACGAGATCGCCCACCAGTGGTGGTACGGCATCGTGGGCAACGACGAGTACAACTCACCCTGGCTGGACGAGAGTTTCGCCCAGTACGCCAACGCGAGCTACTACGGCTGGGACGGGTTCGACTGCTCGGACGACCCCTGGCCGAGTCCGACCGCCGCACTCACCAACTCGATGGCCTACTGGTCCGCGCACCGTGACGAGTACTTCCTGACCGTGTATCTGGCCGGCCCCTGCGCCCTGGCCGACCTGGAACACGTCCTCGGGGCCGGCACCATGGCGCGCCTCATCAAGAAGTACGCCCACGACCACTGGTACGGCGTCTCCACCACCGTCGACTTCAAGGAGGCCGCACAGTCGATGACGCACAGGGACCTCGGCCCCTTCTGGCGGAAGCACCGCATCCGCTGAAGTCGCACTCCGCTCGCGGGTGACGGGCGTACCCCGGCGGCGCCGCGATGACGGTGACCGACGGGGTACGCGGGCAGGTTGGCGTCGTTCCGGCGGTGCATCCGGGTTGATGGGACTTCAGGAGGTGCGGCAGGCTGCGGGTTGGTCGGCGGGGGCTGACGCGGAGGCAGGCACGACTTCCGGTGATCATGAGGTGTCGAGTCCCTGATCACCACGACGGAAGACCGTGCCTGCCCGCTCATCCTCGCTCATCCCGCGCCCTCTGGGCCAACTCGCCGACACCGCGCCGACCGTCCCCGATAACCTCCCCGGCCTGCTGACCTGCCTGTCTCAGGTGCCCGATCCCCGCCGAGACCAGGGCCGACGCCACCCGCTCGCCTTCGTCCTCTCCCTGGCCGCGTGCGCGGTCCTGGCCGGAGCGAAGTCCCTGACCGCGATCGCGGAGTGGGCCGCCGACGCCCCGCCCAACGTCCCGGCCCGGCTCGGTGGCCCCTGTCGGGAGCCGGGCCGCGGCCCCGTCGCCCCGGCCGAGGCCACCGTGCGTCGTGTCCCCCAACGCGTCGACGGCGACGCGCTGGATACAGCCGTCGGAAGTTGGCTCGCCGGGCGCGAACGCGCCGCCGGCCAGGAAGACAACGACAGCGACCGGCGGCCCCTGCGCTCCCTCGCCGTGGACGGAAAGACCGAGCGCGGTGCCCGCCGCACCGACGGCACCCAGGTCCATCTGCTCGCCGCGATGACGGGGATCGGCCTGGTCACCGCCCAGCGCGAGGTGGACGCCACGACCAACGAGATCACCGTCTTCCAGCCCCTGCTTGCCCCGCTCAACCGGCACGGCACGGTGGTCACCTTCGACGCCCTCCACTCGCAGACCACCCACGCGCGCTTCCTCGTCGAGGACAAGCACGCCCACTACATCGCGCTGATCAAGGGCAATCAGCCCACCCTCCACCAGTGCCTGAAGACCCTGCCATGGTGCGAAGTGCCACTCCTGGACAAAACGCGGGCCACCGCGCACGGCCGCGACGAGATCCGCCGGATCAAGGCCGCCGCCGTCGCCGGGATCGCGTTCCCACAGGCGGTGCAGGCCGTCCAGATCGTGCGCCGCCGACGGATCACCACCGGCAAGGTCACCCTGGAACGCATCTACGGGGTGACCGACCTGACCGCGGAGCAGGCCCACGCAACCGAGATCGCCCGCCGCGTCCGCGGCCACTGGGGCATCGAGAACAAGATCCACCACGTCAGGGACACCACGTACACCGAGGACGCCTCCCGCGTACGTTACCGACACCGCTCCACGTGCCATGGCATCCCTGCGCAACCTGGCCATCGGCGCTCTCCGACTCGCCAACCAGACGAACATCGCCGCTGGACTCCGCCACCACACCCGCGACGCCAACCGTCCACTGATCACCCTCGGCATGTGATCAACCAGGACACATCACCTGACCGACGCCGCCCTGCGGGTGGGGCGGTCCGAGTCGGGACTTCAATGTCCAGGGACCACATCGGTCGGTGGGCGGGCCGTCGCTGGGTACTCCGACTGCGTTCAGAGGGGGGATGGGGGCAAGTCGGCCAGGCGCCGTGCCCAGAAGGGGCGGTGGATCCAGCGGACTTCCTGGGCGTGGACGAGCCGGTGGCCCCGCAGATACGCAGTCCGCGTGGCCTCGACCTCGTGCGCATAGGCGGCGAGGCCGGAGTCCGCGCCGCGATGCACACGACTCAGGTGGGCGTCGACGGCCAGGCCCGCGCTCATCCCGGTATAGAGGGCGGTGAGGACGCCCTGGGAGGAGAGCGGGTCGAAGGCGATCGCCGCGTCCCCGGCGGCGGTCCAGCTGTCCCCGTACACCCGGTCCAGGTGCGCTGTGTGCGCGGCGGCCCGGCGTGGCGCGACCGGTGGCGCAGGCGGGGGCCCGTGCCTGTGGGTCCACCGGGACACGTGCCTGGTGGCCGACAACCGTCGGTGGAAGTGGCGCGCGGTGTACGGGGCGGCAGACAGGTCGGTGTCGGTGAAGTAGGCGACGAGGCGCTCGCCGGAGGGCTGTGGGGCGGTGTACCACCAGCCGTCTTCGTCTGATTCGACGAGGGAGCGGCGGTCGGTGTCCCGCGGGTCCGTCTCCAGGTGCGCGTAAACGGCTGTGAGCCGGTCCCGGACCCACCGCCGGACCCCGCACCGGACGGCGATCGCGGCAGCGCGGCCGGTGGCGTCGATCACCCAGCGGCAGCACGCCCTGCGCTCCCCACCCGCCCCAGTGGCACCGGCAGGGCCCGTCCCGCCGCGCAGAGCCAGAGTCCAACCGCCCTCCGGCCTCCGGGTCATGCCGCGTACAGCCGTGCCCTCGGCGACCTCGGCTCCCGCCGCGCGGGAGGCGTCGCGCAGTCGCCGGTCGAAGAGCAGCCGGTCGAGATGCCAGCCATGGCCATGGGGATCGTTGATGAAGTCCACGGCGTGCAAGTCGGCCGAACCCCACGCCGAGAGACTCCCGTAGCAGGGCAGATGGCCGGACCCAAGGACATGGTCGGCGACGCCGAGGTCACCCAGCAGGACCCGTGATGCAGGGACGAGGGTCTCGCCGATCTTCGGCGGCCCGGTGCCGGCATCCGCCAGCAGGACCGTACGACCGGCCCGGGCGAGGGTGATCGCGGCGGCGGAACCGGCCGGGCCACCGCCCGCCACCACCACGTCGTACGTTTCCGCGCCTTCCGATGCGGAATCGGCGCTCACTGGTTCTCGCGGAACGGGTCGAGTCTCTCCAGGTATCCGGCCGCGATCTCCTCCTCTGAATAGCCGGTCGCCTGCGCCGCCGCCCTGACCGCCTGTGCCACGTGGTCGGCCCCGACGGTCTCGGGGGCGAGCCTGTCGGTGGGCCAGGTTCCGGCCGCTGCGGCCAGCACGGACGGACCCGCCTCGGGCACCTGGAGGTTGACGAGGTTCGCCGTGTCCAGTGCCTGGTCGAGCGGGGCTGCCGGGCGCGACTCGACCTGGATCCGTGCGGGGAACCTGCCGTCGCCCACGGTGTAGTCGCGCACCTCGACGATGCCGAGCTTCGGCCAGTCCTTGATCATCTGTGTGCGCTGCGCGTTCATGTCGCCCGTGAGACCGCGCAGCCAGGTCGCCCGCCGCTCGAACGCCTCCTCCCGGGCGCTGTCGTCGGCGTCGGCCGACGGCGCGTTGACCTTCTCGAAGTCCTCCAGCTTCAGCACGTGGTTCGGTACCTGGGCGGGCCAGAAGGTCGGCAGGTACGGGCTGTAGCGGGGGCCGAGGTTGGCCAGCACCTCGTAGCCGGAGCGGCAGCTCGCGGTGTCCGTCTGCCAGGGGGCGGCCATCCAGCGGGTGAGGTCGCCGGGCCCCTGCGCGAACAGCGGGCCGTTCGCAGCGGTCGCCTCCTGCGGGGTGAGGGTGGGCCCGTAGTCGGGTTCCGCGGTGTTCGGGGATCGGTGCTTGATGCGGAAGGGCGCGCTGTACATGCTCGGCGTCCTGATCGGCCAGGTGACTTCGATCCCCGGGTGGAACGCGTCGGCGGCACAGCTCTCCAGGGCGGCCCGGTCCAGCAGTCCCGGCTGCTCGGCGACGGGGGCGGCGTCCACGTTCGGCCGGGAAGGCCGAAGCGGTCCGGCCTGGAAGGCGCCGTCGGCCCAACGGCTCAGCATCCAGTCCTGGGTCGGGGACAGTTTGCTGTGCTGACGCACGGACTTGGGCTTGCTGGCCATGGCGTCGCCGTAGAGCCACGGCCACGGCACCGGGGACGTGCCGTCGCGGTCATAGTCACGCAGGCAGACGTACGTCTGGCGGCGCAGTTCCCGGTTGCGTGGGGACGGATCAGCGAGCCGCTTCCGCATCTCCGGTGAGAGGAAGAAGTTGGGGCCGTTCCAGCCGAACTGTGTGGCGAAGCCGTGGTTCACCCATTGCAGATCGCACAACCGGCGCAGTATCGGTTCAATATGGTCGGTGAACGAGATCTGTGACGGGCGAGTCAGTGAACGGGCCGTGACGAAGACATCGAAAAGCAGGTCGTAGAGGGTGCGGACGGACTTCACGCCAGGGGCGTAATCGGGAGGTCCCACCACGACCCAGGCAGGGGTGGCGGTGAGATCTGTGCCGTCGATACGGACCTTCGCCGTGACCGGACCGTCGGACACGTCGTCGTACCAGGTGTCGTTATTCGTGACTCCGGTGATCGGCTTGTTCTTGTAGGAGGCGGAATTTCCTCTTCCGCCGAGCACCAGCAGGCGGCCGTCGGATTGGGTGGAAATCTCTCCGAGATATACCACCTTGTCCATGATCTTGCCGGAATCGAATTTCTGCGTCTCGGTCATCGAGCCGCGAACGGTGCGGCTCCCGGGGTCGATGACCAGCTTCTTCCGGTTGGCGCCCGTGACGTCGGCGTTCCGCAGGCCGTACTGCTCCGGCGCGAGCGCCTTGCCCTCAGGAATGTCCAGCGGCAGATGGAACTGGTACCAGGCGGCCTTCTTGTTGGCCAAGTGCACGGTCCACTGAATCTCGGAAACACCCGCTTCGCCCGGCTTCAGCTCCCGCACAACCTCTCCCGCGGCGTTGTAGCCGTATACCCGGAAGCGGGCGGCCTGCCTCCGGATCGCCCCGGAAGCGTCCTTGTACGCGTCGGCATCCGCGGGTTTCTGGTCCGGTGATTCCGGGCCGATGAAGGGTGCTTCTTTACTGTTGCCGACCCGGGCGACACCAATGGCAGGGTGAATTTTCACCTGCACGATTTTAACGTCCATCGAACAACCTTCCGTTGCGGGACCGCCAGTTCGATCTTAAACGGAAGATCCCGCGCTTTCGGCCGAACATCGCGATGGGCGAGTGTGAGCAGAGCCTGCCGGCCCGGAGTCAGGCGCCTCCACCGACTACCGCTCCCGGCGGTGCTGGCGGAGCTTGGCGGACATGAAGCTCAGGGCAGAGCTGGACACGTCGACGCCGGACGGATACACAAGCACTCGAAGCCTCTGGAGGAGACGGATTTTGGGTCGAAGACCCGTCCAGCAGGGGCTTCACCCGTCTGTCAGCCCAACTGGCCTACCCATCTGCCGGGTTGGAGTCGACTCAGTTTGACCCGGATACGGTCACCGGCTCAGTTCACCGCGGCGGGCGGTCTCGGTGAGTCTGTTGAGCGCGCGCTTCATGGCGCCGTAGGCGGACAGAGCCGGGTTCTCGGCCGTGGTCTCCTCTGCGGTCCAGCGCCGGGATGGTGCGCGCCGCTGACGGGCCAGATCGTGGCCTCCGGTTGTTGCCCTCGGCGGGGTTCCTAGCGGAGGCGGGGCTGAGACGGACGGATCCTGAGGTGTTCGGCGAAGTCCCTCAAGGAAGGCAGGCCGCGGGCGCCGAGCGGGTCGGCGAACAGGCGGCTGCTGCGCTCCGCGGTGGCGAGGAGGTGGGTGAATGCCGCAGCACGCAGGAAGGCTTGAGCCCAGGCGGGCACGGGGTGGTTGGTGCAGCCTTGGCGTACGTTGTGGCGGTCGTGGAGGGTCAGCGTCGTGCCGTCGAGGGCGAAGTCCAGGACGCGGGCGGTGGCCAGCTGGCTTGTGGAGGCCGCGGTGACGACGGCTGCTGCCAAGTGAGCGGCGAGGGGTGGGGGTGGGCGGTGCGGTCCAGGCGGTGTGCGACCTGGGTGGCGATATGGGTGGGCAGTGTTGGAGATCGGAAGCCGCGCTCGGCCGCGCTGGGTGCGGTGCACGCGCAGGCGGGGCTGGATTCGTACGAGGTCAGCGTGGTCAGGGCCGGCAGGCTGATCCACTTTGAGGTGTCCGCAGCGGCCGGTCGTAGCCGCGGCGCGTGCGGTGGGTCCTGGTGGTCCTGGCTCAGGACGGCGTCCGCGTCGGCCATGTCGTAACCGGTGCGTGCCAGGGCCTGTTCCAGGACGGCGGAAAGCTGGGGCTGGTGGCAGACCAGGTAGAGGCGTACGCCGGTACGGACGCGCAGGGCGAGCAGGTCGTTAAGGCCGCGGGGTGACAGGGAGCGCCAGGAGCGGGTCTGTACGGTCTTCGGCTCTGGCTCACATCCGGTGGTGACGTGAAGTAGCTGTAGTGGCTGACAGTAATACCGCCAGTTCAGCATGGGTGAAGCGACTGTCGACACCGTTCACGCTTAGCTCGACGACGCCTCTGAGGCTACTCCCCCCGGAGCTCGGACCTGACACATCAACGGTGACGATATGTCACCACCGAATGTGAGCCAGGGCCATGGCTGGACAGACCCGGAGGCGCAGCAGCAACATCAAGAACCGCGTCGGGAATGCTCACGTCTCCGTTGGTGAATGTCATGTCCCAGCAGCCGATGGGGGCTCAGCGACCATGCGCGATACGACGATGTGCTTTTCGGTACATGGGTGAGGCGCCGGTGACGACGAGCGGTGGGCTTCAACCGGGCCAGTCAATGATGTGGACGTTCAGTTCGTTCTTCCAACTGGACGGCGAACCCGTCGGAGCGTTCGCGGCGCAGGTCGGCCCTGGTCGTCAGCATGTGCTGGGCAGCACGGACCGAGTCGGCGACGACCCGCGTCTGCTCGTCGACTTCAATGAGGGGCAGCCCCTGCTGTCGGCACATGGACAGCCGGTGGGAGAGCGTCATGGGAACACCGTGCTGCTGTGGGAAGCGGAGTACCGCATCCGCCGTGCTCGATTCCGCAGAAAGCTGCACTTCTCCGTAACATCCGAAGAACGAACCATCCTTGATGTCAGGGAGACGTCCCGGCCCGACCGCACTGTCCACACATACGTCACCCGCAGCGATCCCGCGCTCGACCCGGTTGCCGTGCTCGGCCTCATCCTGCTGGAGGCACGGCCCGACAAGATGTCGGTCCTCAACGAGCTGCTCGAGAGGCGACCGACGTAACGGCTTGTGCGGAGTCGGCCTCCAAGCCGGGGAAACCGGTGCGAGCCCGCGCGGCGCAGGGTGGCGGGTCGTCGCGCAGCGCAGCCTCGCAGCGATTGGAACTGCGCCCCCCTTGGGAGCCGCACCGCAAGTCCGGCCATTTTCTGGCTTTCACCGGGCCGGCAGCTGCCGTCATCTGTTACCGCAGACTCCCACATGAAATGGCCTGTTAACCGTCACAACACTCGACGCCGTCACTCCCACCTCGGACAACGCAGCCCAATCACTTACGAGACAGCGTCCGAAACAACATCAACTACGCTGACACCAGTCGCATAACCCGTGTCCAGGATTCGGAGTCAAGGCCCGTGGGGCTCTACCCCACACCCCAGCCCTTCGGCCTGCCGTTGTCGGATGGTGCCGGAAGACGTAAGGAGGCCGAGTGTGCGTTGGAGACCTGGCAGGAAGGCAGGCCGTCGCCGGGACGGGGATGGAGCGCATGAGGATGTGGTCTCTTCGCAAGCTGTCTCACATCCGTGGGATGGCCGGGATGAGCGCTGGCGCGAGTGGTTGCGGCGTTCTCTGGTCGGGGTGGACCTGGTCGCGTGGTGGGATGGCGGCGACATACGCAGTCGTATCGGCGACATACCGTACCGAGAGCGCCTTGTCGACCTGCTGTCCCAGGCCTCGCCTCGGGACTGCGCCGCGATGGGCCTGGGCTGCAGTCTCCGTATCGACCGGTCGTGCCGGGAGCCGGAGACCTGCGGCCAGGATCCCATCGGTCTCTCCGCCGTCAGTGCCGCTCCGTATCGTGTGGGTCCGGTGCCAGGTGCCTGCGGTTCCTTCGCCGACTGCTGGAGCGATTTGAACCTGCATGTGGAATTCTCCGCCGACGACCGCCACCGGGCCGTGCACATGAGCGACCGGAACCGCTCGGGCGAGGTCGGCGTGTGGGTGGACGGCGTTCGGCTGATGGTGGACGCCTGGCTGGATCAGTCCGGGTACTGGGTGGGCGATCGGTTTTACGTGCTGCAGGCAGCGGGCCCGGAAGACCATCCCGATCAGCAGATCGCCCTCGGCCCGCTCGGCTACAGGATTCTCTCGCTCGTGATCCACGACGCCTGGCGGAGGACGACACGCGTATTGGTCCCGGATGCCTCGGAGACATGGACCAATCCGTTCGTGCGGCTGGAGAGCGATCAGTTGCACCTGTACGCGGACGAATCCGCGGTCACGAGTGACCGGCCCGACCGATCGGTGCCTGCCGAATCGCCACTGCCTTGACCCGCCCCGGCCGACAAAGCCTCGGACTGGCCGCCCAGCCGCGATACAGGCGATATCCACCTCGGCGTAACGCGGTGACGCCCGACGGTCCGAAAGCACCGGCAACCTCGACAAGACCACCCCGCCGTCCCCGCTGGGCGCCACCACCTACACCTACGACAACCTCGGCCGCCCCAAAACCGTCACCGACGGCCGCGGCGTGACCACCACCTACACCTACGACAACCACGACCGCGTCAAGACGGTGGCCACCTCCGGCGGCAGCGGCGACCTCACCGTCGGCTACACCTACGACCGCGACGGCCACCTGCGCACCCAGACCGACGCCTCCGGCACCGTCACCTACACCTACGACGACCTCGGCCGCGAAGCCACCCGCACCCTCGCCGACGGCGCCACCTAACCCAGGGCTACGACCCCGCCGGAAACCTAAAGACATACACGGACGCCTCTGGCACTGTCACCAACGGCTACGACGACGCCAACCACCTCACGTCACTGAAGGACTCGGCAGGCGCGACGACCACCTTCACCTAAGACAACGACGGCAACCGCCTCACCGCGAAGCTGCCCGGCACGGTCACCCAGACCGCCACGTGGGACGCCTCCAACAGGCCCACCTCCATCAAGACCACCACCGGCAGCAGCACAACGCTCAGCTACACCTACGGCTACACCCTCGCCGGCGCCGACACCGACCAGATCCAGACCCGCACCGACAAGGTCAGCGGCAAGGCCATCACCTACACCTACGACAGTCAGTCCCGCCTCAACTACGCGGAAGAGGCCAGCGGTTCCACCCGGGCCGCGTCCTGGCTGTACTGCTACGACAAGGCCGGCAACCTCACCGCCTACTCCGGCACCGCCGACTCCTGCTCCGACAGCGGCCTGACCACCTACACCTACAACGCCGCCAACCAGATCACCGCCATCAACGGCGACTCCAGCGGCTGGTCCTACGACAAGAACGGCAACGAACTCGCCGGAGCCAGCACCCTCGGCGCCCGAACCGGCGAGACGTACAACGACTTCAACCAGCTCACCGCCCTCACCACCGCGGGCACCACCCACCACTACACCTACGCCGGCACCGACAGCAGCCAACGCCTGACCGAGGACACCACCCGCATCGACCAGGGCCCGTTGGGCATCTCCACCACCACAACAGGCACCACCAGCACGGGAATTGTCCGCGATCCGGCGGGCACCCTGATCGGTATGACCACCAACGGGGCCGCCCACTACTACACCACCAACAACCAGGGCGCCCCCTCCACCCTCACCAGCCCCACCGGCACCGTCGAGAACACATGGGACTACGGCCCCACCGGCAGCGCCCGCCCCACCACCAGCACCACCGTCGACCAGCCCTTCGGCTACACCGGCGCCTACCTCGACACCACCGGCCTCTACAAAATAGGAGCCCGCTCCTACGACCACACCACCAACCGCTTCACCCAACCCGACCCCAGCGGCAAAGAAACCAACCCCTACCTCTACACCGCCGGCGACCCCATCAACAGGGTCGACCCCACTGGACTCTTCGGCTGGCCGGAGATCGGGGCACTGGTACTTGGTACCGCGATAGGGGCGGCAGCCACCCCTGTAACAAGAAGCCCACTGGCGGGCGGCATCATCGGGGGATGCGCTGTGGGTGCTCTTGCAGAGGGATTCAATGGGAATGGCGCAGCCGACATGGGTGAAGCGTGCGCAGCAGGCGCAATAGCCGGTGGGATTCTTGGCGGAGCCGCGAGCCTTATCCCTTAATTAAACAAGATGTGGTTGGGCTGCGCAGCCCGTCGCAGCGCAGCCCAACCACCTGCGAACTATGAAGGGGGAAGATGAATCCAGCACTTCTGGTAATCCTCATTGGCGTCACAGTCTTTGGCGCTCTGTGTATCTCCGTTCCACGCTCTCTCATCAGAAGAGGCGGGACGGTACCGGTGCCAGGGAAAAGGCTCTCCAAAGACCCACAAGATTCACAAGTCCGACTCCTTAGGAGTCTTGGAGTAGTGATCGTGCTTGGGGTGCTATTTTTCACTTTCCTCAATGGGGGTAATTTGTAAGGGAACGACGTCTCCCAGGGCGGTTTCAAAGTCCTGGTGCTCATGAATTTGTGCAGGTCACGGCAGTACGACGCCTGGCGTCCCGCCAGGCGTCGGGGAAGACGGCGACCAAGCTGACAGCCGTCGCGGCGTCCACCGGCGAAGTCATCGCGGGGCCCCACCTGGCGCCAGTGTCGGCGGCTGCATGGGCGGCACCGGCGACCCCATCAACCGGACGGATCCCAGTGGGCTTTTCTCGCTAGGGGACGCTCTGGGCATCGCAGGAGACCTCGCCACAGGCTCATATCACCTTTATCAAGGTGATGCCCAGGCCCTGTGGGGTGATGCTCTCGACGTGATCTCCGGTGGTATTACAGGTCTTGCGTGCGAGGCAATCATCACAGCAGGGGCGCCCAAAACTCTGGGAGCCTCTGAGGCGGCATCGCCCGCATGTTTTGCTGCCGGCTGGGCTGTCGGATCAATTACCAGCAACGCAATCTCGGGATGAAGCTGGGACACACCATGCGTTCCAGCCAATCGGCAGGGGAATTCAATGACAGGACTGGAACCCAACGTTGGCCAGAAGGCGGCGATCCGTCGGTACTTTCAGTTTGCCACAGGGCTGCTGGTAGTCGGTCTGATCATCGGAATCGTACTTGCTGTCACCGGCTACACCCGGGCCTGGATAGGCGCGGCCATCATTGCATTGATGTGGACACTCTTTGCCCTGTGGTACAAGAGCCAGAAACGCTGAGGGACTAGCCTCGATCTGCTCTGAAAATCCCCGTGCCGTTGGCTCTCACGCGGTGCGGGGTTCGAGGCTCACGTCGTAGCCAAGCTGGGTGAGTTGACCGACGAGCCTGCGGGTCTGCCGGGACTTGCGGATGCGGTTGATGAAGTGATCGGCGCCGAGGTCCTGGTAGGGCGTCTCTCGAGTGAGGATGTGCCAGATGGCGACGAGGATCGAGTGTTCGACAGCGACGAGCGCGCGCTTCTTGCCCCGGTGGCCGACCAGGCGGCGGAACTGGGCGGCGAGGTAGGTGTTCTTCGAGCGGGCCGCAGCCGCTGCGGCGTTGCCCAGGACTCCCTTGAGCCAGACGTCGCCATGGCGGGTTCGGCCACTGGTGACTCTGCCTGCGGACTCATGGTTGCCTGGGCAGACTCCGGCCCAGGAGGCGAGGTGACCGGCAGTCGAGAACCGCTGCATGTCGACGCCGATCTCGGCCACCACCACCTGGGCGGCGGTGCGGCTGATTCCCGGGATGGTCACCAGCAGCTCCACCTGACGCCGGTAGGGCTCGAGTCGGCGGTCGATCTCGGTGGTAAGTCTTTTGACCGTTTCCGTGGCGGCGTCGATGCGATCCAGCATGGCGCGTGCCAGGAAGGCGTGATGGTCGTGAAGAATCCGGTCAGCGCCTGGGCCAGCTGGACCTCCTTGTCCTTGAGGGCGCCGACGGCGAGTTGAGCCAGTGTGCGGGGGTCTCGTTCGCCGGCGATCAGCGCTTCGACCATCGTGCGGGCTGACTTGCCGCCGAGGTCGGAGACGACGCTGGACAGCTTGATCCCGGGGTCCTCCAGCAGCTTCTCCAGACGCTGGATCTCCCGGGTGCGTTCTCGGGTGACCTCGGTGCGGTAGCGAGTGAGGTCCCGCAGCTGCCGGATCGGTTTGGGCGGCACGAACGAGGGGCGGACCAGGCCGTGTTCGATGAGCTGGCAGATCCACTGGCAGTCCCTCACGTCCGTCTTGCGGCCGGGGACATTGCGCATGTGCTGGGCGTTGAGCAGCCAGGTCTCCATATGTTCTTCGAGGATGTAGTACACGGGCTTCCAGTAGGAGCCGGTCGCCTCCATCCCGACCAGAGTGATCCCTTCGGACACCAGCCATTCGCGGAGGGCCAGCAGTCCCTCGGTCATCGTGGTGAACGTTCGGATCTCGGTGTGCCGGCGTCCGCTCCTCCCCGGGACACGGATACACACCTTGCAGTCGGCCTTGCCGATATCGATCCCCGCACAGCGTTCATGGACCAGGTCCATGCCCGTCTCCTCCCGCCTCGTCGCTTCGCCCGCAGCGGACGACCGCCCGGCGAGGAACCGGCAGGAGGGAAGAATCTGCTCTGCGTGCTCACGGCAACACTTCGGGGTGCCTGCGCCAAGTCCTCAGCGCCAGACTTTCGTACAGGCTCGAATCGGCACCAAGATCGAACGACGTCAGCCGGGCGGCCGCCCACCCCGATTTTCCCGACTCCAGGGTGTCGTTGCCAAAGGTCCGGATGACTTTCGTGACGGTCCGTCGGTTCTTTCGGTGGGCTGTTTCGGCTTGTGGTGCGGGTTGTGGTCAGGGTGGCGGCCCGGCTGTCGTGCCGGGTGGACGCCGGTTTCCACGGTTCCGGCGGGAGTGCTGCTGATCCAAGGGAGGGCTGTTGTGGCTGGTCAGCCCGGGTTCGGAAGGGACTCGAGTCGCTGGATGGCTTCGGTGATCACGTCGGTCCAGGGCCAGTGGCGGGCGAACCGGAGGTGCCGCCGACGAGCGGTGCTGACCAGCTGAGCGGCGGCGGAGAACAGTCGCAGCCGCAGTCGGCGGGGCTCCCAGAGCCGGGGCTTGCCGGTCAGGGCAAGCATCGGCAGCCAGGCCAGCAGATCGAGTGCGAGCTGGACGATCTCCAGCCAGATCTGATTCTGCGCGCTCTCGTGCAGAGGCAGGTTGCGCAGACCGGTGGCACGCGCATTGCGTATGCGGTCCTCCGCCCTCGCGCGTCGGCGGTGCCGCAGTTCCAGGTCCGTGATCTTTCCGCCCGACGTGTTGGTGGCGAAGCAGGTGAGCCGTAGTCCGTCGGCATCGGTGAAGCGCAACTGGGCGCCGGGGTGCGGTCGTTCCTTGCGGACCACCAGCCGCATCCCTTTGGGCCAGCCCTTGAGGACGTCGCCGTCGAGCTCGGCGGTCCAGGCGCCCTCGCGGATCTCGCCGTCCGGTTCGACGGCGGGTGTCCAGGCGGAGGCCGGGACCTTCAGCACGGCCTGATGGATGGCGTCGGTGATGGTCATCCCGACCGAATACGACAGCCACCTCCCCGAGGACGTCCGAAACGCGACTCCTGGCCCCTGAACGGGTACCACAAAGATCGGTGGCCCCGGTCCTCCACAGGGGTCACCGGGGGCCAGTCGTGGGCTGGTGAGGTCCCGGAGGGTTAGCGACCAAGTGCCCCGCCAGATCTCCCCTCCTCCAAACGCCCTCGTGCGCCCGTAGAAAGCGTGCACTCGGGCGCGCATCCACGGCCGTGGCCGGATGGCGATTCCGGCACTCCGTTCCGACCACACAAAACGGCCCCGGCTATAGCTCCGTCACCAGTCGGCCCGATCGTCATCCGCCAGGAGTAGAGCCAGCGGTCCAGCAGGAAGAAGGAACCGGCCGCCGTTTACCGCCTGTCGAGCATCGTTCATCGGCCACCACATGAGCTTGAAGTCCGCTTCCGTCTCGGTGAGTTCCTGTGGACCGAGGTTCAGGTCTCGGGCATCGAACAGGTGCCCTCGTGCCTGAGACCCCAAAGTGATTGCGTAGGAGCCGAGTGATCGCCAGCGCCGGGCGGTCACTCCGGCCTTTTCCCGCAGCGGGTGCCCGCCTCGGCGCGCGCGTAGAACGCGGCGAGCTCGTGGGGGTTCTTGGTGTAGACGTCGATCTTGCGCACCGTGCCGTCCTCGACCTGGTGGATCTCGACCATGGTCAGCGGGAACTCCTCGCCAGTGGTGTGGGTCGTGAGCGTTCCGGTGAGCGTTCCGATGACGCCGGCCGGGCCCTCGAACACCTGGGCGTCAGTGATGGCGACCTTGGCGTAGCCCATCATCGCGCCCAGGATCGACTCCACGAACACCTCGCGGCCCTGGTGCACGCCGCCGTAAGGGAGCTGGGCAGGCTCGTCGACGATCACCTCCGGGTCGAGCTTGGCCAGCACGCCCGGCACGTCGCCCTTCCCCAGCGCGTCATACAGCCCTCGCACGACCTCCGCGGGGCTCTCCGTCACCGTCTTCATCTGGTTGCTCATCTCGCGTGCCCTTCAGTCAGTTGTGTTCCGGTACTGGAACGGTCGGCCGGCCCGGGGGCGTATGCGTCCTCGCACCGGTCGGGCCCCGGAGGATCAGGGCACGCACCATGCAACGGCAGACGGCCGTGACGGAGGAGTCTCTGCTGCGAGGGGTACTGCCAGGGCCCCCCGTCCCTCGCGCGGCCTGCCTACCCTGGTTCCCATGGACAACCGGGACGCAGTCAGCGCATTCCTCCGCTCCCGACGCGAGAAGATCACCCCCGAGCAGGCGGGTCTGCCGACCTACGGCCGACGGCAGGTGCCCGGACTGCGCAGGGGCGAGGTCGCCACGCTCGCCGGGGTGAGCGTCGAGTACTACACGCGCCTGGAGCGCGGCAACCTACGGGGAGTCTCGGACAGCGTGCTGGACGCCCTCGCCCAGGCACTGCGGCTGGATGCCACCGAGCGCATGTACCTGTACGACCTCGCCCGCGCGGCCGGGCCGACGCCCGGGGCGCGGGCACGGCAGCGGACGGTTGGGCCCACAGTGCGGCCGAGCGTGGCGCGGATCATCGCGGGGATGCCGGGGATGCCGACGTACGTGATGAACAACCGCCTCGACACGCTGGCCGCCAACCCGCTGGGCCGGGCCTTGTACTCGGAGATGTACGCCGACCCGACCTGCGGGGGGAACGTCGCCCGGTTCGCGTTCTTCAATCCAGCAGCCAGGCGGTTCTACACCGACTGGGAACGTATGGCCCGCTTCGCCGTCGGCGCACTGCGCATCGAGGCGGGGAAAAACCCTTACGGCCGGGAGCTGTCGAATCTGATCGGTGAACTCTCCACCCGCAGCGACACGTTCCGCGTGATGTGGGGCTCCCACGACGTGCATGTCTTCCGCGACAGCACCAAACGCCTCAACCATCCGCTCGTCGGCGACCTGGAACTCGATCAGGAGACCATGAACCTGCCGGACGAAAGCGGCCTGAGCCTGGTCGTCTACAGCGCGCCACCGGGAACCGCCGCCGAAGACGGCCTGAAGCTGCTCGCCAGCTGGTCCGCCACGACCGGGCAGGATCAGGCCGCTGAACCCACGGGTAAACCGTCGCCCCGGCAACCCTGACGAAGGGCGCCGGCTCCTCCCTGCGTCCAGCGGCGACTCCCGATCTTCGGCTTGCCCGCTGGTCCGCCACGGCACGTACCCACCCGGCCCAGGCCCCGAAATCCACGACCAGACGCAGCCGGCCCAGCTGATCGCCCTCGGACGCACCGTGGCCGTCTTCCCCGACTCAGCCCGCGCCTGGCTATGGGCCCAGCACACCGCCGTCCCCCTGACCGACGCGCCCCCGTCGTCACCCACATCGCCTGACCCGCGCACAGCCGCTCCCTCGCCCTCGCCTTCCATCGCCCCCGTGACCAGGACTCGGCCGTCCATGCCTACAGAAGAGCGGGACTGCCCACACATCGCAGAGACAGAACAAAAGCGGACGACGGGGCCAGCCGGGGAAGCGCCCGGGGACCTACTGCCAGCCATGCTCTATATCTCCGTCACCAGTCGGCCTGATCGTCATCCGCCAGGAGTAGAGCCAGCGGTCCAGCAGGAAGAAGGAACCGGCCGCCGTTTACCGCCTGTCGAGCATCGCTCATCGGCCACCACATGAGCTTGAAGTCCGCCTCGGTCTCGGTGAGTTCCTGTGGACCGAGGTTCAGGTCTCGGGCATCGAACAGGTGCACTCGTGCCTGAGATCCCAAGCTGATTGCGTAGGAGCCGAGTGATCGCCATCGCCGGGCGGTTACTCCGGCCTCTTCCCGCAGTTCTCGCTGGGCACAGTCGAGCGGGGATTCTCCGGCTTCGAAGCGGCCGCCGGGGAGAAAGAGGTAGTCGCCACCGTGGTTGGGGAAGTTGGCGCTCAGAAGGGCCACCAGACCCTGAGCGTCGCGGGCCACAACCACGGAGGCGTCACGCATCGGTTCTGTCATGCCGGTTGAGCGTAACGGTCAGCCGTGCACCCACGCGGCGAACGGCACGTTGAACACCACGGGGTGGGCGATGCCGCGACCGTGGTAGCCGTCATCCCCGTAGGCGTCGCCGTGATCTGTTACAGCCCAGGCTCTACGCGGACCTGTCCCACCCGTGCACGGAGAACTGTTCACCCTTCAGGTAGTGGGCGATTCCCAGCGCGTTGTACTCGACGGTGTGCTCGGGTAGCTGGTCGGCGGGGTGCCAGAACAGGCCCGCGCACTTGTGCGGCTCCATGTTCTGCGGCTCTCCCTCCCAGTCCCGGACGACGAAGAACCAGCCCACGCGAGGCTCCCCCTCGGGGTTACGGAAGTGCATGACGTGCACGATCCGCAGAGCATCCCGGCTGGACCTGACGCCGGTCTCCTCCTCGAGTTCGCGGAGCGCGGCGTCGAACACGTCTTCTCCGGGGTCAAGCTTGCCGGACGGCAGGTTCAGCAACCCGTCGGCGTAGCCGGTGTTCCGCCGCTCGGCAAGGCACACGACCCCGTCGCGCTCGAGGATGAGCATTACGTCGTTCACGGGCAGTTGGGGCACGGTGCGTTGTCCTCCGACCGGTTGGGCGTTTGCCGGTAGGGGACTCTAGCCGGGATCAGACCGCGATCAGCCCCATCTCCCCAACGCGCCCCATCGTCCACTGGACACGCTCAGAAACGGACAGCCCCATGGGCATCTCGAGCATCGGCACGCCAGTGGCGCGGCACGCGTCGTAGATGGCGGCGTCGGACTCGTCTTGGATGCTGAGGACCTTCTGCCTCATGCGGTCGCCGCCGGCCTTCTGGTCGTAGCGGTCACGGCAATACACGATCGCGTCGTACGCAATGGGCATCCAAGCCCGACACATCCCCTCAGCCGCAGCGAGGACGGATGCAGTGCCCAGCTCTGTGGGGTCCAGAACCAGGCCCGCCAGGGCCAGAACGTTCGCGGGGGTCTTGTCGGTGATGAGGACCTGGTGGTGCCGGGCGGCGCGCAGCGGCACAGTCAAATGCTGGGCGAACAGGTCGAGCTCCGCGACCAGCTCGAAGGGACCTATCCCGTGAAGGACGATGTCCTCCATGAACGGACTGGTGCGCGCGGGCTCGCCAGTGCAGGTGGCTCCGATGCTCTGCTCTCGAAGGTGGGCGGTCAGCGCGTGGACGAACGTCGTTTTCCCTGCGGCTTGGGTGCCTTCGACGGCGATAACGCGGCATCCGCAGATGGGCACGGGTCCTCCAGGAGGTTGGTGAAGGTGGGGTTCTCGAGCCAGCCCCAGGCGCCTTTTGCGCCCTCGGCAATGAGGCGGTTCACGTTCAGGCCTTCGCCTGCCCACTTGCCGAGTCCGGCGGCGTGGGCGGCGACGTAGGCGGTGGAGAGAGAGTGTCGGAGGTTCAGGACGCTGACGCGCTCCCGGCCCTCGTCCTGGCCGTCCTCGACCCATCGGCGGTGCCAGGCGGGCATGGTGGCCTTGAGGAGCTCGGGCTGTGTGACGTCGAGGCCGAGTTCGTTGCACACGTCGACCAGGCGGCGTGACTTCCCCGCGAGGAGGTGACCGGCGTCGAACCGGGTGTCGACGTAGTGGGTCTCGTCCGGGTCGGCGTCGCGCCTGCCCTTCCACTGCGATCGAGCCGTCTGCAGGCGGGGGACGGCGTCCGCGGGGGCGTTCGCCTCCAGGACGGCCAAGTCGCTGCAGAACTGGTGTCCGGTGATGATCCTGGACGTCTCTGCGGCCGCGGCCACGGTCGCCGCGGCGTTGCGGACGAGCTCGTCCATCTCGCCGGGTTCCTCGACGTACACGCTCGTCCACTCGAACGGCACGTCCGCCAGGTCCACCATGTGGTCGGCGGGCAGGTCGAGCCAGGCGACGCTGTAGCAGAAGGGGCGTTGCCCGTTTTTGATCCTGTAATTCTTCGTCCACTCGACGTCGATGGACGCGATCCGTACGAGTCCTGTGCGCAGCAGCGGCGGCTGCAGGGAGCGCGCAGTGGGCAAAGTGCTCTTGATGATCATGAGACTGTGTTCCTGCCGTAGAGCGGGGCCGCGCCGGTGCGCGCGGCCCCGCCGGACGCTACTCGCTGACGGACGGCGCCACGCCGCCCAGGAGGGAAGGAGCTGCCTCCCATGCGGCCTCGGACAGCGCCTCGAACAGGCTCAGCGACCCCTCCCAGTGCAGCCGGCCAACGTGCTTACCTCCGAGCAGTGCCGTGGCGAGAGCTGAGGCCAGGACACTTCCAGCCAGGGCATCGTCCAGTGAGAACGCCGTGTCCTTCTCCTCTGCGAGGGCATCGCACGCCTCCTGCGCGCTGTCCCGGAAGATTTCAAGTCCAGTGAGACGGTCGTGACGCTATGAGGTTTGTGGTGCGGACTCTCTGCGCTTGGCCGGGTCGTTGATCCATGCCTGCTGAGGTATCCGGGGTGGTCGGGGGCGGCGGCCGAAGCGTTCGGGGTGGCAGGCGTAGGCCTCGGCGAGGGTGACGGCACGCTGGTCGCGGACCTCCTCGGCTGTGCCGAAATGCACGCTGGCCGGTGTGTGCCAGCCGATGCCCGAATGCCGGTGCTCGTGGTTGTAGTAGGCGATGAACGCCTCAAACCACTCACGGGCATGGGCCAGCGAGTCGAACCGTTCGGGGTAGTCGGACATGTACTTCGTGGTCTTGAAGTGGGCCTCGCTGTAGGGGTTGTCGTTGGAGGTCTTCGGCCGCGAGTGCGACCGGGTGACGCCGAGGTCGATCAGCAGCTGGGAGACCTTCTTGCTCGTCATCGAGGTGCCGCGGTCCGCGTGGACGGTCTCGGGCACGATGCCGTTGCGTGTGATGGTCTCTCGGATCAACTCCTCGGCCCGCAGCGCTGATTCGGCCCGCTCGACGGTGTGGCCGACGACGTAACGGCTGAAGATGTCGATGATGACGTAGGCGTGATACCAGATGCCCTTGGCCGGTCCGGCCGCCTTGGTGATGTCCCAGGTGAACACCTGCGAGGGCCCGGTGGCGACCAGCTCGGGCACCGTCTTCGCCGGGTGGGTGGCCTGGCGGCGGCGCTCGCCGGACTGCCCCTTCTCGCGCAGGATCCGGTACATCGTGGAGACGGAACAGTGGTAACGCCCGGCATCCAGCTCGCGGGCCCAGATCTGCGCGGGCGGCATCTCGGCGTACTCGTCGCTGTTCATCATCTGCAGGACCGCCGCCCGCTCATCGGGTGTGAGGGATGAGGGCTGGACCTGCGGTTTTCTGGGTTTTCGCTCGGTCCGGGGCCGCAGCCGGCGGTAGTGGGTGGCCCGGGAGCGGCCGGTCAGCCGACACGCGGCCGTGATGCCCAGTTCGCCCTGGACACCGGTGAACGCGTCGTCGGCCACCGGTTCGGCGGCAGCGCTCAGTCCGCGCTCTCGGAGATCATTTCCAAGAGCGCGGAAGCTTTTCCCATGACTTCCAACGCGGCCTTGTTCCGGGCCAGTTCCTTCTCCAGCCGTTCTACCTGGCGGCGCAGTTTCTCGTTCTCCGCCTCGGCGGCAGGCTTCTTCGGCCTCGCCGGGCTGGCGCGCTGGTCGACCAGCTTCTCCAGGGCCCCGGCATCCCGCGCGGCCCGCCATTCCTTGACGTGCGAGTGGTACAGGCGCTCGCGGCGCAGGACTGCGCCCTTCTCGTTCTTCGGGGCGGCGTCGTACTCGGCCACGATCCGCAGCTTGTACCCGGGGCTGAAAGTGCGGCGCTTCGGCCGGGGAGCCGGGTCGGATCCGGCGGGCGTGGTGCTGGTCATGAGGGGGTGGTTCTCCTGTCGTGCCCTCTCAGACGTCATCCGCTTTCCGAACGTGATCGTTTGGTTCGAGTGGGTGGGCATGAACTCTCGTTCGTAGCGGGAGAGATGGGCGTGGTTGGTCC
>NZ_JBIWGK010000034.1:0-36033 GCF_044763565.1 Streptomyces sp. NPDC096013 | reverse complement strand
ACCGACATCCCCTGGCCCATAAGCGACCGCGGGCCCCCGTCCTGCCCGGCCAGGCCCATACCGCCCCCCTCATGTCAGACGCCCCGACAGCCACCCATCCGGCTTCCCCTGAATCACCGCCACACTCCTGGCCCCGACGCACCCGCAAGCCGATCAGCGACCTCGATGACACGCGGCCTTACCCGGTCGGGTGAAGTCGCCGGAGTGGGAGAACTTCGGCGGGCGTTGTTGGCGTCGTGCCGTACATGAAGCAGACCGACGACGCGCATGTGGCGTTTCCCGGCCTGGCCGTGGTGGAGGTCGCGACGGCCGACGACGAGACCGCGTTCACCGTCCAGGAACTGCTCGCCGCGCAGTGCGCGGTGGCGCCGGCGGACCGTACAGACCCGGGAGCCCGGCGAACCCGGCCTGCAGCTGTGGCTCTTCCTGGACATCCGCCAGGAAGCCGGAGCGTAGCGACAGCCCCTACGCGGGGCCTTCCTCGTGCCGGACGGCGGGACGGCTCATAGGCTGGATGTGGGATCTCGCCGCCCGTGGCCAACGGCGACGCTGCGACCTGGTGGTTGTCGCGCTGTCGCACGGCTTGGCCAGCTGTCCAGTCTCACGGCCGTGTCCGAATCCTCGGGGCGGCCACCGATGGGTAAGGCTCTGTGCTGTCGAAGTGCATCTGGCAGGTAGCGGCTCGCTGACCTGCGAAGGTGCCAGGTGGCTTGAGAATGCTGGTGGTCGGTGTTCTCAAACCACCTGGCTTTCGCGGAAGTTGCGTTCGCGGTAGAGGCAGAAGCGCCGGCACCTGCGTGTGGCGATGCGTACCGAGTCGGCCAGTGTTTGCTGGTCCCGGCCGCAGGGGAGATCGGGACCGGATACGGTTCGAACCGAAGCGGGCCGGCGCACGTTTGGCCATGCCCGCTTTGCGCCGTCCAGGCGTCAGGGTCAGTCATCAGGGGGTATCGCCGTGCCGCAGGAACCATGGGCCGAGCTGGGGGAGACCATCAGCGCGATTCGTGCTGAGTTGCAGAGCGCCATGGAAGCAGGCAGGGAGGAGTCCCTGAAATTCAGGACCGGGCCGGTGGAACTCGAGTTCACCGTGGAGGTCAAGAAGGACGGCGGGGCCAAGGCCAAGGTCTTCGTTCTTCCCTGGACGGTTGAGGCGCATGGTGCGGCAAGCGTGGGCCAGACCCACCGTGTCAAGCTCACCCTGCAGCCGGTCGACAGCGACGACAACGATCTGAGGATCTCCGCCGACTCTCCGAAGCGTCCGAAATAGCCGCGAACGGTCCGCGTGGAGAACAGCTCGTCGGGTGAGGAACAGGACGGGGGATGGATCAGGCACGGGTCATGGAGATCTGGAATCCGGTCCTGGGGAAGTCGGGCAGCGGGTACCTGATCGGTGACGACGTGGTGCTCACTGCGCACCACGTCGTGGACGGGGTCCGGATGCGCGGCAGCGTGGAGGTCCGGCAGCTGGATCCGGAGGGCCGCGCGGACTGGACGGCTGCCGAACTGGTGTGGCTGCCGGAAGCAGCAGCTTCGGAGGTGTTGCCGGACGCGGACGGTGCGCTACTGCGGATCACCGGGCCGGACTGGCAACCGCCGGTGACTCCGACGGTGCGATTCGGGCGGATCGTGGGCAAGGACCGCGTGCCCTGCCTCGGGCTGGGCTTTCCCGACGCGGTCACACGTCCCGACCACGCACGGGACACCATGCCGATACGTGGCCATGTGGACCCGTTGCATGGCATGAAGTCGCGGATGACGACGGTGCATGTCGACGTGGGCATTGTGCCGAGCCGCTCGGGATGGCGCGGCAGCTCGGGGACCGGGCTGCTGTGCGGACCACACCTGATCGCGGTCCTGACGGCGGACAAGAGCTTCGCGCCCGGTGTGCTGGAGGCCGTACCCGTCAGCGTCCTCGCCGAACTGCCGGGATTCGAGCAGACCTTACGGGCCCATGGTGTCCACTTCGTCACCGAGGACATCGGCGAGGCGTCTCCCGATCCCGACGACGAGCCGGACTACGCGCCGATTGCCATACCGCCGCCCTCCTCAGGGCACCGCTTGAAGAGGCTGCTGGTGCCCGCCGCGGGAGGGACGGTGACGATCTTGGCGCTCTTGGCGCTGTCCCCGGCCGAGTCGGGCGTCACTTGGCCGATCGGATCGACGCTGTCCGGCGTTCTGGCCGGATGGGGCATCGATTGGCTCCGTGGCCCGCAGTCGGCAGGGGCCGGCCGGGAAGCTGCAGTCCAAAGGCTGCGTGAGGCCGTCCGGGGGGAGGTAGAGCGACGTCGTTGGCAACTGCTGGGCAACGACAGCAAGGCCATCAACGTCACTTTCGTCACCGTGCCGCAGGGCGGCAGGGACGCCGACAGGGCCTGGCCTCGCGGGGACTTCAACGGCATCGCCCATTACCTGGACGGGCTTCGGCCGAAACGCCTGGTCATCACGGGCGGTCCCGGCTCGGGCAAGACGCTCCTGGCTTATGAACTCGTCCATCGGGTGCTCGCCCGCAAGCACTACGACGGGCCGGTGCCGGTGCCGGTCGGCCTGTTGGAATGGGACACCAGCGCGACGTTCGCCGACTGGTTCAGCGCTCGCTTGGGTCAGGAGTACCTGGGCGGTTCCGAGACCAGGGCGCGGGACTTGTTGGCGTCCGGGCGTGTCATGCCGGTCCTGGACGGCCTCGACGAGATGGACCCCACAGACAGCAGACGACCCAGGGGTATCGCCGCGCTGGCCCAACTCAACCGCTTCGCGGGGCCATTGGTGCTGACCTGCCGTTCGGATGAGTACGCCGAGCTCAGCCGCGCCGATCAGCGTCTGCTGGACTGTGCGACGGTGCAGATCGAGGAGGTCCAGCCCGTCGACGGACGACGGTTCCTGGACGAGCGGACCAGGAACAGGGCCCGGCTCGCCGAATTGAAGGACGATCTCTTCGCAGCGGGGACGGCCACGAGAGCGGTGCTGTCCTCACCGTGGATGCTCACGCTGGCGTCACTGGCATCGCAGACGGAAGCCGGAACCACGAAACTCCGCTCCTTCATCGGGGTACCAGCCTCGGGCGGCCGAGAGCGGGAAGAACTGCACGCGGCGTTGCTGGAGGAACTCATCCCGGCCTTGTGCGAGCCAGATCCGGCCGACCGGCGTCGGCGGTACCAGGCGCAAGACGTGACTCAGTGGCTGCGGCTGCTCACCGGAAGCCTGCCCGGCGGCCACACGGCACCGACCGACGGCAGCGGTGCCGTCGTACCATCCCGAGACCTGGCCATCCATACGCTGTGGCCGGTCGCCGGGCCGCGCAGCGCCCGCTATGCCGCCGCAGCGATCTCCATCGCCTGCTGGCTGCCTGCCCTGCTCTCCTTGGCGGTCTGTCTCCACCGCAACCACGCCCTGCCACTGCCCGGCGCAGTACTGCTCGCACTGCTGACCCCTGCGCCGCTGCTGTCGGCCTGGAACGCACGTGCACGATACGTCCAGCCGCGCCGCATCCTGTTCCAGCGGCTACGCAGCAGACTCGGCTGGAGCCGGATCGCCCTGGGCGCCACACTGGGCGGCGTCCTCATGCTTCCGCTGACGGCCCTGTTCGGTCCGGGCTTCGCGCTGGCCGCCGGCGCCGGGTTCGCAGCCGTCTTCGGTCTCGGCCTGGCGCTGTCGGTGCGGGCGGACATCGACCGCCGCCATCTGGTGGCGGTCAGCACCCCATCTGCCCTGGCGGTGACAGTGGCGGCTGGGTTCCTCGCTGGCCGACTCGGCGATTTCATCGGTCTCACCGCGGGATGCGGAGCCGGAGCAATCGGGCTGGTGGCGGGGGTACCCGCAGGGCTGCGCGCCGCTCGGCGCAACAACGGCGGAGACCCCGACCCGGATCCGCCCGGGGTGCCCACGCCGCTGTCCCCACTGCGCAATGACGCGATGGCAGGGATGGTGTCCGGTGCCGTCGTCGCGGCTCTCACGCTCTACGGGACGTTGAGCGTCGAGTGGTTGCGAGTTTCCTGGCCGCTCGCCGTCATCACGGCCCTGGCCTGCGGTGTGGCTGCCGGGCCCGGTTTTGTCGCGGTCACCAGCCGCCAGTACCTCGGCCTGATCTCGGCCACCCGCGGAAAGCTGCCGTGGCGCCTGACCACATTCCTGCGCTGGTGCCATGAACGAGGACTGCTGAGGTCTGCCGGAACCGCCTACCAGGTACGCCACGACGAACTACTTGAGTGGCTCCGGCGTTGACCTCTGCTTGCGCGACATTGCCGCTCAGCATGCGTTGTGATGAGAATCCGTCAACTCGAACGAAAATGAGTGACAATCCGACAGCTTCAACGCGACAGGACAACCAACCAGTCTCTGGTTGCGGCTGAACGGCCCCCGGGTGGCCGTTGGTCGTGAGATTTGGCCACGGCATTTGAGATCCCACATCGCTTGGGGGATCTCGCCGCCCCTGTCATGTGCCGATGCTGTGACCTGCGGTCGCCTGTCCGTCTCACAGCGATGGCCGCGCTCCTGTCTCACGGGCGTGGCCATTTCCTCGGTCTGGTTTTCTTCAGTCGCTCGAACCTTGGAGACGAGATGCCGCCGCAGTCCCGGTCTCATCTTGCGTTGACACAGTCCAGGGGCGGCACGTCGGGGTTGATCCCGTAGACATGGGCATCGCTCGCGGACTCAAGATCGTTCACGATCCAGGGTCCGCCCGCGCTCGCTGGATTCGGTCCCGTCGGCGACAGCATGATCCACACTCTCGTACAGCGGCACTACGTCGTTCAGCCCCCACATCTCAAGGACCTTGCGCGGCAGTCGCCGTGAGACCACCACTTTGACCGGCGTCCGCGCTTCCGCGGCCGCCAGTCGGAAATCCTCCAGCACCGTCAGCCCTGCCATCGTCAGAATCGAGGAAGCGGACCAGTCGACGACCACCGAGGTGACGCTGTTACGGGACCCGGCATCCAGCTGACTGCGGCACAGGTCACGCAGTTGTTGCCGGACTGTCTCGGCATTCGCGATGTCTACTTCCGCGGGCATCTGCACGATCAGATACCCCTGCCCATTGGAGATCTGAAGCGTCATTCCCGACCGCCTCCTTGCGGTACAGCTCGACTACAGAGAACGCCATTTCATGGCACATCCAGTATGCCCAAGATCAAAGTGAATTCAGCCCGATCCGGAAGGAAAACCGTTTCTCCCGGATTGACGACACCACGCTGCACACACTGCTGCTCTCACAAAGCTCGCAGGGCGGAAGGGGTTGTGCCAAGGGCGACGCTCGTCGGGTGTGATGCGCGTAGATCCGTAAAAATGGTGACCCGTTGAGAGACCGTACGGACCTTTGGGTCGTACAGGCCGGCAAAAGTGCCGACCGGTGCCAAGTTCTGGCCGATCGGCATACTTCATCGACTCGAGCGAGTTGCACCGCAGCACATCCGTGCGCCCCGCATCGCGGCAGGGCTTCACCGGAGTTCGGCGAACCGGTAGCTGGTGGAGCCTTCCTCATATCTGCGGCCATAGTGGGGCAGGGTTGCGCTGAGCGAGTGCACCGGGGAATGTGGGGGTGCGGCTCATTTCCCCAGGTCCCCTTCTGAGGCTGGGTGTCGACCGCATGCCGGGATGTGGCCCTGCGAAACGGGAAATTCGCTGACCTCGGTGACCGCCTCCACTCCCGGCCAGCGGGCAGTGCAGCCCGCGGAACGGACCCCTGATGGCTTCCGCGAACAGCGAACCCTCGGACGCGGCCAGCGTGGTCGATCTTCTGCTGGACACCGAGACCCTGGACGACTTCCTGCACGCCCTGGCCGAAGCGGCCATGCGCCGCGCGCCGGGCGCCGATGGGTGCGGCATCACCATCCACCGTGCGGGGGGTTTCATCACCGTCACCAGCGCGGGAACCAGCGCCGCTCACCTGGACGAGAAGCAGTACGGCCTGGATACCGGCCCCTGCCTGCAAGCTCTGCGCACCGGCAAGGAAGTCCATGTCCTCGACATGATGGAAGAGCAGCGGTGGGGCTCATACCCCGCACACGCGCTGGCAGCAGGAACCCGGTCCTCGCTCTCGTTCCCCATAGCTGCCCGTACCGATACCGCCGGCGCCCTGAACCTGTATGCGCCGCTGCCGCACGCCTTTGATACCGCCGACCATCCGGCGTTGCGCGCCCTGGCCTCCGAAGCCGCCGGCGCCATCGCACTGGCCCAACGTATGGCCCAGTCACGGCAGTTCACCCAGGATGTACAGCAGGCGCTGCGCTACCGCGGCGTGATCGACCAGGCCGTCGGCATCATCATGGCCCAGCAACGCTGCCCCAGCCCCGAGGCGTTCGCGATCCTGCGTGCTGCCTCCCAGAACCGCAACGTCAAACTCCGTGACCTGTGCGCAGACTTGATCACCCGCCTCACCGGCCAGCCTCCGCACACCCCGCCTGCATTCAACCCTCCCGACCTCTGAGGTGATGGGGCCAGGCAATTTGTCCGGCGAGCACGACCGAGCGCCCACAGAGATCGGCGCGCGTGTATGTCGTGCCCACGGACGAGCGGGCCGGATGCGCTTCCGATCATGATGGGCAACTAGGTATTCTCTTCACGGAGTTGGGACGAAGCTCCGTGACCGCACCGGCGTCCCGTCTCGCCTACCCGCATCCCCTGCCGACACCGACCGGACGCCCCAGCGGACCACTGGAGCCGCATCGCCGACAACGCGGCTCCAGCCCGGCCCTCCCCGGGGAGAACCTCCCGCGATCCCCCCACGGAGGACCCGGTGTGAGGAGCTGACGAGGTAAAGTCCCGCTCCTCACGCCCCAGGCGGCCGTCGCCACCCGAATGGGCGGCGGCCGCCCCAGCACAGACCGCATAACGGCCTCGTCCCCACGCTACGCCCCCTCGTCCATCCTCATGCCCACGCGCCGTAAGAATCACCGCTCCTCCAACGGCGCTGACGCGTCTGATCACACGCCCGGGGCTGCGCGGGGCATATCTCTCCGCGGCCAAGCAGCCGACCGTTGCCCAGGTGACTATGCAAGTCTCAACGGGGCCTGGCACAAAATTCGTGAGGACGATCAACGAGGTTCGGTCTCGGTGACGTGGCCTCACCCGGGACCGTGGTGCGGTGGCATCGACGTGGCCGCCTACCACAGCGTGCGGGATTGGAAGGGCCGTGGGACAACTGTCAGTGCTTGAGGCGTCTCCAGCAGATCAGGGCGCAGGCCAACGAGACGAAGGCGTCGTGGAGTTCGGTTCGGCGTTCCCAGCGGACGGCGAGGCGCTGGAACTGATGGAGCAGGGCGAAGGTCTGCTCGACGACGTAGCGGAGTTTGCCCAGGCCCTTGATGTTCGGGGCGCCCTTGCGGGAGATGACCGGCAGGATCCGGCGCTTGCGCAGCTCCTCGCGGTGGGGGTTGGAGTCGTAGCCCTTATCCGCGAGCAGCGCATCGGGGTGGCGGCGTGGCCGGCCGGGCCGTCCGGCCTCGGGCGGGATGCCGTCGACCAGGGCGAGGGTCTGGGTGACGTCGTTGACGTTGGCCGCGGTGGTGATGACCTTGAACGGGGTACCGCGTCCGTCGCAGATCAAGTGGTGCTTGCTTCCCCTCTTCCGCCGGTCGACCGGCGACGGACCGGTTTCGGCTCCCCTTTTTTCGCGCGGATGTGGGAGCCGTCCACACAAACTCTGGACCAGTCGGGTTCACCGGCCGCGTTCAGCTCGGCAAGCAGAATGCGGTGCAACTGATCGAAGACGCCGGCCTGCTGCCAGCGATCCAGACGCCGACAGCAGGTCTGTCCCGAGCCGAACCCGAGCTCCAGCGGCAGGAGTTGCCAGGCTATGTCGTTGCGGAGGACATACAGGATGCCCTGAAGGCACAGCCGGTCCGGTACCGGTTGCGGGCCCGGCGACTTCTCCGGCCAGGGCGGCAGCAGCGGTTCGATCAACGCCCACAAGTCGTCGTCCACGATCCACGGCCGAGTACTCACACCCTCCCGAACGGCCGAATCGCCACATCGGTCACGCCCGACGAGGGCACTTTAACAAGATCGTGTTGTCGCGGTGCTCGTTGTGCTCTCGGTGCTCGCTACCCAGGCCGCCATGGGGAGATGGGTTGAGCGCATGTCTGGTGTGTCCGTCAGCCGAACTGGGTGGTGTCCTGTTTCGATTTGCGCAGTCGCCTCATCCGGAGGCATAGAGGACGGGACCAAATCCATGGCGGAAGCACGGTTTGCCACGCTGAATACGACGCTGGGAGGGGTCGTCGTAGGGCTGTTCCCCGACGAGGCGCCGGAAACGGTGGCCAACTTCGTCGGCCTGGCTGAGGGAACCAAGCAGTGGCGGCACCCGCAGACCGGCGCATCGGGGAAGGGGTCGCTCTACAACGGAACGCTCTTCCATCGGGTGATCGACGGCTTCATGATCCAGGGAGGTGACCCCCAGGGCGACGGGCGGGGCGGTCCGGGATACCGGTTCAAGGACGAGTTCCACCCGACGCTGAAGTTCGACCGGCCCTACCTGCTCGCCATGGCCAATGCAGGCCCGGGCACGAACGGCTCGCAGTTCTTCATCACCCTGGGTCCGGTGCCGCACCTCAACAACCGGCACACGATCTTCGGCGAGGTGATCGAGGGACAAGACATCGTCACCGCCATCGCCTCGCGCCCGACCGACGGCAACGACCGCCCGCGCACGGACATCACCATCGAGTCCATCACCATCGAACGGCGTTAGCCCGGAACCCTGAGCGTCCTCGTTGGCCGGGCCGGCCAACGAGGACCGGGGCAGCGACGAGTGACCTCGATTCTCATCGCGCTGGGCCCATTACCAGGTGACGGCCAGCTGGGTGACTCCGGCCACGGTGTGGGTGGTGCGCCAGCCCAGGGATTCGGGCCCGGTTGCCAGCCGAAGGTTGGGCAGGTGCCGGGCGAGGACGGTGAGGCCGCAGGCGAGCACGGTGCGGCTGAGGTGCTGGCCCAGGCACTGGTGGGGGCCGTGCCCGAACGCCAGGTGCGTGGCGGGCCTGGCGCCGGGGGTGAACGCGGTGAGTTCATCGGCCGGGGAGTCGAGGGAGCAGTTGACCCACTGGCCGGCGCGGATGAGGACCCCGCCGACCTTGGTGTCACGGACCGCGCGGCGGGTCAGGCCGTACTGCTTGATGGTGATGTGGTGCAGGAGTTCCTCGACCACATCGGGTGCGCAGTCGGGGTCGGCGGCGAGTTCCGCGTACCAGGCGGGCTGTTCCTGTACGAGGGTGAGCACGGACAGGGCCAGCATGTAGGTGGGGCTGACATGGCCGGGCATCAGCAGGAGTTTCGCGATGCCGGCCAGTTCGGCTTCGCCGAGCGGCCGGTCGGGCAGCCCCTGGACGGCGATACGGCCCAGCAGCCCGGGATGGCGGGCGGGTTCGGCCAGGACATCGCGGGCGAGGCCGCGCAGGAAGTGGTCGACGCCGCTCGTGGTGGAGTTGAGGTCCGCGTTGCTGAGGTCCTGATCGGCGAACACCTCCAGCATCTGCGCCCCATGCACCTCCCACGGCACCCCGACGACGGCGCACACGGCCTGCGAGGACAGGGGCAGCGCGTACTGGGCAACGAGGTCCGCCGGTGCTCCGGCACGGACCATGTCCTCCAGGCACTGCTCGGCGATGGCGGTGATGCGCGGCGTGGCGGTGCTGGTGCGCACGGCGGAGAACTCGCGGGCGAGCAGGCGCCGGTAGTCCAGATGGGCGGGGCCGTCGTGCTGGACGAACATGCCCTCGGCGGTGGGGAGGATGCCCCGGCCGGCCGGTCCGGGCGGAGGGCTCGCGGGGCCGCGGCGGGAAGTGAAGGAGACGGGGTCGTCCAGGACGGCCCGCACGTCGGCCGGGCGGGTCAGCCGCCAGGTGCCGACACCGTTGCCGGCCAGAGTGAAGACCGGTTCTCCCTCAGCGGGCGACGTGGCCGGGGTGGCGTACGGGCAGAGTCCGGCAGGCGCGGCGGGTGTTTCGGAGCCGGTTGCCAGGGTGGGTGTCGCGGTCATGAACGGCCTCCTGCGGCAGCGGGCACGACGGCACGGACTGTGCGGCCCTCACCCGGTCCTGCCCTGATGACAGCACCGCCTGCGTACGGCCGCAGCGGTCGCACCCCCGGCGCATCGAGGCACGCCAACCACCAGGGAGGCGGCGAGCGCTGCCGCGGCAGCGACCGTCCACGCCCCCGGCTCGTTCCGCCCGAAGAGCAGTACACCGTGGCCGACACCGCATTCGTGCACGACCTGCGCGCCGGAAGACGCTTCCGCGCCGGTCTCCGCGTCAAGCGCGTTCAACGCATTCCCCGGCATCTACGAACGCACCTGGTCCAGGGGCACCGGCCGCGCCTCCTGGGGCCTGTCCCCGCATGCACCGGCCCTGCTGGTCACACGTCAGGCGTAGTCGCACAAGGCCGCCTCGAACCCTTGCTGGACGGCCTCGGTGCCTGGGGGGCAGACCGTGATGACGTACTGGCCTTGAGCGCAGGTCCAGATCCCTTTGCCGGCGGCGAAACTGGCCCCTTCCTTGCAGGCGGCGGCTGACATGCCAGATGCCGTGGCGCTGGTGGACAGGGGGACAACGGCCGCGCCGGCCAGGAGCAGGGCAGCGACGATCGCACGGGCTCGCATCGGAAGCTCCAGTTCTCATGGGGTTGGGAGACGTCACACCTAACGCGCACCGACCGCCGCAGTACCGGCAATCCGGTACTTCCCACACGAAGGGACGCAGCGTCAGGGTTCGGTGAGACGAAACGGCCAGTGGCCAAGGTTCAGTGAGACCGGCCGAGCTTGTTTTTTATGGTTTGTGAGCTTTGAGTTGAATACGTTCCGCGATGCTTTCAGGGCGTCTGGTTGATTTGCCCACGTCGTAGCGGGTGGCCGGTCGTTGGTTCTTTGAGCCGAGTGGGCGTCCTGGGCCTGGAGTTGAGGGTTTGGGCGCACGGGCCGGGCTGTGCAGGTGGGGGCGGAGGTTCCTGAACCCCCGGCGGACGCGGGCCGGGGTGAGCCGGGCGGGTTCGGCTCGTTTCTCCCAGGGGCGGCGGAGGTCGGCTGCGGCCTCGCGGGTGAGCCTCAGCTGGGTATGCGCTGCGATGACGAGCCATGTCCACCGGTCTGCGGCCTCGGGGCTGCGGAGCCTGGGGCGGGTCCAGCCGAGCGTCTGCTTTACGAATCGGAAAGTGTGTTCAAGGTCGAAGCGCCGCAGGAACGCTTGCCACCGCAGGTCGACTTCTTCGCTGGTCATGCCGGTCTGTGAGGACCACAGCCAGACGGGCAGTGGGTCGCCGCCGCCGGGCAGGTAGTCCACCGTCAGACGGATCAGGGTGCCCTCGATGATGGGGAGTTCGCCGTCGTGGTCGATCCACGCACTGCGGGTGGTGAGCCGGGGGTGGATACGGTCCCAGGCCATCGCCTGCGCGGTGCCATAGCGGTCGGTGACCTGCACGGTCTCCGCGTCGGGCCCGCCCCACGTGTCCGGTTTGGCGAAACGGAACTCCTTGCCGTGCTTCGGCGGCCTGCCGCCCTGGGGGTAGGCCAGGGCGTACTCCAGTTGCGTAGGTGTCGGACGGCGCATGACCCGGTCCGAGCGCATCCGTCCGAGCACCTCGATGGGCAGGCCGGTAAGGAGGTAGGCCATGCGTGGGGCGTCGTAGCCGGCGTCGAACACGACCAGGATGTTCGGGTCGCCGTCTTCCCACTGGCCCTGGTCGATCAAGTCGTTCACGACGCGGCGGACCTGCCGGGCGGTGACCTCGGCGACATCGTCGTGGGGGCCGAGACGGATGGCGTCCAGCAGTTGGCACCACGAGGTGCGGCCCGTCTCCAGCGCGGCGACGAACGAGTACGGCCAGCCGGGGATGAACTGGTCGCTGGAGCGTCCTGAGCGTCCGTAGACGTGGCAGAACAGGCGGTCCGGGCTGGTCGGCGCGTCCGGACGCAGCCACGGCGAGACATCGACTGCCAGGACCAGCCGCCCGTCGGCGGCCTTCGGCTGCGGCAGGACGGCCAGTGCCTTGCGCAGCCTGTCCGCATCGATGCAGCCCTGGTTGAGCGCGTCGTACAACGCGCCGTGCCCACGCCGGTGCTCGGCCAGCAGCGTCAGATCGACCGGCGACGTCACCGGGCCGTCCCCGCAGAGCATCGCGTCGCAGAGCTCGAACAGTGTGTCAGCGCGTCGGGTCAGACATGCGTAGAAGTCCTCCCGGAAGTGGGACGTGAAGTCGAATGCCTCGTCCCGGCCATTGTGGTGCAGCAGACTCATTCCCACGGCCTTCGCTGGTCAAGTGCCTTCTTGGTCGGAGCACAGGATCAGGCGGGGGCCGTGTTCACGTCCCCAGAATCCTCGTACGAGCGATCACGTTCGGGGCATCGTTCGGTCAGCCGGGGAGTCAACGAGAGCAAGCGTTCTCTTCGGGCCCAACGTGGCGAAGGACTGTCTCGTGCTCGCCTGCGGCGACGAGCCCGTCGATGACCTTGACCATCGACTGCACACCCGCGTCGCGCACGATGAGGCCATCCCAGCACCACCAGTAGTCGCCCTCTGGTTCGCCGGCCTGCCGCTGACGGTCCATGATCCGGTGCACTTCGTCGAGAGTGAACACGGTTCCGGACCAGCGATCTCCGTCATCGCGGATGACCCACATGTCCACATTGCAGACCTCGTCGAGGTCCTCCCCGGCGCCGGGCACGAAGCAGATTTCGTATCCGTCACGTCTGACTCGGTAGAAGGGGCCGTCCCACATGCTCACTCCGTAGCGCTCTGGTTCGCGCCGCCTTCATCAACAAGCCGGACGGCCGACCAGTACACCACGCACCCCTTGAGGGCGCAGCAGGTTAAAAGACAAGCCGAGTGCGTGTTTCTGATCCGGTCATGACATAGCGGTCGGTGACGTGCCGTCGACAGGTTTGCCGAAAAGAGCGGGTGCCGCGGAGCTGGTCAAGTACAGGCGGGATCAACAAGGCTGCGTCAGCAGGCACGTTCTTCCACTGGGATCACGGGCCGTCGAAAACTCCATGATCTTGAAAGCCGTGCCTGCCTCACGCCGGGCTGCACCACGGTCCTGACAGAACTTCCTTGACCCGGCATCACGCGACGACACCACTGCTTTGGTCTGCCTCGGCTTCGCACAGAGACGGGAATTCATCGTCGTGCCCGGCCTGTCGCGCCAGCCTGTTGGCGAGGCCGTATCAGTCCAGGCGGTGAACCCTGATGACCTTTGCACAGATGGCGTACGCCTGAATCGTTCCCGGGTCGGCGCTGTCGGTATTGGTGGCGAAGCCCCACCACCGGCCCCCGCCGGCCGGCTTGGTGGAGTGAAGCTCGTACCGCTCCGCGTGCGAGTTGCCCGCGGTGACGTTGACCCCGCCGCCCGTGAGGACCTCCCCGCCGGGGCACACGGCCTGCGCGGCAGCCCTGCCGGGGTAGCCGCCGCTGGCCACCGGAATGGTCACTGGAGTTCCCTCCACGATGTGCGGGACCCCCACCGAGGAGTCGGCCGGCAAGGCGCGCGCCGCCGTCCCTTCCGCCGTCGCGGAGCCCGCCAGGGCACCGAATGCCAGCGCGCCGCCCGCCAGCGCGATTCCGGCCCAACGAAGTCTCTTGAGCATGCTTCTCCCCAGTCCCTCGGTGCGCTCTCTCAAGCGCATGGCTGACACCCCCATCGGATCAGCCAGGCTCATGGAGAAACTGTTCTGCATTTCCTTATTAACTCGTGTAAGTGACTAGTTCATATTTCCTGGTAACCCCTGCTCAGGACTCCAGGCTCACCCGTCACTCGCATCCCCGCTTGTTCGCTGCTGTTGTCGGCGACCGTGCCTCAAGAGCTCGCAGCGTTGATCATGACTCAGATTTCTTGTGGCGGCCCCGACAGACCAGACCTCAGCCCAATGAGGCGAAGACATCGTGGAGTTCGAGGCGGCGGCCCCAGCGGATGGCGAGGCGTTTGAACTGGTGGAGCAGGACCGAAGGTCTGCTCCACCACAGGCGCCCCGGCTTCCCGTGGAGAGCTGATCCTCTCTGCCGAAGCGGCTTCGTGCTCCTGTCTACGCTCAGGCAGAGGACCCTTGCCAGGCTGGTGCGCGACAGGCGGTTGAGGTCTTGTGTTGTGCCTGGTCAGGCTCGGCGGGAACGACACCACGCGTTTCGTCGCCGTCGGTCGGGCGGTGGCCGGAAGTCGATAACCCGATGGGGGGATACCGGCATAGACGGTGGCTGTCTGGACAGATCGCCGTGGGCTGTCGGCTGACGGCCCGAGGCATCTGAGCACAGGAGAGCCGGTCGGAGGTGGGGCCGGCCGGCCGCAGGCTTGAGCATCTGGTGCTCGCCCCCGCACGGCGGGGTGCTGAACTCGCTCGCACGAAGATCGTCCCCTCCGCCCGGTTTGCTCGTTGGAGGGGCGTGCCTTTGCCGACTCCGGGTCCGCGTGCCCGGCCGCCGCGGGATCTCTACGACCTGCGGGTGAACGATCCCTATCCCTACTTCTCGTGGCTGCGCCGGCACGCCCCGGTCTCCTGCGAGCGCAAGGCCAATGGCCTGGCGGTGTGGCAGATCGCCCGGTATGCCGAGGTGAACGTGCTGCTGAGCGACGCCAGGCTGAGCAAGCGGCCCGGCCGGGTTCCTGGGTACGTGTCGGGGCCGGCGGGCCTGAACCGGCATCTGGTGCACAGTGACCCGCCCGAGCACACCCGGCTGCGGCAGTTGGTGAACACCGGCTTCATCCCGCGCCGGATCACTGCGCTCGCCCCGGTCATCCGCACTGCGGCCGAGGATCTCCTGGACGGGCTGCACCGGCGCGAGTCCCTTGACCTGATCGAGGAGTTCGCCGGGCCGCTGACCTTCCGGATGATCTGCCGCATCCTCGGCGTCCCCAAGACCCTCGACACCCCTGGTCTGCGCGATCTGCTGCTGGCCACGGTGCTGCCTACCGGCGCCCGCGCCACCCCCGAGGAAGCCGCCCGCAGCGAACGGGACCTGTATGCCTTCCTGACCCGGCTGGTCGCGCACAAGCGCACCGCGGGAGCGGAACGGGCGGCCGAGACCGATCTCCTCGGCGCTCTCGTGCATGCCCGTGACGCCACGGGCGCCCTCAGCGAGGAGGAGCTGCTGTCGACCGCGTACCTGCTGCTCCTGGTGGGTCATGACACCACGCTCAACCTGATCGGCAATGGCATGCTTGCCCTGATCCAGCACCCCGACCAGGGCAAACAGCTCGCCGCCGACCCTGATCTGGGCGGGACAGCGGTGGAGGAACTGCTGCGTTACGACTCCCCGGTGCGGGATGCGACCTTCCGGGTGGCCGCGCAGCCGGTGGACGTCGACGGGCAGACTATCCGCCCCGGGGAGGTGGTGAGCCTGCTGATCGGTTCGGCCAACCGGGACCCCGATCAGTTCGAGGGCCCGGACGACCTGGACCTGACCCGCCATCCCAATGACCATCTGGCCTTCGGCCGGGGCCCCCACTTCTGCATCGGGGCGGCACTGGCCCGCCTGGAGGGCGTCATTGCGTTCCCTCTGCTTCTGGACCGGCTCGGCCCGGTGCGCCTGGCTGTCCCGGCCGAGGACCTCGTATGGCGCCCGACCCGTGTGATGCGCGGCCTGGCGAGGCTGCCGCTCGCCCGCTGCTGACACGGCCGTGCGAAGAGCACCCACCGCCCAGCGCCGACCCGAGCAGGAAGCCGTGCCCAGCCCTTGCAGAGGCGCGGTTGACGTACGCACAATCGCCATGATCACCGGGACTGTCCGCAACCACAGACAGGATTCGTGACCGATCTCGGTCACTCGCAAGTGGGACAGACACCGCCAGAGGTCGCGTTCTCCCGGTCTTCATCCCGGAGCTGGTGACGACCTCGATCAGATGCGCGGTCCTACAACGGTGGCCATCTGCGCGTAGGACACCGGACTGGGGCGAGGAAGCGCAGGTGGAACGCATCTTCGGTCGCGATGCTCCGGGCCGTGCGGGGCTGCTCCGGCGGACACGCGACCCTGCCGACGGGGTTGCCGACCGCCGGTGCCGCATGCGTATGAGCCCGTGTCAGGCAGTAGCCGGCCCCCGGGCGGCGTTGCCGCCGGCTGTGGGCAGGACACGGGTGTTCCCGTAGAGCTAGCCCGACAAGCAGGGCAGGGCCTTCCTGCGCCCGCACCCGCGCAGGCGCGGGCTCCCGGTATATCCCCAGGACGGGGTAGCGCCGAGGTAAGCCCAGATGCCGCCAGAACTTGATCTTGGGGGGTCGACTCAGCACTCGATGTCGGCCGCCAGGACGTTGACGCGGTTCTCGTACTCGCGGCGGGCCTTGCGCTGCGCCGGGATCGCCGGGGCCCCCGGGGTGCCGTCGAGGGGATGGCAGCGGTCGAGGAGTTGGCGGTGGACCGCGGGCACGGTGCTGACGCGCAGCGTGTAGCCCTGACCGCGCCGTACGGTCATGCCCTGATCGAGCGCGGCCCGCTCGGTGGGGTCCAGGTCTGAGGTGCGGAGGAAGTCGGCGACCTTGCCCGGCATGTCGAGGTCGACCGGCAGTTCCGGAGTCGGACCGTCCTGGTGGTCGGTGACGCGTTCGGGTAGGAGGTCGGCGATGGCGGTGCGGACGGCGCCGCGGCTGACGTGGTGGTCGCGGGCCAGGGCTGCGATGGACTGGCCGTCCAGGTATGCAGCGCGTACGGCGCGGCCTTCGCTGCCGTAACGGCCGGGCGACGTCCGCCCTTGTTGCCCTTGGCCTCGGCGGCCCGCAGTCCGTCGTAGGTGAGTTCCCGCTGGAGGTCGCGCTGGAGTTCGCCGGCGGCGGCGAGGGTCTGCACCATGAACTTCACGGTGGACAGCAGTTCTCCGGTGCGCGGGTGGCGTGCGGTGAGGTCCATCGCGGAGAACGCTCCGTCGTGGATGCGCAGGGCGAGACGGTCGCGGTGCAGGACGTCGAGCACGTCGAGGATGTGCACGGTGCCGCGCACCAGGCGGAACATCTCGGAGACGTGCACGGTGTCGCCTGGCCGCGCGTACGTCAGCAGCTCTCCGAACTTCGGCCGCTGAAGCGGGTGAAGGCGGCTGGAGGTCCCCGGGTCCTCCTCGAAGACGACCGGGTCATCGATCCCGGCCTCATCCAGGACGAGGTCCTGCCGGGCGGTCGACTGCTGGTCCGTCGAGACCCGCTTGTAGACCAGGTTCGCCACCGACGGGCCCCTTCCGTACGAAGGATCGGACCCTATCTGTCGTCAAACCCTGTCAGCAATCACCATCGGATCTGATTGGATTCGGGCCGCCGTGAACCCCGGGATGGCACGGGTTCGTTGGACGCGCCGCTCGCCATCGTTTGACGACAGACGGGAAGCCGGGGAGGACGACCTGACGGCTCGGATCACGGCCTGTCAAAACTTCTGAACAGCAATACCGGTTTCCTGGTCCGCTCCTACTCGGACGCCGATACCGCCGCGGGGCTGCCTGATGCTGGGGGTTGCTCGCCGGAGCCGTTGCGGAGAAGGTACTGGGCGCTCATTGAGGGCTCCGCCCCAGCCTGAGTTAGCGTCACCTGGAGTCAGTTCAAGCGCCGTTGCTCTCGATGCTGTTGGGGACGGCGTTTGGGAGGAGGACGACCTTGCCCAGAGGGTGGACGTGTTCCAGGTGGGTGAAGGCCGCCCGGACCTCTCCCAGCGGGTGGGCCCGACTGATCGGCACCTCGATCCGGCCGGCCGCCGTCAGTTCGGCCAACTCGGTCAGCACCGCCTGGCTGGTGCCCTCGGCACTGCCCTGTGCCCGGGCGCCGAGCGCGGCGGCGACGCCGTAGTCGAGCGTGTTGACCCTGCGCGGCGGCACCCCCAGGGAGAGCGCGATCCGCGGGTAGTCGCCGCCGTGGAAGTCGAGGAAGGCGTGCGCCGTGCCCGCCCCGTCGCCCTCGATCGCCCGGCGGAGGCGTTCGGTGACTCCACTCCCGTAGTGGACGAAGGTGGCGCCCTGGGACTCCAGCCAGCCCCGGTGCCGCGGGGAGGCGATCGCGACCACGTGCGCCCTGCGCAGGCGCAGGAGTTGGACGGCGATGGTGCCGACCCCGTCGGCGGCCCCGCTGACCACGACCGTTTCGCCGGCCCTCGGGTCGACAGCGGTGACCGCCGCCCAGGCGGTACTGCCCGCGACGTAGAGGGCGCCTGCGGCGGTCCAGGGGAGCCCGTCGGGCTTGCGGACGAGCTGGTCGTGCGGGACGACGACGTACTCGGCGTGGCTGGACCGCTCCCAGGACCAGCCGAGAACCGGGTCCCCGGGCTCCCAGCCGGTCACCGCCGCCTCGGTCGCGGCGACGGTTCCGGCGAGGTCGCTGCCCTGTCCGGAGGGGAACGTCGCGGGGAACCGCTCGTGCAGGGCCCCGGTACGGATCTTGGCCTCGCCCGGGTTGATCCCGGCGGCCCGCACCTGTACCAGCACGTCGCGTGGGCCCAGCGGACGCGGTTCGACGTCCTCGACGCCGAGCACGTCGATGTCTCCGTAGCGGTGGAAACGTACGGCTTTCACGGGCGTCCCTCCGGCTGGATATGGCCGTTGATGAAGGCGGCGACCTGGTCGAGGGCCTGCGCCGCCTCGTCGACGAGCGGGGCGAAGCCCTGGAAGACGTGCGGCGCTCCGGGGAAGGTTCGCAGGGTGACCGGGACGTCGGCGTGGGCGGCCCGCGCGGCCAGCCGCAGGGCGTCGTCGAGCAGGATCTCCCGGCCGCCGGCCTGGATCAGCAGCGGCGGCAGTCCGCGCAGATCGGCATGCAGCGGGCTGGCCAGCGGGGTGCGTGGATCCGCCCCGGCGAGGTAGTCGGCGGCCCTGGTCTGAAGGGCCCGGCGGGTGAGCGCCGGATCCGCGTCGGCCCGGGTGGTCATGGTGCCGCCGGACTGGGTGAGGTCCGTCCATGGGGACAGGACGGTCGCGGACGACGGCTGCGGCAGCCCCGCTTCCCGGATCGCCAGCAGCAGGGCGAGGGCGAGGCCGCCGCCGGCCGATTCGCCGGTGACCGCGATCGAGCCGGCCAGGACGCCTCGGTCGAGCAGCGCCCGGTAGGCGGCCAGCGCGTCGCCCACCGCGGCCGGGAAGGGATGTTCGGGGGCGAGCCGGTAGTCGACGGACAGCGCGGTGGCTGCGGTGCGCCGGGCGATCTCGGAGACCAGGCCGACGCTGGCGGCGGCGGAGCCGATCGCGTAGGCGCCGCCGTGGAAGTACAGCACGGTGCCGGCCGTCGGCACTGCGTCGCCGACGCGCACCTCGACGGCGGGCACCCCGCCCAGGTCGGTGGTCCGGGTGCGGACATCGCCGGGCACCGGCGCGGCGCCGAGCATCTCGTCGAAGACGCGGCGCATCTTCGACACGTCGCCGCCCAGGTCCAGCGGCGAGTTCACCAAGAGGTCGGACACGGAGTCCAGCTGACTGCGGGTCATGTCGTCGTTTCCTTGCGAGGGGAGGTGATGCGATCGGTTTCGGAACGGGTGCGGGGCGGCCTACCCGCGGGTGACGTGCAGGACCTCCTCGAAGCCCATGCGCCGCACGAAGTCCGCGCGCGCCTCCAGCACCGCGGAGTTGGCCTGTTCGACCAGGGAGTTGGTCAGGTCCACCACGCTGCGGAAGGGGCGCTCGCCGAAGGGCAGGGCCAGGATCCTGGTGATCTCCTCGGCGACCACCACGGGGTCGGCCTGCGTGCCCGGGGTGAACAGACCCTCCGTGGCCTGCTCGTTGCGGGCGACCAGCGGGCCCAGGGCCCGGTAACCGGCGGTGACACCGGTGGCGTCCACGGGCCGTCCCGCTTTGGGGAAGTGGTCGGTGCCCTGGGTGAAGGCTCCCGGCATGACGATCACCGTCTCGATGCCGAGCGGGGCCACCTCGTAGGAGGTCACCAGCGCCAGCGAGTCCATCGCCGCCTTCGACACCACGTACGGACCGAGGAACGGCGGTGTGGTCACCGGGATGGTGCTGCCCACGTAGAGGAGGGTGCCGCTCCCCTGCCCGCGCAGGTGCGGCAGCGCGGCGCGGTTGAGCCGTTGGACACCGAGGGTGTTGACGTCGACCAGGTGGGCGATCTCCTCGGCGGTGAACGCCTCGACGTAGCCGGTGACCAGGTGCCCGGCATTGTGGATGACGACGTCGAGCGCCCCCGCGTCGTCGAGCACGGCCGCCACCGCGTGGTCGGCGGACTCCTGCGAGGCGACGTCGAGTTCGACCACGTTCAGGTCGAGCCGCTCGGCCCCGGCCAGGCGGTGCAGTTCCTCGGCGGGGGCGGCGTTGCGGGTTCCGGGGGCGCGCATCGAGGCATAGACGCGGTGACCGGCCCGGGCCAGGGCTCGCGCGGTCAGGTTGCCAATACCGGTGGCGGCACCCGTGATGAGCACAGTCGACATGGTGGGTCTCCTATCGGAGAAGTGAAGGGGAGGAACGGAGAGGGAGAACAGAGGCGGACGTGGTGGAGAAGATCAGGCGATGCCGCCGTTGCTGAACAGCACCTGGCCGTTGATCCAGCGGCCGGCGGGGCCGGCCAGGAAGGAGACGCCCTCGGCGATGTCCTCGGGGGTGCCGAGCCGCTCCAGGGGTGCGGCGGCGGCGATCCGGGCGATCAGCTCCTCGCTCTTGCCCTCGAGGAACAGCGGTGTCGCGGTCGGCCCGGGGGCCACCGCGTTGACGGTGACATCCTGGCCGCGCAGCTCGCGTGCCAGGATCAGGGTCATGGCCTCGACCGCGCCCTTGGTCGCCGCGTAGCCGACGTAGCCGGGCTGCTGGAGCCGGGTCACCGAGGTGGAGAAGTTGATCAGCGCGCCGCCGGGGCGCAGCCTGCGGGCCGCGAGCCGGGAGACCACGAAGGCCCCGCGGACGTTGACCCGGTGCATCCGGTCGAAGGCTTCCAGCTCCATCTCGGCGAGCGGGGCCAGCAGCATGATCCCCGCGGTGTTGACGACCACGTCGACGCCCCCGAAACGTTCCTCCACCGTGTCGAAGAGCCTGGTCATCGCCGTCGGCTCGGCAACATCGCCGGGCAGGGCCACCGCCGTGCCGCCGGCTGCGATCACCGACTCGACGATCGCCTCGGCCTTCGCCACGCGGCCTGCGTAGTGGACGACGACGGCCATGCCGTCCGCGGCCAGCCGGCGCGCAACCGCGCCGCCGATACCGCCTGAGCCGCCGGTCACTACGGCCACCCTGGGCCGGCTGGATCCGTGCTGCGACACCGCGTTGTTCATCACTGCTCCTGATCCGGCATCCGGACGGACGCCTGGCACTGTGCAAGTTCGCGGGCGGTCCGCCCGGCGATTGGATCAACCCTCCGCCACCTGCAATTATTTGTCCAATGCATCATTGAGATATAGATTATTCAGATGGTGCATATCGAACGGGTCGACCTCAATCTGCTGGCTCCGCTGGCCGCACTGCTGGAGGAGCGGCATGTCTCGCGCGCCGCCGAAGTCGCCGGAATGAGCCAGCCGGCGATGAGCCGGGCCCTGCAGCGACTGCGGGACACCCTCGGCGACGAGCTGCTGGTGCGCACGCCGGGCGGGTACCGGCTCACCCCGCGGGCCGAGCGCGTCCAGCGTCAGCTGCGGGCAGTCCTGCCGCGGCTGGAGAGCCTGTTCGCCCCGGAGGAGTTCGACCCTGCCGAGGCCGCCGAGGCGTTCCGGGTCGCGGGCACCGACTTCACCCAGGTGTTCGCGCCCGCGATCTTCCAGCGTGTGTTCCGGGAGTCGCCGCGCTCAACCCTGCACTTTCGGACCTGGCACGACGCCATCTACGATGACCTCGACCGGGGGGTCGTCGACCTGGTGTTCTTCGCCAGATCAACGCCCCTTACCACCCTGCACACCGAGCATCTCTTCGACGATCGGTTCGTCTGCGTGCTCTCCGCGGACCACCCGCTCGCCGAACGTCCGGCGATCGCCCTGGAGGAGTACCTGGACGCCACCCATGTCATCGTCGGCACCATCGGCGAGCGCCAGACCGCGATCGAGCAACGCCTGGAAGACCTCGGCGAGCGCCGCCGCGCCGGACTGACCGTCCCCTACCACTCCCTGGCCCTGCGCTCGGTCCTGGGCACCCGGCTGGTCCTCACCCTGCCCGCGCGGCTGCTCGCGGAACAACGCCCGGAACCCGGCATCCGCATCCTGCCCGCCCCCCAGGAAATCCGGCCACTGGGATACCACATGGCCTGGCATCCCCGGCTCGACGGCGACCCGGCGCAGCGCTGGCTGCGGAACGCCATCCGCGCCATCACCTCCGAACTGCCGGAGCCGACCCAGCACTAGCTGTACTGAACCGAGAGGTTGATTAAGCGTGCGATGGGCGGCTTGTTTCCGATAGCGGTGTGTAGGCGATGATGGTTATAGGTGTGGAGCCATGCTGGGAGAGCGGCCCGACGTTCGCCTTCTGAGCTGTAGCAGCGGGCATAGCCCCAGCCGTTGGCGAGGGTCCGGTGGAATCTCTCGATTTTCCCGTTGGTTTGTGGGCGGCGGGCCGGGTGCGTGAGTGCTTGATCTGGAGTTCGGTGCAGGTGTCGTGCCAGAGGTGTGACACGTACGCGGCTCCGTTGTCAGAAAGCACTCGCTCGATGGAGACCCCGCGGTCGGCGTACCAGATCACGGCTCGGCGGAGTACGGCGACGGCCGTGGCCGCGGTTTCGTCGTCGTGAATCTCGGCGTACGCGACACGGGAATTGTCGTCGATGACGGTGTGAACGAAGGCATAGCCCATCTTCGGGCTGTGGTGTCGGTTCTTCGGTTTCCCTTTTGTCCGCGCGCGGTTGCGTGTGCCCTGGGCGCGACCGACGAATCGCCATCCGCCTCCCTCGGGGATGTTGCCGAGCTTCTTCACGTCGACGTGGCTCATCGATCCCGGGTACGGATGTTCGTAGCGGCGTACCCGGTCGCCTGTGGCGCGATCGAGGTAGTTCAGGCGGTTGATCTGGCAGCGCCGGAGTACGCGATGTGCGGTCGACGGCGCGACTCCGGTCAGGGCGGCGAGTTGGACCGGACCGATGCGTTTGCGTAGTCGCAGCGAGACAATTCGCTTTGTGGTTGCTGGCGTCGTTTTCCCGGGGCTGGTGTGTGGCCGGGAGGATCGGTCGGCCATGGGCTGTCCGTCGGCGTACCGGGTGGCCCATCTTTTGACGGTGGGCCAAGAGCACTGAAATCGCGCGGCGACTTCCCGGATCGGGACGTTATGGTCGACGACCAGTTGGGCGACCTTAAGTCGGACCCGCGGAGTGAGGGCGGCGTTGGCGTGGCTCACAGGATCGTCTCCTTCACGTCTGCCGCCCCGATGGGTGCTGTGCGCGGTTTGAACGCGTGCGCTGAGAGCCACACACCGGCCAGGAGACTGGCAATGCAGATCCCGAGGGCGCCGCGGTACCCGATCTCGAACGCGCTGATTGCTGTCGCCTGCATCTGTGGCGGAACTCCGTGGAGGTTCCCCGCCGCGATGGGGCCGGCGGCAGTGTGGGTTTGCCCATATGGCGACGCGTGCCAGCTGTGTTGGGTGACCGCCGCACCAATGGCCCCGACGAGTGCGAGTCCTACCGCCGTACCGAGCTGGCGGGCGGCGTTCAGCACCGCCGAGGCGGCACCCGCGACCGGCGCGGCGACGTCGCGCATGGCCACGTTCGTGATGCCGGGAACCAGTAGCCCGAAACCGATTCCAGCGACCAGGTATCCAACCGCCGCAACGGCGAAGGGGGTGGCTGGTGTCAACGTGCTCAGCGCTGCGATTCCCAGTGCTCCGGCTGTGCAGCCCGTGGTGACGATGGCTCGTGGCGTGAAGCGTTGACTGAGTTTGCCGGCCATCTGGGCCGCGACGAGGAACGGGGCGTTCATCAGCAGCCAGGACAGTCCGGTGCGAAGGGCGGACCAGCCGAGAAGGTTCTGGAACATCAAGGTGACGTAGTAGAGCGTGCCGCTGAAAGCGAGGTAGCTGAGGAAGTAGACGGCGCAGGCGCTGATGAACGCCGTATTCCCGCGGACAGCTCTGGGAACCAAAGGTTCGCTGGCGCGACGCTGCCACTGCACGAACGCCGCGAGGACGAGGACACCGAGAATCAGTGGAACCAGCGTCAGCACGGGCTTCCACGGAACTTTGCTCGCGGTGATCAGACCGAAGGTCACTCCTGCCAGACCCAGCGACGCGAGGACGACACCCGGCACGTCAAGCGGCCTCGGGTCGGAGGCCGCGGCGGCTCTGGGGACCGCTCGCAGGATCAAGCCGACCGTGAGGACAACGATAGGGAGGTTGACCCAGAAGATCGTTGACCAGTCGAACATGGAGAGCAGCAGGCCGCCGACGATCGGCCCCGCCCCGAAGCCGACGCCGCCAATGGCCGCCCACCAGCCGATTGCGTGACCGCGCTGGGCGGGCGGGTAGGTGTCGGTCAGGACAGCGAGGGTGAGTGCCAGGATCGATGCTCCACCAACACCCTGACCGACACGCGCGGCCACGAGCACCGAGGGGCTGGGCGCCAGCGCCGCTCCAGCAGAGCAGAGGCCGAAGACGACCAGGCCGGCCAACAGGACAGAACGATGTCCGAGGCGATCACCGAGTGCCCCCATCAAGGGGATGAGCGCGGCCAGCCCCAGGGCGTAACCACTGATGACCCACTCCAACGCGCCGGTGGCAGCGTCGAGCTCGTGTTGGATCGTCGGGAGGGCGACATTGACGATGGTGACGTCGAGCTGAATCACGAAACCGGCCAGGCACAGCGCCAGGAGCGCCATCCGCCGTCGTGGGCGGGCATCTAGGGTGGGTGCTGATTGGTTCGGGGGCGTCACGTCGGGCTCCTGTCACGTTCTCGGTCGTAGGCGTGTCATGGGCACTGACACCCCGCAACACGAGGACGTGACCGATGGACCCCGCCGAACAGCTCAGCCGACACTTCGAGGCCAACCGTCAGCGGCTGACCGCACTGGCCCACCGAATCCTCGGCAACCGCAGCGATGCTGAAGACGCTGTCCAAGATGCCTGGGTCCGCCTCAGTCGCCCCGGAGCAACCGATCTCGCGGCCGTGGCCAACCTCGACGGGTGGCTGACCACGGCCGTCTCACGCACATGCCTCAACAAGCTCAGAGCCCGAGCGGCGCGCCCCGAAGCCCTCACGGACCCGACCGGTCCCGGACTCCACCTGCGATCCGACCAGGCCCCGAGCCTGGAAGACCAGACTCTCCTTGGCGAGCAAGTCAGTCTGGCGCTCCACATCGTCCTGGAGAGCCTGACACCACCCGAGCGCCTCGCGTTCGTGCTCCACGACTCCTTCGGAATGCCGTTCAGCGAGATCGCCGGGGTCCTCGGCAAGTCGACCGAAGCGACCCGCAAGCTCGCCGGCCGTGCCCGACAACGAGTGCACGCCGTGGACCCGGCCGAGATCGAGACCAACCCCGCCAGCCAACGCAGTGTGGTCAACGCCTTCTTCGCAGCATCTCGCGACGGTGACCTCGACACACTCCTCGCTCTGCTGCACCCTGAGATCACATTCCACGCCGATGGCGGGGCCACCAAGCCCGCCGCCACCGCCACCATCCGCGGCCCAGAGAACGTGACCCTGCGTGCAGCGACCTTCGCCATTCCGAACGCCACATTCGAGCCGATCACGGTAAACGGCGGCGCAGCAGTCATCGTCTACGCGAACCAGCAGCCCGTCGCCATCATGGCCTTCGTGATCACCAGCGGCCAGATCGCCCACATCTACTCACTGCTCGACCAGTCACGCATCGAGCAACTGATCAACAGCCTCAGGTAGAGCCACCAGCAAAAGCCCAACTCCGGTACATTCCGTACTCAGCCGTTCAATCAATGTCTCGGGTCAGTACAACAGCGACTGGTTCCTGCTCCCCTGCGTGGTGCTGCCTTGGGCCGTCGAGCAGTACGACGCCGCGCTGGTGCCCACCGGCTGACGCCTCGGCTTCAGTCGCCCGCCTCCTCGTCCAGCTCCGGCGCGTCCGGGTCGCGCAGCGGGCGCAGGGCGCCGGCGGCCGGGGTCGAGGCGGTGAAGCTGTAGCGGCCGAGCAGGTTCAGGTTGCGGTGCTTGAGCGGGGAGAGCCGGGCGATGTCCTCGTCCCGGGTCTCGTGGCCCTCGGCTTTCAGCTGGGCGACAGCGGCGTCGATGTAGCGGGTTGTCCAGAGCACGATGGCGTTGAGGACCAGGCCGAGCGCGCCGAGCTGATCCTCCATGCCGTCGCGGTATGCCTGGTGGATGGTGCCGCGCTTGCCGTGGCACACGTCCTGGGCGAGCTTGTGGCGGGACTCCTGCACGGTGAGCTGCCGGTTCATCTGACGGCGGTAGGTGTCGTCCACCGGGTCGACCACCCGCAGCAGGTGCTCGGTCTTCGCGATCCGCCCGTACTCCGCGAACGCCGCCCCGAGCGGGGTGGGGCGGCCGTCGCGCCCGAACATGCGCAGCAGGTCGTAGGCGCGGACTTGGTTGGTGACCAGGGAACCGGCGACCTTCAGCATGTCCGGCCAGTGCGTGATCACCTTGTTCAGGTTCACTCGGTTGCGGGCCAGGTCCTCCACCGCTCCGTACGAGCCGGTCTCGACGCCGGGCATCGTGGCCCGCCAGAACCGCTGGTCGTCCAGGTCGCGGAAGCGGGGTGAGAAGTTGTAGCGGAGGATCTTGAACAGGCCGAACACCATGTCGGAGTACGAGGCGTTGTCGGTCGCCACCATCTCCGGCTTAATCCCGCCGTCCAGATTCAGCAGTGCGTCCAGGATGTGCAGGGAGTCGCGCGGGGTGCCGGGGACGACCGTCTGCCCGATCCCGGCGACCTGGTCGTTGACGGCGTTGAGCCAGGTGATGCCGCGCTTGAACCCGAAGTACTTGGGCGACGGCGCCGCGCTGATCGTCCGGACGGGGACGACGAACCGCAGTCCGTCCACCGAGGCGAGCAGGCCGTTGCCCCAGAACTTCACGATGGGCACGGCGGCCTGGGCGGCGATCAGCCGCGCGTTCGCTGCGGCGATGGTGTCGGCGCGCAGGTAGTACTGGTCGACGTGCACGAGCCGGGCCCGGGTCAGGGCCTCGTAGCCGGGGTTGACCACCGGAGCCAGGCCGATGCTGCACGCCTCCGATACCAGCAGCGCGACCACCGAGGTGGCCAGGTCATTCATCCGAGTCGTGCCGTCGCCGAGGTTGCACGAAGGCGTCCAGGAAGCCGGTCCAGGAGTTCACCTCGAACAGCAGGTCCGGCAGGTCGATCTTCGGGAGCATCTTCTCGACCCGCTGGCGCAGCCAGGTCAGGGACTTCGGCTCCCCGAGCGCGCCGAGCTTGTCGACGTTCAGCTTCACCCGCCCGTCATCCTGCACCTCGATAGAGACCTTCGCCGCCGGCCCCGCCTCCTCCAGGCGTTCGGCGAGCTGCTTCCAGCCGGCGTCCAGGCCCCGCACCAGCTCCGCCAGATGCTCCTCGGCGGGCATGCCCAGGCTCAGGGCCGCCAGGACGTCCTCCTCGACCGCGTCCCAGTCGGGTCCGTCCAGCAGCCGGGCGCGCGGGTTGGACCAGCGGTGCGAGGGCGAGGCGAACACGTCGCGGCTGTTCAGGGCCCGGTGCAGCTGCTCCAGCACGCACACCACGTACGCGTCCCGGTCCACCGCGCCCTGTGGGAGGTCGGGGTTGGCGTACACCGCCTTGCGCCACGCCGGCGGCACGAGCTTGTCGTCCACCTCGCGCGGCAGCAGCGGCTTGACCCCCGTCTTCCGCCGGGCCAGCGCCGGAAGGCCCCGGGCCCCGGCCAGGACCCGCTTCCCGGCGCTCGCCGCGTCCAGGCGCCTTCGACTCGCCCAGCAACGCGAGGAACGGGCGCACGGTGGCATACCGGTTCGTGAGCGCGGCCCGCATGGCGACCTCGGCCGAGTTCTCGTCCTCGGGCACCAGCGAGACCACCATGGCCGCCGCGGTCATCACGGCGGCGGGCGGGGCGACCTCCTCGACCGCCGCCCACAGCGCGGCCACGTCCAGGTCCGCCTCCTGCTCCTCGACCAGCTCCAGCTCCTCGAACAGCACCTTCGCCGCCCGCGCGAGCACCCGTGACGCCTTCTCCAGCTGCGGCAGCGTCGACAGCCGCTCCTTCTCCGTCTTGCGCTTCGCCGTGTTCAGCAGCCGGGTGGCCATCAGAACCTGGAACAGGTCCAGAGCCTCGTCGATCGCCTTCGCCTCCAGGTGCCGCATCACCGCGGTGAGCATCGCCGTGCGCTTCGGCTCCGCCGCCCGCTCCAGCAGCGGCGCCTTCGACCCCAGCGCGTACCGCGCCAGCACCGCCATCCGGTTCGGCGGGATCTGCGACAACTTCAACCTGCCGAGCTGGAAGGCGCCGATCTCGTCCACCCGCTCCAGCGCGCGGGCAAACGCCGTGCCCGTCGTCCGGGTCGGCGGCCGGCGCAGCCGCTCCAGCTCCGAGAACCGCGAGCCCTCCGGCGTCTTCAGCGTCGCCACCAGATCCCCGGGCAGCGCCAGGTCCGCGCGGCGGGCGGCGCCCGCGACCGTCGCGTGCAGCCGCTTCTCCGCGACCGTCCGCGCCTCCGCCACCTGCCGAGCCAGCACGGATACCCCAGGCAGCAGGACCCGGTGACAGCGCAGCCAGCCCACCGCGTGGTGAAACAGCGCCTCGGCCCCTCGGCGTGCGTCCACGCCCGCCCGTGCAGGAACGTACGGAACCACCGGCCCCACTCGGCGTCCTCGTAAGAGTGGTAGCCGTAGGCGTCCCGGATCTCCCACGCGTGGTCGTACAGCGTCTGACGCCGCTCCCTGTACCGCTTCACCACAGACGGGTCCTCGATGCCGAGCTGCACGGCCAAGTGCTCGACCACCGGCCACGGCACAGCGAGCGGGTCCTCCAGAAACAGCCCGACGTACCGAACCGTGCACATCTGGAGCGCGAACCCGAGCCGGTGATGCTCCGTCCGCCGTAGGGAGATCAGGTCCGGTCCACGTCGTCCAGGAAGAAGAACCGCTCCAGCTCGGGCCTCGTCGGCTCCTCGGCGAACGTCCCGTACGCCTCGGCCTGCTCATCACTCAGAAATTCCACCGGCACGAGCCGGACCGTAGCCAGCCCCAGACCAGGCCCGGAGGCGTTCCACCGAACCCCAGCGGCGAAGTGGATCACTGTGCTAAACGGCCATGATCGTTCTCACCGATAACCGCTGTACCGATGTTCCCCGAGGCCGTGAACCGCGGATACGCGGTCCGCTCGATCGACGTCAAAGTCCCGCCCCAGGCCCAGATTCAGTCAGTACCGCCACCAACGACCTTCAGCCGAATGGGTGACGGCCGCCATCGGGCCGGGACCAAGATCAAATTCTGGCGGCTTCTGGGCTTACCTCGGCGCTACCCCAGGATGGGACGTTCTGCTCCGAACGGCTGTCGTATTGCCGCGCTCGGGAAGTCTGATGCCGCGCCGCATGTCCTGCGCCTAGCTTGATCAACATCTGTGTTCACAAGCGGTGAGGCGGCACGTATGGGTCTGGGATATCTGCGGTCGGACGCCGACCGGGCGGCGGGCGTGGGCATGGGGCGGGTGCTGCTGCGGGAGTCGGCCGGGTGTGTGCGCGACGTGGCCGACGGGATCCGGCTGGCGCGGGGCGGGAGCCGGATGCGGGTCCCGTACTGGATGGCCCGGCGGTTCGCCGGAGCGGCGGGCCGGCCGCTCGACGACGACCGGCTGCTGCTGTTCACGTTCGCCACGCCGGGCGGTCCGGCCCGGGTGTTCATCCGCCGCAACCAGAGTGACCTGCTGATCCTGTGGCAGATCTTCCTGCGCCGCTTCTACGAACTCGACCACCACTACGCCCTCGACCGGCCCGTCGACCGCCTCGAAACGATCGTGGACCTGGGCGGCAACACCGGCCTCGCCGCCGCCTACCTCACCGCCCGCTACCGCCCCGGCCGGCTGCTGAGCGTCGAGCCCATGGCGGAGAGCCGGGCGGTGCTGCACCGCAACGCCGCACTGTCCGAAGCCGATTGGATCGTCGAGCCGTGCGCGGTCGACGGCTCCGAGCGTGAGCTGGAGTTCGCGGTCAGCGGCTTCTGGGACACCTGCACCGCCGTGCCCGCGGTCCACGAGCTGCGCCGTACCCGTCCGTACCGGCTGGAGAACGTCCTGACCCGGCCGCCGCGCACCGTACCCGCCACCACCCTGGACCGGCTCCTGGACCGCCACGGCTTCGACCACGTGGACCTGCTGAAGGTGGACGTCGAAGGCAGCGAGGCCGAGATCTTCGCCGTGCCCAGACCCTGGATGGAACGCGTCGAGCGCATCGTGCTGGAGGTCCACGACAAGTACATCGACGGCGAGCGCGTACGGGCCACGCTCGGCGAAGCGGGATTCGTCCGGGTACCGCCCAGGGTCCCCGACCCTGTCGGCTTCAACCCCGTCGAGCTCTACACCCGCGGGCACCGGACATGAGCACCACGGCGATGGCAGCGGTGGTCTTCGACTGTGACGGCACCCTCATGGACACGCAGGAGTGCGTCCGGCACGCCATCGAGGACGCCTTCGCCCGCCGCCGCCTCCCCTGCCCGCAAGACCTCCACCGGCGGGCCCTGGGTCTGGCCATCGAGCCCCTGACCAGGCTGCTGACCACCACCCTCGACGAGGAAGCCGAAACGCTCCAGCGCGAACTGCTGGCAGGCATGATCGCCCGGGTATCCACCTGCGCCCGGCCTCTTCCCGGCGCGCTGGCAGTCGCCCGCCACACCGCCGCACGTCTGCCGACGGCCATCGCCAGCAACTCTCCGCGTGCCCTGCTCGACGCCGTCCTCGCCCATGGCGGTCTCGACCTGATCGTGCCCGTCACCATCGCCGCGGACGAGGTGGCCGCTCCCAAACCCGCCCCCGACCTCTACCTGGCGGCCTGCGCCGCCCTCGGCATCGACCCCCGCCGCGCCCTGGCCGTGGAGGACTCACCCACCGGTGTCCAGGCCGCGCGGGCAGCGGGAATGACCGTTCTCGGAGTGGGCCGGCACGTACGCGACGAGGACACCACCCACTGGGCCCCCGCGCTCGAACCCGCCCACCCGCTCCCGGGGGCAACGGCGCCCCGCGTGTCGACCGCCTGGTGACAGCCCGTGACGGGGGACACGGGCTGCGCTCCCCACGCCGGTGGCGTTGGAGCTGGCTCAGATGCGTTCGCTCGCAAGGATGATCATTGAACGGACCTGATCTGGAAATCGATGCATTCCAGCCGCAGGCCGCCCCACCGTTCACTGCGAGTCTTCGCTTCGCCCCTCCCGCGTCCCGGGCGTGCGTCGAACCCGCTGCACCCTCATGACCTTCGCGAACCCATCTCCCCTCGGTCACCGCCATCACGTCGGGGGTGACGTCCGGAGCCCGGGCGGAGAGCCACGCAAGCACGCGTTTCCCGCCGCACGACAGTTTATGGACATGCCTCATCAAGGGCGCGTACCAAGCCACCTCATGACAAATGCTCTTTGTGCAGCTCAGCGCACCGTCGCGCTGGCGCCAGAGGAGGCAGCCATGCCCGTTTCCACCACCCCGGGCACGAACTGGGGCACCTGGACCAATCTGGAGGGCTCGATCTTCGATGTCCCCTCCCCAACCCTCAACGCCGACAACCGAGTCCAGGTCTTCGTCCGCGGCGGCAACAACACCCTCTGGAGCAGGTACGAGAAGCGGGATCGCACCTGGAGCGCCTGGACCGAGCACCAGGGCTCCAGGATCGCCGGCGCGCCCAGCGCGATCCGCGGCAAGGACGGCAAAATCCGCGTCTTCTACCGCACCCCCGGCAACAGCATCGAGGTCATCACCCAGAACGCGATCAACTCAGCCTTCGGTATTCCCGAGAGCCTGGTCACGAATGTCGGCGGCGACCCCGCTGCCGCCCTCAACGCCGACGGCCGCATCCAGGTCTTCTTCCGCGGCACCGACGACGCCCTGTGGTACGTCCGCAACCAGGGCCAGCAGTACGAGGCATACACCAAGACCGCCTCTCTCGGCGGCCGGATCTACGCCACCCCCTCACCCGCCCTGGACGGCTCCGGCCGCATCGTGGTCGCGGTCAAGGGCGACGAGGACACCCTCTACACCATCCAGCAAAGGACGTGGAACTCCGCCGACACCTGGGAGCCCTTCAGCGCCGAGACCACCGGCGTGGCCAGCCGGCCCACCGCGACGGTGGACGCCTCCGCGCACGTGCAGATCTACTACCGCGGCTCCAACGGCGCCGCCTGGCGGGTCGGCCAGAGCGCCGACTACGACAGCTTCGAGACGTCCGTGAGCCTGCAAGGCCAGATCATCGACCAGCCCGCCGCGTTCCTCGCCCAGGACGGCCGCCTCAACGCCTTCGTCAAGGGCACCAACAAGTCCCTGTGGGTCGCCCTCCAGCAGGTGGAGAACCAGCCCGCCTACGACGGCTTCAAGGATCTGGGCGGCGTCATCGGCGAGGTCCATCCCAAGGCGGTGATCACCAACAGCGAGAACCTCCTCTACGTGTTCGTCCAGGGTTCGGGCACCGGCAAGACTCTCTGGCTGCTGCGGCAGGTCTGGGCGTAATCCACAGGGCCGGGGCGCTGTGCGCCCCGGCCCGGTCAGCCGTAGAGCAACGGCGCGGACACTGAGGTCGCGGACTGGCGGTCCGGTGTGGTGTAGGCGAAGTTGAGGACTGCGCGGCGGATGCCGGGGCGGCGCAGGGGTGTGACGCGGTGGGCGGTGGTGTCGCTGCGCAGCAGATAGCCGTCGCCGGTGTGGTGGTGGGCCTGGCGGGCCTGGGGTGAGTCCAGTGTGTGCAGTTGCCTGGCGTGCGGTGTGTACTCCAGCAGGCCGCCGTCCTGCGGGTCGTCGGGTGCCTGGAGGAACAGCACGAGCGCGAGGGGGTAGTCGTCGGTGTGCGCGCCGTGGGTGTCGCCTTCCTGGTGCAGGATGTTGAGGACGTGGCGTTCGATCGGATCACGGACGGTCACCGCCCGCAGGTCGGCGACCTGGCCGAGGAAGGCGATCAACGCGGGCTCCTGGTAGAGGGTAGAGATGGCCGGGGACTCCTCGGAGATGATCTGCCCTCCCAGGGTGGTCATGCGACGGCGCGACGCTGGCCACCGAGCGCTACGGAGGTGACCTGCGCAAACTGCGGGAGGAGGCCGACGGCGACACGGCGACGCTACGGCGCCTGCTCCAGGAGTTCCCCGGACTGGGACCGGCCAGCGCCGACATCTTCCTGCGCGAGGCACAGGCGGTCTGGCCCGAGACGTCGCCGTACCTCGACGGCAAAGCCCTCCAAGGCGCCCGCACCGTGGATCTGCCCACCGAACCCGCCGCCCTGCTTCGCCTGACGGACGGCGCGGAACCGGCCGTAGTAGCCGCGGCCCTCGTCCGTGTCGCCCTCGACAAGAAGGCCCCTCCAGCCGTCCTCGAAGCCGCCCGCACCTGATGCCGCCCCCGCGATCCCGTCCTCCCGGCGATCAGCGGCCGAGGGCCTGCCGAAGAGTGGGGTAGCAGTCAATGAGGGCGTCGATGCCGACGAGTTGGATGGTGCGCAGCACCGAGGGGACGGCTCCGGCCAGCCGCAGCCAGCCACCCGCCTCGAGGGTGTGGTGGGCGGCGATGAGAAGGTTGATGCCGCTGGAGTCCATGAAGGTGACGTGGCCCAGGTCGATGACGACCCGAGGTGCGGCGCCGTCCGGCAGGTCCAGCGCCTCCCTCAGCGCGCCGCCTGTCTCGTGGTCGATCTCTCCGGCCACCGTCACCACGAGGACGCCGTCGACCCTGTCAGTACGGACTGACAACCACCCAGGCTGCCCCACTTGTTGGATGTCTTGTTGGATGCCCACCATCTGTCCTCATCCGCGTCCCTGCGCGTCGGGGTTTCGGGATTCTCATCCGGAGGAGTGCCCCTTGTCGCACGGTTGACACGCCCCGGCTGAGCCGACAGACGCTGACCAGGTCAGTGCCGGTGGCACCGGCACCCCGGGACGAAGAAGCAGGGGTGGGCCGAAGCGGCTGCTCCGGCCCACCCCTCGCACACCCCGGCTCAGATCTCACGCACGGTGGCTGCCGTAATAGCTGCCGAGCTGTTCGTGGTAGCCCGCGTCACCGGTGTGCTTGTCCTTGTCGAACTCGGGAGCGTTCTTGATCTCCTCCTTCGTCCGGTCGACGTAGATCCTCTCCTCCGCCGTGTCGACGCCGATGACGAGGCCGGCGGGGATCAGGACGTTCTTGCCGAAGATCCACGCCCCGGTGTCGACCACGAGGTGAGAGGCTCCGACGTCGTCGGAGTACTTGTCGACCTTGCCGATACCGCCGTCGGTCGCCTCGACCTTGTAGCCGATCAGACTGGTACCGGCGGTGTAGCCCACCGCGGGTTGATAGCCCCACATGTCCATGCTCACGAACACATCTCCTTGGTCGGGTCAGAGGGACGTGCCGGGATCCTCGGGCCGGATGCGTCCTCGCCAGCCGCCCGTCTCGTCGCCGCGGTCCTCGATGTAGTCCTTGAACCGCCGCAGGTCCCCCTTGACCCGCCGGTCGATCACGCCCAGCACGTCCGCGGTCTTCTCTGCGACGCCGGTCGGCTCTACCTCCATGGTGAGTTCCACCCGGGTGTGCGCGTCGTCCAGGGGCTCGAACCGTACCGAGCCCCGCTGCCGCGTGTCGCCGTCCACGGAGCGCCACGTGATCCGCTCGTCCGGCGCCTGGTCGACGATCTCGGTGTCGAACTCGCGCCGCACGCCGCCGATGCTGGTGATCCAGTGGTTGTGCCGGTCGTCGAGCTGCCGCACTTCCTCCACGCCTTCCATGAAGCGGGGGAAGTGCTCGAACTGGGTCCACTGGTTGTAGGCCGTGTGGACCGACACACCGACGTCCACGGCTTCCTTCACAGTGCTCGTGCTCATTTCACTCCTCCTTCGTCGGGGGCGTCCACGCGGGATCGACGGACCGGCGCGGGTCCGGATCGCGTCGGGTGCCCAGGGAGAGGGCATGAAGACGTCCGGGCGGTCGACCGGACGGTCAGTCCGCGCTCCGGATGATGTTCGCCTCGGTGTCGGTTTGCGCCACTGCGGGCGCGCTCTCGTCTGCGACGGCGGCGACGCAGGTCCGCACGTCCTTCCCCCGGCGGTGACGGGCCTTCGACCAGCCCGTCTCGGCGACGCGGATCGGTGACTTCGGCGTGGTGCGCGGGAGTTGAGTGGTCACGGTCGTTCATCTTCCTTCTGTGCCACGGCACTCCGCCCCTCGGAACGGGACAGAGGCTCATGGGCGCGATGTCCTGGTCGTCGAGTTGCCCGCCGCGGCGCCCGCAAACCACTCCCCTCCGCGCCCCGGCTCGTCCGTGCGCCTTCGTTTCCCTCGACATACCGGCGAATGTTCACCGCCGGAGCCGGCGTCTCCCGTGGCGGAGCCTCCTCAGTCGTCAAGCCTTGCCACCCTGCTCGCGGCCTGCGGCACGGGGAGATGCGATGTGAGCCGGCCAGCCAGGCGGTGGGCCTGGGTCAGCAGGGTCCCGTAGGTGGCGAACTCGCCGGGGCTGACCAGCTCCACCTGGGTCACGTGGTGGCGCAGGGCGCCCGGACGTCCTCGACCTGGCACCGCGTAGCACCGCTTCTGGTGCGGCGCGGGTCCAGCGTCGTCTGGGGTACGGCCGCTCCCGCGGCCCGGCGGCCACGGAGGACCACGCGGCACACTCCAAGCGAGCGGTCGCCGGTGATGTGGTCGCGGTCATGCGCACGCTGGGCCACGACCGGTTCGGGCTTGCCGGGCACGACCGCGGAGGCGCCGTCGCGCTGCGTCTCGCGCTCGACCACCCTGGTGCGGTCTCCCGGGTAGCCCTGCTCGACTGCCTTCCCCTCACCGAGCACCTGTCGCGCATAACGGCCGAGTTCGCCACGCGCTGGTGGCACTGGTTCTTCTCGCCCAACCGGAGTTCCCGAGCGGGTCATCAACGCGGACCCCGACAGTTGGTACCGCGGGGACGCGCGGAGCATGGGCCGGGAGAACCACGCCGAGTGGCGGGAGGCGACACGAAACCCCGACGTCGTGCGGGCCATGCTGGAGGACTACCGGGCCTTTGGTGTCGACGAGGGTTCCGTCGACGTCGAAGATCGCGGCGCGTTTGGTGGTCATCGCGGGCTCACAGTTCGCGGAGGGCGGGCAGCAGCTTCT
>NZ_JBIWGK010000033.1:0-41705 GCF_044763565.1 Streptomyces sp. NPDC096013 | reverse complement strand
GCCATGACGGTGATCTCGCCGGCCGGCATCCGCTTGAGGGTCTTGGGGGCGACGGAGTGCCAGTCGAAGGTACCGAAGGCGACCATGACCATGACAGCGACCAGCGCGGCCATGGGGATGTCGGAGACGACCGGCCCGAAGACGATGCACAGCACCATCAGGAACACACCCGCAAGGAAGGTGGAGACGCGGGTGCGGGCGCCGGATACCTTCACGTTGATCATCGTCTGGCCGATCATGGCGCAGCCGCCCATGCCGCCGAAGAAGCCGGTGACGATGTTGGCGATGCCCTGTCCGATGGACTCACGGGTCTTGGAGGAGTGGGTGTCGGTGATGTCATCGACCAGCTTGGCCGACTTCCACCACCAGCTCGGGTTCCACCAGCATGACGTTCAGCTTTTCCTGGCTGCCCCATCCGGCGGAGAACGACCAGCCTGTCCACGGATGCCCGCGCCGTCCTCGAGCGAGCAGGTCGGCGACCGCAGCACCTGCTGCCCGGGTGAGGGTGGTGGTGCGGCCGACGTACTCAAGGTGGCCTTGGTCGTCGTACCTGCCGAGCAGCAGACTGCTGGGAGCTGTCAGGGAGCCGGTGACCGCGCCGACGATCGCCTCGGTCGTCTCGCGCACCTACTGGCGAAGAGACGGTATTCGATTCATGCACTATTCGCGCAGTGGTCCGCGGCAGATGGTGCGCAAAGCCCGCGTATCGCCGATGCGGGAGCTACTGGCGAGCCTTCCTAGGCCGTTGTCCAGGGGCGCCGGTCATCCGGCCTCTGGTGCGTCGTAGGAGAACCTGTATCCGGCGAAGTCGGCGAGATGGACGTAGCCGATGCGCTGGTAGAGGGCGTTGCTCGTGGGGTTGTCTGGGTCTGTGAACAGGACGACGTCCGTCGCCCCTGAGGCCTGTGCGGCCCTGCTCGCCTTGACTGTCACAGCTCCGGCGTAGCCGCGGCCACGGAGGTGGGCCGGGGTATAGACGGGATCCACCCGGACCATGCCGCCGACGACCGAGGTCGAGGCCGCCATCGAGAGGGGGACGCCCTCCGGGGTCTCCCAGAACATGAAGTGCCTGTCGCCGAAACGCGAGTCTTCCCAGGAGCCGGCGTCGATCAAGTCGATGGAGCGCTGCTCCCCGACGTCGACGCAGAACTCACGGCACCAGCGCACGATTTGGGCACGGTCCTTACGGCCCGTGAGGCGGCCCCGGCCCTCCGGGCGCGGCTGCGGCGGGGTGAGCGTGCCGAGACGGTAGAGATGCGTCTTCCAGAAAGGTGCCGACGCCGCGCCCGTGTGCTTCTGCCATGACTCGGAGAAGGCGCCAGCGGTGTCGTGCTCCGCGATGACATGGGCGGGTGAGTGACCCAGGCCGGCCAGGTGCGCAGCGAGGGTGTCGGTCTGCTCGGCAGAGAGCGGAGTGAGGCCCAGGCGTCCACGGGGGGTGAGATAGAAGATCGCGAGAACCTCACCTTGTGACTCTAGTCGGCCGAAAGTGGCGGTTTCGTCGTCGGACCCGGCCGCCCTGTGGGACCGCAGCTTCTCGATGTCCGTCAGCGGCATGTTGTGCAGGGCAGCGCGCGAGTGCAGGAAGTGTCCAGCTCGGGCGAGGAAGGCGTCGACGTCCTGGGTGAGGTGCCAGTCATCCGGATGCATGCTTCATGTTCCCGGACGAGGGCCGCTCCTTCACCTCCTTTCAGTCACGTCCCGGCCTATCGTTTGGTGCGGGCGAGTCGCGGCCAGGTAATCGGACCAGTTCTCGCCGGCCATGGCTACGAAGCGTTCCGCGGCTCTCGGCTGGATGCCGATCAAGTCGGAGAGCACGACGGGTGGCAGGTCGGCAAGCGCTTGCATTATGGCCGTGTTCCGGGCTGCGCGGGCGGGCAGGCCGTAGCGCTTAGCTCAACGACGGCCCGACGCCGACGTCACGGGGGTGCGCGCGTCGGTGCGTTCAGCCCGCCTCGGGCTGCGAGGGCTCCACCTGGCGCAGGCAGTACACGCACCTGGACCCGGAGTCGATGCGGCCCATGCACCGCCGGCAGTCACCGCGTTCACGCACCGGCCCCCGGCCGTCCGCGCAGCCCGGACAGGTCATCACCGGCTGCCGGAAGCCGAAGCTGACCACCCACCCCTTGCCTTGCGCGGCATCGCGCGCCAGCTGCGAGACCACGGAGGCGGAGCGCGCGTCTTCGTCGTCGCCCGTCTCCACCGCCAGGTAGACGGCGAAGCAGTCCTCGGTGTCGCACACGACAGCCACTCCTGTAGGCATTCGATCCCCTCTCAAGCCGCAACTGCGCCAACCCGACCATCTTGATGAAGGGAATGTCCTCGTGCTGGCGTCCCCACAAAAGCCGGGTCCGAGTGACTCGAATTCGAGTCGGATCGTTCAAATCGACGGCCCTGACAGGTGCGGGGGCGATAGGCGTGTGGATCAGATCACTGGAACGGCGACTTGCTGTGCCCAGGTGCTGATCTGGGTTCGTTCGGGTTCGGACCATCCGCTGGCGATGATCGAGCCGTCGCGGCTGATCTGGGCAGGCTCGGCGAGTCCGTAGTGCTGGAACAGGTCGCTGATGAGCAGCGACGCGGACTGTACGAGGCCGATCCCGCCGTCTGCCAGGTCGTTGAGGAGCGCGTGGGCGTACCCGACGGCACTTCGGTGGGTGGTGGTGCCGACCCGCACTCCCATCTCCTGGGGAACGAGGGCCTCGTGGGCGAGGGGGATCGCCCGCGTGCGCGGCATATTCGGCAGCCTCATCGGGCTGTTCCCAAAGTGCGTTTGGCTTTCCAGCCGCACGCGCAGGGCAGCTGTGCCGGCGGCGCCGGTGCGGGTGACTGCATGCTGGGCGAGGTGACGCAGGGCCGACAGCACGAGCGTGACGATGGAGTCGGTGTCGGCGCCGTAGGGCCAAGTCCGGCTGTTGTCCGGGGAGAACTCGAGCATGGGGGTCCGTGCCGCCCAGGCGCCCGATCCGTCGGAGTGCAGTTCGGCGATGTACCGGGGTGGGCGGTCGTCGAACAGGACAACGCGGCGTGCGCCGACCATAGTGCCGCTGAAGGTCGCTGCGGTGCGTCCCAGCAGGGGGATCGCCGCCAACTCCTGCGCGCTCACGCGCTGGACACTTGCGTGGTCGATCACCATGTCACCGGGGATGTCGGGCACGAGCGACACCGTCAGCAGGGGGTAGCCGTACTCCAGGAAACTGCTCCCTTCCAGGCGCTCGGCAGTTTCTTCTACGTCGTCATCGATCTGCGAGATTCGATCCGTGCGGTCGGCGAGTTGTTCGAAACGCCGACGGTAGGCCGTGGCAATCTCGGCTTCGGTCAGCCATGCGGTGGTGCTGCCGTTCCGCCGCGGGTAGGCCAGGCGGGTCTGGTCCACGATGGCGTGTGGTGCGTCCATGCTGCGGGGAACGGCGATGAGCAGGATTCCTTGATGCGCGCCGGGCTGGTCGGGCTTGGGAAACAGCTCGATCCGTGGTGTCGGCCGGAGGTTGGAGGCAATGGTCTGGCGGATCTGCCGGAGCTTCCCGTCGGTGAGCTCTACCGGAGTCACAGCCTTGGGGATGGAAGTCTGGCGGTCCTCGGCAAGCCCGAGGACCAGCACGCCGCCGATCCCGTTCGCCAGCGCCGCGACATCCTTTGCCAACTCGGTCCGGCCCGCTTGATCGGCACTGTAGTGCGCCGCCTTGTAGTCAAGATCTTCGTCTTCCTTCGCATCCGGGTTACCAACCAAGGCGGTGAGCTGGGCGTAGGTGATCTGTTCGAGTGGTCCGCCCAGAAGGGCTTCAACTCGAGGGAAACGAGGCGACATGAACCAGGAATCTAGCGCCGGGACATGAGGCGCGCACAACGTCATGGATCTCGGTGCTCTGGGTGGGTGCCGCATCATCCCCGAGTCCGACTGCGGTATGCCGCGCGTAGTCCGCAGTGCTCTGGCCGGATCTACGAAATCTACCCGTGGGTTCGGAGTCCCCGGCAGGATGCTCGTCGTGGACGGATCAGTGTGGATCGCAGCGTTTTTCAACGGAGGCTGCTGGGCTGGGTTTTGCGTGAGAGGGCGGGCCGTCATGGCCCGCCCTCGGTTGATCAGTTGTTGTGTCGGGTGGACGCTCGCTTGAGCCGGGCTCTGGCTTGCTGCTCCCAGTCGGGCACGGGTGCCGGAGGCGCGGATGGTTCGGGTGCTTTCGTGGCGGTGCTGCGCCAGTTCTGTCCGCACTGGTCGGTGTGCTGGTGGACGGTGTCCTTCTCGGGTGGGGCCGGCCAGATCTGCAGGAGGTAGTCCTCCGCCGGTTCGAATGCGACGGCGTCGTATCCGCGATCGCGCCCGCGGGCATGTACGCGTACTCGGTAGTGGCCGGGCCCGAATGGGGTCAGCAGGGGCAGGTCGGGTGGAGCGTCCATCATGGCGGCCACCTGCATCTGTCCGGAGAGGGACTCGATGCTGTGGTCCACCACCTCGTCCCACCCCGTGGTGCCCGGGCTCGTCACAGGCTGTTCGTAGACCTGCACCTCCACGTTGACGACACCGCTGCTGGCCCCTACGAGCACCACTGCCAGTCCTGGTCTTGAGAAGATCAAGCCGTTCTCAGTACGGAAAGGGGGTTGCTGGTGCTGTCCGATGTCGGCCAGGTGGAAGGCGTGGTACTCCACCCGTACCCGTGCGGATGCCTCCGCCACAGGTTGGTTCATGCCAGGCATGCTAAACGGTGCCTCCTCAGTCGACGATCCATACCCGGAAGGCATCTTTCTCGATGACACGGTTGTTGGTGTAGAAGACGTTCAACAGGCTGCCGGCGCTGCTGTTCTCCGCCGCCGGGATCATGCAGGCGCTCCATCCGTCCGGTCCAGTGGTCCCGATGGGTAGCGCGGTGATCTGGCACCAGTCGAAGGTGCGGCCGGGATATGGCTGGGGCTGCGGGAGGGAGCTGGTGAAGGCGCCTTGCCAGGTCGAGCGGAAGGGGTATTCGTCGCAGCTGTAGCCGGTGGGGCGTGGGTAGCCGCCGCTGGCGAACTGCGGGCAGGCCGTATCGCCGTTGCGGTCTCGCAGTGTCGCGTCGGTCAGGCGGTACAGAGGCTGGCCGTCCGGGTACGCGCCGGGTAGCCCGGATGCCTGGGCGTCCCGGACGTGGCGTGCGTAGTTCGGGTTAGGGCCGCTGAGACTGACGACGTCGGTCGGCGCGTAGTCCGGGAAGACGCACCCGATGCTGGACGCGCCCGGTACTGCGTTGTCGCAGCGGACGTCCATCGGTACTGTGACGCCGAACAGACCGGTGCCTGCCACCCACGAGGGATTGTTGAACTCGTAGTAGATGGTGGTCCTGGCGGTTCCGGTCGCTCCGGCTGCCGTGGCCGTCGTAGTCGGCAGTGCCTCGCCCCAGGGCATGTTGCTCAGGGTGACAGGCTGTTCGGGGAAGTCGATGGCGGAGGCGGCCAGGGTGCAGTCCCCTGCGCAGGTGGCGTCGCCCTTGACCGTGGTGCCGCTGATCTGTCCCCAGCCGTCGTACAGCAGGATCGACAGCTGATGTCCCCAGGTGGAGATGTCCTTCTGGGCGTAGACGTATTCGTCGGCCTGGTAATAGAGCTGCCCGAGCAGTTCCTGGGTACGGATGTCCCGCACGTCCACGATCCACGTCTCGATCGCACAGGCGTTGAACCGGTCGAAGTACCAGGCCCCGTCTCCGTCGGAAAGGTCGTAGCACCAGTCGGGCAGCGACAGCGGCGTACGGTCATCGGCGAGGGCCGGGGCTTTGACCGCTGACGGCTTGTGCGGAGCCGCCGAACTGACGCAGGCGGCCTTCGTCTTGCCCTGCCGCGCGAGCTGGTCGGCCTTCCCGGATTTAGCCAGCTCCTTGAGCCGGGGCAGGACGGTGGAACAGGAACCGGCGGAAGCGCTCAGAGCCTGGGCCTCAGGACGGACGGCCTTCTGCGGCTGCGGCGTGGGGAGTTGGGCCTGGACCTGAGCGACAGTGCCCGGCGAGGTCGAGGGTGCCCCGGACTGCGCTGTGGCGGCGAGAGCTTGCGCGGGAAGGAGCGCAAGCGTCAGGGCAGTCAGGGTCGTTCTGAAAACGGATCTCACTGCTATCCCTTCGCGAAGTCGTGTGACGCCCGGCCACGAGCCGGTGCCACGAACGACCGCGACATTAGGAGTCAAGATCCGCCATATGCATGGCATGGCCATGTTTTGTCCGAAAGCGCTTGCTGATACGGCTGAGAGGTGCCCTTCCTTCGGCCCGGACATCCAACTCCGCAGTTCTGACCAGCTGTAGGTGCAGCTGCGCCGGACCAGGGGCGACGGATTGCGTCGGCCAGGAGCTGCCTTTGCGGAGGAGGGAGCCAGGGGCGCCGGCCGTCGGAGGTGCGTCAGGAGGTCTGGAGCGTGCCTGGTGCGGTGGGGTGGGTGTTGATCCAGGAGAGGCCGCCGAGGTCGAGGTGGCGGGCGCGGGTGACGGGCGACGTAGGCGAGGCGTGCGTCGGTGTCGCTGACGGGTTCGGGAACGGGGCGTCCCTGTTCGTCGTGCTGGTCGGTGTCTTTGGGCGGGGGGAAGTCGTTGCCGATCTGGACGGTGGGTCATTCGCGGCCTTTGGCGGTGTGGGCGGTGGAGACGGTCACGTCGGCGCGCTTCTCGTCGGTGAGTTGGTCGACGGCGGTGAGGATGGTGTCGACCAAGTCGTCGGGGACCTCGATCCACGGCGAACATGCACCCAGAGGCGGCAACCGGCAGCTCAAGCGGGCGATGTTCCTGTCCGCGTTCGCCGCCCTGCACGACCCCGCCTCCCGCACCTACTACGACCGATGCCGAGCCCGCGGAAAGACCCACACCCAGGCACTCCTCCGCCTCGCCCGACAACGCATCAACGTGCTCTTCGCAATGCTCCGCGACGGCACCTTCTACGAACCCCGAACCCCACGCCTCGCTTGACGAAAGACATAGAGGCACCCCGCAGGTGCGGGGAGCAGGAGAACGTCCTCAGCCACCCCGACTCGATGGACGGAAGACCGGCCGGTCACGGAAGTACGCAACGAGCCCAAAAAGCGCTATGCAAGTCGCATCGTCGTCCTTGAGACCCGCGAGGAGACACCCTCACCCGTCCTGCCCGCGGTCGATGCCTCCGGTCAGACAATCCCGCCGTGCCACATCTGCGGCAAACCGGCCAGCCTCCGGAACGCGGAAGACAAGCCCGAGCACTACTCGTGCCGCCGGCCTCTCACCTGAAGACCCAGAGCACACACCTACGCCGGCTGTTAACTGGAAGTCCACCGGCCCCCGGCGGATTCATGGATTTGCAGTGTCCGGTCCATTCGTCCGCCGCAGATCGGACAGGTTGACCCGCTTCAGAACCGGCCGAAGCACCGCATGCTCCTGGTGGTGGTCCTGCCAGCGTTTTTCGAGCTCCTTGTCCTCCAGTTCTATGTAGGTGACTCCGGTGCCCGAGTCGGCGAGTATCCGGAAGGCGTCCACGCCACCGTTGTCGGAGATGAAATCTTCTGCGAGTTCGAGGAACGTCGGGGCTGCGTGGTCGATGTGCAGTTCGGTTGCGGAGGGGATCGGCGTTCCTGTGACGGAGCAGACCAGCGGCTGTCCGGAGTCGAGTACCGCGTTTCGTGCGAGGGTGACCTGGCCGGCGACCGCGTGCCGCAGGGCGGCGAGCACCTGGGTGCGCTGGCTGAAGGGCGTCAGGCAGGCGTTCCATGAGAAGTCGGCGACCTCGCCGTCGAACCGTACGAGGCCGATCCCGATACTTCTGTGGCCGTGGTCGGTGTGGGCGATGACGCGGAAGTGGGCTATGCCGGCGCCGCGTTTGAGGTCGTATTCGGGGTGGCGTTCGAGGAGGTCGCGGCAGAAGGCGTCGTCGTCGGGGTCGGTGACGTCACCTCCTGCGCCGTAGCGCTGGACGATGCCGCGGCAGACGTCCCGGACCGCTTCCTTGGTGGGGTAGTGGGTCGCACCGATGGTGATGCCTCTGGGCACGGGTCCTCCGTTCGACGCAGGTGACCTGAATGCGTATGACGAGATCGTAGACACAACGCTTTCCGGTCACCTCTTCGAAATTCCAAACCTCTGTTCCCGGCACGCTGACAGGGTGTCAGTGCGCGCTGCCATGCTGCTCACCAGCCGAAAGCCGGTCCGGTCGAGGCCCGGCTGGCAGGCGAAGTGATCAGGCTTGCGGAAAGGGACGACGAGGTGGCAGTGAAGGCGACCGAGGAACAAGCGGCGGCACGAGACAGCTTTGCTGCTGGTCATGATCTTGCCTTGGTGGCAGGCGCGGGTACGGGAAAGACATCGACTCTGGTGATGATGGGCGCCGCGACCCCCCGCCGCGGCATGTACATCGCCTTCAACAAGCCCATCGCGCAGGAGGCCAAAGCCCGCTTCGGCAGCAACGTCCACTGCAGCACCTCCCACGGGCTCGCCTATCGCGCGCTGGGGAGCCGCTTCAAGGCCCGCCTGGACGCCTCGCAGCACATGCCGCTGTGGCGCACCGCGCAGCTTCTGGGAATCGACCGGGATCTCGCGGTCGGCGGGCGCCGGCTGAAGGCGTCGACGCTGGCGCACCTGGTGATGGAGATGGTCAGGCACTTCTGCTACTCCACCGAGGAACAGGTCGCAGCGCGTCATCTCGGCACCGTCAACGGACTTGACGATCACGGCCAGCAGTACCTCGCGCGCGTCCTGCTGCCCAGGGCCCGGTGGGCCTGGGACGACATCTGCTCACCCAACGGCACGCTGCCGTTCAAGCACGACCACTACCTCAAGATGTGGGCGCTCACCCGGCCCCGGCTCCGCGCCGACTACATCCTGCTGGACGAGGCACAGGACACGAACCCGGTCCTTGAGGAAATCTTCCTCGCGCAGGACGTCCAGCGCGTCTGCGTCGGCGACCCCTCCCAGCAGATCTACGAATGGCGTCACGCCAAGGACATCATGAGCGGATTTCCCGGCATGCAGATGGAGCTCACACAGTCCTTCCGGTTCGGGCCCGCCATCGCGGAGGTGGCCAACCACTGGCTCCGCGCGGCCACATCCACGATGCAGCTCACCGGCCACGCCAGCGAACCGTCCGAGCTGACCGAGGTGGAGGTCCCCGACGCGGTGCTGTGCCGGGGCAACGCCGACGCCCTTGCCGAGGTCCTGCGCTTCCTCGAGCAGGGCGTGGCCGTCGCCCTGGTGGGTGGCGGGAAACCTCTGCTGAACATCGCGAAGGCAGCGATCGACCTGCAGGCCGGCCGCCGCACTTCACACCACGATCTCGCGCTGTTCTCCTCCTGGGGCGAGGTCCAGGAGTACGCCGAACAGGACTCCGCCGCCGCCGACCTCAAAGCCATCGTGGACCTTGTGGACACCTATGGCCCCCAGCAGATCATCCGCATCGTCCAGCGGATGAGCGACGAAGCAGAGGCCCGCGTCGTCGTGTCGACTGTGCACAAGGCCAAGGGCCGTGAGTGGAGCCGCGTCCGGATCGGAGCAGGCTTCACTCCACCCGACGACGACTCGCCCCGCAATGTGCACCCCGCCGCCGCGCGCCTCATCTACGTCGCCGTCACCCGAGCCCGTCACCAACTCGACATCACCGGCATCAAACGGCTCCAGAGCCACTCCAGCGCAGCGACAGCCGACACCACACCCGAAGGCATCGCGCTGGCCCGGCTGCCGCTGACCGGACAGCTGAAGTACCCCCGCTCCCCGATGTCCACCTTCCTGGCTCAGCACCTTCCGCGCCCCGAACGCGTCATCGCCTCCTACCTCCAGCGCATCCGCGGTCTCCCGCACCCCGTCCAGCCGCTGAACGAACGCCGCCCCGACTACGCCGCTCTCGGTCACACCATCGACTACCGGCTGCGCCTGATCCTCGGATCCGACCCAGGGCCCGCAGCGATCGCCGGCGTCGAACTGATCGGCAGCGACCTGCCCATCGCCGGAGCACCCGCCCCCGCAGTGCGCGCCAACCTCCACACGATCGGAACCAGCGTCCTGGACCGCCTCCACGCCCACCTGACCGACGCTTCCCGACGGCTCGACGACGACGAACTGACCAGGCTGTGCTTCGTCACCAGCTTCTTCGAAGCCGTCTACCGCAGCGGCAGATTCCCTCGTAAGCGCAATCTCCTCGCGCAGGTAGACGAGCACACCACCGTCAAGAGCGTGATCAATGCGGTGCCGGGCTACGTCCTCGACGACATCGACGAGCAGATGAAGCTCGCAGAAGACCCCTTCGCCCCCCTGCGAGTCCTGCCGGCCTCGCAGCGCGTGTGCGGGCCGGTCTTCGCAGGAAGCGCCGACGTGAATGCCGACGCCGACTTCATCACCGACGGCCTCCTCATCGACTGCAAGGCCGTTACCCGGCCCCACCGTGTCGGACGGGAAGAAGTACAGCAGCTGGCCGGCTACCTCCTCCTCGACTACGACGACCGCTACAACATCCGCGAAGTCGGCTTCTACCTCGCCCGCCAGGGCGCCCTGATCCGCTGGACGGTCCCGGAATTCCTCACCATGCTCGGGGCCCGTACCCCGCTTCCGGGGTTGCGTGCGTCACTACGTGCACACCTGAGGAGAGGCCGCCCCGCGTAGGAGCGTCCGGAGCCAGCCGAGCACCAGCGGCGTGGCCGCCGGCTCGCCGTCAGGAGCGCGGTGAACTCCTGCGGACGTGTGGGCGGATATGCGACGGTGGGTGTCGCCAGGGTCCGCCGCTTTCCCCGTAGCGGCGGACCCGGCCGTTTGTTCAGCGGGCGAGGGTGACGGTGATCGGCTGGTCGGGGCAGTCGGCGAGCTGCTGGGTGAGCGCGTCGCGTTCGACGGGGTCGATGCTCAGGCCCCACCTGGTTTTGTCGGCGATCCAGTCGGTGTCGTACTGGCAGCGGTAGCCCACATACGGGGGCAGCCACTCGCTGGGGTCCTTGTCGGCCTTGGACCGGTTAGAGGCGGCGGACACGGCGATCAGGTCGCGGGCGTCGTCCAGGTCGTTGGCGTACAGCTCCCGCTCTTTCGCGGTCCATTGGGAGGCGCCGGAGTCCCAGGCCTCAGCCAGCGGTACGAGGTGGTCGATGTCCAGCTGGCTCGCGCTGTCGAGGTAGCGGTCGTCGTACGGCGAGTACCAACGTCCGCCGGTCAAAGCGCAGTTGGGGCCTTGGAGTGGGGCAGCGACGGCCTCGGCTTTGAGGACCTCGGCGCGGGTGTTGCAGCCGTCGCGGTCGGCGTCAGTCCAGTGCTTGAACTTGGTGCGTTCGTAGCCGGCGCGGCTCTCGGTTCGGACGGGCAGCGCGGCGAGGGCATCGCGAACGGGCAGGGTCACACTGTCGCCAGGAGCAGCGTGATGCTCGGTCGCGGCGTGGGCTGCGGTGGGGGAGAGCAAGGCGGTGAGGACGGACAGGACGGCTGTCGCGGAGCGTGCCGTGCGGATGGGGTGCACGAGGATCCTTCCGGAGATCACAGACAGGGCTGTGATCTCCGTAGCGGGCCGGAGCCCCGGCTCGCCCGGTGATCCACCGTCACGTCACCCGGCCGGGCGGTAAGTCACACCGGGCCGTTCCCGGCACAGGTCGCGGCCGTCTCGTGCTGGACCCGCTGGCGGAGCGGCTGTCGGCGGAGGCTGGAAGGAAGACATGCGAGTACGCCTCGATAGCGTCAGGCAGAGGCCGAATGGGCCGCGCAGCCGTGGTGCGGTCGACCGGGACGGAACCCCCCGCGTCGGCGGGGAGCACGCACGCGAGCAGCGGGAGCGTGTGCTGCGGGACGGAACACCCCCGCGTCGGCGGGGACCACCCGTGGCCGTCGGCGGTGACGTTCATCAGCACCGGAACACCCCCGCGTCGGCGGGGACCACGGAACAACGTGGGGCGGGCTGGCATCTCGGACCGGAACACCCCCGCGTCGGCGGGGACCACGGCATCCTCTCCTGGCCCGGCGACATCCTCGGCGGAACACCCCCGCGTCGGCGGGGACCACCATGGGTTCATTGACCACATCCCATTCCGCGACGGAACACCCCCGCGTCGGCGGGGACCACGCCGATGCGGATGCGGCGCTGCGGTCGGGACGCGGAACACCCCCGCGTCGGCGGGGACCACGCTGCCGAGTTCGGCGGCCCCGTCTTTCAGGGCGGAACACCCCCGCGTCGGCGGGGACCACGTCGGCGGGGTTCTCGTCGGGGCGCCAGACGGCGGAACACCCCCGCGTCGGCGGGGACCACCGGATGAAACCCTGTCTGTGCATCTCATCGATCGGAACACCCCCGCGTCGGCGGGGACCACGCGGGCGAGGGCCTCTTCGGGGCTGGGCTGGTCGGAACACCCCCGCGTCGGCGGGGACCACTGTCACCGAAAGTTGAGCATGTGCCATCGAGCCGGAACACCCCCGCGTCGGCGGGGACCACACCGCCGCCACGGCCGGTTTCCTCACCTACACCGGAACACCCCCGCGTCGGCGGGGACCACTACTACCAGCTCAGCGAGATGCAGCGGAAAGGCGGAACACCCCCGCGTCGGCGGGGACCACTCGTGGCACATCGCGCCCGACGACCTCGACCTCGGAACACCCCCGCGTCGGCGGGGACCACACTTCCTGACCTGGTGTTCAGAGGGGGCTTTGCCATTTCATTGCGATAGCGGCTTGTGCCTGCATAGCGTGTTGTGCATTCACGCAACGACTGTACCCAGAGACATCCTGGGGTTGTCAGTGCCATGTGCTTGAGTCCTCGTTCATTCGTCGGAGTTGATGAAGGGGAGTCAGACAGTGCTCGGTCGGCGGTTTACGGTCGTGGATGAGTCGGCGTGGGGGAAGTCACGGGGGCTGGATCCGAGTCTTCCGCCGTATCCGTTGGTGCGGCATCTACTGGATGCTGCGGCGGTGGCCCAGTTCTTATGGGATCGGTATCTCTCGGAAAGCCAATGGCGTTGTATCGCGGCAGGTTTGGGGATGGCAGGTGATCCGGGCCGGGCGCGCGCGCTGACGGCTCTGTGTGCGGGGCTTCATGACGTGGGGAAGCTGTCAGGTTTCCAGCTGTGTGATGTCCGCGCCCGTGACCGGTTGAGCGATGCGCTGAGCGGGGACCTCGGTCGTATCGGGGTGGAACGGATGCCGCATGAGGTGGCGGGGATGCATGCCGCTGCTGCGGTCCTGGCCGCCCTGGGGTTCCGGGAGGCCGACGATTCCGTCAATACGGCGGTGCGCAGGGTCGCGGAGATCATCGGTGGGCATCACGGTCGGTTCCACGCGTTCACCGACCTGCACCCGGTCAATAGGGATCTCCTGGGAGGCCCGATCTGGGACATCCAGCGGGACGCACATGCTGGCGCTGTGTTCGAGGCGTTGGGTGCGCCGCTGCCGCCGGGGCAGATTGAGGCGCCGGTGGCGGTGCTGGTGACCGGTGTGGTGATTCTGGCGGACTGGCTGGTCAGCCAGGAGGAGTATCTGTTGGGTCGCCAGCGGCAGTTGGGTACGAGTCTGGCTGGGCATTTCGAGCGGTCGTGTGCGGATGCCGAGGGGCTGGTGCGTGCGGCGGGGCTGCTGCCGGTGGAGGTGGAGCGGAAGGACTTCGCGGAGGCGTACGGCATCACGGGGAAGCCGAATCCGCTGCAGCGGTCGGTGGCGGAGGAACTCGCCGCTGCCGTTGGCGCCGGTGACGTGCGGCGGGGCGGGATCCTTCTGGTGACTGCGGCTCCGGGGGACGGCAAGAGTGAGACGGCGTTGGAGGCGGAGCGGGTGTTGTCGGAGCGGTTCGGCACCCGCGGGTTCGCGTTCCTGCTGCCGACGATGGCGACCAGTGACCAGATGTATGGGCGGGTGGCCGGTGTAGTGGCCCGGCAGGCGGGGTGCCGGGCTGGGCTCACGCTTACCCACAGCATGAACTGGCTCAACAGTGCCTACGCGGAGGACGGCCTGGGCGGCGTGCGGGTGCTGACCTGCGAGGGGGAGGAGGGCGGTGAGGACCGGCGGGTGCGGCGTGAGCTGGATATGCGGCCGGTGCGCTGGCTGCGGGGGGCGAAACGGGCGTTGCTGGCCCAGTTCGCGGTCGGCACGGTGGACCAGGCGCTGATGGCGGTGTTGCCGGTGCGGCACAACGCGTTGCGGTTGCTGGCATTGTCGGGCAAGACGTTTATCCTGGACGAGGCGCATGCCTATGACCCGTACATGCAGGTGCTGTTGGGCCGGCTGTTGAACTGGCTGGGCTGGTACGGGGTGCCGGTGGTGTTGCTGTCGGCCACGCTGCCCGCTTCGGTGAGTGACCGGCTGATCAGGGAGTACCTGAAGGGTGCGGGGCTGAAGGCGTCGGAATTGAAGGGCCGTACGTTCGAGGCGCCGTATCCGGGCTGGCTGTATGTGGACGCGGCCGACGGGTCATGCGCACAGATTTCCCCGGTGCGGCAGAAGCAGCAGGCCGCGGCCCGCCGGATGCGCCTGTCGGTGCAGGTGGAGCCGGTCGTGCACGGTGAGGGCGGGGGCGGGCGGAATCGGCTGGCGGTGATCCGGCGGCTGCTGGAGCCGGTGATCGAGGGTGAGGGCGGCTGCGCGCTGGTGGTGTGCAACACCGTTGCGGAGGCCCAGCAGACTTACCTCAGTCTCCGTCAAGTCCTGACAGCGCGTGGGCGGGACGGCGAGGGGGGCGAGGTGCAGTTGCTGCACGCGCGGTTTCCGGGTGATGAGCGTGAGCGGCGCACGCTGGCGGTGACCGACGGTCTGGGGCGTTCCGGGCCCCGGCCCGTGCGGCGGATCGTGGTGGCGACCCAGGTGGTGGAGCAGTCGCTTGATCTGGACGCTGATGTCGTCATCAGCGATCTGGCTCCGCTGGCCCTGCTGTTGCAGCGGGCGGGCCGTTGCTGGCGCCACGAGACGTGGTGGGCGAAGCACGGGCGCCCGGAGGACCATCCACGGCCCGCCTGGGCGAACAGCCCCCGGCTGGTGGTGCTGGACCCGTTGGTCGGTGATCGCGGGGTGCCGGGTCAGTGGGGCGAGGTGTATGCCGAGTTCCTGCTCAAGGCCACCTCCGACGTCTTGGCGAGGCGCGGAGAGGCGCCGATCGCGATTCCGGAGGGTGTGCAGGAGCTGGTCGAGGAGGTGCACGGGCATCGCGCGGACCGGTTCGACTGGGGTGATCCGGCGAAGTCGGCGGCCTACACCGCCTACCGGGGCAAGGAGTTGGCGGAACGCAGTATTGGGGATGTCCTCGTCGTGCCCCGGGCGCGCAGTGTGTCGGGGCTGGACTCGCTGCACCATCTGCGGGGCGCGGAGGAGGAGTGGGAGGCTGCGACCCGGCTCGGCGCCGACACCGTCCGCCTGCTGTGCGTCTACACCCACACTGACGGCACCACGACCCTGGACGCGGAGGCCGCCCACCCGCTGCCGGGCGTGGGCGGCCCCCTAGCCCCCGCCGACGTGCGGACCGTGATGGCACGTACCATCCCGGTCAACGCCAACTGGTTTAAGGGGGAGTTGGACCAGTTCGCCGTGCCGGAGGGGTGGGCGGAGCATCCTCTGCTCGGCGATCTGGTGATGCTGCGGCAGCCGTGTGCGGACGGGCAGGTGCGGCCGGTGCCGGTGGGCGGCAGGAGCCTGTATCTGGATCCGGAACTGGGCCTGGTGCGGCAGTGATGCCCCGGGTCCGGTTCGGCGCCATCTCTGCATAACCCGAGTCGATCGACGGGCACATCGGCATCTTCGCCAACTACCGCTTTTCGCAAGGTAGTTCGACTTTACCGGTTATGGCCGGGCGTTGTCAGTGTCGGCTGTTTCACTGTGCCCACGGCCTTGCTCGTCACAACGAGGGTGAAGCGCGGGTGCTTTGCCGTGCCCGCGAGCGGCGAGGCGCATAGAAGGGGAGGGGAGCATGGCTGAAGGGTTTGACCTGCGGGAAGAGCCTTGGATCCCGGTCCGGTGGGCGAACGGGGCTTCTGGCCGGTGCGGGTTAAGGGAGTTGCTGCACCGGGCCCACGAAATCGCGGACCTGGAATTACCCGTGCCGCCGGCCGCGTCAGGGCTGCTGCGCATCCTGGCGGCGATGACCGCGCGCATCGCCCACGATGCCGACGGGGTGCGGCTGGACGACGAGGACGCAGCAGAGGAGATCACCACCTGGCTGGAGATCCGCGACCGTGTGCTCGCTGCCGGCCGGTTCGATCCGGAGGCGGTCGACGCCTACTTCGACGAGGAGGTGCCGGCGGGGCGCTTCGACCTGTTCGACCCGGTGCGGCCCTTCCTCCAGGACCCACGGCTGGTCGCGGAGTGCGTGGACGCCCAGGGCGGCCCGAATCCGTCGGGGGTGAACAAGCTGGTCTTCGGGCGGCCCACCGGGGTCAACGGGGCTGTGTTGTTCGGGCACTTCACGGACGGTGAGCCGGTGGCGGTGCCGGCGGCCGAGGCCGCCTGGCACCTGATCGCCCAGCTGTACTGCGGGCCGGCCGGTCAGTGCACCCCGCGCCGTATCACCGAGGTGCGTACCGGCAGCGGGGACGCGGGCCCGCTGCGCAAAGTTGTCTCCTACCATCCGTGGGCTGGGGATCTGTTCACCACGCTCGTGCTGGCCGTCCCGGTACCGGAGAGCGGCACGGACACGGACGTGCCGGACGAATGCCCCTGGGAGGCCGTGGAGTTGCCGGAGCCGCTCGGCCCGCTCACGGAACTGACCTGGCCGGGACGGCTGTTGACCGGGCGGTACCGCCACGCCGTGCTGCTGGTGCCGTCCGCGGACCGTACCGCGGCCGTCGACGCCTACATCACCTGGTCCACGCACGAGCCCAAGCCCGCCGCACGCGACCCGTACGTCATCCTCGACCGCGGCAAGGAAGACGAGCTCTACGTCCGCGCGGCCGACGGCGCGCGCGCCCTGTGGCGGGACGTGGACGCGCTGCTACTCAAGGACACCAGCCACAGCACGATGCGTCCGCACAGCCTCGACAGCCTGCCGCCGCGGCTGCTGCGGCGTCTGTCGGTGCGGGCCTACGGCTTCGACCAGGACGGCAAGCAGACCGACACGACGTGGTTCGAGGCCACCACCCCGCCCATCCTGCACTGGCAGGAAGAGACCGATCCGCGCATGGCACGCCATCTGGCCCGCTGCCACCAGGCCGCCGAACAGGTCGGCGAACGCCTCGACTACGCGGCCCGGCTGGCCTGGAAACTCGCTGCCGACGCCGGTGCCGCTACGGCGGACAAGGTCAAACTCGACCGGCGCAAGCCCGGTCCATGGGCTGAGGCTGCGGCGGGCCGCTACTGGCCGGTGGCCGAGGGGGAGTTCTGGCAGCTGGCCCACCCCGACCGGTGCGACACCGTGCCGTTGCCACCGTTCGTATCGGTCGCGCTGACGGCGCTGGACGACGCCATCGGAACGGCCAACCGGGCCGACATCCGGGTATCTCGGGCCCGTTCTCGCGCCCGCTCCACCCTGCGTGCTCTCCTGCGCGCCGCCGCCTGATCCCACCTTCCGACCGCTGAAGGAATCCACCCATGAGCACTGCACCCCTGCCGCGGGTGTCCGCGCCGCCGCCTGCTGCCCCGCCGCGGCCGTCCGACGTGTTCGTCGGCTACGTCCTGTCATTGTGTGAGAGCAAGCGGGTCCAGTCCGATCTGCGCACCGGCCTCGGCCAGCGCGTGGAACGCTGCAACTACCTGCACCGCTACCTCGTACCGCGTCTGCCTGAGCGCCAGCACCCCGATGCGCGCCGAGCCCACTACGCCGTGGCCGCCCTGATCGCCGCCCGCCCGCGCTCGGCTCGCACCGCCGACGCGGAACGCGTCAACTCCGCTGACACGGCTCCCAGTTGGTATACGCGTCCGAACCTGGGCGCCAGTCTGGCCGCCGCGGTCAACGCCCAGGTCATCAAAGCGAATTCGGCCGAAGGCGACCTCCATCTGTTCGCCCGCCAGAGCAGCGACGCCCTTCACCAGCGACTGCCCGCGCTGACCCGGCACCTGCTGGGCGGCGGTATTGCCCTGGACTGGGCGGTGCTGCTGGAGGACCTCACCCGGTGGGACCGCGACCGCGACAAGATCGCGACCCGCTGGCTGGAGAGCTACTTCCGCAACCTCGGCCCCGAGGGCGCCAGCACCGCCGACACGGACACCGCCATCCCGGCGTCCGACACCCCCGATCTGCACGAGGAGAACCTGTCATGACCGCCCTGTTCCTGGATCTGAGCGCCATTCAGTCGGTACCGGCCGCCAACCTCAACCGCGACGACCTCGGCTCGCCCAAGACCGTCCGCTACGGCAACACGCCCCGTATCCGGGTCTCCAGCCAGTCCTGGAAACGCGTGATCCGTCAAGGCGTCGAAGAGGACCTGGGCGAGAAAGCTGCCCGCACCCGCCTGGTCCCCGTCAAGGTCCGCCAGGCACTGGAGCGGGACGGCTGGCCCGTGGACCTGGCCGCCTTCGCCGGAGCGCAGGTCGCTGTCAGCGCCGGGAAGAAGGGCATCGGCACGGAGAAGGAGGGCCACACCTCGGTGCTGCTGTTCTTGCCGGAGAGCGGTCTGGAGGAACTCGTCGCGGTGTGTGTCGAGCACCGTGAGCAACTGGAGCAGAACCTGGACAAGAAGAAGCCCGGTCAGATCCTGCCCGCCGATCGTATCGAGGAGATCCTCAAGCGGCGCACCACCTCCATCAGCCTGCTCGGGCGGATGCTCGCCGAACTGCCCGGCGCGAACGTGGACGGCGCTGCCCAGGTCGCCCACGCCTTCACCACCCACGCCGCCGAGCCGCAGCGCGACTACTTCACCGCGGTCGACGACTGGCTCGGCGAAGCCGACACCGGCAGCGGCCACCTGGACACCAGCGAGTTCAGCGCCGGCGTGTTCTACCGCTACGCCACCGTCAACATCACCGACCTGCTCAAAAACCTCGACGGCGACGACAAGTCGGCCCGCACCGTGCTGGGTTCCTTCGCCGAGCACTTCCTGCTCTCCCTGCCTCAGGCCAAGAAGAACAGCACCGCCCCGCACACCGTCCCCGACCTCGCCTACCTTGCTGTGCGCACCCAGCGCCCCCTCTCCCTGGCCGCCGCCTTTGAAACGCCGGTCAAGCACAGCGACGGCGGCTTCGGCCAGTCTTCCCGCAAGGCTCTGGCCGACCATGCGGCCGACCTCAACCGGCTCACCGGCAACCGCCACCGGCCCTTCCACGGCCACGCCATCGTCCACGGCACCGGGGACCTGAGCCCGCTCGGCGCGGCGCACGGCTCCTTCTACGACCTGATCGACGCCGCCGTGGAGGCGGCCCTGCCGGTGGTTGGAGCGCAGGCGTGAGCGGGCTCGTGCTGCGCCTGGCCGGCCCTCTGCAGTCCTGGGGAGAACGTTCCGCGTTCACCGCGGACCGCGACACCGCGCCCTTCCCCACCCGTTCCGCCCTCATCGGCATGTTCGCCGCTGCCGAAGGCATTCCCCGCGACGACGTCGCGGCTCTGGACCGCTACAGGGCGCTGGAGTTCACCGTCCGCGTCGACCGGCCCGGTGTGCGGCTCGTCGATTATCACACCGTCGGCGGCGGCCGGCCCAAGGACCAGACCGCCGCCACCAGCGGCGGCAGCAACAAGGGCGCCGCCGTCATCACCCGACGCCACTACCTGGCCGACGCCGTCTTCGTCATCGCCGTCACCGGCCCCGACATCACCATCGCCCGCATCGCAAGCGCCCTCCACCAGCCGCACTGGTCGCCCTACCTGGGCCGCCGCTCCTGCGTCCCCGACGAACCCCTTCTGCTGCGCACGGACGCGTCCGACCCGGCCGCCGAACTCCTGCACCAGGTGCCGCTCAGCCCCGACCCCGCCCGCCCGCTCCCGGCCGACGGCACGGTCGAGGTCACCTTCCTGTGGGAGCGGCCTCCCGCGACGGCGGACCGAACCGACTCTCTCACCGTCAACGACATCCCCCGCAGCTTCGCCCCGCACGGCCGCAGCCACGACCGCCGCCGCCTCTTCCGCACACACGAACACCTCCCCGTCCACCTGGCGCCCGGCCCGCACAGCCTGCAACGGCAACTCATCGACTACGCCACGAAGGAGACGGCCGCATGAACCCCCGCGCGGCGCTCGCCCGTATCCGCCTCAACCCCCACAGCCGCGCCGTCCAGCGCGACCTGCGCGACGCCAACGACATGCACCGCAGCCTCATGCGGCTGGTCCCCGACGACCTCGGCACCTCCCCCCGCCAGAGGGCCGGACTCCTCTACCGCCTCGACGAGACGACCACCACCAGCACCCTCCTCGTCCAGGCCACCACCCTCGACCCCACCCGCCTGCCCGACGACTACGGCCACACCGACATCAAGGACCTCACCCCGATGTTCACCGCCCTCAAAAAGGGCCTCGCCGTCCGCTATCGCATCGTCGTCAACCCGGTCAAAACCGAACGCCTCCCCCTGGACCAGAAAGGCCGACGCGGCCAACGCATTCCCCTCACCGGCCCGGACGCCGACCACTGGTGGACCACTCGCGCCACCGACGCAGGCCTGGACCTGCACACCCTGCTGCCCACCTCCATCGCCCCGGTCCGCCCCCCGGCCAAAAACAGCCCGCCCATGCGCCACCACCTGGTGCGCTACGACGGCACCGCCACCGTCACCGACCCCGACGCCCTCGCCCACGCGGTCCTGAACGGCATCGGCCGCGCCAAGTCCTACGGCGCCGGCCTCATCAGCCTCGCCCCCGCCACCACCGCGTGAACACATCCCACGGGGGCGGCCAGGCCCGCAGACACCTGGCCGCCCCCACCCTCGCCATGCTCCCGCGCATCGCGGACTCCCTCTCGTTCCTCTACCTCGACATGGTCCGCGTCGTCCAGGACGACACCGGCGTCTGCGCCCAGATCAAAGTCGACCAACACCGCACCGACACCGTCTACATCCCCACCGCCGCGCTCACCTGCCTGCTCCTGGGACCCGGCGTGTCCATCACCACCCGCGCCCTGGCCACCCTCGCCCGCCACGGAACCAGCGTCATCTGCACCGGAGCGGGCGGCGTCCGCACCTACGCCGGCATCCTGCCCGACTCCCTCACCACCCACTGGCTCGAACAACAGGCCGCCTGGGCCAACCCCGATCAACGCCTCAATGTCGCTACCCGCATGTACGAGATGCGCTTCGGCGACGACACCGTCCCCCAAGGAACATCTCTCGCCCAACTGCGCGGCATGGAAGGCCAACGCATGAAGGCCCTCTACAAACTCCACGCCCAAAAACACGGCATCGGCCGCTTCCGCCGCAACTACCACCCCGACCAGTGGCACCAGCAAGACCCCGTCAACCTCGCCCTGTCCGCCGCCAACACCTGCCTATACGGCATCATCCACGCCGCCCTCCTGGCATTGGGCTGCTCACCAGCCCTCGGCTTCGTCCACACCGGCACCCAGCACGCCTTCGTCTACGACATCGCCGACCTCTACAAAGCCGACACCACCCTCCCCGTCGCCTTCTGCCTCCACCAGGCAGCCAACCCCGAACAAGAAGCACGCCGAAAACTGCGCGAGGAACTCCGCCTCATCCGCCTCCTGCCGCGCGTCATCCACGACATCCAAACCCTCCTCACTCCCGGCGCCGACACAGACGACGACACCACCGAGCGCCAGGACGTCCGCATGGTCCACCTCTGGGACCCGAAGACGGGAGTCCTACCCGCCGGGGTCAACTACGCACCCGACGGAGGCTGACATGCCCTCCATGCTCGTCATCGCCACCACCGCCGTCCCCGACCACCTCCGCGGCGCCCTCAGCCGCTGGACCAGCGAAGTGGTCCCCGGCATCTTCGTCGGCAGCGTCTCCGCCCGCGTACGCGACCAACTCTGGGACGCCGTCACGGAAACCGTTGCCGACGGCGCAGCTGTTCTCGTCCACCCGGCACCAACAGAACAGGGCTACGCGATCCGCACAGTCGGCACACGCCGCCGCGTCCCCATGGACTTCGACGGCCTTACCCTCATGAGGATGACCGCCGCGCCAGCCAGCCTAAGCCTGGCAAATGAAAGGCAAAGTCTGCGATAACCCGCAGGTCGCGAAGTGTGGTTCCCGCCGACGCGGGGGTGAACCGTCCAGGAAGCACACGCCAACCGCCCCGGACGCGTGGTTCCCGCCGACGCGGGGGTGAACCGCAGGAGCCCGATCACGTGCCGCATGACCCGGCGTGGTTCCCGCCGACGCGGGGGTGAACCTCTCCGCGGCCGGTCTGGTCGCCCCGCTGGCCGGTGGTTCCCGCCGACGCGGGGGTGAACCGCCGTAGGACCTGTTGCAGCCTTGGGCGAGGGTGTGGTCCCCGCCGACGCGGGGGTGAACCTTTCTCGCCGACAGTGCGACGCTCGGCATCAACGTGGTCCCCGCCGACGCGGGGGTGAACCGTACTGGCTGCGCGCGAAGGCCATCCGCGCGGAGTGGTCCCCGCCGACGCGGGGGTGAACCGGCGGTAGCCGGCGACCTTCCCCGGGAGACGCTGTGGTCCCCGCCGACGCGGGGGTGAACCGCCGTGCAGGGTGCCGGACGCGGAGCGCATGTGGTGGTCCCCGCCGACGCGGGGGTGAACCGGACCCGCGGCCCGTGATCGGGCGGGGGGCGGCGTGGTCCCCGCCGACGCGGGGGTGAACCGCCGACAATGTCCGGCACGTCGCGGTGATCTCGGTGGTCCCCGCCGACGCGGGGGTGAACCGCTAGGTGGGCGTAGCCCGACACGCGAGACGAGGTGGTCCCCGCCGACGCGGGGGTGAACCGGCGAGGGTCCAGATGTACGCCCACCCGGTGTAGTGGTCCCCGCCGACGCGGGGGTGAACCGCGGCCGTTGCGGAGTGCGGTGCGGGCGGTGGTGTGGTCCCCGCCGACGCGGGGGTGAACCGGGCCGATGTCGGGATCAGCAGCCTTCAGCAGAGTGGTCCCCGCCGACGCGGGGGTGAACCGACGACATCCGCGAATTGCGCCGGCTCAACCACGTGGTCCCCGCCGACGCGGGGGTGAACCGCCGTCGGTGTCACGCGGCAGGGTCTGTAGGAGGTGGTCCCCGCCGACGCGGGGGTGAACCGGTAGGAGTGGCCGTGTCGCCGACCGCACTGATGTGGTCCCCGCCGACGCGGGGGTGAACCGGCGTGCAGCGAATACTCCGGCGCCGCAGGCAAGTGGTCCCCGCCGACGCGGGGGTGAACCGGCGGAGACGAGGCCGCCGACGACATGCCCGATGTGGTCCCCGCCGACGCGGGGGTGAACCGCCCTGATTCAGGTACTCAACGCGAGCTGAGGAGTGGGCCCCGCCGACGCGGGGGTGAACCGCACAGTGGGTGTCACCGGCTCCGGCGCTGTACGTGGTCCCCGCCGACGCGGGGGTGAACCGTAGGCGACGAGGTCCTCGTACGGGACGAGCGGGTGGTCTCCGCCGACGCGGGGGTGAACCGTCGCCGCTCACGGGGCGGCGGTTGCTGAGCCGGTGGTCCCCGCCGACGCGGGGGTGAACCGCGCGGCAGCGATGCGATGCGGCACAGGACTGGGTGGTCCCCGCCGACGCGGGGGTGAACCGGACCGAAGGCGCCCGGGTGAAGACCGGTTTCGGTGGTCCCCGCCGACGCGGGGGTGAACCGGCGCTCATGCGGGGATCCGGTCGTGGGGCATGTGGTCCCCGCCGACGCGGGGGTGAACCCCAGAACTAAAGATCGTTAAACGCCGAAAGCCCGTGGTCCCCGCCGACGCGGGGGTGAGCCGAGGCGCATTAGTAGGGTCTGCGCCGGAGAACACGTGTGTCGCGGCGACTGGGGGCAGCGCGGATTCACCTGTGGGTTGCGGTTACTAGCAGGGTGTCTGCGGTGCGTGGTCCGTTGGTCGTTGATGGCAGTGTGTCGATGGTGATGTTGGTGAACCCGGCTTCGTCCAGGGTTTTGACCCAGACGTGTTCTTGGAGCACCCACCGGTGCATGGTGGTTGCTGTTCCCGCCGGAGTCCTCGCTTGGATCGCGGCGGCTGTGACGTCGGATTGAGCTGGGGCGCCGCTGAGGTAGTGCGCGAGGGTGGAGAACACCAGCTTTCCGCCTGGTGTGAGGGCGGTGGCGGCTGCTGGCAGCAGGTTTCGGGGGTCGGTGAAGTCGAGCGCGCCGAAGATGCTGTAGAGCACGTCGTAGGTGCCAGCCGTCGCCCGTAGGTGCGAGACGGCGTCGGAGGACAGGATGCGCAGGCGTGGTGCGAGGTGGTCGAACAGGCCGACAGCCATCTCGTGCTGTCCTGGTGAGGCGTCGATAGCGTCGACGCGAGTCGGCCTGTGATGGGTGACGAGATGGGCGGCGTGCCGGGCGGTGCCGGCGCCGAGGTCGCCGACGATTTGGCCGGAGAGGTCTCCCAGGATTTCCGGGCCGGGGCCGCTGTCTTGGCTCCAGATCCAGTGGAAGGTGTCGGGGATGTCGTGGTCGTGCTGGGCGCGGGTGCGGCCGTAGTGGTGCCAGAGGTCTGGGGAGCCGGTTGTCACCCGCATCATCCTGGCGTGCAGGCTGTGGCACGGGGCTGGTTCCGGGGAATCTCACCCCTGCGTGTGTTGGGCCCCGGCCGATGGCTGGGGCCCGGCGTGCGGTTGTGTCAGTGGGAGTCGTTGCCGGGGTGGCAGGGGCCGCAGTCGGCGGCGTCGGTCCACAGCGGCAGGTTGAGCTGTCCCGAGTTTCGTAGAGTCCGGTGGTCTTGTTTCAGGCGGACTGCGGGGTGGGTTCCTGTTGTCGTCACCACGCGCGTTCATACTCGGCGGGCGGTACGTAGCCGAGGGCGGAGTGGAGCCGCTCCTCGTTGTACCAGCTGACCCATTGGAAGATCGCCCGCTCGACCTGGTCGACGTCCCGCCAAGGGCCCTGCATTTCGATCAGCTCAGCCTTGAAGGTTCCGTTCAGGGCCTCGGCCATCGCGTTGTCATAGCTGTCCGCGACCGAGCCGACCGAGGCCGAAGCCCCGATCTCGGATAGCCTCTCGGTATAGCGGATTGATACGTATTGGGCGACCCGCGGTCGCTGTGATGAATGAGGCCAGAGTCCTTCTTGATCCTCCGTCTCCACAACGCCATCTCCAGGGCATCCAAGGGGAGTTCGGTTCGCATGTGGTTCGCGACCTGCCAACCGACGATCATCCGCGCGTACACGTCCAGGACGAAAGCCACGTACGCCCAGCCGGACCAGGTGCGGACATACGTCATGTCCGCCACCCACAGCTGGTCCGGCCGCGAGGCGGTGAAGTCGCGGTCGACCAGGTCCGGCGGGCGAGGCGCCGACGGCTCCGGCACGGTCATCCGCCGCCGTTGCCCGCGGATGACGCCCTCCAGGCCCAGCTCGCCCATCAGCCGCTCGACGGTGCAGCGGGCCACCACCACACCCCTGCGCCGCAGGGCGCGGGTGATCCGCCGGGCCCCATAGGTGCCGCCCGACTCGGCGTGAACCTGCTCGATCAGCCGCATGAGCGTCACGGAGCCGGCGCGCGGACTTCGGCCGCTTCCTGCGGGCGTAGTAGGCGGACTCAGACCAGCCGAGCACCCGGCATACGGGCCCGACCCCGAAGCCGTCTTCCTTCAGGCTGTCGATCACCTGGCCGGCCTCGTCCGGGGACGGTCGAGCTCCTGGGCAAAAAGCGCGCTCGCCGCTTTGAGGATCTCGTTGGCCCTCCTCAACTCCGCCACTTCTTTGCGGAGTTGCTTCAGCTCCTCGTGCTCTGCGGTGGTCAGCCGGTCGTCGCGTTCGCCGGTGTCCGCCTCGTCCTGGCGGACCCAGCCGCGCAGGGCCTCCTTATGGATGCCCAGATCCTTCGCGACATGCGCGATCGGACGGCCAGTGGTGCGGACCTCGCGCACAGCCCGCTCGCGGAGCTCCTCCGGGTCCTTACGTGGTGCTGGCACAGCTCGTGGTTCTCCTTCGGGCCAGGATCATAAGCCTGGCTTGAAGGACTCCACCAAACCGGGGTCAGCTCAGGGGCTGGTCGGTTGCTATGCCTGGTTCGCTGCCTGCTTGACGGTCCTGATCACTGGCGCCGTTTCGAGGTGTGTGATCGCGGGGAGCGCGGCTACCCGGGTGGTCAGATACCGGTACAGCTCCCGTTGGTTCGTGCACACCACGCTCGCGTACAGGTTGGTCGGTCCGGTTGTGGCGGCGGCGAACGCGATCTCCGGGTGCCCGGCCAGCGCCTGACCGGCCTCCTCCAGGTGTGCGGGGGCGACCGAGAGCCAGAGCAGGGTTCGGGCGTTCACGCCGAACATGCGCCAGTCGACGTCGATGTCGAGATAGAGCAGGCCGTGTTCGCGCAGCTCCGTCATCCTGCGCCGGACCGTTGTCGGGGACCAGCCGGTCGCCGCAGTCAACTGCTCGAACCCGGCCCGGCCGTCGGTGGCGAGCAGGGCGAGGAGCTTGCGGTCACCGTCGTCGAGCCGCACCGGTCCCCGTCGATGCGGCATCGTAGGCGGGCGCAGCCGCTCGATTGCCTCCGTGTCCAGCGACCCGAGTTTTCCGACCAGGTTGTCCGGGCCGCCGTAGAAGGCGTGCAGCACGGAGTGTGCGGTCACGCCCTCCACGCGCGGGGTGCGGGGGAGTTTGGCCAGCAGCAGTGCCTCACTGTCCGCCTCGCTCTCGGTACGGACCACGCAGGTGATTTCGGTGCCGCCGGAGCTGAGGCTGACCCAGGACGTGTCGGGGCGTCTGGCCAGCGCCTCGGCGACCGGGAGTGACGCGGCGGGCGCACATCGCACTCGCAGCAACCACAGGATGGCGCCCAGCGCCGTTGGATCGACCCCGCCCAGCACCCGTACCGCTCCGGCCGACCGCAATCGGGCGTAGCGGCGGGCGATGGTGCGGTCCGACACGCCGAGAACCTCGGCGATGGTGCTGAACGGGGCACGGCCGTCGATCTGTAAGGCGTGCACGAGCCGACGATCCAGCTCGTCGTAGTCGGATTCCACCGGGTACAGGCTAGTCAGTGTCAGATATCAACTCAATCGAGCCGGTTTCTGGCTTGGGCTGCTCGGCCGACGGAGCGTTGCTTCTGTCCCGATCGACACAGCCCAGGGAGAGTTCATGGACACCGATGTGCTCATCGTCGGCGCCGGCCCGACCGGATTGATGCTGGCCAACGAGCTGCTGGTGGCGGGGGTGTCGACCGTGCTGGTCGACAAGCTGTCCCAGCGCAGCGATCTGTCCAAGGCAGGCGGCGTGCAGTCCCGCACATTGGAGGCGCTTGACCAACGAGGGCTGCTGGAACCGTTGTTGGCCACCGGAGATCACCCCGTCACCACCGGCCACTTCGCCGGTATCCCACTCCCGCTCCACTCCAACCGGCACCGTCTGCCCTGGCGGTCCGTGCCGCAGGTGGTGATCGAGGGATTCTTGGAGCAGTACCTCGCCGCGCACGGACTCCACGCTCGCAGGGACCACGAACTGGTCGGCCTCGCCCAGGACGACCACGGGGTCACCGCGACCTTCACCGGTGGCGTCACCCTCCGCTCCCGTTACCTCGTCGGCGCCGACGGAGCCCACAGCACCGTACGGTCGCTCCTGCGGGCCGGGTTCCCCGGTCAGGCCGGTACGTTGACGATCATCGCTGCCGACGTGCGGCTGAGCGGAGCCGATCCCTCCACGTCGCACACCTGGAACGAGGACGGGCACTGGGCGGCGCTGTTCCCGCTCGGCACCGATCCGCAGGCCAGGCAGCTGCGCCGACTGGTCCTCGGCGGGCCGGGCCAGTCACTGTCGAGGGAGACCCCAGTCACCGAGGACGAGATCCGCCACGGCCTGGGCACCGTGTTCGGAACGCGGGTGCACCTGCTCGAACTGCGCTACGCCCGCCGAATCACCAACGCGTCACGGCAGGTCGAGCAGTACCGGCACGGCAGGGTGTTCCTGGCGGGCGATGCCGCGCATGTCCACCTCCCGCTCGGCGCGCAGGGCATGAACACCGGGATGCAGGACGCGCTCAACCTCGGTTGGAAGCTCGGCGCCGCCGTGAACGGCTGGGCACCGGACAACCTGCTCGACACGTATCACGCGGAACGCCATCCGGCCGGGGCCGCGGTGTTGCGCAACGTCCGGGCACAGAGCCTGCTGATGGACTGGGCCGGTACCCGCAGTCCGGATGTGCTGGCCGCCCGAGAGATCTTCACGGCCATGGCCCAACTGCCGGATGTCCAGCACTATCTCGCCGACCTGACGTCCGGCATGGCCATCCATTACCCCATGCCGGGCGCCGAAGCCCATCCTCTCGTCGGCCGGCCCGCACCGGACCTGGACCTCAGCACGGCCCGGATGCACGAACTGCTACGGTCCGGGCACGGCATCCTGCTGGACCCGGCCGACACGTTCGCCAAGGTCATCGACGCCTGGTCGGACCGCGTGGACCGGGTGGGCCAGGGCGCCGACACCGAACCGATGCTCATCCGGCCGGACGGCTACGTGTGCTGGGCAGGCGCCGATGACCTGGAACCGGCGCTCGACCGCTGGTTCGGGGAACCCCGCTGAACCGACGTTCAGAAAACCAGCCGTCGTGAAGAGGCTGATGGCCATCAATAGGCGCCGATGGTGACAACTATCGTGCTTCGGCACACCTGCACGGTGACCTGGCGCCGCAAGGCCCCGGTCGAGTCGATGATGCCGCTGAGCCTGGCCCGCTACGGCGTCCCCCTCGCGGAGACGGCCCCCTCGGGCCTGGCGGCGGCGGGCATCGAGCCCGTACTGCTGCCCCCACCTCCCAGACCGAGCCGCATGGCTGTCGAGCGGGCTCGCGGTTCGACCCCCGTACCGTCACTCCACGCCGCGAGCCCGCCTCAGCGACTGTCCGACACAAGTTCCCCCACGACGTCCTGGACGGCGCTCCCTCGCGGACGGCTCTGCTCGGTCTGGTCGTGGAACTCGGGGGCGAACTGCGCCACCAGGGGCAGGCCGTCGGCGACAACCTCGTCCTCAAGGACCGGCTCCGGGACTGGTCCGGGGACCTCCGCCGCCGACAGCCCTGAGCTCAGCCCGCCCACCCGATGTCATGGACCTCGATCGCACCGGCGTGCGGTATGAACTGGATCCAGCACCGCCGTCCGAACGCATCCTCTACCGAGCCCGGATCACGGAGATCGGGCCAGGCCCGCGGGTCCATACGCGCGACCTCCGCCAGCGCCAGGTACTCAGCAGTTCTTCACCCAGTGGACCCAGTACCAGGGCGCGTCGCGGTCGTAGCTGTAGGCACCGTCGTCGTGCCAGCGCGAGACGCCACCGTCGTCCAGGAAGTTGGCAACGGTGCCTCTGGTTTGGTTGTTGATCCACGACCCGTCAGCCGTCCACGGGATCGGGTAGCGGGCGCAGTTGTACATGGGGATCGACGTGCCCGTGAAGCCGGTGCCGCTGAAGGCGCAGAAGTATCCGTAGGGAATAACATCGTCGCAGACGTTATCCAGTGCCCCCTTGGTCATGTCGCGGGGGTGAGCCTCGCCAGGGACAGCCACGAACATCAGGTTCTTGCCGCCCAGGTCGATCACGTTGGCGGCCACCTGCTTTCCGCCTGTCTTGGCGAGATACCGGTCCACTTCGTTCTGGAGTGCCGAAGTCTGAGAGGCGGTGAGTCCCGCCTGCTTGGCCTGGGAGGCGTAGGGACCGGTGGTGCCCTCAGCACCGGCTGATGCGACGCCGGCGCTGAAGGTCAGCGTCAGCGCGGCCACGGCAACTGCGAACATCGCCCTGACCTTCGTCAATCTGCTTCGCATGAGTACCCCTTATCTGGTGCGTACCAAGGATCGCTGCTCGGCTGGGATTGCTGGACGTCTCAACTTAGGTGTCGCCGAATGGCGGGCGCCAAGGATTCGAACACCGTCGAAACGCGTTTGAGGTCGGCAAGGGCTACATGACCTGCGGCGACTGTATTGGTTGGCAAACAATCAGTCAGCCCGGGATCGGAAACAGGTACATATGAAAGCTTCCGCTGCACCAGCCATGTCACGAAGCGGCTCCGCTCCTGGACGGGGTCTCTCTGAAGAGCCGCTCCTGTTAAGCGACTTGAGCCTGGGCGGTCGGCTGTCGGCTGTCGGCTGCGGCGAGTATCGGTGGTACCAACCCGGTGACGACCAACGGCAACGAGTGTGTACAGACCTTCGTCGGCAAGAAGCCCGACCGCTCGTGGTACATCGACCTGCGTAGGGATTTCCCCATGCCGACCTGGCGCGAGGGGTGTGGGCGCTCCAGCATGTCATCACGTCAGAACTCCGGCTCCATGGCCGCGTATGGCGGAGCTAACGGCTTCAGCGTCAAGAACCGACTCCTGGACGGCGATGAATACTGGCTGGACCTGAACGGGTTCACCCTGTAGAAAAAAGGAAGGTGCGGCCCCGTAATTATTCACAGGGGCCGCACCTTCATGTTGAGGTTCAGTATTTGTTCCATACGAGGAAACCGTTGTCGACCTTCGGGAATCCTTCGTCATCCAGATGAGCATGACGAAGCTGCTCGAACGCATCCCTGAGAAGGTCTGCCAGGGAGCTTTGATGAAGCTTCGTCGTTTCACCTTCGGACCAGCTTCCCAGCTTGCCGGTATCAGAGTCGATGAAGGTTCCGTAAAAGCCGTCCCATTCAGATGTTACGGGAACGTAGGAGGGCTTCCACAGAGGTTCATCTTCATCAGCGGAACCCTCCTCGGCCGCGTTTTCATGAATCCATATCATGTGCTCATGGACGGCCTCGATGTGCGTCAATCCAAGAATCCCCAAACCCTTATTCGTCACATCGCAATAGTTGGGACTTATCAGCGTCGTGCGATCCATCCCCGGCCTGTCACATCCATTATTGACCAGGAGAATTTCCCGCAGATCAGGATGGATCACCGAACCAATCCTCTGCTCGGTCTCACGGATCATCTCCGGCGCGGCCGGTGAAGAGAGCTGCGCATAGCTACCAGGCGCACATTCCCTCAGCCAGCCGGTGATCCTCACCCAACATTCGACAGCGCTGTCCATCAGAACTCCTTCGCCCACGAGACCACTACGTCGAATCTGCATACTCGGCTGCGAAGGCGTACCAGCTCATCTGCGACGGCCCCCGCGCCCTGCGGCCGGAGCCGCTCCATTCGGCCAGGCCCACGCCGATAGTCCGCTCCAGCTCCGCACCGACCTCGCCCGCTAAACCCGCAAACGCGCTGCTGCTAGCTGGAGGCTTCTTCTTCCCCATGCTCTCCATGATGGACATCCTCCCGGGGCAGAACCCCTGATCTCGGATGTCCGTCAAAGCGGATCATGCCCACTGATCACATAGCCTCTCCTGGCATACACACGACAAGGGGAGGGTCATGAGAGGCAGAACGGCTTGGGCCGCGGCCGGCGGGGCTGCAGCCTTGGTGCTGACGACGGCGACCGGTGCGCACGCGGAGGGGCGGGGCGATGTCCGGGTGGTGAAGACCGTCGTCAACGGCGGTGGCAACGTCATCGTGGGCACGGCGAAGACGATCACCTATCCGATCGACATCACCGTCAAGGACAACTCGGGGGTGAAGGGGCTCCTGCACGTCAGCACCTTCAGCAAGACGCTCCTCTACCGCTTCGCGACCTGGAACGACGAATCACGCTGCACGAAGAAGAGCGCGACGACCTCGGTGTGCCGGGCCACGATGACCATCGACCCCGCGTGGATCGCCGACAGCGACGACATCGACTCCAACCGGCTCGCCGGCGTCTGGCAGGTCAATGTGACCGTCCAGGCGAAGGACGGCGACTACTGGATTTCCGACGACATCGCCGACTACAAGGTCAAGCGGGCCGCCCGGCTCACCACGGTGATCGCACCCGAGAAGGTGGCCAAGAACGCGAAGGTGACGGTCACCGGCAAGCTGTCACGGGCCAACTGGGAGGACCTCAAGTACCACGGGTACCCCGGGCAGCAGGTCAGGCTGCAGTTCAAGAAGAAGGGCGCCGCGCACTACGGCACCGTGAGGACCGTGACGACGAACGGCACCGGGCAGCTGTCCACGAAGGTGACCGTCACTTCGGCGGGAAGCTGGCGCTGGTACTTCCCCGGCACCACGACCACCTCGCTGAAGACGGCGACCGGGGACACCCTCGACCTGAATTAGCCGGCGAACGACCCTTCAGAGTCCTCTCTGGCCACCGCGCATCCCGTGGACTGTGGCGAGGCGCCTGTTCACGAGCGTGCACCACGAGGGGCGTGGCCCGCCCGGTTGTTCGCGTGCTTCGAACGCAGAGTGATGACCTTGCTACGGCGGTCACTGCTGTGTGACAGTCCGCCCGGCCTGCCCGGGTGTGGTGGCCTGCGGATGCATGCTCGCCTCTCCGAACGAGCAGAGGGGGAATCATGCTGACGAAGGTCCGGGGCGCGGTTGCGGCGGTGGTGATGGCGGGGGCACTTGTGGTGCCGGTGGCCGTGGCGGCCGATGCGGCGGCCGCGTCGTGCGCGCGGCACACGACAGGCGTCTGCAAGGCGAACTCGCCTCATCCGCGCGGCGCTACCGCGAAGTGCAAGGACGGCTCCTACTCCTACAGTGCCCACGCCCGCGGGACATGCTCGCACCACCGGGGCGTCAAGTACTGGTATCGGTAGACGCGGATTGCCACCCGAGGCCCGGGCGACGACGTTGCCCGGGCCTTCCGCCAACTCGCCGGCCTACTCCGTGCCCGGCCGAAGTCTCACGGGCGGCGCTCAGCGTAGGTTCATCAGCCCGCTGTGAGCGCCGATCTCCCACGCCCAGAGCCCTGCTCGGGCACATTCGGCCGGGCTGTGGCGGGTTCCGCTTCCGCCCAGCGCGTGGGCGGCTGGACGGAAGCGGGGCGGTTCCCCTTCGGTCGTTCTTCAGCACAAGGGAGCCGCGCGGCCTTCCAGACCGGAAGGTGCGACGCCGGGGGAGGCGTCCGCTTCCATGGTGCGCCATCCCGCCGGTGCCGCAACGACAAGTACGGTTTCGCCACCAAAAGCGTTCATTCGGCCATGATTTGTCCGTGCAGGTGGCCGTGATGGAGTAACGGGCCGACTGCGCCGGAGCGGGGGAGGGGCTATTTGTTCCGTAACCCCCGGATCACGTTGAGTGGTGTGCGCCCGGCGCACCATGCTGTCGTCCAACTCCTCCGGGGCGATTCAGCACCGTCCCGGAGGAGCCCTCCCAGACCCTTCTTTCCGCCCAGGGAAGGTGCAATGACAAGCAAGCAGGTGATGACCGTTGCCGTGCTGGCGGCGGTCCTCGCATGGAGCACGGTGATGACCGTGCTCGGGCAGCTCGCGGCGGTGGCCGCGTTACTGCCCTCACTGGGGCTCCTCATCCAGCAGATCGCCGCCGCGCTCAGCGCCGCAGATAGCCGTTCCGGCACAACCGCGGCCGCAGCGGCCGGGAGTGAGGAGCCGTCACGGTGAAGCCGCCGCAGGTACCCGAGCAGCCCGGAGGAGATCCTCCCAGTCGCCGCGGCCGCCCTCCGGAGCCGATCTGCGAGGCGGCTGGCACAGCGCACCGGATCTGGCTGGAGCCGGTCCGTAGCCGGCTGACCGCAAGCGGCCTGACCCTTGATGATCTCGTGGGCCGCTCCGGCTACTCCAAGACCCGTCTGTCCGAACTCCTGCGCGGCAAGGGCTACTACCCGGGCTGGGAGATCACCTACAGCGTGGTCCGCGCACTGGACATCCCGGTCAGCCCGGTGTGCCGGCTGTGGAAGGCGGCCGCCGTGGAAGCGGAAAAGGACACCGCCTGGATCACGAACGGCATCCGGGACGTCCAGGCGCCCGAACCGGAGGAACAGCCAGTCGCCCACCTGGCATTCACCCAGGCCATGTGGCAGCCCTACACCGCCTACGCCCGCGCCTTCCTGCAGTCCGACCGGCGCGCCCAGCAGGTGGTGTCGGAGACCTTCGACATCCTCTGGCTCACCTGGGACGAAGCAACCGAAAGCCCGGACACAACCCGCCACGCCTGGCTCCTGCTGCGCTCACGGGTCCTGGCCCGGACTCCCCAGCGGCCTGGCGGCCGTCCCGACCTGCGCGCGGCCGCGTTCTCCACGGCCGGCCAGGTGGGTATCCGTGATCTCGCCGAACGGCTGGCCTATATCGGCGTCCTGGCACGGTTCTTCGACGCGATCGCCTCCCTGCCCCCGGACCAGATGGACGTCACCGTGCTGCGCTACCTGTGCGGCATACCCGCGGACGCCATCCCCGGCGTCGTCGGCCTGTCCGAGGCCGTCACCCACACCCTGGACCACCACGCCCGAGGGGCGCTGAACGGTCTCTACCCCGACACCGACACCCAGGAGTGATTACCCCGCCATGAGCACCATCGACGACCTCCTCGCCCAGTCCCTGCTGCTGCACCAGCCGCACGTCCCGTCCGACGTCGTCCCCTACGACGACCTCGCCCACGACGGCCTCACTGCGGACGGCTTCCCACGGTGGGACGCCAGGCCCACGACGGCCGATGACGGCGCCGCGCAGAGCCTCGCCGCCCTGTGCGAGGCGGTCGTCACCCACTGCACCATTGAACAGCTCGCCGACTTCCTCACCGATCAGGTACCGCAGCCCAGGGCCGCCCGGATCCTCGGCTGCGCCCTGCAGCTCGCCGGCGCCGACGACGGCGCCCGCTTCTGGTGGCAGTTCGCCGCCGGCGCCGACGACCAGCCCTCCTCCTACTGCCTCTACCTTCAGCACCTCGCCCACGGCGATCCCCACGCCGCCGCCCTGTGGAGGGCGCAGGCCGGCCCCCACGCACCCCACGCCAGCGACGACACAGATCCGGCGGAGCCGGACCAGGGCGGCCCGGCCTACCGCATGATGACCGCCGACACCAGCCTCTCCACCGTCCTGCGCATCCTCAGCCACCTCACCCGCACCCACCCCCGCGGCCACACACCGATGGCACGGGCCGTCATCGACATCGTCGCCGCCGCCGTCGCCATCGGCTACGACCACCACCCCGACCTCGAACTCCCCGTACCCGGAGACCACTTCGCCGAACGGCTCGCGGTCGCCGCCATCGCGGCCTCCGGCACCGGCCAGTACACCCGCCCCGCCCATACACCGCCCGCCGCGGCCGGTGACCCGGAGGACCTGCCCAACCGCCCCCAGGTCGACCCGGACAGCGACAGCGAACGCGTCCCGGCCTGGACGCAGGGCCCGGAACAGATGCTGGTCAACGTCACCGCCGACGGCCACGACGAGCCCGCGATCACCCACACGTTCTTCCAGGAGGCAAGCGCCGTTTGCTCCTGGGAGGCGGCCACCGCCGACAGCGCGGACAGCCTCGGCACCCGCACGGCCTACTACCTCAGCCGCCTCCGCGCCCGGGCCGCCAAGGCGTTCTCGCAGGGACCCTCCGGATTCGGGACCGGATTGGCAGCCCCGGCTGCCTCCGGCGCCGCGTCCGTGCCGACCTTCCACCGGCTATAGCGGATCTGAAGCTGGGCGCCGTAACTCCCTTCGGCCGGTGCTGTGTTGGCAATCAAAGGAAAGACATGCGCTTTCTGCGGGGAAGTGCAGGTGCAGGGCCTGCCCGACGCTCGATCACACGTGCTGCCCCCGCACAGGTGTGGGACAGCTCCCGTTCATTGTCCAGCGCCCTCGGCCGCCCAGCGGGGCTGGTCTTGCCAGCCCGCCAGGCCGACGGTGCGCAGACAGGGCGGGCTGGCAGCATCCGGCCCCTCCACTGGTCGTTCCCGCCGGTGGGGGGAGGGCCCGGACCAGCGGCATGCATATCCTTCACCGCCGTATCTGGCTTCGCCAGGGGGCGGCGATGAGCATTCGGGGCCAGCCGAGCACCAGCGGCGTGGTCGCCGGATCGGCGGCAGGGACACGGTGAGCTTCGGGCGGACGCGTGGTCGGGTATGCGATGGTGGGTGCCGGCCGGGTCCGCCGCTTTCCCCCGTAGCGGCGGGCCCGGCTGTTTGTTCAGCGGGCGAGGGTGACGGTGATCGGCTGGTCGGGGCAGTCGGCGAGCTGCTGGGTGAGCGCGTCGCGTTCGACGGGGTCGATGCTCAGGCCCCACCTGGTTTTGTCGGCGATCCAGTCGGTGTCGTACTGGCAGCGGTAGCCCCCATACGGGGGCAGCCACTCGCTGGGGTCCTTGTCGGCCTTGGAGCGGTTGCTGGCGGCGGACACGGCGATCAGGTCGCGGGCGTCATCCAGGTCGTTGGCGTACGACTCCCGCTCCTTCGCGGTCCATTGGGAGGCGCCGGAGTCCCAGGCCTCAGCCAGTGGCACGAGATGGTCCACGTCCAGCTTGCTCGCACTGTCGAGATAGCGGTCGTCGTAGGCGGAGTACCAACTGCCGCCGGACAAAACACAGTTGGGTCCCTGGGCTGGGGCGGTGACGGCTTCGGCCTTGAGGACCTCCATGCGGGTGTTGCAGCCGTCGCGGTCGGCGTCGGTCCAGTGCTTGAACTTCGCGCGTTCGTAGCCGGTGCGGCTCTCGCCCTGGACGGGCAGCGCTGCCAGAGCGTCGCGCACGGGCAGGGTCACGGTGTCACCAGGGGCGACAGCAAGCACGGGTGCTGGCACGGCCGCGTGGGCGGCACTGGGAGAGAGCAGGGCAGTGACGACGGACAGGACGGCGGCCACGGCGCGTGCCGTACGGACGGGGCGCATCAGAGTTTCCCTCTCGAAGATCACAGACGGTTCGTGATCTTCGTAGCGGCGGGGGGCACCGCCACGCCCGGCGTACTGCCCTGTATCACCCGCCCGGGCGGTAAGTCACACAAGCCAACGGACAGGGTGGTCGAGAGCGCGGTCACACGCCGCTGATGCAGGTCGTGGCCGCGTCGTGGTCGGCGTCCAGACCCCTCGCACAGTCACGCGCTCCATCAACGGCTACGATCGCGCCCACGCCAATGGGGAGGAAGATCACTGTGGCAATGGGACTCGCGGGTCTGCCCAGCAGAGAATGGATGATCAAGGACGCGAAGGGTCGAAAGTACAGTTTCGACTCGGAGGAAGAGGCGTTCGAAGAACTCCACGAGTACGGGGAAGGCGCCACAGTCTGGACCCGCGAGGTGTACCGCGTCTTGTTCGCAACCAAGTCAATCGATGGCTGGAAGCAGATTCCCAGCCCTCGGACTTAAGCCGCATGGTGGTGGCGGGTGAGGCCCTTCTGCTCGATAGCGGTGAGCTCAGCTGCTGCGAGCCGAGCCTCCTCGCGAACCTCTAGGCGGACCGGCCGCGTCCGTCGAGATGTTTGCGCAGGAAGGCGATCTCCGCCTCGGCGACCTCCTCGTGAGCTGCCAGGAACGGGGCGTAATGCCGGCCCTCGACGTGCAGCACCTCCGCGTCGGGGGCCGCCACGGCGGCTCGCAGAGCAGGGCCGGGGAGCGTGCTCCGATCCTGGTCGCAGACCACCATGAGCAGGGGACACCGGATCTGGGAGGCGTGCAGGCCGGGCCGGTACCGGCCCATGTGGAGCGCTATCCGCGCTGCGACCGTCTGCTCCCAGCCCGAGTGACGCTGGCCGGGGTCCAGGGCGCGGCCAGCGTCCATTGCGTCGGGGGTGGTGAGCGCGGCGACGTCACCGCGTACGCCGGCCGCCGGGATCAGCAGCGGACGGCGTCCTACGAGACCGCCGAGCACGTCCGCGACCGCCAGCCCCATGAGCCGCAGCACGGCCAGGGGCGTCATGGCGCGCAGCGCGTTGGGTGCGAGGGCGCGGCCGTCGACGAGCGGCGACTGCGCGATCACCGACGCCAGACCCGCGTTCTCCGCCGCCACCTGAAGGATGTGGCCGGATCCGAGGGAGAAACTCCACAGGGAGACCCCTGCTGGGTCGACGTCGGGCAGCTCGCGCGCGAAGTCGATCGCGGCCTGCCAGTCGGCGCGCTGCTCGGCGAAGCGGACGACCTGGCGCGGGGTGCCGCCGCTCTCCCCGAAGCGACGGTGGTCGAAGGCCAGGACGGCGAAGCCGGCGTTGTTGAAGCGCCGGGCGAAGAGGTCCGAGGCGGGCTCCTTCGTCACGGCGGTCCCGCCCGCCATGATCACGCAGCCGCCGTTGGCGCCTGGGTAGTGCCAAGCGGCGCACGTCGTGTCACCGCTGGTGAACCGTACTTTTTCGCGCGGGATGGAGGGGGACACGGGAACCTCTCGTTCTGAGGTCGGGTTCGGGGGCGGTCGCAGGGTCGCGGGCGGCGCCCCGGCGACCCTGCGACCTTCGGCCGTGGGCGGATCAGAAGGGGAACCAGTTGCGCGGATCGATGATCATCGGCGTCTCCCTCCGTTTGATTTGTTTGCTCGGGTCCCCGTCGGGCGTCCGGGGGGACGGTGTGCAGCGCGCGCACTTCATGCTGGTCCGGGTCCCGGCACAAGAGGCCGCATCCGACGCCGGGATGAGCGAAACTCGCCTTCATGACCAGCGTTCCGGCGGATTCCGTCCTCAGCCTCACCGATCAGCGGCTGGTGGCTGCCCTGCAGTGCGACGGGCGTCTGACGGCCGAGCGGGCGGCGCACGTGCTCGGCCTCGGCGCCGCCACGGTCCGCCGGCGCCTGCACGCGCTCACGGCGGACGGCACCGTGCGGGTGGTGGTCTCCCCGGTCGCGCGGCCGCGCAACGGCGGCTCAGCCGGCGCCCTGTTCCTCCGGATCCGGGTGCTGCGGGGAAAGCTCGACACGATCGTGGCCGCGCTCGCGGCACGGGAGGACATCCCGTTCATCGACGTCACCACCGCCGGCGACGAGATCTTCGCGGTGGCCCGGACCGAGCCCGGCTCGCGCGACCCGTTGGTGTTCCGCCAGTTGCCCTCCACACAGGCGGTCACCTCCCTGGACAGCGCCACCATCCTGCACGTCTTCCGGCTCACCTCCGAGTGGCGGCACACCGTCCTGAGCCCCGCCGAGCGCACCGCTCTGTCCCGGACCGATCCGCAGGCGGAGCCGGCAACAGAGCGGGTGCGGCCATCCGCCGGTTCCCCGGGACCGTACGGCCTCGACACCGACCCCGTGGAACAGTCCCTCATCGACGCGCTCACCCCCGACGCCCGGCTCCCCGCCGCCGCGCTGGCCGCCCGCACGGGCCACCCGGAGACGACGGTGCGCCGGCGCGTCGCCCAACTGACCGCGCAGGGGCGGCTGGTGACGCAGGTCCTGGTCGACCCCCGCCGCCTCGGGCTGCCCATCGAGGCCAAGCTGCTGCTGCACGTGGCCCCCGACCACCTGGCCGCCGCAGGACAGGCCCTGGCCGACCACCCCGCCGTCCACGGCGCGTTCGCGACTTCCGGCCCCTCGAACCTGCACGCCGCCGCATACTTCCCCGACTTGGCCGCGCTCTACGGCTTCCTCTCCCGCGACCTGTCCGGGCTCGGAATCACCCAGGTGGAGACCGCGATCGTGAGCCGCGCCGCGAAACGTACACCGTTTCTGGGCGGCGAGCTCCCCGCCCGAGCCACCGCCACGCGGCGCCGGCCGCCGGCCCGCGTGGGGGAGAGCAAGGGGTAGCAGGCGGGTCACGCGACCCGCGCAGAGCCGCGAAGGACGTATCGACACTCGTCACTCCCGACTCGGCAACAACCCGCGCGCACCGCAGAGCTGCAGTGAGGGGTCCCGCCGGTGCCGCCGCACCGGCCGCAGCAGGTCGGCGGCGCGCTCGGCCGCGCAGCGCGCCGCATTCCGAGGACCACCTGAACTGGTCACCCATCATGACCAGGCGACTGACGCGCAAGAAGCCCGCCGCCGGCCGGGAGAAGAAGCCGAAGTCGACGGCCTGAACCAGTGCTGTGCGCGGGCATCATCCACCACCGGACCTCCCAGATCCCAGATAGCCCCTACTCAGACCATGTGGCGGTTGATGAATGTGTGCCAGATAGCAGGAGCATGTTCCGGGGTGCGGCGGTGTCCGCCCACGAAGCCATGAAGCTCCTTGTCCGGGCTCGCGAAGGCGTCAAACAGCTGGAGTTGCCCCGAACGTGGAAAGACTTCGTCGTCCCACTGCAGATGGAAGAGCACTGGTGCGGTGATGGCAGAGGCATCGTTCAAGACGCGATCCGGAGCGTGAAGCCCAGGATTGGTGATCGACTGCGTACCGAACTTCCCGAACACGGCGCACTTCAGCTCCGACCCGAGGGCGCGCGCCGCAGCAAGGCCGAAGCGGGTTCCCATGGACAACCCGAAGTAGGCCTGACGAGTTCGGTCGGCAATACCCGCCCCGGCCAAAGCGTCGCAAGTAGCGACCCAGTCGTCAGCCATGCGGTCCAGCACCCGACCGAGACCTTCCGTAGCCATCCTGCCCTGGTACTCAGCCGGCGTGAGAGGTGACGCCACCCGCTCACCGTGGAACGGGCCATCGATCGCCACGGCCGCGCAGCCAGAAGATGTGACCAGGTCGGCCATCGACAAGATTCGGTCGCTGTGTCGGTGCCCGCTGCCACCGTGCCCCAGCAACACCAGAGGAACTGGCTCTGACCGACGGCTTGGCGCCCATACCGTGCCAGGAACTGCCGAGAGTGGTCGGTTGATCACGAACGAGCGTTGCGTGGAGTGGCCAGAGATCTGATGGCAGTCGGACCACCCCACATTCTGACTCACATCGCCATCAAACCACGAGAATGTCGAGAGCGACCGGGGACCAAAAACACTCACTGAGGAAAGTGAGCCAGACGGAGTCGTCTTCGCCGATGACGGCTTCGAGTTCCGTACGTGGGTGGCGAGCCGCGCACGCCGGAGGACGATCTCCGCCTGTTCGTTGGCGCTTTCGAAATCCTGCTTCCGAAGTGCTGTGGCCACGTCGCCCAGGTCTGCTCCGCCGGTCGACCAGCGCCGTTCTATGTCCGCCAGTGGGGCGTTGCCGTCGGCTGTCACTGGTCCCTCCCTGGGGCTCGGCGTCCGGGGCCATGAACTGGAAAGGGGGGTGGAACGGCCCCATGACCAGCAGCTGCGTGGCGCCGGACGTGTTGACCAGTCGCTGATAGGAGGCGGCGAACTCTTTGACCCGGAAGGGAAATTCGTCGGGATCCACGTCCTCCAGACGGGTTTGGGAGCCGCTCTCGCGAGTGATGCGGCTGCGCAGGTCGTCGAGCCACTACGGGCGGGGGCCCGACGTCTCGAAAGCGCGCAGCATGGCCTCGTCCACCTCGCTCGGCTCGAAGTCCGAGAGGTTGGGCTCGTTCATGGCGGCCAGATCGGCGGCGGCCTGGCCGTAGACGCGGTCGTCGAGGTCCTGGGAATCGTCGATCACAGCCTTCACCGCGGTCCGAAGAAGGATGAGGCCGGGGGCGGCGTGGTGTCGCCTCCGGCGTCGGGACTCGGTCAGAGGGCCGCGAGCACCAGCGGGGCGGTCACCCGGACGACCCTCATTACGTCGTCGAACCAGCCCTTCTGGTCCGCGTATTCGGGCGGGACGGTCAGCGTGAGGTCCTTGCTGAACTCCTTGCCGGCAGCGGCGTCGATCAGATGCGGGACGATCGTCTCCAAGGCACCGAACGCGCTGGACCAGAAGCCTTGTAATGATCGGTGAGGGGCCCCGAAGTTCCCGGACAGGCACCCATACGCGGCAAGCGCGGCCGGCCCAGGCGCCGCCCTGACGTGGTACTGGGCAACCGCGGCTACGACCACGACAAGTACCGCTGCTTGGTCTGGGACCTGGGCGTAAAGCCGCTGATCGCCCGCCGCGGTACCGAGCACGGGTCCGGTCTGGGAACCCAACGCTGGGTCGTGGAGCGCGCGTTCGCCCATCTGCACTGGTTTCGCCGTCTGCGGATCCGCTGGGAGATACGCGACGACATTCACGAGGCTTTCCTGAGACGTCATCCGCTTTCCGAACGTGATCGTTTGGTTCGAGTGGGTGGGCATGAACTCTCGTTCGTAGCGGGAGAGATGGGCGTGGTTGGTC
>NZ_JBIWGK010000032.1:0-48215 GCF_044763565.1 Streptomyces sp. NPDC096013 | reverse complement strand
CCGGAGAGTACTTACTGGGTGGCGCCACTTCTTCCTCGTTTCCTTGTTCAGGACAACCCTATTGGGTGCCTGTCCGGAAACTTCGTGGCCCCTCAGTGGCGCTTTATGCTCACCCTTTTGCTCATATTTGGCTGGTGCAGCGGCACTTCGTGCATCGTTGCAGTTCATAGATGTTCGTTCTCGGGATAGGTGGGCCTCGGGTCGAATCCGGGTCGAATGCACCCGTTTTTCTTCCTGGAGGGGTGTTGATGCAGATCAGTGCTGTAGTGAGACCTGTCGGCGGTCGCCCTTCAATGGCTTGGAACCGCTGGCCGATGATTCACTCACCGCTTTCGGACACTGCTTGTTGCTCCATCTCGGGTGGTGTTCCCGTTGTCCTGGCTGGAGATGGCCAGGCAGGAGAACGGGACGGCTGGGCGGACGGACGTCATCGTGAAGCGGCGCAGTGGACTCATAATCCGTCGGCCGTGGGTTCGAGTCCCACCCGCCCCACTTGTGCAGGGCTCTGACCTGCGGAAACGTTCATTTTGTCCTGTTGGGTCGTCAACTCTGCTTGAACGGATTGAATCCGCTGCTCACAAGTTCAACGGTGTCTGCGGCGACTGTGGTTGATGCTGCCCTGACCTGCGAGAACAAGGCGGACCTTGGTTCGCGTGGGCTGTAACGGCGGCCTGCACGAGAGGTCGAGGGCGGGGTTGAGGCCGCATTGAGGCCCAAGGTATGAGGAAAGTCGCCCGCGGGCGCGCTGCTGTGGGTAGTGGATGGCGCCGATGCGGCCGGGGACGTCCGCAGCGCGGCGTGGAATTGCCGCCCTCGTAGGGCGCGGGAAACTGTCCGTACTGGAAACGGCCCAGGAGGGACTCTGCCCGCGGGCCGACTGCCCCTCGCCAAGCTCGGTGCGTTCGACGGATAGAGCCTGGGCGGCAGCCAGGACCGTATAGCGGTCTGCGGTGAAACTTGTGAGGCACCGGGACGGCAGGATCACGTCCTGCGGTGCCGCTGTCGGCTCCGAGGTGACCCGGTGTCGGCCTGGCGGAAGACGTCGTGCGAGGCGCCGGGGCCGGGGCGGGTGCACGGGGCGGGTACGTGGCTGCGGGCGAGGCGGAGCTGCTCGAACTTCGGGCGGCGGCCGTAGCAGAAGCGTTCTGATCCGAGGAAGGTCCTCCTCCGGGGCGCTTCGCGTCAGGTGAACGCCTTAGCCTTCCCGGTGCCCCGGCGCGTGGCTGTGCGGAGAGGCGACGAACGAGCGGACGGGTGCCGAGGTGTAGGCCCGGGCCAGCCCGATCAGGTGGGTCTTCTCGGCCGAAAGAGTTGACGCGTGCTCCTGGCGGGTGGGGAGCAGCGGAGGCTTCCCATGGTCAAACGATTCTGCGGGGAATTCGCACCGGGGGCTGCCCGCGAGCCTTGCCCGGTGGGCATCCTTCATCACACACGCCAGGACCACCGCGTCGGCCTGGACGGGTGTGAGGTCCAGGGGGCGGACATGGTCGCGGGCGAGCAGGGGGAGCTCGGGTGGAACGTAATGGTCGAGTTCCAGCATGGCGTCCCGTATCTCGATGAGCTTGCGGTAGGCGAGCAGCCGGTGGGGCACCGGTGGCCAGAGGACTTCGAGGAGTCTTGAGCGGCGCCTGGTCAGGACGACATGGGGGACGGTGGCTACCAGTTCGTGCCAGAGGGGCCAGAGCCGCCACACGGTGCGGGCGTTGGCCAGCGTGCGGCCGAGCTTGACGGCGGTGGGTACGAGGATGGCTGTCGCGCGCAAGAGGGCATGCAGGTTGATGAGGAGCGGGAGATACGGCAGAGCCCATGCCACGTCCAGCGCGAGGCGGAGCAGCCGGCCGATCCAGAAGAGCGTGGCGAGCGCGGTGCCTGAGGCGAACAACCAGAGAGCGGTGGCGAGGGGGCGGTCGTCCGTGCGCAGGCCGTACCAGCAGCAGACGATCACGCACACGGAATTGGCCACCACGTGGGTGGAGATGAGTGTCAGCCAGTACGAGAAGGACGGCGACGGGCCCCCGGCGGCGATCACCGAGTGGGAGGAATGCGCCGGGGCGGAGAGGTCGAGGACCGTCAGGGCGACCAGGATCGTGCCGATCGCACCGCAGAGGCCGGCGTGCAGCCGGCGACTCCCGATGGGGGCGGAGACGAAGAACAGGACGGCGCCCGCGGAGACCACTCCCGTCAGGTTCTTCACCAGGTCGACCGCGTGGCTGGTGCCAGCGAGATGCGTGGCGAGCCTCGTGACGGCGGGGAGGTCCAGTGCCATCGCCACGCCCGCGGTGGTCACGGCCATCCAGAGTCCGCGCTGATCCGCGGCGCGCAGCGACGGCGCCGCGCGAAGGAGCACGGCGAGGCAGAGGCAGAGGCAGCTCGGGTAGGTCAGCCAGGTGCCGAACGCGGTGAGGTGCGAGGTCAGCACGCGGGGCCCTCGACCCCGAGGGCCGCACTCAGACTGGCGAGCGGGCCGTGTCGTTCCTGTCGCGGCGGCTGGTCCGCCCCGGTGCGCAGGAGACTCGCGAGCAGCTCCGCTTCGCGCTCTTGGCGGGTGGAGTAGTTGGTCCGGCCGAGGATGCGTCCTATCATGCGCGGATCGAGATCCGGCAGGACCGTGCTCAGGGCGTCACCGTCGTCCGCTTCCCCGGCCACCGGATGGTGGTCGAAGAGCATGTGGCCGAACTCGTGCAGCACGATGTGTTCCTGATGGAGCGCGGACGTCCGCTGCTCGTAGAAGATGTGGTCGTTGGCGGTCGTCGCGAGCCAAAGGCCGCAGGCACCTGCCGTCGCGGCTTCGGGCGGTAACGCATGGAGGTACAGCGGTCTTCCACGCTGCGCCGCGACGTGGTCACGGAAGCTCGCGATCGAGAACGGCTGGGGGAGCCGGATCTGTTCGGCGAGCTTCCGACACCGCCGATGCAAGGTGAGGGGGCGCAGCAACTGCCGCTCCTTCCTTGGTGTCGGGTTCGAAGGCGGCCCGCATCACGTGGCCGTCGCTTCTCCGTCGGCCTCGGCGTCCGTGCCCGGGCCCTGGTGGCCCTGTTCGGGGAGGTTCTGGACCTTCCTCGTCTCGTTCACGATGGTCAGCAGGGAGTCGAGACTCGCGGGCGAGAGCCCCGAGGCCCGCATGGCCAGATTGCGTACCTTGGCATCCCTCAGGGCGGTGGCGAGGGCCAGCTGGGCCTTCACCCGCTGCGACACCTCCTCGTTGAGGAAGTATTCGGGAGGCACCCCGAAGAACTGGGCAAGGACGTCGAGTTGTTCGAGGGTGATGTTGCGTTTCTTGCCTGTGGCGAGTTCCCACAAGTACGTCCCCGAGATGGAGCCACCGGTCGCGGTGCTGATCTCCCGGGCGAGGCGGGCGTATCCCGGCCGCTGCTGTTCATCGGGGTAGAGGGCGTGGATCAGTTCGGTGAGCCGTTGATCGAACTTCCGCAGCAGCGGACGCACTCCGTCATGGTCTGCCGGTTCCCCGCCCATGCCACCCCTTCTTCTCGAAGACACGGGTCATGTGTATCCCTGTCCGCTGGAGCGGACAAGCTTGATCTCGGACAACGTGGGCCGGCTGAACAGGACTGTCCGCGCCAGCGGACATGTTGACGATTCATCGTACGCTGACCTAGCGTCAAGATCGGGCTACCTCACGTGCCCCGACGGGGCCACGCTCATCCGTCGAAAGGATCGCGATCGCATGATGCAGCCGCGGGACCGGCAGGACCAGTGGGCGAACCAGTCGAGTGCCAGTCGTCCGAGACCGGCGTCCTCACCGGACGCCACGGCCATGACGAGAACCAGGCTTCGCCGGCACGGCAGTTGACACCTCCGCATCCCCGCACCGCGCGCTGACCCGCAGCCGCTTCGTCGGCTCTGCTTCCCTGCCCCCCAACCCCCCACTCGTCATTCCCGCGCGCCCAGATGCGGTGAATCCTCTCCCCGCGCGCCGTCGCCGTGCGTCGGCGCTGCGCCCCGTCGTGCTCTGGGCGGCGGACCAACCCGCCCTTCCTGCCATGGATGACGCGCATTCCTGGAGGCATTGATGTCCGCAGTATCGGATCAACGACAGGCCTCGACCTTCGACATCGACATACGCACCCTGCTGCCGGCCGACTCGCCACGTTTCGCGCTCGACCCAGCACACGTACGGGCACTCGCGGAGAGCGAGGCGGAGTTCCCGCCGATCCTGGTGCACCGGGCGACCTTGCGCGTCGTCGACGGCATGCACCGGGTAAGGGCCACGGAGCTGCGCAACCGGCGCACCATCGGCGCCCGCTGGTTCGAGGGAGACGAGCGTGCGGCCTTCCTGCTCGCCGTGGAGTCCAACACACGGCACGGCCTTCCGCTCTCGACCGACGAGCGAAAGCAGGCCGCGTTACGGATTCTGCGCACACACCCCCAGTGGTCGGACCGCAGCATCGCCGAGAGGACCGGCTGGAACGCCACCGGCGTGGGCGCGCTGCGCAGGGGCATCGCCGACCCGGGCGCGCGACCGGACGTGCGGGTCGGCCGTGACGGCCGGGTCCGTCCGTCCACCACGGTGGAGGGACGCCGGGTAGCCGCCGAGGTGATCAGACAGAATCCGGCAGCCTCGCTTCGGGAGATCGCCAAGCGGTCCGGGATCTCCGTGGGGACCGCCCGTGACGTGCGCCACCGACTGGCCCAGGGGCGGCCGCCGGTTCCGGACAGCCGCCGGTCCGACGGTCCGGCGGACCCAGCCGCTCCCACCGCCACCATGGCGATCGCTCCGGACGAAGACCGTACGGGCAGGGGACCCGCGCCCGATCGCGCTCGCCGTATCACCCTCTTCGACGGTCTCCGCAACGACCCTTCGCTGAGGCTCAGTGAGAGCGGACGGCTGGTCCTGCACCGATTGCACACGCAGCTGCGGACGACCGAGGACTGGAAGCGCCTCGCTCCCGCCATTCCCCTGCACGGACGGAGCGCGGTGGCCGACATCCTGTCCGCCTGCGCCGACGACCTCAAGGGAATGGCTCAGGAACTGCGTTGTGAGGACTCCCTGACCGGTTAGCGCCGTCCGTACGCGGTGGCGGAGCCGGCCTCCCACGGGACGTACGTCATGCCTCCGGCGTCGGAGGCCGTGACCCCGTGGGCGACGGCGGTGACGACGAGCCGGCGGCCGACCCGCCACCGCCCGAGGAGCGTGTGGAGCGGTCGCCCTTCGTCATCGTGTCCCGGCCGCAGCAGACGGGCGCGGAAGGTCTGCCGGTACGGATCCAGGGTCAGCTCCGCCTCGCGGAAGTCCAGCCAGGTCCCGGTCAGAGGGAACCAGGCCTTGTACACGGACTCCTTCGCGCTGAAGAACAGCCGGTCCCAGTGGAGCGCCGGACGAGTGTGGCGCAGTGCCGTCAGGTGGCTGCGCTCGGAGGGTGACGCGATCCGGCGGAGAAGACCCCGCGGCAGTGGCGCGTGGGGTTCGGCGTCGATTCCCAGGGCGGCGACGTCGATCCTCCGGGACACCGCGGCAGCACGATAGCCATCGCAGTGGGTCATCGAACCCACCACGCCCTCCGGCCAGGTCGGGGCACCTCTCTCGCCCGGGACCATCGGTCCGGCCGGCCTCCCGAGGGACGTCAGGGCGACCCGCGCGCAGTGCCGTACCGTGGCGAACTCCCGGCGCCGGCGGTCCTTCGCCCGGCTCAGCACAGCCGCCTCCTCCGGAAAGATCCAGGCGTCCGGTACGTCGCCGAACTCCTCGGCGGTCAGGGCCGCTTCCGGTACCAGCCCGGTCAGGAGCGTGGGCATCATCGCTTCGCCTCCGACGGCTTCCCGTCCACAGGCCGGGCGGGCTCGGTGCGGCATGCCGTCGCCTGCCATTGCGCGGCCAGTTCCCGCAGATCCGCGTCGACCATCTGACGTGGGTAGGCCCAGCGCAGCAGCGGCGCGGTCATGGCGGTGGTGACGAGGGCCATCACCACCATGAGTGAGTAGAGATCGGTGTCGAGCAACTCCAGTCGCAGTCCCACGCCGAGGATGATGAGTTCGGTGAGACCACGGGTGTTCATGAGGATGCCCAGGGTCGTCGCCGACCGCCCGGGCCGGCCCGCGGCCCGCGCTCCGAGGTAACCGCCGCCGAACTTGCCGCCGATCGCGACGAGGAGGATCAGCCCCAGCTCGCCGAGTCCGTCCCCGTCCACCGCGCTCAGGTCGACCTTCAGCCCGGCCACCGTGAAGTACGCGGGCAGCAACATCCAGGTGATCGTCTCGAAGCGGTCGACGACCGCCGCGCGGAGCCGCTCCGTGCCGTCGCGCGGCACGATCGCGCCGGCGAGGAAGGCCCCGAAGATGAAGTGCAGCCCGAACCATTCGCTCAGGGCGCCGGAGACGAGCAGCACCACTGTCAGCACACACAGGGGTGCGGCACCCGGCCCGCGCTCCCCGTCATGCGCCCCGCGCGGCTCGCGGGTGGCCAGGAACCTGGCGAGAAGCGGCCGTACGACCGCGATCATGACCAGCGCGTACGGCAGGACCAGAAGCACCTGCCACGAACTCTGGCTCCCCGTGAAGGTGAGGACGGCGGCGAGCAACAGCCAAGCGACGACGTCCCCGACGGCCGCGCTCGCCATGGCCAGCGCACCGACCCTGGTGCGCTGGATTCCGCGGTCGGTGAGGATGCGGGCCAGGACCGGGAAGGCCGTGATGGACATGGCCGCGCCGATGAACAGCACGAAGCCGAGCCGGTCGCCGACCGCGTGATCGTTCCACAGCCACACCGCCAGCAGCGCGCCGAGTCCGAACGAGCAGACGATCGACCCCACGGACACTCCGAGCGCAGCACGTTTGTTCCCGCGCAGCAGCCGGCCGTCGAGCTCGAGCCCGACGAGGAACATGAACAGCGCGACGCCCAGGTTGCCGAGCGTGCTGAGCATCGGCCGGACGTCCGAAGGGAAGACGGCGTCTGAAAGGGCGCCGTGGAACAGCGTCGGGCCGAGCAGGATGCCGGCGAGGATCTCGCCGAGGACGGCCGGCTGGCCGCACCGCTGTGCGAGGCGCCCGAGGGCATGCGCGAGCAAGAGGATCAACGCCAGACCGACCATGATCATGGCTGTTTGATGGGTCGTCATGAACACTCTTTCCGTTAGACACGGCGATCTGGGCGTTGCTATGTTGAGAGACATGTCGAGTCCTGAGGCGGAAAGAAGCGGGCCACCGGTGATCCGGTGGCTGATCGCGTAAACCTCTGACGACCCTGCTTTCTCCGGCTCCGTCGCCGAGCAGGACGTCGTGCGTCCGCCACGGATCAACCGCATCGCGGGATCACGACCGGAACTCTCTCCGGGACGTCTCCCACGCGACCGCAGGACCCTCCGTCCATGCGTCGCGTTCCCTCTTTCTGCGATGTAGTTGGAGCATCTTCATGCCATTTGCCATCTACGTTCTCGGGCTGGCCGTATTCGCCCAGGGAACGTCGGAGTTCATGCTGTCCGGGCTGGTGGAGGACATGGCCGCCGACTTCGGTGTGTCCCTCCCTGCCGTCGGTTCGCTCACCTCGGCCTTCGCCGTCGGCATGATCGTCGGCGCGCCGCTGGTCGCGATGCTGAGTCTGCGATGGCCGCGACGCCGAGCCCTGCTCACCTTCCTCATCACCTTCCTCCTGGCCCACGTCGTGGGCGCCCTCACCCACAGCTTCGAGGTCCTCTTCGTCACGCGAGTGATCGCCGCACTGGCCAACGCGGGCTTCCTCGCCGTCGGCCTCGCTACCGCGGCGAGCATGGCAGGACCCCAGGCCAAGGGTCGTGCGACGTCGGTGCTCCTGAGCGGTGTCACCCTCGCCCTGATCGCCGGTGTCCCCCTCGGCGCGGTCCTGGGCGAGGTCTGGGGCTGGCGCTCGACCTTCTGGGGTGTCGCGATCGTCTGCACCCCGGCGGTCTTCGCGGTGCTTCGGTCCGTCCCGGCCACGCCCGTGGACCCCGCGGCTCCCAGCGTCCGCCACGAGCTGCGGGCCTTCCGGACACCCCGGGTGATCATGACACTCGTGCTCGGGGCGCTGGTCAACGGAGCGACGTTCTGCTCGTTCACGTACCTCACACCTGTCATCACCAACGTGACGGACCTGAGCTCCGGTTGGGTGCCTGCCACTCTGGCGCTGTTCGGCATCGGGGCCTTCGTCGGGGTCAACGTGGGCGGCCGGCTCGCGGACAGCCGTCCCGGCCAGGTGCTGGCGGTCGGTGGTGCGGCGCTCGTGGTGGGCTGGCTGCTCTTCGCTTTCACGGCCGCGAACCCCGCCGTGGCGCTGATCCTCGCCTTCATCCAGGGGACCTTGTCGTTCTGCGTGGGCTCCACGCTGATCGCCCAGGCCCTCTACACCGCCTCGGCCGCGCCCACGCTGGCCGGCGGCTTCGCCACCGCCGCGATGAACGTCGGCGCCGCTGCCGGACCCGCCCTGGGTGGCCTCGCCCTGGGCGCCGACCTCGGTTACCGCTCGCCGCTGGTGGTGAGCGCCGTGCTCGTCGCCACCGCCCTGGTCCTGGCGGGGGCTGCCCGGGCCGCCGGCATCACCGGTGGCAAGGACGACCCCGGCGCCACCGAGAACCGTACGGCCGATCATCCTGTGGATGCCCGATCCTGACCCCAGCTCCCCGTGTCCGGTGGCCCGTCCTCCTCGTGCGGACGGGCCACCGGCCGTAGCCGCGGGGGCGTACGGGACATGCTTCAGAGCAGGGAGAGGAAATGGGAGACCATCTCCGCCGACTGCTCGGGGTTCAGACGCGGGTCGCACGTGGACCGGTAGTTCGTGAACCGCGGCGGCTCGTCCCGCTCCGACACGCACTCGGTGACCGGGTCCGGGGTCAGCTCCAGGTGGAGGCCCGCCGGCCACTGCCCGTGCGCCCGCAACGCTCGGGTGAATACCGCGATCTCGGCACGCATCGGCTCGATCAACCGGGTCTTCTGGCCGGACAGCTTCAGTCCGTTGCCGTGCATGGGGTCGCAGAGCCAGACGACCGGTGCGCCATGGCGGGTGACCGCCTCGACCACCGGCGGCAGGAGCCGGTCCACGTCCTTCGCGCCGAAGCGCACGATGAACGTCAGCCGTCCCGCGACGCCCTCCGGGTTCAACAACCGGCTCAGGGCGACCGCGTCCTGCGGCGACACCGACGGCCCCAGCTTCACGCCGATCGGGTTGTGCACGGCCTGGGCGAGGGCGACGTGGGCGCCGTCGTCCCGGCGCGTCCGCTCGCCGATCCACCCGAAGTGGGCGGAACCACTGTACGTACCGTGCACGCCCCGTCGTACCAGCGGCCGTTCGTAGGGCAGGAGAAGCAACTCGTGTGAGGTGTACACCCGTTCCAGGACAGGCCGCCCCGACCAGGAGTGCCGGATCTCGTCGAGGACGAACCGCGAGCACGTGTACGCGGTGAGGAGCCGGCGGGGGTCCGGGTTGCGGGCCGACGGTTCGAACTCGGGCTTGTTCACGGCGTCGCCGCAGTAGCTGGGCATCTTCCGTCGCGAGCCCGACTCCTCCGTCTCGAAAGGCGAGGAGCGTGGCTTTCCGTACTGACCGGCGATACGGCCGACGGCCACCGCGGGCAGCCCGCTGCTGGCCCGCATGATCGCGGCGATGCCCTGGAGGTTGTCCACCTTCTGGCGGACCAGTTCGGGAACGGCCTCGTGGAAGCGTTCGGCGCAGTCACCGCCCTGGATGAGGAGCGCCGAGCCGCGGGCGACCAGGTCCATCCCGTTCATCAGGTCGATGGCCTCGTTCTCGGTGGTGAGCACGGGGAGTCGTGCCAGCTCCCGCTCCACTTCGTCGAGGGCTTCCGGGTCCGGCCAGTAGGGTTGTTGCGCCGCCGTCCGCCCGGTGAGGGACGCGAGCGTCGTGGTCGCGTGCATCGTGGTCTCCTTGGCCCTCCACGGAAAGGTGCCGGCAGGGCTGTAGTGGGGGTCGTGCGGGGTGGTCCGGAGGGAGGGTTTCAACGCAGGTCCCCGGAGGGCTGGTTCGCCCGGCTCATCACCAGGTCCTCGACGCGGCACATCTCCGTGATGATCGCGTCGTAGAGGTTCACCAGGAACGTCTCGTCGAGGCCGTGGGCGGCCGCATAGCGGGCAGCCCTCTCCTTGACCAGGCTGACCCGTCCGGGCTGCATCATCGGGACGTCGTGCCGGGACTTGTACCGTGCGATGCGGACGCCGCAGTCGATGCGGCGGCGCAGGGTGTCCAGCAGCGTCCCGTCGAGAGCGTCGAGTTCCGTGCGCAGTCGGTGCAACTCGTCCTGCTCGGTCATCGGTCCGTCTCACCTTCGTCGTCGGTGCGGTGGATGGTGCGGAACAGCTCTCGGCAGTGGTCCTGGTGTGCCGCGAGCTCGGGCCCCATGAGCCGGCGCAGCTCCTCGAAGACGCCGTCCAGGCCTGTGGCTCCCCGGGGTTGGGCGCCGTCTTCTTCGCCACGGCCGTGGTCGTCGCCGACGAGCGAGGCGAAGGAGCGCAGCGCCTCAGCGAGCGCCCGACGCGCGGACGCGGCCCGGGGGTTGGACCACTGGATCTCGCCGTACACCTCCGGGCGGCCGCCGAGTACGCGGGCCAGCAGGGCGAGCAGAACCTGATGGGGTGGCGGTGCCGCCGCCGTGAGGGTGCGGAGGTCCACGCCCAGCTGGGCGAGGGCGAGCCCGAAGGAGACGATCACCGCGTGGGTCAGGGCCTGGGTGGCCGCGGTCGTCCGGTCGTGCTCCTCCGCCGAGAGCCGTACGGGTCTGCCACCGGCCTGCTCGACGAGCCGAAGCAGGGCGGCGACGCCGCGCCCGTCCCTCGTCACCACGGCGGCCACGGGCCGGCCGGCCATGCCGGCGGCCGGGGCGAACATCGGGTTGAGACCGACGTGCTCGACAGCGGGGGCGTGGGCCGCGAGTTCCGCGGTCATGCCCGTCTTGACGGAGAGGGTGTCGGCGAGCAGCGCGCCCGGTCGCATGAGCCGCGTCACGGGAGCCACAGCCTCGAGGGCCACCGCCTCATGAACGGCGAGCAGGACGAGGTCCGCGCGGCCCAGGGCAGCCGCCAGCTCGGGCCCCGGTGCGGTGATGTCGGCGACCAGGCAGCCGTCCCGCTCCTCCGGAGGCGGTGCGACGTCGACGACCAGAGTTCGGCTGCCCGCCTCCCGCAGCAGGCCGGTGAACATGGCGCCCACCGCTCCGCTCCCGCCGACGACGACGCTCCGGGCGAAGCCGTTCATCGCGCGCCCGCCACCGCGGTGCCGTCGAGGGCGGAGACCATGGCACGTGCCTTCACCACGGTCTCGGTGAACTCCTCCTCCTGGTCGGAGAGGGACACGATCGCCCCGCCGACGCCGAACTCCGCCTGGCCGGCCGCCAGCACGATGGTGCGGATGACGATGCTGAGGTCGGCGGCACCGCTGAGGGAGAACCAGCCGAGCGTGCCGGAGTAGACGCCTCGGGGCCCTTCCTCCAGCCGGTCGATGATCTCCATGGTGCGCTTCTTCGGCGCACCGGTCATGGAGCCGCCGGGGAAGGCCGCACGCACACAGGCGGCGGCGCTCGTGCCGGGCCGCAGCCGCCCCCGGATCGTCGACACCAGCTGGTGCACGGGCGCGTAGGTCTCCACCTCGAAGAGCCGGGGCACGTGGACGGAGCCGATCGCGCAGACGCTGTTGAGATCGTTGCGGACCAGGTCGACGATCATCAGGTTCTCGGCCCGGTCCTTCTCCCGACTGGCCAGGTCGGCCCGCAGCCGCTCGTCCTCCTCGGCCGTGCCTCCGCGAGGACGGGTCCCCTTGATGGGCTTGGACTCGACACCGCCGTCCGCTTCGATCGTGAGGAACCGCTCGGGCGAGGCGCTGAGCACCGACAGTTCAGGGAACTCGAGCAGGGCGCCGTAGGGGACGGGGCTGATCGCGCGCAGCGCGGAGTACAGCGGCAGGGCGGTCGCCTCCGTCGGCGCCGTGACCATGTTCGTCAGGCAGATCTCGTACGACTCGCCGTTGCGGATCTCCTTGAGGCACTCGTCGATGCGTTTGAGGTACGCGTCCTTGTCGTGGCGTGCCCGGGCCACGGGGCCGAAGCCGGCCGCCGCCTCGGGAGCGCCGAAGACCATGCTGGGGGTTTGCTCCGCCGGGGCGCGGACGGCCAGACCGGTGAGGGTCTCCGCGGTCTCCCTCAGCCAGGCGCGTGCCCCGTCGTCCTGACCGCGGCGGTCGAGGGCGAGCAAGTAGCAGCAGTTGTCCTGATGGTCGAGCGCGATCAAGCGGTCGGCGAAGAGCAGCGCGGCGTCGGGGTGCGGCGACCGGTGCGCGGGCTCGCCACTCGTCTCGGCCTTCAGCTCGTAGCCGAGATAGCCGACGTAGCCGAGGTTGAACTCGAAGGGCAGACCGGCGACGGCGGGTACGCGCCGGCGGTCGAGCTGCTCCTCCAGGTACGTGAAGAAGGGCTGCGTCGTCCGCGTCGTCCTGCCGTCGGATCCGCGGACGGAGACGACACCGTCGGCGACCCGATAGGTGACGTACTCGGCGAGCGGGCCGCGGTCGTCGCCGAGGAAGGAGAAGCGCGAGGCACCTTCGAGGACGGCGCTGCTGTCCAGCCAGAACGTGGCACCGTCGCCAGGCAGGCAGGCCCGGCGTACCTCCTCGGCGTCCGGCAGTACGTCGACGCGGCGCACGCGGACCTCGTACGGGGTGGCCGTGGCGTGCCGCCGGGCCCGGTGGTGGGCGAGGGCGAGGTCGCGGAAGTTGGCCATGATCTCCCGGCCGAAGTCGCTGCCGATCGACTCCGGATGGAACTGGACCCCCCACAGGGGCTTCTCACGGTGCCGCAGTCCCATGACGACGCCGTCGTCGCTCCAGGCCAGGGTCTCCAGCTCGGCGGGGAGGTCGGTGGCGGCCAGGGAGTGGTAGCGCACGGCGGTGAACGGGGAAGGGAGGCCTCGGAAGACGTCCTCGCCGGTGTGCCGCACCTCGGAGACCCGGCCGTGCATCGGCTGCGGGGCGAGGCCGACGGTGCCGCCGAAGAGCTGGGAGATGCCCTGGTGGCCGAGGCAGACGCCGAGGACGGGCAGACCGCTCTCGGTGATCGCCTGCCGACTGATCCCGAAGTCCCTCGCCCGGTCCGGGCTGCCGGGCCCCGGTGACACGACGATCGCGTCGAAGTCCTCGACGGGCAGCCGCGACCAGTCGGCGTCGTTGGGCACGACGACGGGGGGCTGGCCGGTCGCCTCACCGATGTACTGGAACAGGTTGTAGGAGAAGGAGTCGTAGTTGTCGATCAGCAGCGTGCGCATGATGGGGCCCCTTGTCTCGGAGGGCTCGCGAAGTGGGAGGACTGAAGGGCGGGAAGCGGTGCCCCGGGCGCCGCTCAGAGGCGCAGCGTCCGGCGGAGGTGCAGCCGTTCGGCGGTGCCACCCTTGTCCCGGACGTGCCGCACCAGCAGGTCACTGTCGACGATGGCCGGATGGCTCTCGTCGTAGTCGATGGCCATCACGACGCCCATCCAGGGTTCGAGGCCCATCGCGTACACGTAGACCTCGTCGGGCTCCAGAGCGTCGACGATCTCCCTCGCCTGCGGGAAGTTGGAGCCGTTGAGCCGCCGGCTCTGGTCAGTCCTGCGGTCCAGCGGCTCGCCGTAGAGCGGACCGTAGATCCAGCTCGCGGCGGCGCCCATGCTCTCCATGCCGATGAAGACGGTGTCGACCGACCCGATCACCTCGGCCACCTTCGTGTACATCGTCGGCGAGATGTTCGTGGAGTCGGCGGCGAATAGCATCGAACGCTCCCCGAACCGGAGCAGCCAGCCGGTCTTGCTGCGGATCCGCAGATCGCCGTGTTCCCCCAGGAAGGGCAGGGCGACGACCTCGGCGGAGCCGCAGTGCAGCGTCTCCAGGTCGTCGACCTCGACGACGTCGGTGAAGCCCAGTCGGCGCAGGATGCCGCCGAGTCCTGGGTCCACCAGACTGGCGTTGGCGGACTTGGGGACCAGGACCCTGCCGACCCGGTGCCGGATCCGCAGGAGGGTCTCGAACAGCATGTGGTCCTGGTGGTTGTGCGTGATGAGCAGGTGGTCGATGCGCTCCGGCAGATTGGCGAAGGTGAACCGGTTCTCCGCCCCGCCGGGGTAGCCGCCATAGCTCAGCACCGGGTCCACCAGGAAGGTCGTGCCCCGGTGGCGGGCGAAGACGCAGGCATGGCCCACGTATTCGAGGACGGCGTCGCCGGCCGGCGGAGCGGCGGATGCCGCGGCGGGCGGCGGGGTGGGCTCGAAGTACGAGGCGAACCGGGCGGCCCGCTCGCCTCGCAGCCCGAATTCCGCCGCCAGGTCGTCGAGTTCGGCTCCGCTCAGACCGCCGCGGAAGACCGTGTCGAGCAGGGGGGAGTTCAGGGGAACGTCGACCAGCAGCTGTTCCGGGCCGTATTCCAGCATCGGCGTCGTGAGGGCGAACTCGCGCGCGTCCTGCGTGACGGGACTGAAACGCACCTGCTGCCACGACTCGTCGTAGTACTCCGACGCGTACATCAGAGGTTCGATGAAGCGGTAGTCGGCCGTGCGGTTGTCCCTGCCGTAGAACACCTCCACCCGTCCGGCCAGGGCTTGCGGCAGCTCCTGGTAGACGGGGTCGAGGCACCCGCCGTGGTGGCGCGGCAGGATGTCCTCCTCCAACCGCCGGATCGCCTCGAAGAGTTCGTCCAGCCGGGCCCGTCGGGGAGCCGTGTCCCGGTACCAGGCCTCGATGGCGTCTCGGTGCTCGTGGGCGTGGATCCAGGGGCCGCCGTGCATCCGACGCTGCCGGACGGCCGCCGCGTGGACCTGCGGGTCGTCGAGGTAACTCTCGACGATACGGGTGAACCGGTTGCGGACGAAGCGGGCAAGGCACTGCGGCGGCAGCAGGTACGACCAGCCGTACCAGCCGGCGATGACCGGCTCGACCGCGATGTCCTGACGTAACGAATAGCGCATGGGGGCAACGGCTCCGTTCCTGCTAGCGCGACGACGACACGTGGGTGGCGCCCTTCTGGGCCTTGGTGACGGTCCCCGTCCCGTCCCCGGTCCGGGCGTCCGGCGGTGTGCCGAGCAGCCGGCCGAGGATGTCGTGGTCGACCTCCCGGCAGGAGGAGGGCCAGCCCGGACCGCTCAGTGCGGCCTGCATGGCGGCCAGCAGCGGCGCGGGGACGTCTCCGCCGTCCCGCACTCGTTCGAACCATTCGGCGGGCGGCAGGACGTCCGACTCCGTGAGCCCGGTGTGGTGCAGCAGCTCGTCGAGCGCGTACGTGCGGTGGACCACGACCGCCGACCGGGAGTCCGAGCCCCGGGATCGGCCGCCGGCCGCGCCCGGGCGCGCGGCCAGGTCCCCGAGAACGGTCTCGGCCAGGGGGCCGACGTCGCAGACCGGCACGTAGCCGCTGAGCCGGGGCATCGCGTGCACCCGGCGCGCGGTCTCGATCAGAGCGGTGAACCAGTCGTCCTTGAGGTAGCCGTGGTCCTCGGGCCGGTGCCCGTAGACCAGACCGGGCCGGTAGTGGGAGACCGCACATCCAAGGACAGCGAGGGTGTTCACGTACTCCTCGCTGATCAGTTTCGACCGCGAGTAGGGGTCACCCACGGCCATGAGGGTCTCGGCCGACAGGGGGAGGAAGTCCGCCCCGGCTGAGGCGGCCGAGAGGAAGACGAAGGAGCGGGCTCCCAGAGCCGCCGCGCCGCGGACGACCAGCGCCGTGTTGCGTACGCTGCCGCTCATGTGGCTTTCCAGCGGCAGGAGGTGGTTGACCTGGTAGCCGCAGTGCACCACCGCGTCGAGGACGGGTCCGCGCCGCCGTTCGACCCACCGTTCCAGTTCTTCGTAGGAGATCGCCTGCACCTGGGCGTAGTCGGCGGCCTTCCGCCCGAATCGGGTGCGGTGCTCGGTCAGCACCCGGTCGGGATCGCCGGTGCTGACGACCAGGACGGGGCGGCCGGCGCGGAGCAGCCGGTCCAGAACGTGTCCCCCGATGAAACCGGACGCGCCGGTGAGGAGCACGACCCGGTCGCCGGACCCGGCCCACGGCACCGGCTCGTGTGGGGTGTCGTGGAGCAGCACCGGCAGCTCGGCTCGCAGGTCGTCCAGCTCGGACTCCACCCGGCGCAGCAGTGCCTCGACCGCGGACTCGGCCGGGGCGACGGCCTCTCCCCGCACGTGGCGCAGAAAGGCGGCCGGAGCGAAGTCGTATTCCATCGCGGCGAACGCGGCCTCGACCGCCTCCTCGCCGTACGTCTCGGAGAGTTTGACCTGCACCTGGATCATGGCGAGGGAACTGCCGCCCGCGTCGAAGATCGACGTGTCCGGGCCGATCTCCTGCCCCAGGACGGCGGCCACGACGTCGAGCACCTGCCGCAGCTCCGCAGCGTCCCCGTCCAGGGTGCCGACCGGGGACGTGAGCTGCTCCCGCAGGACGTTCCGGTCCACTTTCCCGGCGGAGGTCAGGGGGAGCGCGTCGACCAGCACCACCCGGTCGGGCGCCTCCCAGACGGGCACCAGGTCCCTGATCCGGCCCATCAACGACTCCTCCGTGGTGTCACCGTCCACGGTCGTGACCAGCAGGATCGTGTCGCCCTGCCGTACGAGCGCCACCGCCCGGTCCAGGTGGTGGGCGAGCGTGGACTCGACGTGGGCGAGGTTCACCCGGTGGCCGAGGCGTTTGATCTGCTCGTCCGTCCGTCCGACGTACGCGAGGTGACCGTCGTCGGAGAGGGTCACGACGTCCCCGGTGGCGTAGGCGGGGGAGCCGTCGACCGTGGCGAACGCCTTGCTCTCGGCCGGGCTCCCGCCGGCGTAGCCGAGTGCCACGCCGTCGCCCACGATGACCAGTTCGCCGGTGCCCGTCGTGGCGTGCTCGCCGGTCTCGGGGTCGCGGACGAAGGCGCGGAAGCCGTCGAGAGGGGTGCCGATGGTCGGGGTGAACTCCGTCAGCTCGGCGAGGGAGAAACAGACGGTGGTCTCCGTCGGGCCGTACGCGTTGAACACGCGGCTGTACCGGGCCGCCTTCTGGTACTGGCTCTCGCCCAGGGCCTCGCCGCAGAACTCCACCTTGCGGATGCGGCGGCGCGCCGCCTCGTCGAGCCGGGCGTAGACGGACGGCGAAAGCATGGCCAGGTCACAGCCGTGGGCGGCGAGGTGCCGTGAGACGGACCCCAGCCACGAAGCCTGGTCCCGGACCGGGACGACGAGGGTCGCCCCGGCGTACAGGGTGCCGAGGATCTCACTGATGGAGGCGTCGAACGAGAGCGACGCGAAGTGGAGGACCTCGTCGTCCGGCGTGATGTCGAGCAGGCGCCGCAAGGAGCGGCACAGGTTGAGGAGACCGCCGTGCCCGACGTCGACGAGCTTGGGGGTGCCGGTCGAACCTGAGGTGAAGATGGAGTAGGCGATGCGGGAATGGGCCGGCTCCGCAGGCGCAGGCGCAGGCGCGGGCTCGGTGGGCCGGCCCACGTCACCGGCGTGCAGGGCGCGGAGGCCGGCCTTCTCGGCTCGCTCCAGCGCCTGGCGGTCGAAGCAGACGAGGAGTGCCGCGTCCGCGACGCCGGCGAACTCCTCGAACCGGTCGGCAGGCAGGCCGGGGCTCATCGGGGTGTGAACGGCGTGGCTGCGCATCGCCGCGAGGGCCCAGACCACGGCTTCCGCCGTGTGCTCCCCGGAGAGCAGGACGCGGCGGCCCGCGGGGCACTCGCGGTCGATCCGGCCGGCGAGGGCGCTCGTGACCCGGTCGAGCTCCTCGTACGTCCAGGTCCGCCCCGCGGTCCGCAGCGCGGTCCGTCCGCGATGGCGCCGGAAGAGGTCAGTCAACAGGTCCGAGAGTTCCACCACTTGCTCCAATTCGCTGCTTGAGTCGGTCGAGGACTTCGGCCGCGGTTCCGGGGGAGAGGAAGCCGCGCTTGTACTGCATCCGCAACAGCGGCGGGCCCGGCCACGACCGGTCGGCGAGGAACTTGAGATCCTCGAAGACCCGCGCGCTGCGTACCGGGACCCAGCGCCATCGGTCCGGTTCCGGACGCATGAACGTGGTGTCGGAGACGACGACGCGGGGCATCCGGCCGCTGGTGAACGCCCGTGCGAAGGCATCGAGGTCGGACATCGTGAACCGGCCCAGCGACTCCTGGGCCTGGCGGGTGTCCGCGAAGTACTCGGGGGTGTACTCGGCGGCGGACCCGGCCCGCAGGACGAGCGGCTTGATCTCGACGAAGTAGCCGCCCTTCGTCGCGAACTCCCAGCGGGAGAAGGGGTACTGAAGGACCAGGCCGCCGCCGAGGGCGGGGAGCAGGGCGGCGGTGACGGCGCTGAGCAGTTCATCGAAGGTGACGCCCTCGCGGAGCGGGAGCCAGTCCTCCGTCGACGCGGAGATCGTCGGGATCCCCTTGCGGCCCGGTGCGGGCAGGTCGCCGAGAGCCCGGGTGACCTCCGCGGGGTCGGCGGCCGGCAGGGCGGCGTACTGCTCCAGGGCCCGCTCGTGGTGGCGGTAACGGGCGCCGATCCGGCCCGCCGGGGTCTCGCCGCACAGATAGGCCCTGATGTGCCGGAGCAGGCTGACCACATCGGTCAGATCGACGATCAGATGACTGAACTTGACGAAGACGACGTACTCGCCGTTCGTGTGCGGCCAGCACGCGAGGTGCACTGCCTCGTCGAGCCGCAGCGGGTGGCTGTTGTGGTAGGCGGTGACCACATCCGCCAGCGTGTCCGCGCCGCCCTCGACCTGTTCCGGCTGCGGGGCGAGGGTGACGACCACGTCCTCCTCCGCCACGTCGACCAGGTGCGCCAAGGCCCGGGACAGCCCGAGCCGGCCCACGAACTCCCGCCACCCGTCGCGGTCCTCGACCCGCCCGGGCTCGACGGTGCCGACGAAGGCCGTGCAGGGGTTGACGTCGCAGTCCATACCGAGATCGGCGAGGAAGCTGTAGATGTCGCGCACGGCGATGGCGGCGGGGCGCAGGCCGGTGCGCGCCGCTGTCCCGTGGGGGCCGGTCACCGGGCCACCGTCGTGCCCCAGGCGAACTCGACCTGGTCGAGGACGTCCATCTCCGTCAGGAGGGTGTGGATCCCCGAATGGTCCTGGACGAGGTGGGTGCCGCCCTGCGCCTCGCGTACCTCGGCGGCGGCCTTCTCCCAGTCCGGTACGCCTTCGAACGCGACGATCGTCTCCCAGGTCGTGAAGTCGGGGGCGACGAAGGCCTCCAGACCCGCCACGACCTTCTCCAGGAGAAAACGGCGCCGATCGGCCGGGAGTGCCTCGTACACCTGCTTCATCATCTCGCCGGAGATCGAGGCATGGCAGTACTCGTCGCGGTTGTGCAGCTTCACCGTGGTGGAGTTGACGACCTGGATCTGCTGGTCGTCGGCGAGGAGGTCGAGGTACGCGTTGATGGAGATCTCGGCGACCGTCGCGAAACCCAGCGTGGTGAGGCTGCGCTGCCACGGTTCCTCGCACCGGTCCAGATGTGCCTGGTGGATCGTGGTGATGTGCGAGTCCGGTAGCACCCGGTCGGAGAAGTCGCTCCGGCGCATCCGCCGCGTCACCGCGCTGCCGTTGATGTGCATGAGCGTGTGGTACTGCTCGTCCACCATGGCCTGCGCGACGGCGAGCTCCAGCTGCTGGCCGCCGAGACCGGGGTACGCGCCGCCGATGACCAGTTCGAAGGCCGGGTTGGCGATCCGCTGCTCGACCAGGACCGTGTTCCGGTTGTACGCCACCCAGCCCCAGCTCAGCAGACGGGATCGGGTCTCGTCGGAGAGGCGATCCCAGATCGGGTGCGACCGGAAAGGGACCATGTCCTCGCGGAAGTCCGGGCGACCGGGATCGAAAAGGGCGTAGACGTCAGGCTCCTCGCGCTTCACGGCCGCCCGCCGGTGCCAGTTCCCGACGAGCCGGTTGATGACCGCGTTCTCGGCGGGGTCGCCCGGGTCGAATGCCGGTAGTCCGCCGACCTGGACGTACCTGTCATCGTGCCCGGCCGCGCCGGATTTCTTGTCCGTGTGGTCGCGCATGGCCCACCCCTTCCTTCGCTCCGCTTTGCGAACTCGGCCCTTTCCCGGGTCCGGCGTTCTCGAATTCTGTGGACATCGATCGCCGCTCGCAAGAGCGTGCAGATAACCACCCTGTGCAACTGAAGGAACGGGACAGTTGCACAGTCTGAACGCCTTGCGTGAGCTGGGCACGTATGACATAAAAATCCAGGCGTCGGCCACGTCCGGAGCATCACTGGGCCGTCGATGTCAGCTGTTCTTGACTTTTGTGCTGGACGGGAGGCCTGAAGGTGACGGAGCGAATCCAAAGCGTCGTTGTGGCGGCGCTCGACGAGATCAATCTGACGCGCGAGGAGAAGATTCCCACCGATCGTGTGCTCGACTTGTGTCTGTACGGTGATTCCGGTGTCTTCGAATCGATGTACCTGGTGGCCTTCCTCTCGCTGGTCGAGGAGAACATCGAGGACGAGTTCGGCGCGGAGGTCTCGCTCACGTCCGAGAAGGCCGTGTCCCGCCGGGTGAGTCCGTTCAGCAGCGTCCGCAGGCTGGTCGGATTCATCGAGGAAGAACTGGAACTCGCCGGCGTGCGTGGTTAGCACAGGTCGTCGCTCTCATGATCCTCATGATCACCGGCACCCGGACCGGCATCGGAAAGGCCCTGGCGGAGCACTTCCTGGAGGCCGGGCATGACGTCGTCGGGTGCAGCAGAAGGCCATCGACCATCGATCACCCCCGCTACCGGCACCACGAGGCGGATCTCGCGGACCTCGGTCAGACGAAAAGAATGTTCCGGAGTGTCCGGCAGGAGTACGGAAAGCTCGACGCACTGGTCAACAATGCGGGAACCTCGTCGATGAACCACTTCTTGACGACCCCCGACGAGGTTTCCCGCAAGATATTCGACATCAATTTCTTCGCCGTGCTGAACTGCTGTAGAGAAGCGGTCAAACTGCTGCGGAAGTCGACGGAACAGACCTCCGCGATCCTGAATGTCTCGACGGTCGCGGTGCCCTGGGCCATAGAAGGACAACTCGCTTACTCGGCCAGCAAGAGCGCGGTCGAACAACTCGTCCGCGTGATGAGCAAGGAGTTGTCCACGTTCGGGATCAGGGTGAACGGGATCGGGCTTCCGCCCGTTCACACCATGCTGACGAGGACCGTACCCCGGCCCAAGATCGACACCCTGATCGCGCGCCAGGCGATATCCCGCCAGTGCACGACGGCCGACATCGTCGGACCGGTGGAGTTCCTGATCGGTCGGCAATCAGAGTTCATCACGGGCGAGACTCTCTTTCTTGGGGGTGTGCACTGAATGCGCGACGAACTGGTGCGGAGGTTCGAGGACTTCGGCACGCGTACGGCGCTCTTCGACCGCGGGACCGCCGTCACGTACGCGGAGCTCCTGAAGCGGATCCGTGACACGCGGGAACGGCTGGCACTCCACGGAGTGAAGCCCCGGCAGACCGTGGTCGTCCATGGCGACTACTCGACGGACTCGGTGGCCACCCTGTTCGCGCTCTTCCTGGACAGGAACGTCGTCGTGCCGGTGGTCACGCTCACCGACACGACGCTCGACACCCTCACCGAGCACTGCCGGCCGAGTCACCTGGTCGGGACGACCGAGGCCGGTGTCGAGATCCGGGACCTCGCGCAGCCGACGGCCGCCTCCACCGGCCGGTCCGGCGGCGCCGGTCCGGCCCAGGCCGCTGCCCCCGACGCCGCTGAGGGCGCCGGCACGGTGCACGCCCGGCTCGGCGACCCGGGCGCTGCCGGACTCGTCCTGCTGAGCAGCGGCAGCACCGGCGCACCGAAGGTCATCCTGCACAGTCTCGATGTCCTCGTCGGCGAGAAGCTCCAGAAGCGACCGCGCCGTCGGCCGAACGCCCTCACCATCCTCATGGTGCTGATGTTCGATCACATCGGAGGCATCAACTCCCTGCTCAGCACGCTCCTCGTCGGGGGCACCGCGGTCCTTCCCCGCTACCGCACCCCGGACGAGATCTGCGCGCTGATCGAGCGCCACCGGATCCTCGTCCTCCCCACGAGCCCGACCTACCTCAACCTGATCATGGTCGGCGGCTACCACCGCACGTACGACCTCAGCAGCCTGCGCCTGATCACGTACGGCACCGAGCCGATGTCCGACGAACTGCTCGACCGGGTCCACCGGACCTTCCCGGGGGTGCGGCTGCTCCAGACCTTCGGCACCAGCGAGACCGGCATCGCCACCACCACGAGCGAATCGTCGAGCAGCACGTACTTCAAGATCTCCGACGCCGGTGTGGAGTACCGGATCGTCGACGGCGAACTCCAGCTCAGAAGCCGGACTCAGTTCCTCGGCTATCTGAACTACGACGACGACTCGCTGACCGAGGACCGCTGGTTCAGGACCGGCGACCTGGTCGAGGAGGCAGCCGACGGCTACCTCCGGATCAAGGGCCGGGCCAAGGAGGTCGTCAACGTCGGAGGCGAGAAACTCCTCCCGCTGGAACTCGAGTCGGTCCTCATGGGCAGTCCCCTCATCGAGGACTGTGTCGTGTACGGGAGGCCCAACGCGATCACCGGCCAGGCGGTGTGCGTGGACATCAAGCCCAGCGGCGAGCTCACCCGCGCGGCCCTGCGCAAGCATGTGACGGAGTTCCTCGCCGGCCGGGTCGAACCGTTCAAGGTCCCTTCGAAGATCAACGTGGTCGACACGATCGCGATGTCGGACCGCCTGAAGAAGCTGCGGTCCCGGCCGGGCGCGGACGAGGAGTGAACGTCCTCCTCGCGCCCGCACCCGTGCGCCGATCCCTTACGACCGCGCCCCACCCCCAGCTTTCCGCGTGCCGCACCGGCGCGCAGTCACAGTAGCCCGTCCTCGTCCCAAGGAGTACGTGATGGCACAAGCGAAGGTCGCGATCATCGGCGGAGGGCCGGCCGGTAGTGTCGCGGGCCTCACCCTGCACAAGCTCGGCCACGACGTCACGATCTACGAGCGGTCCGCCTTCCCCCGCTACCGCGTCGGTGAGTCCCTCCTGCCCGGCACGATGTCGATCCTCAACCGCCTCGGTCTCCAGGAGAAGATCGACGCGCAGAACTACGTCAAGAAGCCGTCGGCGACCTTCCTCTGGGGCCAGGACCAGGCCCCTTGGACCTTCTCCTTCGCGGCTCCCAAGGTCACGCCCTGGGTCTTCGACCACGCCGTCCAGGTGAAGCGCGAGGAATTCGACCAGCTCCTCCTCGACGAGGCCCGGACCCGCGGGATAACCGTCCACGAGGAAACCCCCGTCACCGACGTGGACCTGTCCGACCCGGACCGTGTGTCCCTGACGGTGCGCCAGGGAGGCGAAAGCATCACCGTCATGAGCGACTTCGTCATCGACGCGGGCGGCTCCGGCGGCCCCCTCGCCCGCAAGCTCGGCGTGCGCCAGTACGACGAGTTCTACCGGAACTTCGCGGTCTGGTCGTACTTCCGGCTGAAGGACCCCTTCCAGGGGGACCTGAAGGGCACCACGTACTCGATCACCTTCGAGGACGGCTGGGTCTGGATGATCCCTGTCAAGGAGGACCTGTACAGCGTCGGCCTGGTCGTCGACCGCTCGAAGGCCGCCGAGGTACGCGACCAGGGCGCCGACGCCTTCTACTCGACCACCCTCGCGAAATGCGTCAAGGCCGTGGACATCCTCGACGGCGCGGAACAGGTCGACGAGGTGCGGATCGTCCAGGACTGGTCCTACGACACCGAACTGTTCTCCGCCGACCGCTTCTTTCTCTGCGGCGACGCCGCCTGCTTCACCGACCCACTGTTCTCGCAAGGCGTGCACCTGGCCTCGCAGTCGGCCGTCTCAGCCGCCGCGGCCATCGACCGCATCACCCGCCACGGCGGCGAGAAGGACGCGGTGCACGCCTGGTACAACCGCACCTACCGCGAGGCCTACGAGCAGTACCACCAGTTCCTCGCCTCCTTCTACACCTTTGCCTCGTTCACCGAGCCCGACTCCGAGTTCTGGCGCAAGCGCCGTATCACCGAGTCCGACGACGACCGTCTGAACCGGAAGAAATGGTTCGAGAGCCTGGTGGGCAACGGCCCCGAGGACTCCGGCGGGACCGTGGCCTCCTTCCGCGACCGCGCGTCCACGATGATCTCCATCGGCCGCCACCAGCGTCCCGAGCTCAGCGACGAATTCAGCGAGGCCGAACTGAACGCGGCGCGGATCCGCTGGATCAGCGACCTCACCAAGCGGCTCAACAGCATCAGCCGCTTCCAGTGGACCGGCGGCAAGGCCGTGCTCAAGCCGCACTACCGCGTCGAGCCGATCGGCTTCCGGCTGGAGCAGCGGGAGATCCTGGCCAACGAGGACGGGCTCGACATGGCCCAGTACCCGATGGACGACGACACCCGCCAGATCTTCCAGGACCTCGCCGAGGCGGAGTTCGGCTACAAGACGCTGGTCAAGCGCCTCGGCGCGGTCGGCAAGCAGGAGCTGAGCACGCAGATCGTCCTGCGGCTCATGGAGGCGGGCCTCCTCACCGGCTACGACGAGCAGGGCGACAAGGTCCACGTCCAGGGCCGGCTCCACTTCGGCGGCGTCGGCGTCGAGTACGAGGTCTGACCGCCACCGCGCTGCCGCCGGGCAGCACTGTCCCCTCCGCCTCCGCCCTCTTCCACCGGAGCGGACGGGACGGTGCCCCGGCGGCACCCACACTCACCCTCGCGTCCCAAGGAAGCGGTCCGATGAGGCACACGAAATTGCGGGACCTGGAGGTCTCCCGGATCGGCCTGGGGGCCATGGGCATGTCCTTCGGCTACACGGGCTCCGGCTCGGACGAAGTGGGCTCCGTCCGTGCCCTGCACCGCGCCCTCGACCTTGGTGCGACTTTCCTCGACACCGCCGAGATCTACGGGCCCTACACCAACGAGCGGCTCGTCGGCCGGGCGATCGGCGGCCGTCGCAACCAGGTGGTGCTCGCCACGAAGTTCGGCTTGGTCTCCCACGCGGGCGGCGGGACGGGACGGCTCGACAGCAGCCCGGCGAACGTCCGTACCGCCGTGGAGGGTTCGCTGCGGCGGCTCGGGACCGACCACATCGACCTCTGCTACCAGCACCGCGTCGACCCCGATACCCCTATCGAGGACACCGTCGGCGCCCTTGCCGACATGGTCGCCGAGGGCAAGATTCGCCACATCGGTCTCTCCGAGGCGGGACCCGCCACGATCCGCCGCGCACACGCCGTCCACCCGATCACCGCGGTCCAGTCCGAGTATTCCCTGTGGACCCGCGACCCGGAGGAGACCGTACTGCCGGTCCTGCGGGAACTGGGCATCGGATTCGTGGCCTACTCGCCGCTCGGCCACGGCTTCCTCACCGGCACCGTCCGCTCGGCCGGGTGTTTCGACGCCTTGGACCTCCGGGCGGACAATCCCCGCTTCACTGCGGAGAACCTCCCGCGGAACCTGCACATCGTCGACGAGATCGAAGCTGTTGCCGCCGAGTCCGGCGCCACCCCGGCACAGGTCGCCCTCGCCTGGCTGCTCGCCCGGGGAGACGACGTTGTGCCGATCCCCGGCAGCCGACGGGCCGCCCGCGTCGAGGAAAACGTGGCGGCCACCGAGGTCCGGCTGAGCCGCGAGCAACTCGCCCGGCTCGACGCCCTCCCGCCCGCCGCGGGCGAGCATCACACGGAGGAGCAGATGCGGATGATGGAACGCCCGTAGTGCTCGACGCGGTTTGTCCGTCGGCGTCGGCCTGGCGCCGTGAGGGGCGTGCTGAGTCAGGAGGGACCTGGCATTCCTCTGGCCTGCGACAGCGGTCAGAGAGGCCTGGCCCGAGTCACAGGGGCGGAGCTTCCGCGCTGGAAGGGCAATCCGCTGCGGGCGGGTTCGATGCCCTCGTCTGAGCTGGGGCGACCTCTTGGTGTGGCCGGACCATTTCTGCGTTACGACGGATTGAGGCCGCGTTGAGGCCGCAAGGACAGGAACAGACTGACAAGGGCTGACCAGCCCCAACATGGATAACCTCATCTGACCTGCGAAAACGTCAATGATGAGCGTTGATCGGCAAGGACCGCCAAGATCCTCAAAGGACTCATAATCCGTCGGCCGTGGGTTCGAGTCCCACCCGCCCCACCACTCGCTGCCCAGGCAGAACCGTTTCTACCTGCGATGATGACCAGGCCCCCGCTGAGGCGGGGGCCTTTTTGCATCCGTCAAGATCGTTAGCTCGCCCGTTGCTCGCCCGAAGTGAAAACTGCCCACTCTGACGGTCTAGTTGGACGTATGGCCTGCCGGTGAGATCGGGCCGAGGCCGCCCTTCGGGCACTCCGCTAGTTCAGCACTGCGGTGACGTCCAGGGTGTCGATGTGCCAGCCGGGCGGGACGCGCCAGGCGTCGACGCACAGCGTCCACGTGTGTTCACTTTCGCTGCCAGCCGGGATCGGGGCGGGCAGGTCCTGGGTCTGCTTGATCGTTGCCCAGTCTGTGCCGAACAGGTCGAGGATGTGCGTTCCGAAGGTGACCGTGCCGGAAGTCGCCGGTGAGCCGCCGGTGTTGCGGAACTCCGCGGTCACGTCCTCACACCATCGTTTCTCTGTGTCTGCGAGTCTCACTGGCCCGACCGTGAGAGACAGAGGCGCCGCCGGCTCGGGGTCGCTGGGGCTCGGTTCCGGGTCGCTGGGGTCTGGCTCCGCGTCGCTGGGGCTCGGCTGCGGGTCGCTGGGGTTCGGCCCCGGTGTGGTCGGCCGAATCGGCTCCGAGAGCTGGTCGGCATTCTTGCCGGGGTGTTCCGTTTCGTTGCTGAAGGCGGGGTCTGACGGTTCCTCCGCGCCGGATCTCAGCACCTTGAAGTTGCTGTCGTCGGTGATCTTGTACGGGGTGTCGTTGGAGGCCGCTCTGTTGTCGTCCGTCAGGCTGGTCCCAGGCGGGGTGTCAGGGGTCGCGGAGACTTCGGCGTGGGGTGGGTCCGAAACGGCGGCGGGCTGCGGAGCGTCGGGGGTGTCCGTCGTGGTGCCGTTTGTGGGGAGGCATAAGGCCGCAGCGGTGGATGCTACGGCGACGACGGCGATGGTGCCGGTCGTTGCGAGGGCGGGGCTTCGCTTCCACACGGAGCGCAGACGCGCGCCGAGCGAGCTGACGATTGCAGCTACCCCGCCGCCGATGTAAAGAGCGAGATGGCGTTTGCGGCGCGCAGGTTCGGCGGGTACCTCTTCCGCCGGTAGGGCGGGCGGAACCAGTTGCTGCGTGAGGCGAGCGATCTTCTCCGCGGCGAGCTCGGCTTCGATCTTTGCCAGGCGTGAAGCCAGTTTCTGCTGGCTCTTGTGCATCAGAACCAGGGCCAGGACTGCCGCACCCAGTACACCGGATAAGAGAACGTGAGTCACGTATGCCCCCTAATCAGAACGCGCGTTCGATCTAGGGGGCAATGATCGTACTTCTCGGTAACCGGTTTCCACTGTGATCTTGGACCGTAACAATAGAGTTACTCACGAACATGTCATATGTCAACTGACCTTGCGGGGCCGGGAGTTCTCCGAGGACGGCGCGAGGTCGGCGTCACTGGCTGCTGGGCGATTGAATCGACTCAGCACCTGCTCTCGCGCCTCGGGGCTGAGGGTGGCCAGTAGTGCGGTGATCGCCTCGATCTGGGCATTGCTGTCGGCTGCTCCTGGCGCGCTCGCCGGCGTCGGCGGGGCGGCGAGTTCGTCGAGGAGTTCCGCGGCGGTGCCGCGGCCTGCCTGGCGGAGCTGATCGGAGCTGACGCTGACCACTTGCGCCATGCGCACGAGTGTCTCGTCGGGTGCGTTCACAGGGATGCGTACGCCTCCGACGTCCTGGTAGCCGTTGACGATCTGCCGCCAGCGGGTCTCGCTCAGTCCCGCTCGTCGCGCCGCTTCCCGCCCTGATAGGCGGGCTCGGCGAAGAGCCTCCTTGATGAGCGCCGCCTCGGCGGGGGGCTCGGGTGTCTGCGCGTTCATGCGGTGAAGGTTCGCATAACTACGCAGTAGTTCGCTACACGGTGGCACGCAATGGCAGAGGTTGACAGGTGATCGTGTGACTGAGGTCACACCCACTGCAAACTGCGCGCGAAATGTTCGCACTACGCGACACTACGCATAGACTGCGTACGTGAACACCAACCGCATGCGACGTCGCAAAGGCGCGCCCCTCCATCACTCGCCGGAGGCGGTGACACGAGCACGCGAGAACGCCGGACTGACACAGAAGGCGCTGGCTGAGCAGTGCGGATTCAGCTTCCAGCTGATGTGTGACATCGAGGCGGGCCGTCGCAACGCGAACTGCGAGCGACTGCGCGCAATGGCGCGCGTCATCGGCTGCTCGGTCTCGGATCTGCAACCCAGCAACGGCGTGCCCCGGCTCGACGACGAGCCGCCCATGGCCGCGCCCCGGAGGGCGTCGTGAGGACGCCCGCAAACAACGAGGCCGCCGAGCTGGCTAGAGCTCGACGGCCTCAATTCCCCGAACGAACCCACGAAGGAGAAGGAACGTTGGTCCCACAGGCTACACAACCGTGGACCCCGGCTGAGACCTCGTCGGATGACCTCGCATACGGGGCTCCGACCGCGCGGCTGATCCTGCCCGCCGGCGACCTGGACGACTCCGACTACCGCAGCCGTTGGGAAGAGGTCCGCCGCAGCGGCATCGGCGGCTCCGAGGTCGCGAAGATCCTCGGCCTCAACAAGTACCAGGGCCCCCGGCACGTGTTCGAGGAGAAGCACGGCCGTCCCGTGCCGATGGACGCTGAGCTGAGTGAGTACGCCGAAGTCGGTCTCGAAATAGAGGACTTCATCGCGTACATGTTCACGAAGCGGAGATCTCGAACTCGCGAAGATCTTGGTCGAGAGCATGCGTGGCATCCATGCGGAGAAGGCAGAGCCGTAGCCGCGATCTTTCGCGGAGGCCCGTCAGCTGAACTGGCGGGCCGTTTCGGCTTGGTGGGCTGATCACGGCAGGCTGGGGGCCCGGCTGTGCCGTCGGGCGGGCGCCGGGTTCGACGCTTCCGGTCGGGTGCTGCTTGCTCGTCGGGATGCGGCCGCTGCTCTAGCGTGCGACGGCCGGGTGGTTGTCCACGACATCCAGGACGACCGGCAGCACCCGGGAGGGGAAGTACTCACGACCCCTCACCGGATGCTCGCCCGCGTCTCGGAGAGTGAACCTCACGTGGTTCTCCAACTCCCTTGCCACCCCCTCCGGCAGCTTCTCGTGCAACCTCACCACCCGGTCAAACCCATCCGCCTTGTGGCAGTTGAGTCGCCACCGGGAGTCACCCGAGGTGATGCCGAACTTCAGGATGTCCCGAATGTCGTCGACAACCGTATAGAACACGTCCCAGGTCTTGCCGTGGCACGCGTTGCAGATGCCGATGCCGCGCTGCACGTCCGCAGGACGCGGGTAACCCTGGTGGCCGTTTCGGCAACGAATCAGGATCGGCGTGTTCACGTTGAGGAACGGCCCGAGAACCTCGCCCCCCAAGTCCGCAACAGTCAGGCGGAACTGTGCCTCGGTCATGCCCGGGGCGTTCCGCGCGCACATGCCGCAGACCCCCTGACCGTTCAGCACGTTCTTCGGGATTGGCCGGGATTCATGTCCGTTCGCACAGCGAATGACGATGGGTTTGCCGACCGCGATGTACGGGCCGATGACCTCAGCGCCCAGGACCGTGACAGCCTCACGGAACCGGGACTCTGATCTGCCCGTCTCCCTACCGGCGCAGGCCACGCATCCATGTCCCTTCAGCGCGGACCTTGGTTGCGGGTAGCTGACGTGACCGCTGGCGCACTGCACCTGGATTGGTTTAGCAACGCCGACGTAGTCGCCTTCCACGGTTCCGCCTCTTCGGGCTATCTCCGCTCGGAAGTCGGCCTCAAGTTGTTGAGCGTCCGCGCTCCGCTTCCGGGGCTTGCATGCATCCGGCGCAGGGGATGCCGCAGCGTCGGCCACAGCCGTTCTCCTTCACAGGTAAGGGGTGACGGGCAGGGACGTTCCGGTGCACCACCACCAGGACTGCCCGTCACAAGTATCAACGCTGTTGACGCAAGCCAAGTTGCATGCGGCGCGTCTAAAATGTGCTTCGTCGCTGGTTGTGGGCCGGACTTCTGCGAGACGTCAGGAGTCCTTGGGCATGTCCTGTCCACTAATTGCGAATGCCGATGTGATGCGCATCACGCGCCTCGACCAGTGTGGTAACCCTGTCTGCGGTGAAGACAACGGGTTCGTCTTCGAGTGTTTCAGCACCTTGGCCATGAACGTCAATTCGGACGATGGTGACGACATCCAGTACAAAGCCGCGAATGGCAAAGTCTGCGGCTTCAAACGGGGCTGTCCGACGTTCAACGGCCTGGACCTGGAACTCAACGTGTTCTCCGTGTCCCCGGAGATGATCGAGATCCTCACGGGCAATCCCGTCTATCTCGGCTTCGACGGCACTCCGATCGGTTTCGACACCTGCTCCATCCAGTGTTCGACGGGCTTCGCCTTGGAACTCTGAGCCGAGGTACTGGGTGAGGAGTGTGCGGACGGCGCCGAAGGGCAGTGGCTGTACTGGTTGATGCCGTGGGTCACCAACGGGATCATCGGTGATCTGGAGATCGGGTCGGAGGCGGTCACTCTCCAGATCACTGGCTCCACCCGCGCGGGCAGATCGTGGGGTGTGGGCCCGTACGACGTGCAGCCGATCGACTCGGCCGGCACCCCGGGCCCGATGCTGACGCCGCTGGACGCCTCGTGTCACCGCAGGACCTTCCTGACGACGGTCGCTCCTCCGGTGCCGTCGTGTGACTACACGCCGGTGACCTGCGACTCGATGTCCCTCGCCTCGTAATGGAGCTGCCGGACATTGTCGTTCCGGTGCGGGAGGGGTCCCACAACGAGCAGCTGCGGTACGCGCTGCGCTCGTGGGCGGCCCATCTTCCGCACCGGCACGTGTGGATCGTGGGCTACCGGCCCTGGTGGGCGGCCGGCGCCCGCCACGTCCCCACCCACCAACGGGGGCTGCCCGCCTACGTCAACACCACCACGGCGATGCGCGCCGCCTGTGAACACCCGGACGTCTCGGACCCGTTCCTGTGGGCCAACGACGACTTCTTCGTCATGGCCCCGCAGCCCGCCCCGTTCCCGGTGCTCCACCGCGGCCCGGTGCGGGAGGTGTTCGCGCAGTATGGGACGCGCTCCAGCGCGTACGTGGCCGCGATGAGGGAGACGCATGCCTTCCTCGTCGGCCTCGGCCACGAGGACCCGATCTCGTTCGAGCTGCATGTGCCGCTGCCCGTCCACAAGGAGGGCATGCTGCGCGCGCTGGAGGTCGGGCAGGGCCACGACGTCCACAAGCGGACCGTGTACGGGGTGATCATCGGCGTCACCGGCACGCCGATGCGGGACGTCAAGGTCGCCCGCCGCGGCCCCCAGTTCGAGGCCGCGTCCCCGTTCCTGTCGACGATGCCGGACAGCTTCCACAACGGGGCGGTCGGCCGGTTCATCCGTGGCGCGTTCCCGGAGCCGAGTCCGTACGAGAAGCGCGGGAGGCGGTGACATGCCGCTGCGCATCGGGCCGTGCGAGCCATGGCCGTTCGAACCAGACTGCTGCCAACTCCCGGAAAGCGTCCCGCAGGAGACCATCGACCGGCAGCGTGCCGTCGCCACGTTCATCCTGTGGGCGCTGTCCGGCCGCCGCGTGGGCCCGTCCTGCCCGTACACGGTGCGGCCGTGCCGCAAGCGCTGCCTGGACGCCCAACCGCTCACTGTGCGCGGGGGCACGGCCGGGCCGTGGATTCCCTACCTCGGCCGCGACGGGGCCTGGCGCAACGCCAGCGTCTGCGGATGCCAGTCCGACTGCTCGTGCGGCGAACTGTGCGAAGTACGGCTCGAAGGCCCGGTGCACGACATCCTGGCCGTCGAGGTCGACGGTGAGACCCTGCCGACCGGCGCGTACCGGGTCGACGCCTCCGGCCTCCTGGTCCGTACGGACGGCGGGTGCTGGCCCGACTGCCAGGACATGGCCGCATCGTGCGGAGCCCCGAACACCTTCTGCGTCACCTACCGGATCGGCCTGCCCCTCGACGAGGCGGCGATCGCCGCGTTCAGCGCGCTGGTCTGCCACCTCGTCAAGGACTGCTCGGGCGGCTGCGGCTGCAAGGTCGCCACGAACAAGAACCTCAGCCGGCTGTCCCGGCAGGGCGTCGACCTGGAGTTCGCCGACCCGACGGTCATCTACTCGGAGCTGCGGACCGGCCTCCCCGCGGTCGACATGTGGCTGACGGCCGTCAACCCCTACCGGCAGACCTCGCCCAGCCGCGTCTACAACCCGGACTTCAAGCGCCCGCGTCTCCAGATCTGGCCGTAGAAGAGGACCACCACCGTGCCGCTCCTTCCGCTCGCGATCCATGAGGCCGCCTCAGACCTCCTGGCCTGCGTGTGCGCCACCCTCGACGACATGGCCACGCAGGTGGAGGACTATCCCGGGTGTCCGACCTGCCGGCGCTGCCTCGTGCCCGGCCTGCCCGCGTGGGACGAGTGCGCCGACCCGTGCACCGGCGACGTCGGCGGCCAGCTCACGGTCAACTTGTCCCGCATGTACGGCTCGACGAACTTCCCCGCCGAGGACACGACGCCGCAGAACGTACGCGGCTGCACGCCGCCGCTGTCGACGGCCGTTGAACTCGTCGTCACGGTGCTGCGGTGCGCCCCGGGGCCGACCGAGGACGGTTGCCCGCCGTCGTGCGAGGACCTCGAAGCGGCGGCCCGCATCACCCACATCGATGCCGTTGCCGTCTTCAACGCGATCACCTGCTGCCTCGCTGCTACCGGCGGGCGAGGGCCGCGGCGCGGCCGGCCGTACATCCTCGGCCGTCAGCAGACCCTCGGCCCGCAAGGCGGCTGCGTCGGCGTCGAGCAGCGCGTCACGATCGCGCTGCCCGGCTGCAAGTGCCCGGAGGTCGACTGTGAGTGTTGAGGTACGGATCGAGCCCGGCCGGCTCGCCCGACTCCTGCGCGCCCGGGGCAGCATCGCCCACCGGCGCATCAGCCAGCGCACCGAGCGCGTCGCCAGGATCGCCGAGGCAGAAGCGCCCGGGTCCATGGGCCGGTATGTGAGCTGGAAGGTGCAGGAAGGGCCGCGCGGCCTGGAAGGCGTCATCGTGTGCGACCACCCCGCCGTCCGCTACGTGCTGGACGGCACCCGGCCGCACCTGATCAGGCCGCGACGCCGCAACGGCGTGCTCCGGTTCGTGGTCGACGGGCAGGTGGTGTACTCCGCCTACGCCAGACATCCCGGCACACGCCCCAACAACTTCTTGGCGAGGGCCCTGCGCCTGGGGCGCTGAGAAAGAGGGACGATGCCGATGTGCAGCCGCGCCCCTCTTCGCAGCGCCGTTGACGCCACTCAGCAGTTCTTCACCCAGTGGACCCAGTACCAGGGCGCGTCGTCGTCCCAGCTGAAGGCACCTGCGTCGTGCCAGCGCGAGACGCCACTGTCGTCCAGGAAGTTGGCAACGGTGCCTGTGGTTTGGTTGTTGATCCACGACCCGTCAGCCGTCCACGGGATCCTGTAGCGGGCGCAGCTGTACATGGGGATCGACGTGCCCGTGAAGTTGATGCCGCTGAAGGCGCAGAAGTATCCGTAGGCGATAGTCGAGCCGCAGGGGTCTGCCAGCGCCCCCTTGGTCATGTCGCGGGGGTGAGCTTCGCCAGGGAGAGCCACGAACATGAGGTTCTTGCCGCCCAGGTCGATCACGTTGGCGGCCACTTGCTTTCCGCCTGTCTGGGCGAGGTACCGGTCCACTTCGTTCTGGAGTGCCGAAGTCTGAGAGGCGGTGAGTCCCGCCTGCTTGGCCTGGGAGGCGTAGGGACTGGTGGCGCCTTCAGTACCGGCTGATGCGACGCCGGCGCTGAAGGTCAGCGCCAGGGTGGCCACGGCAACCGCGAACATCGCCCTGATCTTTGACAATCTACTTTGCACTGGTACCCCCTCATGGTGCGTGCCAAGGAATGCTGCTCGGCGGTGGATTGCAGGACGCCTCAACTTAGGTGTCGCCGAATGGAGGGCACCAACGTTTCGAGTGTCGTCGAAGGGTGTTTGATGGCCGAAGCGACCGCGCGGGGCGCGGTGTGCGATGTCTCCGACCACGAGACCTACCTGACCAGCCCAGGTGTGCGGCTACTCTCTGTGGTGCGTCGCTGGTTTTGGGCCGGGCGAGGAGCGGGAGACAGGGAAGACCTGTGCGTAGATCCTTTGCCCTCAACACTCAGCCGCACGTCGCCGACATCGGCGGGACCGAGCTGGAGTTCCAACCCGAGGTCATGGGCGACGAGTTTATGGACGCCTACGCCGAGCTGCGCGATGCACAGAAGGCGAAGGGTGTCGACCTCGGCAACCTCACCGACGCCGACCCGAAGGACGTCCGCCGTACCGCCCGTGCGCTGCGCCTGTTCCTCGCCCGCCAGATGCTGGAGGAGTCGGCGGACCTCTTCCTGCAGCTGAACGTCGTCAAGGACGGGGAGACGCTTCAGACGTTCCACGACCTCGACGAGGCCGAGGAGTTCGCGGCCGAGCACGAGGGCGCCCGCGTGGTCGACGGGCTCCGCCTGCCGACCCGCGTGATCGTCGAGCTCCTGGAATGGGTGGTCGAGCTGTATGGGGGCGGTGGTAACCGCCCTACTACGTCGTCTTCCGCCTCCTCGACTCCATCGCGGCAGGCTGGGAGGCGTGGGACGGGAGTCTCGCCCTCCAGGGCGTCGACCCGCACACCTGGCCGCTGAGACGGCTCCTGAACGCCGCTGAGGCGTGCATGGACATGGCAGCTGAGGACGATGCCGCCCGGCAGCGGAACAGGGCCCAGCTGTATGCCCCGCCGAAGGGTGCCCGTCGACCAGGTGGAGGTGGGCGGCCGCGCAGTGCAGCCCGCATCGACCCGAGTGCGGCGCGTGCGCTGATGGCGCAGGCCGCGGCGGAGGAAGCGCGGACGCAGGGCCGCAGGTAGGCGGATAGTCTGAAGATCACGCGGGCCCGTAGGCGCCTGCTGTAGCCGCTGGTTCTGGGCCGGGCAACCACACGCGAAAGCGGGGTTGCCCGGTGGCCGGCGAGGACGAGGACTACGGCCGCGCAGTCATCCGGATTGATCTGGACGACAGCGGAGCCGTCGCCGACGCGCGTGACCTCGGCATCCGCATTCAGCGCGCTCTCAATCGCGCAACTCGCGATCTCGGCGCGCAGATCCGCCGCAACATTCAGCGCGGCCTGGACGCCGCTGCGGTCACCGTCCGGGTGGACCCGGACCTGCGGCGGTTCGACGCGCGCCTCCTCAACGGGCTGCGCTCCCTCGACTCGATCAACGTCCCGGTCGCCCCCGACCTGACCGGGTTCATGGAGCGCCTCCGTGCTCTGCTCGCCGGGGAAGAGATCGCAATCCGGGTCATCCCGGACCTGGACGGCTTCGACGCCCGGATCCGCGCGCACCGCCCGCCGGACGTCACGGTCAACGCGAACGTCGACGTCGACAACAACCGGTTCACGCGGGCCCTGGCCGGGCTGTCCGGGGTGGCCGGGCGTCTCGGTACGACGCTCACCTCGGCGCTGCGGTTCGGGGCGCTCGGGATCGCCGCGGCGGGCGCCGCGCAAGGTGTCATCACGCTGACGGCCGCGCTCGCCCCGGCGGTGGGGATCGCGGCTGCGGCCCCGGGCCCCGGCGGCGTTCCTCGGCGTCCAGGCGGCCATCGGCACGCTGAAGCTCGCCTTGGACGGTGTGGGCGAGGCCTTCTCGACGGCGCTGACCGGCGACGCGAAGCAGTTCGAGACCGCCCTGGCGGGCTTGTCTCCGGCGGCTCAGGCAGCCGCGAAGGAAGTGCGGGGCCTCAAGCCTGCGTTCGATGCGCTGAAGGCGAGCGTGCAGGGCGCGTTCTTCGAGCCGCTGAAGGGCCAGATAGCGGCGGCTGCGGACGCACTGAAGGGGCCGCTCAAGACCGGGATGACGGCGGTGTCCGGCGAGTTCGGCCGTCTCGCCGCGGCGGTGCTGGGGTTCGTGAAGTCGTCGGCATCGGTGCAGCTCGTCAGCGGCGTGTTCACAACGCTCAGGACCCAGATCGCGGGGATTAGGTCCGAGAACATCGACCGGCTGCTGACCGCCATCGCCAGGTTCACGTCGTCGACGCTGCCCTCCTTCAGCGGCCTCGGAAACGTGATCGGCGGCGTGGTCAACAAGCTGGCCGCATTCTTGGAGCGGGCCACCAGCGCGGGCGACGGGCTGAAATGGATCAACGACGCGCTCACGGTGTTCCAGCAGCTCGGCGGGATCGCCCAGAACGTCGGATCGATCCTGGCGAGCGTCTTCTCATCCGCCTCCGGTGCCGGCGGCGGGTTCCTCGCCAACCTCCAGAACATCACCGGGCAGGTTGCCGCGTTCCTGAAGACCGCGTCGGGGCAGTCGGCGGTCGGCAACGTCTTCGCGACGATCTCGACGATCGCCGCGCAGCTCGGGCCGATCCTGTCGGCGCTCGTCACCCAGCTCGGACAGATCGCGCCCGCGCTCGCACCGGTCTTCGCGACCCTGGGCCCCGCGATCACAGGTGTGATCAACGCGCTCGGCCCTGCCCTGGCCGCCATCGCGCCCAGCCTTCAGACCGTCGCGTCCGCGCTTGCCGACGGGCTCGCCGCCATCGGCCCGAGCCTGGGGCCCGTCGGTGCGGCGATCGCTTCCGTCCTGGAGGGCCTGGCCCCGCTGCTGCCGCTCGCCGGGCAGCTCGTCGCCGTCCTGGCCCAGGCCCTCGCCCCTGTCCTGGAGAACTTAGCGACGTTGTTCACGCCGATCATCTCGGCGCTCGTGGATGCGCTCATGCCCGTGCTGCCGCCGCTGTCGCAGGCGTTCGTCACCCTGGTCACCGCGCTGACCCCGCTCGTGGCCGGGGTCGGGCAGGCGGTCGCGCAGATGTTCCAGGTCCTTGCTCCCGTCCTGGCGCAGGTCGCCGCCGTCCTCGCTCAGGTCTCGGTCGCCCTGGTCCCGCTGGTGTCCGCGTTCACGGACGCTCTGCTGCCCGTCCTGCCGCAGCTGGTCGATGCCTTCTCAGCGATGTTGCAGGCCCTGCTGCCGATCCTGCCGCCGATCGCGAACCTCATCGCCGCCCTGGCGCCGCTGCTGGTGACGGTGGTGAACCTCCTCGCGCCGGTCCTCCAGCTGGAGGCAGGGTTCGAGGCGTGGGTCGCGATCAGCGTCGTCGTGCCGGTCATCGAGAACGTCGTCAGTGTCCTGACCGGTTTGATCACCGCGGTCACGGCCGTTGTCACGTTCATCACGGATCTGCCGTCGCTGATCGTGTCGGGGATCACCGCGCTCGGCTCGATGATCTCGACGTTCTTCTCGACGCTCGTCACCACCGTGACGACCGCGCTGACCGGCGGCTTTCAGGCCGTCGTCGGGTTCTTCACCGCTCTGCCCGGCATGATCATGTCGGGTCTGGCGGCGCTGCCCGGCCTCCTCGTCACCCTGTTCGTGCAGGCCGCCGCCGCCGTCGGGATCGCGCTGCTGACAGAGATCGCCGCGATTGTGTTCCTCTTCACCGCACTGCCCGGCCGTATCTGGGCTGCGCTGTCCGCGCTCGGCTCGCTGCTCTTGTCCGCGTTCAGCTCCGCGTTCACCTCCTCGCGCGCCGCGATCTCCTCGTTCATCTCCTCCGCGGCCTCCTTCTTCGCGCAGCTGCCGGGCCGCATCCTGGGCGTCCTCACCGCGCTGCCCGGCCGACTGGCGGCGCTGTTCCGCTCGGCCGGATCCAGTGCGCTCGGCGCGGCCCGCTCCTTCGGCTCCTCGGTCAGCTCCTTCTTCGCCGGGCTGCCGGACCGGATCACCTCTGCCCTGTCCGGGCTCGGCTCCCGCCTCGCCGGTGTCTTCTCCTCCGCAGCGGGCAGCGCGCGCAGCGCCGTCTCCTCGCTGATCTCCGGGATCGTCGGCCTGTTCAGCGGACTGCCGGGGAGGATCGCGGGCGCGCTGGGCTCCATTGGTTCCCGGATCATGTCCAGCATCAAGAGCGGCCTGCCGAGCGCGGTCCGCAAGTACCTGCCGTTCGCGGACGGCGGGTTGGTGTTCGGTCCGACCCACGCCCTGGTGGGCGAGGCCGGCCCCGAGGTGATCATCCCGCTGACGAAGCCGAAGCGGGCCCGGCAGCTCGCCGCACAGTCCGGTCTGACAGAGCTGCTTGGCGGTGACGGTTCCCCGGCGTCCAGCAGCGGCGGCGGGGTGACCATCGCGCCGGTGTTCCACCTCGCGGAGGTCGGCGACGCCGAGGCGACCGCGGCCCGCGTCATGCACCGCATGGCGCTGACGTACGGCATGTGAGCTGGCGGGGGCGGCCGTAAGCTGATGGCCGCCGCTGGTTGTGGGCCGGGCGCTGTCCTCACGGGGGTATGCAGGTGCTCACGGATTACCTCGCGGTCGGTGGCGTGGAAGTGATCAACACTGCCCGCCTGCGGGCCTATCTGGAGTCGGTCGGCTCTCCGCTGGACTCCGGGTCGGCCATCTGCGGCTGCGACACCCTGACGAACGAGGTCTTCGACCAACTGCCCTACACGACACCGGACGATGCGGACAGCCCCGCGCCCTGGTATGACCCGGACGTCCCCGAGAGCGCGGACTTCGCCGGGTTCCTGCCGCTGTCCTTCGAGGGGATCGACGACTACCCGGTGCAGCGGGCGGTGACGAACGCGGTCGCCGGCGGGGGCGCGCTCGGCCCGGCCCGGGTGCAGCCGCGCACGATCACCGTGACCGGCATCCTCCTCGGTGCCACGTGCTGCGCGGTGGAGTACGGACTGCACTGGCTTGCCGAGGCGTTGCAGGGCTGCACCGGCAGCGCGTGCGGCGGGGACTGCGTGAGCATGTTCAACTGCTGTCCCGGCCAGGAGGAGACGGCGGCCGACTTCACCCGGCAGCACCGCCGCACCTACCGGAGGGTGGCCCTCGTGGACGGGCCGACCGTCACCGCCCGCCACGGCGACGGCTCATGCAGCACCGGGCAGTGTTCCGCCGGATCCGACATCATCACCGTGGAGTTCGTGCTCGTGGCCGCCACCCCGTGGGCGTGGACGGACGAGATTCCGCTGCTGGACGTCCACTTGCCGGCCGACGACAACACGGAGTGCATCACGTGGTGCCTGCACACCGGCCAGGGTGCTTCGGGTGAGTGCGCTGACGGGCCGTGCCGGCTCGCCGGTTGCCCGGACGTGGCCGCCGCGTGCGCGGACCCGTTCTGCACTCCGCCGGCGCCCCCGCAGCCGGGCGTGCCGTCCTCCTGCTTCTGCGAGGCGATGGCCACCAACCGGGAATGCTACGAACTGGACCTGTCCAACCGTCCGGCGTGGGGCACAGACATGCCTGTGATCTCGGTCTTCGCCGGGAATAAGGACCTGCGGCGGCTGACGGTCTCCTTCTACGAGCGGGCGGAGCAGGACGGGGGTTTGTCGTGCGCGGAGATCGCGGATCGCAAGCGCTGCGACCCGCTGGCCGTGTTCGAAGTCAGCTTCGTGCCCGCCGGGGGGACGCTCGTCCTGGACGGACAGATCGGCCGTGCCACCGTGGAATGCGGCGGCAACTGCGAGACGAGCACGAGCGTGTGGGGAGCAGGCGGCGCCCCGCCCACATGGCCCACGATCGACTGCGCCAGCCTCTGCGTCTGCCTGGAAACCGATGCGATCCTGCCGCCGGCCGACGACGCGCGCCTGACGATCGGGGTCACCGGCCGCGGCTACTGACCGCGGCGGGCATCTAACCGTCCGATCGTTTTGGCTGGCTGACGAGCAGGCCCCGTCCTCCCCGAGACCCGCTGCGGCGGGTGCGGGGAGGACGGGGCCGCGAGTGGGCTGTCGATGACCCGGGCGAGGTTGATGCCGCTCACGGCGCCTGCGGTGGGCGCTGAGGTGAGGGGCGAGCCCGGTGCGAAGGGAGAGGGTGGCGACGGCGGCGGGCCGTGGGCCTCACAGTTCGTCCTTGATGTTGGAAACGGGTCGGGCGGCGAGCGCGACCATCAGGACGGCGGCAGCGGCGGAGCGGTCGCGGATGTCGCCCCAGCCGGCCGTGTGGACCCAGTTGAGGGCGCCGCCGGGGTTGGTGAAGACGCGGCTGATGTCGCGCCAGTTGCGGATCAGCTCGATGTAGCGGGCCATGTGGGTCTGGCCGCCGGTGGTGAGCTGATGGCCGAGGTCGGCGGCGATCGGGCGGAAGCGGGTGCCCTCGGAGATGGCCATGATCAGGCGGAGGATGCCGACCGACTTGGTCCTCATGTAGTTCGCCGACTGGCTCTGCGGGTTCTGCCGCAGGTCGAAGATGGCCTGCCGGAGGTTCTGGTGGCTCAGGCTGAGGTCCTCCAGCGATGTGTTGGCCGATCTGGCGAGGTCGTTGTAGTTCTCGTGGCCGTTCATGTCGCCGTACTGCCCGAACCCGTTCTGCGTGGGGCTCAGGACGGCGGCGGGTATGTCCTCGGGGTGGTCGCGGCTGAGCGGGATGTATATGTTGCCGTACTGGGGCGCATAGAAGTGCCACCCGACGACGTACATGTCGCTGACTCTGAGGATCAGGTGGACGGTCGCACCGGCTGTCGTCACGGTGAGGTCGATGTACGCGTGGTCCGCGTTGGCGCCCGGGGTGACGTCGACGGCGAGGTTCCGGCTGCCCCGCTGGACGTTCTGCCGGTGACCGCCGTGCGCGTCGATGATGTTCCGCAGTTGGTTGACCGTGTGTGCGTAGCCCTCGCCGCTGGCGTCGACGTCCCAGTGGGCGAGGTACCAGGTCGAGGCCGAGAGTTCGGTGGCCTTAGGGCTCAGGTTGAGAGTGCTGGACACCTTCGAGGACGTCGAGTGCGCATGCGAAGGGTCGGCCAGCGCGAACGCGCCGACCACGAGAGCGGGGACGGCGAGGGACGTGCCCACGCGCTGCAACAGGCGAGAGGCCATGGGAGGACTCCGTTACGTGAGAGAGGGACGGGCTCCGGAATTCCGGATCCCTGCTCGATCGTCAGGGCCGGGAAGTTGTCAGGCGAGCCCCTTGAATCACTCCGGACAATCCCGGAGGCCGCCTTCCCGACACCGGGGAGACGGCCTCCGAGCTGCGGTTTCCACAGCGCTGTGATGGTCCGGCCGACGGCCGATCGCGGCACCGTAAGGACGCCCTCAGCCTGGTTCTTGATGCGCGCAGGCCCGGTGACGTGCCCGTCGGCTGGCAACGGCCTGCGGGGCACGATGCCGGAATTGTCTGCCCATGCGCCCTCTCCCCGGAGGGGCCTGACGCCTTCGCTCGCTTGCGAGGAACTCAGCGGCGCCGTCGCCCCGGGGACAGTGCGCAGAGCGTCGCGCACACGATCGCCCCGAACAGCAGCCAGCCCCACGCCATCCCGCCAACCGGGCGATGCATCATCACCCTGAAGGCGAGGTCGCCAAGTCCGCCAGCCACGAAGAAGATCAAGAAACCTCGCAACGCGGACCACCATCTTGGGCGGGCTATGTCTGAAGTCACGGAAGGCATTATCCACACGGTCCCGGGGCTTCGTGGTGCACGCCGCCAGGCTCATACCGGTCAACATTCCGCCGATGCCAACGGCGTCAGCGCCCTGCGGGACCGTGACTCTCGGTAGCAGCGATCGGTCAACCGTTGCGAGCTTTCGATCGGCGGTTGCTTCGTTGGACGACCAGCCGTCACACCGGGTACGGGACAACCTCTTTCCCTCGATCGCGCACCGATTTTAGCTTTCCCGCTTCCGATCAGGCAATCCCTACTGGAATCGTATGCTTAATGGCAGGCGCCAAGTCCGTCAAAACGCCAGCATCGCGAGCATATTTCCCGCGGAGAGTTACCTCAACATACACTTTCCGCAATGTCGTCGTCATGCGGGAACTGCCATCGGAAAGTGATGCATACGACCACGAAACACCGCCGATGTCTCCACCGTCAGCGTTACCGTCCAAATCCTCTGCCGGGCGGTCCACTCCACATCGCAGGACGACGAGTTTTCCCCATTCAGCTGTCATTTTGGACGATGGCTTGGGGTCTCGACGGGAGATTCCGTCCAGCTTCGCGGGCAGTTTTTGGTGTAATTTCGCGCAGTATCCCGCAGCTTTGGAATCGGGAGTGGGAACAGCGACGGATGGCGAGTGGTCGCATGCTGACATCGTAAACAGACTTGTCGCGGCAATCAGCGAGGCCAGTAGCGTTTCGCGTCGGAAAATCACAAGGCTATTGTAGGAACGCTTGGTCGGCTGTAACCGACGGGCCGCCAAAGGAAACGTTGTCCGCACCTGCCTCCCAGGGCCATTGAGCTTCTTCGAACTGGTTCCTGATCAGGTGACAGGCTGCGAAGCGCAACGAGCGAGGCGCCCGAGCAGTTGGTCGAGGTGTCTGACGTCTCAGCCTTTAGCCTGGACAGGCGCCGCTGGTTCTGGGCCGGGCCTCCTTCTCCCACAGGGGGCCCGTTGTCTTCAGCAGGGTGCGGCGTCCACTCCGCCTACATCGTGGACCGTGGCGGGGCGGTGGTGACATCGGCGGACACGTTGGTGTCCGTCGAGTGGACGAGAGTCCTGGACGACGTGAGCACGGCGCACGTCGTGATCACCCCGGACGGGGACTGCTGCGCCCAGCTCGGCACGGTGCGCACGTGGAGACACAAGCTGGTTCTCGCCCGGGAGGGTGTCACCGTGTGGGAGGGACCAATCATTCAGGCCGAGTGGTCCTTCGGCAAGGTGGAGCTGTGGGCGTCGGACATCCTGGTGTGGCTTGACCGGCGCGTGCCCCATCAGTCGATCGTGTTCGACGGCTCCGACCTCACCGACATCGCGAACTGGCTGATCGAGGACGCGTTCGCACCGGACGACCCGGGCCACACCGTGGACATCCTCGGCGAGTCCGGTGTGGAGGGCGGCCGGCAGTACACCGAGGACATCGGTCAGACCGGCGACCACCTGCGCGACCTCGCGGACACCGGCCTGGACTTCACCGCCATCGGCTCCACGATCGTCCTCATGCCGGAGAACTGGGACGCGAGCGTCGGCACCCTCACCGACGTGGACTTCCCCGAGGGCCTGATCGTCGCCGAGGACGGCGCCGCGCTCGCCACGCGCTACATCGTGCACGGCGACGAGGACAGCGACGTCAAGGGCGTCTCGGGCGGTACGGACGCCTATTACGGACTGCTGGAGCGCAGCGCGGAGGAGACCTCGGTGACGACGGGCGCCTCCGCGGAATCGGCAGCACGGTCCAAGCGCGCCGCCGCCTTCCCGGTGCCGGTGTTCCTCAGCTCCGACGAGGTGACCCTCTCCCCAGAGGCCGCCGTCGACGTGGCCCGACTCGTCCCGGGTTGGTGTGTTGATGTGGCGACTCAGGTGACGTGCCGGCCGCTGCGGCAGCGGCTGAAGATCGGCGGCCTGAAGGTGTCCGAGGACGGCGACGGTGAGAGCGTGCAGGTCACGCTCGCGCCCCTGAGCAGCGAACTGGAGAACTGATGGCGGTACGAGGATCTGCGGCGCGGCGCACCCTGGACCCGATGGGTGGTGTCCTGCGTGACCTGGACCGCCAGTCGCGGACGCTGTCGAGGAAGCCCGGCAGGCGCGGGCAGCAGGGCGAGCGCGGCGAGCAGGGCCCGCAGGGAGAGCCCGGGCCGCCCGGGGCGCCGGGGGAGCGCGGCGAGCAGGGCCCGCCCGGGGCGCCCCCGGTCGGCGCCGTCCTCACCACCGAAGAGGACGGCCGCGCCTTGTGGACGTACGGCGTCCCGTTCGCGGCACCGCCGGTGATCAGTGCCCTGCCCGTGGACCCTCACCCGCAGGACGACCACACGGTGATAGTGACCCTGGAGGAGGTCACTTCCTCGAGCGCGACGGTCCGCGTGTGGCGGACGCAGCCGCTCCTGGGCCTGGGCCTGCTGCCGGCGATACCGGCAGGTGCCGGGGTGCAGGTGCACCTCACCGCGAGCGGCCAACCGGCCAGCTAACCTCTGCTGGGAGCCGCTGGTTGTGGGCCGGGCATGTGCGATACCCCGGGAGGGGCCTCTCATGGCGCGTGCCTGCGTGGACGGCAACTACTTCACGGTGGATGAGGACACCGGTGAACTCTCCCTCAAACGCGGCTCGATGGGACTGCGTCAGGTCGTGCTCTTCAACGACGCGGGAACCCACCAGTTCAAGAAGGCCGACTATCCGTGGCTGGCCCGCGTGCGGGTGAAGGTGCAGGGCGGCGGCGGGGGTTCGGCCGGTGCGAACGCGGCGGCCAATCCGTGCATCGTGCGGCCGGGGGGCGCCGGAGGCGGCTACTCGGAGTCGCTGATCTCAGTCTCCTCCCTGGGTGCGGTGGAGACGATCGTGGTCGGCGCGGGCGGTGCGGCAGGGACGACGACGCAGGGCGGCGGCACGGGCGGCTCCAGCAGCTTCGGCGGGTTCGTGCAGGCGAGCGGCGGGGACGGCGGCGGCGCGTTCCAGACGTCCGGCACGGCGGCGGATGCTTCCTCGGGTGTTCCGGCTCCGCTCGCCGGGCGCGGCCAGTTCGTGCAGGGCGGCGGCGCAGGCGGCGGTGCGATCCGTCTCAACGGCACCAACGGCCTGTCCGGAGCTGGCGGTGAGAGTTTCCTCGGGCACGGCGGCTACCCGCGGGCGAGTGAGGGCGGCGGTAGCCCGGCGCGCGGCTACGGCGGTGGCGCCGGCGGCGGCCTGTCCTACGGCGGGTCCGTCCAGGGATCTGTGGGCGGCAGCGGTGTTGTGATCGTGGAGTTGTACAGCTGATCCGTACACTGACGCTCAGCCGCTGGTTGTGGGCCGGGCCAAGAACACCGAAGGGCGGGGTGACTTGGCCAGGTGTCAGTGTGGCGGTGACGGCTGCAACTGCGTCGTCATCGCGGGCGAGAACGCCGAGGTGACGGGCGCGGGCAGCACCCTCAACCCCTATGTGGTCTCAGCCGAGATCGGCTGTGAGGACGTCCGTCCGTGCATCGTGGCCGGGGACGGCATCAGCTACGACTCATCGACCGGCGTCGTGGCGGCGCACCTGTCCGACCGGAGCGGCAACAACATCGCCGTGGGGCCGGACGGCGGCCTGTTCGTGCCCACCGGAGCGGCCACGGTCAGTGCCGGGTGCGGCATCACCGGGGACGGCTCCGCGAGCGCACCGGTCACCGCCAGCACGGGGGAGTGGCCGTATGCGTGCAGCGTGGACGACTTCGGCGGCGTCGTCGCCTGCGACAGCGACGGCGTGCTGCGCTCGGAGCCGCGCGGCAAGGTCTCCATGACCCGGTACGTGGAGAGCCGCACCTACAACAACCGGCCGGTGCCCGCCAGTGCCATCCACCGCGCGGACACGTTTGCCACCACGGTCACCAATCCCGACACCTGCCGCCCGGCGTTCGTGGTCGTGGAGCGTGAGGTGGACGTCTTCGTGACTCTGCCCGCCGGTGCCGGAGCGGCGACGGGCTTCGACGGTGACGAGATGTACTACACCCGCAACAGCGGAACGGGCACCATCAGCAGCGCGCACGCGCAGGCCACGAAGGTGCTCGCGGGCGGCACCGTCCCCGCGGGCGCCACCCTGACGGTCAGCTTCGACGCGACGGTCGGGCGCGGCTCCGGCAACGCCGTCTACACGGGGATCAACGCCATCATCCGCTGCCTGATGATCAGCCTGTGAGGTCAAGATCATGCTCGAAGTGTTTCCCCCGGCCGAGGAGACATCGGTCGTCTCCTACGTCATCTACGAGGACGGCACGGCCGGCCGGATCGAGGTCACAGCCGGGGCCGTGCCGGAGCTGCCACGCCCCGGCACGATGGTGACCGAGGAGGTGTACCAGGCGAAGGTCGCCGCCCTGGAGGAGCAGGCGGCGAAGGCCGTCGCCGACCTGGAGGCCGCCGAGCAGCGACGGGCGCACGGAGACTTCACCGCGCTCACCCTCCTCGGGCTGACGGAGGAGACCGCACGCCGTCTGTCCGGATACACCGGCCCGCACATCCACCTGCCTGTCGTGGGCGAAAGCTAGACTCCGGGTAGCTGCTGGTTGTGGGCCGGGCGAGATCTCTCCATTTGGGAGTGGCCTTGTCCGGATGCGGATGCAGCCGCCGGTGTGCCTGCACGGTGACCGCCGGCAGCGGCGTGCAGGTCGACGGCAACGGCAGTACAACGGGCCCGTACGTCATCAGCGCCAAGCCCCCGGTCACCGGATGCGGCCTGAGCGGTGACGGCACTGACGCCTCCCCGCTCGCCGTGGCAGTCGGCGCCTGGCCCTACGCGTGTGACCCGGACACGAGCGGCGGCGTGATCGTCTGCGGGGACGACGGGATCCTCCGCGGCGAGCCGCGGGGCCAGTCCTCCATGACGTCGTACAGCGAAACGCGGGACTATCCGGACATCATCGTGCCCGCCGCGGCCGACCAGCTCGCCGACAGGTTCTCCCGGACGATCACCAATCCGGACCCCTGCCGGCCCGCGCTGGTCGTCGTCGAGCGGGAAGTCGACGTCTACTTCGACCTCCCCCCAGGCGGCGGCGCAGCGTCCGGCTACCTCGGCGACGAGATGTACTACTACCGCAACCGTGGCACGACCACGGATGCCGACGTGCACACGCAGAGCACGAAGGTGCTGCCGAACCCGGGCCTGCTGGCGCCCGGCGCATCCACGACGCTCACGGTCGACGTCGGCGTGGGCCGCGGCACCAACGGCGCCACCTTCCACAGGATCCTGGTGTTCATCCGGGCCCTGCTGATCAGCCTCTAAGGAGCCCTGCCCATGCTGACGCCTGCCTACGGCGCTGTCGGCGCAGAGACGACCTCCACGTACTGGGTTGTCTACGACGACGGCTCGGCCGGCCTGATCGAGACCACCGACGAGGAGGCACCGCTGCTGTCCCGGCCCGGACGCCTGGTGACGCAGCAGGAGTACCAGGCGCGGCTCGACGAGCTGACGGCCCACACTGCCACCCACCGCGCCGAGCAGGCCGCTGCCGAAGCGCAGCAGGCCCGGGACGACTACACGGCGCTCATCGCGCTCGGCGCGCCCGACGCGACAGCGCGGCGCATGTCCGGCTACACCGGCCCGGCGTCACTGGAGGAAGGCTCATGAGCCCGCAGGCCGCGGCCGTCCCCACGCTCCCGTCCGCCTCCGCACCGAACCCGGCGCTGGCCGCGCACATTCATGGACTTCTGACCGCAAGGGGGAACTGACGGTGGCCTGGTGCCCGTTCGCCAAGAAGATGGAGCTCCAGCCGGAGTCGGATGACCAGCCGGCGATCCGGCCGACGCAGTTCATCGTGCACAGCATCGTCGCCCCGTGGACGCCCGAGCGGACCTACGAGTACTGGCGCACGACCAACCTGGAGAGCCATTTCGGCCTCGGCTACGACGGCTCGCTCGGCCAGTACATCGGCACGCAGACCCGAGCGGACGCGAACGCGGCGGCGAACCGGCGGGCTGACGGTACCGGCGCTGTTTCCCTGGAATCGGCGTCCAACCTGAAGGCGTCGGACCCGTGGACGGCCCAGCAGGTCGAGACGCTGATCCGGCTCGGTGTCTGGCTGCACCAGAAGCACGACATCCCGCTCCGTGTGTGCCGCTCGCCAAACGATCCCGGGTTCGGCTACCACCGCCAGTTCGCGGCGTGGAACCCCGACGCCCACGCGTGCCCGGGGGATGCCCGCGTGAAGCAGTTCCACGATGTGGTGTTCCCCGGGATCGTCGCCCGCGCCACCGGCACCGCGCCGGGCAAGCCGACGACCGAGCCGTACCCCGGCGCGGCGTTCTTCCTGAACGGGACGCGGCCGGCGCTCGGCAAGCGGTCGCCGATCTTCACCGCCATGGGGGAGCGGCTCGTCGCGGAGGGGTGCGGCCGGTACAAGGTCGGCCCCGGCCCTGTGCTCGGGCAGGCCGACGTCGACTCCTACGAGGCATGGCAGCGCAAGTGCGGGTTCAGCGGCGCTGAGGCGAAGTGGCCGCCCGGCCGGAGCACGTGGGACGAGCTCCGCGTGCCGAACGTCTGAGCGGGGGCAGCGGTGAACACCGACACCAAGCGGGCGCTGCGCACGGTCTTGCAGACGGCTGTTGCCCTGGCCGTCGCGCTCCCGGCGATCGCCGATGCGGCCGACATCCCCACGACGTGGCCGTGGGTTGTCACAGCCCTGGCGGTTGCCGGGGGGTTCGCCCGGGTCATGGCCCTTGCGCAGGTTCAGGCCCTCCTTCCGCGCTGGCTGCGCACCGATGACCCGGAGGAATCTCAATGATCGTGTCAAGCTGCTTGCGTGACGGGCGGGGCGGAGGTGAACAGCCTTTTGTCACGCAGCATCGCCCACAGGACGTCGA
>NZ_JBIWGK010000031.1:0-49988 GCF_044763565.1 Streptomyces sp. NPDC096013 | reverse complement strand
ACCGCCTCGCCGCCATCGAGCGCGAGACCGAAGTGGCCTGAGAGCTGAGCACGTTTATCTGTACTTGGCTGAGCACTTCAACGAGTACGCGGACAGATGGGGACTCGACGGCGCCGAAGCCGTCCTCCGACTCCGCGCACTGATAACGAACGGCGACTTCGAGGACTACTGGATCTTCCACACGGCCCGCGAACATCAACGCCTCTACCCCAGCCCCGACCAGCAGAACTACAGCCTCACCGCCTGATCACGGCGGTCGTTCGAAACGAACTGCACTCCGCCGCCGACCCTACTTGGGGCGACGGCGGCCGAGAGCGCGCGCGAGTTCGCCGACCGGCGCCAGCATGTGTCCGCCATCGCCCGCGCACCACCACGCAACCTCGCGATCACGTTCCGAGGCGTGGACGCCGAGGTCATGCCCGGGGCACACCGGCCAGACCTGCCAGGTCCATTCGAGCAGGCTCTCCTGGATCAGGATCGCCAGGCTGGTCAATGCCATGGCTGGGTCGTCGCACATGTTCGGCAGGATGGGGCCGTCCCAGTTGAGCCGTTCGCCGTCGGCAAGACGGACACCGGCTCCCACCGGAAAGCAGTCCTCCAGGATCTCGACCTCCGGTTCGCCTTCGATCCCACGCGTGGGCAGGTCGCGGGCTACGACTCGCAGTGCGGCGCGCAGCGTCTCCAAACGTTCGGGGGCGAGGTCGAAGCCGGGATCGAAGCCCACGTCGTCCAGGATGCGCCGGGCCAGGACGGTCATCTCCGCCTGCGGCACCTCGGCCGGGTTCCGCTCGACGACCTCCAGGATGGCGTCGGTGTGATGGAACCAGTCGAGCAGTTCGCAGGCGAGGGCGACGACGTCCTGTGGGTCAAGGCTGTCCTCGCGCACGCCGAGGTAGACCCTTCGCATCAACTGTTCAGTGTCCGCTTCGTACTCAGCCATGGCGTCTCTCACCAGCCCAGTATCCCGACGAAGCACGGTTCCCCGCCGCATGGTTGTCCAGCATGACGTCTGACCCACTCACCAGCGGAACTATGACCCCACAACTTGATCGCGACCGTCACTTGAAAGGAACCGCACCCAACGAGACACGACCCCCACCGCGGCCGGCACTTCAAGCCCCAACGCCTGCACGCCGACAAGGCGTATGACATCCCCCACCTGCGCAAATGGCTACGAGGCAAGCGCATCGGCGTGCGCATCGCCCGCAAAGGCATCGAGTCCAGCGAACGCTTGGGTCGCCGCAGGTGGGTGATCGAGCGGACGATTTCGTGGCTGTCCGGCTACCGCCGACTCAACCCCCGTTACGAACGCCACCCCCGCAACTACCTGGCCTTTCTCGGCCTCGCCGCGACCTTGTGCTGCTACAAGCGACTGGTCCGCCTCACCACATAGGACACGGTCTTAGTCGGATGTGGATGGGTTCAGCTGTCCCCATCCGGAGCGGGCCTGTGGAATGTAGCCACCCACAGTCCGTCGTCAACCTCGAGGTGCGCCCGGATAAGGCCACTAGCCTCAAGCCGGGCCAGGTCGGCGGCGGTGATCTGGAACGGCGGACCTGTGGGGTCGCCGGTGTCCCTGCGGTCAATCACGACCAGGGTGCCGTTTGGTGCGACCAGGGTGGCGATCCCATCGGCGATGGCGGTGCGGGGTGGGTTCGGCACGGCCTGAAGCGTGAAGATCTCGACGACCAGGTCGAAGGCTCCGATCAGGTCATGCGGGAGGTCGGTGGCGTCGGCGACGCGGTACTTGACCACGGTGTCCGGGTTCCGCTGCTGGGCCAATGTCACGGCGTGCGGCGATAGGTCGAAGCCCGTGACGTCGAAACCGAGCATGGCTAGGTACTCCGCGTCCGCGCCGAGACCGCAGCCGACGACGACGGCGCGGCTCGGGGACGGCTGCTCGCTGTCGATCCAGGCGGTCAGCTGCGGCATCGGCGTGTTGCGACCCCACGGCGGCGTCACTTCACCCGCAGCACTTTCGGCGTACAGCTGGTCGAACCACGCGTCTGGCTCCCCCGCCGCGATCGATGCGGCCGCGAGTTCCCTAGCGCGCGACGGCCAGTCCCTCTTTACAGCGTTCCTGTTCGGGGTTTGGCCCACGCTTTCGTTGTCCGGCGGTTCCGTCATGGGTAATTCCTTTCAGTTGAGAGTCGCCCGACCGTCCGGACGACAAAGGGCTGACTGCAGGCGCCGCGATCGACACCTGACCCGTCACGCCGCCGCTCACCCGACGACGTATTGGGGCTGGGCAAGATCGCCGAAGCGATTCACCTCAAGCCCTTCACTTGACGTTGCTGAAGCTGACGTCGATGTAGCAGATGCGCCGCCAGCAGCACGTGGGCGCCGCCGGCGTCGTCGACCAGCCGTACCCGGGTGCCGCTGAAGCCGCCGACCGTCACCGGGCGCCCCTCGAACAGCACACGGTCCCCAACCCGCAGAGCCGCACGACCGGCGCTCACCAGATCGATGACGGCAGCCGTGACGGCAACCCGCAAAGACGGCCGCAGCCATCGGCGATCATCCGCTACGCAGTGTGATCGTCGATGGTCGAGGCTGTGGCAGGCGTGTTCCTGTGTCCGTTGGCTCGCCGCCGGGCTCAGAACCCGGGGAAAATCCTGCGCAGGTCGTCGAGGGTGACGGTGTCGCCGGTGAGGGTCACGGAGGGCGGGGTGTGGGCGGGGGCGTGCCGGCCGGTGAGGAGTCGCAGCCACCACTCGGCGGGGGCCGTCAGCACGGCGTCGGCGTTCTCGGGTTCGCCGGTGAGTGCGACCGTCTCGCCGACCGAGAGACCGAAGGTGCGCTCGGGTGCGGTGGTGTGCACCGCGACGGCGACGGGGCGGTTCTCCAGGGCGTCCGCCTTGCTGATGAAGCCCAGCATCATGCCGGCCTGGTCGAGGAGGGGTCCGGTCGCGGCGGACGCCAGGGTCGTCGACGGGTCGAAGGCCACCTCGACGTCCCACGAGTGGTGGGTGAACTCACTGAGCCGGAGCCCCGCCGCGGTCGCGATGTCCACCGGCGCGGGCAGGAAGCCGAGGTCGATCCGGAGGTCGCTGCGGGCCCCCGCGTCGAGGCCCTCGTAGCGTTCGACCAGCGCCTGGTTGGCGGTGACGAAGCCCTGGGCGCCCTCGGCCGGGGTCATCGCGTCCCAGCGGGCCCACACCGACTTGTTGAAGTCGCCGTCGGGGGCACCCGTACCGCCCGTCGCGCTCTCCAGTACGGCCAGGCCTATTTCGGCGCCGCTGCCCAGATGGCTGAGCACCTGGGAGACGTCCCACTCCGACGCGCCGGACGGGCGGGCGAGATCGGCGGCGGTGAGTCTGTGCACCACAGCGGCGAGGTGGTCGTGCCCGCTGCGCAGGGCGTCGATGATCCGGTCTGCGGTTTCGGTCATGTTCGTTTCCTCAATGAAGACGATCTGATTCGGTGTTGTCGTCACACGGCTGTCGGTGTCGCACGGCGATCGCTGTCGCACGGCGGTCTGGAACGAGCGCTTGGAGAAGCCGATCGTGTACCCCTCGACGGTGGTCCGCACCGGCCGGTCGGGGTGCGCGGCGGCGCCCAGGGCGATGAAAGCGGGATTGGGAGTGTCTCCTGCTGGGTCTGGCGCACCATGAACTTCGCCGTGGACAGCAGTTCTCCGGTGCGCGGGTGACGGGTGGTGAGGTCCATCGCGGAGAACGCCCTGTCGTGGATGCGCGGGTCGAGACGGTCGCGGTGGAAGCATGGAGATGCCCTGTTTTCCTGTGCTGATTCGTTTCCTGAGAACAGCAGTCTTCGCAGGTGGCAGGGCATCTGTGGGGTGGATCCAGGTTCAGTGGGCCATCACGGGCTCGCCCTCGGACGGCTCCAGGGCCCGGTTCGGGATCAGGATCGCGGCGATCACCGCGCCGACCACGAAGAACCCGGACCCCCACGCCAGGGTGGCCGTGTAGCCCTCGACCCCGGCCTGCGCCGCGGCCAGCGCGCCGGGCTTGTGCGAGGTCATGTAGTCGGTCGCGGCCGACGAGGCGACGGTGGTCAGCAGTGCCGTGCTGATGGAGCCGCCGATTTGCTGACCGGTGTTGATCAGCGCCGAGGCGACACCCGAGTCCTCGTGGTGCAGGCCTGAGGTCGCCCCCTGGAACGCGGTGGTCATCACTGCGCCGATGCCGAGACCCAGCAGGATCAGGCCGGGCAGGATGTGGGCGGCGTAGGTGCTGTCCAACTCGATCTGGGTCAGCAGGGCCATACCGGCTGCGGCGACCAGGAAGCCGGCGGTGATCACGGCCTTCGGGCCGACCCTGGGCAGCACCAGCACAGGCATGGTGGTCGACGAGGCGACGACGGCCGCGACCATCGGCAGGTAGACCAGACCGGTCTTGATCGGCGAGTAGCCGAGGCTGGCCGCGAAGTAGTAGGTCAGGAACAGGAAGATCGAGAACATCCCCATGCCGATGACGAACACCGCCATGAACGAACCACCGCGGGTCCGGTCCAGCACGACGCGCAGCGGCAGCAGCGGATGCCCGACCCTGGTCTCCAGCCAGACGAACACCACGAGCAGCACCGCGCCGGTGATCATGGAACCGAGGGCGACCGGGTCGGTCCAGCTGGTGGACTCGACGTGCGCGAACCCGTAGACGACGGCGAACAGCGCGGCGCTCACCACGACGATGCCCGGGATGTCGAGCTTGGGCTTCTTGGTGATCACGGGCTTGGCCAGCAGCAGCAAGGCACCGATCAGGGCGGGTACCGCGAAGACGACGTTCACGTACATCACCCAGCGCCACGACGCCCATTCGGTGAGCATGCCGCCGACCAGCAGCCCGACCGCGCCGCCCGCACCACCCAAGGCGCTGAAGATACCGAAGGCCTTCGCCCTTTCAGATGGTTCGGTGAAGGTCACGCTGAGCAGGGAGAGTGCCGCGGGCGCGAGCAGTGCGGCGAAGAGACCCTGGGCCACACGTGCTGCGACGAGGATCTCGAAGCTGCCGGCCGAGCCGCCGACGACGGACGCGGCCCCGAAACCTGCCAGGCCGATCACGAAGAGGGTGCGCCGGCCCAACAGGTCACCGAGTCGGCCGCCGAGCAGCAGCAGGCTGCCGAACGCCAGGGCGTACCCCGTGATGACCCACTGCCGGCTGCCGTCGCTGAAGCCGAGGTCCTGCTGCGCCTCGGGCAGCGCGATGTTCACGACGGTGGCATCGAGCATGACCATGAGCTGTGCCATGCCTATGACGGCGAGCACCCACCAGCGCACGGCATGTGAGCCGCGAAGGCCCGAGTCTTTCTTTCCGGAGGCGGGCGCCCCGCGGTCGATGCTGGTACTCATTTTCTTCCCTTGCTTGGTGGGCATGACTGAAAGCCGTCTGGAATCTGATTGGTTTCGTCACCGGGGAAGGTGAGGCGAGCGGGTGGCGTGCTGAGATCTCAGGGCTTCGAGATCATCGGGTGGCCGCTGTGGGGCTTGTCTCGGCGATCCCCTGGAGGGCCGCGTCGGTGTCCGCGGTGGCCAGCATCCTGTTGATGTCGGCGCCGGCCAGTCATCGCGCCGGGCGTGCACTCACCCTGTCCGGTGGGCTCAGGTCGGTTGTGGACTGAACAGTCGGAAACTTAGGCGGTTCTGTACTGGGTTGTCAAGAAGGGTGGGTCGGCCGCACCTTCGATGCATTGCCAGACCACGCAGCTTCGACCGCGACCGCGTTTCGAGGCACTCCACTCACGCTGCAGCGGCGGCGATATCCAGACTTTTCATCCGCGCACTCTTGGTCCTCGTCTTTGCGAGCAGCCGGCCGGCGATCGGCAGCTGGCCGAGGCGGATCATCACGGACCGAAGCAGCAACTCGGCGCGGTTGCCTGGGGTGAAGAAACTGCGCTGGCTCACAGCGCTGCCGAGGTGGTGGGCGATGAACGGGCGCAGGTGGTCCTCCCAGTCCTGCAGTGCTCGTGGCACGTCGTGCGGGTGGCGTTCCAGCATGGTGCCGAGCAGGTCCGCCCCGGCCAGGCCGGTGGATGCCCCCATGGCGGAGTAAACGGTCAGGCACCACGCGGCGTCGCCGACGAGCACGACTCGGCCGCGGTGCCAGTGGTCGAGGTGCACCTGCTCGGCGGAGTCGAACAGGTGGTCCGGGGCCTTCTCGAACTGGTCGAGCAGCCAACTGAGCGTGGAGCCGGTGGGCTCGGGGCCGTAGGCGGCGCGCAGCGAGTCGATGGCCGGCCGGGTGAACTCGGCGTCCACGTCGTCGGTGCGGTAGGAGAACATCACCGACGGTGGACGGTCGGCGAACGAGAACACCCACACCGATCGGCCCGCCTCGATCATGCTCAGCCCGTCCTGTGGGCGGTAGCCGGGTATCGGCTCGGGCAGTCTGTACACGGCGATCATGTAGTTCAGCCGACGGATCGGGCTCTGCTCGGGCTCGAACGCAAGCCGGCGCACCGTCGAGCGCAGTCCGTCTGCCCCGACCACCAGGTCGAACCGTTCGACGCTCGTCGTCTCCGTTGTCAGGTCGCGGATCTCGACGTCCACCCCGTCGAGGTACTGGTCCAGCGCGATCGGCACGGTCGAGTACCGGATCTCGACCTCGTCGGGCAGGGCGGTGAAGGCCGCGTCTTCGATGTCGCCCCGCAGTACCATTCGAGACCCGCCGAACACATCGGCGTAGCCCACACCGCGGCGGCGCCGGTCCGTGCGGTCGACGTCGTAGCTCACGCCTTCCGGAGCGAAGCGATTGGGCACCGCATCGGCGAAGCCCAGCCGTTCGGCGGCGGCGAGCCCGGTCCCGAACAGGGCGATGAAGTATCCGCCGCGGCGCCGCTCGGGGGCCTTCTCCAGTACCGCCACGTCCCAGCCCGCGCGATGCAGTCGCAGCGCGGAGGCGATCCCGCTGATCCCGAGGCCGACCACCAGGGCCCGCTGTCGCGATGTCGTGTTCTTGTCCATGGGATTGTGCTCCGACACTGTCGTGTCCTCCATCTGGTGGGGGTGGGTCGGCCGTTCAGGAAGCCGAGGATGTGAAGTCGTCGAGGCGGGCGAGGACGTCGTGGAGGGCGGCGTTGACCTCGGCGCGACGCTCGTACTGCACTGCTTGCGGGCATGACTGAGAACCGTCTGGAAACTGATCAGTTTCCAGACGGGAAAACTGATGGGTTTCCTCACCGCTGAAGGTGAGGCGAGTGAGTGACGGGCTGAGATCTCAGGGCTTCGAGATCATCGGGTGGCCGCTGTGGGGCCCTACGCGGCGATCTTCTGGAGGGCCGCGTCGGCGTCCGCGGTAGCCAGCATGAGGTTGATGTTGGCGCCGGCCAGTGCGCCGGCCGCTGCGGAGGCCCCGACCTGGGCGACCGGATCGGTGACGTTGCCGGCCACCCACACACCCGGCACCTCGGTGATCCCGGCTGTGCCGGAGGCGAAACCGCGGCCCACCGGCAGATCCTCCACCGGCAGACCCAGACCTTCCAAGCCCTGGGTGCGGCCCTGCATCCGCGGGCCGACCGCCAGGACGCGGCGGGCCACGACCTGGCCGTCGGCCAGACGCACCCCGGCGAGGGCACCGTCGGCGTCGTTGACGACCTCGGTGATGGGGGTGTCGATGACGCGGATGCCGCGGGCGGCGAAGCGGGCGCGGGTGTCCTCGTCCAGGTCGGTGCCGTGGGTGAAGTAGGTCAGGTCCTCGGTCAGCTGACGGAACAACAACGCGTGGCCGATGGAGGCGGGGCCGGTGGCGAGGATGCCGATGGGCTCGTCGCGCACCTCCCAGCCGTGGCAGTACGGGCAGTGCACCACGCTGTGTCCCCAGTGCTCGGCGAGCCCGGGCACCTCCGGCAGCACATCCTTCACGCCTGTGGCGACCAGGATGCGGCGGGCGGTGATGTGGCGGCCGTCGGCCAGGGTGACGGTGAACCGCAGGTCCCCGTCCGCCGACGGGGCGGTCGGCTCGGCCGAGACCACCTGGCCGTGGACGACGCGTCCGCCGTACTGGCGCACCTGCTCCCGGCCCCGTCGAAGGATCTCGGACGGCGGGGTGCCGTCCAGGGCGAGCAGGCCGTGCACGGCATCGGCGGGCGCGTTGCGCGGGGCGCCGCTGTCGATCACGACGACCGAGCGGAGGGAGCGGGCGAGGATCAGTGCACCGTTCAGCCCCGCGGCGCCCCCGCCGATCACCACCGCGTCGACGGTCCCCTCGGCCAGTGCGTCGCTTGCATACGGAGGAGTCGTCACAGCCACGGCTTCCTGGCTTTCCTTGTCAGTCATGGTTCGGTCAACCCTTCGAGTTCTGGGCAGTTGGAGGGGGCGGCTGTTCAGGAAGCCCAGGATGTGGTCGGCGACCGTCGTGGGCTTTGTGGAGAGTCCGGCCCCGGATTGCTTGGGACGTTCGTGATGTAGAGATCCAGTACGGCGATGAAACTCGCCGTCGCCAGGATCGCGAGGATCCGACCGTGCCTTGCCGGCCCTGAAGCGTCGCAATGCCGGGCGGCGCGGAGGAGTTCAAAGGCATGGGTTGCCCTCGATCGCGCCAGGCGGGCACGGAGCCTGTCCGGTGAGCTCAGGACCATTGCGTACTGAACTGTCAGAAACCTAGGCGGTTCTGTACTGAGTTGTCAAGTACGGTAGGTTGGTCCTCGCTCACCACGCCAATGCCCGGAATGTCGAGTTTGGACTTCCAGGTGGTCGCGGGGTTGGCCAACAGCGGCTAGGCACCGATCAGGGCGCTCGATGGGTACGGGCCCGTAGATGCCGGCGGAGTCCTCGCCGGGGCGAACAGCAGAAGGCCGCAGTGCCACGCTCTGATCGAGCTGCCCGAGCCGGATGCGGGCGGCGAAGAACTCGATCATGCGAGACGGGACAGCTCGTCGTCGCGGCCGGTGAGTGGGGTGCCGAACAGGTTCCGCGGCACAGATGGATCCTGATATCCACCACTGACAGCCCTGGTCGGCCAGGCTCAGCGCAGCGTGTCCGCCCAGTTCGCCGGCACGCGCCCCGCCGGTCCCGGCGTGGGCTGGTCGGCAGGGTGGGCGTCCGGGGGAGCCAGGGCCGGACCGGAGTCGTACAGCTCGGACGTCTCGAAGTTCCAGAACCAGGTCTCGCCCGGCTCGTAACTGCGGATCACCGGATGGCCGGTGTCCCGGAAGTGGGCGGTGGCGTGCTTGGCGGGTGAGTCGTCGCAGCAGCCGATGTGGCCGCACTGGGCGCAGCGCCGCAGATGGAACCACCAGCCGCCGTCGGCGTCGCACTCGACGCATCCGGCACCGCTGGGCGGGACGCTGGGGTCGATTCCGGTGTCGTTGGTCATGAGGGCTCCTGGGCCGGGTCGGTGACGGTATCGGGGTCGGTGGCGGTGGCGGTGAGGGGGAGCAGTACCTGGAAGCGGGTGTCGCCGGGTACGGACTCGACTTTCAGGTCACCGTGGTGCTTGTTGACGACGATCCGCCAGGAGATGTCGAGCCCCAGCCCGGTGCCCTCGCCCACCGGTTTGGTGGTGAAGAACGGGTCGAAGATCCGGCCGCGGATCTCGGCCGGCACTCCCGGGCCCGTGTCGCGGAACTCCACCAGCAGCTGGTCGTGCACCACAGCGGTGCGTACGGTCAGCGTCCCTTCGCCGCCCGCGCTCTTGATGGCGGAGACCGCGTTGTCGATCAGGTTGGTCCACACCTGGTTCAGCTCGGCCGGGTAGGCCGGGATCCTCGGCACCGAACGGTCGTACTCCTTCACGACCTCGACGTGTGGACCGATCTTGCCCGACAGCATCAGCAGTGTGCTGTCGAGGAGTTCGTGGACATCGGCGACCTGGTAGGGCGCGCGGTCCAGCTGCGAGTACTGCTTGGCGGCGTCGACGAGGTTCGAGATGCGGGTGGTGGAGTCCTCGATCTCGGACATCAGCAGCTCGGTCTCGACCGTGTAGGTGAGCCACCCGATGGCACTCTGCAGCGTCTCTCCGTCGTCGACGGACGCCGCGATCTGCTCCAGCCAGCCGACGTCGAGACCGCCTTGCACGAAGGTCGGCGCGATCTGCCAGCCGTTTGGGACGCCGTGGTCATCCAGCCAGTCGGCGAGTTCGTCCTCCCGGTCGGACGCTTCGAGCGGGCTCAGTGCCGGCGCTTTGGAGACCCGCTCGGCCGTACGCTCCTGGAAGTCGACCAGGGCCTTCAGGAGGTCGTGGTGATAGTCGCCCGAGGCGATGGCGCTGAGTTTGTTGCGCATGTGCGCGACCCGGTCCCTGAGCGACGCGGTGGCCCGTACGGCGGCCGCGGCCGGGTTGTTGAGCTCATGGGTGAGTCCCGCGGACAGCGAGCCCAGCGCCAGCAGCCGTTCGCGCTGCCCGACGGCCCGCTGAAAGGTCTGGGAACCGAGGGTGAGCCCCTCCAGGAGATGGATCGCCATCGGAAACCACTCGTGCATGAAGTTGGCGAACGATTCGGCGGGCAGGACGAAGAACCGCGTCGGCTCGGTCACCCGCAGCGAGTTCATGTACCGCTGCGGTTTTCCGTCCCAGAGGTACGCCATCACGGCCCCCGCGTACACCCCTGGCTGGGACGTGCGGCTCACCTCGATGTCGTCGCTGCCCACCCGGCGCGACATGACGACCGTGCCCTCGATCATCACGTAGAAGGAGGCCGCCGGGTCACCTTCGGTGAACACCGGCCCGGGGTCGAACAGTTCGACCCGTCCCGCGCTGCACAACGTGTCGAGCTGCTCGGCGCTGAGCTTCTCGAACAGGAACAGTGAGCTGATCTCGGCCGCGTTGCACGGCATCACCCGCCCGCTCACGACTGCTCCCGATACCGGTGTACGAGCATCACGGCCATGGCTCCCTCTCCGACGGCGGACGCGACCCGCTTGGCGGACTCCGCGCGCGCGTCCCCGGCGACGAACACGCCGGGGATGTTGGTCTCCAGGTGGTACGGCGGCCGGTCCAGCTCCCAGTCGGCCGGTGGTCGCCCGTCGGCGGTCATGTCGGGCCCGGCGAGGATGAACCCGCGCTCGTCCCGCAGCACCGTGCCCTCCAGCCAGCCGGTCAGCGGGGCCGCGCCGATGAACACGAACAGCCACTGCGCGTCGACGAGTTCGGTCTGACCGCTCGTCGTGTCGCGCAATGTCAGCTGTTCCAGTTGGTTTTCGCCGTGTGCGGCCTCGACGATCGTGTGGGCCCGTACCGAGATGTTCGGCGACTGGGCGATCTGCTGGATCAGGTAGTGCGACATTGACGCGGTGAGGTCCGCTCCGCGCACCAGCAGGGTGACCGATTTGGCGCCCCGGGACAGGTACATCGCGGCCTGCCCGGCCGAGTTGGCGCCGCCGACGATGTACACGTCGTGGCCCTGGCAGGCGGCGGCCTCGGTGAGCGCGGACCCGTAGAACACCCCGCGGCCCGACAACTCGTCGGCACCCGGCGCCTCCAGCTGCCGGTACGACACACCGGTCGCCAGGATCACGCTGTGCGCGGCCACCGCCGACCCGTCCGAGAAGCGTACGGTGCGGGCCGCGCCGTTGATCTCCAGGCCCGACACCTCACGGGCGGTGAGGATCTCGGCGCCGAACTTGGTCGCCTGCCGCCGGGCCCGGTCGGTGAGCTGGGCGCCGGACACGCCGTCCGGGAAGCCCAGATAGTTCTCGATCCGTGAGCTCTGCCCGGCCTGTCCGCCGGTCGCCGAGCGCTCCACGAGCACGGTCCTGAGGCCCTCCGAGGCCCCGTAGACGGCCGCGCCCAGCCCGGCCGGGCCGCCACCGATGACGACGAGGTCGTAGAAGTCGGCCGTGGGCGTCGTCGCCAGCCCCACCCGGGCGGCCAACTCCGGCACCTCCGGCTCGACGAGCGCCGTACCGTCCGCGGTGATCACGACCGGCAGCCGCTGCCCGTCCTCGCCCGCAGCGGCCAGCAAACGCTGCCCCTCGGGCTCCTCGGTGGAGTACCAGCGGTAGGGCACCTGGTTGCGGGCCAGGAACTCCCGCACGTCGGAGGAGTGCGCCGACCAGCGGTGCCCGATCACCTTGGTGGCGGGCACCGGTTTGTAGTCGCTGCATCGCCACGCCTCCAGCAGGTCGTCGAGGACCGGGTAGAGCTTCTCCTCCGGGGGATCCCAGGGCTTGAGGAGGTAGTGGTCGAGGTCGACGACGTTGATCGCGTCGATCGCGGCGTTCGAGTCCGCGTACGCGGTCAGCAGCACGCGCCGGGCGCCCGGATAGAGGTCCAGGGCCTGTTCGAGGAACTCGATGCCGTTCATCTGGGGCATGCGGTAGTCGGCCAGGATCACCGCGACCAGATCGCCGCGCAGCTTCAGCTCCCGCAGCGCCTCCAGCGCGGACTCACCGGACTCCGCGCGCACGATCCGGTAGGAGGCGCCGTAGCGCCGTCGCAGATCGCGGGCGACGGCCCGGGACACCCCGGGATCGTCGTCCACGGTCATGATGACGGTCCGCGCAGCGTCCAAGGGAGGTCGGACGAGAGATGCTGATGCTGGCTTCGGTGTATCTGGTTCGGACATGTGCCTCTCCTTGGGCGCCGCCCCGTACTGCGGGGTCAGCCGGCCAGTCGGTTGAGCTTGCGGACTTGTTGGTCGAAGGCGCGCGAGGGCACGATCCGGCGCAGGAGGCTGACGCGTCCGGCCATCGGGCCGGCGGTGTACCGGAGCTTGGGCCTGGAATCGGTGGCGGCGGCGACGATCACCTTCGCGACAACGCCCGGGTCGTCGGCGTTGCGCACTGCCGTGGCCAGCACGTCTCGGGAGACCTCCCGCTGTGCGGCGTAGATGGGCAGGGGCGAGTCGGGTGCCATGCTGCTCGCCTCGAAACTCGTGCTTGTGTAGGCCGGCTCGACCAGCAGCATCCGGACGCCGTGCTCGCGAAGCTCGTGGTCGACGGACTCGGAGTAGCCCTCGACCGCATGCTTGGTGGCGGCGTAGACGGCCATGAAGGGGGCTGGGATCAGACCGAGTACCGAGGAGACGTTGACCACCCGGCCACTGCCCTGGAGACGCATGAGGGGCAACACTGCGTTTGCCATCCGCATCACGCCGAAGACGTTGATGTCGAAGATCTCCTTGGCCTGGCTGATCGAGCTCTCCTCGCCGGCGCCGACCGCCCCCACGCCTGCGTTGTTGACCAGGACGTCGATCCGGCCGAACCGATCGATCACCTCCCCGACCAGGGAGCGGACCGACTGGTCGCTGGCCACGTCGAGATCGAGGAACGTCACCCCGGCGAGCGGCTCGGCGTTCGCCGCTTTGCGGCTCGTGCCGACCACCGCGAAGCCGGCACCCACCAGGGCGAGCGCCGCCGCCCGCCCGATCCCGGAGGAGGCGCCCGTCACGAGGGCCACGGGGGAAGCTGTCTGCATGGTGGTTCCTTCGGTTGTGGCCATGACTTCTGCGCCGCGTGGGGTCGCCTGTGCTGAGGTCAACACGGTCCGCACCGGTCCTGCACGTCCGGACCAACCTGTCCGGTGAGCTCAGGATGGTTGTGTACTGGACAGTCGGAAACCTAGGCGGTTCTGTACTGGGTTGTCAAGAAGGGTGGGTCGGCTTTACCGTCTTTGTATGGCGAGACCACGAAGCTTTGACCGCGACCACGTCCTGCATGCCGCCGAGCGGCAGTTCCGCGCCTCCGGTTACAACGGCACGAGCGTCGACGACATCAGCACCGCCACCGGCCTGGGCCGCGGCAGCCTCTACGGCGCGTTCGACGGCAAGCACGGCGTGCTGCTGGAAGCGATGACCGACTACGTCACCCGGCTGGGGCAGGGCCCGCCGAGGATGCTCGCCGGACCGGACGAGGGCGCCCTGGAACGACTGCACGCATACCTGCTCCGCGCCGTCCACGGAGTGCCGCTCGCCCCCGACGTACCCCCCGCCCCCGACCGGACGGCATCGGCCTGCTTCGCCGCCAAGATGGCCCTGGAGGTCGGCGCCTCCGACGCCGAGGTGCAACGCCTGGCCAACGACTGCTTCTCCGTGGTCGCCACAGCGGTGGCCGAGTGCCTGCGAGCGGCACAGCGCAACGGCGACATCGACCCCGACGCCGATCCCGACGACCTCGCCTACCTTCTGATGACCCTCATCCGCGGGAGCGATGTCGTAGGCGCGTACGGCCACAGCCCGGACCGCCTGACCTCGATAGCGGAGACCGCGTTCGCCTTGCTGCCCCGCCCGCGCCACCGCTGATAAGGGCACGGCCGCCCTCGCTGCACAGGCATTCGATGCGGTCGGCCCACTTCGACGCCGCGGAGACACGGCCCGTAGGTTCCCGCGCCGCCGGGCGGTTGGCGAAGAACTGCGCCCGCATCCAGTCGAGTTGCTCCACCGCGTGCGCGGTGTCGCCGGGCTTGAACTGCTGCATGGTTAGTCGCCGAACGGTCGCCGCCGGCAGACGGTGGTACTTCGGCCGCCGCTCCGCCAACTCCGACCGCGTTTGCACGAATTCGTGCCCGCGCCGCCTGGGTGCCCTCGTAGAGCTGGGTGCCGTCCCCGCGGATGCGGGCAGCGGTACGGACTCCCGCTGGGCGTCGACGAGTCGGCGACCGGCCCGATCATCATCATCCTGCGCGAGCGTCAGCCTGACGTCCTGCTCACCCACGTGGTGAACGCCCCCGTATCCGGCACCCCAACCAGGCACAGGTGACCACCCTACTGACGCGCAGGCCCGCGGCCACCACCGCGCACCCGGCCGCTCGTCGCCGCCCTGGGGTTCCCGTCCGAGCCGCGTCAGCCACAGGTCTGCGAGGTTCACCCCCGGCCTGCTGCTGGACATCACACCCGTGTCCGACGTCGAGACCAAGGCGATGGGCTGCATGACCGCGCAGGCCCGCATGGTCCGTCCGAGCTGACGGCAATGGGCTTCCGCAAGTCCGCATCCTTCGGCTCGGGTGGCGACCTGTCAGGGTGGCCAGGATCAGAGCCCACCAGGGTTCGTCCGAGCACAGCCGATCCGGCGGATGGACAACGGACAACAGCAAACCCTGTCCATAACTTCGGTTATGCGCTGTTGAGCGCCAGATGGCGGCGGGCGTCCTGGTCACCGTCCCACTGGTGATCATGGTGCTCCTCTTCCAGCGCCGCATCGTCAGCGGACTCACCGCGGGCGCGGCCAAGTAGTCGCCGACTGCCGCACCGTGCCTTCCCCCACTCTCAAAGGACCCCTCGCACCATGTCCTCCACCACGTCCTCGCCCTGGTGGCGCAGCGCCGTCATCTACCAGGTCTACATCCGCAGCTTCGCCGACGGCAACGGTGACGGCGTCGGCGACATCGCCGGCCTCCGCTCCCGCCTCCCGTACCTGAAGTCGCTCGGCGTGGACGCCCTGTGGATCAACCCCTGGTACAAGTCGCCGATGGCGGACGGCGGTTACGACGTGGCCGACTTCCGTGCCGTCGACCCCCTGTTCGGCACGGTCACCGACGCCGAGCAGCTCATCACCGAAGCCCACGAACACGGGATCCGGATCATCCCCGACATCGTGCCCAACCACACCTCCGACGAGCACGTCTGGTTCCAGGAGGCACTGGACGCAGGCCCCGGCAGCCCGGAGCGCGAGCGTTACGTCTTCCGGCCCGGCCGAGGCCCCGACGGAGCCGCCCCGCCCAACAACTGGGTCTCCTGCTTCGGTGGCCCCGCCTGGACTCGCCTGCCCGACGGCGAGTGGTACCTCCACCTGTACGCCCCCGAACAGCCCGACCTCAACTGGCAACACCCCGACGTCCACGCCGAATTCGAATCCATCCTGCGCTTCTGGTTCGACCGGGGCGTCGATGGCTTCCGTATCGACGTCGCCCACGGCCTGGCCAAGGACCCCGAACTGCCCGACCTGCCGGCCCGGCCCGACACCGCGGCGGACGGACAGCACCCGCAGTACGTCCAGCACCCGCACTGGGACCGCGACGAGGTCCACGACATCTACCGCACCTGGCGAAACAGCAGCCCACGTACTGCCGCTGCGTACCGCCGTGCCTCACGTCGGGCGACGCTGAGGGCTGCCTGGCGCATGGGTTCCGCCGCCGCCCAGGTCGGGCAGGGTCTGCCGACGGACGCGCCGTGCGCTCAGCGCGCGGTGCAGGAGGCCGAAGGCCTCGTGCACGGCTACTGGCGTCAGATCAGCCCCCTCTATCTGTCCCAGCACGATCGCCATCAGCGCTGAACTCGTTTCGGAGTGCAGCTCGGACTGAGCGACGGTTGCGATGCCGTGCTGACGTGCGTGGCGTCGGTGGCTGGCACATCACCGTGCCGCGCGGCGCAGCCGGCATAGGTGAGGGGCGGCAGGGCATCCGAGGCGAAGGGAGCGGGCTGACCACGCTTTCGGCGCCGCCTCTTCGCCCGAGCTTTCACCCGGTGTGGCGGAAAACGGGACGGCCGGGACCCGCGTGGACAGGCCCCGGCCGTTGCTCCCCCGTGGCGAGCGGCACGCTACGAACGGGGCCGGTTGAGCATGATGGAGTTGATGGGGGTGAGGTACGTGTAGGTCCACTCGTCCTGCGCGAGGTGCTCGCCGCAGTTGGTGCCGCCGTAGTTGCTGCACAGGTCCGCGGTGGCGCCGCCGTACTGGTTGTTGAGGACCCAGTGGTACCCGAACTGGTTGCTCAGGTTGTGGGCTCCGTAGCTGGAGTACTGGACCGTCGGGTGCGGGTTTTCCTGCGGCCAGACGCTTTCGGGCCAGATGCACACGTTGCCGGAGAGGCATCCGTACACCGTGCTGTTGCCCGCCGGCGCGGCCTGGGCCGCCCCGCTCATCGCCACCACCGCGGTGGCCGCGGTCGCGAACGCCGCGGCGGCACTGAACATCTTGCGCATGTTTCCCCCTGGCGGGTCTCCTGCGTCGCCGCAGGCCGTCTTCGTGCTGACGGGATCAGCCTGTCCCGGGGGACCGCCAGGGTCGACGGGTTTCCTGTTGCCCGCTCGGGACCGGCCGGGAAACCCGGTGCGAGCTGGGGTTTCGCTGACGGTGGTCAACCGGTGGGCCGGGCGGGACGACCGGTCGGGGTCAGAACAAAGAGAACAAGCTGAGGGACTTCGAGACGGAGGCGTTCCACCCCGCCGCGCCCTTGCCGAGCACAGCGAGAAACCGGCCGCCATTCGGGAGCTGCACCGCGAAACCCGACGTCGGCCGGTTTCGCCTCATTCCGCACGTATCGCCCTGGCTTGTGGCACGGTGGGGGGTGGTTCCGGCCCGCCGCTTTCCCCCGGTAGCGGCGGGCCGGAGGCTGTGTTCAGCGGGCGAGGGTGACAGTGACCGGCTGGTCGGGGCAGTCGGCCAACTGCTGGGTGAGCGCGTCGCGCTCGGTGGGGTCGATGCTCAGACCCCACCTGGTTTTGTCGGCGATCCAGTCGGTGTCGTACTGGCAGCGGTAGCCCGCGTACGGGGGCAGCCACTCGCTGGGGTCCTTGTCGGCCTTGGAGCGGTTGGAGGCGGCGGACACGGCGATCAGGTCGCGGGCGTCGTCCAGGTCGTTGGCGTACAACTCCCTCTCTTTCGCGCTCCATTGGGAGGCGCCGGAGTCCCAGGCTTCGGCCAGCGGTACGAGGTGGTCGACGTCGAGTTTGCCCGCACTGTCGAGGTAGCGGTCGTCGTAGGCAGAGTACCAACTGCCTCCGGTCAAAACGCAGTTGGGGCCCTGGGCCGGGGCGGTGACGGCCTCGGCCTTGAGGACCTCCATGCGGGTGTTGCAGCCGTCGCGGTCGGCGTCGGTCCAGTGGCGGAACTTCGAGCGTTGGTACCCGGTGCGGCTCTCGTCCTGGACGGGCAGCGCGGCCAGGGCGTCGCGCACGGGCAGGGTCACGGTGTCACCGGGGGCGGCGGCGCGCGCTGGTGCTGGTGCGGCCGCGCGGGCGGCACTGGGGGAGAGCAGGACGGTGACGACGGACAGGGCGGCGGCCGCGGTGCGTGCCATGGGGGCGGGGCGCATCAGCGTTTTCCTCTCGAGGATCACAGACAGTTCGTGATCTTCGTAGTGGTGCCGGCCGCCGCCACGCCCGGCGGACCGCCCTGCCTCACCCGCCCGGGCGGTAAGTCACACAAGCCGACGGCCGGGGCCGGTCGAGAGTGCGGTCACGCGCCGCTGGCGCAGGTCGTGGACGGTCTCGTTGTGCCGGGCACGAAGAGCGCGCCCGGAGCAGGTGGCGCTCTTTTCGGCGTACCGGTTTCGAGTTACTCCCGGTATCCGGGAACACGGAGGAGCTGCCGCGTTGAGGGGGCGTGTGGTGTCACCAGTGAAAGCCAAGCTGCCGCTGCACGTCCGGACCTACCACTGCGACGCCTGCGGTCTGGTCATCGACCGGGACGACAACGCCGCACTCAACCTCGCCGCGCTCGCGACAGCCTGCGTGACTGGTACCGGAGTGGCCGGAGACCAGGACACCACCGAGGTGGTGTCGAAGCCTCGTGGAGCCGACCACAAGACCCGCACCACCCGCACCCGCCGCAAGGCGGAAGCGGGGCGGGCAGGTGGCGCAACCCTGCCGCACCAGCGGCAGACAGAAACGAGAGACCGCACTCAAGCCGAGCCGTTGACGCTCCGGTGACGAGACGGACCTTCCGGGCCGCAATGCCCGGAATGCTGAGACCTGACTACGGCCTCGGCAACGGCCTTGGAGTGCCGTGTTCGCCGCTGGCAGATCCATCCTCCTCCGCGGAGGAGGATGAGTAGGGCCTTCCTGCTGCCGGCCGCCGGACCCTGCGTCCGTGGCCGCTGTCACGGGGCGAACCGGGAGGACGGCCAGCGGAGTTCAACGTGCCGCGCCGTGCATCAGCGGCATGCCGTCTGTGCGGGTAGAGCAGCCGTCAGGTGGGGAGCTAGCAAACACAACGTGGCCGATCAGGGGGAGGACTGGGCATGGGAATAGTGGTGCTGCTGGTGTTAGGGCTGGCCGTTTTGGCCGTGGCTGCGGCGAGGGTGATCCGTGCCGGGCGGCGGGCGGCACAAGGCGAACGGATACGGCTGGCGCAGGAAGCCCGGCTGCAGGCGCGCAGGTCCCTGGACGTGGTGTGGGCCATGGGAGACCGGGAGTTCGAGGAGCACGTGGCGAAGTTGTGCCGCCGGGACGGCTGCACTCGGGTGCAACGCGTCGGCGGCCGGGCTGACTTGGGCGCCGATGTGATCGGGTGGATGCGGGACGGCCGCAAGCTCGTCGTGCAGTGCAAGCGTTACGCCAAGCACCGCACGGTCGGCAGCCCGGATCTGCAGAAGTTCAACGGCACCGTCCGCAGCGAACACGGCGCAGACATCGCGCTCTTCGTCGCCTCGTGCGTGTTCACCCGACACGCCCGTGCCTTCGCGGCCCGCCACCAGCTGACGTTGATCGACGTCGATCTCCTCGGCTTCTGGCATAGCGGCACACCGCTGGACAAGCTGTTGGACCTGGACATCGGCAGCTCGGGAACCCATCGCAAGCTCCAACCCGACCGCTGAAACCGGGAGGATGTGCCGGGAGTTGCCCGATCTCCCTACTCACGTCCACCACATCCTCTCCGCGATGGCCTGCAACGTCACCCGGATCGCCGACTGGGCGAGCGGTTCCCCCACTACCCCCACAGCTTGCCGCCGCACCACACGCTTTCACGCACTGTGTACAGCCGCCGTATAACCCCTGCAGGACCCGCCGACACCACCAGCAGAGTCACGGCATCGCCTTTAGCTGCGGCAGTGTGAGGTTGCGTCCTGCACATGCTCGTACCAGCATGTGTCGACTTCACGTCCGTCGCCCAGGGTGAAGCGTGCAGGTCCTGGTGCGGGGGTGAAGCCAGCAGTCGTGAGTGCTCCTCGGGAGGCAGTGTTCGTGGGTTCGGCGCCTGCTCGTACGACCTTGAGTCCGAGATGCCGGTGGCCGAGCTGGGCAGCAGCGCGGAACAGTTCGGCGCCCAGTCCTTGCCGGCGGTAGCCCGGGGCCAGCCAGCCGCCGATTTCGCCGGATTCCAGTCTCGTGATCGTCGCGCCTGCATATCTGCCGTCGGCCAGGTGCACGGCCGTCAGCCGAACGACGCCATCGGAGTGCTTCTCGAGCTTCCTCATCATCGTCAAGCGGTCGCGAGCCTCGAACCGTGACAGGTCGTCATCCGCGCGCATGGACAACAACACCTCCCGCGTGTCCTCGTGCTGCACCAGCTCGTCAGACCTGGACCCCAGCCACCGCTGTGCCTCGGCATCAGAACGAGCCGCTGCAGGAGCAATGACATCCAGGGCGATGAGCGGCGTGTAGAACAGCAACCGCTCACTGCGCAGCACATGCCGGTCTGCACCGCACCTACCGCGCCCAAGTGGATGAAGTGGTCCCCCGGGCCGGCGAAACAGTGCTTGCCACATGGTGCCCCGCCCCTGGTAGGAAGAATGCTGAAGTGCCGTTCCAGCACCGCGCGACGGCCGAATATAGCGCGCCTCCGCAGAGCCCCGGGAGCCTGGGCCGACGCGAGATTGCACCCTCTTGAACCACCCGGAGGACGGGACCAGTCCACCGCACACCCTCCGCGCAAGAGCTGGTTCCTGCCCGGAAACCTCCTGACCCTCCCGCCACCCTTCGGGTTCTAATGAACGTCGCAACGCCCGATGTCAGCGGGCAGGCGACGAAGGACAGAAGGATCACTGCTGGGGGGAACGCCCGAACGGCATGCGGGCAGATCCGGATCGTCCTCCCCCGAGGAGGCGACTCAATCCGAGGCGCCGGTGCAGCCGCCCGGGATGCCTCCTTCGACCGAATGACTGGACAGCGCATCTGACACGATTGCGCACACTGTGCAGCGGACACAATGCAGACGCAGGAGGCGTCGTTGAAGGCGGGTGAGCGTGACAACCGGCAGTCCTGAGGACCGGGCAGGACAGCGAGCGGACCTGTCGGGTACGGCCAGGGACGTCGTGCAGGCCAGAGATGTCAGCGGGGGTGTGCACTTCCACTACGCCCAAGCCGGCAAAGGCCCCCCTCCACAGGAACTCCCCCGCGGGATCGGCCATTTCGTCAACCGTGTGCAGGCGGTCGAGAACCTCAACCTCCTTCTCGCGCATCTTCCCGAGGAAGGTACCGGCGCTGTCCACGTCATTGCGGGTACCGCCGGCGTGGGAAAGACGTCCTTAGCACTGCACTGGGCACACCGCGTGGGACCACGCTTTCCCGACGGGCAGCTCTACATCAATCTCCGCGGTTACGACCCGGGCGCACCGGTTACCGCGGACGAGGCACTGGAGCGCTTCCTGCGATCGCTCGGCGTGGCGACGCAGGCCGTTCCGGTGGACACGGAAGAGAAGTCGAGTCTCTATCGGTCCCTGATGGCTGGCCGCCGACTGCTGGTCGTGTTGGACAATGCGGCGAGCGTCACGCAGGTACGCCCGCTCCTGCCGGGGGGAGCGCACACGGTTGTGCTGATCACCAGCCGCAGCCGTCTGTCGGGACTGGTCGTCCGTGACGGCGCCCGCCGGTCGACCGTGGACGTCCTCACCGAGCAGGACGCCGTGGCGCTGGTCAAGGCCACCACACGCGAGTCCCGCAGCGGCGACGATGAGGCCCGCCTGAGTGAACTCGCCCGGCTCTGCTCGTACTTACCCCTGGCGCTGCGCATCGCGGCCGAACGCGCCGCCAGCCGGCCGGGCATGCCGCTGGCAGAACTCATCCAGGACCTGCGTGACGAGTCCGCCCTGTGGGATGCCCTGTCCGTCGACGACGAGGACGAGGCCGGCGCCGTGCGCTCGGTGTTCGCCTGGTCCTACCGTGCCCTGCCCGACTATGCCGCCCGCCTCTTCTGCCTGCTCGGACTGCACCCCACCGCCGACTTCAGCGCCCATGCCGCCGCCGCGCTCACCGGCACGCACGTCGACCGGATGCGGCACCCCCTGGACGTGCTGACCGGCGCGTACCTGCTGGAGAGCCGCGGCTTTGGCCGCTACCAGTTCCACGACCTGCTGCGCGCCTACGCGACCGACCAGGTCCGCCACGAGGTTGCTGCCGACGACCGGAACGCGGCCATCCAGCGCGAGTGCGCCTGGTACCTGCACACCGCGTACGCCTGCGCACTGGCGATCGCCCATGACACGACCCTGCTCTTTGCCCTGGACCGGCCACCGCCCGGCGTGGTGCCGCTGGAGTTCTCCAGTGCGATGGATGCGGCGCGCTGGTTCGAGGAGGAACGGACCGCGTTAGAGGCGGTAGTGGCCAGCGCGGCCCGCGCGCAAAGCCACGTGCTGGCCTGGCAGCTGGCGGCCGTCCTGGAGCGTCTCTACGCCTCGCACCACTACCTGCGGGACTGGCGAAGCACCTCCCTGACCGGACTGGAGGCGGCCCGGGCACACGGAGACACGCTGGGCGAAGCCCTGATGTGCGAGAGCCTTGGCCGCTGGTGCCGGCTGACCATGCAACTGGACGACGCCGCGACCTATCACGAGGCCGCCGTGCAGGCCCACCTCGCACGCGGCGACCGGCTCAGCGCAGCCAAGGCCCTCAACGGACTGGGCTGGGTCCATCTCTTCGGCCACCGCCTGGAAGAAGCCCACGCCCAGTTCACTCTCGCCCTGGCCATCACCGACGAGCTGGGCGACCCCTACTGGACGGCCACCGTGACCTACAGCCTCGGCTACACCTGCCTCCAGCTCGCCCGCCCCGCTGACGCCAGGCCCCACCTCTCAGCAGCCCTGGAGACCTTCCGCGGACTCGGCGACCGGCTCTACGAAGCACTGGTCCTGACCGCATGGAGCATGCTGGAACGCGACACCGGACACACCCAGGCCGCCCTCGCCACGGCACACGACGCCGTCGAGATCAGCAGGCAGGCCGCCAACTACGTCTGGGAGGCGACGACCCTGCTGTATCTGGGCAAAGCCCAGCGGGCGGCAGGCCTCCCCGAGGAAGCGCTCGACTCCTACCACCGCTCGGCCGTGATCAGCCGTCAGGAGAACGACACCAGCCGGGAAGCGATCGCCCTGGAAGGAGCAGGAGGCTCCTATCAGGACCTCGGACGCGCCGAAGACGCCGTCGCCTTCCACCGCCGCGCAGCCACAGTGCACCGGCAACTGGGGGACGACTGGAAACTCGCCAAAAGCCTCACCAACCTGGCCGACGCCCTGGAACAGACAGACCACGGCGAGCAGGACATCGTCGGTCACCGGCGCGAGGCTGCGGCCCTCCTGGAGGAATACGAGGACCCCAAATCCGTTACGCGCCGCTCACAGCTGCTTCGCCTGCTGAGAGGAGAGCCCTGAACTCTCCCCAGCGGCGTCCTGCGGCAGGCGGTCGCGGCGCAGCAGCGAATACAGCACCTGGTCATGCCAGCAGCCCTCACGCCACTGCGCGTCCCGCAGCAGCCCCTCCCGCTGGAAGCCGACATGTTCCAGCGCCCGCTGCTCCGGGACGTTCGCCACATCGGTGATCGCCTGCAGCCGCCACACGCGCGTGCTGTCGAACAGGTAATCCGCCAAAAGACGCTGGGACTGCGTGCCGATCCGCTGACCGCGCCAGCCGGGCAGCACATGCACTCCGATCTCCCAGCACCAGGAGGTCTCCGGATGCCCGAAAACACGCCGGTACCAGGAGACGCTACCGACCGCCTCTGCATGGGCCACCACGGTCAGCCGTCCCCCGTCAGGACTGATCAGCCCCATCTCGGCCAGACTGCGTCCCGGAGAGCTGAAGCCGAACCACTGGTGCTCCCCAGCGCCCTCATGCGACTCGTACGCCGCCTCGAACAGCGGGAGATCGGCCTGTGTCAGCGGGCGGAGGCTGACAGGCGGCGGGTTGCCGTCTTTGGCCTCCCTCACCACGAGAACTCGCCGAGCAGTTCCCGCGTCTCCTGGTCCGCCGTCCGTCTCAGCCTGGCAGTGAGGGGCCGGGAGGCTTTGACTCCGCGGTCGGTGTCTGCCCTGATCCAGGACGGCACGTACCCCAGCAGCAGTAGCCGCCGAGGTCCGGCAGCGGCCGTTGCCGCCCGGACACGGTGCCACAGGTTTCCGTGCAGCAGGACCGCGTCTCCAGGCTGGAAGCGCAGTTCCACCTGCCCCTCCCGGTCCGTGTGGTCACCGGGCGGGATCGTGAAGTCCGCCGCAGTATGCGATCCCGGGATCAGACAGAGCGGTCCCTCCTGGGTACCGACCGGATCGAGGTAGATCAGGCAGTGGATCTGATGCGGATAGCAGAAGAAGACCGGCGCAGGCTGCGGCACCACCGGCATGTGGATGTGCCAGGGCACGGCGTAGCCCGCCGCCTTGGGATAAGTCATCCGTGCATCCAGGTCGATCCAGACCTGCGGCCCCAGGACCGAACGCGCGAGGGAGAGCGCCGGCTCCAGCATCAGCAGCGGATGGAAGGACACGTCCTTGTCCAGCAAAAACCGTATGTAGATATTTTGTCCGGGAAGCACCTCGGCCGCTGGATCCCCCGACTCGCCCTCCGCCAGCCGGGAAACAGTCTCCGCCAGAATCCCCGCCCGGTCAGGGTCGACAAGCCCGCGCATTTCGAGGAAGCCCTCCCGCACCAGTGCCTCTACCGCAGCGCCTCCACCGCCCCCGGATCCCAAACCCGCTCCCGTCGTCACCGCGGTTGCCCCCTTACGTACGCGGTACAGCCCGGTCGCTGCCGCGGACCCTGGCCATCAGTGTCGAGAGAGGAAACGAGCGCCGGTAGAACTCCTCCCACGCCGTCCTTGCCTGCTCCAGCCGGGCCGGATCGTCGTTCTTGTTGATGTAGAGCAGGTGCCCCGCCGGGTCGTAACTCAGATCGAGCACCGTTTCGTCATCAAAGAGCCAGGTATCCGTGTAAACAAGATCGGGCACATCCTCGCGGAAAATGAACCTGATGTCCTCACCCGCGGCCCCGTTCACCGCGTAATACCAGTCGATCTCAAACTGTAGATACGGTGTCAGAGTCTCCGGAATAATATGGACGCGTCCCATATATTTTCCTGCCGCCACGGCCTCGCGAATATTGGCCGCCCACTCCTCGTTCCGGTCCGGCGGAATGGGATCCCCTGCCAGGTAGCGCGCGAATGGCTCCTTCTCCTCTTCGACCTGATACATGTCCAAGGTCTCGATGCGCGTCGCAGAGGAATGGAAGGTCGTGAAGTACTGGCCGAACTGTTCCATATTAATAATCATGACGACGCCCTTGTCTCCATGCGTAAATTTCACGGCGTGACCGGACCTCCCCGGCCCGCTCGCCGTCCATGGGATCCCGTCACGCCGCCCGATCACTGCTGACAGCCGCTCACGCGCTCTTGAAGATCCGCTCCAGGATGTCCCGCGGGATCTCGACCGCTGCCTCGCCAGGAGGGAAACTGATACCTGCGTTCTCCGCGCTGACTGTAAAGCCCTGTACGACGATAGTGCCATTCTCCGTTTCGAACACGGCAGGGCAGGGGCCATTGCCGCAGTTTGAGCCGCCGATCTTCCTGAGCTTCATTCCCATCACGCCCCCATAAGAAGATGAAACTGGCCCAGAATAGCAAATCTGGCGGCTGTTCAGGAAGGTGCGCCAGCGCCTGATTCGGAGCGAAAATCGGCCATATGTGTTGCTACTCAAACGCCCTACTTGAACAACTTCGTTGCGTTTCTGCTTAGTGATCAATACGGCAGGGCACCCCCTGGATGCCGAACGATGTGCGAAGGGGGACAAGTTCTGATGGATTTGATGTCAGTAGTCACACCAGGGGCCCAGTCTCTGGTCACCACGATCTTGGTCGACGGATGGACACATGCCCGGACCGCTCTCGCCGCCCGCTGGAGCCACCGCACCGGAGAGGCCCAGACCGAAGTGGAACGCCGACTCGACGACTCCCACCAACAATCCATCACCCCCGCACCCAGCGCCGAAGCTCAGCGCGCTGCCATGGAAGCCCACTGGACCGCCTTCTTCATGACCGCCATCGCGCAGCACCCCACCCTCCTCGACCTCGTACGCGAACTCGGCGAGACCTCATCCGGCTCCGTGCACAACACCAACAGCGGAACAGCCACCACTCTCGTCCAGGCCCGAGACGTCCACGGAGGGATCACTTTCGGTACAGACCGATAGCACTCCACCACGCGGCTTCCTGATCCGGCGTCAACGGGCAGAACAGAACCGACGTGGCCACACCTGATCAGCGGGCGCCCGTAAACCGCGGACCTACCCGCCCCGACAACACCTCTGGCGATCACCCAGGCAGGCTCCAACCCCAGACCACACCTGCCTACGGGTAGAGCACGCAACAGTCTCGCGGCACGCGCCGAGCCCAGAAGAGGCCCGCACCCTGACGAACTGTGCGACCACCGTGAGTCGTCCATGTGGTCGAGTGTTTCGAACCCTGTCACGCCTTGCTACGGCGTCACTGCTGCGTGACGGTCCACCGCCGGGACTATCCCAGCGGGTAGGGGGAGCAGAGCTGTGTGGCTGCTTGGCTGGCGGTGAGCGGGGACCAACCCCGCGGGCACGGGGAGTAGACCGCCCAACGGATGATGCTGACCGCACGCGAGGGACCAGCCCCGCAGGCGCGGGGACCAGGGTCAGACAGCCGTGGCCCAGGAGCTCTTCCAGGGACCGACCCCGAGGGCGCGGGGAGCAGCGAGTTCTTCATGCGGGACACACCTTCCGTGCGGGACCAACCCCGCGGGTGCGGGGAGCAGTAGAGCGTCTGACGCGCCATGCCCGCCAAAACGGGACCAATCCCGCGGGTGCGGGGAGCAGCCCCACGACTCCGACGACGCGGACAGGGTGCCGGGACCAACCCCGCAGGCGCGGGGAGCAGTCGGCCTTGCGGTTCCACCTGCGTGGGGCGGTGGGACCAACCCCGCAGGCGCGGGGAGCAGGCTCCGCATCCATGTCCCTCACGCCACCCACCGGGACCAACCCCGCAGGCGTGGGGAGCAGTCGCTGATCTCGGTGTCGAGGATGTCGAGGTAGGAACCAACCCCGCAGGCGCGGGGAGCAGTTCGCGGGCCCTCAGAACTGCGGCTTCGCGAAGGGACCAACCCCGCGGGCGCGGGGAGCAGGACTGCATGAGGGTGCGGTGCAGGACTTGGTAGGGACCAACCCCGCAGGCGCGGGGAGCAGCCGCCCACCGGGACCATGGCCTCTTGGGGCGCGGGACCAACCCCGCGGGCGCGGGGGGAGCAGGCTCAGGCCCCTGAGGGCAAGAAGCCCGGACGGGGACCAACCCCGCGGGCCCGGGGAGCAGGGCCTCATCCTGGCCTACAACAAGATCGGGTGGGGGCCAACCCCGCGGGCGCGGGGAGCAGGATCGAGTTCCTGGAGGAGCTATGGCAGCACGGGGACCAACCCCGCGGGCGCGGGGAGCAGCTGCACGTTTCAGGTGGCTCCGTAATGCAGCCGGGACCAACCCCGCGGGCGCGGGGAGCAGGCCAAGACGCAGGACATCGACCACGTCTGGGAGGGACCAACCCCGCGGGCGGGGAGCAGACCAGGGCGAGGAACGCGCTCACGTCGTTGGCGGGACCAACCCCGCGGGCGCGGGGAGCAGAACCCGCTCATCGTGGCTCCCTGGTGGGAGGCGGGACCAACCCCGCGGGCGCGGGGAGCAGCCGCTCCGGCGGCTGGAGTACGTGCTGCGTCCGGGACCAACCCCGCGGGCGCGGGGAGCAGGCGACCGGCACCAGACGCACCCTCGACTGCGCGGGACCAACCCCGCGGGCGCGGGGAGCAGGGAAACTCTTCCGGGAAGGGCTGGGCACCGTGGGGACCAACCCCGCGGGCGCGGGGAGCAGGTGCAGAACTGCGCGTATTGTCTTCGGTTCGTGGGACCAACCCCGCGGGCGCGGGGAGCAGGACCGCTCGCGTGGCATGGGATGGCGTGTCACGGGACCAACCCCGCGGGCGCGGGGAGCAGCCCAAGACCGTGATCAAGGCGATTCAGCAGCAGGGACCAACCCCGCGGGCGCGGGGAGCAGAGAGCGATCGCGGCGAACACCAGGTTGTTCATGGGACCAACCCCGCGGGCGCGGGGAGCAGGCCCACATGGACGGGGCAAGCCCGCTGCGCCAGGGACCAACCCCGCGGGCGCGGGGAGCAGTTGCGGTACGACTCGTCACGCAACTGGTCGTAGGGACCAACCCCGCGGGCGCGGGGAGCAGACTTGGTGACCTGCAACGTCATGACCGTCGGGCGTGGTTCTGAGGTACTTTCATCGAGTCGGTCATTTCGCTCATGAGGTGTGGAACTGCCCGTTGTTGGTTGTTAACTCGTCGGCTGTCGGCGGATTGTACGGCGGTTGGCCCGGTGGTGCGTGGTGCTGGATGGTTCCGGTGGTGACGGGATGCGGGTTTTCCGAAGGGGGAGTTGCCGGGCGGTATCTGCCTGTATGTATCTGGGATGGCGGTTGACGGGCAGTGCGGGTCTGGGTTGGGGGATCGGCTCGTGGGGCCGGTGCGGTCGGTGTGGGCGAAGCATGACCGGGACGGTGAGGGCTGGTTGCCGTTGTGGCGGCACATGGAGGACAGCGCCGCGGTGGCGGGGCTGCTGTGGGACAGGTGGCTGCCCGCGAATGTACGGGCCCTGATATCCGGGGTGTTGCCGGGCGGTGAGCGGGACGGGCGGCGGCTGGCGGTGTGGCTGGCAGGTGTGCACGACGTCGGTAAAGCGACGCCGGCGTTCGCGTGTCAGGTCGACCAGCTCGCTGACGTGATGCGTGCGCAGGGTCTGGAGATGAGGACGCGGCGGCAGTTCGGGCCGGACCGGCGGTTGGCTCCGCATGGTCTGGCCGGGCAGGTCCTGCTGGCGCAGTGGCTGGAAGAGCGGCACGGCTGGACGGGCCGGCAGTCGGCTCAGTTCGCGGTGGTGGTGGGCGGGCATCACGGTGTGATGCCGGACCACGGGCAGCTGAAAGGTTTGGATGACCGTCCTCATCTGTTGCGGACGCCGGGGGCGAGCCGGGCGTTATGGCGGCGGGTGCAGGCGGAGTTACTGGACGCGTGCGCCGATGAGTTCGGCGTTCGGGACCGGCTTGCGGTGTGGCAGGCGGTGAAGCTGCCGCAGCCGGTGCAGGTGCTGCTGTCGGCGCTGGTGATCGTCGCCGACTGGATCGCCAGCAACCCTGATCTGTTTCCGTACTTTCCGCAGGCGGCGCACCGGACGGGCGCCGAGCGGGTGGCGGCCGCGTGGGAGGGACTGCGTCTGCCCGGGCCGTGGACGGCCGTGGAACCGCCCGCGGTTGTGGGGGAGTTGTTCCGTACACGGTTCGACCTTCCGTCGGGGGCTGTGGTGCGGCCGGTGCAGGCGGCGGCGGTCCGGCTGGCTCGCGGGATGCCGGTCCCCGGGCTGATGGTGATCGAGGCGCCGATGGGGGAGGGCAAGACGGAGGCGGCGCTGGCGGTGGCCGAGGTGTTCGCGGCACGGTCGGGAGCGGGCGGGGTGTTCTTCGCGTTGCCGACGATGGCCACGGGCAATGCGATGTTTCCGCGGCTGCTGGACTGGTTGAAACGGCTGCCTGCGGTGGACGGAACGCGGCTGTCGGCGCTGCTGGCGCATTCGAAGGCGGCGCTCAACGACGACTACGCCGACCTGATGCGCAAGGGTGCGCAGCGGGTCGCCGCTGTCGAGGTGGATGAGGAAGAGCGTTGCTGGCGGCCCGCGGACGAGAAGCGGATCGCGTCGGCCGAACTGGTGGCGCACGCGTGGTTGCGGGGCCGTAAGAAGGCGATGTTGTCGTCGTTCGTGGCGGGCACGATCGACCAGTTGCTGTTCGCTGGGCTGAAGAGCCGGCATCTGGCGCTGCGGCACCTTGCGGTTGCGGGCAAGGTTGTGGTGATCGACGAGGCGCACGCCTACGACACGTACATGAGTGCCTATCTGGACCGGGTGCTGTCGTGGCTGGGCGCCTACCGGGTGCCGGTGGTGGTGTTGTCGGCGACGCTGCCCGCCGCGCGGAGGCGGCAGCTGGCCGAAGCGTATGCGGGAGGCGAAAGTCCTGCAGGCTGCGCGGAGTTCGAGGCGGTGGCCCGGGTCAATGCGTATCCGCTGCTGACAGCGGTCCCGCCGGGTGGTGTCCCTGTCGTCGAGTGCCCGCAGGTATCGGGGCGCGGGGCATCGGTTCATCTGGAGCGCCTCGACGACGACTTCGGTGTCCTGGCGGACCGGCTGGCCGCCGAACTGGAGGGCGGGGGCTGTGTGTTGGTGGTGCGCAATACCGTCAACCGTGTGCTGGAAACGGCGCGGGTGCTGCGCGAGCGGTTGGGTGAGGACGCTGTGACGGTCGCCCATTCGCGCTTCATCGACGTGGACCGGGCGGCGAACGACGCTGATCTCCTCGCCTGGTTCGGGCCGCCGGGCAAGAGCCCAAAGCGCCCGCGCGGGCCGCACGTCGTGGTGGCCAGCCAGGTCGCGGAACAGTCCTTGGACGTCGACTTCGACCTGCTGGTGAGCGATCTGTGCCCGGTCGACCTGTTGCTCCAGCGCATGGGGCGTCTGCACCGCCATGAACGGGGCGAGGATCAGGCGGACCGTCCACAGCAGCTGCGTACGGCGCGCTGCCTGGTGACCGGCGCCGACTGGACGGGCCAGGTGCCGGTGCCGGCACGGGGTTCCGTCGCGGTGTACGGAGCGTATGGGCTGTTGCGTTCGGCCGCAGTCCTGCTGGAGCACCTCGATGCTCCGCACCGGCCGGTGCGGCTCCTCTCCGACATCAGCCCGCTGGTGCAGAGCGCCTACGCGGAAGACACGACAGCTCCCGACGGGTGGGCGGAGGCGATGGACGCGGCGCGGCAGCGCCACGAGGAGCACCGCAAGGACCAGGCCGAGCGGGCCGGTGCGTTCCGGCTGGATACGGTGGGCCGGCCGGGGCGTGCGCTGATCGGCTGGGTGGCGGCCGGTGTGGGGGACGCGGACGACACGCGGGCGGGCCGGGCCCAGGTCCGTGACAGCAAGGAGAGCCTGGAGGTCGTGGTCGTCCAGCGGCGCCCCGACGGGTCGCTGGCCACCGTGGACTGGATCGCGCCGGACAAGGCCGGCCTGGAGCTACCCCTTGACCGGCCTCCCGCGCCTCGGGCGGCGAGAGCGGCGGCGGCCTGCGGGCTGCGGCTGCCGGCACAGTTCTCCTACGCGGAGGTGATGGACCGCGCCATCGCCGAGCTGGAGGAGCTCTACGTCCCTGCCTGGCAGGTGAAGGACAGTCACTGGCTGGCGGGCCAGCTGATTCTTGCGCTGGACGCCGATTGTCAGACCCGTCTGGCAGGGTTCCATCTCCGCTACAGCCCCTCCGACGGACTTGAGGTGACCCGTGCCTGACGCGAGTCAAAGCCGTGCGAACGGCCCGTTATCGTTCGACCTGACATCGCAGCCCTGGATCCCGGTGCTTCGGGAGAACGGCACGCCGGACGAGGTGTCCCTGCGCGACGTGTTCGCCCAGGCCCACAAACTGCGCCGGATCGTCGGCGACGTGCCCACCCAGGAGTTCGCCCTGCTGCGACTGCTCCTGGCCGCGGCCCACGACGCCCTGGACGGACCGCGCGACACCGAGGACTGGGCCGGGCTGTGGGCCGAGGACGACTGCTTCGCTCCGCTGCCGGCCTACTTCGACACCCATCTCGCCCGGTTCGACCTCCTGCACCCTCACACACCGTTCTTCCAGGTCGCGGACTTGCGCACGGCGCGCGACGAGGTGTTCTCCCTCAACCGGATCGTCGCAGACGTCCCCAACGGGGATCCGTTCTTCACCTCCCGGATGCCCGCCGTGGACCGGCTCGGCTTCGCCGAGGCCGCCCGCTGGGTGGTGCACGCCCACGCCTACGACACCTCCGGCATCAAGACCGGCGCCGTGGGTGACGGCCGGGCCAGGAGCGGCAAGGTGTACCCGCTCGGGGTCGGCTGGGCCGGGACCCTGGGCGGAGTCTTCGTCGAGGGCGACACGCTGCGCGAGACCCTGCTGCTCAACCTGGTCGCCGCAGACACCACCGGGCTGCGCATCGACGGCGACGACCGGCCGGCCTGGCGCCGCGAACCGTGCGGTCCCACAGCCGTCGCGAACCGGCACCCCTCCGGCGTACGCGACCTGTACAGCTGGCAGACGCGGCGGCTGCGGCTCCACTTCGACGAGGACGGCGTCCATGGCGTCGTCCTCGGCTACGGTGACCCGCTCACCGCGCACAACCTCCACACACGCGAGCCCATGACCGCGTGGCGGCGCAGCCCGGCACAGGAGAAGAAGCGCGGCGAGGCTCTGGTCTACCTGCCCCGGGAGCACGACCCCACGCGGGCCGTGTGGCGCGGACTGGCCTCACTGGTCGCCGAGCGGGACGCCGCCGCCCAGGGAGTGCAGGCCGCGTCCGCGCTCCGGCCTCAGATCCTGGAATGGGTCGCCCGGCTGGTCACCGAGGGCGAACTGCCCCGCGGCTACCTGATCCGCACGCGGCTGGTCGGCGCGGTGTACGGCACCCAGCAGTCGGTCATCGACGAGATCGTCGACGATCACCTGGCCATGGCGGTCGTGCTGCTGCACCGTCAGGACCGGGAATACGCCCAGCAGGCGATCGACGCCGTAGGAGATGCCGAGCGCGCGGTCACTGTCCTTGGCGACCTCGCCTCCGACCTGGCGCGTGCCGCCGGCACACAGACGGACGGACCCCGCACCAGAGCCCGCGAACGCGGCTTCACCGCACTGGACGATCCCTACCGCCTGTGGCTGCGCGCGCTGGCCGGCGCCGCGGACTCCGACGAACAGCGCACGCTCTGGCAACGCCGGACCCACCGCGTCATCCGCCAGCTCGGCGACGAACTGCTGGCCGAGGCGCAGGACGCCACGTGGGAGGGCCGCATCGTGACTACGCCCAAGGGCGCCGTGTGGTTCAACTCCGCCTACGCCGAGAGGTGGTTTCGGCATCGGCTCCGGGATGCCCTCGGTCTTGTGGCCTCGGCCGGTGCCGAGGCCGGCGGCCAGCAGTCTTCCGGCACCGACTCCGCTGACGTTCCCGCAGAAAGGGCACGTGCGTGACCACTTCTACCTATGTCGCTCTTCCGGAACGGGTCGCGCAGATCACCGCTACGCACATCAACGACCTGCAGCGGGGCTACCTGAGCGACCAGCCGCGCGCGGTGGCGGCCCTGGCCCGGCTGCGCCGTGGCGCGGGCAAGGATGTCCACCAGGTTCCGGACCTGTGGGGATTGATCGACACCGGCTCCCTGCACGACCCGACACACGAGGGCGGACTGCCCCCGCGTGAGGACGACGTGACCCGTGCCGAAGACGCCGTGCACGTCGCCCTGACCCTCTGGGCCCTGCACCAGCAGTCCCGCGGAACCGGCATGCACCGATCCCACCGCAAGGACGCACCCGCCGGCCTGGGGTCCGCCGTCCGCCGGCTCATGCCCAGGGGCGACATCGACGAGACGATCCTCAAACGCCTCGTCCGCGCCGGCCACGCACCCGACCTTCCCTCCCTGGCCCAACGGCTGCGGGAGATCGTGCTGCTGCTCCGCCGCGAGGACATTCCCCTCGACTACGCCCTGCTCGCCGGGCAGTTGTGCCACTGGCAGCGGCCGGGCGGCCGGGATGACGTACGCCGCGCGTGGGGCCGCTCCTTCCACGCCTACCGCCCGCCCAAGGAGTCCGCGCCTGATCCCGGTGGCCCGGCCGAATCAACTCCCGCCCCAGGCACGGCTTCTGACTCCGACACGACCAAGGACGCTTCGTGAACCGCATCTTCCTCGACGTGCACGCTCTGCAGACCGTGCCGCCCAGCAATCTCAACCGCGATGACACCGGCGCCCCGAAGTCGGCCCTCTACGGCGGCATCCCCCGGGCCAGGGTCTCCAGCCAGGCATGGAAGCGCGTCACCCGCGAGTACTTCCGTGACGAGAACCTCCTCGACCCGAGCGAACTGGGCGTCAGGACGAAGAAGGTCGCTGAGATCCTCGCGGACCGCATCACCGGACTCGACCCGTCGATCCAAGACACGGACGCACTGGCGCTGGCGGTCGCGGTGATCGAGACGGCCACCGGCTCGAAAATGGTGGTGCCGGAGCGAAAAGCGCGCACCGCGAAAGCCGAAGCGGCAGGCGAAAAACCGCAGGAAGCGGCGCCGCAGGCCAAGTACCTGATGTTCCTCAGCGCCCGGCAGCTCGACGGCCTGGCCGCACTCGCCGTCGAAGGCTCCGCCGACATCACGGCGTACCTGAAGGACAAAGACAACAAGGCGCGCGCCAAACAGATCGCCGATACCCGCCACTCCGTCGACATCGCCCTGTTCGGACGCATGGTCGCCGACTCCACCGACTTCAACGTCGATGCCGCCACCCAGGTCGCCCACGCCATCAGCGTCCACCGCGTGGACAACGAATCCGACTACTACACCGCCGTCGACGACAAGAACACCGACGCCGAGACCGGCGCCGGCATGATCGGAACCGTCGACTTCAACTCCGCGACCCTCTACCGCTACGCCGCCGTCAACGTGCACCAGCTCGCCGCCAACCTCGGCGAAGGACTACGCGATGACGAACCCGTCACCACCCCCGTGCGCCGCGCCATCGAGGCATTCGTGCACGCCTTCATCGCCTCCCTGCCCAAGGGAAAACTCAACACGTTCGGGCACCACACCCTGCCGGACGCCGTCGTCGTCAAACTCCGCACCACCCGGCCCATCAGCTTCGTCGCCGCCTTCGAGGAACCGGTGCGAGCCGAGGCGGGCGGCGGGCATCTACGTGAGGCCTCCGCCCGCCTCGCCGAGTACATCCCCGAGATCGAACGTGCCTACGGCGATGAGCACTCCACCCTGACCTGGGTCCTTCGCGTGGGCGCGGCCACCGACAAACTCGCCGGCATCGGCCAGGAGACCCCCAGCCTCTCCGCGCTCGTCGAAACGGTCGGCCAGGCCGTGGCCGAGCGCATGGACAAGCCCGCATGAGTGTGCTGACCCTGCGGCTGGCAGGCCCCCTGCAGGCGTGGGGGGCCTCGGCCCGCTTCGCCCGCCGCACCACCGAGTCCGCCCCCACCAAAAGCGGCGTGATCGGCATGCTCGCCGCAGCCCGCGGCATGGACCGCAGCGACGACGCGGCACTGGCCCGCCTGGCCCAGCTCCGATTCGGCGTCCGCATCGACCAACCCGGCACCCGGATCCGGGACTTCCAGACCGCCCACCACGGCGACACCGGCAAGTCGATGCCACTGCCCGAGCGTTACTACCTCGCCGACGCCGTCTTCATCGCCGCAGTCGAGGGCCAGGACGCACTCCTCGAAGAACTCGACGCCGCCCTGCACCACCCCGTCCACGCGCCCTACCTCGGCCGACGCTCCTGCCCACCAGCCCACCCGGTCCAACTCAGCCTGCACCACGGCACCGGCCTCGACCAGGCCCTTGAGGCGGAACCCTGGCAGGCCGCCGCCTGGTACCGCACACAGCGCCGGCGCGATGCGACCGTGTCCCTGACCGTGCTGCGCGAAGCGCATGCGGACGAACCCGGCGCCGACCTGCTGCGCGACCAGCCTCTCAGCTTCGCCGCCGCACACCGCCAACACGCCCTGCGCACCGTGGTCACCACCACCGTTGAGGTGCCCAACCCCAGCGCCAGGATCACCTCGGCGTCCAGGCCCATACCGAGCCATGACCCGTTCGCCGCTGTGGAGGAGGAAAGCGCCTGATGTACCTGTCCCGCTTCCGTATCAACACCGCACGACCCGGAGCCCGCCGCCTGCTCTCCTCCCCCCAGTCCTTGCACGCGGCGGTGATGTCGTCGTTTCCCCACCTCCCGCCCACGGCCCCGGGCACCCCTCTCCCGCCGTCCGAGGGGCCGAGGGTGCTGTGGCGCCTGGACCACAACGCCGCCGCCGAGGTCTTCCTGTACGTGGTCAGCCCCGACCGGCCCGACCTGACCCACTTCGTCGAGCAGGCCGGCTGGCCGGCCGCAGCAGCAGCCGACCCGGACAACCCCGGCTGGCAGACCCGGCCCTACACCCCCTTCCTCGACCGGCTCACACACGACACCACCTGGGCATTCCGGCTCACCGCCAACCCGGTGCACCACATCCGCCGCAAGGACGACGAACCGACCAAGAGGACCGCCCACCTCACCCCGGTCCACCAGATCGCATGGCTCCTCGACCGGCAAGAACGCTGCGGATTCCGCATCTGCGAAAAACCCGACAGCAAACGCCTCCTGCCCGCCGGCACCACGCACAAAAAAGCCGTCCACCACGGCGACCGCTACGAACTCCTCGTCCGCGACCAACGCAACCTGTCCTTCGCCAAGTCCCGCAGCAGCAACACACCAGGACGCAAACCGGTCACCCTCGTCACCGTCACCTTCGACGGCCGCCTCCACGTCACCGACCCCGACCTGCTGCGCCGCACCCTCCTCCACGGCCTCGGCAAAGCCAAGGCCTACGGCTGCGGACTGATGACCCTCGCCCCACTCCCCACCACCGGCAAGCAGGCCCCGTGAGCACCGTCGGCCGCCGCGCCGCCCTCACCCCACGCCACCTCACCCGCACCAGCGAGCGCCTCTCCTTCATCTACCTCGAGCGCTGCACCGTCCACCGCGACGCCAACGCCATCACCGCCGAGGACGCCGACGGCACCACCCACATCCCTCCGCCACCATCGGCACCCTCCTCCTGGGCCCCGGCACACGCATCACCCACCAGGCGATGAGCGTCCTCGGCGAAACCGGAGCCGCCGTGGCCTGGGTCGGAGAGAACGCAGTGCGCTACTACGCCGGAGGCCGCGCCCTGACCCGCTCCTCCGCCCTCGCCGAAGCCCAGGCCCTGAAATGGGCTAACCCCCGCACCCGCCTCGCCGTCGCCCGCGCCATGTACCGCCTGCGCTTCCCCGACGAAGACCCCGCCGGACTGACTCGGCAAGAACTCCTGGGCCGCGAAGGCCAGCGGGTCAAGGACTGCTACCGCGAACACGCCGCCCGCACCGGCATCCCCTGGCGAGGCCGCAAATACACTCCCGGCGACTTCACCAGCGGCGACCCCATCAACCAGGCCGTCACCGCCGCCGCACAATGCATGTACGGCATCGCCCATGCCGTTGTCACCTCCCTCGGCTGCACCCCCGCACTCGGCTTCGTCCACTCCGGCCACGAACTCTCCTTCGTCCTCGACATCGCCGACCTGTACAAGACGGAGATCGGCATCCCGCTGGCCTTTGACATCGCCGCAGAGGATGAAGAGGACGTCGGCGCCCGCACCCGCCGCGCCCTGCGGGACCGCATCAACGCAACATCCCTGCTGGACCGCTGCGTTGACGACATCAAGGGCCTCCTCGTGCCGGAGACCACCAGCACGGACGCCCACCATGCCGACGAACTCGACCGCGTCACGCTCCACAGCGACCGAGGTCAACAAGTGGCCTCCGGACGCAACTACGCAGGCGCGGACGCGAGCGATGAGGAGGCGGTGCCCTGGTGACCGTGATCGTCCTCACTAACTGCCCGCCCGGACTACGTGGGTTCCTTACCCGCTGGCTCCTCGAAATCTCCGCCGGCGTCTTCATCGGCAACCCCTCCGCCCGCATCCGAGACGCCCTCTGGAACGAAGTCCAGCAATACGCAGGACAAGGCCGCGCCCTCCTCGCCCACACCACCAACAACGAACAGGGCTTCACCTTCCGCACCCACGACCACAACTGGCACCCGATCGACCACGAGGGCCTGACCCTCATTCGCCGCCCTGACCCCAACACGCCCTCCACCAAAAACACCCCCAAACCCGGCTGGAGCAACGCCGCCAAACGGCGTCGCTTCACGAAGAGCTGAGGATCATAAGCAGGATATGCGGCAGATGTCGGAATCAGTGCAAGTGCTAGAAAAGCCAGTTGGTCACGGGTAAAGCAGCAGGTCGAGGAGCGTGCTCCCCGCACCCGCGGGGATGGTCCCGGGTGATCCCACGGAGACGATGTGGAGCCCGTGTGCTCCCCGCACCCGCGGGGATGGTCCCAGGTGAGCCACCGGGTGCCCGTCGATGAACGAGTGCTCCCCGCACCCGCGGGGATGGTCCCGACGACCGGTACTTCCCAGTGGAAGCCTCCATGTGCTCCCCGCACCCGCGGGGATGGTCCCGGCGTCCTGGTCCTGGCGGAAGACCTGCGGGAGTGCTCCCCGCACCCGCGGGGATGGTCCCCGCGGGAACACGTAGACGCCGGTGGGGCGGGTGTGCTCCCCGCACCCGCGGGGATGGTCCCGGGCAGCGCGGGCTTGGGCTCGTCGGCCATCAGTGCTCCCCGCACCCGCGGGGATGGTCCCGGGCAGCGCGGGCTTGGGCTCGTCGGCCATCAGTGCTCCCCGCACCCGCGGGGATGGTCCCGACCCGGGCCCGCCGGAGCCACGCCAACCGCCGTGCTCCCCGCACCCGCGGGGATGGTCCCGGCGTGGCGTTCGGCGGCACCGTCACCCAGCCGTGCTCCCCGCACCCGCGGGGATGGTCCCAGGATGGTCGACTCGGAGGGGGCGCCGGCAGAGTGCTCCCCGCACCCGCGGGGATGGTCCCTCCTGGCGCAGGCACAGGAGATGAGCTGATGCGTGCTCCCCGCACCCGCGGGGATGGTCCCGGCTTCCTCAAGGACTACCGGTGCGTGGGATGACGTCCCGCGTGATGGTGTAGGCGATCACGTTTCGGGTGTGCGCGGGCGTGTGCTCGGGGCGTGCATCCGGTGACGGCTTCCGCTCCCTGCGCAAAGGGCAGGCCACCGTGCAAATCTCCCTGGTGAACGGCCAGTTCAACCCAGGAGGTGCCCGGTGGCCTTGTCCCAGTCTGACTTACAACGCCTGTTGGAGTCACTACGCACGGCGGACGGGATCGAGCTCGTGCGCAACGTCGCCGAGCGCATGCTGCAAGAGCTGATCGAGGCCGAACTCAGCGGCCGGATCGGCGCCCAGTGGAACGAGCACACCGAAGTCCGCACCGCCTTCCGCAACGGCCACAGGGAAAAGACCCTGGCCAGTCAGGCCGGCGATCTGGACCTGGCCATCCCCAAGCTTCGCAGCGGCAGCTTCTTCCCCAGCCTGCCGGAGCGGCGCCGCCGGATCGACCAGGCTCTCTACGCCGTCATCATGGAGGCGTACGTCCACGGGGTGTCCACCCGCAGTGTCGATGACCTGGTCAAAGCCCTCGGCGCGGACAGCGGGATCTCCAAGAGCGAGGTCTCGCGGATATGTGGTGACCTGGACGAAGAACTCGTCCACTTCCGCGGCCGGCCGCTGGATCACAGCCGCTTCCCCTGCATCTACCTGGATGCGACCTACTGCAAGGCCCGGGTGAACCACCGGATCGTCTCCCAGGCCGTGGTCATCGCCACTGGCATCAGTGAGGACGGCGGCCGCGAGGTCCTCGGCGTCATGGTCGGCGGCAGCGAGAGCGAGGCGTTCTGGAGTGAGTTCCTGCGCTCCCTGCGCGAACGGGGCCTGAACGGGGTCCGCCTGGTCATCTCCGACAGCCACAGCGGCCTGGTGGCCGCGATCCGCAAGGTCATGCTCGGCGCCGCCTGGCAAAGGTGCCGCGTTCATTTCCTGCGGAACGTGTTCTCGGTGATCCCGAAGGGATCCGGGGAAATGGTCGCGGCGACGATCCGCACCATCTTCATCCAGCCCACCGCCGAGGCCGTCCACCAGCAGCTCGACACGGTGGCCGACATGCTCGGCGGGCAGTTCCCCAAGGTCAAACGGATGCTCCTCGAAGCAAAGGAAGATCTGACCGCCTTCGCAGACTTCCCCATCTCCCACTGGAAGAAGATCCAGTCATCGAATCCCCTGGAGCGGATCAACCGGGAGATCAAGCGCCGGACCGACGTCGTCCAGGTCTTCCCCAACCCCGCAGCCCTCGAACGCCTGGTCACCGCCGTGCTCAGCGAGATGCACGACGAATGGATCGCCTTCCCCCGCCGCTACCTCTCCGAGACCAGCATGGCCGCCATCTACGCCAACGAACACGCCGACCACACCACCCGCGCACTCCCCAACACCCCGAACACGCCGAAGAGTTGATCGCCTACACCATCACGCGGGACACCATCGTGCGTGGTCCGGTGCTCCCCGCACCCGCGGGGATGGTCCCGGCTTCCTCAAGGACTACCGGTGCGTGGTCCGGTGCTCCCCGCACCCGCGGGGATGGTCCCTGCGGGGTGAGGTCGGCCTTGAGGTACAGCGGGTGCTCCCCGCACCCGCGGGGATGGTCCCGGTGGGGGCTGCTCCCGAAACGCGGCCCGCTGGTGCTCCCCGCACCCCCGGGGATGGTCCCGACGAAAGCCGGGGGAACGCCCCTTCCAACGGGTGCTCCCCGCACCCGTGGGGATGGTCCTGGACGGCCCCGCCCGGGGCCGACTTCAGCAACGTGCTCCCCGCACCCGCGGGGATGGTCCCCGCCCGACGCCAACGCCCCAGGGGAGCCCATGGTGCTCCCCGCACCCGCGGGGATGGTCCCGGGACCTGGAAGACGACGAATGGCTACAGGGCGTGCTCCCCGCACCCGCGGGGATGGTCCCCCGAGCGGATCCGACTCGGTAGTACCCGCGCCGTGCTCCCCGCACCCGCGGGGATGGTCCCCGGTAGGTCACCTGGGTATCGGCCGGGATGGTGTGCTCCCCGCACCCGCGGGGATGGTCCCAGTGGCGTCGGGCAGGAGCACGGGTTCCAACGGTGCTCCCCGCACCCGCGGGGATGGTCCCATGCAGCCGACCGACTGGGCGTACACCGTCGTGTGCTCCCCGCACCCGCGGGATGGCCTCGGAGCGTTCGGCGTTCTCGATCTGCTCGTTGGGTGCTCCCCGCACCCGCGGGGATGGTCCCAACACCGCCGTCGTCGTCAATGACGGCAACTGGTGCTCCCCGCACCTGCGGGGATGGTCCCGCCGACGCCTATGGGTACCGCAAACTCGATCTGTGCTCCCCGCACCCGCGGGGATGGTCCCTCGACCTCGCGCACCCTCACGGTGCCCATGCCCTGCTCCCCGCACCCGCGGGGATGGTCCCAAGACCAAGGACGACAGCCCGCTCACGGCGGTGTGCTCCCGCACCCGTGGGGACGGTCCGGGCTCTTGGCGGGCGCGCTGTTCCTGGACTCGGTGCTCCCCCCCACCCGCGGGGATCGTCCCGCGCTCACCCGGCCCGCTCCCGCCGCTGCGGATCGACCAGCGCCTGCGCCACTGTGACGTCCTCCTGGTAATCGGTACGCGTGCCGGACGGCTCGTACGACAGGACCGCCCGGCGCGGGCTGCCCAGGAGATGTGAGACGCGCCGGCTGTCCCGGCGGCGGAGAGCGATACCCCGGCACTTCGGCCTAGCGGTCCTTTCCGGCACCCGGAAAACCCTCCCGCAGCCGGTCCCGGGATTCCGCCAGGTACCGCCTGGCCTCCGGCTGCTGCTGCGAGCAGGACGACGGGGTCGGGCCCGGCCGGACCTTGTTGTTGCTACCTCACGCGGTGATGCAACAACGCCCGGCCCTCTGGCAGCAGGGTCCTCCGACCGCGTGGTCGCGGCCGGGAGGTCCGCGGCCGCGGACCTCGACAGCTGCTGCAGACGCGGGTCGGCAAGCACGTCCGCGCCGACGCCGCCGTGAGGATCAATGACGCTGTACGGCGAGCGGCGGCAGCCGTAGGGAGGTCCTGGACACCGCCGGCTGCGTCCTGAGGCCCTTCCGCCTGCGGACCCGCCTGCCCGGGCCGTTCGCCGTATCTCCGCTCCGGACTGATTTTTCTGTCCGTCTGCTACTCCTGTGACCTGCGAAGACGATGCGACAGGCGGGGGAGCGGGGGGAGTTGGGAAAAGATCTTGGTTTCCGGCATCCGGATCCGGGCCCTTGGCGGCGTGTAAGGGGGTGAAGGTCTTTGGGTCTTCATCAACGAGTTCGTCTCTATTGGGAGGCCTGGTCGATGACTTGGTCGTACTGGGCGGGAGCGGGCGGGGTTCCCCTGCTGTTCCTGCTGGTCTCCGTGATGCGCCGCACCCGCGGCATCACGGAGATGCTTGTGAAGGCGCATGTCGAGACCCGTGTGGAGCGCGAGCAGCGCGCCACCATGGTCGCGATGGCGCAGGCCTTGCCCGACGGCGGCGCTGCCGCCCGTTTCGAGGAGGGCCGGCCTGCCTGGCTGTTCCGCAAGGACACGGCCGACCCGGCGGGCCACCGGGCCATCACCACGCGGGAGGCCGCGTGAGTGAGGCCGTTCCGGGAGCGGACTTCGAGTCCTTCGTCCTCGAGACCATCGAGGCATTCTCCCGACTGGCCCGGGCCGAGGCAGGCGACCTGCACAGCGCGGAAGATGCTGTGCAGGACGTCTACCTGAACATGTACCGGCGGTGGGATCGGATCATGGCCCGCCACGGTTCGCTGACCGCTTACGGCCGCACTGCGGTGAAGCGGGCGGTCATCGACCAGTTCCGCCGCAACAGGCGGATGGTCACGGTCCCGGTCCGTGAACTGCCCGAGACGGAATCCGGCATCGGCATCCCCGAGGCCGCCTACGAAATGGTTAAGGAAGGGATCGACGAACTCGTCGCAAGCCTTCCTGAACGGCAGCGCGAGGTCATCGTCCTGTGTGTTCTGCAGGATCTCAGCCCTGCCGTGGTTGCACAGCGCCTCCAGATAAAGGAGGAGTCGGTGAAGCGCTATATCAAAGCCGCCGCCAACAACCTGAAGAAGTCCATCAACGAACACAGCGAGGAGGCCACCGCATGACATACCTGTCCGCTTGGACGCACCTGCCCGAGGAGCGGGGAGCCATCCGGCTCCTCGCCCTGTGGCTCCTGCTCGAAGGCTCTGAGCAGGTGTTTTACAAGGGTTCCCGGATCGGCGAGGACTCTGTCCAGGCGGAGGGGGGCCAGCCTTCGGGCTGGCCCCCGGCCCTCGCCCAGTGCCTGGAAAGCGGAGACGGAAACCATCGAATCGGTGCGGTCCGTGAACTACGCACTCTCCTGAAAAAGGAAATCGATGATTCCGCAACACCACAGGAAACACGACGCGTAGCAGAAATCCTTGAATTCCTGGATAGGGATGATGTGGCGCGAAGCTGGTGGGAAAAAGCAGCATTCAAGGGTGACGAGGATGCGCGGGACTATCTTCATATCCTTGATGCCGAGAGGGAAGAAAACCTATCGGCATGCTGCAGGCAAGGGAAAGAACACGCTGAGGAATCTTTCAGATCATTCGTGAGTGGCTTTGAGTGCCGGTCAGCCGGTACTCGCGTTGCTGCTGACAGGGTCGACTGGGCATTGGGGGAAGCCGGAGTCGGCCTGTCTGCAGCAACAGAAGCTCTCGTGCGTGAGATTGAAGACTTCCTGGCGCACCTGGACCACACCACCGGCGGCCCATGGTGCTGACACGACAGCGCGTCACGCGTCCACAGACGGGAGAGTCTTTGTAGACCAGCCTCTATGAGGCCTTCAGGTGAGAAGGCCGGACGACTCGTTGAAGCAACGGCCTGTCCCCGCGGACGCGGGGGTAGGCCGTTGCTGCATCATCATCTGTATTGCCTGAACCTCCGTCAGTCGGCTGACGGTCCTACCGTCAGCCGCGCCCCGCCCGCATGGTTATGTCCGTGGTTGCGGGGTTCTGGCACAGATCTTGGGGAGCCGTCGCGGAGCGTTACCTTGACGTTCGATTGCGAGGAGTCTGGCTCATGCGAGACGGCGTACGCCTTGTCGCCTGAGAGCCGGAAGTGACGCTCCTTCAGGTTCTCCCTGTGCACTGCTGTGGTCGGCGGTGGACGGTGATGGTGCTGGTCATGCAGACCGACGCACTGCTCTGGGGCCCGCTGGTGTTCGAGGGGATCGACGATGTAGAAGTCGAGGCAGTTACGGCCGCGTTCGGCACGATCGAAATGGTCGCGAGAGGACACGCAGGCGGCGCTTCATGTCCGGACTGCGGCCGCTTCTCGGGCCGAGTCCACGACCGTTACCAGCGCAGGTTGAGGGACCTTCCTCTGGCTGACCAACGCTTTGTGATCCGGCTAACGGTCAGGCGCTTCATCTGCGGGTCGGCGGGCTGTCCACGCCGCACGTTCGCCGAGCCGTTCTCCCGACTGACTGTCACGCACTCGCGGTTCACCACGCGGCTCAACCGCGTCCTGGAACGTGTGGGGCTCGCGCTGGCGGGGCGGGCCGGTGCGCGGCTGAGCGTTGGCCGGGGCGTAGCCGAGGGCTTTCCCGACGAAGGTGTGGATCACCGATTTGAAGACGGAGTGCGTGCCGGGACTGGTCAAGTCCACGTAGGCGGTGACCAGGGCGGGGCGGCCCAGGGCGCGTAGCCGCTGAGCGATGCCGACGCTGTCGTCACAGTGGTGCCAGTAGAGTGCTTCACCACCCCAGAAGGTCAGCAGCCGCCAGACTCCGGACACGTCGTGGGAGATGGCCTCGGCCGAGAGGGTCAGGCAGACCTGCCCTTCTCGACGTCCCAGTTTCCGTCTCTCCGGGACGACCATGCTCTGGGTGCGCAGGGTCTCTCGGTCGGCCTCGCTCAGGTAGCCGCGCACGTGGGCTTGGTCGAGGCGGTACTCGACGAGCGTCGCGTCCAGAAGGCGCAGGCCGTGGTCACGAATCGCGGTGGCCTCGTGGTCGAGCAGCCTGGTTGCGTGGTGGGCCCGCAGAAGGTGCCCGCGGAGCAGGTCGTGGACCTCCGACTCCCTGTCGTCCAGATCCAGGTCGACGTACAAGTCGGGCTCGGCCAGTTCGGCTGCGTCGGCGATCTTGTGGATGAGATCTGCCAGTGCTGGTGGCCAGGTGCGGGGATCATCGACATCCACAACAGGCCGTTCGGCGGCAGCGTGATCCAGTGTCATGACGATTCAGTATTCCCTGCCTGAGCCGGATCGGAGAGTGCAAGGCCCGCCCTGATCTCCGCCTGCCTGTCCCCGCCGAAGCCCACCGCGCTCGGCCGTCAGGACCCGGCCAGGCGCTGGCTGACGCGGTTGGTGCATTCGCGCCCTTGCCGAGCCGGTGGCCGGGGCGTTGGCCCTGGAAGCCGAGGTTACCCGCGGGGCTTGTGAGGCTCAGACGGTCTCGATCTCAAGGTGGTCTGCGCGCCAGTGGTGGCTGACTTCTCGAATCATGGGTGCGAGGGAGCTGCCCGGGCGGGTGTAGACGTAGCGGCGGGAGGCTCTGATCTGGAGCACGTTCATGCGGTCGACATCGGCCTTGCGGGCGGTTGCGTAGCGGTCGGCGGGTCCCAGGGCGAGCATGTGGTTGGGGCCGATGGGGAGCACGGTGGAGTGGGCGTCGCCCAGGGCCATGCTGTAGAGGAGCTTGTCGCCGTGGTGGCGCACGGTCAGGGCCGGGTTGTCGCCGATCAGGAACTCGCCTTCTTCGGGTTCCAGGATTTCAAGCGGGGACCGGGAGATGAACTCGCGGGCTTTGCCGAAGTTGTCCTCGATGCGTACGCGCAGCAGCGACCCGTTGCGGTAGGTCGCCATCATCACGTCCAGGAGCTCGTCCGCGCGAGCGGCAAGTCCCTGCGGGCCGGCCGTGTGCAGGCCGGTGCGCTCCAGGGCGGCGGCGTGCAGCCGGGGTGCCCCGTCGGTGAGGAGCCAGCGGCGCTGTTCTTGGTAGGTCTCGGCGAAGAGGCGGTGGAAGAGCTCGCGGTAGTGCAGAGATCGGACGTAGTGCAGTGCGATTAGGTCGCGCAGCACCGCGCCGGTATGCGGGTCGGTAAACGCGTCGCCCGCCTTCACCGCGGCGAAGGCGCTGGGCAGTTTGCGTTCGACTTCGCCCCACGTGTCTTCCAGGGACAGGGAGGCGAAGGGCACGAAGTTCTCGATCTGGGCGACCCCGCGAGGGGCCCGAGTCTTGAGCCGGCGCTCGGGGTGCCGCAGATCGTAGGGCTGGACGTGCCGGCCGGATACGCGCTTGCAGGGCATCGCGAACTCGCGCAGCAGAACCTGCGAAATCACATGCTGGTGACGCACGTTGGCGCTCGCCTCGGGCGCGAGTTCGGCGATCCTGGCCAGGTCCCCGCTTCCGGCGACGGTGCTTCTGACATTCACGGGATCCATCGTCCCCAACAGCCCGGGCCCGCGCATCAGGTTTCCAGCAGGTCCACGACGTTCCTGTCAGCTCCTCTGCGCGGAGGCCGAGTGCTGAAGAGCTGTGAGGATCAGGTCCCGGACGGGTGGCGCCATCACGCCCTCCATCTCCAGGACAGGCCATTGGCAGCCGGGCATCTGCTCGTCGAGGGCTTCGTACATCTGCCGCTGAAAGAGCAGCACGAGAGTCGAGACGGCGGCGCTGGAAGGTGACCAGCGTCGTTCACGCAGGGTTTCGAGTACGGAGATCCCGGACGGCATGCCCCTCCCGATCAGCCAGAGAGTGACAGCCTCCCCGAGCTGCCCGTCGTCCAGTTCGGCTTCGACTCTCTCGCACAGGTCGAGGGCCCACTCGCGGACCTGTTCAGCGGTGCGCCAGCAGACACGAAGGTCTTCCAGCGGTGCGGTGTCGGCCAGGCCGCGCAGGTAGTCGCGGGCGTCACCGTCGGGCAGGAAGGTGAACGTGCCGTCGTCCGCCATCACCTGGTCCGCGGATTCGGGGACGTCCTGTTGGGTGGTTTCGACCAGCGAGGCGAACGGATGAGCCGCAGCGCTCGGGTTCATGCCGCGCAGCAGGCTCCCGATCTCGTCCACAGACACGGTGCCGCCGAGGACGGCGGTCACAGCGGTCAGGGACGCGTCCTGCTGCGTCATCGGGCGGGATTCGGTGTTCTTGTCCAGCTCCGCCAGTTCTTTCGGAGCCTCACCCAGGAGGCGGGCGATGCGCTCGTCGATCCGCCGCGCGCGGGCCGGAACGAGAGTGAAGGCCTGTCCGCTCTCGGCGAGGCGGCCTACGAGACGGTCCGCGCGCTCGTCTAGCTCCTGGTCGTCGTCCACGCCGTCGTCCTCTCCGGGCAGGACGACAGCGTCCACGGCGCCGCGGAAGGCCGCACGGACTGTCGCCTCCGGTACCGGGTGCCCGTCGGCGAACAGCAGGAGAGCGAGATCGGTGGGCCGTTTGCCCCGGCCGGCACGGCGGGCGAGCGCGAGGACGAGATCGAAGCTCTCGGGCGGCGGGGAGGACGTGCTGCCTCTGCCGCGGCCGAGACCGCCGCCCGGCACGTTGCCCGGGAGCAGGCCGGCGCGCCGCCAGATTTCGAGCTGCTTCGCCGTGACGGCGAGGTCGTGGCGCGCCGCGTGGTCGATGAGCTGGCGGTCAGCAGCGCTGGGGCCGTCGTTGGAAGGCATGACCAGGAACCTAGCGGTGCCCTGGTGTGGACTGACCGTCTTTTAGAGACCCCCCATCTTCATCCGGTCCCTGTGCTAGCCGTCCCCTGAAATGGCAGTCGAACGGCATACAGATGGCGTACCGACGCCGTCGCGCTTCCGCCACGGTGGAAGCAGCCCCGACACCTGCTGCCCTGCAGCGCGCCCGCCCTGGGGCGCGCCGACGGCACCGAATCGCAAAGGACCTACTTCCGATGACCACCGACTCGGACGGAACCACTCCGCAGGATCGCGAGCACCACGAACTGCGCCTGGCGCTCATCCTGCTCACCATCGTGGTGGGACTGCTCATCACCGCGGCTGCCATCTATGTGGCCCGTATGCATCCGGCTCTCGCACAGCCGCTGGGGGTGGGCGCCGCTGTCTTGAGCGCGCTCGCTGGCGTCGCTGGTGTCATCGGCCGCGCCTTGCGGAGGTGATCAAGTCCCCGCGCTGGAGCACCAGTGCCGTCGGGGGAAGGGCGGCGGCCCGGTTGAGGCCAGCTGGGCGGAGGATGGCCAGTAGCCGAAGATGACATCTGGCCGGAGGCGCGGATCTGCCGCATCATCATGGCATCAGCGTTTGACGGCCAGTCTGCAGGCGTGCAGCGACTCGCAGCCCACCACTGCTGGTAGTCGCGCTCCAGTTGATCCTCGGCTGCCCGAACGGCGGTTTCTGTCCGCCGCCGGTGTGCACGCTCCGATCAGCCCGAAGCCCTTGGTGGTCGACGGTTTCCGGTTCGTTAAGCTCCGACGACGCTGCGTTGAACAGGGCGCGGGCAGGCACGAGTTGAGGGGGGACCACAGTGGGCCGAAGACGGGCTGTTCCGGGGGTTTTGGCGGGGGTTGCGGCGGCGTTGCTCGCGGGGTGCGGTCCCGCGAACAGCGGGGCGCGTGCCGGCGGTGGCGTCCATGCGGCGGGCTCAGGGAGCACGGCCGGATCGTCCGCGGTGCCGGACAAGAACGTGTTGACGTTCGCCTATCACCGGCACAGCGGCGACGACTACATCGACCAGACCCTGGAGATAAGGAACACGGCCACCCACTCGGTTGTCCCGGACCTGGCGTTCACCGCGCTCGACCGCAACCACCAGCCGCTGCCTGGAGTACGGGTCAGGGCCGTCTACGGGAGCGACAGCGGCCGTCTGGTGGTTCCCTACGGGTGGAGCCTGGACATCCTGCGATTCTCAGGCCCCGGCGCGCACGAGGTGCACGACGTGCGGGTCACGGTGGCACACCTGGCCACCGCGAGGATCAGGGCCGGCATCCATCCCGTGACGGCCGAGCCGCTGGACGCTGCCGGACACGTCGTCAGCAAGTTTTCGCGCTTCGCCTCCGTCCGGGTAAAGAACTCGGACGCCTTTCCCGTAGCTGTGCGGGTCTCCTACCTCGTCTACGACCAGCCGGCTGCGGGTGACACCCAGCAGGCGGTTTCCGACACCGCTATCGGCGGGCTGGTCCGCGTTCCCGCCCACGGGACGGCGGTGGTTGAGGTCACCGGTGCCGCAGCCCGCGCGATAGCCAGGTACTCCAACGGCCCGGCGGTGAGTGTCAAGGCCTACAACTCCCAGTGAAACCAACCAACTTGACTTCACAGAAGGCCGACACCTGCAACCGGCCTTGAGAGCATGACGGTGTCGACGCGGCCTTTTGCAGGGAGGGTTGGGATCTTTACGCTTTGTTCCATAACGAACAGGAGAACGGATGACCGAGTCGTCCCCGAACTGGAACTGGATACGGAGCGGCGGCCACGTGAGCATGTGCCTCACCTTCACCCGCGGCGTGACCCCAGAGGACCTTTTCCGGCGTTACGGCGCCGACCCCACGGACGCCTACAGCATCACCTTCGCCCAGGCGTACGAACTGATCCGGCCGGGCCCGGACAGCTCCATCCTCAGAGTCGGATCCCTCGGGGAATGGACCTTCTGCTGCGAGTCAATTGGCGTTCAGGGCGTCATGCCCGCAGTCCTCGCAGCACTCTCCCGTGACACCGAGACCGTCGCCTTCAACCACGGAGCCGATGCGCGGCACACCCTGGACCACTGGGTGGACGGACAACCACGCGAGCACTTCGAACCAGGAACCAAGGCTTCTCTTCAGGCCGCCGGCGTCCACCCGTTCTGGGACGCGGCAGAACGCCACCGCGCCGACAACCCAGAGGGGCCGGCCGAGCTCAACGCTCTCGAAGCCGTCAGCGACCGCATCGGCGGACACCTCACCACCGACATCGTGCACGGCCGTCTGCTCACCACCTTCCGCTCCTGGACACTTCCCCCACTGCCGTCACCAGCGGCGCCCCTTCCCTTCGTCCAGGCGCCAAACCCAAGGCCCCTGGGCCGGCTCCTCGGCACATCCCTCCCGCGCGCACGGTAGTGGGTGGTGACGGACTGGCCATGTCTTACAGCCGAGCTGATCCAGGCGCAGGCCGACGCCGGCAGCGGCTTCGTGGTCCTGCACCGGTGGGCAGGGATCCTGGAGCGCCACTTCCCGCCAGCGCTCCCCGACCCCGACCACACCACCGACTAGCGCTCACAGGCCCGACCACGCCGGTGGACACCGCCGAGCACGGCAGGTCAGCGTGCTGTCGTATCGTGTCGCCCGCCCGTGCGCCCGGCACTCTTCGAGGAAGCCTTCTTCGAGAGCCTGGCCGCAGCGTCATCGCCTGGCCTTTCCCCTTGGGATCGTTCCCACCGGAGTTGCTGGCCATCGTGCAACGGACAGGTGCCGATGGGACGCTCCAGCCCTGGGGGTGATCCATCACGGTCCGCAGATCGTGCTCTGGCGCCGCGATGTGAATTGCGGGCATAGCGCTCAGGCCCACGTGTGGACTCAGACGTCATCCGCTTATCGATCACGGGGCTGGGCTGGTCGAACAGGGTTCCTGATCGGGTGATCGTGTGAGGGCCGGTGCATGGAAGCAGGGCCT
>NZ_JBIWGK010000030.1:0-50564 GCF_044763565.1 Streptomyces sp. NPDC096013 | reverse complement strand
GTGATCTACACCGTCTTCGCCGCGCTCTCCATCCCCTTCGTCCTCAAGTTCGTCAAGGAGACCAAGGGCAAGAAACTCGAGGACATGGGCTGACGCGGGCCTGCCGACGCCCGGGGACGCTGTCACACCGTTGGTTCTGCTCTGGTCCACTCCTGACGGGGCGCCACTGCGGATACCGCGAGGCGAGGCCCGTCCCTATGGAGAGAGGTATAGCCATGAAGGTGGTTGTCTTCGGCAACGGTCTGCCCACCCAGGCGGAGACCGCGCAGCGAGTGAGGGACCACGGTCATGAGGTCGCCGTGGTCTCGGCGCCCACCGGTGGCGACAACCTCACGGAGGCCGACCTGGCGGGCGCACTGACCGGCTGCTCCGTGGTGATCGACCTCTCGGGGCCGCCGTCCCTCGCCGACGGCACTCTCACCGAGGACGACGGCCTGGTCATCGATGAGGAGGCTCTCGTGGCGCGGCGGGGCCGCGCCACGGCCGGTCTCCTCGCCGCCGAAGCTGCGGTCGGCGTCGCGCACCATGTCTCGCTGTCCGTGGTGGGCGTGGACCGAGTACGCGCGGAGGGAGCCTTTCGGGCACTGCGGGCCCAGGAGGAGATGATCCGGCGATCCGGCATCCCGTACTCGATCGTCCGCGCCACCCAGCTGTTCGAGTCGGCGGTCGAGATCGCGGCCGCGACGACAGAGGACTGGATCGTCTGGGTGCCGCCCGTCGGAATACGCCCGGTCGCGGGCGCCGAAGTGGCCACGCTGCTCGCCCACACCGCCGCGTTCACACCGTCACATGCCGTTCAGGAGATCGCCGGCCCCGAGCAGTTCAGGTTGGACACCTTCGTCCGCGCGGCTCTCACCGCGGACCAGGAACACCGCCGCGTCTTCGCCGACAACCGCAGCACCGTATTCGGCGCTCGTATTCGGCACGCGGATCTGCTGCCCGGCCCTGGGGCCCACATCGCGCGGCAGCGCTACGGAGACTGGCTGGCCGGCCAACCCGTGCCCGAAGCGGCGAAGCCCTGACGGGCCGGGCGGTCCTCCCCGGCCGCGGTCCGGGCCGCCGGATTTCAGGGAACCCGGGCCGTCCATTCCGCCGTGGTGAACTTCGTGTCCACGAGTTCCCGCGCACGCTCCATCTCGGCGTCCGTCACCCTGCCCACGGTGAGTCCATAGCGGTTCGTGAAGGAACTGATCAGTCCCGCGATGACGGCCTCCCGTTCCAGGCCGGTCTGCCGTCGCAGCGGATCCACTCGCTTCTTCGCGCTCTTCGTGCCCTTGTCCGACAGCTTCTCCCGCCCGGTGCGCAGGACACTGACCATCTTGTCGGCGTCGATGTCGTAGGCCATGGTCACGTGATGCAGCACGGCGCCGGGCCCTCCGCCCGGCCCCACGACGCGCTTCTGGGCCGCGCCCGCGATCTTTCCCTGGTCGGTCGCAATGTCGTTCAGCGGCTGGTACCAAGCCTTGATCCCCATCTCGCCGAGCGCGTCGAGCACCCAGTCGTCGAGATAGGCGTAGCTGTCCTGGAAGGAGAGCCCCTGCACCAGCGCGTCGGGCACCGAGAGCGAGTAGGTGATGGTGTTGCCGGGTTCCACGAACATCGCCCCTCCGCCGGAGATGCGGCGCACGACCTCGAAGCCGTGCTCGCGGGCGCTGTCGAGGTCGACTTCGTTGCGCAGGGACTGGAAGCTGCCGATGATCACCGCCGGGTCCGCCCATTCCCACACCCTGAGCGTCGGCGGCCGACGTCCGGCGGCGACCTCGGCCGTGAGGGCCTCGTCCAACGCCATGTGGAGTGCCGGGCTCTGCGGGCCGTCGTGGATCAGCTGCCAGTCGTAGTCGGTCCAGTCACTGGCGTGCGCCAGGGCCCTGCGTACGGCGATGCCCACACCTTCGGACGTCAGGCCGTACATGACCGTGCCGTCGGGCAGCTCCCGGTCGATGCGCGCCGCCAGACCGGCTGCGTCCGTGTCGGCCGGGGCGCCGTCCAGTGCACGGTTCACGGCGTCGAGGGCCTCGTCCGGTTCGAGAAAGAAGTCCCCCGCGACCTGGGGGCGGCGCAGCACGCCGTCCTCCACCTCGATGTCCACGACGATCAGCTTGCCGCCAGGAACCTTGTACTCACCGTGCACGGTCTTACCGTCCTTTCCGCTGTGCGGTGCAACGGTGTGCGGGTCAGGCGTGTTCCCGAGATCAGGGTCGCGGAGCGCGCGGTTCGAGCGGAGCGCACAGGACGGTTGATCCGCCGTCTCGGCTACGGCTCTGGGCGGTGCCATTGTTCAGATCGAAGAGTGGCAGACGCAGGTATCCTCATCACAGTGTTCTGGGAGGGCGCGGAATGTTCGCGGCTGCTCCAGCTCCTGCTCCTGCTCCTGGGACACAGTGGCGCCCGCCTCGGTCCCGCGTCAGACCCCCCGCGGATCGCGTCCGAGGCATGGCACCCCATGCGTCACAAGGCTCGGTAGAGTCCCCGGCCGGCCCGCCGGATCCGGGACGTGCCGACGAGGCGGTCGAGCGTGCTGCGCACGGCGTTGATGCTCCCGCTGTCGGTGTCACGGCCGAGCGCCGCGGCCACGTCACGAGCCCGGACCTCCTTGTCGGCCGTGTGCGTGAAGAACTCCATGATCTGTTCGGTGAGCTGTCCGTACTGCTGCTCAGTCGTCCTGGACCGGGACGTGCCGTCCGCAGGTGGCTCTTCGACGGGAGAGGGGGCGGCTTCCTGTACCGCCTTCACACCGTGATGCCGGTCGGCGTCGCCGGCTGACGTGGAGCGCGCGGGGGCGGCGGGGGCGGCGAGGTCGGTGGGGTTGGACATCAGAACGGACAGGGCGCCCAGAGCACGCTGCACGGAGTCGAGGTGCGCGGCGACGGCGGCCAGTTCCCTCTCCAGCGCCCGCTTCTGGATTTCCAGTCGGGCCAGATCCTCCTGGAGGCTCTCAGCGGTGTTCTCGATGTTGTTCGCCGCGCGAGTTGCCGGGACCATGGCTTCCTCTCATCCTCACCCCCATGCGCCGGGCTGTGCCCAGTCAGGCGTTGGGGCCGCTGGCTCGGAATCCGGCATGGGATACCTCGTGACATCGTATGCAGGATCATACTCATCACCGCAGACGCACCAGTGCGAGTCGAAAGATGCAATCGAGTGTCCCACCGTCATGAGCGCACCGCCAGGCAGAGACGACAGGGTGCCGAACGGTCAGGGCCGACAGGGAGCGGAGCGCCGACGCAGCCTGTCGGCGGTCTCCTGGATGCGGGCATCGACGTCGTCCAGGTGCTCCCGAAGCATGCGGACCCGCTCCGTGAGCAGGGCCGCCTCCGCTGCCAGGAACACGGCGGTGACGGCGGGACGGTCGCTGTGATCGAAGCCGTGAGTCATTGAGTGTCCTACCTTTCAAGCGTGGTTGCTCTGGTCATTCGTAAGATCGGAGGGCCCAGGGGTTCTGGGTATGGCTGTCATCGAGGCGCCGTAGGCAAGGCTCAAAGGACTTGGCCGCCCGGAGCCCCGCGACGACCCGACCGCCAATGGGGAGACGCGACTCCGATCGCTGCTGTAGGACAACGTCGGCGAGGTCGTCTGCGGGTGACATGTGAGACGGCGAGCTGGCGGAGGTGGCGGTGCCCGAGATCTGGGCCGGGGTGGACATCGGCAAGGAACATCACCACTGCGTGGTGATCAACCCAGACGGTGAACGGCTGCTGTCGCGCCGGGTCCTCAACGACGAGAGCGAGCTGCTTGAGCTCATCGGCGAGGTCCTGGCGATATCCACCGACGTGCTGTGGGCTGTCGATCTCAGCCATGGCGGCGCCGCGCTGCTGATCGGCCTGCTCCTCAGCCAGGACCAGCCCCTGGTCTACTTGACCGGCCTTGCCGTCTGCCGTGCCTCGGCCACGTACAAGGGCGAGGGCAAAACGGATGCCAGGGACGCGTTCGTCATCGCTGACCAGGCACGCGTCCGCCGCGACCTCGGCCTGCTGCGGTCCGGCGACGAGATCGCCGTGGACCTGCGCACCCTGACCAACCGCCGACTGGACGTGGTTTTCGACCGCACCCGGCAGATCAACCGCCTGCGTGCCCGGCTCCTTGAGATGTTCCCCGCGTTGGAGCGGTCGCTGGACCTGGTCAACAAGGGCCCGCTCATGCTCCTGACGGGCTTCCAGACCCCCGCCGCGATCCGCCGCGCCGGCGTCCGGCGCATCGAGACGTGGCTGAGGAACCGCAAAGTCCGCGGTGCCGGCACACTCGCGAAGAAGGCTGTGGAGGCTGCGCAGGCTCAGCACACCGCGCTGCCCGGCGAGAAGCCGGCCGCCGCCATGGTGGTCCGCCTCGCGAAGGGGGTGATGGCCCTTGATGAGGAGATCGCCGAACTCGACGCCCTGATCGAGGCCAGGTTTCGCGAGCATCCGCACGCCGAAGTGATCCGCAGCCTGCCCGGCATGGGCCCCAGGCTCGGCGCCGAGTTCCTTGCCGCGACCGGCGGCGACATGGACGCTTTCGGCAGCGCCGACCGCCTGGCCGGCTTCGCCGGCCTGGCACCCAGGCCCCGTGACTCCGGCCGCGTCAGCGGCAACCTGCGCAGGCCCAAGTGGTACCACCGCGGCCTGCTGCGGTCGATGTACCTCTCGGCGATGGTCAGCATCACGACCTGCCCCGCCTCCAAGGCGTTCTACCAACGCAAGCGCGACGAGGGGAAGGGCCACAAGCAGGCCCTGCTCGCTCTCGCGCGCCGACGTCTTAACGTCCTGTGGGCGATGATCCGTGACGGTAAGTGCTATCAAGGCTCACCTCCCGTCGCGGCCGCGGCTTGACAACACGATTGGGAAGTCCTTTCTCGCCGGACGATGCGTCAGTTCACACGTCCGGACGGGGCCGGCGCGGGCAGGTCCGCCCTCGTGCGGGTGAGCTAAGTGGCCGTCCGGCGTCACCGGATGTGCCCGCTTTCCTGACCGAGCAACGAGGGTTTCTGTGACAGCCGGAGGTGTCGTCCTGCGATGGCGATGGCGAGGCCGATGGCGACGACGATGACGACGCAACAGGGATTCGGCCGCAACATCGGCGCTTGGATCGTTCAGTAGATCCGTGCCGAGGTGAACCCCTGTGGCATCAGGGCAATGTGACCGCACGTCATAACGGGAGTCGCGCGACCCTGCTCGGCGAGGCCAACGGTCCGCGACCGCCTCCGTCCCTTCTGACGGTCATGGAGTGTCACCTTTCAACAAGCTCTTCGGTCACATGAAGAGATCGCGGCACATGGGAGTTCGCCGCACTGAGTACCCCAAATCCCCCGACCGACAGCGGCCTTGACTCCGAGGCCCGTTTCAAGACGCGGGCACTGCCATCTCGGCGATGACTTCCCTCTGCCGTCGATGACTGCCACCGAACGTCCACGGGGCAGCGCCCCACCCGACTCCGCAACGTGACGCGACCACCAACCACATTCCGAAAGGCACCCCTTATGAACCCTTCATCCCGCATGCGCCGTGCCAGGACTCCGCTCACCGTCCTGGCCGGGGCCTGTATTGCCGCAGCCCTCACCGCCACGACCATCGCGCCGGCGTCCGCGGACAAGGACACGGCCACTCAGCGGCCCAAGCCGACGGTGGTACTTGTCCATGGCGCGTTCGCCGACTCCACCAGCTGGAACGGCGTCGTCAGAGAGCTCCGCCACGACGGCTATCCCGTAGTCGCCGTCGCCAACCCCCTGCGGTCCCTCAAGGGAGACGCCGCCTACCTGAAGGACATCCTGGCGAGCATCGACGGCCCTGTCGTGCTCGCGGGCCACTCCTACGGCGGTTCCGTCATCAGCAATGCCGCCACGGGAGACAAGGACGTCAAGGCGCTCGTGTATGTCGCCGCCTTCCTCCCGGAGAAGGGCGAGAGCGCGGGCGACCTGTCGGGCAGGTTCCCCGGCAGCACCCTCGGCGACGCCCTGCGTCCCGTGCCGATCACCAACCCCGATGGCTCCCAAGGCACCGATCTCTACATTCAGAACGACAAGTTCCCGCACCAGTTCGCCGCCGACGTGCCTCGTGGCCAGGCCGACCTGATGGCGGTCACGCAGCGACCGGTGACCAGCGCCGCCCTGGCCGAGGGCGCGGCCGAACCCGCCTGGAAGACCATTCCGTCCTGGGTGCTGATCGCAACGCAGGACCTCAACATCCCTCCGAAGGCCCAGGAGTTCATGGCCCAGCGGGCGGGCGCACACATCACGAAGGTCCGTGCGTCCCATGCGGTGAGTGTCTCGCAGCCCGGGAAGGTCACCGACGTCATCGAGGACGCCGCTCACTCGGTGCGATGAGGCCGCGAGGGTCCCGGTGCGCACACCGCGCCGGGACCCTCGGCGCGGGCACGGAGGTCGGGACACACCGAGCGGCCCACCGACCCCCTTCGGGTGGTGCTCCACGTCCGGGACACCAGGTTCACGTCTCCGACCGGGGCATGCGGTATCCGCCGCGCGTCGACGGCAACCCGATCAACGTCGGGGAATTCGTGCGCCCCTCCGCTCTTCATGAGGGGCCAGCTCTCGCTATGCGACAGGTCACGTTGGCGCACGGGTCACACCAGCGCCAGGAGGAGTCGATGAACCAGCCACCGCGCATCACCTCGGCAGGTCCCGGCGATCTCGACGCCGCCGTGGCTCATCACAGACGATGCTCTTCACAGACCTCGTGGAGCCGCTACCACCGAGCCATGCCCGACGCGCGCAGCTACCTGCCCCTGCTGCTGGGCCGCCCCGGATCGGTTCACCTGGCTGCCTGGGACGACTCGGATCGCATCGTCGCCCTGGGGCACCTCATGCCGGACCGCTCAACAGCCGAAGCGGCCCTGCTCGTTGAGGACTCCTGGCAGAACCGCGGGCTGGGGACCAGGTTGCTCCGTGCCCTGGGAAGCCATGCCGCCGGCGGTGGCTGGAAGACGGTCTACGGTCTCGTCCTCCCCGGCGACGAACGGATCGACGCTGTCCTGCGCCATGCACCCGGGCCGGTGCACCGGCATGACGAAGGTGGCGTCATCAGGGTCTGGACGCGTACGCGCGACCTGGAAGCCCTCCACCCGGTCCCGGTGAGGCGCGGCTCCGCAGGAACCAGCTGGTCGTCCGAGCCGTCGCCGGCCTTGTCGCGGAAGACGTGACGGCCCAGGCTTGGCGGCGCGGATTTCTATTCGGCGTGCGGTGTCACACGCCAGCTCTCGTACCGGTCTCATGAGGTGAGAATCTCAGCCTCGCTGCGGTTGCCGCGGGCTCGACCACAGCCGTCATGGCGGCCAACCGGCGTCCTGCGACCGACACCGCGCTCTCCGAGGGTCCGTTCACGGCCTGGAGGGATATCCCCTCGTAGATGCCGAGCCCGGACCGGTGATCGGGTCTGCGGACGGTGAGCGCGTCCACGGGGGTCCTGACAGCAGCACGTTCGACTTCGGAGCACACAATGGACATGGGAAAGCAGACAGCGGCTCGCGGCCTGATCGACATCGAGGCCCATCTGTACCGGGAGGCCCACCTCGGCGCGGCCCGTCGGCGGCTGGCCGAATTCACCGAGCGGGCCACGGACTTCAGCGCCGGTCAGAGACGCGATCTGGAGCGTTGGTACCTCGATGAGCAGCAATACGTGGCGCGGATGGTCACCGATCACATAGCCGACAGCATCAACGCGGTGGAGGAGGCGCACCGCCGCCGATTCGGACGGTGGCTGCGCGGAACACTGATCGCCATGACACTGATCAGTGTCGTGCTGTTCGCGTGCGCGGCGCTGGTGGTGGGCTCGGTCGCCTGATCAGCCGGACCTGGGCCGGCGTGGCCGTGTCCTTCTGCCTGCGCCGCTCGTGGCATTCGCCTCGTATTCCGGCGGCGAGCGATGAGAGCCGCGTGAGCGTGGGTCCGTACCGGACGGGCAGCACCGTAGTCCTCCCTCTGGAAGTGTGCCCGGCCGGGCACAGGGGCGCACCGAACCCACCCGCTCACTCGCGGCGCAGCCCCTGCTACTGCTGATAGGGCTGCTGCTGCGGCTGTCCGTACGCCTGGTTGCTCGCGGCCTGCGCCTGCAACTGCTCTGCCTGCTCCTTCGTGAGCTTCTGCTCCGCGCCGCAGAAGGTGCACTGCGTCGCGTACTTCGTGGAGAGGGGGAACAGCGGCACGAAGAACAGCGTGAACTTGGTGACGCGCTTCCTGAGCGTATGGGCGGCGGGATTCCCGCAGTTGGCGCACACCAGCGTCAGTATCGCGAGCTGGTAGAGGTACCCCTTGGTGCCGAAAATGATCATGTCGTTGTCTCTCCCGGGACAGTGCCGCCCGGCATGGCGTCACCGGGCGGCGGATGCGGTCACGGCGCACAGTCTCTTACACGGGGATGAGTGGGCGGGACGGCAGGGCGCCCGGCACGTTCCTAGCCCTGAGCGGAGGCGCGCGGAGGCGCGGCGTCCGGGACCGGTTTCGCGCATCGGCGTGGCCCGCCGGGGGAGTGGACCGGGGTCGCGGGATGCCTCGGTCCGACCCACCGCTCTACCCGCACGCTACCCCGGACGCCATCCGCTAACGTAGAATAATTAGCTAGATGAATAGACTGGTGCGGGCAAGGAGTGACCGTGGACTTCGGACTGACCGACGAGCAGAACCTGTTGCGCGCGACGGCACGGCAGTTCGTCGCCGACGTGTGCCCGGCCGAGCGGGCCAAGCAGTGGGACGAGGAGGGACGCGTACCGCCCGAGCTGTTCCGCGGACTGGCGGACCTGGGGTGGTTCGCCCTCCCGTTCAGTGAGGAGGAGGGCGGCGACGGCGGTAGTCCGCTCGAACTCATCCTGATCGCGGAGGAGTTGGGGCGGGCCAGCTTCGACGTCGCCATGTGCTACATCGGTGTCCTCATCCCCGGAATCACGGTGTTCCGGTGGGGCAGCGAGGCGCAGCGCGACTTCATCCGCGAGCAGGTGATGACGGGGCGGCACCGGCTCGCCGTAGGTCTCAGCGAGCCGGACAGCGGGTCCGACGCCGCCGCGCTGCGCACCACCGCCGAGGACCACGGCGATCACTTCCTCGTGCGCGGCCAGAAGGCCTGGTGCACGGGCGGCGGTCTCCCCGACACGACCATCGCGGCCTACGTGCGGACCGGGCCCCGTGAGCCCAAGCACGGCGGCATCAGCCTGCTCCTCGTCGACCCCGCGACGGACGGCGTCGAGGTGCGCCGTACGCCCACGCTGGCGCGGCACATCCTGGGCACCAACGAGGTGTTCTTCAACGACGCCCTGGTCCCCAAGACCAACCTCGTCGGTCCGCGCGACGAGGGCTGGAAGGTGATGCTCTCCAACATCGAGCTGGAGAAGGTGATCATCACCGGGGGGTATCTCGGCGCCGCGCAGGCCACGTTGGACGAGATGCTGGACTACTCCCGGAATCGGCACGCCTTCGGCCGGCCGATCGGGAACTTCCAGGCCCTCGCGCACGCCATGGCCGATCTCCAGACCGAGATCGACTCGGCCCGGCTGCTCGCCTACCGTGCGGCCTGGCTGCTCGCCCAGGGCAAGCCGTGCACCCGGGAGGGTTCGATGGCCAAGCTGAAGGGGTCGGAGACGTATGTCGCGGCGGCGCGGCTCGGGATGCAGGTCTGTGCCGGGCACGGGTTCTCGACCGAGAGCGTGATGAGTTTCCGCTACCGGGAGTCGATCGTGGCCACGATCTCCGGTGGCACCAGCCAGATCCAGCGCAACGGGATCGCCCGGAGCATGGGCCTGCGGTCCTACTGACCTCGGCCCCTGCCGCCCACGGCGTCGGCGTTTGTGGGCTCGCTCTTCCCTGCGCGGAGCGTTGGGTTGGTGTGTGGTTCTTCTGACCGAGGCCCCTTGCCGTCGGCGGCCTCGGCGTTCGCGGGCCCGCCCTTCCCTGCGCGGAGCGTTGGCGTGCGGACCTACTCACCCCGGTCCCCGCCGCCGTCAGCGGCCTCGGCGTTCGTCGGGTTCCCCGTCCTCGCGCGGAGCGTCGGGCCGGGGTCCTTCTGACTTCGGCCTCCGCAGTCCTGGCGTCCTCCGAGACTGCGGGCTGCCTGTCGATCGCAGGGAATGCGGGGCTGTGGTCCTTCTGACCGAGGCCCCTGCTGCTGGCGGCGTCGCGTTCGTAGGCCCCCTTCCTTGCGCCTTCCTTGCGGGGAGTGTTGGGATGCGGTCCTCTCACCGCCGCCCCCTGCCGCCGTCCGCGTCGGCGTTCGTTGGCTCCCCCTTGCCTTGCGCGGAGCGCTGGGCCGCGGTCCTTCAGACTTCAGCCCCCGCAGTCCCGCCGGCTTCCGAGACCGCGGGCTGCCCGCCCATCGCGGGGAGCCCGGGGCTGCGGTCCTACCGACCCCGGCCCCCGCCGTCCGGGGCAGCCGCGTCGACGGCTTCCCCGTCCGAGCCCAGTTGCCCAGCCAGCCACGTCTCGTGCCGTGCGAAGTGGCCCCGGTCGCGGGTCACCCAGATCCCGGAGGCCCGGGCCAGCACGGCACGGGTCGGCAGCAGCACCAGCTCGCCCGCGATGTACCAGCGTCGGCCCTCACGCCGCTCCACTCGGGCGCGGACCTCCAGCGGTCGTTCCACCGGCACCGGCTTCACGAAACTCACGCTCAGTTCCGCGGTGACGCTCAACACCCGGTGCAGCAAAGGGATATGACCCAGGCAGTCGTCCAGCACGGCCGCCGTCCAGCCGCCGTGCGCGACATGGGGACCGCCCTCCTGGTCGCGGGGGCAGGTCAGCTCGAAGACCGCCACGCCCTCCTCGTCGAGCCGCTCGCCCGTGACACCCAGACGGCACGAACCGGCCACGCGGCACGCGCCGCACAGCGCCACGCCGCCGGGGGTGCGGGGCGGCTCCAGGAAGTCAGTCATCGGCGAGCAGTGGACGGAGTTTCCCGGCGATGAGCCGGACCTGGCGGGCCACCATCTCCTCGGGCATCCCGGCCAGCGAGGCCCACAGGAACACGCCGTCGACCGGCAGGCCCGCCACGTACGCTCTGATCGCCTCGGCGACGTCCTGCGGGGTGCCGTAGAGGAACTGGCCGACGCCGGTCGCCTGTAGTCCCGTCCGGCGCCACTTCTCGGGGTCGATGGGGCGGGGGACGGGCTGGTCGGTTCCCTCGACCATGTACCGGCGGTAGCTGTCCCACTGGTACGCCAGGTGTCCGCGCACCACCGGCCAGTCGCCGTCGGGGTCGTCGGTGACGAACGTGGTGAACGAGCCCTGCATCCGTGCGATCGACGTGTCGTGGCCGCTCTCGGCGAGTCCGTCCCGGTACGGCGTCAGCAGCGCTGGGTTGAGGGACAGCAGGCCGGTGCCCAGTCGGCCGGCCCTGCGTGCGCCCTGCGGGCCCTGGTAGCCGAGCCAGATCGGCAGCGGGTCCTGGACCGGGCCGGGGGTGACCAGGGATTCGGACCACAGGGCGCGGATCTCCCGGACCCGCTGATCCGTGAGGGAGTAGCGCTTGGCGAGGTCGCCGCCGTAGAGCCGGTACTCGGGTACGCGGTAGCCGGTGCCGAGTCCGAGGTCCAGGCGGCCGTCGCTGATGATGTCGACGATCGCGGCCTGTTCGGCCAGTTCGGGGGCCGCGTGCAGGGGGGCGGGGATGACCGCGGTACCCAGGCGGAGGCGGCGGGTCCGGGCCGCTGCCGCCGCTGCCATGGTGAGCGGCTGGGGGAGGTAGCCGTCCTCGAAGCCGTGATGTTCGGAGAACCAGACCGAGTCGAGGCCGAGTTGGTCCGCCTCCTCGCACATCTCCAGGGCGAATCCGTAGAGACGCGACCAACTCTGCCGCCAGGGAGGGGGATTGCGCATGTCGAAGTAGATGCCGACCTTCATGAGGGGCCGCCTCTCCTTGTGTCGTGGGCGAGTCGGATCGTCGCGCGGGCGACGGCGACGCCGTCGCCGGGCGGCAGCAGCCGGATCGGGCGCAGGTCCATCGACTCGATCTCGGGCAGATCCTCGACCATCGCGGAGATCCGCAGGACGGTCTCCTCCAGGGCGGCCAGGTCCACGCCCGGGCCGCCGACCCTGCCGTCCAGCAGCGGGGCCGCCCGCAGCGAGCGGATCATCTCGCGGGCGTCGCGGTCGCTGAGCGGGGTGATCCGATGGGCGACATCGGCCATGAGGTCGGCGTAGTCCCCGGTGAGGCCGAACGCGATCACCGGGCCGAAGACCGGGTCGGCGCGGACGGAGAGGAACGCGTCCGGGCCCTCGGACTCCGTGTCCCGTACGGAGACGCCGTACGAGTGCAGCAGGTCGGCGGCGGTCCTGGCCGGCACAGGTCCGGGAGCGCCCCCGGCGAGCAGTGAGCGGGCCCGGTCCGTGTCGATTCCCGGGAGGTCCGGGACGACGCCCGCGGGGGTGCTGCGCCAGGCCTGGTAGGCGGCGGCGTGGCCGAGCGAGGCCGCCGCGGATTCGGGGAACGCGTAGGTGGGCACGACGAGTTGGCCCCGGTGTAGGAGATCGGCGACGCCCGCGCCACCGAGGAAGCTCGCCACCACCGGCTTCCCGGGCGCGCTCTCGGCCGCGTCGAGGATCGCCGCCGCGACCTCGTCGGGCTTGTCCGCCAGCGGGGGCATGAAGAGGACGACGGCGGCGTCGATGGAGTCGTCGGCCAGGACGGCGTCCAGCGCCCGGCGGTAGTCGGCGGCGGTGGCCATGGGGGTGAGGTCGATCGGGTTGGTGACCTCCGCGCGGGGCGAGAGCGCCGCGCGGAGTGTGTGCCGTAGGTGTTCGCCGAGGACGGGCACCCGCAGTCCGCTCGCCTCGCACGCTCCGACGGTCAGCGCGGCCGGGCCGCCCGCGTTGGTGATCACGGCGACGCGGTTGCCCGGTGGCGGCGGCTGGTGCGCGAGCAGCAGGGCGACGTCGAAGAGTTCCTGGAGGCTGGAGGTGCGGATGATGCCGGACTGGGCGAAGAGGGAACCGACCGCCGAGTCCGCCTGTCCCGGATGCACCGCGACGATCGGTTTGCGCGGGGCGATCCGGCGTGCGATGCGGGCGAACCGGCGCGGATTGCCGAAGGTCTCGACGTGCAGCAGGATCACCGAGGTCTCGGGGTCCTCCTCCCACCACTGGAGCAGGTCGTTGGTGGAGACGTCCACGGCGTGGCCCACCGACACGAAGCCCGAGAAGCCGAGGCGCAGTCGCCGGGCGAAGTCGAGCACGGCGAGGCCGAGCGGCCCGGACTGGCTGGACATCGCCACCCGGCCCGGTGTGGGCAGCGCGGGCGAGAAGGTCGCGGCGAGCCGGGCCGCGGGCGTGGTGTTGACCACGCCCATGCAGTTGGGGCCCACCAGGCGCATCCCGGAGGCACGGGCGAAGCGGGCCAGCTCCAGTTCGGTGGCCCGGCCGGCGGCGCCGGTCTCCCCGAAGCCGGTGGAGACGACGACCACCGCCTTGACCCCGGCCTCGGCACACTCCCGTACCGCGTCCGGCACCGCCTCGGCCCGTACGGCGACCAGCGCCAGGTCCGGCACCTCGGGCAGCGCGACGACGCTCGGGTACGCACGCGCCCCGGCGACCTGCTCGGCCCGCGGATTGACCGGGAACACGGTGCCGCGGAAACCGCCCCGCAGCAGGTTCGCCACGATCTCGTGCCCGATGGTCAGGGGGCTCCGGTTGGCGCCGATCACCGCGACCGAGCGGGGTTCCAGCAACGGGCGCAAGGAGCGCCGCACGGCCGTGTGCTCGCGGCGTTCTGCGCGGGCGACGGCCTGGGCCTGCGGGTCGACGGCGATCTCGAAGTGGACGATCCGGCCGGGCGGACCGGCCTCGACCCGGAAGCCGGAGTCGAGGAAGACGTTGATCATGCGGGTGTTGTCGACGAGGACGTCGGCCTCCAGGACCCGGATGCCCCGGGTGCGGGCGGCAGCGGCGATGTGCTCCAGGAGCAGCCTGCCGAATCCCTCGCTCTGGTGGTCGTCGCGGATGGTGAAGGTGACCTCCGCGTGCTCCGGCTCGTCGGGGTCGCGGACGTAGCGCACCAGTCCGGCGATCTCGTCGCCGGCCAAGGCGACGAGCGCCAGCTCGTTGAGGTAGTCCACGTGGGCGCCGCGCCGGATCACGTCGTCGCGGGCACGGACCACCGGACCGAGGGAGCGGTAGGCCAGCGTCGCCCGGGACAGTCCGCCGACGAAGGCGACCAGGCGGTCGGCGTCCTCCGGCCGGACCGGTCGGACGAAGGTCGACCGTCCGGTCCTGACGAGCCCGGGCCGTTCGAGATCCTCGGGGTACGGGGGAGTGGTCACGGGTGTGCCGCCGTCGGTCCCGCTCAGACGGCCGCGTCCTGGGGAGTCCGCTCGGGCAGGCGGAACAGTTCGTCGAAGGTGCCGCGGGTGACGCGCTCGCGGATGTCCGCGGGCACTCCGTCGAACAGCTGGTGCAGCGTGGACTGCGTGTGGCCGTAGGTGCCTTCGAGGTGCGGGTAGTCGTCGCCCCACATCACGTTGCGGTAGCCCGTCGACTCCACGATCTCCACCGAACTCTTGTCGTGCTGGAAGGAGGCGTACACCTGCTGCCTGATGATCTCGCTGGGCAGCCGGCTGAGCTTCGGGCGGACGAACATCCCGTGCTGGCGGTAGGCCTCGTCCATCCGGTCGCCGATGGCCGGCACCCAGCCGGCGCCGCCCTCCGCGATGAGGATCTTCAGGTCGGGGTGCCGGTCCAGCGCGCCGCCCGCGACCATGTGGGCCACGACCCGCATGCCGGGATAGGTGGTCTCCATGTAGTTGACGACCGCGCCGCCCGGCCCGCGGAAGACTACGTTCTCGCCGCCCGTGCCGATGTGGAAGCCCAGCACCAGACCGGCCCGCTCGGCAGCCGTCCACAGCGGCTCCCAGCGGTCGAGCGCGTACTCCTCGCCGGGCCGCGTCTGGCACGGCAGGAATACCGACTGGAAGCCCAGTTCCGCTACCCGCTCGACCTCGGCGACCGCGTCGTCGACGTCGGCGGTGGAGACGCAGGCGGGGGTGATGACCCGCTGGTTGCGGCCGAGGATCTCGGAGTGCGCCCAGTCGTTCCAGGCCCGGACCGTCTCCCTGGCCAGCTCCCGGTCGGTGATCGACACCAGCCAGAACCCCATGGAGGGGAAGGCCAGTTGACCCCAGACGCCCTCCTGGTCCAGGTCCTTCAGCCGGACCTGGAGGTCCCGGGCGCCCGGCGGGCGCATGGCGTCCATGAAGTCGTTGAGCTGGCGGTCGATGCGTTCGCCGTCGATGTACAGCACCTCGTACTTGTCGCCACGCTCACTGCGCGGCGCCCGCTCGGCGAGGCGCGGCGGCAGCGCCTGGACCCACAGGTCGTCGGGTTCCATCACATGGGAGTCCCCCGAGTTGACCCAGATCTTCGTCATGACGCTCCTTCGGGTCAATGGATGTAATCAGTTAGCGATTTTAGTGGTTTCGGTCGCCAGGCGGAAGGCCGGGAGGGGATGGAGATCAGCTCCGCCGCCGTTCGATCTCCTCGACCAGCTGCGGAAGCACCTGGAAGAGGTCTCCTACGACGCCGTAGTCGGCGAGTTCGAAGATCGGGGCGTCCTTGTCCTTGTTGACGGCGACGATCGTCCTGGAGGTCTGCATGCCCGCGCGGTGCTGGATCGCCCCGGAGATCCCGGCGGCGAGATAGAGCTGCGGGGAGACCTGGGTCCCGGTCTGGCCGACCTGGTGGCTGTGCGGGTACCAGCCCGCGTCGACGGCGGCACGGGACGCCCCGACGGCCGCGCCCAGAGTGTCGGCGACGCGCTCGATCACGACGAAGTTCTCGGCGCCGTTCACACCCCGGCCCCCGGAGACTACGATGTCGGCCTCCGTCAGCTCCGGACGGTCACCGCGCTCACGGGGCGTGCGGGAGACGATCCTCGCCGAGGTGGCGGCGGGGCCGAAGGCGATGTCCCGCTTCTCCACCTCGGGGGTGACGGGCGCGGGTTCGGGCGCGGTGGCGTTCGGTTTGACCGTGATCACCGGGACGCCCCGAGTGACATGGGCCGTGACCTGGTACGTCGCCGCGAACACCGACTGCTCGGTGACCGGGCCGCCGTCCCCGCCCGCCGTGATGTCCACGGCGTCCGTGATCAGCCCCGAGCCGAGCCGCAGCGCGACCCGGGCGGCGGTCTCCTTGCCGTCCGGGCTCGACGGCAGCAGGATCGCCCCCGGTGAGGTGTCGGCGGCGATCTGGGCGAGCGCGTCGACGGCGGGAGTGACGAGCAGGTTCTCGGCCTCGGGTGCGTCCACGACGTACACCTTGTGCGCGCCGTGCCGGCCGAGGGCCTCGATCGCGGGTTCCGTGCCGGGGCCGACGAGGACGGCCGACGGCTCGCCCAACCGGCGTGCCAGGGTGAGCAGTTCGAGAGTCGGCTTGCGGACGGTGCCGTCCAGGTGGTCGACGAGTACGAGGATCTCGGCCATGGTGCTGTGCTCCTGCGGTCGGCGGAAGGGGCGGGTCAGGCGAACTTCTTGGCGGTGAGGAAGGCGGCCAGGCCGATGCCGCCCGCCCCGTCGTCGGTGACGAGTTCTCCCTTGGTGCGCGGCGGACGCCTGGTCGCCGTGTCCACCGCCGACCTCGCGGCGGCGCGGCCGACCTGCGTGGCGTCGATGCCGAGGTCGGCGAGGGTGAGGGTCTCCAGCGGCTTCTTCTTCGCGGCCATGATCCCCTTGAAGGAGGGGTAACGGGCGTCGCCGGAACGGTCGGTGACCGATACGACGGCCGGCAGGTCGCCACTGATCCGTACGGTCGCCGTGTCGCCTTCGCGTCGGCCGGTCACCGCGCCGCCCTGGACCGCCAGCTCCTCGACGTGGGTGACGGCCGGCACTCCGAGCCGCTCCGCGAGCAGCGCCGGTACGACCGCCGCCCCGCCGTCCGTCGACGCCATCCCGCACAGTACGAGGTCGAAGCCGTGCCGTTCGATCGCCCTGGCCAGCACCAGTGAGGTGGCGAACACGTCGCTGCCCTCGATGCCGTCGTCGGCCACGTGCAGCGCCGAGTCGCCGCCCATGGCGAGTGCCTTGCGCAGGGCGTCCCTGGCGTCGTCGGGGCCGACGGTGAGGTAGCAGACCTCGGCGTCGGGGGCCGACTCCGCGATCCGCAGGGCCTGTTCGACCGCGTACTCGTCGAGTTCGGACAGCAGTGAGTCGACCGACGCGCGATCGGCGGTGCCCTCCTCGGTGAAGGTGCGGTCCGCCGTGGCGTCGGGCACGTGCTTCACGCAGACAACGATCTTCACGATGCCCCTCCTGGGATCTAATGAGTGCTAATAGTTAACTATATAGATCGGGCAGGCGCGAGAGCTCACCTGTAATCCGTCGAATTGGTTGACTGATTGCGCTGATAGCTGGAAGATCTGGGCAGCTGAGCCGCGAGGAGGCGTCATGGTCGACAGGGACATCGGGGACAGGTACTTCGAACCAGAGGTGGAGACCATGTCCCGCGACCGGTTGCGGGCGCGGCAGGAAGAGCGGGTCCTGGAACTCGTCGAGTACGCCTACGGCAACTCCGTCCTCTACCGCGCACTCTGGGACGACCACGGGGTGCACCCGCGCGACATCCGGTCCCTGGACGACTTCCGGGCCCGTATCCCCTTCATCACCAAGGACATGGTGCGCGCCCACCGGGCCCGCACCGGCGATCCCTTCGGCGGGCTGCTCTGCGTCCCGACCGAGGAGCTGACCTCCGTCTCCTCCAGCTCGGGCACCACCGGCGATCCGGAGTTCTTCGCCGAGATCTGGGAGGACGCGCCGCCCCTGGTGGCCGCGTCGGTGCGCGACCTGTGGGAGCTGGGGCTGCGGCCGGGGGACCGGGTGCTGAGCGCCGCCGGCAACTTCCGCAACCTCATGGACCCGGGATACCAGGCCCTCGGGGCCGTCGTGATCGAGGTCGACATCTGGCTCGGCCGGATGCGCGAGATCGTCGAGGCCATCCGCGAGTACCGGCCGGTCTACCTCCAGATGATGTATCCGCACATGGTCGAACTGGAGCACCTGGCCGACAAGGTCGACCTCAAGGAAGCCTTCTCCTCGCTGAAGGGCGCCTCCTGCGCCGGCCAGCCGCTCAGCCGCAAGATGCGCGAGCGGATCCGGAACGACTGGGGCATCGACGTCTACGAGTACACCAGCGCGGCCGACACCGGCACCGCCTGGGAGTGCCGCGAGCACGACGGCTTCCACCTCTGGGAGGACACCGTCCTCGCCGAGTGCCTGGATGTGGAGAAGGACCCCCGGCACGACGTCCCGGACGGCGAACTCGGCGAACTGGTCGCCACCGACCTGGACAACCGGGCCGCCCCGCTGATCCGTTACCGCAGCGAGGACCTGGTCCGCATGTCCCGGGACCGGTGCGGATGCGGCCGGACCCACGCCCGGATGTGGGTCGGCGGCCGGCGCGGCGACGAAACCGTCGTCCAGGGCCGCTCCGTCGTCCTCGCCGACATCTGGCAGGCCGTCGAGGACCAGCCCGAGACGGTCGCGGGCGTCTTCCAGATCGTCCGGGAGCGGCGCGAGGTCGACGCACTGCGGCTGCGCGTCGGCTACGACCCCGACATCACCGGCGACGTCGACGCTCTGGCCGGACGGCTGGGCAGGGCCGTGCACGACCGGACCGGGGTGGAGCCCATGCTCGAACTGCGCACCGAGGGAGAGCTGTTGCGGACCATGACCAGCGTCGCCAAGTTCCCCCGGGTGGTGAAGCGCTGATGACACGCGCCGACACCCTCGCCCGCGCCCGGGAACTCGACCGGCCCCAACTCGCCTACCTCGTACGCTTCCCCACCGCTCACGGGACCGGGGAGACCGACCTCACCTGGGCACAGATCGACCACGACACGGCCTGGATCGCGGGCCGGTTGAGAGAACACGGACTAGCCGCCGGCCGGCGGGCCGTGCTCACCGCCTCCGGGTTCGAGGGCTTCTGGTGCCACGCGATGATCGGCGCGCTGCGCACCCTGCGGGTGACCTACGGGATCGCGGAGGCGATGGGCTGGGACCACCGCCGAACCGCCGTCTTCCACCGGGAACTTGCACCCCAGGCGATGATCGGTCTGTCGGCCGAGACCGTGGAGGGACTCTCCGGCGCCGCCGACATCGGCGAGATGTTCCGCTCCACGTCCGTCGTCCTCGCCCGGCCCACCGCCGTACCGCTGCTGCACGCCGTGGGCGTGTCCGCCTGTGTGCTCGCACCGCTGGGGCCGGCCCTCGCCATCGAGTGCACCGAGCGCGCCGGCGCGCATGTCGACGCCGCCGCGTGGCGGATCGGCGAACGGGACGGGCAGTTGACCGTCGCGGCGGCGGAAGGGCGCGGTTCGCCGCTCGCCGAGACACCGCTCGGTGTCGTGGGCCGGGTCGTCACCGGCCGGTGCGGGTGCGGCAGCGACGACCCGCGGGTTCTGTTCGCCGAGGCCAACCAGCTTTCACCAGCGAGGAGTTGAGGATGTCCGAAGGAGTGGTCGACGGCCGGATCGTGGTCGTCACAGGCGGCGGCAACGGCATCGGCCGGGCCCACGCCCTGGCCTTCGCCGCGCAAGGCGCCAAGGTCGTGGTCAACGACCTGGGCGGTGCGCGCGACGGCGGTGGTGCCTCGGCCGGACCGGCGCAGACCGTGGTGGACGAGATCGTCGCGGCCGGTGGCGAGGCCGTGGCCAACACGGACGACATCTCCGGCTGGGAGGGTGCCGGACGGCTCGTCCGGCAGGCCGTGGACACCTACGGCGGCCTGGACGTCCTGGTCAACAACGCGGGCATCCTGCGTGACCGGATGATCGTGTCGATGACCGAGCGGGACTGGGACAGCGTGCTCGCCGTCCACCTCAAGGGCAGCTTCGCCACCCTGCACCACGCCGCCGTCTACTGGCGCGAGCGCGCCAAGTCCGGCCACGACAACGACGCACGGGTCATCAACACCACCTCTCCCTCCGGCATCTTCGGCAACCCCGGCCAGTCGAACTACGGCTCCGCCAAGGCCGGAATCGCGAGCCTCACCCTCATCGCGGCGGCCGAACTCGCCCGCTACGGCGTGACGGTGAACGCCATCGCACCCACCGCGCTGACCCGGCTGACCGAGGACATCGCGATGATGAAACAGGCCGCCGAGGCCCAGGACCTCACCCCCGAAGCGATCTCGCCGCTCGTGGTGTGGCTCGGCTCGGCCGCCTCGCGCGAGGTCACCGGCCGGGTCTTCGGCGTCGTCGGCAACCGTGTGACGGTCCTCGAAGGCTGGGTCAACGGCCCCGGCGCGAGCGCGGAATCACGCTGGACCCACGAGGAACTGACCTCCGTCGTCCCGAACCTGGTGGCCAAGGCGGCCCCGAACGCCGACGCGCTGGGCAACCGGAACGGAGCATGAGATGACGACCTCCCAAATCCCGGTGGCGGAAGGCCTGTTCACCTGGCCGCCCGACGACACCGCACCCCTCCGCCTCATCGGCTCCGAATGCACCGCCTGCGGCCTGGTGAGCTTCCCCGCCGCCCCGGACTGCGTGCGCTGCGCGAGCACCGATGCCAAGGAACGGCTGCTCGCGGACCAGGGGACCCTCTGGACGTACACCACCCAGGACTTCCGGCCGCCGTCACCGCCGTACGACGGGCCCGAGACCTTCGAGCCGTACGCGGTCGGCTACATCGAACTCCCCGGCGAACTGCTGGTGGAGGCCCGCCTCACCGAGCACGACCCGGAGAAGCTCAGGATCGGGCAGCGGATGCGGCTGACGCTGCTGCCCTACACCGTGCGGGACGACGGCACCGAGGTCGTCACGTTCGCGTTCGCCCCCGCTGAGGAGGAGACACCGTGACCGAGGCCGTCATCATCGGCGTGGGGCTGCACCCCTTCGGCCGGTTCCCCGGAAAGCCGGCCCTGGACATGGGCGCGGACGCGGTCCGCCTCGCGCTCGCCGACGCGGGCGTCAACTGGCCGCAGATCCAGGGCGGTTACATCGGAAGCTATGAGGTCGCCAACCCGGACGCCATCGTCGGCAGGCTCGGCCTGACCGGCGTCCCCCTGCGCGGGGTGTTCAACGGCTGCGCCACGGCCGGTACGGCGGTGGCGCTGGCCGCCCGCGCGATCGAGACCGGCGAGCACGACCTGGCCATCGCGATCGGCCTCGACAAGCATCCGCGCGGGGCGTTCGCCGCCGACCCGTCCGTGGCGGGCATCCCCGCCTGGTACGGGCAGACCGGTCTCTTCCTCACCACCCATTTCTTCGGCATGAAGATCAACCGCTATATGCACGACCACGGCATCTCCCACGAGACGCTGGCGCGGGTGGCGGCCAAGAACTTCGGCAACGCGGCTCGGAACGAGAAGGCGTGGCGCCGAACTCCCTTGTCCCCGGCGGAGGTTCTCGCGTCGCCGGTGCTCAACCACCCCCTCCGCCAGTTCATGTACTGCGGCCCCGACGAGGGGGCCGCGGCTCTCGTGCTGTGCCGGGCCGACCAGGCCCACAAGTACACCGGGAAACCGGTGCGGGTCCGGTCCACCGCCCTGCGCAGCCGCCGGCTCGGCGCCTTCGAGGTGCAGAGCCCGTCCTTCCCGGTCGGCGAGCTCGTGCAGAGCCCGACCGTGGACGCCTCACGGGAGGCCTACGAACGGGCAGGGATCGGCCCCGAGGACGTCGACATCGCCCAACTCCAGGACACCGACGCCGGATCGGAGGTCATCCACATGGCGGAGAACGGCCTCTGCAAGGACGGCGAACAGGAACGTCTCATCGCCGAGGGCGCCACCGAGATCGGCGGCAGGCTCCCCGTCAACACCGACGGCGGACTCCTCGGCAACGGCGAACCGATCGGCGCCTCCGGGCTCCGCCAGATCCACGAGATCGTCCTCCAACTGCGCGGCACGGCGGGCGACCGGCAGATCCCCGGCACACCCCACGTCGGCTACACCCACCTGTACGGCGCGCCCGGCGTGTCGGCGGTGACGATCCTCTCGACCTGAGAGCACAGGGACCTTCATGGAACAGGACATGCGGGACTTCACCGCCGAGGTGCGGCGCTTCCTCGACGCCCACGCGCCGAAGACCCCCGAACGCACCGCCCTCACCTGGGGCGAGGGCGACGACTCGATGGCGTACTTCAGCAGCCTCCCGCCCGAGGAGGAGCGGGAGCACGTGCGCCGGGCCCGCGACTGGCAGCGCGTCCGCCACGAGAACGGCTTCGGCTGGATCACCGGCCCACCCGAGTACGGCGGCCGGGGCCTGACCCCCGTCCACGACCTGCTCTACGACGCCGTCGAGTCCGAGTACGACGTCGCCGACACCGGCGTGCTCAGCGTGATCGGCCTCGGCATGATCGGACCGACGATCCTCGCGCATGCCCAACAGCCCCTGAAAGACCGCTGGTTGCCCGCGATGTACCGCGGGGACGCCATCGCCTGCCAGCTGTTCAGCGAACCCGGTGCGGGCTCCGACCTGGCGAGCGTCGCCACCAGGGCGGTCCGCGAAGGCGACGGCTGGGTGCTGAACGGCCAGAAGGTGTGGACCTCGGTCGCCCAGCACAGCCACATCGGCCTCGCCCTCACCCGCACCGACCCGGACGCGCCCAAACACCGGGGCATCACGGCCTTCCTGGTCCCCATGGACGCACCCGGCGTCGAGGTCAGGCCACTGCGCCAGATGACCGGCGGCGCGGACTTCAACGAGGTCTTCCTCACCGACGTCCGCGTCCCCGACGACCACCGGCTCGGCGACGTCGACGGCGGCTGGACCGTGGCCCTGACCACCCTCATGAACGAACGCGCGACCGTCGGCAGCGAAGGCGCCGGACCGGTCGCCGCGGCCCTCTCCCCGGACCACCTCTCCGCCCTGATGCGGGCCACCTGGACCTGGGACGACCGCGCCCTGCGCGCCCGCCTCGCGGAACTCCTCGTGGACACCCTGGCCACCGGGCACCTCAACTCCCGCGCCCTGCGCACCCTGCGGGCCGGGGGCACACCGGGCCCCGAGATGTCGGTGTCGAAGCTGATGTACGGCCAGAACCTCACCCGCGCCGCGCACTTCGTGTCCGACGTGCTCGGACCCCGGATCGTCGCCGACACCGGACAGTGGGGCACCTACGCCTGGTCCGAACTCCTCCTCGCCACACCGGCGTTGCGCATCCTCGGCGGCACCGAGGAGATCATGAAGAACATCCTCGCCGAACGCGTCCTCGGACTGCCCAAGGAGGTGCGGTCATGACCGCCGACGACACCGGACTGCGGGAACTGCGTTTGTCCGTGAGGGAGTTCCTCGCCGCCAAGTCGCCCGAGGAAGCCGTGCGCAAACTCATGGAGAGCGAGCCGCGCTTCGACCCGGCGGTGTGGACCCAGGCGGCCGACCAACTGCGGCTGCCCGGACTGGTGATCCCCGAGGAGTACGGCGGCGACGGCTTCGGACTGGTCGAACTCGGCGTCGTACTGGAGGAGATGGGCCGCGTCCTGTTGTGCGCCCCCTTCTTCTCGACCGTCGTCCTCGCGGCACAGGCACTGCTCGCCTCCCGTGACCGGGAAGCCTGTGCCCGGTACCTCCCGGGCATCGCGGCCGGCTCGACGTCGGCCGCCCTCGCGGTGGCCGAGGACAGCGGCTCCTGGGACCCCGCCCTGATCTCCGCGCGCGCCGTCCCGGACGGGGCCGGCGCCTGGAAGCTGAGCGGCCGCAAGTCCTTCGTCATCGACGGGACGACCGCCGATCTGGTCCTCGTCGTCGCCCGCACGGTCGCCGGCCCCACGCTCTTCGCCGTGGACCGGGACGCCACCGGACTGACGGCCGAACCGATGGAGACCCTGGACGCCACCCGGGCGATGGCCCGGCTGACCCTCGACGCCGTGCCCGCGACGCTCGTCGGCACGGACGGGGCCGGCGGGCGCACCATGGCCAAGGTGCTGGACATCGCGTCGGTCGCACTCGCCGCCGAGCAGTCGGGCGGGGCCCGCAGATGCCTGGAGACCAGCACCGGATACGCGCGCACCCGGCAGCAGTTCGGCCGGCCGATCGGCGCCTTCCAGGCGGTCAAGCACAAGTGCGCCGACATGCTCGTCCAGGTGGAACTGGCCGAGGCGGCCTCCCGGGAGGCGGCGCGGCTGGCCGACGAGGACTCCCCGGAGTTCCCCGTCGCCGCGGCCGTGGCCCACGCGTGCTGCTCACGGGCGTATCTGTTCGCGGCCATGGAGAACATCCAGGTCCACGGCGGCATCGGCTTCACCTGGGAGCATCCGGCCCATCTCTACTTCCGGCGCGCCAAGTCCTCGCAGTTGCTGTTCGGCGGCCCGGCTGTGTATCACGAGCGGCTGCTGGACCGGCTCGGGATCTGAGCGGTTCGAGAACGAGGAAGGCCCCGGGTCGCTCCGGGGCCTTCCTCGTTTTCGAACCGCTCAGCCTCTGGCCGCTTCGCCCAGCAGCGCCTTCGCGATGATGACCTGCTGGATCTGGCTCGTCCCCTCGTAGATCCGGAACAGCCGGGCGTCGCGGTAGAAGCGCTCGACGGCGACCCCGCGCATATAACCCGCGCCGCCGTGGACCTGGACCGCGCGGTCCGCGACCCGCCACACCATCTCGCTGGCGAAGTACTTCGTGCAGGACGGCCCGATCTTGGTGTCCGTACCCGCGTCGAAGGCACGGGCGGCCTCCAGGACGGTGGCGCGGCCGGCGTAGTAGTCGGTCTGCGAGTCGGCGATGAGCCCCTGGACGAGTTGGAAGGAGCCGATGAGCTTCCCTGATTGCCTGCGGGTGCTCGCGTAGGCCACCGACTCGTCGACGAGGCGCTCGGCCATGCCGACCATCAGCGCGGAGATGTGCACCCGGCCGTGCGCGATGCAGCCCATAGCCGTGGAGAACCCTCGGTTGAGCCCGGCCTCGCCGCCCACGAGTGCGGACGCCGGTACGCGTACGTCGTCGAAGAACACGTCCGCGGTCCAGGCGCCGAGCTGGCCCATCTTGTGGTCCTTGGGCGCCACCGTGAGACCGGGGGTGCCGGCCGGGACCAGGAAGGCGGAGATGCCGCGGGTGCGCGGGGCGTCGGGGTCGGTGCGGGCGAAGACCATGAAGACGTCGGCGAGCGGGGCGTTGGTGATGTACCGCTTGGCACCGTTGATCACCCAGTCCCCGCCGTCCCGATGCGCCCTGGTGGTCAGCGTCGAGGGATCGGAACCGGCGTCCGGCTCGGTCAGCGCGAACGACGCCAGGACCTCGCCCGAGGCGATCCTCGGCAGCCAGACCGCCTGCTGTTCCTCCGTGCCGCCGACCATCAGGACATGCCCGGCGATGCCGTTGTTGGTGCCGAACATCGAGCGCAGGGAAGGGGTGGTGTATCCCAGCTCGAACATCAACCGGGCTTCCTCGTACATGGACAGGCCCAGTCCGCCGAACTCCTCGGGCAGCGCGAACCCGAACAGGCCCATCTTCTTCGCCGCCTCGCGGATGTCCGCGGGCATCTCGTCCTTCTCGTCGATCTCGGCTTCGAGCGGCACCACGCGCTCGCGCACGAACCGCCGGACCTCGGACAGCACCGCGCTGAAGTCAGCCGCGTCCATGTCGACTCCCTGTCTGATCAGTCATCTGTCTCTCGCGGCTCGTGTGCGGGCCGGTAACACAGGGCGAGCAGCGCCGCCGCACTCGTCGTTCCGAGCGCCGCCGCCACCAACGCGGGCTTCAGGCCCGCACGTTGACGGCCCGTCAGTCCGTCGAGCGAGTACCGGCCGTTGCCGAGTGCCGCCAGGGCGATGGCCGCGCCGCCCACGACACCCACGTACTCCCAGCCGCCCTTGAAGACGAAGAACCCCTTGCCGCGATGGTCGGTGCGGGCCGCCACGGTCATCAGCCCCACAGCTGCCGCAGCCGGGAGGGGACCGGCCGCACCCAGCGCGATACCGGCACCGGCCGCCATCTCGGTTCCGGCGGCCATCCGGGCGTGCGCCTCGGCGGGCCGCAGACCGAGCGCCTCGAACCAGCCCGCCGTGCCCTTGAGCCCGCCCGGTCCGGCGACCTTGTTCCAGCCGTGCGCGAAGAGCATCGGGCCGAGCGTCGCGCGCAGGACGAGCGCGGCGATGTCGTGCCCCCGCTCCCTCACTGACCGGCTCCCGTGGCCCGCCCGGCGGGCACAGCACCGTACAACTGCGGTACGGCGTCCACGAGTTCGTCGTAGGTGAGGGCCTGCCCCGACGCGCTGGGGTGGACGGCGGCGATGGTCCAGCCCTGGAGCCGGTTCAGCCGGTTGCCCTCGATGCGCAGGACCTGGCCGGTCAGCCAGGCAGCGCTGTCGGAGGCCAGGTAGACGACGACGCCCGAGGCGTTGGCGGGGTCGCGCGGGTCGAAGCCGTCGGCGGCCTCAAGACCGGCGCCGACGGCCAGGCCGTCCGTCATCCGGGTCGCGGCGATCGGCGAGATCGCGTTCGCGGTGACGCCGTACTTGCGCATCTCCAGGGCCGTCAGCACGGTGAGTCCGGCTATGCCGGCCTTCGCGGCGCCGTAGTTCGACTGTCCCTGGTTGCCGAACAGACCGGTCCCCGACGTCGTGTTGATCACCCGGCCGGTGATGTGCTCACCCCGCTTCGAGGCCTCGCGCCAGTACGCGCACGCGTGCCGGGTGAGCGCGAAGGTGCCCTTGAGATGGACCGCGATCACGGTGTCGAACTCGGCCTCCGTCATCGAGAACAGCATGCGGTCGCGCACGATCCCCGCGTTGTTCACGACGATGTCGAGGCGGCCGAACTCCGCGACCGTGTCCGCGACCATGGACTCGGTCGCCGCCCAGTCCGTCACCGAGGAGTGGTTGGCGACCGCCCGCCCGCCGAGCTTGGTGATCTCGGCGACGACCTCGTCGGCGGGGGAGTCGCCGGTCCGCTCCCCGTGGATGCCCGCGCCGAGATCGTTCACCACCACGGTCGCGCCGGCTTCGGCGAGGGCCAGGCAGTGCGCCCGGCCAAGCCCCCTGCCGCCGCCGGTCACGATGGCGACCTTGTCGTCGAGGATGCCCACGACCTACCTCCTTGTTCGGCCCAACTCGTCGAGTACTTCGTCGGTGTGCTCGCCCAGCGTCGGCGCGCCGCTGCGAGGCTTGTCGTCCACGCCCCAGAAGGCGACCGGTGTCGCCACCGTCCGCAGTGGCGGCGCGCTCCCCATGCCGGGCTGTTCGACGAACGCGCCGACCGCCTCGGCCTGCGGATCGGCCGATACCTCGGCCAGGGTCTGCGCCGGTGCCCACCACACGCCCTCGGCGTCGAACCGTTCGGCCCATTCCGCCAGCGGCCGACTCGCGAAGACCGCGTCGAACTCGGCGATCAGTTCGCGTACATGGGCCCGCCGGGCCTTGCCCGTCGCGAACCGCTCGTCGCTCCCCAGGTCGTCCCGGCCGAGCGCCTTGACGACGCCGGGCCAGTGCCGGCTGCCTTCCAGACCGACCAGCCAGAACCAGCGGTCGTCGCCGGCCCGGTAGCAGTTGTAGAGCGGCGACTCGTGCTCGGTGCGCGGGCGGGTCCGGCCGCGTCGGCCGAAGAAGTTCTGAAGGGCCAGGTCATTGCCGTTGGCGTAGGTGCCGGACCGCAGCAGCGACACGTCCACCACACCGCCCTCGCCGGTGCGTTCACGGCGCAGCAGCGCGGCCAGCACACCGGCCACCAGATTGGCCGCGGCCGTACGGTCACCAAGTCCGGGGCGGATACCGGGTGGTGGCTCCCCGGCCGGGTTGAGCATGGCGGCGATGCCGGGCCGCGCCCAGAAGGCGGAGACGTCGTATCCGGCACGGTCGCGTTCGGCGCCCGTCCAGCCGTAGCCGGTCAACGTGCCGACGACCAGGCGGGGATGGCGGACCCGCAGCTCGTCCGGGGCCAGGCCCAGCCGTTCCAGCGCGCCGGGGCGGAGGTTGGTGACGAAGACGTCGGCGCGCTCCAGCAGTTGTTCCAGTACGGCCTTGCCGTCCGGTGCGCGCAGGTCGAGGACGATTCCGCGCTTGCCGCGGTTGTCGGTTTCGAACGGGGGTGCGCTGTCGATGTCCTGGCCGACATGGCGCAGCGTGTAGCGGTTGGGATCGCCGGTCGGCGCCTCCACCTTCACCACGTCCGCGCCCCAGTCCGCGAGCATGGTGGCCGCGGCCGGAGCCGCCACCCACATGCCCAGTTCGACGACCGAAATGCCTTCCAGTGGCCGCATGGCCCACCTCCCTGCTTGTCGCTGTCTCGTCGGTGGGCCCGCTACTCGCCGCGGAAGGCGCCGGGGCGGCGCTCCCGGAAGGCCTTCAGGCCCTCGGCCCGGTCCTCGGTGGCGAACAGCACGGCGACGGTCTCGCGTTCGTAGGAGATCGCGGCCTCCAGATGCATCCCGAGACCGTGGTCGACCAGTCGCTTGCCCGCCGCGAGGGCCAGCGGGGCGCCGGCCGCGAGCGTGCGGGCCAGTGTCTCGGCGGCGGCCAACCCCGCGCCGGGCTCGGCGAGTTCGTTGACGAGACCGAGCGCGTGCGCGCGCTCCGCGTCGATCGGCTCGCCGGTGAGGATCATCTGCTTGGCGACGCCGGGCGGGATCAGCCGCGGCAGCCGCTGGGTGCCGCCCGCGCCGGGCAGCACGCCGAGTTTCATCTCCGGCAGGCCGAGCCGGGTGCCGTGCTCCGCGACCCGCAGGTCACAGGCGAGGGCCAGTTCGAGGCCGCCGCCGAACGCGAACCCGTGGACGGCCGCCACCGAGGGCTTGGGGAACTCCTCGAGGAGCGCGAACGCGTCGGTCAGCCGCTCCACGAAGGCACGGAACTGCCAGGGCGTCGTGAACGACTCGATCTCACCGAGGTCGGCCCCGGCCGAGAACGCCCGGCCCGATCCGGTCACCACCAGGGCGCGTACGTCGTCGTTGTCCCGCAGATCGTCCAGCGCCCGGGTGAGCAGGGCCACGGTCCGGGACCCGACGGAATTCAGCCGCTCCGGCCGGTCGAGCGTCAACACGGCGATTCTGTCGCGGAGTTCGACACGCAGCACGGTGCTCACCTCAGACCATCGTGAGTCCGCCGCTGACCGAGAGCGTCTGCCCGGTCATGTAGGCGGCGTCGTCGGACGCGAGGAAGGCCACCACACCGGCGATGTCGGCGGGCCGGGCGACGCGGCGCAGCGGGATCGCCCGGACCGTCGCGTCGTACATCTTCTGGCTGTACTCGGCGACCTGGCCGAGCAGCGCGGTGTCCGTGGGACCCGGGCAGACGCAGTTCACGGTGATGCCGTGCCGGGCCGTCTCGCGCGCGAGGGCCTTGCCGAAGGCGATGACACCGCCCTTGGTCGCGGAGTACACGACCTCGCCGGACGAGCCGACCCGGCCGGCGTCCGAGGCGATGTGGACGATCCGGCCCCCGCCCCGCTCGATCATCGGGTCGAGGACGGCCCGGGTCATCGTGATCGTGCCGCGTAGATTGACGGCGATGATCCGGTCCCAGGTCTCCTCGTCGCTGTCGACGAACCGGCCGATGACATCGACCGCCGCGTTGTTCACCAGCACGTCCACCGGGCCGAGTTCGACGCTCACGCGCTCCACGGCCGCGTGGACGGCCGCGCTGTCGGAGATGTCGGCCCCGACTCCCGTGGCGCGCACCGCGTACCGCTCCGTGAGCCGGCCCGCGACCTTGGCGGCGGCCTCGGCGTCCAGGTCGCAGACGGCGACGGCGGCTCCCTGGGCGGCGAGCCGGTCGGCGATCGACTCGCCGATGCCGCGGCCCGCTCCGGTGACGAGTGCCACCTTGTCCCGTACGCTCACGCGCCCTCCCTCGCCCGACTGCCGATACAGCGCTATCGTATAACTACTTCAGCTAAATAAGCGAGATGCCTGAGCGGAGTCCAGCATGCGCCGTACGATCTTCACCGAGGAGCACGAGCAGTTCCGGGACACCGCCCGCGCCTACTACCTGCGGGAATGCGCGCCCTACGCGGAGCAGTGGGAGCGGGACGGGCAGGTGAGCCGGGCCGCCTGGGCGGCGGCGGGCAAGGCCGGACTCATCGGCTGGGAGTTCCCCGAGGAGTACGGCGGCCAGGGCATCCGGGACTTCCGCTACAACGCCATCATGGCGGAGGAGATGGCGGCCACCAGCTCGGTCGGCATCGGGCTCGGGCTCCAGAACGACGTCGTCCCGCCCTACCTGATGAACCTCACCACCCCTGAGCAGAAGGCCCGTTGGCTGCCCGGAGTGACAAGCGGCGAGACGATCTGCGCGCTCGCCCTGTCCGAACCGGCCGCCGGGTCCGACCTCAAGGCCATCCGCACCACCGCCCGCCGGGACGGCGACGCGTGGGTGATCGACGGGTCCAAGACGTTCATCACCAACGGCATCCTCGCCGACCTGGTCATCGTCGCCTGCAAGACCGACCCGGCCGCCGGGCACCGGGGCATCAGCCTGATCGTCGTCGAGCGCGACGCCGAGGGTTTCGAGCGCGGACGCAAGCTCGACAAGGTCGGGATGAAGGCCCAGGACACCGCCGAACTCTTCTTCCACGAAGTCCGCGTCCCCGCCGAGAACCTCATCGGGCAGGAGAACCGCGGTTTCCACCACATGATGGGCAACCTCCCGACCGAGCGCCTGGCCATCGCCGTCTCCTCGCTGGCCGCCGCGGAGCGGGCCTTCGAGCTGGCACTGGACTACGCCAGGACCCGGACGGCGTTCGGGCAGCCGATCGGCGAGTTCCAGGCCAACCGCTTCGCCCTCGCCGACATCAAGGCCAAGCTGGGTGCCGCCCGCGTCTATGTGGACGGCTGCATCCTGGCCCTGGTCGAGGGCGAGTTGACGGCCGAGGAGGCCGCGGCGGCCAAGTACTGGACGTCGGAGACCGGCTGGCAGGTCATCGACCGCTGTATGCAGCTGTTCGGCGGCTACGGCTACGTCAACGAGTACGAGATCGCCAGGATCTGGCGCGACAGCCGGGTGCAGCGGGTCTTCGGCGGCACCTCGGAGATCATGCAGGAGATCATCGGGCGGTCGCTGGGGCTCTGAGACGGGCCCACGCTCATTGACTATCTTGGATAAATAGGTTAGCTATTTAGCCTGGATAGGCGCGACGTCCGAAGGGCTCAGGGAGGCATCCATGGTCACGGTCGATGTGAAGCTGCACCAGGACAGAGCGGAGCGCGACCTGCCGCGACCCCGGCTCGTCATCGGCGGCAAGGACGTCACCGACACCAGCGGTGGCCTCTACGAGCACCGCAACCCGGCGACCGGCCTCGTCCAGGCGTACATCCCGCTCGCGGGCCCCACCGAGGTGGACCGGGCCGTGGCCGCGGCCCGCCAGGCGTTCGAGGTGTGGGGTGTCATGCGCCCCGCCGAACGCCGCCGCCTGCTCACCCGCTTCGCCCAGCTGCTGCGCGACCACATCCCCGACTTCGCGGCGATCTGCCCGCTGGAGAACGGCGTCTGCGTCGGCGGCTGGGCGGAGAACGTCGGACCGCACGTCGCGGAATGGACCGAGTACTACGCCGGCTGGGCCGACAAGATCGAGGGGCTCGTCGGCGCGGCCCACAGCCCGCACGAGAACGTCGAGTACACCATCGCCGAGCCCTACGGCGTCATCGCCCACATCATCACCTGGAACTCGCCCGCGCTGTCCCTGGCGATGAAGGTCCCGCCCGCGCTCGCCGCCGGCAACACCGTGGTGATCAAACCGGCCGAGTCCACGCCGTTCTCCGCGCTGCTCTTCGCCGACCTGGCCCGCGAGGCGGGCATCCCGGACGGAGTCGTCAACGTCGTCACCGGACTCGGCGACGCGGGCTCGGCCCTGGTCACCCACCCCGGCGTCGACAAGATCTCCTTCACCGGCGGCCCCGCCACCGCGCGCCGCATCATGGCCGACGCCGCGCCGAGCCTCAAACCGGTCGTGTTCGAACTCGGCGGCAAGTCCGCCAACCTGCTCTTCGCCGACACCGACCTGGACAGCGTGGTGCCCTACTGCGCCGCCTTCGCCATGAGCAACACCGGCCAGGGCTGCGCACTGCCCACCCGACTGCTGGTCGAGCGGCCGATCTACGACGAGGTCGTGGCGCGGGTCAGCGGTGTGGTGGCCCACCTGCCCGTCGGCGACCCGCTCGACCCCACGACGTACATCGGGCCGCTCATCGACGACGTCGCCCGCCGACGGGTGGAGGGCGTGATCGACAAGGCGGTCGAGAGCGGCGCCGGACGCCTCGTGCTCGGCGGTGAACGTATCGACGCCGACGGGTACTTCGTCACCCCGACCGTCTTCGCCGACGTCGACAACCGCAGTGACCTCGCCCAGCAGGAGATCTTCGGACCCGTCCTGGCGATCACCCCCTTCGACACCGAGGACGAGGCCGTCGCCCTCGCCAACGACACCGAGTACGGCCTCTCCGCCTACATCCAGTCCCGTGACATCGCACGCGTCAACCGCCTGGTACCGCGCCTGAAAGCCGGGACGGTCTACGTCAACCCCGGCCCGAATCCGATCACTTCGCCCGCCACGCCGTTCGGCGGCGTCGGGATGAGCGGGTTCGGCCGGGAGGGCGGCAAGGCCGGTCTGGACGAGTTCGTCAGCGTCAAGGGTGTCGGCATCGGCCGCGTCTGACCCCCCACCTTCCGAAAGCCCTGGGAGCCAAGAGCATGCATTCCGCCCGCCGCCTGACGTTCGGCGACATCATCCGTGAGCACCGCAGGTCCTACCCCGACGGCATCGCCCTCGTCGACGGCGAAGTCCGCCTGACCTGGCCGGAGTTGGACGAGCGCACCAACCGCCTCGCGCAGGCCCTCACCCGGGCCGGCGTCGGGCCCGGCGACCGCGTGCTGTGGCTGGGGCAGAACTCCTTCCGCATCTGGGAACTGCTCGGTGCCGCCGCGAAGATCGGCGCCATGGTGTGCCCCGGCTACTGGCGCTGGGCCGCCCCCGAAATGGCGTTCGCCGTCGAGGACTTCGACCCCCGGGTCGTGGTCTGGCAGGACGAGGAGATCGGCGAGACGGTCAACAAGGCCCGCGTCGAACTGGGCAGCGCCCACCGGGCCTTGTGGCTGCGCCACGACACCGAGGGCCCCGGCTCCTACGAGTCCTTCCTCGCCTCCGGCCCGGCCGAGGACCCAGGCCTCGACATCGACCCGGACTCCGCGCTCCTGGTCATCTACACCGCCGCGATCTCCGGCCGTCAGTCCGGCTCGATGCTCTCGCACCGCAACCTCCTCGCCCTGGGTGCGAGCGCCGCCTGGATGGGGGACATCGGCACCGAGACCGCCTTCCTCGGCGCCGGACCCATGTTCCACATCGGCAACTACCAGTTCTGGGGCGTCCCGGCCTTCGTGCACGGCGGCAAGAACGTCGTCGTCCGCCGGGTCGTCGCCGAGGAACTGCTCCCGCTGCTGGCCCGGGAGCAGTGCACGCACGCCTATCTGATGCCGCCGACGATCGCCCAACTCGTCGCTCTGAACCGCGAATTGGGCCACGACCTCTCCCGGCTGCGGGCCAGTGTCGCCGCCCCGCTGTGGCAGGGCACGGTCCCCACCGACCACAGCCGCTTCACCCGCAACGGCGGCGGCGAGGGCCGCGGCTACGGCCAGACCGAGGTGACCGGCTTCGCCGTGACCGGCGCCTACGGCGGGACGGGCACCGGCAACGCGGGGCGCCCCGGCCCCTTCACCGCCGTACGCGTCCTGGACGACACGGGTCGGGAGTGTGCTGTCGGCGAAGCGGGCGAGATCTGTGTCCGCGGCGACCTGGTGCACCTCGGCTACTGGAACCGGCCCGAGATCAACGAGGAGCGCTTCCGCTTCGGCTGGTGGCACACCACCGACCTCGGCAGGCGCGAGGCCGACGGCACGATCAGCTTCCTGGGGACCTCGACCCGCATGCTCAAGTCGGCCGCCGAGAACATCTTCCCGGCCGAGGTGGAGAACTGCATCGAATCCCATCCGGCGGTGAAGGAGGCCGCCGTCATCGGCGTCCCGAACGAACGCTGGGCCCAGGACGTCAAAGCCGTCGTCGCCCTCCACCCGGACGCCGACCCGCCGGTCACGGCCGCCGACGTCATCGAGCACTGCCGGGCGCGGATCGCCTCGTACAAGAAGCCGAAGACGGTGGAGTTCGTCGACGTCCTGCCCCGCACCAAGGACTTCGCCAAGGACTACGAGGCGCTCGACGAGCGCTTCGGCGGGGGCGGCTACCCCGGCGGCGACACGCTCGGCGCGGGGCGGTGACCCGGTGACCGACCGCCGGCCCGTCGTCGTCGGCGTCCACGCCACCGAGCAGGCACTGTCCCTCCCGCACCGCACCGCCATGGACCTCGCCCTCGAAGCGGTGCGCGGCGCGATCGAGGACGCCGGGCTGACCCCGGCGGACATCGACGGCGCCCAGGTCGACTGGCCGGGCCCGGGTGGCGTCCCCGGTGAGGGCAGCTCCTGGGCCCGGATGCTCGGCCGGGACCTGCGCTGGACCAGCGACTCGATGCTCGACAACGCCGGCTCGCGCGGCCTGTTGAAGGCGGCGGCGGCCGTCCGGGCGGGTTTCGCCGACACCGTGGTGGTCGGCGGCTGCAAGCTGGTCTCGCGCGGTGCGGGTCCGGTCAGTGCGGGGGTGCCGCTGGAGTTCGCCGATGTCTGGGGGAGCTATGTCGTCGCCCAGTTCGCGCTGGTGGCGGCCCGGCACATGCACGAGTACGGGACGACCGCCCGCCAGCTCGCGGAGGTCGCCGCCACCGTCCGGAACAACGGCACCACCAACCCCGAGGCGATGATGTACGGTCGCGGCCCCTACACCGCCGACGACGTGCTCGCCTCCCGCATGGTGGCCACGCCGTTCCACCTGCTGGACTGCTGCATCGTCGGCGAGGGAGGCGCCGCCCTCGTGGTGACCACCGCCGAACGCGCCCGGGACCTGCCCCGGCCGCCCGTCGCGGTCCTCGGCGGCGGCATGGAGTACCACCAGGCCGCGTACGCCAACCCCGCCCTGTACCGCGAGGTCGGACAACTCGGCCGGGACGCGGCCACCCGCGCCTACGCGATGGCCGGAGTGAGCCCGCACGACGTGGACGTCTTCTCCCTCTACGACCCCAACTCCTTCGAGATCATCCGCCAGTTGGAGACCCTCGGACTGTGCGGCGAGGGCGAGGGCGGCCCCCTCGCCGCGAGCGGCGCCATCGCCGTCGGCGGCAAGCACCCCGTCAACCCCGATGGCGGCTGCCTGGCGTACGCGTGGAACGGAACCCAGCAGATGACACTCAAAGTCGTCGAGGCCGTACGGCAGTTGCGCGGCACGGCCGTCCACCAGGTCGAGGACGCGGAGCTGGCGGTCGTCGGCAACGCGGGCTCCGGCGCGCAGCACTACGAGATGAGCGTGCTGGGGAGGCCGCGATGAACCGCCCCGTGCCCGTGCCCACCGACCTGTCCCGGCCGTTCTGGGAGGCGGCCCGGCGCGGCGACCTGGTCGTCCCCGAGTGTCCGGCCTGCGGGCTGCGCTTCCTCGTGCCCGAACCGGCCTGTCCCGGCTGCATGTCGGCGGACTGGCGGTACGCGCCCAGCGCCGGCCTGGGCACCGTGTACTCGGTGACCGTCGTGCACCGCGCGCCCGGCCCCGGCTTCGACACCCCCTTCGCACTGGCCGTGATCGACCTGGACGAGGGCGGCACCCTGCTGACCCACGTCGACGCGGGCGACCCCGAGGACGTGGGCATCGGCATGCGGGTCCGCGTGGACTTCCGGTCGCTCACCGACGAGATCACCCTGCCGTACTTCGTGCCCGTCCCAGCTGACTGAAGGAGATGGATGCCGTGGCGAACACACCGGTACGGGTCCCGAAGATGGCCGAGCTGGTCGCGGCACAGCTGCGCCGCAAGATCGTGCGCGGGGAACTGGCCGAGGGGGAGGCGCTGCCCGCCGAGACGGCCCTGATGGCGGAGTTCGCGGTCTCCCGGCCGACCCTGCGCGAGGCGTTCCGCGTGCTGGAGTCGGAGTCGCTGATCAGCGTGCGCCGGGGCGCCCGGGGCGGGGCACGGGTGCAGATACCGGAGGGCACGGTCGCCGCCCGCTACGCGGGGGTGGTCCTGGAGTACCGAGGCACGACCCTCAAGGACGTCTACGACGCCCGTACGGTCATCGAGGCGCCCTGCGCCGGCCTGCTGGCCCAGCGTCGCACCGACCGGGACCTGGAGCGGCTGCGGGCCTCCGTCGCCGGGGCCGAGGGGCTCATGGACGACCCCTCGGCGTTCATCCGCGCCCACATGGAGTTCCACGCCCTCGTCGTCGAACTCGCCGGCAACCAGACGCTCAGCGTCCTCAACGGCATGGTCCGCAACATCATCGACCAGGCGAACTGGTCCCATGTCGACCTCGACGCCGGCAGCCCCGAGAACATCCGCGCCAACCGGCGGGGCTTCCGGGCCCACGGAGCCCTCGTCGACCTGATCGCCGGGCGCCGGGCCGAGGCCGCCGAGGAACTGTGGCGCGTCCATCTCCAGGAGGCCGAGGACTATCTGCTGCGGAGCAGGTCCATGACGACGGTGCTGGACCTGCTCGGCTGACATACCGTCAACTCCCGCGCAATTCCTGCACGATCGGCTCCCACACCTCGGCGTCGATCTCGTACGCGGTGTAGAAGGACACCCGGTCGACCAGCGTCCCGTACCGGCGCCGGATCTCCCCGGCCACCCGCTCAGGCTCCGCGACCACCGCGAAGGTGTGCAGCACCTCGTCGTCGACGAGCCCGCCCATCGCCTCCCACTTGTCCTCGCGGGACGACGTCGACAACGCGTGCAGCTCGTCGCCGAGTTCGCCCCAGCCGTGCAGCTCCAGGACACCGCGATAGGCGGGTGTGCTGCCGTAGAAGGCGATCTGTCGGCGGGTGCCGTCGATGGCGCGGTGCAGTTCCTCCTCGGTGCGGCCGGTCGCGGTGAGCAGGAGATGCGAGACGGAGAAGTCGCCGCGGGTCCGCCCGGAGCGTTCGAGGCCCGCTTCGACGGTGGGCAGGGTCACCTCGCGCAGATAGCGCTCTGTGGTGAAGCCGTGCGCCAGGAGCCCGTCGGCGACCTCGCCGGCCACCCTGGTCATCGCCTCCCCGACGGCGGCCACGAAGACCTTCGGGGCGCCGCCGGGCGCGGGCGGCGGGGAGAAGAACGGGGACATCAGGGTGTGCGTGTAGAAGTCGCCCCGGAAATCGAGCTTCTCGCCCTCGTTCCAGGCGGCCCAGATGGCGTGCAGCGCGCTCACGTACTCCCGCATACGGGCGGCGGGGCGGCTCCACGGCATGGCGAAGCGCCGCTCGATGTGCGGTTTGATCTGACTGCCCAGACCGAGCGAGAAGCGCCCGCCCGCGTAGCACTGCAAGTCGTGGGCCGTGTAGGCGAGTTGCATGGGGGAGCGGGCGAACGCCACCGCGATCGCCGTACCGACCTCCAGCCGGTCGGTGTGCTCGGCCGCGAGCAGCAGCGGCAGGAACGGGTCGTGTCGGGACTCCGAGGCCCACAGGCCGTCGTAGCCCGCCTTCTCGTGCTGCCGGGCCTCCTCCACGACCTCCGCCGTACCCCATACATTGAGCTTTCCGTCGACCTTCATGCCGCGCCCTCCGCTGTGACCGCGTCCAGCCCGATGCGCCGCGCGAGCAGTTCGCGGTGGTACGCCGGGTCCCCGAACAGGTGTTGTGACGTCTTGGCCCGCTTCAGATACAGGTGGGCCGGGTGTTCCCAGGTGAAGCCGATGCCTCCGTGGACCTGGATGTTCTCCGCCGTCGCCCGCAGGCACGCGTCCGAGCAGAACGCCTTGGCCAGGCTCGCCACCGCGGGCAGGTCCGGGTCGTCGCCCTCGGCGGCAAGCAGCGCGTAGTGCGCGGCGGCCCGCGCCGACTCCACTTCGAGGAGCACGTCGGCGAGCAGGTGCTTCACGGCCTGGAAGGAGCCGATGGGCCGCCCGAACTGGTGCCGTACCTTCGCGTAGTCCACCGCCATGTCCAGCACTCGGGAGGCCACTCCGACCTGCTCGGCGGCCAGCGCCACCGCGGCCCGGTCCAGCACCTCCGAGACCAGGTCCATGCCGTCGCCGTGCGTGCGCAGACGGGTCGCCGGTACGTCGGCGTAGTCGAGTCTGGCCTGCCGGCGGGTCGGGTCCATCGTCGGCAGCGGTGTACGGGTCAGTCCCGGCGCGTCGCCGTCCACCGAGAAGACGCCGAAGCCGTCGTCGTCCGACCGGGCCACGGTGAGGACGACATCGGCGGTGGCACCGTCCAGGACGAACATCTTGTGTCCAGTGAGCAGCCAACAGCCGTCCGAAGCACGGGCGTTGAGTCGGACACCCGCCGCGTCCCAGCGTGCGGAGTCCTCGGTCAGGGCCAGTGTCCCCACCGACTCGCCCGAGGCGAGTCCGGGCAACAGCCGTTTGCGGGCGTCCTCGTCGTCACTGCGCAGCAGCGTGGTGGTCGCCAGTACGGCCGAGGAGAGGAAGGGTGCGCACAGCAACGCGCGGCCCATCTCCTCCATCACCACGCCCACTTCGACCAGGCCGCATCCGGCACCGCCGTACTCCTCGGGTACGGCCAGCCCCTGGAGGCCGAGTTCGCCTCCCATCCGGCGCCACAGCGCCCGGTCGAAGCCCTCCGGCGTTTCCATCAGCCGCCGTGTCTCCGTCTCGGGCGAGGTGTCCGCGAGGAACGCCCGTACCGTGCGCCGGAGTTGGTCCTGCTCCTCGCTGAACGCGAAGTCCATGTCCCGCTGCTCCTCTCCGGTTCAGCCACGGCCGCGCGACGCGATGATCCGCTCCACGGCGGCGATGTGCTCCGGTCCGTGCATCGTGTCCCGCTCGGCCAGCAGGGCCGGTTCCATCACGGTGTCGAGGGCCTGCTCCAGATGCCGGTTCACCGCGCGCTTGGTCTCTCGCAACGCCTGGGCGGGCAGGGCGGCCAGCCGCGCGGCCAGCTCCATCGCCTCGTCCAGGAGTTTGTCCTTCGGTGCGACACGGTTCGCGATGCCCAGCCGGACCGCGTCCTCGGCGCCCACCCGGTCGCCGAGGAACAGCAGTTCCTTCGCCCGGGTCGCGCCCACGAGCAGCGGCAGGACGAAGGCGCCCCCGTCGCCCGCGACCAGCCCGACCTGGACATGCGGGTCGGCGACATAGGCGTCGTCGGCGATCAGCACCAGGTCGCTCAACAGGGCGAGACTGCAACCGAGTCCCACGGCGGGCCCGTTGACCGCCGCCACGACCGGCAGCGGGCAGCGGATCAGGCCCGTGATGATCCGCCGGGCCTCGTCGACCTGCCGCTCCCGGTAGGCGGTGTCCCGCTGTACCCGGGTCATGGCGTCGATGTTGCCGCCGGCGCTGAACGCCCGGCCCCGCCCGGTGAGGACCACCGCGCGGGCCGCCGGATCGGCGGCCACCTCGTCCCACACCGACGCGAGCCCGGTGTGCAGTTCGTCGCTCATCGCGTTCCGCTGCTCCGGCCGGTTCAGTTCCACCAACCGGACCGGCCCGACGGCCGTCACCACAAGATCCGTCATCTCCACCGCCGTACATCCGACATCCGAGGACAGGAATAAGTAAGTAGAGTTGAATGGTATAACTAATTCCACTCAACTGGAACCAGGCAGTGGAGGGTGCGCATGCAGTACGAGACCGTGCGGGCCGAGGTGGCGGACGGGATTCTCACCGTCACGCTCAACCGGCCCGAGAAGCTGAACGCCTTCAACCCGCGGATGATGGGCGACCTCCTCGACGTCCTGGACGCGGCCGACGCCGACGACGACGTACGGGTGATCGTGGTGACGGGGGAGGGGCGCGGGTTCTGCGCGGGCGCCGACGTCAGCTCCGGTGGGTCGTCCTTCGACCATCGCACCGCGGGCTCCTGGCACCGGGACACCGGTGGCCGGGTCGCGCTGCGGATCTTCGCCTGCACCAAGCCGGTCATCGCGGCGGTCAACGGCCCGGCGGCGGGAGTCGGGGCGAGCATGACGCTGCCCATGGACATCCGGCTGGCCTCGACCTCGGCGAAGTTCGGGTTCGTCTTCGCGCGCCGTGGGATCGTTCCGGAGTCGGCGGCGAGCTGGTTCCTGCCGCGGGCCGTGGGGATGCAACGCGCCATGGAATGGGTGGCCACCGGCCGCGTCTTCGGCCCCGACGAGGCACTGTCGGCCGGGCTGGTCCGCTCGGTCCACGCGCCGGAGGACCTGCTGCCGGCGGCCCGCGAACTCGCCCGCGAGATCGCCGAGAACACCTCCGCGATCTCGGTCGCGCTCTCCCGCCAGATGATGTGGCGGATGCTCGGCGAACCGCACCCGATGGCCGCGCACCGGCTCGACTCACGGATCATGAGCCAGATCGGCGGCGGCCCGGACCCGGTGGAGGGCGTCGAGTCGTTCCTCGCCAAGCGCCCGCCCCGATTCCCCGGCCGGGTCACCAAGGACATGCCGGAGATCTACCCCTGGTGGCGGGACGAGGAGTTCCGGCCGTTCGGCGAGTAGGCGTCACCGAACACTCTCGCCACTCCGAACTCCGGCGCGCGAGGGGCCTGTTGGCCGCCCCGGGGTGCATGCCCTGCCGGACCGCTGCGGCGCAGGGCGCGGCCGTCGTGCCGGGGGCAGCCTCCGTCCTTGTGTGGGCGAGCCCTGCGCGACCACGCCGACCGCCGAACACCGACCGGATCATGGCCGAAACCCGGCCCCGCCGCACGGCACGGGGATGACCGGTGCGGGTCCCGCCGACGGCCGCCACAGCCGCGGTGTGGTCGGAACCCGGGCGACGGGCCCGGCCGGGGAGGGCGTCACCGACGCCTGATGGCACGCGCGGGACCCCGCCCGTCAGCGGATCGTCGGCCCGCCGATCACGCCGCTCATGGCCCGAGGGAATCCTGGCGTGCCGAGCACGCCATGGCGCGGCGCCCGCCTCCTCGTCCCGTTCAGCGGAGACGAGCCCCCGCGCCGCACCACGACGGACCGATGAGATGTGTCCGAAACATTGTCGTCGCATCCCCGAAGTGTTAGCGTCCGGACGGCGGGCATTCAGTTGAATGCGTTAGCTATTCCGCTCGGGACGGTGACCATGAGTGATGGTTTCCTGCATGAGTCTTTCCACGGTGTCGACTGGGGGGTCGCCACCGCGGACTCGATCACGGCCCCGCCGCCGCCCGCGCCGGAACGCGTCGGGCACTTCCGGCAGTGGACCGACGACATCCGGCAACTGGTCGGCGTCACGCCCGACACGCACCGGATGGTCGCGGGATGGCCGCGGCTCCAGCCCGACGGTCCCGACAGCTGGGACCGCGCCGCCCTGGACCGCTGCGACCGTGAACTCGACTCCCTGCTCGAACTCGGCCTGCGCCCCTGCCTCACCCTGTTCGACCGGTCGCTGCCGCCCTGGCTGGAGGACCGCGGCGGCTGGCTCGACCGCGACACCGCCGAGCACTTCGCCGCCTTCGCCGCCGAGCTGGGCCGCCGCTACGGCGACCGCGTGACCCGCTGGATCACCTCCACCGACCTCGCCGGCCCCACCCTCGCCGACCACGTGGCCGGGATGTACACGCCGGGCCGGGGCATCGGCCGTGCGGGCCTGTCCTCGGTCCACCACATCCTGCTCGCGGGCGGACTCGCGACCCGTGCGCTGCGCGCAGCCGGTGCCGGCGGCCGGATCGGGACGACCGTCACCCTGGTCGGTGGTTACGCGGCCACCGAGGACCCGTTCGACCGGCTCGCCGTGGACCGCCTGCTGAGCTGGACGAACCGCCTCTTCCTCGACCCGCTGCTGCTCGGCGCGCACATGGTGACCGAGGACGGCGTCTCACCGGTCGAGGACACCGGCTGCGTGCACCCCGGGGACCTGGACGTCATCGCCACCCCGCAGGACCTGCTCGGCCTGTCCTGGCACACGCCGTTCCGCGTCACCGCACCGGAGAACCTCGCCCGCACGCTGCCGGCCGACAAGTGCCAGAGCAGGCTCAACGAGGTCAACCGTCTCCTCGTCGGCCTCGGCTTCGCGATCGTCCCCTTCGACGACGTGGAGACGACGGCGTACGGCTGGCCCATCCTCCCCGAGGGCCTGGCCGACGCCGTCGCGGACCTGCACGACCTCTACGGGGAGCTGCTGCCGCCGCTGTCCGTCGTCGACAACGGCATGGGCGACCTGGACCTCGTCGACGAGACCGGTCACAGCGACGACGCCCGGCGCCGGGCCCTGCTGCGCGCCAGGCTGTCCTGGCTGGGCCGGGTGATCCAGCGTGGTGTGGACGTCTGCGGCTACGAGTACTGGTCCGTCCTCGACAACCTGGAGGCGAAGTTCCGCTACACCCGCCTCTACGCGATGGCCGTCCCCGACCACGAGCCGCCGCCACGCCCGCCGATGCCCTCGGACTGGCTGCGGGCCGGCACCTTCGCCGGTCCCGGTGCGCCGGGCCGGGCGGCCGGGCTGACCCTGGTCCCGCCCGGCTCGGCGTGATCATCCTGTCGGAGCCTCGTAGTCCCGGCCCCGGATCAGCCGCACCGGCGTGTAGACGAGGACGTCCTCGTCCCGCTGGTTGCGTACGGTGATACGGCTGGTCACCACGCCCCGGCCGGGCTTCGTGGACGGCCGGGAGCCGGTGGTCTCGACGACGGCGTACAGGGTGTCGCCGACGTACACCGGTCCCCGCACGGTCAGTTCCATGTGCAGGAAGGCGAGGCCCGTGCCGTGCAGCACGTTGGTCTGAAGGACGAGTCCCTCCGCGATGCAGTACGTCAGCGCGCCCGGGACCAGCCGCCCGGTGTAGCCGCCGTCCGCCGCGTGTGAGGCGTCCCAGAAGAGCGGTTCGTTGAAGCCGCCCCAGGTCACGAAGTTGACCAGGTCAGTCTCCGTGATCGTGCGGCGGGCGCTGCGGAAGATCTGCCCGACCGGCATCTCCTCGAAGGTCAACCCCCTTACCAGCGGGGGGATTTCGGTGCGGGTGTGGTCAGCCGTCATGGCGCGCTCCTCATCCGTGGTGTCCGGCTCGCGGAACCGGCTCACAGGTCGATCGGGTGTTTGCCGCCCACGCCCTCGAAGTCCGGGGCGCGCTTCTCGCGGTGGGCGGCGAGTCCCTCGACGACCTCGTGCCCGCCGAAGCCGAAGAACTCCAGCCCGAGCGAGGCCTCGAAGATCGGCTGGGCGGTGCGGTACCAGTGGTTGAGGGACCGTTTGGTCCAGCTGAGGGCGCTGGCCGGTCCGGCGGCGAGCAGGGTCGCGACCCGCAGCCCCTCGGCGTGCACGTCCTCGTCGTCCACGCACTTCGACACCAGACCTATCCGCTCGGCCTCCTCGCCGGTGAGTGCCTCGCAGGTGAGCAGGTAGTACTTGGCCTTGGCCATCCCGCACAGCAGCGGCCAGCAGATCGCCGCGTGGTCACCGGCCGCCACCCCGAGCCGGGTGTGCCCGTCGACGATCTTCGCCCGGCGTCCGGCGATCGAGATGTCCGCCAGCATGCCGATGACCAGGCCCGCGCCGACCGCCGGACCGTGGATCGCGGAGACCACCGGCTTCGAGCAGTTGATCACCCCGTGGACCATGTCCCGCGCCTCCCGCATCGTCCGGGCGCGCACGGCGTAGTCCTCGGTCATGGCCTCGATCGAGTCGAAGGTCCCGCCCGCCGAGAAGGCTCTGCCGGCTCCCTGGACCAGCACGGCCCGGGTCCGGTCGTCCCGGTCGACGACCGGCCAGACGTCCGCCAGTTCACCGTGCATGCGCGGATCGACGGCGTTGAGGTTCGGTGCGTCGAGCACGATGCGGAGCACGCCGGACGCGGGCCGCTCGAAGGTCAGGCTCGTGAACGGTGCGTAGGGATCGGTCACGTCGCGCTCCTGGTGTATTCAGTGCGGATACTATAATTATCTAACTGTATCGAGAGGCGGGCGGCAAGCGACCGGCACGCGGTCGCATCGAGGACGGGAAGCTCGGCATGGATCTCACCTTCAGCGAGGAACAGGACGAACTGCGCAAGGTCGTACGGTCGTTCCTCACCCGGCACGCCACCGAGGCGGACGTGCGCCGCCTCGCCGCGGACCCGCTCGGGCATGACCCATGGGTCTGGCGGCGGATGGCAACCGAAATCGGCCTCCAGGGCCTCGCCGTACCGGAGGAGTACGGCGGCTCCGGATTCGGCTACGTCGACCTCGGCGTCGTCTTCGAGGAGACGGGCCGCGCCCTGCTGTGCGCCCCGTACTTCGCCACCGTGGCCCTCGCCGCCGAGGCGCTGCTGCGCTGCGCCGACGAGTCCGCCCGCGCCGACCTGCTCCCCGGCATCGCGGCCGGCGAGACGGTCGCCACGCTCGCGCTCACCGAGGACGACGGCCGCTGGGACGAGTCGGGCGTACGGCTCGACGCCCGTCACACGCAAGGCGGTTGGCGGCTCACGGGCGTGAAGGCCTATGTCCCCGACGGACACCTCGCCGACCTCCTCCTGGTCGCGGCCCGCACCTCCTCCGGCATCAGCCTCTTCGCGGTCCCGGCAGCCGACGCGCCGGGCCTCACCCGCACCCCGCTCCCCACCCTCGACCAGACCCGCAAGCAGGCGCGCCTCGCCTTCGCGGACACCCCGGCACGCCTGCTGGGCGATGACGGCACGGCATGGCCCGCGCTCGCCCGCACCCTCGCCACGGCCTCCGTCCTGTTGGCCGCCGAACAGGTCGGAGGGGCTGCCGCCGCCCTGGACGCGGCGGTCGGCTACGCCAAGATCCGCGAGCAGTACGGCCGTCCCATCGGCTCGTTCCAGGGGATCAAGCACAAGTGCGCCGACATGCTCGTCGAGATCGAGTCCGCCCGCTCGGCCGCGTATGCCGGACTGTGGGCTCTCGACGCCGGTGACGACACGGAGATCGCGGTGTCGGCCGCTCTCGCCCAGGCCTTCTGCTCGGAGGCCTTCACCAAGGTCGCCGGAGACAGCGTCCAGGTGCACGGCGGCATCGGCTTCACCTGGGAGCACCCCGCCCACCTCTACCTCAAGCGGGCCAAGAGCTCCGAGGTACTGCTCGGCACCCCCGCCCACCACCGGGAACTGCTCGCCGCCCGGCTCGGCATCTGACACCAGGAGGAGCAGACATGGAAGTGGACTTCGGGCCCGCCGTACGCGACTTCCGCGACGAACTGCGGGACTGGTTCGCGGACCACCTCGTGGGGGAGTTCGCCGACCACCGGGGCGTGGGCGGCCCCACCGACGGCACGGCCTGGGACGTACGGCTCGCCTGGGACCGGGAGTTGTCGGCCGGGAACTGGCTGGGCGTGGGCTGGCCGAGGGAGTTCGGAGGGCGCGGGCTCGGCCTGATCGAGGAGATCGTCTTCGAGTACGAGTACGCCCGCGCCGACGCCCCCTACCGCGCCACCGTCAACGCCCTCGACCTGCTCGGCCCGATGCTGCTGGCGATGGGCGACGAGGCCCAGAAGAAGCGCTTCCTGCCACCGATCCTCGCCGTCGAGGAACTGTGGGGACAGGGCTTCAGCGAGCCCGGCGCGGGCTCCGACCTGGCGTCGGTCCGCACCCGCGCCGAGCGCGACGGCGACGAGTGGGTGGTCGACGGGCAGAAGGTGTGGACCTCGTTCGGCGTCCACGCCGACTGGCTCTACGTCCTCACCCGCACCGACCCCGACTCCCGCCGTCACAAGGGCCTGACGCTGCTGCTCCTGCCGACCGACCAGCCCGGCGTGGAGATCCGGCCGATCCGCAATCTCGCCGGCCAGGACGAGTTCGCCGAGGTCTTCCTCTCCGGCGCGCGCACCGGCGCGGACATGGCCGTCGGCGAGGTCGGCCAGGGCTGGCGCACCGCGATGGCCACCCTCGGCATCGAACGCGGCACCACCCTGCTGCCCCAGCAGCTCACCTTCGAGCGCGAGGCCGAGGCCCTGATCGAGCTGGCCCGCGCGCGGGGCGCGCTCGACGACCCCATGCTGCGCCGCCGGATCGTGGACGCCTGGATCTCCGTCCGCATCATGCGCACCACCAACCTGCGGACCATCGCCGAACTCACCACGGGCCGCACCCCGGGCGCACAGGCCACCACGGCCAAGCTGTACGCCTCGACACGCCACCAGCAACTCGGCCATCTGGCCATGGAGTTGGCGGGACCGGCCGGCCAGATCGTCGGCGAGGACTACGGCCTGGACACCCGGCAGCGCTCGTTCCTGCTCTCCCTCGCCGAGACGATCTACGGCGGTTCGAGCGAGATCCAGCGCAACATCATCGGGGAGCAGGTCCTCGGGCTGCCGAAGGAACCCCGACCATGACCTCGACCGCGGACCGCCTCGACCGTGTCGAATCGCACCTGGCCATCCAGCAACTGCCGGTCCGCTACGCCCTGGCCGTGGACGCCCGCGATCTCGACGCCTGGGCCGGCTGCTTCCGCCCCGACGTGGACATGGGGCGCCACGGGCAGGGACGGCAGGTCCTGCGGCAGCACATCGAACCGCTCGTGCGCGGTTTCCGCCGCTCGGTGCACCAGATCTGCGGGCACCGCGTCGAGTTCACCGGCCGTGACACCGCGACCGGCGCGGTCTACTGCCGCGCCGAACACGAGGTGGGGGACCGGTGGATCGTGATGGCGATCTGCTACTTCGACGACTACGCGCGCGTGGACGGCGAGTGGTACTTCTCCCGGCGCCGCGAACAGCACTGGTACGCGGCCGACGTGACCGAGCGCCCCCAGACGGTCGGATTCACCGGTTGGGAGGGCGCGGGCGCACCGGCGCTGCCCGACGCCTTTCCCACCTGGACACCCTTCTGGCAGGAGACGTGATGGCACGCTTGGCGGGCAGGACGGCGCTGGTCACCGGCGGCGGACAGGGCGTGGGCCGAGGCATCGCCCTCGCCCTGGCGGCAGAAGGCGCGGCCGTGGTCGTCACCGGCCGCACCGAGAGCAGACTCAAGGACACCGCCCAGGAGATCACCGCGCGCGGCGGCCGGGCGTACACCGTGGTCGGGGACGTGGGGGAGCGGGACGACGTCGACCGGATGGTGGCCGAGACGGTCCGGGAGTTCGGCGGCCTCGACGTGCTCGTCAACAACGCGCAGTCCTCGGTGCAGCGACGGCTGGAGCAGACGTCGTACGACGATGTCGAACTCGCCTACCGCAGCGGTCCGTTGGCCGTCTTCCACGCGATGCGGGCCGCCCTGCCGCATCTGCGGGAGAGCCGTGGCAATGTCGTCAACCTCGGTTCCTCGGCCGCCGTGCAGGGCGAGGCGACCTTCGCGGCCTACGCCATGGCGAAGGAGGCGATCCGCGGGCTGAGCCGGGTCGCCGCCCGGGAGTGGGGTCCGTACGGGGTCCGGGTGAACGTCATCTGCCCGGCCGCGCTCAGCCCGGCGGCCGAGGACTACCTCGCCGCGCACCCGCACAAGGCGGCGGAACTGGCCCGGGAGATCCCGCTCGGCCGGCTCGGGTCGCCCGAGGCGGACATCGGCAGGGCGGTGGCCGCGCTGGTGAGCGACGACATGGCCTATCTCACCGGTGCGACGCTGATGCTGGAGGGCGGCCGTACCCTGATCGGGTGACGTCGCTATACGACGCCCCGCGCGCGCAGTCCCGCCAACTGACTCTCCGTCACCCCCACAAGCCCGCACAGGACTTCGGCCGTGTGCTCGCCCAGTGCGGGCGGCGGGGCGTACCGCTCGACCGGGGTCGCGGCGAGCCGGATGGGGTTGGCGAGCAGGGGCAGCCGGCCCGACACCGGGTCCTCGATCTCGACGAGCATCCCCCGGTGGCGGATCTGCGGATCGGCGAACACGTCGGGCAGTTCGTTGAACGGGCCCGCGGGTACGTCGTGCCGGTCCAGCAGGGCCAGCCATTCGTCCCGGGTGCGGGTGCGCATGATGGCCGCGAGGACCGGCAGGATCTCCTCCCGGTGGGTGATCCGGGCGGAGGTGGTGGCGAACCGCGGGTCCTGGAGCAGGTCGGTGCGGTCCGCCGCCGCGCAGAACGCGGCGAACTGCTTGTCGTTGCCCGCGACGAGGAAGAGCGGCTTGTCCGCGCAGTCGAAGGCCTGGGAGGGGATTCCGCCGTAGCCGCCGTTGCCCCGGCGCCGCGGAACCTCCCGGGATATCAGGTAGTTCATCGCGAAGTGCGACAGCGAGGCGAGTCCGCAGTCCAGCAGGGAGAGGTCGACGAACTGGCCCTCGCCGGTGGCGTCGCGGTGTCGCAGCGCCGCCAGGACGGCGGTGGAGGCGTACAGGCCGGTAAGGATGTCGACCATGCTGACACCGACCTTCATCGGTTCGTCCGGGTGGCCGGAGGCGCTCATCATCCCGGACATGGCCTGGAAGATGCCGTCGTATCCCGGACGCCCGGCGTACGGGCCGCTCTGGCCGAAGCCGGTGACCGACAGATAGACCAGGCGCGGGTTCAGCGCGAGCAGGCTCTCGTGGTCGAGGCCGTACTTCGTCAGCGTTCCCGCGCGGAAGTTCTCGACCAGGACGTCCGACCGGGCGGCCAGGGCGCGGATCAGCTCCTGCCCCTCGACGGTGGCGTGGTTGACGGTGACGGACCGCTTGTTGCGGTTGCAGGAGAGGTAGAAGGCCGCGGCGTCCGTCCCGGGGGCGAACGGCGGGCCGTACGTCCGTGAGTCGTCGCCGGTGCCGGGCCGCTCGACCTTGATGACCTCCGCGCCGAGGTCGGCCAGCAGCTGGGTGGCCAGCGGCGCGGCGAGGATGCGGGACAGGTCGAGGACGCGGATCCCGGCCAGGGCGGTCGACGGCATCGTGTCTCCCTCTGTTCACAGATGGGGAATGAGTTATATAAATAATACATCTGGCGCCCTGGCTGCGTCTCGCTTGATTGCTTGAACTATCTTATTCATGTAACTATATGGATCGGCTGACCGGCCGAGACCGGAGGGCGTGCGGATGACCGTCGCGGCGAGAACCCTCACCGACCAGGAGCAGCGCGAACGCCGCGCCTGGTTCCGGGCCCGCTGGGAGCGCGGCGTCGCGTTCAACCGCCGCTGCCGGATGCGCATGGTCCGCTGGGACCCCGACGGCGTCGAGGTCGCCCTGCCCTACGCCGAGGCACTCTCCGCCCACGAAGGCGTCTTCCACGGCGGAGTCGTCTCCGCGCTCATCGACACCGCGGGCGCGGGAGCGGTGATCGCCGGGCACGACTTCCAGAAGGGGAGTCTGCTCAGCACCGTCTCGATGTCGGTGCAGTACCTCGCGCCCGCCCGGGGCCCGGTGGCCGTCGCCTACGCGCGCTGCGTCCGGCGGGGCCGCAGGCTGCACTTCGCCGATGTCGAGGTGATGACCGACGGCGTCGTCTGCGCCCGGGGGCAGGTGGTGGTGACCATCTCCGGCGAGCGACCCGGCGTGGGCGAACCCGTCGAACCACTGACCGAGGAGTGACGCGATGCCCGACGAACCCGACCAGGACCTGGTCCTCTACGAGGTCGACGAGGACGGCGTCGCCACCGTCACCCTCAATCGCCCCGAGCGCAAGAACGCCTGGAGCCTCCCCATGGAGCGCCGCTTCTTCGCCCTCCTCGACGAGGCCGCCGCCGACCCCGCCGTGCGTGCCGTGATCGTCACCGGCGCCGGCCGGGCGTTCTGCCCCGGCATGGACGTCCAGCGGCTGGAGCAGAACGCGCGGCCCGGCCAGTCCCTCGACCTCCAGGCCCGCGTGCCCATGTACAGCAGGCGGACCCTCCCGAAGCCGCTCATCGCTGCCGTCAACGGCGCCTGCGCGGGCATCGGCCTGGTCCAGGCGCTGATCTGCGACGTACGCTTCGCCGCCCGAGGCGCACGCTTCACCACCGCCTTCACCCGCCGGGGCCTCGCCGGCGAGTACAACCTCCCCTACGTCCTGCCGCGTGTCGTCGGACTGGAGAACGCCCTCGACCTCCTGCTGTCCGGCCGGGTCTTCGACGCCGACGAGGCGAAGGAACTCGGCCTCGTCAGCCGGGTCGTGGAACCCGCGGACCTGCTCGAAGCGGCCCGCGCCTACGCCCGCGACATCGCCCGCAACTGCTCGCCGCGCGCCATGGCCGTCGTACGCCACCAGGTGTACGGCGATCTCGACCGGCCCTTCACCGACGCCCTCGCCCGCTCCTACTCCGCCATGGAGTTCTTCGCGGGCTCGGCGGACTTCCGCGAGGGAGTCGCCAGCTTCATGGAGAAACGGGAGCCCAAGTTCGAGGGACTGCCCCCGGACTTCGACCCGGACGAGGCCACCCGCGACGCGTTCCTGCCGTACTGACCGAGGAGCAACAAGATGACAGGGCAGCCGTTCCCCGTCGAGGCCGGGCACATCCTGATGTTCGCCCGGGCCATCGGCGACGAGAACCCGGCGTACCGCGGCGACAGCCCGCTCGCACCGCCGACCTTCACCATGGCGAGCGCCCACCACGACCCGGACCACCGGCTGCGGCCGAAGGAGGGCGAGGAGTGGTTCGGGTCCGGCGCCGAACCCGGCGTCATGCCCGAGGGCGGCGGCGGGCTGCACGCCGAGCAGCACTTCGAGTACCACCGGCCCGTCCGGGCCGGCGAGACCCTCTACGCGCACACCGCCGAAGGGCGCACCTGGGAGAAGCGGGGGCGCACCGGCCGGCTCCTGTTCAGCGAGCGGGTCACCGAGTACCTGGACGCCGACGGCGAACCGGTCGTCAGCGCCGTGACCGTGGCCGTCGTCCCCGAGGGCCCCGTGACCCCGAAGGAATCTCAATGATCGTGTCAAGCTGCTTGCGTGACGGGCGGGGCGGAGGTGAACAGCCTTTTGTCACGCAGCATCGCCCACAGGACGTCGACT
>NZ_JBIWGK010000029.1:0-54514 GCF_044763565.1 Streptomyces sp. NPDC096013 | reverse complement strand
CGCATCCGCAGCGAGAAAGGCATCCGCTGGGGCGGACGCCCCCTCACCACCGCTGCCTGACCAACCCGGCGAACCAACACGGTCACAGCACTAGCGGGGCACCGCGATCATGTGTTTGCCCACGACTCCGCCGCGCTTGAATGCCTGGTGCGCCGCGGCGAGGTCCGCCAGCGGGTACACGCCACCACCGGACGCAGCGCGTCCGAAGCGACATGGTCGGCCCCGATGAGCGCCGACTCGGCATGCCGTCTGGGCTTCGACGAAGGTCGCTTCTGCTGCTGCAGAGAGTGTCACCTGAGGCGGTCCGGCGAGGGTACGAGGTGCGGAAGGCCCACTCGTTCTTCCGCCCACGCGAGGGCGGAGTGGACAGTAGTCGCCGATGTGGCTGGACTGGAGGCGTCGTAGCGGAGTCGTCCATGACGGGTCACCGAGCGGCTTCGGGTGGGTCACGGCGAGTGCGGCCAGGGCGAGGGCCAGCAGGGTCGAGGCGAGGCCGAGGAGCACGCCGACGAGAGTCCAGTGCGGGGCGGGGGCGGCCCGGCCCGACACCGCGTGTCCGACCGCCGTGGCGAAGCCGGGCATCGCGCCCATGGCGAGGGACAGGACCAACAGCACGGCGGGAACCGCGGTCATGGTGTCCGGCACCCGGCTCAGCCGGTTCCGTGTCTCCGGTTCCTCCCGCTCGCCGGTGGTCTCGTACGACGACTCGTCGCCGGGCCGGGGGCCGAGGCCGAAGAACACGCGTGCGCGACCCGGAGCACCGCGCCCGCGGTGACCGCCGACACGGCGACGACCAGGACGGTCAACGGGCCGCCGACCGCCTCCTCCAGCACCGCCTTCCCGAGGCCGATGCCGAAGGGCGGCAGCCCGGCGATGCTCAGCGCGCCGACGACGTACAGCACGGCCACCGCGCGCAGTTCGCGGGCGCGTCCGTGCAGGGCGTGTTCGTCCACCGAGCCGTAGCGGTCCAGGAGAGCGCCGGTGCAGGCGAACAGGGCGGCCTTCACACCCGCGTGGCCCAGGAGGTACAGGGAGGCGGGACCGGGGGTGGCGTCGGCCGGAGCGGGGCGGACGGGGTCCTGTGCCGTGAGCAGCAACTCCTCGTAGTCCCCCGTGCGAGCACGGAGCCGACCATCAGGGGCGGGATGAACGCCGCGAGTACTGCCTGCCATGGCATGCCCTACTTTCTTGGTCGTGGGTTCGAACTGGTCACTCGTAAGATCAGCGGGGCCCAGGGGCTCTGGGGCTATGACTGTCATGGCTGCGCCGTGAGATGGCTGGAAAGGCTTGGCCGCCCGGAGCCCTGTGACGACTCGACCGCCAATTGGGAGATGCGACTCGATCGCTATGTAGGGCAACGTCGGCGAGGTCGTCTGCTGGGCTGTGAATGTGCGACGAGCTGGCGGAGTTGACCGTGCCCGGATATGGGCCGGAGTGGAGATCGGCAAGGAACACCACCACTGCGTGGTGATCAACTCGGATGGTGAGCGGCTGCTGTCCCGCCGGGTCCTGAACGACGAGACGGCCCTGCTGGAACTGATCACCGACGTCCTGGCCCTCGACGAAGACGTGCTGTGGGCGGTCGACCTCAACCACGGCGGAGCCGCCCTGCTGATCGGCCCGCTGCTCAGCCACGAACAGCCGATGGTCTACATCACCGGCTTGACCGTCCACCGCGCCTCGGCCTCCTACAGGGGCGAGGGCAAGACGGACGCCAAGGACGCCTTCGTCATCGCCGACCAGGCGCGCATGCGCCGCGACCTGGGCCTGCTGCGGCCCGGCGACGAGATCGCCGTCGACCTGCGCACCCTCACCGGCCGCCGCACCGACCTGATGTGCGACCGCACTCGCCTGGTCAACCGTCTGAGGGCTCAACTGCTGGAAATCGTCCCAGCGTTGGAGCGCGAGCTGGAACTGACGAGCAAGGGCCCCGTCGTCCTGCTGACGGGCTACCAGACCCCGGCGGCGATCCGCCGCAGCGGCGCGAAGCGCATGGAGACCTGGCTGCGCAACCGGAAGGTCCGTAGTGCCGCGGCCCTTGCCCGGACGGCCGTGGAGGCCCAGCACACTGCGCTGCCCGGCGAGAAGCTGGCCGCCGTTATGGTGGTCCGCCTCGCGAAGGGGGTGATGGCCGTTGATGAGGGGATCGCGGAAGTCGATGCCCTGATCGAGGCCCAGTTTCGCGAGCATCGGCACGCTGAGGTGATCGTCAGCCTGCCCGGCATGGGCAAGCAGTTGGGGGCGGTGTTCCTCGCTGCCACCGGCGGCGATATGGATGCCTTCGACAGCGCCGACCGGCTCGCAGGCCTTGCTGGTCTGGCGCCGGACCCGCGAGACTCCGGGCGCGTCAGCGGGAACCTCCGCAGACCGCGGCGCTTCCACCGCGGCCTGCTCAACGCGATGTATCTCTCCGCGCTGTCGAGCCTGAGGAGTTGTCCGGCTTCCAAGGCGTACTTTGCCCGTAAACGCGCCGAGGGTAAAGGGCACAAACAGGTGCTGTTGGCACTCGCGCGCCGCCGCATCAATGTCTTGTGGGCCGTGATTCGTGACGGTGCGTGCTACCAAGCCACACCCGCTGTCACGGCAGCGGCTTGACATCAGCCTTGGGAAGCCTTTCTCCGGAGAAGTGCGTGGGGCGACGTCGCGGGCGTCCGGTGTCCCCGGAGTGAGGGGATGAATCTTCGTGTGGACGGCCGGTCGGCGGGTACGCGGCATCCCTGAAGATCTGAAGGGCCCGGGCCTTGCTGCCCGTCCCGCCCCCGCCCCGAACGTCCCGAAGCCGAGGAGAACCGTGTGACCTCGCTCCCCACCGTTACGGAACCGGCCGAACCGATCCTCCGCCGGGAGGTGAGGGCATGAGTCTCCGTCGGGGCCGGCCCACCGGTCCCCCCTTCCTGCGTTCGGGGGACGACGTGGGCGACGCGACCACCCGCTATCTCCTGTACGGCCTCCTTCCCGGCTGGTTCGTGCCGGGTCTTGCCGACTGGGTGATGCACCGACGGACCCGGATCGAGGACACCTCCGGCACGAAGGAATCCCTGATCCACGCCCTGATGATGACCGAGGTCGGCATCCCCATCGCGCTGACCCTGCGCTACGAGATCAACCCCCTGCTCCTCGCGGTGCAGTTGGGCGGCGCCGCGGTCCACGAGGCGACCGCGCTGTGGGATGTCCGGACCGCCGTGCGCAGCGAGCGGGAGGTCAAACCGATCGAGCAGCACATCCACAGCTTCCTGGAATCCCTGCCCTTCGCCGCGCTCACCTCCCTTATGTGCCTGCACAGCGATCAGGTCAAGTCCCTTCTGAATGGCGGGTGTTGGGACCCGGACGCCTGGCGGTTCGTGCCGCGTCGGCGACCGCTGTCGCGCGGCTATCTCGCGGGCATCGCCGCCGGAATCGGCGCGTGCGTGCTGCTGCCGTACGGAGAGGAGCTGGTGCGCTGCCGCAGGGCTGCCCGGACACAGGAAAAGCCGGCCCAGGACGAAACCAGATGACTCCTTCCCCTCGTAAGCGAGGGGCTTCTCATTACGCCGTGTTGGCGTTGTGACGGACCAGCCCGGCCCGGAGAACGTTGGTGGCTCCTACGACGTCGGCGTGTGCGGTGTGGCCGCAGGCGACGCAGTGGAACGTGTCCTGTGTGGTGCGGTTGTCCTTGGCGGTGTGCCCGCATTCGGGACATTGCTGAGAGGTGTTGCAAGGGTCCACGGCGATGACGGTCCGGTCGGCGCTTTCAGCCTTGCTGGTGGGGATCGCGAGGAACACCCCCATCCGGCGTCCGAGATCGACCGGTTGATCCCTAACGTGCGCCATCTGGAGTGGTTTCACGACCACATACGCATCGAGGACCTCTTCTTCGACGGCACCCTCGACCCGCACGGCGGCAGCATCCGTCCAGGCGCCGACGGCGCGCCCGGCCACGGTCTGACCCTCCGCGCCGGACAGGCGGAGAAGTACCGGACCGGATAGCGGCGGAACAGGAAGTGAGCGATGACGAACATGCCGAACACGACTGGGTCGGCCGAGCACGACGCCTATCCGCCGCAGGCGCTGCACGACTATGCCTTCCTCGCCGACGGCGAGCGTGGGGCGCTGGTCGGCCCACGCGGGGAGATCGCCTGGCTGTGCGCTCCCCGCTGGCACAGCGGCTCGGTCTTCTCCACCCTCATCGGCGGACGCGGTCTCTACGCCGTCACACCGGCAGGCCGCTTCGTGTCCGGCGGACACTACGAAGAGGGCTCCCTGATCTGGCGCAGCCGCTGGGTCACCGAGGACGGGATCGTGGAGTCCCGGGAAGCGCTGGGGTTTCCGGGGGAGCGGGGCCGACTCGTCCTGCTGCGACGCGTGCGGGCGACCGAGGGACCGGCCCGTGTCCGGGTGCTGCTGCATCCCCGCGCCGACTACGGCACCCAGTCCTTGAGTGAGGCGCGACGCGGCGACGACGGTGTGTGGACCGCACGGGTGGGTGACCTGCACCTGCGCTGGAGCGGTGGCGGCGACGCCTCGCTCTCCGAAGCCGGCTCGATGGCTGGGCAGTTCACTCTCGACCTGGCGCTGGCCGCCGGACAACAGCACGATCTGGTGCTCGAACTGAGTGTGTTCGCGTTGCGTGACGTCCCTCTGCCGGTCCCGTCCACCGAGTGGTCCCGGACCGAACGGGCCTGGAAGGACGCCGTACCCGGGCTCGACGACACGGTGGCCGCCCGCGACGCCCGGCAGAGTTTACGTTGCCCGGCGATCGAGTCGACGGGCGGGGACCTGCGTGAATACCGCCTGGGCCGATGCCCTCGCCACCCTCAACCTGATGTCCCTCTTCGGTCTGCACGCGCCCTGGTCGGACACTTCTCCTCCGCCGAGATCACCTCGCCCCGGGTTCACTCCGTCTCGACCAGGCCATGCGACGCTACGGTGCCGGACCGACAGCCGAGCACTTCTACGACGACCACGTAGAGAACACAGTCCTACTTGCCTCTGGTACGACACTAGCCGCCGCCGCTCCGAACCGCCGAGGAGGCCGGACGGCGGAGCGGCACCGACTCTTGAAGCCCTTCGCTGGCCTCCGCGGCGGTACGCCAGGATCCCGTGTTGCGGGGCACGCGCAACGCGTGCCCTTCCGGCCGACAGGCTGGAAAGAGGGAGCGGCGCGGCTCAGTCGGAGGGATCTTGTGGGGACATCCTCCGGTTGGCGTTCCGGCTTGTGGTCAGGGGATCCCCCGCTCCCTGCTCCTGTTCCGCCGGGTCCTGCTGTGTGTCATCCTCGCGGTGAAGTTCGGTCAGTTCGCGCAATGCCTCGTCGACCGCGTCGTCCGAAGTGCGAGGCTTGGGTGCGTGATTGTCGCTGCTGTGGGAGTCTCCAGTGTTCATGGTGCCCGGGTACCCCCGTGGTTGCATCTTCACCCGGTCGGGACGGACCGGCTCGTGCAGCAGCCCCCGGCGACGGCGTGGGTCCGGATCGTTGCAGGCAGGCAGGGGACCCGACCAGCGCGGCTGACAGACGCGATGTGCGAGAGTGGCTTCCCGTGCCCTGGCCGCGAGCTCACGCGGCGCGGCCCTTGCGGCCCTCATCCGTACAGGACGAACGAGACCGGGGCGAAGAGTGTGTCGGTGTGGAGCCCTGCACCCGCCCGGCAGAGGTGACAAACCGACGGTTCGCGGCACCGGCCCGGCCGGGACAGATCCTTCGCGACAACGCCGCGGCGTCCGGCCCCGGCCTCGGAGATGCTCGAAATGGGAACCGGCGAGTCGGTGTTTGCCGTCCGGCGAAACGGGCTAGTCGGGACACATGAAAGTGAGCAGCGTCATTCCGACCGAAGTCGTACCGGCCTCCGCGGGCACCGCAGAGCTTTCCGCCAGCGGCCAGTCCCTGCTGCTGGGCGCTCTCGACACCCTGGAGCGGGCCAAGTTCCTGGACTCCGCCGTCGCACCGATGCAGCGGGCCGTCCGCGCCCTGCCCCTGGGATCGCTGCGGGACGTTCTGCACGGCAGGCAGCTGGGTCATCCTGCGCATCCGGCGATGGTGCAGGTACCGATCGGGGCTTGGCTGTCGTCCGCGGTGCTGGACGTCCTGCCCGGCTCAGGCCGTGGCTCCCGCGTACTGGTCGGCCTCGGCACGGTGGCTGCCGTGCCGGCTGCCCTGGCGGGCTGGGTGGACTGGGCGGAACAGCACGAGCAGCAGATGCGGACTGGGTTGGTTCACGCCTGCTGCAACGCGCTGGCCGTGTCCTTGTACACCGCTTCCTGGGTCGCGCGCGCCCGCCGACAGCGGCTGGGCAAGGTGCTCGGCCTCGTCGGTCTGGCGGCGGTGGGAACGGGCGGACTGATCGGCGGCCACCTCGCCTACCGCCAAGGCGCAGGGGCCAACAAGACGGAACCGGTCCCGCATCTGGTGAAACCCGGCTGGCACCGGATCGGGGACCGCGACGAGTTCCCGACGCAGACGCCGGTGCGCTGCATGCTGGGCGAGGTGCCGTTGCTGGTGTACCGCGCCACGGCCGACGAGGTGCACGTACTGGCCGATCAGTGCAGCCACTTGGCGGGCCCGTTGTCCGGCGGCGAGACAGCCGACGGGTGCGTGACGTGTCCGTGGCACGGAAGCGTATTCAAACTCTCGGACGGAAGGAACGTGGCCGGTCCCGCCACGGCCCCGCAGCCGTGCTTCGACACCAAGATCGAGGCCGACGGTTCGGTCATGGTCCGGCTGCCGGGAGCGGGCTGACCCGTTCGACACCCGGGCGCGTGGCCGGGCCTCGGCGGGCGTAGGCGGAGCCGGCCCGCGGGCGGACGAGGGCGCCAGCTCAGCTCAGTCAACTGCCGGGAGGCCCGTTGCACCAATACTCGTCATTCCTGGCCTGAGCGGTCCGTACTGCGTCCGGAGTCCGAGGCGTGGTGCTCCGTGGAGGCCGAGACGTACGCACAACGGAACCGAACCTCCACCAGACTGCCCGATCAAACAAGATCACCGAGGACGATCACCGAATCCGCCAACAAAGTCCTCCAGGACCAGGTCAAGTTGACCAAAGACCAGACCCTGCGGGCACACGAGCAGGCCGGTGCCGGGCCGCAGTAGGTCAGTCCTCTGCGACGACGCGGAGGGTTTTGGCTTCGGTGTCGACAGCGTCCGGCACGACCATGCCTGCCTCGACGCCGGTGCGCAGGTATTGCACGATGTCCGCGGTGAGGCGCTCGCCGGGCAGAGCCGCGGGGATCCCGGGAGGGTAGGGGGTCAGCATTTCGGCGCTGATCCGGCCGATGGCCCGCTCGGCGGGGATCTGTTCGGTCCGGCCGAAGAACGCGTCGCGGGGCAGCATGGCCTGCTCCAGGCGCAGCCTGCTCGGTGACGGAACGTCCACCCGGGGAGCCGGGCGCAGATCCCCGGCGTGGGCGGAGACGTCGCGGAGGGCGGCCAGGAGGATGGCTGTGGTGTTCTCGTCGTCGGCATGGGTGAGCTGGGCACTGATCCGGCGGTGGTCGGACAGGTGCAGGTTGACCTGGTGGTGCTCCCGGATCCAGTCGGCCGCCCGGTATCCGGTGGTCTCCAGGGTGGTGATGTCGATGATGATCTGCAGCGGGTCCATGTCTGCGGCCCGGTCGGGTCCGCAGAAGTCGTCTCTGCCGTGGACGTGCATGCCGTCGATCGCGGCGATCTGCGTACGAACGTCGGCGGCAAGGGCCAGCGCGTGGTCGTAGAGCGTCTTGCCGTGCTCGACCATTTGCCTGCGCCAGCCGTCCAGCGCGGCGTAGAGGAGCACGGAAGGGCTGGTGGTGCCGAGGAGGTCTTCTCGGCCCTTGAGCACTTCCGGTTTGACCAGGTCGCCCTGGAGGTGGAACACCGAGCCCTGCTCGAGGCCGGAGCCCATTTTGTGCACCGATGTTACGCAGACATCGGCACCCGCGTCCATGGCCCAGGTGGGCAGCCCGTCGTGGAATGGCAGGTGCGCGCCCCATGCCTCGTCGACGATCACCGGTTTGTTTCTGGCGTGGCACACCGCGGCGATCGCGGACAGGTCCACGCAGGTGCCGTAGGGGGTCGGGCTCGTCACCAGAGCGCCACGGGCCTCGGGATGCTCTTCGAAGGCCGCTGCGAACGCTTCTGCCGACGGCGGGTGCGCCAGATGCCGCTCCGCATCCCACTGCGGCTCCACCCACACCGGCTTGATTCCGGACAGAATCAGCCCGGACACCACTGACTTGTGCGCGTCCCTGCCCACGAGAAGTTTCTCGTGGGGACCGGCGACTGACAGCATCGCCGCCTTTACCGACAGGGAACTGCCGCAGGTGGAGAAGAACGTGTGCCGGGCACCCACCGCGTCGGCCATGAGCGCCTGCGCTTCGTCCAGCACGCCACGGGAGGAGCGGCGGTCATCGAGTCCGGAAGTCGCCAGCACGTCCGAATGGAAGACAGCTTCACCCAAAACGGCGCGGACCCTTGGGTCCGCGCCCCGGGCCTGTTTGTGGCCCGGGGGAGTGAAGGGAGTCTGGCCGCTCGCGTGATAGGCGGCCAACGCTTCCAGGACGGGTGCTTTCGAGTGGTCCATGAGTGCCGACTGCCCTCCGGAGTTCGGGTCAAAACCGAACCAAGTGACTCATGGGGCTCACGGGCGACACGCGTCCGCCGACTTGTCGGGACGCAGCACACTGGGGCCAAGCGGATATTTCCGGAAAGTTCAAGGCCTCCAGTCCGGGTGAGCGCACTGCCTTCAGTCGGTCGACAGCGCCTGGAGGAGGTCACCGACCTTCGGATCGGTCAGCGCGCGGGCGACATCGGCCTGGGCAACGATGCCGACGAGGGTATGACCGTCGATGACGGGCAGACGGCGCACCTTGTGCTCACTCATGGTGCGTAGGATTTCCTGGGCGTCGTCCTCGGCGCCCAGGGTGACGGATTCACCTTGCGCAAGGTCGCCCGCCTTGCCTGTGGCCGGGTCCTTGCCTGCGCCCAGGACCTTCACCACGATGTCCCGGTCGCTGAGCATGCCCTGAGCCGCTCGTCCGTGCCGCAGATCGGCAGGGCACCAACCCCCAGCTCGGTCATCTTCTTCGCGGCGTCCAGCACGGTTTCCTCGGCGTCGACGCACTGGGCGCCGGCCGTCATGATCTCGCGTGCCTTCGTCATGCGGTGGCCCTCCTTGGTCATCGCCTCGATGCGCCTGGCTGCCGAATCAGTTGGGGACCGGATACTGCATGAGCGTTCCCTGCGCAAAGGGGATAACGGCTACGCCCCCCATCAACCGGCCGCCAACTCCTGTACCGCTCGACCCGTACCCGCCCGGCATAGGCGCACCGGCCCTTGTACTCAACCTCTTCCTCGGAGATTTTCCTCAGCGCTGGCATGGCGCGCCTCTCGGGCCGGGCCGGACCGCCGATATGAGTTCCCCGCGGATCATCATCGGTATCGCAACTCCTGCCCTATGTGTCGGCCGCGGCTTGTGCTCGGTGGAAGTTCCACGCCTGCTCTGCCACACCATCCGTTCTCAGGATGTCCGCGGCCGTGCAGGCAAGGCCGGTTGCTGCTGCCAGCATCACGTCACGGGCTCTGGGAGTTGCGGCGGCTGCGGCGAACTCCGGCGTGTGGTCGCAGGCGTCGGGCTCGGTGATGGCGACGAAGGGATGGATCGCCGGTACCCGGGTGCTGACATTGCCGATGTCGGATGAGCCGAGGTAGATCCCTGGTTCCGGCTCGCGCATGGCGATGCCGCACCGCCCGATGTGGTGGGCGAAGCGCTGTGCGAGGACATCGTTGCTGCGGAAGTGGTCGTAATCGACGCCGACACGCTCGATGTGTACCGTCGTGCCCGTCGCCGCGGCCACCCCCCGCGAAGCCTGCTCCAGCAGCGCGGCGAGTTCCTCGCGCGCGGCGGTCGTGGCGCCGCGCAGGCCGAACAGGCCCTCGGCGTACTCCGGAACGATGTTTGTAGCCCGCCCGCCTTCGGTCACGATGCCCTGAGCGTGGGAGCCGGACGGCAGCCGTCGCTCGAGCACGGCGAGGGTGTTGAACAACTGGATGAGCGCGGCGAGGGCATCGACGCCCTCTGTGGGATTGCCCGTGGGGTTGGCAGCCCGCCCGTGAAACCCAATGCGCAGCTGCGCGTGCGCTGTCAACGGCGCATAGAACCAGTCACGTGTGCCTGGGTGAAACATCAGCGCGGCATCGGCCCCTTCGAACAGTCCGGCGTCGGCTTCCAGGACTTTGCCCCCTCCGCTCTCCTCCGCAGGGGTGCCCACCGCCAGGACCGTCCCGAGCCCCTCGCCGAGCGCCGCTTTCAGGGCGAGCGCTGCTCCCAGGCCGGCGGCGGCGATCAGATTGTGACCGCAGGCGTGACCCAGTCCGGGCAGGGCGTCGTACTCCAGGAGCAGCGCCACGCATCGTCCCTGTCCCCCACCGGCGCGTGCGGTGAACGCGGTCGGCATGCCGGCCACTCCTCGATTCACGTGAAAATTCGCCGCTGCCAGTTCCCCTGTCAGCAGGCGCGCGGCACGGTGCTCCTCGAATGCGGTCTCGGGATCGCCGTGCAACTCAAGCGCCACCGACCACAGCCGATTGGCCCGCATCGCCACTTCCCCGCTGATGCGGCTGTACAGGGGATTGGGATCGTCCGCCATCGCGCCCTCTCCTCGCCACCATTGTCGCCTCCCTCAGACGCATACCCCCGATGGCACTTCACTCGTCCGCAACCGTCGATGGTATGTCGGCGCGTATGGACGCGAGCCAATTGCCGATCTGTTGGGAAGGAGGACTCGCGCTTCCGCCCCCCTGACCCAGCCGCCGCCTACCCCCGCCGGGCAGCGGCTTCAGCAGGAGGGATCGAAGAGCGCCGCAGCAGCGCCATCTGGCAGGCCTGACTGACGGTCAGTGAGTGGGTCAGCTACTGATGGTGGCCAGGCCGACGATTCCGGCCGCGCACATGACGAGGACGGTGAAGCTGTCTGTGCCTATCCGCAAGTATTGGCGCTTGGGTCGGAAGACAAGGCCGGCCACGTAGACGCCGGTCAGGACGATCCCCAGCGGGTCAGGTAGATGTTCGTGTGGTGGGCTGCGGGCAGGACCGGTTTGCCGGGAATGAGCGTGGCCAGCAGAAACAGCACGGGCAGGAACGCGTTGCCGCCGAAGATGTCGCTGATGGCGAGTTGATGGTTGCCCAGCTTCGTCGACGTCAGGCCGGTACTGGCCTTGGGTAGAGTGGTCGCCGCCGTCAGGGCCGTGGCGCCGAACAGACCCTGGCGGCCGAAGAACTCTTCACTGTAGCGCTCGATGAGCACGTCAGCGGCGTGTGTGAAGTGTGAGCTGAAGAAAACCCTTCGAAGGTAGGCGTAGGGACCACCATTTGCCTGCTCGTCAGGTGTCGTGTCCCCTACTCCAGGTCTTGCGCAGGTGTGGCGCGAAGCAGGCGCCTTCCGCTGAAGCGGTTGTCACTCTTTGGTCGCCCGCACGACAACCAGTTCCTCGGCAGTATCCTGCTCCGAGAGGAGACCGCGTTTCCGCAGCCAGGACAACCGCCCGGTCATGACGGGGCCGAACGGGATGGTCGCGCGTTCACGGACCGAGGCTCGCAATCCGGCCTCAGTCAGTTGGCGCACAGTGCTCTCGACGTCGCTCACTGCGGAGTGCACCAGCAGCAGCAGCCCCCCGGGCCTCAGCACCGCTGGCGCTCTGGCGCAGATCCGGTCGAGCAGCAGGCGGCCGTCGTACCCGGCGTCCCAGGCTGTGCGAGCCCCCCGCCGAGGCGCTCGCGCGCATGGGGTGGGAACGTAGGGCGGGTTGCTGACCACGACGTCGAAGGAGTTGTCCGCGATGTCCGTGAGTAGATCGCTGCGGCGTGCGGTGACCGCCAGCCCGGCAAGTGCCGCGTTCAACCGGGTCGACAGCACGGCTCGACGGCTGACGTCCACGGCGCTGACGCGGGCACCGAGCTGGGCGGCGCAGAGGGCGAGGACGCCGCCCCCGGTGCAGACATCCAGGACGTCCATGCCCGCGCCGATCGCTTCCTTACGCATCACCTCAGCGAGTAGGAAGCTGTCCGCCTGGGGCGCGTACACCCCAGGGAGCCGCCAGGTCCTGGCCATCAGCGGCGTCGGTCCGGGCGCAAAACTCCTAGAATACGCGTCCAGGTTCTTGCGCGGGGCATCCGGTCTACCGTTGGGCCTCAGCATCGTTGCCTCCCGGGCTTCGGCCGCGCAGGGAAGCCCGACCGGGCGCCACGCGGTTGGAGAGTGCCGCGCCCGGCGTAGTGGCCTACGGCAACTGCGCGCTCCGGGCCGACAACGAACGTCGAGAGCCTCATCAGATCGCAGATCAAGCGCTTCCACACTCCAAGGGCATACAACGGAACGCGGGTAACCCCTCAGTGCCCACGTGAAACATGCGGCACCCGTTTCCCGGAGCACGCACCTCTAAACGACTCCTGGGGGTGTCCGGGTCTCGCTCACGGGGCGATGCGCTGCGGCCCATGCTCCTCCGTTCGATGGGTACCTGAACGGCGCACGAACCTCGGGTCCTCACGCCGGGCGAGGGGAACCAGGAGGAGGGAGACTGGCGCCTATGCCACAGACAGCTGTCATCGTCATCGACATGATCAACGCGTACGGGCACGAGGATGCCGAGGCGCTCGTGCCTTCCGTCCGCCAAGCGCTGCCCCACATCGCCCAGCTCCTCACGCGTGCCCGCGAAAGCGGGACGCCCGTCATCTACGTGAACGACAACTTCGGGCGGTGGCGCTCGCACCACGGAGAACTCCTGGACGCCGCGCTCGCCGGGCGGCACCGTGAACTCGTCGAGCCGGTCTCTCCGGACGAGGATTCGCTCTTCGTGGTCAAGGCCCGCCATTCGGTCTTCTACGAAACGCCGCTCGCCTACCTCCTGGGCCACCTGGGTGTCGAGCGGCTCGTCCTGTGCGGGCAGGTCACGGAACAGTGCGTGCTGTACTCCGCGCTGGACGCCCACATCAGGCACTTCGACGTCATCGTCCCTCCCGAGGCAGTCGCGCACATCGATGCCGACCTCGCGGACGCCGCCTTACGGATGATGCAATGCAACATGGCCGCGATGACGTGTTCCATAGATGCCATCACCTTCGATCCGGCCCGCTGACTTCGCTCTTGCGCCAGCTGTCCGTAGCGGCGTCGTACGCCACGAGACCCCGCTCTTCGAATGCGCGCAGCCACCCCTGCATGGGCCAGGACCCCCAACGTGCCTTGTACAGCGCGCCGTTGCGCAGGATGTCGTCGAGGTGCTGGACGGGCGGGCTGTGCGTCGGATGGTGCTGGTGGTATGCGGGAGCTCCGCCCACCCACCACAGATCGACACCGAGCGAGGTGGCGCTCATGGCGAAGTCGGTGTCCTCGGCACCGTAGCCGGTGTAGGACTCGCAGAACCCTCCGATCCGTTCCCAGGTGCCCGCCGTGAGAGCGAAGGAGAGTGACCAGAACAGGCGGGGGTCACCGGCTCGCACGATATGCCCGTCGGCGGGAGCGGGACGGGCGGAGTGAGGCGTGGCCATGGCGTCCAGTTCGTGAAGCCGGTAGCCGCGGGATGGTGGCGGCGGGAGGTAAGCGACGGTTCCGCACAACAGGGCGCCGTCAGCGGCAACTTGTGCGTAACGCTGCACAAGCGCCGGGCCGGGCACACAGTCCACGTCCAGGAAGACCAGTAGCTCCGCGCCAACTGCGAGGGCGCGTACGGCTCCGGCGTTGCGGGCGGCGGCCAGCGGCAGGCGCCCGTGCAGGAGGGACAGACTGCTCACGTCCGCGGCAGGATCGCGCCCGGCGGTGAGGCGGGGGATGCCCGGGTCGGCCATGGCTACGATCACGTAGTGATCGGGGAGGCAGGTGCTGGCGGCCAGGCCGTCCTGTTGGAGCAGCAGGTGGGCGTGCCGGCCCGCCGCAATGGTGATCACTGCTGTGCGCATGCGTTCCGCCGGGATGCGCGGGAGGACAGGCGGGCGAGGAGTCCCGCGGCGCGCCGTGCGCCGTCGCCCGGTGACCACTGGGCCCAGCAGTCCGGCCGCGCGGCCGCTTCTTCCAACAGGCCGGCCCAGTCCGGTGGTTTAGGCCAGGTGTCCCGTACGGTCACGAGTCCCGACGCGCGCAGCGCCCGAGCGGTGGCGTGCTGCTCGCCGTAGGGTCGTTCCTGTGGGATGACGATGGTGGGGACTCGGGCGGCGGCGCATTCCGCGATGGCGTTCTGGCCGGCGTGGGTGACGACCACCCGGGCGCGGCAGAGCACTGGCCACGGGTCCTCGATCCATGGTCCCTCTGGGCCGCCTAGGACGGTCCACATCCAGTCGGGGGTGGCTGCTGCCGCCTCCCTCAGGCGCTCGGCGTCGAGATCCGTGCCGCCGGCGCCGAGCATGACCACGACCTCCTTGCCGGAGGGTGCGGCAGATGACCGGAACGCGGGGCGGGCCCGGCCGTCGTAACGCGAAATGCTGCCCGTGTGCAGGGTTTTGGCGAGCCAGTGGGCCGGCCATCCCGGCTCGGGCAAGGAGCCCGGCCAGGGGGCCAGGAGGGCGTCGGCCAGGTCGTAGCCCAGCCGGTGGGCCTCGTCATAACGGTCGCCGCGCATGGCCGCGACGACAACCGGGACACCCATGAGCCTGGCCAGGGCGGCGGCTTCCACTGACACGTCGCTGACGAACAGTCGGGGCTCCTCGCGCCGGATCCAGTCGGCGATGACGCCCATGCGTTCACGGTGCCCCGGATGGTGCAGGGGTGCCCAGTGCAGGCGCCCCCGGGCCGTGGGGTCGAGCGGTTCGAGCGCGGTGTCGGCCGGCAGGGAAACCCACGGTCCCAGCCATCCGGAAGGCCGGGACAGCGAGGAGAGGACGGTGACCTCGCACGGTACGTGGGCCGCGATGCACTGGGCCCGGTGCAGGTGCCCGCGCCCCTGATGGTGGACGTAGTAGCCGATCACCGCGCCACCTCCTCATACAGGGCGGTGTAGGCACTCGCGGCCTGGTCGAGCGAACAGAACCGTTCCGCCCGCCTGCGAGCCTCGGAGCGGTTCAGCTTCATGGCGCGCGGGATCAGTTCCGCCAGAGCCGCCACGTCGCCCGGCGGCGCCAGCACACCACAGGCGGGGGTGAGGATCTCGGCGAGCGCACCCCGGTCGAAGCCGCACACGGGGGTTCCGCAGGCCAGCGCTTCGGCGACCACGAGGCCGTACGGCTCGTCCCATCGTGGCGTAACCAGGGCGGCGCCTGCCGTTCCCAGCAGTTCCACGAGCCCGGATCGGTCGAGATGGCCCACGTACCGCGCCCCCTCACCGAGTAGAGGCTCGACCTCCTCCTCGAAGTAGCGCCCGTCCGACACCGGCCCGGCGAGCCGCAGCGGAACCCCGGCCGACCGGGCGGCCCGGATCGCCAGATGGGCGCCCTTCTCCGGGACCAGGCGCCCGGTCCACACGAGGTCGTCACCACCGGGACCCGGCCTCCAGAAGTCCGTGTCGATGCCGTTGCGCACCACTCGGGCCCCGGGCACACTGGACCGCCAGGCGGAGGCCGTGAAATCGCTAACCGCAGTGAAGACCACCGTGCAGGCGTCGCGGCACTGGATGGCGGACTCCAGCCAGGGCGTGGGCGGAGTGTGCAGGGTCGTGATCACCGGCACCCGAAGGGCTGGCGCCATCGCGATCGGCAGGTAGTGCAGGCTGTTGTTGTGCACGACATCGAACCGGTTCGCGCCGTCTTCGGCCAAGTCGAGCATGAGCCCGAGGTAGGCGTGGTGCTCCTCCATCCAGGCGGCATCGGGCATGCTGACGTCCGCGCGCGCAGTGGAACTCAACGTGGCTCTGCGCACGGGCAGTTCGCGTGCGTCGAGAGCCGGATCGGAACCGGGCGCCGCGAACAGCTCCACATGGTGGCCTCGCCGCGTCAGCGTATGGGCGAGTCCCCACGTGTGTGCTTCGAGGCCACCGGCGAACGGCTCGCTGATCGGAAAGCGTGCGGACGCGATCAGTGCTACCCGCACGACGCCTCCCGTACGACGTCGTCGTAGAGTGCGTAGTGGGCGTCGGCGATGTCAGACCGTTCCTGAGCGCGCTGTCGCACGCTCGCTCGGGGTGCAGGCCGCTCGTCGAAGGCCGTGAGCACGGCCTTGCGCAGTGATTCCTCGTCCAGACCGCCGTCCTGGGTGTGCCCGTACGTCAGACATGGCCGCTGCTGGGCGTAGAACCCGCAGTCCGGTGCCGCGACCGCGGTGCCCAAGTCGTAGCACGCCTCCAGCCATCCGGAGTGGGTGCCGAACAGATAGGGCAGTACCGATAGGTCAAGCGATGCGAGGTAGTCCCAGAGCTGCTCGTCGTTGTAGTAGTCGTGCACGTGAAGGGTGAGGCGTCCTCGATCGGCGAGGTCGCGTAGCACGTGCACGAGCGCCGGGGATGCGGCGTCTGCCACGTCACGGTGGATGTTCACCTGGACCTCCGCGCCAGGGAGTTCGGCCACTGCCTCGGCGAGGACACGCACGACGGGCAGCACGGACATGTTGGGGCGCAGGCTCTTGGCGTGCACCCCAACGCGGAAATGGTTTCGCTGAGGCCGCGGCTGGGCCAGCCGTGGCAGTTCGACGACGTGGGGATGCGGCAGGACGGTGGCCGCACGGCTCCACCGGTCGTGGATAGCGCGGGCGGCACCCGGGGTGAGCGTGATGAGCCGGTCGGCGGCGGGCACGATGACGTCCAGGGCCGCCTCGTGGATCGCGGGATCGGGCTGATGCGGATTGCGCAGATCGTGCACCGTGTAGACGAATGGCTTGCCGTGGCGTCGCAAAGCGTCCACGAGGTCGGCGAGCTGCTCAGGACTCTGGGCGTCGAACCCGAAGTGCAGATGGAAGACGTCGAAGTCCTCATGGTGCTCGCGCACCCAGGCTGGGTCGAGCATCACCGGGGGCCACCAGCGCTGAGACGTGCTCGGCGCACCATTAGGCCGCGGATCTCGCAGACGCGTGACACCATCGGATTCTGGTACGGAGCAGTGCCGTACGTATACGTGCCCCGCGGGCACCGAGGCGACCCGGATCTGACGTGACCCGCGGGCCCGTGGCGTCGATTGATCGGACACGTGTGTCCTCCAATGCTGGGGGAGCCGGGCGGGGCCTGCCCGTTCCAGTGTGTGGAGCGCTTCCAAGTGCCGCATCCGGGCCGCCGCCCGCATCGCGGCCCCGCGCCTCCGTTCGGTCGGCCTACGGGGCCACCGGTGGTTCTATGTGTCCGCCGAACGAGGGACGAACCGCAGCGCGAAATAGGCGGCGGCCCATGGTGCCCCGTGGGCTTCGACGTCCGTGCTGCGCAGGATGTCCAGTACGACCGGCCCCTGCAGAAGCACCAGACAGGCCCGGTCCGTGTGCGCGATGTGCACCAGGAATTCCCGGAGCCGCCGATCGGCGGCGCCTCCGTACGGTACGGCACGGCCGATCCGGGCACGCGCCTCCTGGTCGCAGAGGGCCTCCAGTACCGCGTCGGCCGCCTGCTGCCGACCGGAGCCGACGAAGACGGCGACCCGCCTGTCCTGCGAGGACAAGAACTCATTGATGTCCTCGGCTGCGCGCAGCTCGACCACGGCGGCGCTGCTGTTCATGATCGGTGCCTCCTCTCGGCGGTCGAGTTCCCTCAAGACGGGCGATAAAGCATCACACGTACCGTCCGTTCGCCCGCCGGGGGTGATGTGCGGTGGCCCGGTCGGGGCCGCCGCCGGAGTCGCGGGGTTCCTCAGCCGGCGGTTGGCCAAGACGGCACTGCCGCTGGCGTCCGCGGTGATCGTCGCCAACGGCGTGCGGGGCAGCTATCTCCATCCCCGGGGCATCGGGCAGAAGCCCGGTGGTTGGTCGAACTGGCGTTACAACATGGAGATGGGGCCGCCGCTGCTGGTGACCATGGTCGGCGGCATGGGGCTGCTCGCGGCGGTCCTGCGGCGCGAGCAGTGACCGTGGTGCACCCCGGGCAAGCCGAAGGCGGGCGCTTCCCGGGATTCGACGTGCGGGAGCAATCGGCCCACTGGGACCAGGTGACAGCTGGGGTGGTGCTGTCCCGTCTGGGCATGCCGCCGGACATCCGGTTCTTCGCCCCGCATGAGCAGGCCGTCGCGACTGCCTTGTCCGACCGTCTCGTGGACCAGAACGAGGACTCGCGGCTGCCCCTGGTGGCGATGGTGGACGCCCGGCGGGCCGAGGCGCAGACGGACGGGTAGCGCTACCAGGACATGCTCGAGGACGGGCAGGCGTGGCGCGATTCGCTGGCCGCCCTGGACGCCGATGCCGAAACAGCACACGACCGGGGCTTCGTCGCCTGCTCATCGCAACAGCAGGACCGGCTGGTCCAGGCAGTGCAGGACCTCGGCACGGATGACTGGCACGGCATGAACGCCAGCCGCGTGTGGACCTGTGGACCCGGTACTTCTGCACCGCCTTCTACTCCCATCCCGTGGCGTGGAATGAGATGGGCTTTCCCGGCCCTGCCTATCCGCGCCGATACATGGGCTGCCCCAGGCTCGGCGCCGAGTTCATCGCCGCGACTGGCGGCGACATGGACGCTTTCGGCAGCGCCGACCGCCTGGCCGGCTTCGCCGGCCTGGCATCCAGGCCCCGCGACTCCGGCCGTGTCAGCGGCAACCTGCGCAGGCCCAAGCGGTACCACCGCGGCCTGCTGCGGTCGATGTACCTCTCGGCGACGGTCAGCATGACGACCTGGCCCGCCTCCAAGGCGTTCTACCAACGCAAGCGCGACGAGGGGAAGGGCCACAAGCAGGCCCTGCTCGCTCTCGCGCGCCGACGTCTTAACGTCCTGTGGGCGATGATCCGTGACGGAGAGTGCTATCAAGGCTCATCTCCCGTCGCGGTCGCGGCTTGACAACACGATTGGGAAGTCCTTTCCGGTGAGGGAGTGGAGGTCGATCGCGTCGGCCATCGCCTGGAGGCCGGCGTTATTGAAGTGCAGGTGATCGCCGGAGTCGTAGGCCGGCAGGATCCGGTCGGGAACGTCGGGGTCGCGGACGACGGCGTCGAAGTCCACCACCGCGTCGAAGACGCCGCCATGCCGGGTCGGTTCGTTGACGGACTGCCGTACGGCCTCGCGGGCCTCGGTCCAGCCGCCGTTTCCGCCGTACGGCGTGATCGTGGCGCCGACGACACGGATGCCATGGGAGTGGGCGCGGGTCACGATCTCGCGGTACGCGGCCTCGAAGGCGGCGGGGTCCGTCTGGTTGGGTCTGCCCCTGATGTCGTTGATTCCCTCCATGACGATCAGCGCGCGGGCACCGCTGCGGGAGAACACGTCGCCGTCGAGCCGGGACAGGGCGCTGGGGCCGGTGCCGTTGAGCAGCACGCGGTTGCCCGCGATGCCCGCGTTGAGCACGCCGAGGCGTTCGCGCGGGGGCAGTTGGCGCAGCCGGGCGGCGAGGCGGTCGGGCCAGCGGTGCTTCGCGTTCGACGTCGATCCGGAGCCGTCGGTGATCGAGTCGCCAAGGGCGACGACACTGCGAGCGGCCCGCGCGCCGAGCACGTCCACGCCGGTCAGGTAGTACCAGAAGCCGGTGGTCGCGGTGTACGCGGTGCCACCCTGGTCCGCTGTGTGGTCGCCGCCCGGTGCGGGGAACGAGGTCTGCAGTGCGGAGCGGTGATACGTTGCGGGCCCCGAGTCGGCGGGTGTGTACAGGCTGAGCAGCAGGTTGGTGTCCGAGGGGACGTGCAGGGGGACCGGGTCGCTCACTGCGTCCTGTCCGGCCGGGACCGTGTCGGAGGCGGCACCGCGGAAAGTGATCGGACGCAGCGTTCCCGCAAGCGCGTTGGAGCTCTTCGGGGCGCCGGTCTCCTGTATGGCGACGGTCGCGGCGCCGAGTTCGAGGGGCGCCGTTCCGAGGCGGTTGGAGACCCGGATCCGGACGGCGCGTCCGCCGACGCTGGTGTGGATCACGTCGTCGCGTATCGACTGGCCCGGCAGCTCGGTGGCGATGCCCGCCGCCGCGGCCTCCCAGGTGCCGGTCCAGCCGGGTCCGCCGGTCGCTCGCCGGAGAGGGCAGGAGGGGCGCAGCCAGGGCGACCAGGAGAGCCACGAGTAAGTGGCGGACCGTGACCGCATGACGCGGCGTCCTTCCGGTGGGATCGGCCGCAGGCGACCGCAATACATCGGATGAGTCAAGAACTTCGGTGAGGATTATTGATGTGTGCATGAGATTTGGACTGACTCACTGAGCATGAGCAAGCTGGCATGTAGCCCTCGTGTCAAGGTCGTTGACAGGTCTCCGGGGCATGCCTAGGTTCCTCGATACACCCGATGTCTCAATGACCGTCAGTTCTGGAGGACGATGATGACCTCGCAGCCGGGGGAGCGCTCGCAGGTGCCCCGCAGAGTCGTACTCGGCACCGCGCTCGGGGGAGCCGCCGCGGCGGCCCTGCCCGGGACGGCCCACGCCGAGGAGACCGGCCGGGCGGTGCGGTCCGATGGCCCAGCCGCGGTGGCCCAGGCCCGCCGAAGGCCTTGGAAGCTCCGCGACACCATGAGCGGCGATGGCGCCTGGGAAGGATTCCTGCGCCGCCAGGATCTGCTGTGGAGCAGGCTGCCCACCCTCTGGTACGAGGGTCCGTTCCTCGGCGACGGACTGCTCGGCAGTATGGTCTACCAGGAGCCGGGCACCAACCAGGTCCGCTTCACCGTCCAGCACGGCCGAGTCCAGGACCACCGGCCCGAGTTCGGCAGCGGCTGGGGCACGTGCCGCTTGCCCGTCGGCCACCTCACGCTCGAACCGGTCGGCACCATCACGTCCGTCGACTGGCGGCTGAGTCTGTGGAACGCCGAACTCATCGGCACCATCACCACCACCGCGGGCACGCTCACGCTCTCCGCCCTCATCCACGACGAGGTCCTCGCCGCCCGCGTGACCGCCGACGGCGATGAACGGGTCACCTGGACGTTCCACCCCGAAGAAGCGCTCAGCCCCCGGCGCATCAGCGAGGCTCCGCCCGCCGGCTACACCCCCAATCCGCCCTGGACCACCGGGACCACCGCCGACGGCACCGAGCAGGTGCTCCAGCCGCTCACCGGCGGCGGCCAGACCGCCACCGGGTACCGTCGCACCGGCCACGACCTGCTGCTCAGCGTCGGACACAGCTCGCCCTCCGGCACCGCCGCCGAAGCCGCCTCGCTGCACAACCTCCGGCGCGCGGCGTCGTACAGCGCCCTGAGGCGACGGCACACCCAGTGGTGGCACGCGTTCTACCGCAAGAGCTTCGTCTCGTTCCCCGACCAGCGCCTGCAGAGCTTTCACTGGATCCAGCTCTACAAGGTCGCCTCCGCCAGCCGCGCGGGCGGCCCCGTCATGGCCACCTCCGGGCCGTGGCTGGAGCCCACTCCTTGGCCTGCGGTCTGGTGGAACCTCAACGTCCAGCTGGAGTACTGGCTCATCCACGGCTTCAACCACCCGGAACTGGACTCGCTCGCCACCACCCTGCGCCAGAACCAGGAACAGCTCATCGCCAACGTGCCTGCCGCCTACCGCGCCGACAGCTCCGGCATCGGCCGCAGCTCCGACATGTTCGCCAACCGCGGCGTGGGCCAGCCGGGCACCGGAGCCGAGACCGGCGACCTCACCTGGGCGCTGCACAACGTGTGGCTGTCCTACCGGCACTCCATGGACAAGACACTGCTGCGCGACACGATCTTCCCCGTGCTGCGCCGGGCCATCAACTACTACCTGCACTTCCTCACCCCGGGTAGCGACGGCAAGCTGCACCTGCCGAGCACGCTCTCGCCCGAATATCCCGTCGTGCCGCCACAGGACACCAACTACGACCTGGCCCTGATCCGGTGGGGCTGCCAGACCCTCATCGAATCGGCCGAACTGCTCGGTATCGACGACGAGTTGACCCCACGCTGGCAGGAGGTCCTGGCCCGGCTCACGCCCTACCCCGTCGACGACAACGGCTTCATGATCGGCGCCGACACCCCGTACGCGCAGTCCCACCGGCACTACTCGCACCTGCTGATGGTGTACCCGCTGTACCTCGTCAACTGGGACCAGCCCGGCAGCCGGGACCTGATCGCGAAGTCGGTGACCCACTGGCACGCGCTGACCGGCGCCCACCGCGGCTACAGCTACACCGGCGCCGCCTCCATGTACGCCATGACCGGCGACGGCGACACCGCGATCGCGTACCTGAGGAAGTTCTTCGACCCCACGACCCGCTACCCGTGCCGGGCCAACACGCACTACACCGAGGCCGGTCCGGTCATCGAGACACCGCTGTCTGCCTCGCAGTCGCTGCACGACATGTTCTGCCAGAGCTGGGGCGGTGTGATCCGCGTCTTCCCGGCCGTCCCGTCCTCCTGGGCGGACGTCACCCTGCACGACTTCCGCACTCAGGGCGCCTTCCTCGTCAGCGCCGTCCGAAAGGCGGGGACGACCCGGTTCATCCGGATCAGGAGCCTGGCGGGCGAGCCGCTCAAGCTCCGGCACGGTCTGACCGGGACCCTCACCGTGCTGCTGGACGACGGCACTCCGGCCCACACCCACGATCTGGGCGACGGCATCCTCGCCATCGACCTGCCCCGGGGCCGCGAGGTGCTCGTCCACTCCGGCTCCCGTCCCGACCTCGTCATCGCGCCCGTCACCGTCAGCGAGCCCGGCGCGGCCTGGGGCCTGCCGTAGCCGACGCGAGGGGAGGGGGCCTGTCGCCGGCTCCGAGGCGGTCCAGCGGACCTGCCTCGGAGCCGGCGACACGCGTGTTTCCCCGCATCGCCGGTCAGGGCCTGATGGTCAGCCAGTCCAGCCCGGCCACCCGGCCGGTGCCCTTCGCCACGACGTAGAGGTCGTGCGCTCCGGTGACCGTGTGCTTGAGGGTGACGGACCGCTCCTGCCAGTCGCCGGAGCCGGACACCGGCACCTCGGCCACCACGCGGTCGTCCGGGCTGTCCAGGCGCAGCTGAAGTGAGCAGCCGCGTACGCACTCCGGGGCGAGGCGCACAGCGAGATGTCCGCCGTTGATGTTCACCTGGTGGAAGCCCACCCGGTCGCCGCCGCGAAGGGAGACCGACGCGGTGCCCCGGTCGGCGCCCCGGACCTCGGTGGCCTGCTCCGCCTGGAGGGTCGAGGAGGCGTCGGGCCCGTCGCCGTAGAGGCGGATGTCGTTGACGACCCAGGGCGCGGGCCCGCTCGCGGTGAGCGTGATGCGGAGGTGGCGGGCGGTGGTCTGACGCGGGAAAACCGCGTCCTGGGTGAAGGAGCGGCCGGAGACCCGGGCGAGCGGTTCGCCCCAGTGCCTGCCGTCGCGGCTGAGGGAGACGGTGAAGCCGTACGGCTGGCCGCTGGTGTCGCGGCCGGCGTCGAGGGAGATCCGGTCGAAGGTCTTGTCCTCGCCGAGGTCGACGGTCAGGGACTGGCCTGCGGTCTGCGGATCGACGGCTGTCCAGCGGGTGTTGATGTCGCCGTCCACGGTGGTGGAGGCATCGGTGCCGTCGCTCGCGGTGGCGGTCCATGAGCCGTGCCGCACCCGCTCCTGGCAGCCGGGCAGATCGCAGCCGGTCGACCAGACGGGGGCGCCGAACTCGTAGGCGCCCTGGTCGGGAGCCGCGCCCAGGACGTCGGTGGTGACGCCGTCCACCACTTCGCCCGCGTCGATGGCGGGCGAGCGCGGCGTCAGCCACAGCTCGCCGTTGACGGCGTCCGTATATCCGGGCTGATCGCTGATCAGGTTTGAGCGGACGACCGGCAGCGGGTCTCCGGCCTTCGTCGCGGTGACCGGCTTGGGCCCGACGATGTTGCTGAAGTACGAGCCGGACGCGTCGGTCGCGCCGCCGAGCGCGACCGAGGCGACGTTGATGCCCACCCCGTAGCTGGAGTTGTGGTCCTCGTTGGCGATGCTGGGACCGGTGTGGCCGTTGAAGAAGACTCCCCGACTGCCGGTGTTCCAGGCGACGTTGTGGTGCAGCAGGAAGTGACCGGAGTAGTTGTCGACGTAGTAGCCGTTCTGCCCGTCGGCGTCGTGCGCGGTGTTGTGGTCGATGGAGGTGCCGGAGCCGTTCAGGCTGCAGCAGACGTAGAAGGGCGAGCCGTCGCGGGAGGTACGCATGGCTTCGGAGATGTCGTTGTAGGCGATGTGGTTGTCGTGGAACTCGGTGCCGTTGAGCTGCCAGGCGGTGTCGATGGCGGCCCGTCCGGTGCGCCGGACCGTGTTGTGGGTGACCGTGTGGCCGTTGCCGTTGATCTCGATGCCGGGGGTGTAGCTGCCCATCCATCCGACGTCGTGGATGTAGTTGTCGGTGACGGTGTTTCCGGTGCCGCGGACCAGGACGCCGTCGCCCGCCGACTGGGAGATCTCGCTGTGCTCAAGGGTGTTGCCGGTGCCGAGGATCTGCACGCCGGAGTCGAGGATGCGGGAGGCGACGATGTGCCCCTCGAACGGCGGGATCGCGAGGTCGCCGTCCGGTGGCATGGGCAGTGTGGAGAACTCGGAGATGTATGTGGCGTGCAGTCTGTCGACCACAACTCCCGTACTCGCCGGGCCGGTTCGCAGGGAGGTGCCCCACAGGTCGAGGCCGCGCACCGTGACGTACGAGCTGTCGCTGAGGTCGATGCCCCACAGCCGGTGCTTGGCGGTCACTGTGTGTCCGGTGATGCCGCCCTTCGGCGGGAGCAGGTAGAGCCGGTGCGCGGCTTTGTCGTAGTACCACTCGCCGGGTCGGTCGAGGGCGGCCTTCGACCCGACGAGGTAGTAGTTGCGGTAGGTCTGGTTGCCCATGCACAGGGGCGGGCAGCGGTAGTTGCCGCCCTTGAAGTCCAGGGTGCCGGGTGCGGTCGTGGTGACCGTGCCGGTCTGCTGGGCCCAGGGGTTGGATCCCGCCCACAGGTGCACGGTGGCGCCGTTCCAGTCGGCGTCGGGCAGGTCGGTGTCGTCGATGCGCTGGTCGGTGGAGGTGGTGTCGGCCTCGGCCCAGGTGGTGTTCAGCGGATCGGCGCCGGAGTTGGGCCAACGGCCCTCCGCCGCACGCTTGTTGTCCAGGAAGACCGCGTTGAAGTCGGGGTCGGGCGGCAGGTTGGTGTCGGCGGCGACGAGTCCGCCGCCGGCGTCCTTCCAGCCCGTCACCCGCTCGGTCCCGTCCACGGTCACCGGTCCGTCGCCGTAGGCGGCGATCGTGATCGGGGCGTCCTTCGTACCGGAGGGAGGCGTGAGCTGTTCGTGGTAGGTGCCGTGATGGACCAGGCAGGTGTCGCCGGGGCGGACGCGGTGGAGGCAGGCGCCAATCGTGCGCAGGGGGCTTGTCCGTGTGCCGGTTGCGTGATCGCTGCCCTGGGGGGCCACATGGTACGTGTGTCCTGATGATGCGGAAGATGCCGCGTGCGCCTGGACCGGGAAGGTCAGCAGTGCGGTCACGGTGGCCAGTACGGACAGGCGTCTGATCCTCACGTTCCGTCTCCGATCGTCGGATGTGCGGTGGTCGGGGCTTGGGAGTTGTCAGGGAGGGGCGCCGCGGCCGGGGGTTCGCGCCAGGTCCTCTCGGCTTCCGGTCCGGCCGGGAGACCGAGTACGGCACACCTCAACCAGTGCTCACCGGGCGGGAGTCGACCGATCAGTGTGGGCAGCGCGGTGCGTCGGGCGAGGACGTTCGTGCCGGGCAGGCAGTCGAGGACCTCGCCCTCGCGCCGGCCGTCGAGGTCGTGCAGTCCGGTGAGTCCCGCGGGAGCCGCCACCCTTGCGTACGCCGACCCGGTGTCGCGGTCCGTGCCCGCGTCCCGGTCGACGGCGAAGCCGCCCTCGGCGGTGTGCAGGGCGCGCCCGGTGCGGATGTGGTGGGTGCGCACATGCCAGGGTGCGGCGGCGGTCAGCCAGGTGGTGATCTCCACGTCCGGCCAGGGGCGCCAGGTGCTGCGGACCGTGTCCGCCGTGACCTCGGGCTCGGCCGGTTCCTCGCGCACCCGGTAGTGCGCTCCGCCGTCGTCGCTCAGCGCCAGCATCGAGTCGTGGGCGCCCTGTTCGAGCCCGCGTGTGCCGTTCGGCAGGCTGAAGCCGAAGCGGGTCGAGTAGGCGAACTTGGCGTATTTCTCGGCCCCATGGCGTACCCACGGGTGGTGCTGACGTCCGGCGAGCAGGATCACGTCGCTGGACGCGCGCAGGAGGACCGCTCCGGCGTGCGGCTGGGCACTGACGGTGGGCAGCGCGGGGGGCGGCTCCTCCTTGGCCGTCCAGAACGCGTGCCCGGCGGGCAGTGCCAGCGGCAGATACGTCTTGAGGGACCAGTAGGGGGAGCCGGACGCGTTGTACTGCTCGGCGAGCGCGGGCTGCGGATAGCCGTACCCGATGGAGAGCAGCCCGTCGGGCCCGGTCACCGGCCGCCCGTTCCACCAGCGCAGGTGCCGGAGCAGATACCCCTTGACCTCGCCCCACGGCAGGACGTCCACGCCGGCGAACGGCAGGGCGCCCCAGAAGGCGGCCTGGGCCCAGCGGTAGGTCAGGCTGCGGCCGTACGGGAGGGCGGCTCCGTCGTCGGCGAACCAGTGCCGGAAGTCGCCGACGAAGCGGGCCGCACGGTTCTTGAAGCGGTCGCCGCCCGTGAGGGTGTCGTGGAGCAGGCCGTAGAAGTGCATCGCCCATGGGATGTAGTAGTCGCGCCGTTCGGTGGGTCCGTCCGAGTACCAGCCGTCGCCGAGCCAGAAGGTGTCCAGGCGGTCCAGGCGTGCGGTAACCAGCGAGCGGTCGTAGGGCACTCCGACCCGGTCGAGACCGAGGCCGACCAGCACCGGGAAGAAGTGCCAGTTGTTGTCGGGGGTCTCCCGGGGCAGTGCGCTGAGCAGCCACCGTGCGAGCCGGTCGCGTTGGGGGCCGCTCAGCGCGTCCCACCACTGCTGGGGGGCGAGCGCGAGGGCGAAGCCGATGGCGGCCATCTCGACGATGCGCTGGTCGCGGTCGAGCGGCTCGCCCCAGTACTCGGGGTGCGCGGGATCGCTGCCGTGAGCGAGCCCCTCGACCCACAACTCGGCGTGGGGGACGGCCTGTTCACCTGCCGCGAGGGGTGCGAGCCCCCAGAGGGGCCGGGCGAACGCCTCCAGTTCGGCGGCTGTGTCGTCGTGGATCGCGGTGTTCACACCGAGCCGTACCCGCGCCCGGCCCGCACTGAAGCGGGACGCGATGGGCTCGGTCAATTCCCTTACCTTGGTGGCGAGTTCACTCCGTGTGTCGTCCATCAGCGCCTCTCCGCGTATCGGCTTCTCTCCGCTCATCAGCCCTTCTCCGCCCCGGCCAGCAGCCCGGTGCGCAGGAAGCGCTGGGCGAGGACGAATCCGATCAACAGCGGTGCGCAGGCCACGAGTCCGGCGAGGGCCGCCTCGGGCTGGTGGATGTCGAGGTCCGCGAAGCCGCTGGAGTTGTTGACGGCGCCGGTGGACTGGAGCAGGGACATCAGGCCGAGTTGGAGGGTGAAGGTGCGGTCGTCGGAGAGCATGACGAAGGGCAGGAAGAAGTCGGTCCAGCACCGCACGAAGCCGAAGAAGGCGATCAGGGCGATGGCGGGGCGGCCCAGCGGTACCGCCACCGACCAGAACAGCCGCAGCTCACTCGCCCCATCGATACGTCCGGCGTCCAGCAGACTGTCGGGCACATTTGCCTGGAAGTGCAGGAAGGCCAGGTAGACGCCGAAGGGGTAGAAGGACAGCGGCAGGATCACCGACCAGACCGTGCCGGTGAGGCTGACCGCCGACATCTCCAGGTAGAGCGGGAGCACCAGGGCGGCCGGGGGCAGGATCATCGTCACGATCGACAGGGTGAGCAGGATCCGGCGGCCGGTGAAGTCGTGTTTGGCCAGCGCGTAGCCGGCGGGCACGCACAGCAGCAGGGCGAGGGCCACGCTGGCCGCCGCGTAGATGACCGAGTTGCCGATCCACAGGGTGATCTCACCGTCGTTGTACGACGTCAGGTGCGACCACGCGTCGCCCACGTTGCCCAGGGAGCCGAAGCCGAGCGGTGAGCCGGTGGTCAGGTCGTCGGCCGTACGCGTGGGGGCCAAGAGCAGCCACAGCAGGGGGAGTCCGAAGAAGACGGCCGCGCCGAACAGGAACAGGGCGCGGGCGCCACGCGAGAGAGCGGTCATCGCCTCGTTCACCGAGAATCGGGGGAGTGGGTGGAGTACATGCGCGTACGGGTGATGACGATCCACGCGGCCAGTACGCCGACGGCGAGCATCGCCAGCGACAGCGCGGCGGCCTTGCCGAAGTCGCCGTCCTGGGTGGCGTAGACATAGGCGAGCTGGTTGACGGACCAGGTGGGGCTGATCTGGCCGGGGGCACCGGTGGAGAGCACGGTGGGCTCGACGAACACCTGGCTGCCGGAGGCGAAGCTGGAGATCAGGACGAAGGCGACGTACGTACGGACCATCGGCAGTTTGACGTGCCACATGGTCCGCCAGGCGGAGGCACCGTCGACCTGTGCGGCCTCCAGGACGTCCTTCGGGAGGGCGTTGAGTGCTCCGTACAGGACCACGATCCAGCCGCCGGCGTGCACCGCGACGCCCATCACGGTGAGGACGGCTACGAGGCTGCCGCCGGACAGGGCGTCCGTGGCGCTCCTGATGTCCATCAGCTTGAGGAGAGGGAAGAACGGGCTGCTGTCGGGGCTGACCATGAACAGCCACAGCAGAGCGGCGGCCGAGCCGGTGACGGCGCCGGGCAGGTAGTAGACGAGTTGGAGCGCGCTCGTCGTGCGGCCGGGGCGGGCGTGCAGGGTGAAGGTGAGGGACACGACGGTCAGCAGCAGGATCGGCAGCCACAGCAGGAGGTAGGTCGTCACGTGGGTGGCCGCGTCGCCGAGCCGGTAGTCGTGGAAGACGGCCGCCCAATGGCCGTCGGAGAAGGAGCCGTTGACGACGAAAGAGGTCCACAGGGCGTATCCGGCGGGCGCGAGCCCGAAGACTGCGAGGAACAGCGCGTAAGGGCCGACGAGGATCCAGACGGCGGCGGTGGGGGCGAGGCGGCGTCGACGGCGGGACGTCATGGTGGGTTGCGCGACGACGGCCACGGGCGGGCGGGACCGCGTAAGTGTCCTCATCCGACGGTGTACCCGCCGGTCTTGGCCGCCGCCTTCAGCTTGTCCTGCCAACTCCCCAGGGAATCACGGAGGTTGCCGCCGGAGTCGGCTGCCTTGACGAACGTGTCGTTGAAGCTGCTCTGCCAGTCGGCCTCGAAGCGGACCGCACCGAAGCCGGGACGCAGCGAGTTCGCCGCCGTGGTGAGGGCGGGCATCGGATCGGAGGCGTAGTACGGGTCCTTCGACTTGGCTTCGCCCCACTTCTTCGCGGCCGCCGTGAAGGCGGGGTAAGTGGGCTGCTTTGCCTGGAGGTTGACGTCGGTGGTCATCCAGCGCACCAGGGCCGCGGCCTGCGCGGTACGTCCGCCGGCGTGCGAGGAGACGAGGAAGGCACCGCCGCCGACCTGACCGGCGTACGACTGACTCTCACCGGGCCAGGTGGGCATGGGGGCGGCGGCGATCCGGCCCGTCGGCACCTTGAAGGCGGGGGCGAACATGAAGTCGCCGAACCAGGCGGGGGCCGGCAGCATGAGGATCTTGTCGTCCTTGCCGAACTTCGCGAAGCCCGGGTCGATGGGGGCGACGGTGGTGACGGCCTTCTTGCGGGCGAGCGGCTGGAGCAGATCGGCGACCCGGGTGCAGTCCGCCTGTCCCAAGTCGATGTGGACCTCGGTGAGGCTGAGCGTGTCGCGGGTGGGGCAGCCGCTGCTGCCGAAGTAGACACCGGCGCCGTACTTGCCGTTGATGGCCCCGACGATGGTCCCGGGATGCTCCGAGGCTGCCTTCAGGCCGGTCTTCTGGTACTCCGCCCAGGTCTTGGGCACCTGATAGCCGTATCGCTTCATCAGCTTCGCGTCGTACCAGAGGACGGTGGGGGCGATGTCGTTGCGCAGGCAGTACGTCTTCCCGCCGAAGGTGCAGGTGTCGAGGGAACCGGGGGTGAAGCCGTCGCGGACGGGCTTCGGGACCAGGTCGTCGAGTGGGGCCGCGTAGCCGAACTTCGCGTTCGCGAGGGTCGCGGCCTCGGCCGGGTTGGCGAGGAAGACGACGTCGGGCCAGCCGCTCCTGGTGCGGTTGGCGAGCGAGATCTTGGTGGGTACGTAGCCCGCGTCGGGCGGGATGGTGACGAGGCGCATCTTCACGTCGGGATGGGCCTTCTCGTACTGCTGGGCCGCGGGCATACGGGTGTTGTCCACCCAGACCAGTAACTCGCCCTTGGCGCCGCCCGAGCCGCTGCCGTCGCCTCCACCGGTGCCTCCGCACCCGGAGGCCAGCAGCGCGATGACCGCGGTGACGGTCGCGGCCAGGGACGTCGTGCGCCATCTCTTCATGGAGGGACCACCTTTCATGGGGGACCGCCTTTTTGGCCGATGCGCCTTACTCCCGGGACGACGGTTGCGATAGTTTTCGCAAAATCAGAACGACCGGCAACGTAGGAGATTCATCCGATGACGTCAACGGTTCGGACAGGATCCAGCGACGGCAGACGGCGGACGCTGGCCGAAATCGCCGAACGAGCAGGCGTGTCGGTGTCCACCGTCTCCAAAGTGCTCCACAAGAGATCCGATGTATCGGCAGAGACGCGCGCGAAGGTGCAGCGGCTGCTGGAGCAGCACGGCTATCTGGCGAAACACCACCCGGCGGCCACCACAGCCCCGCCCGGCGGCCTGATCGACTTCGTCATCAACGAACTGGACAGCCCCTGGGCGGTCGAGCTGATCCGGGGTGCGGAGGATGTGCTGCACGACGCGGGCATGGGGCTGGTCGTCTCCTCCACCCACGGCCGGACCCGACGCGCTCGGCAGTGGCTGGACTCGCTGGCCACCCGCTCCACCCGCGGCGCGATCCTCGTCGTACCCGAACTGACTCCCGAGCAGCACGACGAACTGAACCGGCTCGGCATCCCCTACGCGCTCGTGATGCCGATCGACGAACCCGCGCCGGGCACACCCTGGGTGGGCGCGACCAACTGGCCCGGCGGACTGGCGGCGACCCGGCACCTCATCGAACTGGGCCACCGGCGCATCGCCATCATCAGCGGTCCGGAGCGCCGGCTCACCTCCCGCGCGCGGGTCGACGGCTATCGTTCCGCCCTCGCGGAGGCGGAACTCCCCTTCGACCCCGAACTCGTGCGCTACGGCGACTTCGCCCACGGCCTCGCCTACCAACACGCCCTGGAACTGCTGGCGTTGCCCGACCGCCCGACGGCGATCTTCGCCGGCAGCGACCATCAGGCGCTGGGCACCTACCGGGCCGCCGCCGAACTGGGCCTGCGTATCCCGGCCGACGTCAGCGTGGTCGGCTTCGACGACCTCCCCTTCGCGGACTGGGTCACCCCGCGCCTGACGACGATCCGCACCCCCCTTGCCGACATGACCGCGCTCGCGGCCCGCATGGTGCTGCGGCTGCTGTCCGGCGAACAGCCGGAGACCACACGGGTGGAGGTCGCGACGGAACTGGTGGTGAGGGAGAGCAGCGGGCGTCGGTCAGGGTGAAGCCGGGGTGGGGGCAACTCACGCGCTCCGCAACGGATCCGCTGGCCGAGCCGCGGCATCTCACCCAGGGCGACGCTCGGGTGACGATGCTCGACCGCCCGCTCACCGCCCCCGCCGGGTGGCCGGTGGCGTGGTGTTCGCCCTTGCCGACGTCCAGGCCGAGGAACACGGCCACGTCGCGGGTGTCGAGCACTTCGTTCCTCCGATGAGGGTCTGTCTTCCCGGCCAAGGCACGGCGCCGACATCCGGCAACCACGTTACGAAGAGCGTTGCCAGAAGTTCCGGCGTTCCTGCCCCTATTAGCGATCTACCGGCGCCTCCCGACCCGGTGACACCACCCCCCGGGTCATGGTCGACAGGGGGCAAAAGTCATGCCGGGCCAGAAGGCCGGGAGCCTCATGATCGAGGCCGTCTGAAAAGGTAACCGGGTGCCTCTATGTCCTGCGTCAAGGCGCCCCTGTCGGGTTTGGGGTGGTTCGGGGTCGCTGGGGTTACGCGGTGAGCCCGATGTCCTTGGGGGCACGGGGTTCGTAGAAGGTGCCGTCGCGGAGCATGGCGAACAGGACGCTGATGCGTTGGCGGGCGAGGCGGAGGAGGGCCTGGGTGTGGGTCTTGCCGCGGGCGCGTTGCTTGTCGTAGTAGGCGCGGGAGGCCGGGTCGGCGTTCATGCAGGCGAAGGCGGACAGGAACATGGCCCGTTTGAGCTGCCGGTTGCCGCCTCGGGGTGCGTGTTCACCGTGGATCGAGGTTCCCGACGACTTCGTGGTGGGGGCGAGTCGGGCGTAGGAGGCGAGGTGGGCGGCGGTGGGGAAGCCGGTGCCGTCGCCCACGGTGACCACCAGGACGGCGGCGGTCCTGACGCCGACGCCGGGCATCGACGTCAGGACCGGGGAAAGAGGGTGGGCCTCCAGCAGGTGGTTGATCTGGGCTTCCATCGCCCGGCGCTGGGTGTGGACGGCGGCCAGGGAGGCGGCCAGAGAGGGGATGACGATGTCGAGGGTGGCGGTGCCGGGGACCACGACGGTCTGTTCGTCGAGAGCGTCGAAGACGTCGTCGATCAGCCGCTGGGCCATGCGCGGGGCCTTGGGCCGGATCAGCTCGACGAGTCTGCGGCGGCCGGCTTTGCGCAGGGCGGCCGGGGAGCCGTAGCGCTCCAGCAGCCAGGTCACGGCCTGGTGGTCGAGGCGGGAACCAAGAACGCGTTCGAGGCTGGGGTGGAACTGGGTGAGCAGGCCGCGTATCCGGTTGGACGTGCGAGTGGCCTCGGCCGCGAGGTCCTGGTCGAAGCCGACGAGGACCGTGAGTTCGGCGGTGATCTCGTCGGTGAGTTCGAGCGAGCGCAGGGTGTGCGGCATGGTGCGTGCCGCGTCCGCGATCACCGCGGCATCCTTGGCGTCTGTCTTGGCCTCGCCGGGGTAGAGGTCGGCGATCCGGCGCATAGCCAGGCCAGGCAGGTAGGCGATGCGGCACCCTGCTTCGCGGGCGACGGTCAGCGGGAGGGCGCCGACGGAGGCGGGCTGGTCCACTATGACCAGGACGGTGCCGAACTTTGCGGTCAGCTTGTCGAACACGGCCCGCAGTTTGGGTTCGCTGTTGGGCAGCGGTTTGTCGACGACCTTCTTCCCGGCCGGGGCACCGACGCCGTGATCGACGCGGTCGGCATGGAGGCCCACGGCAACCCGGTGACCAAGGGCGCCCAGTGGGCGACCGCGCTGCTGCCCGACGCACTGGCCCAGCCCTTCATGGAGAGGGCGGGCCTGGACCGGCTCGGCGCGCTCTACTCGGCCATCGACCTGGTATGGCGCGGCACCGTCTCGCTCTCCGGGGTGTATGGCGGGGCCGTGGACCCGATGCCGCTGCTGCCTATGTTCGACAAGCAGCTCCAGTTCCGGATGGGCCAGGCCAACGTGTGGCGCTGGGTGCCGGAGATCCTCCCCCTGCTCACGGACGGGGACCCCCTCGGCGTGGACGGCTTCGCCACCCACCACCTGCCCCTGGAGGAGGCCGTGCAGGCCTACGCCATCTTCCAGGCCAAGGAGGACGGCATGATCAAGACCCTGCTCCGCCCCTGACCGCCGACGTGCCCGCCCTCCGGCACCACCGCGACCGCTCCGCCCGGAGGACCGGCGCCCGCTCCTCAGCCGGCCCGGTCGGACGCCGGCCACACATAGGGCAGGTCGTCGGGCACGTCCGGGAAGAGCGGACGGTACACCTCGGGGGCCTTGCGCACCAGCGCCGACCGGTGGCTGGTGTGGAAGGCCTCGTCCCCCGGCCAGGGCGGCAGTTCCCCCGCCTCGGCGAGCCGCTCCTGGGGACGGACGGCCGCGCCGGGGCGGTGCCGCGCGAAGTCGGCGGTGACCGTGGCGGCGCAGGTGTCGGCGCGGCCCTCCGCCACCCACACCGCGCACACGTGGAGGGAGTAGCGGACCAGGGCCTCCTCGTAGCCGGTCCACATGCGCACCGCGGGATGGTGCCGCCATCCGTAGCCGGGCACGGTCAGGCCGCGCAGCACCTGGAGGGCCTCGACCCGCTGCTTGCCGAGCCGGGCCGGGTCGAGGACGGCCGCGGAGCGGGTGAACCCGGGGTACGGGAGGAAGGTCTGCACACACGATGCCTACCGCGGTCCGGCGGTTCCCGAACCGGGGTCGCGGTACGTGCCGGCCCCCTCCCGAGCTGCCGGAAACCGGCGCACAACGGCCTCCGGGACCCCAGCATGCGACAGCCGTCCCAGGGCAGGAGGCCAGAGAGGGCCTTCGAGTCGCGCCGGTCCGCTGACTCGCCGAATCTGACAGAGGTGAGCACGCGCGTGGCGAGACCGAGCACGACCTGTACCCGTTCCTACCTCCCTGGAGGCCTCGGATGACGACTGCCCCTGCACGGGCCGCCGACCTTGGACGCCTGTGGACGCTCCCCGGCGTCTACGCCCCGCAGGCGGACACCCACCTGCTCGCCCAGGCGCTCGACGCCGAAGGTGTCGTACCCGGCGTGGACGTCCTGGACGTCTGCACGGGCAGCGGCGCGCTCGCCCTGCTGGCCGCCCGGAAAGGCGCCCGGGTAACGGCGACGGACATCTCCCTGCGCGCGGTGATGACCGCCCGGCTGAACGCGGCCCGCGCCGGACAGCGCGTCCGGGTGCTGCACGGCGACCTCACCGGGCCGGTCTCCGGACAGCGCTTCGACCTGCTCGTGAGCAACCCGCCGTACGTGCCCGCCCCCGAGGGACACCGTCCCGGCCCGCACACCCCGGCGGTCGCCTGGGACGCCGGGCACTGCGGACGGCTCGCCCTCGACCGGATCTGCGCCCACGCCCGGGACCTGCTCCGGCCGCACGGCGTGCTGCTCATGGTGCACTCCGGGCTCTGCGGCGTCGACGAGACGCTGAGACGGCTGTCCGCGACCGGCATGCGGTGCGCGGTTGCCGACCGGGCCCTCGTCCCCTTCGGACCCGTGCTGACCAAACGCCTCCCGTGGCTGCGGGCCCAGGGACTGATCGGTCCCGAGGACGACAAAGAGGAACTGGTGGTGATCCGTGCCGAACGCATCTGACCGGCCCCGTCGGGTGACCGTCGACCGCGACGGCCCGGTTCTCGTCGAGGGACCGGTGGAGATCGTCCGGGAGGACGGCACGATCGCCTCCTCCGACCGCTTCGTGGTGGCCATCTGCACCTGCCGCCGGAGCCGCAGCCAGCCCTGGTGCGACACCAGCCACCGACGTCGTGCGAAACCCGCCGACACCCGCCGCCGCGAGGGCCGCGACGGAACCGCCGGCACCGGACAGAAGGACACCCATGACGGCGACGACCACTGAACGCCCCTTTGCCGCTCCCTCCCTGCCCAGTCCCCGGGGCCCCCTCTCGGCAGGTCTCTTCGCCGCCCTGACCACCCCCGGGCAGGCCCCGCCGCCCGTCGCCGGCGCGACCGCCGCCGACCCGTACGGGGACGATCTGCACCTGGCCCTCTACGCGCTCTACGAACTCCACTACCGCGGGTTCGACGGCGTCGCGGACGACCGGGAATGGGACCCCGCCCTGATGCCGCTCCGCCAGGCGCTGGAGGAGCGCTTCCTGGCCGCCCTGCGCGCCGGCGTGCCCGGCGGCCGCTCGGTGGACGACGCCTTCGGCGAGCTGCTGGTCGAGTCCACCGACCACAGCGACAGCGTGGCGTACTTCCTGGAGCATGACGGTGATCTGGGGCAGATCCGTGAGTACGCCGCCCTGCGCTCGCTCTACCACCTCAAGGAGGCCGACCCGCACGCCTGGGTGATACCCCGGCTGTCCGGGCGGGCCAAGGCCGGGATGGTGGCCATCGAGTACGACGAGTTCGGGGCCGGCCGGGCGGAGCGGATCCACGCCCAGCTGTTCGCCGACCTGATGACGGACCTCGGCCTCGATACCCGCTACGGCTACTACCTCGACGCCGCCCCGGCGCCCGCCCTGGCCGTCGTGAACATGATGACCTTGTTCGGGCTGCGCCGCGCGCTGCGCGGGGCGCTGGTCGGGCACTTCGCCTGCGTCGAGGTCACCTCCTCGCCCGGCTCCCGCCGGCTCGCCGCCGCGATGCGCCGCACCGGCGCCGGTGCCGCGGCCGAACGCTTCTACGCGGAGCACGTGGAGGCGGATGCCGTCCACGAGCAGGTCGTACGCCGGGAGGTCATGGGCGGATTGCTCGCCGACGAACCGCACCTGGAGCCGGACGTCGCCTTCGGCGCGGACGTCACCACCCACCTGGAGAACCGGCTGTCGGCCCACCTTCTGGACGCCTGGCGCGCCGGACGGACGGCGCTGCGTCCGCTCTGACCACTGTGGCCGTCGGACCGCTGTGGCCGCTCTGGCCGCGCGGGGCCCCTCCGGCCAGGCGTGACCAGTGCCCGCGCGGGCATCCCCCGGTGAGGTGAGACCTGTGACCGCGCGGCGCTCCCTCCGACCGCGGCCGATCCCCGACCGCGCGGGCCCGCAGCACCGCGCTTCTCGGGCGCGGCGGCGGGCCGGTCCGCGCGCGGTGTCAGGCGCCGCCGTCCTGGTCGTGCCGCTCCGCGCGCGCCTCGGCGGGAGTGCCGTAGACGGGGAAGACGGTGCCCGCGCCGGTGAGGGTGAGCAGGCGTGCCACCTGGGTGGGCGGGGCGGCCAGGGACAACCGGTTGCCTGACTCCTGGGCCCGGCGCCGCAGCCGCAGCAGGGCGTTGAAGCCCGACGAGTCGCAGAAGGTCACGCCCGACAGGTCGATGATCACGTGCGGCCACCGGTGGATGGCCTCCAGTGCCAGCTGGTACACGGCGGGTGCGCTGCCCACGTTCAGGTCCCCGGTCACGGTGGCCACGGCGAGCCGCCCCTCGGGGTCCTCGGCGATGCGCATCGGCGGGTGGTCGGGACTCATGATCGGCTCCTTCGGGACTGGCTGGTGTGCGTTGGCTGGTGTGCGTCAGCGGGCCCGGCGTCGTGTGCTCGCTCGGGCACGGTCCGGGGCCCGCTCGATCCGTCCGGGAGCGGGAGGCTGCTGACGCATCGGTGGGTGCCCGGCGTCCGCGGGCCCCGCCCGCTCCCTCCCATGCTTTCCTGCCCCAATTCCCTTACGGGGTAAGGCGGTCAGGGCCTGCTGAGCGCCCGTGGCGACAGGGACGCCGCGGCAGGGCGACCGCCCGGCGCCTTCGACACGGGGCCCGGGGTGACAGGCCGGGACGACGCCGAGCGGGCCGGTGGCGTGGACGTCCCACGCGACCCGGCCGACCCGGACGGGGATCTCCGGGCCCGACGGGCGGTGCATCCCGTGCTCGGCGCGGCCCGCGCCCGTCGGCCCGCTCCCGCCGTCGGCCGACGACCGCTCTCCCGGGTCCGGCGCACGGCGAGGCGGCCCGCCCCTCCGTCCCCACCCGTGCCGGTGCCGTCTCCGCGCCTTCGGCGGGAAGGGTGACCCGCGCTTCACCCGCACCAGCGCCCTCGCCGACCTGCACGTGCCCATCCGGGCGGACAGCGACATCGCCTTCCTCGGCGGCCTCATCCACCACGTCCTGGAGAACGAGGCCGACTTCCGCGAGTTCGTGCTGGTGTACACCAACGCCGCCACCCTGGTGAGCGAGGACTTCCAGGACACCGAAGAACTGGACGGCGTCTTCTCCGGTCTGAACGAGGAGACCGGGCACTACGACGTGGCGCGGGGCAGTACGACGGCGGCACCGTACAGGCGGCCTCGGGAGAGCGCGACCTCCAGTACGAGGCGCGTTCCCATGACGGCAAGTCGGTCTCCACCTCCGGGCAGTCGGAGAGCCACGGCTCGGGCGGCCCCGCGATCACCGGCGATCCGCGGCGCGACCCCACGCTCCAGCACCCGCGCTGCGTCTACCAGGTGCTGAAACGGCACTACGCCCGCTACACGCCCGAGATGGTGGAAGAGGTCTGCGGCATCCCGCAGGAGACCTTCCACGAGGTCTGCCGGACCCTGCTGGAGAACTCGGGACGCGACCGCACGAGCGAGTTCGTCTACGCGGTGGGCTGGACCCAGCACACCATGGGCGCGCAGTACATCCGCGCGGCCTGTGTCCTGCAACTGCTGCTCGGGAACATGGGCCGCCCCGGCGGCGGCATTCAGGCGCTCCGCGGCCACGCCAGCATCCAGGGCTCCAGCGACATCCCGACCCTGTTCAACCTGCTGCCCGGCTACCTGCCGATGCCGCACGCCCACGCCCACGAGGACCTGGAGACCTTCATCGACTCGGTGAAGGCCGACAAGGGTTTCTGGGGGGAACATGCGCTCCTACATGGTGAGTCTGCTCAAGGCGTACTACGGCGACGCGGCCACCGCGGAGAACGACTTCTGCTTCGACCACCTGCCGCGGCTCACCGGCGACCACAGCACGTACGAGACGGTCGTCGCCCAGATGGACGGCACGTGCAAGGGCTACTTCCTGATGGGGGAGAACCCGGCGGTCGGCTCGGCCAACGCCAAGATGCAGCGGCTGGGCATGGCCAACCTGGACTGGCTGGTGGTGTGGGACTTCTCGCTGATCGAGTCGGCCACCTGGTGGAAGGACGGGCGACCCGCGCCAGGACCTGCGCGTCGCCCTCGGGAGGCCAAGTCCTTGCTGGAGACGGGGGAGATCCTGCGCCCGGACGAACCCACCGCGCACGATACCCCCGGTGGCAAGGTCATCGGGCTGCTGAGCCGGCGCGCGCGAGGGGAGGGTGTGCTGTGAAGGCACTGTGCTGGGGAAGGCGTGAACAAACTCGCCGTGGAGGACGTCTCCGACCCCGTACTCCGCAACGACCAGGACATGATCGTACGGCTGCTGGCGGGCACCACCTGCGGCTCCGACCTCCATCTCAGCGGCGGCTACGTCCCGTTCATGCGGTCGGGGGACGTGATCGGCCACGAGTTCATCGGCGAGGTCGTCGAGACGGGCAGCGGGGTGCGGCGGCACGCGGTGGGCGACCGGGTGGTGGTCGCCTCGTTCGTCGGCTGCGGACGCTGCTGGTAATGCACCTACGACCTGTGGTCGCTGTGCGACAACACCAACACCAACCCCGGTATCGGACAAGCCCTGTTCGGCGCCGACACCGGCGGCATCTTCGGCTACTCGCACGCCATGGGCGGACTGCGCGGCAGCCACGCCGAATACGTACGTGTCCCGTTCGCGGACCACGGGGCGTTCCCGGTGCCGGAGGGCGTGGACGACACCAGCGCGCTCTTCGTGTCCGACTCGGTGCCCACCGGCTGGATGGGTGCCGATGGGCGTCGGTCGGTGCGCCGCGGGCGTCACCGACGGAGGGATGAGGGCGAGTCGGCGTCCAGCGGCCGGCCTAGGTAGGGCGCGAGCATGCGGCGGAAGCCGGTGGAGGGGGAGAGGCCGAGTTCGTTGCGCAGCCTGGTCCGGTAGGACTCGAAGTGCCTTAAGGCCTCCGCCGTGTTGCCCTCGGCCAGGTGGACCGCCGTCACCTCGCGGTGCGCGCTCTCCCGCAGCGGTTCCGCCTCGACGGCCGTCATCGCGTACGTCAGCGCCGTGCACATCCGGCCGTGGCGGCGGTGGTGGCGGCTGACGGCCTCCAGCGCGTACAGCCGGGTCTGGTGGAAGTGTTCGCGGGCGTCCGTCAGCCAGTCGTCGCACCAGGCCGGCAGCAGGTCCTCGCACAGCAGGCCGGGGATGTCGGCGCCGGGGACGTCCTTGTCGGGGCCGTTGGCCAGGGAGGCGGCGTAGCGGGTGGCCGTGTGCAGGTCGACCTGCACGTGATCTGCGATGGCGAGCCGGGTCGAGCGCAGATCCACCACGGCCTGCTGGTCGCTGCGCCGGGAGATGCGCCACAACGCCGAACGGAGGCTGGCGGCCGCCCTGTCGCGGGGCAGGTGGGGCCAGAGCAGCTCGGCCGCGTGCTCCCGGGACACGCCCTGCGAGTGCAGCGCGAGATAGGTGAGCAACCGCTGCGCCGTGGGCGGAAGGTAGACGGACTGCAGGCTGACTCGCAGCATGAAGCGTCCCAGCAGCGTCAGGACGGTGGGGGGCGGCGCCCCTGATGAGGAATCGCAAACGGACATCATCGCTCCGCGCCGGGGTCGGGGAGGCGTGCGCCGCGTCCCGGCCGGTGCTCCGCGGGCGGAGCCGCGCAGCCACAGCCCTGGTGTCGGCGTGCGTCTCTGCTGTGGAGTTGGCTGCGTTCTCAACCGTTGCATGTGCCAGGTAACCGTTCCAGGGCCCGCCAAACGGCACCGGCTCCGGTCGTCACCGCCGTCCGCGCCGGCCAGCGGTGGCACGGCTTCGGCCGTCTTGCGTCTCCGCGCTGTCACCTCCGGCGTTCCACGCGTCACGGCACATCGGAGTGGCCGCGCACGTGCGGGTCCGTCCGTCGTGCCCCCGCCCGGGCGTCCCGGTGCGGCCGGGCGGTCCGCCCATGACCGCGGGATCGGTAGGCCGCCGGAGACGCCTCGGTGACGGGGCGTCCCTAGCGTCGGTGCCACGTCCCAAGGCGGCCGGCGCACCGGACGCGCCGGCCCGGGCCGCAGGCCACACCGCGCACACGCAGATGAGGAGAAGCGATGTTCACCCACACGCAACGTCTCCAGTTCGAGGCCAAGCCGGAGAAGCCGGACCCCGTGTACGCGCACAAACTGCAGGAGCTGGTGGGCGGCGCCTACGGCGAGATGTCGGTGATGATGCAGTACCTGTTCCAGGGCTGGAACGCCCGGATCAAGGGCAAGTACAAGGACCTGATCATGGACATCGCGACCGAGGAGATCGGTCACGTGGAGATGCTGGCCACCATGTGTGCCAGGCTCCTGGAGGGGGCACCGGCGACGGCCACGACCAAGATAGCCACAAGCGATCCGGCCATCGGGGCGGTCCTGGGCGGCATGGACCCGCAGCAGGCCATCATCGCGGGCGGGGCGGCGCTGCCGGCCGACAGCAACGGCTATCCGTGGAACGGCCGTTACGTGGTCGCCAGTGGCAACCTGCTCGCCGACTTCTACGCCAACGTGGCGGCCGAGGCGCAGAGCCGTCTGCAGACCGCCCGCCTCTACAACATGACCGACGACCCCGGCGTCAAGGACATGCTGAAGTTCAACCTGGCCCGGGACACCGTCCACCAGAACCAGTGGTTGGCCGCGATCGAGCAGCTCCGCGAGGACGGCCTGGAGGGCGTCGTGGTGCCCGGCGGCTTCGAGGACGAGGAGTACCGCGAGCACGCGCAGACGCTGTGGCACCTCTCCGACGGCGTCGAGGCGGGCGCCGGACTGTGGGCCACCGGCCCGGCACCGGACGGCGAGCACGAGCTGACCCTGTTGGAGAACCCCGCACCGCTCGGGGACATCGGGATGGCACCGGCGCCTGACCCGAAGCTGTACGCCACCTACGACGGCAGCCAGGGCAAGCCCAAGGGACCGGTCCTGGGCACCGAGACAGGTGTCAAGGGCAAGATCAAGGACGTGCTCACCCCGGACGAGTGAGCCGGCCGGCAGGGTCCGCCCCGCGGGGCGGACCCTGCGCTCCGTCGGCCCTCCGGCGGACCTTCGCTTCCCACCCGTTCCCGCACCCCGAGGAGTGATCATGGCCGTCTCCGGCCTCTCCGCGACCCGGTACCGTTCCCGTCCGGCCCCGGCGCGGCTGCCCCTGGTCTGTCTCTACCTGGCCGTCGGAGCGACGGGCGTGTCGCTGGGCAGCTGGCCGCTGAAGCTGGCCGCACTCGCCCTGGTGGCCACCGCCGTCTGCCGGATCGCCCTCTCCGGGCAGGGCTCCCGGATGCGGGGGAGCCGGGACGGGACCGCCCCGCAGCGCGACGGGGGCCGGACATGATGCTGGACTCGCGGTCCTACCGCCACCCGCCCACCGGCACGCTGAACCCGCCGACCGAGGAGCAACCCGTCCCGCAGGCGGAGCAGTTGACCGTCCAACCCGCCCCGCGGGCGGAGCGGTTGACCATCGCGCCGGAACGCGCCGGCGCCGTCCACGACACCGCACAGGCACCGGCGCGGGCACCACGGCGCAGGCCGGGCGGGACCCGGCCGGGGCGGATCCGTCTCGGCCTCACCATGCTGGGCCCGGCCATGGTGGTCTCGGTCGCCTACATGGACCCCGGGAACTTCGCCACCAACATGAGCGCGGGCAGCCGCTACGGGCCGCTGCTGCTCTGGGTGATCGTCCTGTCCAACCTGGTCGCCGTCTTCGTGCAGTACCTCGCGTGCAAGGTGGGCGTCGCCACCGGCCGCGACCTGCCCGAGCTGTGCCGGGAGCACACCCCCCGGGTGGTCAACTACGGGTTGTGGGCACAGGCCGAGCTGGTGGCGATGGCCACCGACCTCGCCGAGTTCGTGGGCGGGGCGGTGGCCCTGCACCTGCTGTTCGGACTGCCGCTGCTGCCCGCGGCCGTCGTCGTCGGCCTCCTCTCCCTGCTGCTGCTCGCCTTCGCCCCCGAAGGCCGCCGCAGGTTCGAGGTGGTCACCGCCCTGCTCCTGCTGGTGCTGGTTCTCGGCTTCGTCTACCAGTCGGTGCGGGCCGGTTCGTGGAACGGCGCGGCGTCCGGGCTGCGGCCCCGGCTGGAGGGATCACGCAGCCTGATGCTGGCCACCGGCATCATCGGTGCCACGGTCATGCCACACGTGATCTATCTCCACTCCTCCCTGGGGAAGCTGCCCGCCCGTACCCCGCCGGCGGCCAGGCGCCGGGCCCTGCGCGACCACCGGACCTCCCTCGTCGCGGCGCTGGGTGTGGCCGGCCTGGTCAACGCCAGCATGCTCACCCTGGCCGCCACCACCCTGCACGGCGCGAGGAGCGCGGGCGACGGCCTCGACGCGTTCCACGAGGGTCTGGGCCGGGCCCTCGGACCGGGCGCCGCGCTCGCCTTCGCGGTGGCCCTGCTGGCGTCCGGTCTGGCGTCGGCCGGGGTGGGCACCTTCGCCGGGCAGGTCATCATGCGCGGATTCCTGCGCCGCCGGATGCCGCTGACGACCCGTCGGCTGCTGACGATGACCCCGCCGCTGGCGCTGCTCGCCACCGGGCTCGATCCCACCACGGCCCTGGTGATCAGTCAGATCGTGCTCTCCTTCGGCATCCCGTTCGTGCTCGCGCCCCTGCTGTGGTTCACGGCCAGGCGCTCCCTCATGGGCGCGATGGTCAACCGGGGTGTGACGACCCTGTGCGCCTCGGTGATCTGCGCCACGGTCAGCGCCCTGAACATCGTCCTGGTGGTCCGGGCCGTGAGCGGCTGACTCCCTTGTGCGGCAAGCCGGTTGACGACACCGGCCGGGCCGCGCGCGGTGGCCGGGACGGCGGGCGTTACGGCCCGGTCCCCGTCACCGCCGTGTGTCGTGGGCCGTATACATGCGGGGACGGGGGTGACAAACGCCCTGCGCGGGGCACTCGCGGATCTGCCGGAGAACCGGCACACCGTCGAGGGGGGAGCCGGGATGCGACTGAAGGCGGCGATCGCCCTGGAGGCAGCCGCGCCGGGGCTGGCCACCGGGCGGCTGGTGGTCGTGGAGCTGACCGGCGAGGTGTACGACGAGGCGTGCGCGGTCCTGGAGGCGGCGCTGGCCGCCCCCGGCCGGGCCGATCTGATCGTCGACATGTCCCGGGTGGCCCTCGTCTCGGCGGCGGCCGCCGCCGTGACGGTGCGGTTCGCCGATCTCTGCCGTGCCCAGGGTCGGACCCTGCGCCTCGCCGGCTGCTCACCGGCCGTGCTGCGCGCCCTGCGCCGCGCGGAGTCCGGCGCGTCGGAGCTGGAGTGCCTGCCCTCCGTCCGTGCCGCGTTCGGCGAGGTCCAGGACACCGCGCCGAAGGCGGCCGTGCCGGGCGGAGGCGCCCTGCACTCCGCCGTCGCGGCGGTGGCAGCGGGGGAGCGGGGAGAGGACGCGCGCCGCGCGCTGCTGAGCCAGCCGCTCATCGCGATGGCGCAGGGAATGCTCTGCGAACGCTACGGCCTGCCCGAACCCGCCGACGGGATGGGCCTGTTGACCGCAGCCGCCCGGCGCTACCACCTCAAGCCGCGCTGGCTGGCCGCCGCCGTCACGCGTACCCCCCGCCCGCCGCGCGGTAGTGCGGTGTGGTTCCCCGGCCGCCGCCGCGCCGCGCCCCCGCCCGTCACGTTCGCCCGGGGACAGGACGGCGCCGCCCTCTCACAGGCCGAGTTCCTGGACGCGCTGCGCGACGCCGCCTGCGAGGTGGCGGCCACCGACAAGGGGGACGTGCACCTGGTCGATCCCGGCAGCGGGGCGCTGTGGCTGGAGTCGCAACGCGGGTTCCCGGCCGGGCTGTGGGACCGCTTCGGCGTCGTCGACGGCGGCGGCACCGCGTGCGCGCTCGCCGCCCGGGCCGGGGAGCGGGTGGTGGTCGACGACGTCGCCACCGACCCGGTCCACGAGGACGACGTCCGCCGGGTGCTCCTGGCGGGCGGCAGCCGTTCGCTGCAGAGCACCCCCGTGCCCGGCGGCGGGCACGGGCGGCCGTACGCGGTCTTCTCCACCCACCATCCGCGTCCGCACCGCACCTGGACGCCGGCCGAACTCGCGGCGCTGGACGAGATCGCCGCCCAGGCCGGCTCCTGGCTGTCCTGGTACCGGCGCACCCGGCTGCCCGACGCCCTCGAACACCTCCACCAGCTGGGGCGGGCGCGGGAGCCCCTGCCGTGCGGCGCCGACGTCCGCAAGGTGAACGTGTAGCCGTTCCGCTCCCGGGCACTCATGCCGTGCGGGCCGCCGCGTCCTCGATGACGAGCAGGCGTTCTTCGGCGGCCCGACCAGTTCCGGGCGGTGTTGTGCCGTGCGGGTACGGTTCCCCGGTGATCCGGTTTCGACCGCTCCATCCGGGTACTACCGGAACCCATGACGCCAACACTGCTGAACGTCCCCTCGACGTTCGTGATGTCCGCGGTCCGCCAGGTCTCCGAGGGGGACCTGGCGGCGGCGCGCGCGCAGATGGGCTTCTCGCTCGCCTGGCACATCGTCGTGGCCTGCCTCGGTGTCGGGCTGCCCGCCCTCACCCTGCTCGCCGAGTGGTACGGCATCCGCACCGGAGACCCGGCCCACCGGCTGCTGGCCCGGCGGTGGGCCCGTGCCATGGGTGTGCTGTTCGCGGTGGGCGCGGTCTCGGGCACCATCCTCAGTTTCGAGATGGGACTGCTCTGGCCGGGCCTGATGGGCCGGTTCGGCCAGGTGATAGGACTGCCCTTCGCGCTGGAGGGCATCGCCTTCTTCGTGGAGGCGATCTTCCTGGGCATCTATCTCTACGCCTGGGACCGGCTGTCGCCCCGCCGCCATCTGCTGACCGGCCTCCCGATCGTGATCGCGGGCACCGCCTCCGCGTTCTTCGTCGTCTGCGCCAACGCCTGGATGAACCAACCGCGCGGCTTCACCCTGCGCCACGGCAAGGTGGTCGCCGTGGACCCCTGGGCGGCGATGCTCAATCCCGCCAGCCCGCCGGAGACCGTGCACATGATCCTGGCCGCCTTCATGGTCGCTTCCTTCCTCACCGCAGCCGTCTACGCGGTGGCCATGCTGCGGGGCCGCCGCGACACCTACCACCGGGCCGGGTTCTTCATCCCGTTCAGCCTGGGCGCGCTCGTGACACCGTTCCAGCTCTTCGTGGGGGACTGGGCGGCCCGCTTCCTGGCCTACTACCAGCCGACCAAACTCGCCGGCATCGAGGGTGTCTACCGCACCGGTTCGCACGTCCCGCTGACGATCGGCGGCATCGCGGGGAGCGACGGGCTCAAGTACGGCCTGGAGATCCCCGACGGTCTTTCCCTGCTGGTGGGGTACAGCCCCGGCACCGTCGTCAAAGGGCTCGACCGGGTGCCCGCCGCCCAACGGCCGCCGGTCACCGGGGTGCACTGGGCCTTCGACCTGATGGTCGGCATCGGCTTCTTCCTGCTGGCCATGGGCGTCTGGCTGCTCGGCCTGTGGTGGCGCCGCCGTACCGGTGGTGAACTCCCCCTGCCCCGCCTGTTCCTGATGCTGGCGGCGGTCGGCGGACCGGCCGCGGTGGTGGCGCTCGAATGCGGCTGGACGGTGACCGAGCTGGGCCGCCAGCCCTGGATCGTGTGGGGCGTGATGAGCGTCCGCGACGCCGTCAATCCCGCCCCCGGCCTGATGACCGGCCTGTGGCTGGTCCTGCTCGTCTACGCCGCCATGACCGTCGCGACCGTCTACGTCCTGCGCCGCCTGGCCCGGGGCACCCCCGTGCCGCGGGCGCCGCAGGAGGAGGACGTCACCACCTACCGGGTGGTGTGAACTCCCACCGTCCGCTCTACGACCTTTGGAGGCGACCGTGCTCGCGGACGCTGCGCTCGCCGTCATGTGGGTGGGCCTGACCTGTTACGCCCTGTTCGGAGGCGCCGACTTCGGCGCCGGTGTCTGGGACCTGCTGGCCGGCGGTGCCGAACGCGGCCGTGCCCGCCGGGCGCTCATCGAGCACAGCATCGGACCGATCTGGGAGGCCAACCACGTCTGGCTGATCTTTGTCGTCGTGCTGCTGTGGTCGGCGTTCTCCCCGGTCTTCGCGGCGGTGATGTCCACCCTGTACATCCCGCTGACGCTCGCCGCGCTGGGCATCATCGCCCGGGGCGCGGCCTTCGCCTTCCGCAAGGCAAGCACCGAACTGTGGCAGCAGCGCCTGTTCGGCGCGTGCTTCGCGGTCTCCTCCCTGCTCACCCCGTTCTTCCTCGGCACGGTGGCTGGCGGCGTCGCCTCCGGGCGCGTCCCGCCGGGGCTGGCCACGGGTGACGTCCTCACCAGCTGGCTCAACCCGACCTCGCTGCTCGGCGGGGTGCTGGCCGTGCTCACCTGCGCCCACCTGGCCGCCGTGTACCTGTGTGCCGACGCGCACCGCGAGGGCCGCCGGGAGCTGGCCGAGGCCTTCACCCGGGACGCCGTGATCAGCGGACTGGTGGCCGGAGCCGTCGCCCTGGCGGGTATCGCGGTCCTGCACGCGGACGCCTCCGAGCTGTTCCACGGACTGACCCATCGCGCGCTGCCCCTGGTCGTCGTCAGCGCCGTGGCCGGGGTCACCGGCCTGGTCCTGCTCGCGCGGCACCGCTTCGTCGCCGCCCGGGCCGCCGCGGCCGTGGCGGTCGCCGCCATCCTGTGGGCCTGGGGCGCCGCCCAGTACCCGGCCCTGCTGGTGGGCAGCACCACGGTCTCCCAGGCCGCGGCGAACACCTCCGTCCTCTCCGCGGTCCTGTGGGTCCTCGGGGTGGGCGCGCTCCTGCTGGTCCCTTCCCTGTGGCTGCTTTACGCGACCTTCCAGCGCGGTACGTCGGACGAGCACTCGGCGTCGCACTGACCCGGCGGTCCGGCCGGACGGGAGGCGACGCCGGGCCGGCCGGTGTCCGCCACGCCCCCCGACGGCCATTGATCGAAGCGCCAACTCGTGGATGTGGAAGCAAAGTCGGAGGCATCCAGGCCGAGGGGTGTTTGCCGAGGCGACCGACAACCCTGCCAGCCGGTCCCGGACGGGAGTGTAAATCTAACGGCAGATCCGACGATCATGGGAGAGACGTCAAGTGACTGACACCGCCGTGGAGTTGGAGACCGTGGAGCCTGTCGAGAAGGACTTGTCCGGGCCGCCCGTGCCCGTGTCGGACGAGCAGTTGGTGGCGATGCTGGTGGAGCGGGCCCGGTCGGAGGGACTGCAACTGACCTGGCAGGGCGGGCTGCTGCAGCAGCTGACAGTGATGATGTAGCCCGCGGCACCGCTTGGAGGTCTGACCCGGCAGCTGACCGGCACTTGGGTTGTCCTTGCTTGGAATTGTCGATCTCCCAGGCGGTGTCGCTGCGCGCGGCCGGTCGGGCGTCTGTGACTTCATAGGAGCCCGGCCAAAGGTCCCATCACTGTCTTGTCCGTCTGCCCGACCGGCGCGCGTACCGCCCCTCACGTGTCGTACGGAAGGACAGCAGACACCAGCATGGCAGCGGATGAAATAGCCGTCATCGGCGGGATCGACACCCACACCGACACCCACCAGGCCGCGATCATCGACACGATCGGCCGCCACCTGGCCACGGAGCCGTTCCCCACCAGCCCTGCTGGCTACCAGCAGTTGCTGGACTGGCTGCGCTCGCACGGCGAAGTCTTGGCCGTCGGGGTCGAGGGGACCGGCGCCTACGGAGCCGAGCTGGCCCGGTTCCTGTCGGCACACGGCATCACCGTCGTGGAGGTCGACCGGCCCGACCGCAAGGCCCCGAGGGACAACGGCAAGTCCGACCCCGTTGATGCCTACGCCGCAGCAACCGCCGTGCTCTCGGGCCGCGCCAAGGGGACGCCGAAGGCACGCAACGGCATTGCGGAGGCCATCCGCGCCTTGCGGGTAGCCCGCAGCTCGGCCATCAAGGCCCGCACTCAGACCGTCAACCAGATCCGCACCCTGATCATCACCGCCCCTGCCAAAGTGCGCGAGCAGTTCCGGGGATTGCCCACGACGGAGCTGATCGACTGCCTGGCCCGCTCCCGCCCTGCCGGCGATCTGGCGGATCCGGCCTGTGCCGTCAGGACAGCTCTGCGGCGTCTCGCCCGCCGATACCGGGCACTCAGCCAGGAGATCGACGATGCGGACGCTGAGCTGAAGCCCCTGGTGACGAGGGCCGCACCGCAGCTGGTCGCCCTGCCGGGTGTCGGTCCCGAAACCGCCGGGCCTGGCCTCCTGGATCGGGGTCTGCCCCGGCCAGAACGAGTCCGCCGGAGTCAGCAAGTCCGGACGCACCCGGCCCGGCAACGCCAACCTCAAGCGCCTGCTCGGCGTCGCCGCCATGGTCGCGATCAGGAACAAGGATTCCTACCTCGGAGTCTTCTTCCGCCGTCTCGCAGCCAGACGCGGCGGCAAACGCGCACTCGTCGACGTGATGCACAAACTCGTGATCGCCATCTGGCACGTCCTGCACGACCACGAGCCCTACCGAGATCTCGGAGCTGACCACTTCACCCGCCGCGACCCCGAACGCGCCATGCGCCGCATGCTCAAGGAAGCCAACAGCCTCGGCCTGACCATCCGCTTCGACCCCATCCCAGCCTGACGGCTCAACCACGAGTCATTTTCGTGTCAGACCCTCACTGGGACCGGATCGTCGCCGCATGGGCCGACGGTGACGATCAGGGGCTCGACGACGCGTGGGTCGACCAGCTCGCCGACCTCGGCTCCCAGTGGGGCCAGTACGAGTACGTCACCAACATCGGCTTCGCCGCTTGACCTCGTGCTGATGCTCAACACCTCGTCAGTGTCCCAGCCACCCGGACGTGACCCCGTGACCAGCAACTACACAAAAATCAGAGGACTCTGAAAAACGCCTTGTCCGCAAAACCGTCAAAAATGCATCGACGGATTCCATTTTTGACTCATTCCTTGCGAATTCCAGGCTGCCAGAACCCTGGTTGCGGCGGAATCGGCGCAGTACTGTCCGTATCCCAAGGAGGGGACCACATAGGGGGATTCATGTCTTTTCCGACCGACGAAACCCAGGACCCTCGCGAACAGGAATTGATCAAGGGTCATTCCATTATGGCGAAAGAAGCGCTCCGCTCTCTGACCGCCAGGACCCTGGAAATCGCCCAGAAAGCCGACCCGGAGAACGTGCCCGAGCAGGTCAGAGATTCTCTCGCGGCGAAGGAGCTGTCCGAGTATCCCGTCTCGATAGCGATAGGCGGGGCCTTCGTGGTCACTCTTGACGCCAATTTCACGAACTTGCCCTATACCTTCCACGGAGTCTCCGGAGGTATCGCCCTGGGCGGCGGCATCACCTGGGGAACCGCATGGTTCAACTACCCGATCGAGCGCATCATCGGGTGGGATGCGCGATTTTGGGCGAGTTTCGCGACGGCTGTGACGTCGATCACCTACTGGGGCATGAGCGGTGAAGTCATCGGCTCGATGATCGCCGGCGGACTCAACATCGGCGGCGGCGGCGTGGGCGGCCAGGGAACTTTCCGCACGCGATAGCCGACAGCGATCCGCCACACGACCCGGGCGGCCTCGGCGTACGGCATCCCCGTCACCGCGGCCGCCCTCGCGGCTACGGCGCAGCATCCGCAGGCCGCTGGCCCTCCTCGGCATCAGCTGACCTGCACCGAACCATGATTAGCCTCGGGCTTTCGCGAGGTGGAGTGTCCGAGGCTTGATCAAATAAGCGGAGAGTGCTCCTGACCTGCAACGATGGGACTTGTCTAGGGTCCTGTTGGCTGCAGGGAAAGAAGCACTCTCCAGGTGAAGGTGCGACACGAGGTCGCGTGTGTTGAGTGGGCTCTTTTGGAGAGGGGGTCGGCGATAGCGTCGGCGACAGAGTAGCCCCGGGTCAGTGTCCGATGACCTGCCCCCACCCGGACATGCGTCGCTGGTAACGGCGGGGTGTGAAGCTCCGGGGAAAAGCCCAAGTGCCCTCGTTCCACCCGAGGGCAACAGGCAAGGGGAAGACCGGACGGGTGAACAACCGTGAACCCTCGATGACGTCTCGTGAGAAGAAAGCCCCGCCGGTGGGAAGCGACAGCGGGGTGCAGGGCAAGCCGCTGGAACGCGGCAGGCGCCGGGCGGATGCTTCACGCCGCCCGGGAGGACACCGCCGCCCCGGGATATAGAGGGCACCCAGCCCGGTCGCAGCTCAGGCACGCGGAACGTGGAAACCCCGACGGAAGCCGCCCGTCCATACCGGACGGGCGGTGGGCTGACCGTGAGGAAGGCTGATGTTTCCGGCGGGTAAGGACGGCTCAAGAAGCGAAGGCCGGCATGCCGAAAGGCCGGAGGAAACCAAGGCAGTTACGGGCGGTGGACTCTCCGCCGCCGCTTTGGCCAACTCGCCGGATACGGACCGATGTCCGAGTCCGAAAGGACGCTGACGTGAGCCGGGTGAGCCTGTGAGGAGGGACGATGACAGCAGCGACAGCACCGAAGGACAAGTTGGACGCCCCGGCCCCGGCCGGGGCGAACGGACCGGAGGGCGGCCTCGTGGACTGGCCCAGCATCGACTGGGACCAGGCGGAGAAAGACGTACGCCGTCTGCGTCAACGCATCTTCACGGCATCGAAGGAAGGGGACCTGGCGAAGGTCAGGAACCTGCAGAAGTTGATGCTCCGGAGCCTGAGCAACACGCTGGTCAGCGTGCGGCGGGTCACGGAGATCAACGCCGGACGCAAGACGGCGGGGATCGACAATCAGGTCGTACTCACCGCCTCGGGCAAGTCGGAACTGGTGCGCTTCATCCAGCAGCGCGGCAGCAACTGGCAGGCCCACGCGGTCCGGCGGGTGTTCATCCCGAAGGCGGGAGGACGCAAGCGGCGCCCGCTCGGCATCCCCGTCATCGTCGACCGGGCTCATCAAGCTCGTGTCTCGGCGGCGCTGGAACCTGAGTGGGAGGCCCGGTTCGAGGCGAGGTCGTACGGCTTCCGTCCGGGCCGGGGCTGCCATGACGCGATCGGGGTCATCTTCAATACGCTCAGCGGCAAGAACCCGCAGCGCGTGTGGATCCTGGACGCGGACCTGGCGGCGGCATTCGACCGCATCGATCACGACCAGCTTCTGGCCGGGCTCGGCGCTTTCCCCGCTCGGGGATTGGTCCGGCAATGGCTGAAGGCCGGGGTCGTGGAACGCGGGAGGTTCACACCGACCGAGGAGGGAACTCCCCAGGGTGGCGTGATCAGCCCCGTGCTGCTGAATATCGCTCTGCATGGGATGGAGACGGCTGCGGGCGTGCGGTATCACCCTTCGGGCCGACGGGCCGGAGAGATCATGCCGAACGCTCCTGTGCTGGTCAGATACGCTGACGACCTCGTGGCGATGTGCCACAGCCGCGCTGCGGCTGAGCAGGTCAAGGCACGGCTTGCCGAGTGGCTCGCGCCCCGGGGGCTGGTCTTCAACGAGGACTAGACACAAATCGTCCACGCGGAAACCGGCTTCGACTTCCTCGGGTTCAACGTGCGCCGCTACCGCAGCGGCAAGCTGCTGATCAAGCCCAGCAAAGCCGCCGTCAAGCGGATCCGGGGCAGACTGCGGGAGGAAATCCGGGCCCTTCGTGGCGCGGAGCCCGCGGCAGTACTGCGGACGCTCAATCCGATCGTTCGCGGATGGGCGGCCTACTACCGGACGGTGGTGTCCAAAGAGGTCTTCTCCTCGCTGGACGCCTACCTGTGGCAGCTCACCTACCGGTGGGCGCTGCCCAGGCACCCGAAGAAGCCGAGGCGCTGGATCATGAGCCGGTACTTCGGCCGCTTCAATCCTGCACGTCAGGACAATTGGGTGTTCGGTGACCGCGACAGCGGCGCCTACCTGGTCCGGTTCGCCTGGACGAAAATCATCCGGCATCAACTGGTCAAGGGCGGGGCGTCCCCGGATGACCCTGCTCTGGCCGACTACTGGGCCGACCGCCGTCGCAAGGGCGCCCCGCTGCCGCTGGACCGGGCCACCATGCGTCTACTGAAGACGCAGACAGGCCGCTGCCATCGGTGCGGGCAACTGCTCCTGCACGCAGACCGGTCCCCGCAGTCCCCGAGGGAGTGGGAGCAGTGGCTCCGCACCACCCGGAAAGCGATCAAGACCCAACACATCGCTTACCAGGGGACGAAGACGCCGGATGGGGTTCAACTCCGCCTCACCCACGCCTCATGCCGTCAACGCCTATACATGGACGGCCGCGAGGAAACCCTGCACACCGGAGAGCCTTTGGGGCTTGCTTGAGCCGTATGCGCGGATGACGTGCACGTACGGTTCTGAGGGGGCCGGGGTCCAGCAATGGACTCCGGCTACCCGACAAGCGTATCGGGTCGTACCCGCATGTCCGCATCGAGGGCGGCGGCCGGGCGGTTGTCTCGCAGGCCGGGGCGTGCTGCTGGTCGAGACCGTCCGCAAGGCCGGGTTGGACACCGCGATATCAGCGGCGCTGACGCCGTGGCGGAAGGCTCGGGCGGTGCACGATCCGGGCAAGGTCCTGCTGGACGTGGCCCTGGCGGTCGCGCTGGGCGGGGACTGCCTCGCGGATGTCGCCATGCTGCGGGCCGAGCCGGCCGTGTTCGGGCCGGTGGCCTCCGACCCGACGGTCTCCCGCCTCATCGACACCCTCGCAGCCTCCGATGAGAAGGCCCTGCGGGCCATCCGTGCCGCGCGGGCTGAAGTCCGCCGGCATGTCTGGCGGTTGGCCGACCGGGAAGCGCCTGATGCGGGTGGGACGGTGACCGTGGACCTCGACGGGGTGCTGGTGATCGCGCACTCGGACAAGGAGGACGCCGCACCGACGTGGAAGCGAACCTACGGCCACCACCCGCTGATGGGGTTCGTCGACCACGGAGCGGGCGGCACGGGTGAACCGGTCGCGGCCCTGCTCAGACCAGGCAACGCGGGATCGAACACGGCCACCGACCACATCACCGCCACTCAACTGGCTTTGGCCCAGCTGCCAAAGAAGTACCGGCGCGGGCGCCGGACCCTGATCCGCACCGACTCCGCGGGCGGCACCCACGACTTCGTCGCCTGGCTCGCCCAGCGGGGACGGTGGCTGTCCTACTCGGTCGGCATGGTGAACACCGAGCAGATCCACCAACGTGTGCTGAAGGTTCCGGCATCGGCCTGGACAGCGGCCGTCGAGGCGGACGGCGAGATCCGCGACGGCGCCTGAGTCGCTGAACTCACCGGCGATGTTCTGGACGGCTGGCCCAAGGGCATGCGGCTGATCGGCAGGAAGGAACGGCCGCACCCCGGGGCCCCGTTGCGGCCAACGGTGCGGACGGCATGCGGCTGACCTGTTTCGCCACCAATACCTCGGGCCGGCCGATCGCCGAGCTTGAGCTCCGTCACCGGCTGCGGGCCCGGGCCGAGGACCGCATCCGCGCCGCCCGGGCCACCGGCCTGCGCAACCTGCCCCTGCACCGCACGGCCCAGAACCGGATCTGGCTGGAGATCGTGCAGATCGCTCTCGACCTGCTGGCCTGGATGCCGATGCTCGCCCTGACCGGCACGGCCAGGCTCTGGGAGCCCCGCCGACTACGGCTCCGTCTGTTCACCGCGGCCGGACAGCTCGTGACCACCGGCCGTCGGCGGATCCTCCGCCTGGCCCGGCACTGGCCCTGGACCGGTCACATCACCGCAGCCCTCAACCGGCTCACCCAACTACCCGACCCTGACTGACCAGCAGATTCCCCGTCCCTTCGACAGCACCCCAACACCCGGAGCAGTGGAACCCGGCGCCACCCCGAGGCGACACTCGCCTCTTCGGCCTGCACAGCCTTCTCCCACGGCACGAAAACGGTCCACCGACTACGCCGACGGACCGTCACGTAACTTCGAGGTTAGTTGGAACCTGGTCGCGAGAGTTGGAATTAGTGACTGCGCGCCTCGGAGCTTATGGGCTGGCTGTGGCTGTGTGTGGATGGGGCGGTGCGGAGGAACTGCGCAGGTCTGCCGTGGTGGCGCCAACCGCGACGACGGCGCCGAGGCATAGCAGGCCACCGCTGATGAGGGCTGCTGCTCCCGAGGTGGCGTCTGCGACGAGACCGCCTGTCGGCGTACACGTGAACGTACACAGCCGCGTACGGATGAACGTGCTCAGTTCTTGATGCGGTGAGGCCGGCGCGTCGGCATTCTGCTTCTGTG
>NZ_JBIWGK010000028.1:0-57223 GCF_044763565.1 Streptomyces sp. NPDC096013 | reverse complement strand
TCTGACGTGACGGAGAAGTCGAAACCGGCGCGCTCCGCGCCGACCACATGGTCCACCAGCTCCCGTGGGCCGGCCTGCTCGGTCATCATCGTGTACCCGATCTTCACCATGCCGCTCATCTCCTCGTGGGTCACCTACGCGCATACGATCTTCACTGGGGCGAGTACCCCTCTCATGGCCTCTCGCACGACCGGAGTTCTCCGCGACACGCGGAGCGCCGACCGGGCGGCTCGTCAGTCGGAGGCGGCTCCGCCGTCCGGCCTCCTCGGCGGTTCGGACCTGTGGTGACTGGTGTCGCACCACGGATAGGTGCGGCTGCGCCGGCAGGTGCACAGGGCGACGCAGAACCGGTCGGACGACACGGTGGTGCCGTTCTCCAGCGTGACGTCCACCGGCCCTTCCACCAGGAGGGGCCCCGCGCGCCGGGCCAGGATGCGGCAGCGCCGTTCACCGGAGTCGTACGTCACGTCATCGAGGTCGTACGGCACGAATGACCACCAGCTCTTCCTTCTCGGCGTCGTCCTCGATCAGGCCACGGTCGTGCAGCCAGCCGCTGCGGGAACGCAGGACCGGGCCGAAGGCGACACCGCGGCGTTCCACGATGTCGGCGCGCAGGCCCGTCGCCCGCAACCGCCGCAGCGATTCCTCCGGGCGGCTCAGCGCGGACTGGACCACGAGCAGCACCCCGCCGGGCCTCAGGAGTCCGGGGGCGTCCTGGCAGATCCGGTCCAGTACGAGGCGGCCGTCGTGCCCCGCGTCCCAGGCCCGGGCTATGCCCCGCCGGGGGCAGGCACTGGCGCGATCGGCAGGCTTCGCGTTCGGTGTCCCCGCCGTACCGCGCAAACGTGCGTAACTCGTCCGGGGTGGCGCGGCGGCTACGGCGTGACCGGGTCGAGGAGGTGCTGGCCGTTGTTACGGACGCTGTTGACGGCTGTGGACACGGGGCGGGTGTCCAGATGTCCATCGGCGGGTCGCCCGAGGAGGGCGCGAATCTCGTCGGCATCCTGGTTGGCTGGGTCGAGCCAGGCGTCGTAGTGGTCCTCGGCGAGAGCCAGAGGCATGCGGGGGTGGACACGGCCTGCCGCGTCGGCGGCCTCGGTGGTGATGATGGTGCAGGTCATCAGCCAGGCGGCGGGGTCGTCGTCCTGCTTGACCGCCGGATCGCGCCAGTACTCGTACAGGCCGGCGAGCGCCATCAACTGGTCGTCCTCGGGGTGGATGAAGTACGGCTGCTTGCGGGCCTTGCCCGTGTCCTGATCTTTGATCTGCTGCCACTCGTAGAAGCCGTCGGCCGGCAGCAGGCAGCGGCGCTTGGCGAACGCGCGGCGGTAGGCGGGCTTCTCGTGCACGGTCTCCACCCGCGCGTTGATCATCCGGGCACCGACCTTTACGTCCTTCGCCCACGACGGCACCAAGCCCCAGCGCAGCGGCCGCAATTGCCGGCCCGCCGGAGCGCCGTCGTCGTGTCCGCGCGGGATGCGCTCAAGGACGGCCCACACATCGTTGGTCGGCGCGACGTTCCAGTTCGGGGCGAGCGCCTCCTCGGCATGCCAGTCGGTGACCTGGAAGAGCCGGACCAGATCCTGGGGACTGCGGGTGGAGACGTATCGGCCGCACATACAGCCACTGTGCCACCGGCGCTGCTCGAAGGCTCTCCAAAGGTCGCGTGACTAGCCCACCGATGAGCAGCACAGCGGCACCTCACGCGGACGGCACTGCTGATCGTGCACGGGCATTCGACTCGCTCTCACTGAACTGAGCCCTATTCACGATCAGATTGCGAGAAGCCGCAGGTCACCGCCTTCGAATGGGGCGGCGGTTGGTGGGAGTGTCCTCCCGGCCCTGCAGTTGCGCGGCCAATCGCCGCCTGCCCCATCGTGCTCTTGGTCTGCCGACGGCAGCCGCTCCCCCGCGTTCTCTGCGCACGCGAACGCGCACCCGATCCCTACGGAGGCATCCCGTGATCACGTCCTTCAATGGCCGCGTCCCTCAACGCCTCTGCCGTTTCCTGCGAGCTGCCGCCCCGCTGGAGCCGTGTGCCTTCCGCGGGGACCGCTGGAGGCCTCACCGGAGCGCCCCCTGGCGCCTGCCCGCTGCCAGTCGTAGCTCGGAGTGTCCGGGAATCAGCGAGGGGGGGGAACGGCGCGCGGGATTCTCGTTACGCTTGCAGCACGTCACCCTCGGGCGGGGCTTTCAGCTCATCAGGGACGCTCTCACGACAGAGAGCCGTACGGCCGACCGCGCGGCACGCCCCCTGCGGACGACACCAGGCAGGTGTCCGCCACCGTCTTCCTCCGCATTCGAGGAGCCCTGACGTGTTCTCGCGTCCACTCACCGTCTCCCGCGTCGGCGGTGCCAGCCGACTCTGCAGCCGTTGCACCTCCCGGAGCACGGTATGAACGTCTCCTCCGTCACCGGTGTCGTCACGGGCGGCCTGCTCTCAGCCGTCGCCGATGCACCCTGGTGGGGCAGTTGCGCCGTCGTCGTCATCATTTTCGGGATCTGCAGCCGGTCCAGCGACGGGACGACGAGGGTGTCACCCTCGCGCAGGTAGTCGAGGGCCTTTCACAGTTCCTCGCGTTTGGCGTTCCTGCCGGACTTCTTGTCGGCGAAGATCCGGATGCACCCTGCTTCGGTGAGTGCGTGGATCTGCCGGTCGAGCAACTGCCCCTTGGTGGACACGCGTGCGTATCCCACGAGGCCGCCGGTCCGTACGGCCGGTACGGGGGCGAGGAGATCGGCGGTGTCGTCGTCTTGGGGTGACTGCACCCGCCAGATCGTACAGAAAAGGGTGCTCCTCAAGTTCTTGAGCACGTCGACTTTCTGACACCGTTTTATGGGCATGGTCGGGTGCCGATCCGGCCGTGAGCCCTCGCTTATCGATCTTGCTCATCAATCGGTCGATTGATGAACGCTGGCGCCCTCCGCCCGTCCCCTCCAGTGGGAGAGGCTGCGCCGGGCGGTGAGTGTGTGGGGGTGGTCCGGGCCCAGCACGCGCCACGTGTGGTCCAGCAAGTCGGCGAATGCCGCCACGGCTCCGGCCGCGTCGCCCGCTCGTCCGCGCCACTGGGCGAGATTGCCGCGTGTGGCGAGGGTGTGGGGGTGGTCCGGGCCCAGCACGTGTAGCAGATGCTCCAACACCTCGGCATATGCCGCTGCGGCTCCGGCCGCGTCGCCCGCCCGTCCCCGCCACTGGGCGAGGTGGCTGTGTGCGGCGAGGGCCTCGAGGTGGTCCGGGCCCAGTACGCGCAGCGTGTACTCCCACTGCTCGGCGAATGCCGCTGCGGCTGCGGCCTCGTGCCCTTCCTCCCCCAGCCAGGAGGCGAAGACTGTGTGTTGGGCGAGGGTGTGGGGGTCGAAACCCAGGATCCGCAGCCGTTCCATGAGCTGTTTGGCGTATGCCGCCGCAGATCCTGCCGCGTCCCCCGCCTGCGCCAGCCAGAGGGCGAGTTCATACCGGGCATTCAGGAGGTCTGGATGGTCTGGGCCCAGGATCCGCAGCCGGTCGCCGAGCAGTTCGGCGAGGGCGGTTGCGGCTCCGGCCGCGTCCCCCGCCTTCCCTCGCCAGACCGCGAGATTGCTCCGGACAGTCAAGGCTTCTGGATGGTCCGGGCCCAGGATCCGCCGGATGACCACCTCCAGTTCGGCGAAGGCGGCGGCGGCTTTGGCCGCCTCCCCCGCTTCGCCCCAAGAACGGGCAAGGAGGCCCCGGGTGGTCAGGGTGTGAGGGTTGTCCGGGCCGACAACCTGTTCGAAGTCGTCGAGCAACTCGGCGAGGGCGGCGGCGGCTTCGGCAGGTTTACCCGTCTTGCCCTGCAACGCGGCAAGGCTGCCGCGGATGGTCAGGGTGTGCAGGTGGTCCGGACCGACAACCTGTTCGAAGTCGTCGAGCAACTCGGCGAAGTCGGTGGCGGCTCCTGCCGGATCCCCTGCCTCGTCCCGCCAGTGGGCACGGTGGTCCCGTGCGGTCAGAGTGGCGGGGTGATAGGGGCCGAGGCGGTTTCTTGTTTCGGTGGCCAAGTGCTGGAAGTGGTCGCGGGCCGCTGCGGCTTGGCCGGATTGACCGAGGCTTCGGCCGGTCCGGAAGAGCACGAGGTGCGCGCCGCCGGCCTGGTACAGGGCGTCTTCGGCGTGGCGGGTGAGGGTGTCGGTGTTGGCGCGCAGGGCTTGGGCGAGGGCGGTGTCGCGTTCGATGTCGGGCCAGGCGTCGATGAGGGCGTCTGCGGCGGCGCGTGCGGCTCGGCCGCGCTGGTCGGAAGGGAGGTTGTCGCGGGTGGCGCGTTGGATGAGCTGGTGGATGCGGACGCTCTGGTGGGGAGTGCCGGGGGTGTGGTCGACAAGGCTGAGCCGGTGCAGGGCCCGCAGGGCTTCGACGGCGTTCTCGGCGGTTACCGGGGTAGGTTCCCGCTCGCCGGGGGTGCGGTGGGTGGTGAGGTGGGCCAGGGCAGCATCGCTGGTCAGAACGGTTTCCGGGATACCGTTGGGGTCGAGCATCGCGGCGAGCTGGAGCATGGGCCGAGCGAGGCCGACAGGGCGCAGCCGGTCGGCGTGTTCGATGGACAGTGACCAGGTGGCCGCCACGGTGGTGGCCTGGTCGTCGGGCAGCACACTGGGCTCGGGCAGCAGGTCGGCGAGCTTCCTGCGCCGGTCCGCCAGCCGCTGGCGGTAGTCGGCGCAGGAGATGGCGGCGTTGACGATGTAGGCGGCGGCCTGGGCCAGGGCGAGGGGCAGGTATCCCAGGTCGGCGGCGAGGCCGTCGATCTGGTCGGTCGGCTCGTGGCGGTGGTTCTCGTCGAGTACGGCGGTGAGGTACTCGGCGGCCTTCTGCGGGGTGAACAAGCCCACGGCGATCACGCGTCGGCCTGCTCCGGTCAGGACGGCCTCGCGGCGGCGGGTGGTGACCAGGACACGGCCGTGCGGGCTGGCGGGCGGCCACCAGCCGCGCATATCGGCAGGATCTGCGACATCGTCCAGTACGACCAGCCACCGGCACGGCTTCTGGCCGGCTTTGGGCTCCAGCCAGGCCAGGAACGCCCGCGCGCACTGCTCGGGCTTGTCGGGGTCCGCCGCGAGCAGTTCGATGCCCGCCTGTGCGTATCCGGCAATGATGCCCTGGCGGCTGCTCGCGCTGATCCACACCAGCACGTCCACCGTGCCGTTCTTCAAAGCGGTACGGGCGTAGTCGGCAGCCAGCTGGGTCTTGCCCACCCCGCCGGTGCCGGTCAGTACCTGGCTGAGCACTGCCGTACCCCCGCTGTCGAGCGCCGTCCGCAGCTGGTCGGCCTCGGCCCGGTGCCGGAAGGCCAAGGCGCACGGCGGGATGTCGCCGACCCCGTGCGGCCAGACGGCCGGTGTGCGGGATGGAGCGTGGTGGTGGTGATGGACTTCCCTGGCGTAGCCGACGGCGACGCTGCCGTGGTCGGCGAAGACGCCGCCGATGGTCTGAGGCGGCGCGGCCGAGGCGGTACCGGGTACGCTCAGTCCTGGTGCGGACCCGGCTGGGAAGGGTTTCCCAGGGTCACGTTCCCCATGGTCACAGCGGCGGCGGACCCGTTGTCGGCCTGGACGTTCAGGTCTCCGCCGACGGCCAGCCCACTCTGGCCGGCCAACACAGCCCTGTGGGAGGTCTGTTGGGCCTGCAGGGTGCGCAGCTCATCCACGACCCGGGCCCGCTCGACGTCCTCCAGACTTTCCAGCAGGGCCTCGATCCGGCCCTGCCACGCCGCTTCCTGACGGATACGCACCCGCTCCGCCTCGGCTGGCCGAGCCGCCTCCAACTCGGCCGCGGTCTGATCGAGGTGCTCCAGCTCGACCTGCACGCGCTGCGGATTCCCCCGACCGAACCAACGGGCCACCTGCTCGCGTATTCCTGTCCATGCGTCCGTGCCTGCGGCCTGCACCACCGCAGTGCCTCCCGCCGCGGCCAGCGCGGTCATTGCCTCCGACAGCATCCTCGCCCTTCCCCCTGAGAGATCAGTCCGGACGTGGGGCACGCACCACACCAGTGTCTTCAGTACATCACTCCATCAAACACGCACTGCCGTTGTCCTTGGTTCCGTCGAGAGAGCGGGCGTGGCACGGGGGCCGGGCACTGCATCTGGGGTGAGATTCAGCCGGGCGTCCATGTCGAGGTTCACCTCCCGGTGCGGGCGCACGTGAGACCAGAACAGCGGGGTCAGGCCGCGCCGGTCGGCGGACGTGAGGAGGTTCGCCCACTCCGGTTCGCCGAGGATGTTCTGGAGCATCAGGGTCAGGGCGCCCGACGCGCACAGCGAGCGAGCCCGTCCACCGGCCGGGCGGGGCGAGCCACAGGTCGGCGTGGGACTGGAGCCGCTGTTCGTCGGAGCGGTAGTCGAGCACGGTGCCGCACGGCATCGTGCCGTTGTCCGGGTGGTCGACTACGCCGGGCCATCCGTCCAGGTCCACGGTGTGCACGGGGCACAGGTACGCGAGCCAGGCCGCGCCGGTTCCGGAGTCCTGCGCCGGGCCTTCGCGGAGCGCGGTGGCCTTGAAAGGACACTCCACCACCGCTCGGAGCCCTCCGAGCTCGCGGTGGCCGGAGAGCTCCTGGACGATCGACGGCACAGCGGCTCCTTCGCTGGTCAGACTTCGATGTACGCGACGACGACCACGGTGCGAAGCGCCGTGACCCAGTACAGGAGGCGTACGCGCTCGAGGTCGTCGGTGTACTGGCGCAGCTGGGGACCAGAGGCGTCGCCGGGGATCGGCTCACCGATGTCCGGGTCGACGGAGACGACCACCAGGGCGCGGTCCAGGGCATGGATCTCCGCCTCGCTGGTGATGCTCTCCAGCTGCTTGGCCGCGGAGTCGGAGAAGGCGACCCGAGCGCGGCGGGAGCCGTGCTGTGGGGCCATCAGGCGACGGCCGGCCGCTGCTTGGCGAGCCGGGCGAGGTGGGCCTCGCGCAGTTCCTCCCACGGCGTGCAGTCCTCCACCGAAGGCAGCCCGTTGGCGGCGATGTCCTCCAGGACGGCGGCGAGCTGGTCGGCGCTCTCGCGGGTCCTGGCCGCGTACGCGCGCAGCCCGTTCGCGGCGTCGGGCTCCAGCTGCTGCCGGGCGTGGCCGGAGGGGGTCGGCTGTTCGCTCATCGAGGCCTCCATGGCGGGGGACTGCCTTCCTCTGCAACGGTATCGGCCGGCCCGGCCCGGGGGGACCACTCCGGACGAAACCCGGCCCGACGAAGGTGCAGGACCCGGGGGCCCAGGCTCTGGAGGGCTGGGTCCACCAGGGTCCGCCCGCGCGATGACACAGATCAGCTGAGCAGTGACACAGATGAGTGGACCCACCTGGGGAAACGGGGGGTTGATGACACAGGTCGGCCGGACTGTTCAGGCGGGATGCCCGACAGGACCTGGCCGTTGGTGGTCTGGAGGCGGGCGGTCAACGCGCGGCCGTCACCCGCCATCTACCGACCGTCGCCATCGTTACGTTCTGTCACGAGCGCTGGCGATGCATGATCACGAGCGTCACGCTCCGCCTTCGAATCCCGCCCTGGAGAGGCTCACAAGATCCAATAGCTGAACATACCGGGACACATTTGAGGCGGCGTGACATTTTTCCAGAGGCGCGTGACAGACAGCGTCACGCTCACGCTGTGTCAGCGTGACACTTCGAGCAGCAGGTCTGCCTCACAGGCCTCGGACCGAGATCTGTCCCGTCTCAACGGACCTGGTCCCAATCTCGGATGATCTGGTCCGATTCGCTCGTCGCCTCAGGTGATCTGGTTCGCGTGGATGTGCTGTCCCGGATCGATGAATGTGGCGAAGTCCCGGAACGATGAGGGACACGGAGCCCCGTGCCTAGACACTGGAGAGAGCCAACGGAGAGGTCGGCGGGCAAGGATGACGGGGCTTGTTCCCGACGACCCCTAGGTGAACCCCTGAACCCGGCGTCGGGGCGGGCGGCCCTTTGTTCCGGGAACCCCCTTCGTTCCCGGGGTGGATCCGTCGTACTGGCGTGGACGGGCACCATCGTCCACGCCAGTACGACACGGACCACAGGGAACAGCGAGGGCGGGAGAACGATGAGGGGCTCACGATTCGGGGCGTTGGCGCTGCTGACGGTGTGTGCGCTGGCTCCCACTGTGGGCGGTGCGGTCGCCGCACCGCCCACGGTGGTACCGGACGCAACCGCGTTGCAGGCGGCGCTGGATGAGGTGACGGCAACCGGAGCGGTCAGCGCGGTCGCCGAGGTCCGGCAGGGCGATGCCATATGGCGGGGCAGCAGCGGCAGGTCCAGGCTCAACGGCCGGCAGCCCGCCCCCGTCGAGGGCCGCTTCCGTGCCGGAAGCGTCACCAAGACGTTCACCGCCACCGTTGTGCTCCAACTGGTGGGCGAGGGGCGACTGCGTCTGTCCGACACCGCCGAGCGGTGGCTCCCCGGCCTCGTCCCTGCCCCCGGAGGTGACGGGATCACGGTCGGGGACCTGCTCCAGCACGCCAGCGGCCTGCCCGAATACACCGACAGACTGCTCGACGGCGAGCGCCCCCTCGACCGCTTCCGCACCTGGACTCCCACCGAGCTGGTCCGACGGGCCGTCAAGGACGGCAACCACAACCGCCCGCTGCTGTTCCCGCCGGGCACCGACCACCACTACTCCAACACTGACTACATCGTGCTCGGCATGATCATCGAGAAGGTCACCGGCCGCTCGTACCGCACCGAGATCGACCAGCGCATCATCCGCCCCCTCGGACTCCGAGACACCCGCCTGCCGGGCTCCTCTCCCTTCATCACCGGGCCCCACTCCCACGGCTACGAACCAGTCGAGAAAGCGGACGGGACACTCGTCCCGGTCGACTACACCACCGTCAACATGTCCATCGCCGGCGCCGCGGGCGAGATCATCTCCACCACCGCCGACCTCGACCGCTTCTTCCGCACCCTGCTCAACGGCGGCCTCCTGCACCCGGCCGAGCTGCGCGAGATGACCGCCGACCCCAGTGGCCGTGGCTGGGGTCTCGGCCTGGAGATCGCCGTTCTCCCCTGCGGCACGATCGTGGGCCACGGCGGCGGCACTCCCGGCTACCGCACCGTCTCCTTCCACACACTCGACGGCACCCGCCAAGTCACCGTGGACTGGACCGACTGGGGCACCGACGCCGACGCCAGCCCCGCGGCCCTCGCCCTGATGACCGCCGCCCTCTGCCCCTCGTAGCCACCAACAACCGAGCGTCCCGCACTCCGGAACGAGGTAGCAGTTGGAAATGGTGGAACCGGACCAGACCAGCTGAGACGACAACCGGCATCCCTGCACCGGTGACAGACCAGCTGAGAATCTCGTCTGCCTGGCATCTCAGTTGTTCTGGTCACTGCAGGTCACAGTTCCAGTCTCGAACCAGATCATTTAAGACGGGACAAGATCATCTGGTCCACGGATTTTTGAACCTTCGGCAGGAACGCCGCGATTGTCTCGTCAGTGGGTTGGTACCACCGCTGGTTCGCCGACGGAGTCGTGCGCGAGGTGCCGTCGCCCGAGGAAGTGGCCCGTATCGAGAAGGAGATACCCGGCGTCCGGATCGACATCGTGCCCGACGAGGGGCAGCGCCTCTCGGACGTCGACCGACAGGACAGCTACAGCTACGAGGTGGCGCACATCTTCACCGGCGGCGCCGACGAGCACGATCTGCGCGAGAAGTACGACCGCTGCGTCGCCGCGCTTCGCCTCGCCTTCGACCAGCCGACCGACCGCACGACCTGAGAGACATATGCGATACATCGAGAACCTCCCCACACCACCAGGCAGGAGGACCACGTCAGGATCCCGATGCCGGACGGCGTCCACCTCTCGGCACGCGTCTGGCGTCCGGTGTCCTCGGACGACTCCCCCATCCCCGCGATCCTGGAGTACATCCCGTACCGCAAGGGGGACTTGAGTTCCGTCCGCGACTCGATCCATCACCCCTACATCGCCGGGCACGGCTACGCGTGTGTCCGCGTCGACCTGCGCGGTACCGGCGACTCCGAAGGCGTCCTCGCCGACGAGTACCTGGAGGTCGAGCAGAGCGACGCCGAGACGGTGCTCGACTGGCTGGCCGCGCAGCCCTGGTGCGACGGCACCACCGGCATGATGGGCATTTCCTGGGGCGCGTTCGCGGCGCTGCAGGTGGCCGCCCGGCGGCCCGCGAGTCTGCGGGCCATCGTCATCTCCTCGTTCACCGACGACCGTTACGCCGACGACATGCACTACATGGGCGGCGCGATGCTGTCCGACAACCTCGCCGAGGCGGGCACCATGTTCGCCTACGCCACCTGCCCGCCGAACCGTGGGTCCTGAACTGGCTGCGCCACCAGCGCCGCGACGCCTACTGGCGGCACGCGTCGGTGTGCGAGGACTACACAGCCGTACGCTGTCCCGTCCTCGCCTCCAGCGGCTGGGCCGACGGCTACTCCAACGCCGTGACCCGTCTGCTCGCCCACCTGGACGTGCCGCGCAAGGGGCTGATCGGGCCCTGGTCCCACAAGTACCCGCACCTGGGCGAGCCCGGACCCGCCATCGGCTATCTCCAGGAGGTGGTGCGCTGGTGGGACCACTGGCTGAAGGGGGCGGACAACGGGGCGATGGACGGTCCGATGCTCCGCGCGTGGATGCAGGACAGCGTGCCGCCCTCCACATCGTACGAGGACCGCCCGGGCCGGTGGGTCGGCGAGCCCGCCTGGCCCTCGAAGCACGTTCACGACACCGCGTACGCGCTGCGCTCCCGCCACCTCACCGCCGAGGACGAGGCCCCCGACGACGAAACCCTTTTCGACGCGGGGATCCAGACGCTGAAGTCCCCATTGTCCGTGGGCCAGTTCGCCGGAAAATGGGCTTCCTACAACGCCCCGCCCGACCTGCCCTACGACCAGCGCGAGGAGGACGGCGGCTCCTTGGTCTACGAGACCGAGCCTCTGAAGGACCGGCTGGAGATCCTCGGGGCACCGCGCGTCGAACTGGAGGTGAGCGCCGACCAGCCCGTGGCGATGGCGGCCGCCCGGCTGTCGGACGTGGCCCCGGACGGCAGCGCCACCCGGGTCACCTACGGCGTCCTCTACCTCACCCGCCGGGACAGCACGGACAAGCCCGCTCCCTTGAAACCGGGCCAACTCCACCGGGCCACAGTGCACTTGAACGGCGTGCGCAGACGTTCACGCCAGGGCACCGGGTCCGGCTCTCGCTGTCCACCTCGTACTGGCCATTGGCCTGGCCACCGCCACGGCCCACGCTCCTGACCGTTCACGAGCGGCCGTGCCGCCTCGTCCTGCCGGTCCGCCCGGCCGGCCAACCGGACATCCCGGCCCCCTTCGAGGCACCGGAAGGCACGGCCCCCATCACGACAACCCAGGTGACCCCGCCTGAGCAGCGCTGGGAGGTGAGCCGCGACCTGATCGACTACGGCGCCGCGTTGAACATCGTCAAGGACCGCGGCACGGTCCATTACGACGCGATGGACCTGGACGTCGGCTGCCGCGTCCACGAGCGGTACACCTCGATCGCCGACGATTTCGCCTCACCGGCCGGCGAGGTGACATGGACCATGAGTTTCCGGCGCAAGGAGTGGGACGTACAGGTCCGCACGAGCACGACGTTGACCTGCGACACCGAGGAGTTCCACGTCAACGCCACGCTGGACGCCTACGAGGGCGGCCAACGTGTCGCCTCCCGCACCTGGAACGAGTCGGTCCCCAGGGACGCGCTGTAGACCGTGCCCGCAGTCACCGCCCACCGGCCTCAGGAAGGCATCGGTCGGCTTTCGCGGGGCACTCGTCCCGTCATCAGCACCGAGGACTCCCGCGCCGGCCCGGAGCGGGGAGGTCCCGTGCCGCAGCCCGGGAGAATGAGGTACTCACCGTGGAAAGCAGAAACAACCCCGATGACGTAGCACTGTCGTCGCACGAACGCCTCGCCCTGTGGCGGATCGAAGCCGAACTCCGCCAGGACCGACGTCTCGCCCGGCGGATGCGCCACCCGGTGGCCCGGCCGTGGCTGCCCCTGTCGGTGGCCGCCCTGACATGCGCGTCGCTGCTCCTCCTCGTCGTGGGAATCCTCACCTCCGACTCCGCCGCCCTGTGGTGCCTCGCCGCGCTGTGGCCGACCACCATCCTGTTGGCTTTCCGCATGCTGCGCCGTCCGGCCGGCACCGGGGACCGCATCAGGTCATGGCGGTGAACTCCGTGCCGTCGCAAGGCAGTTCACGGCGGCAGGTCCGGTTGCGCGACAGCGACATCCACCGGCCGGGAATCACCCGGATCCGCTGCGGGCGAGGGTTCCGCTACGTCGACCCCGGCGGCCGCCCCATCTCCGACGGGGTCGAGCGGCAACGCCTGCGCGAGCTGGCCGTACCGCCGGCGTGGACGGACGTGTGGATCTGTCCTGAAACGAACGGACACATCCAGGCGACCGGTACCGACGCCGCGGGGCGGCGCCAGTACCTCTACCACCCGCGGTTCCGGGAGCAGCAGGAGGCGGCCAAGCACGAGCACGTGCTCGAAGTGGCCCCCGCCCTGCCCCTGTTTCGGAAGCACACGGCCGAGGACCTCAAGGCCCGGGGACTGTGCCGGGACCGTGTGCTGGCCTGCGCGGCACGCCTGCTCGACCTGGGGTTCTTCCGGATCGGCAACGAGTCGTACCGCCGCGACAACGAGACGCACGGTCTCACCACGCTGCTCCGCGAGCACGCCTCGTGCCGCCACGACGAGGTGCGGTTCGCCTATCCGGCCAAGGGCGCGAAGGACGTGTCACAGGCACTGGCCGAGGAATCCGTGTGCCGGGCCCTGCGCGCGCTGCTGCGCCGCCGTGACGACGGCGAGCGCCTCTTCGCCTACTGGCAGTCCGGCGCCTGGCACGACGTGCACGCGGACGATCTCAACGCCTATCTGCGCGAGCGCTCGGACACCGACCTCACGGCCAAGGACTTCCGCACCTGGCACGCCACCGTCCTCGCGGCCGTCGCCCTCGCCGTGGCGGAGCCCGTCGCCGCCGCATCCCGCACCGCCCGCAGACGCGCAGTGACGCACGCCGTCCGTGAGGTGGCCGGCTACCTGGGAAACACGCCCGCGGTCTGCCGAGCCTCGTACATCAACCCCAGAGTCGTCGAACTCTTCCAGGAGGGCCGGACCATCGCCCCGGCCATCGACGACCTGGGCGCGGGCGTCCGCTTCGGCGAACCGGCCACGCAGGGTGCCGTGGAGGAAGCGGTGCTGAGGCTCCTGGCATAGCTTCGAGTACCCCGTCACCACAGGGGCACCCGGCCGTCATGAACGCCACGGCAGAAACCAAGGGATCGTACTGGCTGGAGACCGCACCACCCGGCGAGCCGGCTCCCCCGCCGTCGCACGACCTCTCCGTCGACGTCGCGGTGGTCGGCAGCGGCATCGCGGGGCTGAGCACCGCCTGGGAACTGGTCCGGCAGGGACGCGAGGTGGCCGTACTGGAGGCCGGACGGCTCGCCGCCGGGGTCACCGGCCGCACGACGGCCAAGCTGACCGCCCTGCACACGCTGGTCTACGACCGTCTCCGCCGCACCCGTGGCCCCGAGGGCGCGCGGCTGTACGCACGCTCGCAGTCCGCCGCGATCAGCCACGCCGCCGAGATCGTCGAGGAGCTGGGCATCGACTGCGAGTGGGAGGAGGCGGCGGCCTTCACCTACGCCGAGGACCTCCAGCGCGTTGCGGAGCTGCGGGCTGAGGCGGAGGCGGCCCGCGAGGCGGGGCTGCCGGCGGACTTCGTCACCGAGACCGATCTGCCCTTCCCGGTGGCCGGCGCGGTCCGGGTGACGGGGCAGGCCCAGTTCCATCCCCGAAAGTACCTGCTGGCGCTCGCCGACGACCTGCGACGGCGCGGCGGTGCCGTGTACGAGGACACGCGGATCGTGGCTCTCAGCGAGGGCGAACCCTGCGTGCTGACGACCGACGCCGGGGTGTCGATCCGCGCCGGCGAGGTCGTGATCGCCACGCACTACCCCGTGTTCGACCGCGCCCTGCTCTTTACCAGGCTCTCCCCCAGGCGGGAACTGGTGGTGGCCGGCACCGTCGACGAGGCGATCGCCCCACGCGGGATGTACATCACGCCCGAGCAGGCCACACGGTCGGTGCGCAGCGCACCGTACGGCGACGGCAAGCGCCTGCTGATCGTCACCGGGGAGCACTTCACCCCCGGCGCCGCCGACGTCGAGGAACGCTTCGCCCGACTGTCCGCCTGGGCTCAGGACCGCTTCCCGGGTCTTACGCTCACGCACCGCTGGGCCACCCAGGACAACGACTCCAGCGACTCCGTGCCCCTCGTCGGCCCCCTCCACGCCGGCAGCCGGCACACCTATGTGGCCACCGGGTTCGGCGGCTGGGGCCTAAGCGGCGGCATCATGGCGGGTGGCCTGATCGGGGACCTCGTCGGCGGACGCGCGTGCGAGTGGAGCGGCCTCTACGATCCGCGCCGCCTCGTCTCGGTGATCCGCGAGGGCGGGTCCTTCCTGAAGCAACAGGCCGACGTGGCCCGGCACTTCGTCGGCGACCGGCTGCCACCGCTGACGGGCCCAGCACCGGAGGACATCCCTCGCGGCGAGGGTGCAGTGGTGCGAACCGGCGGTCGGCAGTGCGCCGTTCACCGCGACGAGACCGGCCAGCTCCACGCGGTCTCGGCCCGCTGCACCCACCTCGGCTGCATCGTGGCCTTCAACCGTGCGGAACAGGCATGGGAGTGCCCGTGCCACGGTTCCCGCTTCGCCCCGGACGGACAGATCCTCCAGGGGCCCGCGGTACGGCCGTTGGAGAAGCGCGACATCTGAAGCGTCGTGACCGTGCCCACTGCCCGGCTTCCGTGCTCGCGGCGGGCGCCCAGCTCACGGGACGTACGACCACCGCCACGGCGATGAAGGTGTCCTCGCTCGCGGCGGTCTCGCTGTCCGCCGCTGCGCTCGTGCACGACCTCGGGGTACCGAGCCGGTTCCCGAACATGCTGCGGGTCCTCAAGCCGACCTCACCGATGAGCGTGGGTTCGTGGCTGCTCGCCGGCTACGGTCCGGCCGCCGGCGCGGCCGCCATCAGCGCCGTCACCGGGCGACTGCCCCGGGCGGGCGCGCTCGCGACTGCGGCGGCTGCCCTGCTGGGCCCGGCGGTCGCCTCGTACACGGCCGTCCTGGCGGCGGACACCGCCGTCCCTGCCTGGCACGGCGCACACCGCGAACTCCCGTACGTCTTCGCCGCTTCCGCGACGGCGGCCGCCTCCGGCATGGCCCTGGCCCTCGGTCCCGCACCCGAGTCGGGGCCCGTCCGCTGCGCCGCGGTCCTGGCCGCCGGGGCCGAGGAGGTCGCCACCCGGGCGGCCGAGCGGCGCCTGGGCATGGTCGCCGAGACCTACCGCCAAGGCCGGGCCGGAACCCTGCTGCGGACCGCCCGCGTGCTCACCGCCTCCGGTGCCACGACCGCACTGGTCCTCGGCCGCCGCAGCCGATCGGCGGCCGTCGTCGCAGGTCTCGCCCTCCTCGCGGGCTCGGCGTGCACCCGTTTCGGCATCTTCGCGGCCGGAGTCGCCTCGGCGGAGGACCCGAAATACACCGTGGTGCCCCAACGGGCCGACCCTCAGCCCGACGAGAGCTGAGGGTGGGGTTCCGGGCGAGGGCTCTGATGCGTCTCATGCCTCCTGTCCCTCTGGCACGGGCGCGCCCGGTTGGCGACCATATACCTGAAGGACGACGACACAGGACCGGGATCGCGACTCGGAGAAAACGATGACTTCAGACACCCGTTCGGCAGACGGCGTGCCACATGACGGCCCGACAGAGCCCTCCGTGCCCGCGGAGGTCATGGAAGAGATCGTGGAACTGCGGGAAGAGGTCGGCCAGTTGAAGGAGGCCGTCACCTCGCACGCCACGGTGGACCAGGCCATCGGCATGATGGTCGTCCTCGGCCGTGTCACGCCGGACGAGGGGTGGGCCGTGCTTCGCGAGGTCTCCCAGCTCACCAACATCAAGCTGCGCAACATCGCGGAACTGATCCTCATCTGGGGGCGCAACGGAGACCTCCCGTCCGATGTCCGGGCACCGCTGGAAGAAGCCCTCGACAAGTACGGGCCCACCCAGATTCCCGGAGCTCCGCCCCCACCGTGATCCACGGTTGCTGTTTGCGGCGGGCCCAGCCCGGTAGTCGGAAGAGAGGCGGACACTTGCCCAACCGCTCCCGGGAGGGTTCGGCAGTGAGCCCGCCACCGGCCGCCCTCGGGAGAAATCCCGCAGGACGGCCGGCCCGCCGCTGAGGCGGGCCCTGAAGGGCCCTGACGGGGCGCGGGGAACTGCGCGACCAGCCACGATGGCGCCGCAGCCGAACAACAGCCACAGCCCATCGCGGCACTTCCAGCGGAGCGCCTACGCGGCGTCGGCCAGCACGCGTTCGCGCACCTGGGCGCAGGAGGTGCTGATCAGCCGGGAGACGTGCATCTGGGAGACACCGAGCCGCTCCGCTATGCAGCTCTGGGTCATGCCCCGGAAGAAACGGAGGTAGAGGATGGTGCGCTCACGCTCGGGGAGCTTCTGAAGGGCGGGTTTGACCCCCTCTCGGTCGACAACCAGGTCGAACCCGGCATCCCGCTCCCCCAGCACGCCCGCGAGCGTCATACCAGGGTCCTCCCCCGGTGTCTCAGCATCCAGCGAGAGCGCGGCGAAGCTGTCCAGCGCTTCCAGACCTGCCTGTACGTCCTCCTCGCTCAGCTGCGTGTACTCGGCGATCTCCGCGATGCCCGGGCGCCGGTCAGGGCCCGTGGCGGACAGTTCCCGCAGGGCGACGCGCACCCTGTTGCGGAGTTCCTGCACCCGGCGCGGGACGTGCAGGGCCCACATGTGGTCGCGGAAGTGACGCTTGATCTCGCCGGTGACGGTCGGGACGGCGTAGCTCTCGAAGGCGTGGCCCCGGTCGGGGTCGTAACCGTCGACGGCCTTGACCAGACCGAGTGCCGCGACCTGACGCAGATCCTCGAAGTCCTCGCCCTTACCCCGGTAGCGGCCTGCGATGCGGTCCGCCATGGGCAGCCAGACCCTGACGAGTTCGTCGCGCAGTGCGTCCCGCTCGGGTCCGTCGGCCAGGTGCGAGAGGCGGGCGAAGGCGGCGGCGGTGTCCGGAGCGTCGTCGTGCGGATGGCGCTTCCTGGTGATGGTGTCCATGGTGCTCACAACTCCCTCACGGGGGTGTCGACTGGACGGTCCCCATGGGAGCGAGCACGCGCTGAACAGGTGGAACACACCCGCAACCCGGCGTATACCGGCTCCCACGGACGTGCCTCCTGTCCGAAGCACTCCATCTCCGCCTTCCCGCGCGGAGACCCCCGAAACAGGTTCACGCAACGATCACACGGAGCCAGAAAAGACCAACAAATCGTGATGAAAGGCGTGAGGGCAACGGTCGCGAAGCTGAGGTTCTGCCGCGCGGCAGGCCGGAGCGGGATGGGCCCGTGGGGCTGCGGATCGCTTCTCTTCTCGCCGTGTCGGGCGGGGACGCTCCGCAGCCCCACTCCCCTTGACCACCCAGCACCGGCCGGGTCCCCCTTGCCGGACGCTTCAAACAGCGCCGCGCGATCAAGTCCCCGCGGTCACCTGGCGGATTCGGAAGCACGCTCACGCGGCCGTACGGTCCGCGACCGCTGCGGCTGCCCGTCGCGCTGATCGTCGTGCCGCGCGAGGGCGGACAGCAGCGCTTCGACCGCCATCCCGGCCTCGGCCGGATGCCGCAGGATGGTCCCTGGCTGGATCCGATATGCGTTGGTCCGGCCCTCCCGCGTATGGGTTAGATAGCCAGGCAAGCACTACACGGTGGAGAACGCCCGCCTGTACACCGTCCCCGACGAGCCGGCGCCCATCGACGTCTCCGCGTTCGGCCCACACACCGCCGAGGTCGCCGGCCGCATCGGAGACGGATTCATCACCATGGCACCGGACACGTCCGCCATCGAACGATTCCGGCGCAGCGGCGGCGGCACCAAACCCGTCTCCGCGGGACTCAAGGTCTGCTGCGCGACCGACAAGGACGAAGCCGTCCGTACGGCACACCGCCTCTGGGCCAACGAACAGCTCCCCGGCGAACTCGCCCAACTCCTGCCCACCCCATGCCACTTCGAGCAGGCCTCCGAGCTCGTCGGCCCCGACCGCATCGAAGCGAGCCTCGCCTGCGGCGACGACCCGGACGCCCATGTGGAGGCGGTCAAGGAGTACGTCGACGCGGGCTTCGACACCGTCTACGTCAACCAGATCGGACCGGACCAACAGGGTTTCTTCGACTTCTACCGCACCAAGGTGCTGCCCCAGCTAGGCAACTGACAAGGCCGCGCGGCCGTTACGCGGCGCGCCGAAGGGGAACCCGTGTAGCGATTCGGGAGGCAGCAACGCACAGGAGAGGAGCAACGCGATGCCGGCAGGATCGAACAAGAAGAGGGAACGACAGTACGAGCACGTGAAGGAGAGCGCCGAGCAGCGGGGCGAGTCCACGCGCCGGGCGAAGGAGATCGCGGCCCGCACGGTGAACAAGGAGCGCGCCCGCACCGGAGAGTCGAAGACCGCGAGCAAGACCTCCACGCGGGACCCGAAGTCCGCCTCCCAACGCGGCGGCCAGCGCTCGCACAGCGGCGCCGAGGGACCCACGAAGGACCAGCTCTACGCCGAGGCGAAGAAGCGCAACATCCACGGCCGCTCCTCCATGGACAAGGGGCAGTTGCGGAAGGCCCTCGGCCGCTGATCACGACGCCCGGCCCGCGGCGACGTCTCCCGGCGGCGTCCCCGCCCCCTCCACAGGGCGCGCGGACGCCGTCGCCGACGCAGGGTGGAAGACATGGCACAGAGCGCACTCATCGTCATCGACATGATCAACACGTACGACCACGACGACGCAGCCCTGCTGATCCCCTCGGTGGAAAAGTCCCTGCCCGCCGTGACCAGGCTGCTGCACCGCGCGCGCGAACTCGACGTCCCCGTCATCTACGTCAACGACAATTTCGGGCAGTGGCGGTCCCACCACGGCGAGATCCTGGAGACGGCCCTGAAGGGGCCGCACGCCGACCTCGTACGGCCCGTCGCACCCGACGACGCCTCGCTCTTCGTCGTCAAAGCACGGCACTCCGCCTTCTACGAGACCCCCCTCAGCTATCTGCTGACCCAGCAAGGCGTCGACCACGTCGTATTGTGCGGGCAGGTCACCGAGCAGTGTGTGCTCTACTCGGCCCTCGACGCCCACATCCGGCATCTGAAAGTGACCGTGGCTCGCAACGCCATGGCCCATATCCACCCGGATCTGGCCGAGGCCGCCCTGCGGATGATGGAACGCAACATGGGGGCGCGTATCTCCACCGCGGAGGACGTCCGGTTCTGACCCGCGACGCCGCGTGGACGCCCTACCGGAGTCCCCTGCGTCGTATCACCGCTCCCACCCCCATCGTCACCGCTCCCGTCGCGGCGGCCAGCACGAGCCCGGGGTGTCGTGCGAGTGCCGCCTGGGCCGACCGGGAGTGGGACCTCTCGTCGAAGGTGCCGTGTGCTCCGTAGTCGCGTTCGGGGGCTTGGTCCGCCGGGTGCCAGAGGTTGGTCTCGCGGGTGCCGGGTTCGTCGGCGTCGGTCCGCTGCGAGGCGTAGCCGGTGCGGGCGAGATAGCGGTCCAGCAGCGCGGGTGCCAGTTTGTTGGCGAGGACGGTCGCGGCGGTGGACGCGCCCACGTAGTACTGCTTGCCTGTCAACGCGATCAAGGCAGGTAGTGCGGTTACCTGGCTGCCCGCGCTGTAGTACCGCTGCGCCCAGTACTTGGCAGTCGACGTCGAGGTATCGAGGTGGACCTCGGTGCCGTCATCCAGGTAGAGCAGGATCGTGTTATGAGCTCTACGTCTCCGATTCCTCCAGGCCAACCGCTCTCTTCAAGACCTGCACGTGAGGATTTCCGGCAAGCGACGGATATTCGGATACAACTCTCCCCAATTCTCTACGGATGAATTCGCGTCCAGCCGCAACGAATTCATCGACCGTGCAGGCCACTGCGCATTCCAGATAGCTAGGAACCACACGAAGGGATCCAGAGTTTCGATCCAGCTCGAAATCTATGGACTCATCATTCTCTGTAAAATCTATCCTACCAAGCCCTTGACCGCCTTGAGAAAAGAGCATCATCTGCTCAAGACCGTACATTGCATCAAATAGCGGCACCCACCCCCACGGGGGGCCGATATCGACGCCAGCATGCGTCAGACGCAAGGCCCCCAAAAAGTAGTACCACCTCAGGTCGGCTCGCGACACCGCCGCCAAGTCGTCGCCGCACAGCTTCTCTCGCCCATGACCCGAATACTCTGTACCCGAATCAAAAGATATTTCCATTTACACTCACTTCACCGGGAAGGCGTTCCGGACATAATTCAGGTCAGGGTCGTAGTAGACGCGGAGCGCGTAGAGCGATGTCCCTCTCGCATCCCGCATTTTCCCAACCGGCTCCTCATAGGTAAATTCCTTCACTATGCCATCCTTGTTTCCCGTATCTCGGTTGACCCTACCGCGCCTCAGCACATCCTTGATGAGCGCCGCTCGCGACGCCGGAGTGGTCTCGGGCAGCCACTCCGTCTTGGACGTGTCATTTGACCACATTCCCTCGGGTGTGTGACCGTTAGCGATGTGCGCATCGTTGATGGTTACGTTGTCGTAGACATCGGCGTTACCGGAACTTCCCGACGCAGAATCACCCTTCGCTTCCCTGAGTGCCTTTCCCAGCCCGTCGTTGATGCGTCCGATGCCGTCGGCCGTTCCGACAGCCCCGACGCCGACCAGCGTCACACCGCCGGCGATGGCAGGGGCTCCGACGATGCAGCCGACAAGAGTGAGGCAGAGGGCCCCGCCTCCGATGACCGCATCACCGCCGACACCCATCAGGATCATGCTCGCGACGGTCTCCGCCCCACCCCGCCAGACGTCAGGTTGCGAGAAGATCGCGGTCCCGTAGTCGACGACCACCCCTGGACCGGGGGGGTGGAGCATCCTCCCTGACGTCCACCGGCTCGTCCGATCAGTCGGCGGGACGTTGCCCCGAACGCTTGGGGCGGGGGATATGGCCCTACGAGCCACCCCGAAGGCATCGCTCCAGGCCGCCCTAGAGGGTCAGTCCGTACTGATGCTCTCCAGCATGTTCAGCCTCGCGGCCCGTCGGGCCGGCCACACCGCCGCCAGCAGACCCACCAGGGCCGCACCAACAACGTACGCGGCGAGCTGCGCGTACGGGATGACGGTCGTGAGTCCGGTCATCGCACTGCTCGACAGCCGCACGCCGGCCCAGGCCAGGAAGCTGCCGATGGCGATGCCCAGTGCCGCGCCGAAGGACGCGATCAGGACCGACTCCAGGCGGACCATCCGCCGCACCGCACCGCGGGACAGTCCGACCGCTCTGAGCATGCCTATCTCGCGCTTCCGCTCCAGTACGGCCATGGAGAGGGTGTTGACGACGCCCAGGGCCGCAATGATCACGGACATGGCGAGCAGTGCGTACATGGCGTCCAGCAGCAGGTTGATCTGCGAACTGAAGTGGTCCCGCATCTGCTGTTTGGTGCGGACGTTGATGAGCGGGTTGTCGCCGGTGGAATCCTTGAGCGCCTGCTGCAGTGACGCCGTTGCCCCTGCGACCCCTTTGACCAGGACCGTGCTGTAGAACGGCGCGATGGTGTGCGGGCTCAGCACCGACCGGCTCATCAGCGCGGATCCGAGTACCTCGCTGTTCTGGTAGACCCCGCCGACCGTCAACCGGCCGCTGCTGCCGTCCGGGTAGGTCACCGGGACCGTACTGCCGACGGTCCAGTCGTCGTTGACCGCGTGGTCCTGATCGACGAGGATCTGGCCCCGCCGGAGGGCCGTGGTGGAGCCGCTGACCATGTTCGGGACGATCAACTGGTCGAAGCTCTTCGCGTCGACGCCGGTGACGGGAAGGTCCTTGCCGCCCGTACGGAGGTGCTGGTCGTCCAGCGCGCTGTACGCGGCCACGCCCGGGGTCCTGGCGATCGCGGGCAGCAGCGTCGGAGCGACCGGCAGACTGAGCAGCGCGCTGACCGCGTAGTCGGCCCTCATGTTCTGGGTGACCTGCTTGTCGATGGCGTGGGTGACGGATGCGCCGAGGACCGTCAACGCGCTGATCAAGGTGATACCGACGGTGAGTGCCGAGGCGGTCGCGGCGGTACGCCGCGGGTTGCGCACCGCGTTCTGCCGGGCCAGTGTGCCGGAGATCCCGAACAGCCGGGTGCAGAGCGGGCCGGCCAGCGCGATCGCCGGCCGGGACAGCGCGGGGGTGAGAACGAACACACCGACCAGCGTGCTCACCGCACCACCCGCGACCAGCAGGTTACCGGCCGAGCCACCCCTGACGGCCCCCCAGAGGACCAGTGCCAGGCCGACTCCGGCCAGGGCGACGCCGATGCTGTTGCGAACGACGAGGCTCTTGCGGGTGGCCGGGGTGTCGATGCCGCGCATCGCGGCGACCGGCGCCACGCGGGAGGCACGCAGACCGGGCAGCAGAGTCGCGAGGGTGGTGACCATGGTCCCGGTGAGCAGGGTGACGAGAACAGTGGTGGGCGAGACGACCAGTGTGCGGGTGGAGACCTGGCTGCCCATGGAGCCCATGAGGCCCTGGAGCGCGGCACCGATCCCGATGCCCGTGAACAGGCCGGCCACCGAGGCACCGACACCCACGAGCAGGGCTTCCAGCAGTACCAAGTTGGTGATCTGGCGGCGACTGGCTCCGAGGGCCCGCAGCAGAGCCAGCTCACGGGTGCGCTGTGCGATCAGCATGGTGAAGGTGTTGGCGATCAGGAAGACGCCGACGAACAGGGCGATCCCCGCGAAGGCCAGCAGTACATTCCTCATCCCGGACATGCCGCTCCGCGACTGTGCGGCCATGTCCGCGTCGAGCCGGGCGCCGGTCTTCACCGTGATGTTCCCGCTGTGCGGGACGACCGGCAGGATCTCACCGCGCAGCTCGTTCTGGCTGACGCCGGGCGTCGCGACGACCTGGATGCTGTCGTACTGACCCGGCTCGAGGTAGAGGCGCTGCGCGGTGGCGGTGTCGAACAGGACGAGTGAGCCGCCTGCCCTGACCTGCGGGTCGTCGGTGGTGAAGATGCCGGTGACGGTCATCTCCAGCACGGGCCCGTTGACGGCCGCCCGCACGGTGTCGCCGACCTTGAAGTCGTTGTCCCTCGCGGTCCTTTGATCGATGGCGATCATGCCTGCCGAGGTGGGTCCGGTGCCCTGTATCATCGGGTACTCGGGGTCCTGTCCGCCCGCGGAGGGAACCCAGTTGGCGCCCCGGGTGTTGCCGCGGCCGCCGATGAGGTCGCCGTGCGGGTCGGAGAGTCCGGCGAAGCCGGTGACCGTGCCGCGTGCCGAACGCGTTCCCGGCAGAGCGGCGACCCTGCGCACCGTGGACTCGGTCAGCGGGCTCCGGGCGCCGGTGTTCTGTCCGGCCCCCGAGTCCGCGTCCGTGCTCACGGCGGTGTCGGTGACCTGGACCGAGATCCGCGAGTAGCTGTCGGAGACGCTGTCCTTGACGGACTGTCCGAGGGAGTCGGAGAAGATCAGGGTTCCGGAGACGAAGGCTGTGCCGAGGAGCACAGCCAGCATCGTCATCAGCAGACGGCCTTTATGGGCCCGCACAGTGCGAAGTGCGGTCCGAAACATGGTGGTCGGCTCCTGTTCAGCTGGTGCGGGCCACGGCGTCAAGACGACGCACGCGGTCCAGGACGCTGTCCGCGGTCGGGGCCCGCAGGTCGTCGACGATGCGACCGTCCACGAGGAACACCACGCGATCCGCGTACGAAGCGGCTAGCGGGTCGTGGGTGACCATCACCACGGTCTGTCCGAGATCGCGCACGCAGTCGCGGAGGAAGGCGAGAATCTGCGCGCCGGAACGCGAGTCCAGGTTGCCGGTGGGCTCGTCAGCGAAAATGATCTCCGGTTTGGAGGCCAGAGCACGGGCGCAGGCCACCCGCTGCTGCTGGCCGCCCGAGAGCTGGGACGGTCGGTGGCCGAGGCGGTCGGCCAGGCCGACGGCTGCCACCACCCGGTCCAGCCAAGCCTGGTCGGGCTTTCGTCCGGCGATGGCCAGGGGGAGAGTGATGTTCTCCAGCGCGGTGAGTGTCGCCAGCAGGTTGAACGACTGGAAGACGAAACCGATCCGGTCCCGGCGCATCGCGGTGAGCCGCTTGTCGTCGAGGCCACCCAGTTCGGTGTCGCCGATCCGGGCAGAGCCCGCGGTGACCGGTTCCAGGCCGGCCATGCAGTGCATCAGGGTGGACTTGCCGGAGCCGGACGGACCCATGATGGCGGTGAACCGCCCCCGCAGGAACTCGACACCGAGGTTGTCCAGGGCAGTGACGTGGGTCCCGCCCTCGCCGTAGGTCTTGCTGAGGCCGACAGCGGACGCTGCCGCTGTGAGGGAATCGTTGGTCACCAGGCTTCTCCAGTCGTAAGAGGCCCTCAAGGTGACGGGCGGGCGGTACCCGGCGCATCTGCCTGGAGGCATACGCCGCAGGGCCGATGCCCCCGCCCTTCCCGCGTGCCTACGCTCGGGCCATGCGTCCTGATCCGCGTCCCCCGCTGCCGGCACGGCTACGGCCCAGGCACCGGCTCGCGCTGGAACTCGCGGGTTCCACCGCGTACGGCCTGTCGGCCTGGGCTCTGCCGAGCCACGGCACCGGCCTTCGGCTCGTGGCTGCAGCCGCCGCAGCCGTACTGCTCACAGCGGCATGGGCAGTCGGCCGGCACCGTCCGCTCGCCGCCTTCGGCGCGGCACTGACGGCCTTCTGGCTGGCCCCGCTGGCCGAGGTCCCGCCGGGCGGGACACTCGGATTCCTGGCGTCGGGGCCGATGGCGTGGGCGCTGTACCTCGTGGCCACCGGCTGCCGCATCCGTACGGCGGCGGTCGCGCTCGCACTCTCCCTCTCCGGCGCGGTGGCCACCGCACTGCCGGACTTCACGCACCGCGGCGGGATCGTCCCCTTCGGGCTGGTGCTCGTCACCGCCTGGACGACCGGCTACGCGGTACGCCAACGGCGCGGGTACGCGCGGGAACTGCTCGCGCAGACCATCGCCGAGGAACGGTTGCGGATCGCCCGGGAGCTGCACGACGTGGTGGCCCACGGCATGAGCGTGATCACCGTCCAGGCGGGCTACGGTCACTTGGTGATCGACGAACGACCCGACCAGGCGCGCGCCGCACTCGGCGTCATCGAGACCACAGGCCGCGAGACGAGCACCGAGATGCGGCGGCTGCTCGGCGTGCTGCGTACGGAGGACACCGCCCCCGCGCTCGCTCCGGCCCCCGGTCTTGCCGACCTGGACCGACTGCTGGCTTCCACGGCCGAAGCGGGCGTACAGGTCGAGCTGACGATCACTGGCAACCGGCGCGCCCTGCCCGTCGGGATCGACACATCGGCGTACCGAATCGTCCAGGAGGCCCTCACCAACGTGGTGAAGCACGCCGAGACCTCCCGCGCCGGCGCCCGCATCAGCTACGGGCCGGACCAACTGCTCATCGAGATCACCGACCACGGGCAGGGCCGCCCGGGCCACACGGGGCCAGGGCATGGGCTCATCGGCATGCGGGAACGGGCGGCCATGTGCGGGGGCGGCTTCCGGGCCGGACCGGTGCCCGGGGGCGGTTTCCAGGTCAGCGTCCAACTGCCGCTCACCGCCCGGGACTCCACCAAGGAGCCCGCATGACGGTCCGCGTCGTCGTGGCGGACGACCAGGCCCTGGTACGCGCCGGCCTGTGCGGCATCATCGGCACCGCACCGGACCTGGCAGTGGTCGGCGAGGCGGCCACCGGCAGCCAAGCCGTCGCCCTCGCCCTCGACACACACCCCGACGTCGTCCTGATGGACGTCCGGATGCCCGACATGGACGGCATCGAGGCCAGCCGACTCATCACGAGCACCGGCACCGTACGGGTACTGATGCTCACCACCTTCGACCTAGACGAATACGTCTACGGTGCGCTGCGCGCCGGAGCCAGCGGCTTCCTGCTCAAGGACGCCCCGCCGGCGGATCTGCTCGCCGCCGTCCGCGTGGTCGCCGCCGGGGACGCGCTGCTCGCCCCGCGCATCACCAGGCGGCTGATCAAAGAGTTCGCCGCCCGGTCCGCCCCCGCGCCCCCGATGCCGACAGGCATCACCAAACGCGAACGCGAGGTGCTGGTCCTGGTCGCCGAGGGCCTGTCCAACTCCGAGATCGCCCGGCGCCTGTACATCACCCACGGAACCGCCAAGACCCACGTGGGACACCTCCTGACCAAACTCGGGGCCCGCGACCGCGTGCAATTGGTGGTCCTCGCCCACCGCACCGGCCTCGCCGACGGGAGCTCATAAGGCTGCCCCGGAGTAGTAGGACACCACCGATCAGCCCGGCAGATCATGGGGCGGACAACGCCACCCATAGCCCCCGGTTCTGGTAGAAGACCGCGTTCACGACCTCCCGGAGACCACAGGTGCCGGGCTTTCCCGTCTCCGACCGGCTCACCCGGTCCTGTTTCCAGGCCGTGATCATCGGCTCGACCAACGCCCACTGCTCGTCCGACAAGCCGCTACACCTGCGTTCGCCGTTTCCTCTTCGGGCCGTTTCCTCGACCGCTCGGCCGTCGCCAGACGCTCTCTCAACAGCCGCCTGCTGCCACTGAACACCAGCCGCACCATCGGCCCGGAGACACCGTCGTCCGGACACGGCCGCGCCATCCCGGCCCCTGTACGGCCCCTGGATCCTGGCATCGATACTCAGGGCAGTCGTCCGGACTGCGAGCGACAACCCCGATCACCCATACCACCGCAGGTCAGAGGGCTTGGAACCTCCAGAACGCCACTGGACTCCGAACTCACGCGCAGCGGATTCAGTCCGCCCAGGCAAAGTTGACGATCCGCCACCCAAAAACAAACGTTTCCGCAGGTCAGAAGCCTGTGCAGGTGGGGCGGGTGGGACTCGAACCCACGGCCGACGGATTATGAGACGGCTGGAAGATCGTTGGCCCTTGTGACACCAACTGACGCACCGTGTCGACTCGTGCCGAAGAGTGCAGGTCACAAGCCTATCGGACTGTCCGCGTCGGCGACCGCCGTGACGGCCTCTTTCGACTTCTGATAGCCCGTGACGGGGTGTTCGGGCGAGCACGGGGCGAGCAGAGAAGGCCTGTGACCTGCGGTGTCGGCGTACACGCTGATGTGCTCAGGCGCGTACGGATGAGCGTATCCACGAGCAACGGCGTGTCGTAGCCGGGGGAATGGGGACTGCGGTCGACGCTTTCGCTGTACGGGTCCCCGACCGGACGACCGGCATCAGGAGGTTGAGGCGCATGCTTGTTCTGGGCCGCTCGCAGGTCGAGGCCCTGCTCGACATGGACTCGCTGATCGATGCCCTGGCCCCGGCGATGGCAGACCTCAGTGCAGGCCGCGCCTCGGTCCCCGACCGAGGCGCCGCCCTGGTCCCCGAACACGATGGATTCCTGGCGGCCATGCCGGGCTTCCTGCCGTCGGCCGGGGTGCTGATGACCAAGCTGGTGTCACTCTTCCCGAACAACGACGGGGCACGGCGGCCTACACATCAGGCGCTGATCGTGGCGTTCGATCCGGACACCGGCGAGCCCACTGCGCTGCTGGACGGTACAGCCATCACCGCAGCGCGCACCGGTGCCTGCTCCGCGTTGTCGGCGCGCCTGCTGGCCCGAGAGGACGCGACCGTCCTGGCGGTGCTGGGCACCGGCGTGCAGGCCCGGTCCCACGCCCGCGCAATCTGTCGGGTCCGCCCGATCCAACAGATCCGCATCGCGGGCCGGGATCCGGCGAAAGCCGCTGTCCTGGCCGCGGAACTCTCAGCCGTACTGGAGGGCGAAGTGCAGGCCGTCTCCAGCTACGCCGCGGCGCTCGACGGCGCGGACATCGCCGCCGCGACGACGCACGCCGTTGACCCCGTGATCCGCCGGTCCTGGCTGACACCCGGGGTACACATCACGTCTGTGGGATACAACCCGGCCGGCCGCGAGATCGACGACGCCACGGTCACAGAGGCTCTGGTGTGCGTCGAATCGCGCCAGGCCGTACTTGCCCCGCTTCCTGCGGGCAGCAATGACCTGCTCATGCCGATCCGCGCCGGCCTCATCACAGCCACTCACGTGCATGCCGAATTGGGCGAACTCATCGCCGGCAGCAGACCGGGGCGCACCACACCGGACCAGATCACCCTCTACAAGTCGGTCGGCGTGGCAGCGCAGGACGCCGCGGCCACGGCCCTGGTCGTCGCCGCCGCCCGCGAGCAGTCAATCGGAGAGGAGATCACGCTGCGGTGATGCCACTGCCAGTCCGCGATCACGGTGGCTGGATCGGCCACGCACGGTCCACCGGTTGAGCACATTCGCGTGTACGCCGGCATGCGGCAACGAGAGTGCCGCGTCGCTGCTCTCGCAAGGCCCTACGCCGCCGTCGGATCGCCGTCCTCGTCTTCCTCACCCGCCACCTCCTCCGCCTCTGGCGGCCTGGCAGCGCTCGCTCGCCGGGCGCGCGGGACGAGGGACGCCGCCTTCTCCGCGATATCCCGGTCGACCTCCTCAAGGAGTTCGGTGTACGTGTCGCCGGTGAGCTGGATCGTGGAGTGGTGGAGCACCTTCTTCACAGCGAAGATGTCGCCGCCGCCGGCGTGTGTCAGCGTGGCCGCCAGGTGGCGGAGGTCGCGGAGGTTGATCGGCGGCAGTCCCGCCCGCCTGTAGATCGGCGAAACTCGTCGGACACCTTCTCGGGGTGAAGCCATGTGCCGTCAAGGTCAGTCCAGACCTTGCCGGTGTCCGCCCAGTCCGCGACGTCTTTCCCCCTCGCGCGCTCCTCGGCCGCGTGCCGGTTCCACTCGTCCCGTTCGACGCGCTGTCGTTCTCGATGCTCGCGCAGAACAGCGACATTGAGGGAGCCGAGGGCGATCGTCGCAGCCGACTCCTCGGTCTTCGGGTCGTCCTCAAACACCTCCCAGTTGTCGACGACGAGTGCCTTCGCCGGCGTGATGAGCCCGGCGTCCAGGTCGACGTTCCGCCAGTCCTGCCCGACTCCCTCACCGCGGCGGAGCCCGCGGAAGGCGATCAGATGGAAGAACGAGTAGAGGCGGGAGCCCTCGGCCTCGTCGAGAAAGACCCCGAGCTGATCGGGCGTCCACACCATGACCGCTGACGGCTTCTCACCGGTACGCCGCCAGTGCGCGACATGGTTCGGCGTCCACAGTTTCGCCTTCGGGCGCTTCCCGGACTCCAGCTCGACCCACTCGGCCGGGTTGAACGTGATCAGCTGCTTCCGGATCGCCGCGTTGAGTGCGGCCCGCAGTGTCGCCCGGATGCGCTGCTTCGTCGCCGCCCCAGGGGTGACCTTGCGGTAAGGCGGCATCGCTTGGAGCTTCTCCCGCTCGGCCGCCAGGCGCGCGGAGACCTCCGGTGACGGCCGGCCACCCTTCGTCCCAGGACGCCATTTGCACCGCGCCTCTTGCTCCCGGCGCGCAGCGTTTTCCGCTCGGATGACCTCGTTCTGGCCGTCGATGGCGTCGACGAACGCTTGCACATGGCCGACGTTGAGCCGGTCGAGCCGGTAGTGCCCCAGGCCCGGATTCAGGTGAACGCGGATATGCGAGACGTACCCGGAGGTCGTGCGCCGCTTCGTCTTCTTCGCCGCCACCCACGCATCGAGCCACTCCCCGACCGTCATGTCACTGTCGAGTGCCACCCCGCCAGCCAGACGCCGCTTCACCTCCGCCGCGTCCGGGATGCTCGCCCGGTCACTCATCACCCTCACCAGGAGATCCGTGATCTGGTGACCGCGGTGAGGGTCCCCCTCGTCGACCAGATCAAGGATGGCGCGGATCTTGTCGAGGTCGCCCTGAGCGTCTTTGCTGGTGGCGTAGCCGGTACGCCGGAACGTCTTCCGGTTGCCGTGAGAGTCCGGCGGGAGTTCCTGCCTGAGCTGGTAGTTCCCGTGGCTGCGCTTCGGCAGCTGTGGGCACTTCGCGCCGAGTCGTCGGCCGCCCTCGTCGCGGCACTCACAGCGCTTCGATATACCGCCAGCACGTCGCGGTCCGGGCATGCCTCTCCTCCGACTCCACTGCGCAGTTTGCGCGTACTTCTGCATAGTCGCCTAGTCGGCAACGTACGCCACCTGTTGATCCATAGCAAGCGATGTCGTAGTGCGCGTAGTCGTGCGCAGTAGTGCGCAGCGGGATCACACGGCAGGGAGTGACGCGAGCATGAGCCACGAGGCAAGCACGGGGCCCCAGGAGCTCACCGTCGGCAACCTACTCAGCCTTCCACCGACGATCGACGTCGAGACGGCAGCGAAGGCGTTCGGGATAGGCCGCACCACGGCCTATCAGCTGGCTCGAAGCGGTGAGTTCCCGTGCAAGGTCGTCCGGGCCGGCCGCTCCTTCCGCGTCGTCACCGCCGACCTCCGCCGCGTCCTCGGAGTCGAGCAGCCCGTCGAACAGGCACCAGCAGCCTGACACCACAGACCACTCTCCATCCCCCCCACCAGCGGGCCCGGCCTCCCCCTCCCCCCCCAGCCTCCGGGGGGCTCACGACCGGCACGGGCCGGCCGCGAGTCTTACGCCGCCAACGACGCGACGTCGGCGGGGGCCGCCGTACGTCGGGCCGTCAGCGGCCGTCACTGCCGCCGCTCTGCCCAGGCCCGCGCGGCGGCGTGCAGCTTGTGTGTCCACTCGTCCGGCTCGTCGGCGCTCGCGATCGTCTCCCAGAGCCGGCGCTGAGCCTGGGCGAACGCGTCGATGGAACGAACCGGCGCGCTGTCCCATGCCGGGTGCTGCCCGGCCAGGCTTTCGGCGCTGTTCACGCTGTGGCCCGAGGCGATCAACCAGATCACCCACAGCGCCGGGTCGATCCACGAGGCGCCGCGAGAGGCCCACGCCCAGTCGACGAGCCGCGCCATGCCGTCGACGATCATGACGTTCTGCGGATTCCAGTCGGTGTGCAGCAGGTGGGCCCCGCCGAACAGCCGCGCCTCTTCCGGATCGCCGACGTGCCCGCTCATCCGCGCAGGCATCGTCTTGAGTTCGACCGACGACGGCGCGCCGAGCGGCGCCAGGCGCCACATTGCTTGAAGGACGAGTTCCAGGTCCGGGGAGCCCGGCGAGTAGTCGGCGTGCCTGCCGCCTAGGTCCTCGAATCCGAGGAGGTTCCATCCGCCTTGCTGGATGTGCCACCGCAGGGCCGGGGCGATGCCGCCGGTGTGCGGATTGACGTCGGCCTCGCGCTGCTGCGTCCACACCCGCGGGTGGTCTTGGCTCAGCCCCTTCACGAAGACCGTGCCGCCGGTGAAGTGGAAGCGGGCAGCGATCTCGCTGTTGTAGCCGGCCGAGAGCATCTCGACGTCGAGGACGGGCCCGGCTACGGCTTCGATCGCTTTGAGCGCGTCGGCGGGAACTTCGGTCAGGCGGTGCGTCGGCACGGAGGTGCTCCAGAAGACAGGTGAGTCAGACGTGCTGAGTGCGGGCCAGGAGGATGGATAAGGCCCCGCCCGCCCACCATGGGGGGAAGCGGGCGGACGGGGCCGCACAAGGGGTCGAACTAGCGGCGTGCGCGCACGATCAGTGTCCCGATGTGCCCGGCTTTCGGCGGGTCGATCAACTCGGCTTGGGCGGAGGCGAATCCGGCGCGCGTGAGCAACCGTTCCCACACGGCCGGCTTGTAGCTGTAGCGGTACGTGAACATCGCCTTGCCCGCGAAGCCGCCCTTGTACATGCCTTGCGGGCCGTACGCGCCAGGGATGGCCGGCGGCTGGGAGAAGACGAACACTCCGCCGGGGTTGAGGCGGCCGTGCACCAAGGGGAACAGACGGGAAGGGTTGGTGAACCAGGCTGCTCCGAAGATGGAGTACACGGCGTCGTAGCGGTCGTGGCATCCGGCCAGCCAGTCCAGGACTTCCCCGTGGTGGAAGACGGCCCCGGTGTCGGCCCACCGTTCGCTGGTCTTCTTCACCATGACCGGGGAGAGGTCGACGCCGTGGGCCTCAATGCCCTGCCCGGCAAGGAACGCGAGGGCGCGGCCGGTGCCACAGCCGATCTCCAGCACGCGGCGCGGACCGCCCAGCAGTTCGGGGCCGGGGCCGTGACCGGCGTACTGGGTCCAGCAGAACGTCGGCTCGGCGTCCGGCTTGAAGGCGGACTCGGCGAAGGTGTCCCACAGTTCGGTCTCGGCTGCGATGTCGTGCGGTACGGGCACAGTGGTTCCTCTGTGTGTGGTGGCGCATCGCCCCCGCCCTCACGGGAGGACGGGGGCGACTGTAGCCGGTCAGTGGCTGTCGGGGACCTTGTTGTCGCACGGCGAGCAGTCCGCACCGTCGATGGCCCACAGCTCCTCATCCACCGCGAATCCGATGGACGTCAGGAACTCCGCGGTCCGCAGGCACAGGCCATGCGCCGTGGCGCTCAACGAACGGCGCATGGTGCTTGTAGGCGCCACCGTTGTAGAGCCGGCAGATCCCCCACCAGACGGGGGTGTCGAGGATGAGCTGATGCACGCCGATGTCCACGAGCTTGCCGACACCCAGGTGTGCCTCGGGGTGCTCGATGCAGCCGATGGTGTACGTGACGGCGTTGCCGAGAATCCGCTCGGCCATGTCCCGGACCATGGTGTGGTCGCGGAGCAGCAGGGCGATCTCGCGGTCCCACAAGCTCATGCCGGAGTCGAAGACGTTCACGGTCAGCTCGGTGATGTGCGGAGCCACCGCGTTGAGGAGTTCTTTCGGGTCCCGCGTCCGTGTGGTGGCGGGCTGTTCCAGAGTGACGGTCATGACCTTCCCTCTCGTCGGGGTTGTCGTTGCCGTTCGGGTGGTGCATCCCGCGCCGGGGTCTGGCCTGCCCACCGGCGCGGGCGTCGTGGACCCGCCCCGAGCCTCCGGGGGGCTCACGACCGGCACGGGCCGGCCGTGAGTCTTGCGGCGGGGTGGACAGGGCGGAGCGCCGTCCCACCCCGTGGATCAGAGGGTGATGGTCCAACCGCCACGGGTCAGGGTGGTTGCGCCGTCCGATGTGATGGTCACCCGGGCGCCGTATACCGGAAGGGCCCCCTCCCGGTTCAAGCGGTTGCGAACCCGCTCCAGCTCGTCCCACAAACGCCGGGGACCGCTTTGGTGCACGGTCGGCGACTCAAGGCGTCCGGACGCCGTGGCGCGGGCCCACGAGCCATCGGGATGCAGCAGCCACACCGTGCGCGCGTCGCCGTCCACCTCGCGCCGGTAGTCGATGCCGGGGACCTTCAGCTCCACCATCGACATGACGTCCCACGCATCGGGCGGATACAGCAGCGGATACCGGCTGGTGGTGATCTCCTCCCCGTCGTCTGTCGCTGCTCCCTTCCACGTGTCCCCCGGCGGCTGCTCGTAGACGGAACCTTTTCGGGTCTGCATGAACCCGGCACGGTCCCACTCGATTCGTCCCGTGGCGCCGCCGTCTGCGTTCTTGTCGGCGGTCAGGATCATCCCGGTGCCGGCGATCGTCGTCACGAGTCGGCCGCCCGGCCGCAGCGCGTGAAGCCAGGTGAGCGGCACGGGCCGCACCGACACGGTGGCAACGATCCGGTCGTACCTGCCGGGCAGGGTCCCGGTGATGTCGCAGACCTCCACCTGTGGCTGATAGCCGCACAGCTTCAGCCGGTCCTTGGCCGTCGTCACGAGTTGTTCGTCGACGTCGACACTCGTGACCCAGTCATCGCCGAGCCGCGCGCAGGCCAGGGACGTACCGTAGCCGCTGCCCGTGGTGACCAGCACCCGATGACGATCGTCGATCATCGCGTGCCGGTACATCCGTACGACGAGGCTGGGCAACGTCGACGACGAGGTGGGCGCCCCCTCGACCGGTATGTCCACGTCGGGGCCGGCCACGGTGTCGGCATGGACAGCGTCGACTCGGGTGATCAGCGTCTGATCGGAGTAGACGGTCTCCAGCCACGTCTGAACATCGCCGCCGCCGTCGCGCAGCATCCACCGGCCGTCGTCGGCTGCCTCCCACCAGCGCGGAACGAACTGGTGTCGCGGCACGGTGGCCACAGCGGTGTGCCAACGGGACTCCGGCCGTACGACCTCGTGCGCCAGACGCCGGGCCAGGGGTAGCCACTTCATCGTCTTCGTCCTCCTCGGCCTAGTAAGCAGGTTCGCAGGCTTCGGTGTTCGACGGATCGCAGTCGCCCGAGTCGTCAGGCGGACACGCCCCCGCGCGCGGCGGAATCCTGGCCGCAGTCTCCGCCCACATCTGTCCGCCGAACACTTCTGCAAGCCCGTCGGCCCTCGCGTTGCCCGTGCCGAGGAAGCGGCCCAGCACGCACGGCGTGACCGTACCGTCGGTCATGACGGCAGCCCGCCCCTTCGCACAGTTGCCGCACAAGTCGCTGACGCTCGGTTCATGCGTCTCGCCGCGCCCGACGCTGCGGACACGGTCCGTACCCACCCGGCCGACGCCCAGGGCGAGCAGCTCCTCACGGGCTTCCGTCACACGCTGCCCGTCGAACACCTCGACAATGCCGACCTGAAGCGGACTGCCGCGGCGAACGGCCTCAATGATGTTCGCCCTGGTCGCGGCGTGCGAGCCCTTCCGGCCCGTGACTTGCTCGTGCTCCTCCGCCACGTCGCTGTAGTACGACGTCGCCAGGGACACCTTCCGATGCCCGAACAGCTCCCAGTGCTCATGCCTCACGCGGTACACGTTGCTGTAGACCTGCACGTCGAGCCCGAGCACCAGGGCGCAGTGCACGAGGCCCTCGAAGTCGGGGCGAAGGGTCGGCTCACCGCCGATGAACTGGACTTTCTTCACGCCGATCTCGGCGGCCTCGCTGATGACCCGCTTCCAATCGTCGGTCGTCATGCTGCCGTGCCCCTCGGTGGGACCCGCCTTCGCGTAGCAGAGGGACGGGCAGGTGAGCTGACACCTGCCCGTGATCTCCAGTTCAAGGAACTCGGGAACAGCGGACTCGGCGGGTGCTTCGGGAGTGATCGTCACATCGGCTCCTTTGTCGGTGGGACTTCAACTGGAACCGGCGCGGGTCATGTCCTGCCCGTGGGGATTCACAAGTAGGGCAGTTGTCCCCGCGCCGGGGGCATTGGTCACTCAGTGGTTGTTGTGTCCCGTCGCCGTAAAGGCTGTCGGGAGTGTGGGTGAGGGGTGTTGTCCTGGTTCCCGCCGGCACCACCCGGCGGGGACCAGGACGGGTCCGGACCCACCAAGGCTCGGACCATCTCCCGGCCGTGTCAGGGCCGGGAGCCGGGGCCCTCGTTCCCCACCCTCCGGGGGGGAACGAGGATGTTGTGGCCCTGCCGCCGAGAGGGGGGAACTCACCCGGCGGCAGGTGTTCAGCGGATGCCGCGTTGCCGTTCTGTGTCGGTGACGCGGCTGCGGTGCCAGTCGAGTTCGGCGCGGGCGGCGCGGGCGTAGTGGCGCACGACGCCTTCACCGAAAGCGTCGTGCGCGATCTTGTGTCCGTCGAAGCCGCGTACGGCTTCCGTGAGATCGACCGGCACGGCAGCCACGTCGGCCACCGTGTACGGGTCACCCGCGCACGGTGGCGGCAGATCAGGGTGGTCCTGGAGGCCGTGGATGGTGGCTGCGCAAGCGGCACTCAGGGCGAGGTAGGGGTTGGCGTCGGCGCCGGGCAGGCGGATCTCCAGGTGCGCGTTCTCACCGGCGCCGGTGACGCGGACGGCGCAGCCGCGGTTGTCGAAGCCCCAGGTGTAGCGGGTGGGAGCGAAGGTGTACGGGGCGTACCGCTTGTAGGAGTTGGGGGTGGGGGCATAGAGCGGGGCCAGGTGCGGCATCCCGGAGAGCAGGCCGGCGATGGCCCGTTCCATCACCGGGGGCAGATCGTCGCCGCGGTGGTAGGTGAAGGCGTTGCCGTGCGGGGACCACAGCGACAGGTGCAGGTGGAGCCCGTTGCCCACGCCGGTGGCGGGTGCCGCCATGAAGGCGGCTGTCATGCCGTGCCGCTGAGCCAGGTCCTCGACGATCAGTTTGAAGGCGGTGTAGGCGTCGCAAGCCGCCATCACGTCCCCGTAGACGAAGGTCACCTCCACCTGGCCCGCAGCGCCTTCGGTCTTGATCGCCTCGACGGGGATGCCGGCATCTTGGAGGGCGTCGTGGAGGTGGCGGAAGAAGTCAGCGGCCTGCGGAGGATGCCCGAGGGCGTAGTCGAGATTGTGCGGCCACGCCGGGCGCAGCCCTTGGTATCCGGCTTGGTGCGCGTCCTGCGGCGTGCCCTGGTAGAGCAGGAATTCCACCTCGGTGCCCACCGCGACGTGGTAGCCGATGTCGGCCAGCCGCTCTAGCTGCGTGCGCAGCATCTGGCGCGGGGCGACCTCGACAGGCTTGCCATCGTGGTGGAAGACATCCCCCATGACCAGGGCGTTGCCGGGCAAGTGGGGCAGCAGGCGGATGCTGGCTGTGTCGGCCGTCACGCCGAGGTCGCCGTAGCCCTGCTCCCAGCCGGTGAGGTCGAACCCGCCGAGCGGGGTCATGTTGACGTCGGTGGCCAGGACGTAGGCGCACATCTCCGCCTCGGCATTCATCCGCTCCACGAAGACGGGCGCGCTGAGGATCTTGCCCTTGGCCCGGCCCTGCATGTCCGGGACCGCGAGCATGAGGGTGGTGATCTCTCCGCGTTTCACTGCGGCCCGTAAGGCGTCCGGAGAGATCAGGCCCGTGAGCTGGGCCGGGAGGTCGGTGTGCTGGTCGTTCATCAGATGACCTCGTCGGAGAGGGCGTTGTGGTGGACGGTGCTGCCCAGGAGGGGGATCTTGTAGGTGCGGCGGCCGCGGGTGACCCACAGCACCCATGCCAGGAGCAGGACCGCGATCAGGGCGACGCCTGCGTAGTTCATCGAGTCGACGGTGACCGGGGAGACCTGGGGCAGGCAGAACAGGACGGTGACGAACGCGACCCACGCCACGGCGGTCCAGCCGACCGGCTTGCTCCAGCGGCCGAGGTGCCAGGGGCCCGGCTGGAACCTGTCGCCGACGCGCAGCCGCAGGTAGACGGGGATGGCGTAGGCGGGGGTGATGCCGATGACGTTGATGGCGGTGACGGCGGCGTAGGCGGTGGGTGAGTACAGCGAGGGCAGCGCCAGGACGAGCGCGACGCCGGCGGCCAGCCACACCGCGGCGACGGGGGTCTGGGTGCGAGTGCTGACGCGCCGCCAGGTGGCGGCGAAGGGGACGGCGCCGTCACGGGAGAAGGCGAACACCATCCGGCTCGCTGCGGCGGTCTCGGCGTTGCCGCAGAACAGTTGGGCCACGATCACGATCAGCATGAGGATCTTGGCGCCGGTGGGGCCGAGGACGTCGAGGAAGATCTGCGCGGGCGGCACGCCGGTGGCGCTGCCCTGGGTCCCGGCGTAGTCCTGGATGGAGAAGGTCAGCCCGGCCAGCAGAATGAACCCGGCGATCCACGACACCCAGATCGAGCGGACGATGCCCTTGGGAGCCGATATCTGGGCCTGGGTGGTCTCCTCCGACAGGTGGGAGGAAGCGTCGTAGCCGCAGAATGTGTACTGCGCCAGCAGCAGGCCGAGCGCGGTCACATACAGGCCGTTGCCGAAACCGGTGCCGTTGTTGAAGTGCGTGAACACAAAGTCGGCGCTCTGGTGTGGGACGGGGGCGATGAACAGCGTGCCGACGATGACGCCGACGCCCAGCAGGTGCCACCACACGCTGATGCTGTTCAGGAGGCTGACCAGGCGCACGCCGAACGTATTGAGGACGGCGTGCAGCAGCAGAATCACGGTGAAGATCACCATGGTCTTCTGCGGTGTCGGCGCAAATCCCCACTGAAGGTTGGCGAGCGCCCCCACGAACAGAGCGGCGCCGTAGTCGATACCGGCGATCGCGCCCAGCAGCCCGAGCAGGTTCAGCCAGCCCGTCACCCACGCCCAGCGGGGACCGCCGAGGCGGTGGGCCATGTAGTAGAGGCCACCGGAGGTGGGGTAGGCGGAGGCCACCTCACCGAGCGACAGGCCCAGCAGCAGGACCATGAGGCCGACACCGGCCCAGCCCCACATGATCACGGCCGGGCCGCCGGTGTTCAGGCCGAAGCCGTACAGCGTCATGCAGCCGGACAGGATGCTGATGACGGAGAAGCTGATCGCGAAGTTCCCGAACGGGCCCATGCGGCGCGCCAGCACAGCGTGGTAGCCCAGTCCGGCCAGAACAGCGTTGTCGTCACCCAGCCGGTGGGAGGCAGTTCTTGCAGACACCGTGAGAAGTCCTCTGGATCGAAGGGAAACCGTGGGGTGTTGCCGGGACCGCTTCGCGAGCCCGGGAAACCGTGGGGTGTTGCCGGGAGCGCGTCGCGGGCCGGGGGTGCTCGACTTCTCATCGGCCTCACGCCTTCTGTTTCAGGGCGAAGGCACGGGCCTTGAGGAACTCCTCCTGCCACCAGCCGCTCTCGCTGAGCTGCGCCCACGGCGCGCGCGTGGCGTACGGTCCGATCGCCTCGAACACCGCGCCTGCGCCCGGCAGGCCGGAGGCGGTCAACGCGTAGGCCAGGTGGTTGAGGTCCAGCAGGGAGCAGTCGGCCCGGTCGGTGACGTAGGCGAACCATCCGTCCCGTGCGCGGGCGACGTGGTACTGGATCAGCTCGTTGGTCCAGAAGCCGAGGGAGCTGGAGACCTGGCCGCCGGCCGTGCGGCTGCGGTACTCCTCGGCGTAGGCGTAGAGGGGCAAGGTCAGCAGTACCGACCCTGTCGGCGCCACGGAGCACACCCACCGCGTGAAATCGACCGCGCCGTTGCCCCGGGCGTGAAAACACTGAAGCATCCGGTGGTAGGCCTCCCGGTTGCCCGGGTCGCGTCTGTTCGCCTCCCACAGCAGGGGCCATGGCCCCGGCGGCAGAAGCGCCTCCGGCGGATGCGCCCAGTGCTCCACGCGGATCCTGCGGCGGGGATCGATGTCCAACTGGGCCAGGGACAGCAGACACACCCAGAACACCGGGTCGTAGGGCCAGCGGCGAGTGCCGTCCCAGCAGGCCCTGAGGGCTGCGTCGATCAGCGGGGAGAGGGCGTGGCGGTCCGCGCCGTCACGGTGAGCGTTCAGCGCCCGCTGGGCCAGCACCCTTGCCCGCATCATCAGCGCGTCAGCGCTACCCGGTTCCTCCAGGCACCAGGCGTCGACGGCGAACCCGTTCGCGGCGACAGCCGCCAGGACCTGGCTGCGGGAGGTACGCAGCGCCCCACTGTCCGTGTGGGCGAGCAGGTTCTTGGTGGACAGCCAGCGGCCGACCTGGAGATCTTCCAGAGCCAACCGCAGATCATCATCACGGCCCGCCACATGCATGATCAGGGACATGTCACTAGCGGCCATCAGAACACCCCTGTAACGCGCCCTGGGCGGCATCAGACAGCGTGGGTGCGGAGTGCATCTGGGGTGTCCTCGCGAGGGATGTGGGGGAACGGGTACCGGGGCGGGGTTGTGCCTGCTGGACGGCTAGCGCGGAAGAGCAACGGAAGAGCATCCCGGCCACTACGCGACCGACGGAGACAGCTCCCGCGTCAGCTCTTCAAGGTCGACGGTGCGAAACGAGGTCAACCGGCGGACCAGTTGGGAGGCCAGGAAGGTCCGCGTGTTGGCGTGCCCGTACGGCAGCGGACCGTCCGGTCTGGCAGCCACGTGGATGCCGTCGCGGCCGTAGCCGTAGACGATGCCGTGCACCCCGTACAGGGGTGCGCTCTGCGCCAGGTAGACCACGGGCCGGCCATCAAGGTGCGGGCACAGACGGGCCGCGGAGGCGATGTGCTTTCTGCACACCGGCGGCTGGGCCGTAAGGACCGATGACCGCTCAGGCGCGTCGGGTCCGGCCAGGAAGACGAAGCCCAGCGGTGTTCGTGCGGGCCTCACGCACACCTGGCAGAGCATCGCCTGCATCGTTTCCCGCTGCCGCGCCGGGTGCATGAGCTTCCACCGCGGTTTCCCGGTCGGCATGTGGTGCTGATCTCTTCGGGCCTGCGAACACCGCGCCCACAGCACACCCCGCACGTCTCGGTCGTCGGGTCCCTCATCCAGGTAACGCAATCGCGGATGGTTGTTGGGCCACTCACGGACGATGCCCAGCGTGTCCGGGGCGCCTTCTTCCCCTTCTCTGAGGGTGACGTAAGGCACTAAGCCCGGCTCGATCGGGGTTCGCACGGGGGGTCTGTCTCTCTTCTCGGGTTGGACAGCAGCCAGCGCACGGTCCTCATCGAGAGGCGCGTCCGCCGGCCGCACTGAGTGATCCCAGCGCGGGAAGGTGTCCGGGGCCGTCACGGTCCCTCCCTCGGTGGCACGTTGAGGCGGCACCAGGTGGTAGCCCCGGCGTCGCTGGTTCCCCAGTCCCCGCCGTTCTCCTGCACCAGGTTCTTGACGAGCGCGAGGCCCCGCCCTGACTCGGCGTCGTCATCCGCCGACTTGACCTCGGCGCAGCCCGGCATGCCGTCGCCGACGGCGATGCGCAGGGACTGGTTCTCCACGGTGATGTCCAGGCTGATCTGTGCGGTGCCGCTGTGCAGGAGTGCGTTCGTCAGCAGCTCCGAGAGGATCAGCATCACGTCGTCGTGCAGCGCCTCAAGGCCGCAGTATCTGAGCCGGGCTGCCGCGATCCGGCGCATGGTTCCTACGCGGCATGCGTCCTCTGCCCGGGGCGGGCCGTCGCCATGGCGGGGGGTGACGCGGAAACGCTCGTTCAGCACGTCGCCGCCGCGGCGGGGGGCCGTGCGAAGCGCGCGTACGGCTGTCGTCGTCATCACGTCCTCTTCGGGGAACACAGGGCCGACCTGACAAGGCACGCAAGACCCTCGATGGGCGCTGCGCGGGTAGGGGTGTTGGTGCGGCTCTTCTCGTGCGTGGTGCTGGATCTGGTCATGGGTGGGGCCTTTGCGTCGATCTGGGGGCTCGCCGGCCCCCTCGGGGGATCCAGGACCGGCGGGCTGTCCACGAGCCGCCCGTGCCAGGACGCGAACGGCCGGTAATCACCCAACCGCGAGACGCGAACATGGGTAAGGGAGCAGAGTGGACGGACGGTTGAACTGGTTGAACGCAGCTCGGGGGTTCTCCATGGCGCGACGGACACGCACACCGAACCCGGCTCTTGCGGCCCTGATGAAGTCGGGAGGGGTACAGAACGCGCAGCTCGCCCGGCGAGTGAACGCCGTCGGGCGGGAACTCGGCGTGACCCTGCACTACGACAAGACGTCGGTGTCTCACTGGCTGAGTGGCAGCGTGCCGAAACCGGAGGCGCGGCCCGCTATCGCTGAAGCCCTCTCGCGGCTGCTGGCCAGGCCCGTAACGTGCTCCGAGATCGGCTGGGAGACTCCTCCCGCCGACGAGCACGACACCGTAGCGGGAGTGATCGACCTGAGCCGCGCAGACATGGACCCCTCCAGGCGAGGGGTGCTGAAGACCGGCATGTACGCGGCGGCGCTGGCCGTCCCGAAGTTCGAGGACATCGCCGACCGCACCGGGCACACGGAGGCGGCACAGGCAGGGGCGACGGTCCACATAGGGGCCTCGGACGTGGAAACCGTCCGCATGATGACAGACAAGATCGCTGACATCCTGGACCAGGTGGGAGCCGGCCACGCCCGGCCGATGGCCGCCGCCTTCCTCGTCAACTCCGTGGGCACCTACCTGCATGCTTCCGGCACGGACCGCGTGCAGCGGGACATGAAGGCCGCCGCCGCCGATCTGGTCTACCTCACGGGCTGGATGGCCATGTACGAGAACCAGCAGGGTCTTGGCCAGCAGTACTACCGCAAGGCGCTCGATCTCGCCGGCGAAGCCGGGGACCACCTCACCTTCTGCCGCACCCTGCGCGGGATGAGCCTTCAGGCCTCGCACCTGGGGCACGGGAAGAAGGCGCTCGCCCTGGCGGACTCCGCTGCCGAGGCGGCCCCGGCCGCGGGCCCGCGCCTGGTGGCGTTCCTGCGCGGGCAACAGGCCGCCGCGGCGGCGATGACCGGCGACCGCAGCACCGCCCTCACCCGGCTTCAGGAGACCGAAGACGCGCTCTCCCGAGCCGACAACCGGCGTGACGCCGTGGGCGGTTACGACCAGGCCGCCTACTTCTTCCATGAGGCGCACGTACGTTGGCACCTGAAGGACCCCGAGGGGTCCATCCGGGCCCTGCGCCACTCGAACGCCGTGCGGTCCCCGCTGGAGCGGCAAGGGCGCCTGCACTGCCTTGGGGTGATCGGTGAGCGGCAATTCCGTATGCGGCACGTCGAGGCCGCCTGTGAGACATGGGGAGCCTTCCTCGACGAGCACAAGACCCTCAGTAGCGCCCGGGGAGACGAACACCTGAAGACCATCCTCAAGGCGCTCCCGGCGTACCGGAGCGTCGCCGTGGCGCGTGAACTCGAAGAACGTGCCCGACAGGTAGCCACCCTCAAAGCAGCCTGAGCCCCCATCACGGCGGCCCGTCTCCCTCGCTGGGGGCGGGTGGGGGGTGCGTATCCCTCCGGCGGCATCAGCAAAGGCGCGTCGACAGGTGCGCTGCTGGGCCGCTGAGTGCGTCGTCGTCATCGCTGCCCCTCGGTGGTTGTCTGCCTAGGCGGGCCCGTCTCCCGTTGGGGTAGGGGGACCAGCCCGCAACGCCGGCCGGGGATGCAATCCGGCGCGATGCGCGTCCAGTTCAACGGGCAGGAGCCCGTGAGGGGCAGGAAAAACGGCGGGGTTGATACTTGTAGCCGACCGGAAATTTCCGGTCGGCTGCGTTCACCAGTCATGAGCACCGGGCTACGGTGAGTAGGTGACCGGAAATTTCCGCCTCAAGATCGCGATGGCCGAACGGGGTTTCCAGCAGGCCGAGTTAGCCAGGGCCGTCAATGCTGAGCTACTGGCCGCGGGTGAGCGGGACGGCGTAGGGGACCGCACCGTGCGGACGTGGCTGACCGGAAAAACTACCTGGCCTCACCGTGCCAAGCGCAACGCCTTGGAGGCAGTATTTGGGTGCCCCATTGAGGCCCTCGGGTTCTACCCGCCAGGGTCGCCAGCACCGCCGCAGGAGGACCCCGACGTGATCCGCCGACGCTTCCTTACCGGCGCCGGAGGTAGCGTCGCCGCCGTCGCCATACCCCTAGTTTCTACTCGGCCCTCCAGCGTCGGCGCCTCAGACGTGATCCGGCTTCGCAAGGGCATGGACGGCCTGACCGCTCTGGACCAGAACCGTGGCGGACACGCCGATCTCGAACGCAAGGCTCTCGGGGGCGCAACAGAAGCCGTCGCTCTTCAGTCAAGGGCCGCAACGCAGCGCATCAGGCAGCGCCTGTTCAGTGTCGCCGCCGATTACACCGCCATGGCCGCCTGGTCCTGTATCGACGCCCGCCAGCTCGACCGCGCACAGACCCACCTGAACGAGGCGCTGCGGCTCGCCGGCATGGCACAGGACCCCGTGGCGCAGATGCGGGTCTGGAATTCCACCGCCATCCTCGCCCACCAGCGCGGTGACACCGGCGAGGGCGTCGCCGCCGCTCAGGCCGCGCAATCCACCACGATCACTCGCCATGATCCGCTGTTCGGATCCCTTGCCCATGCCCGAGCCGCCATCGGGCACGCCCACCAAGGGGACCGGCAAGCGGCTCTTCGCTCTCTCGGATACGCCGAGGAGGCCCTCGGCAAGGTTCAAGAGCAGCAGCGGCCGGGCTGGGTGGCGTTCTACGGGCCCGCAGAGCTCCACTCGCTGGCTGCGATCGTCCGTGAGTACCTGGGACAACCGGCCGATGCCGAGGCCGCCTCGTACCGGGCTCTTGCCGCGCTGCCCAAGGGGTACCGGCGCAACCGGGCGATGGCCACGGTCCACCTCGCCGTCGCCCAACTCCACCAGGGCGACGCTGAACAGGCATGCGCCTCCACCGAGGGCGTCTTCGACCTGATGTCCGGCAGCCCACAGCCCGGCCGCCTCCGGGTCCTGCTTGGCGATTTCTACCGTGACCTTCTCACCCATGCGCCGTCTGCCAAGGTGGCGCAAGAGTGGGCCGACCGTTACCGATCTGAATGGAGTGCCCGTTGACCACGGCAGTTCAGCTAAGCCACTACGGCCATGCCGACCTTCCCGACATACGGCAAACGCTGCTCGACATTCACGCCGATGCCTACGCCGACAGGCGCCATGAGGAGTTCGTGCAGCGGTTCCCCTGGTTCGTGGACCACTGGGGCGGCCGGGAAGGATTCGCGTGCGTAGTGGCCTATGAGGACGGCGAACCCATCGGGTTCACCTACGGGGCGCCGGGCGAGCCAGGCCGCGAATGGTGGCGTGAGTATCTGGACGAGGAGCCGGCCGATACCTCCACGTTCTCCGTCTCTGAACTCATGCTCAGGCCGAAGTGGCGCAAGCAGGGTCTTGGGGAGCAGCTGCACGCCGCACTGGTGGCCGACCGGCCCGAAGCCCTTGCCGTGCTCACCGTCGACATCAAGCGGCCACGTTTGCAGGCACTGTACGAGAGCTGGGGGTACCGGAAGGTTGGTGAGCGGCAGCCCTTCCCGGACTCTCCGCTGTATGCCGTGCTGCTCAAGGAACTCAAGCCCGAAGCCTGATCCCGCAGCACTGCGGCCCGCCCTCTTCTCTCCCCAGGGCGGGCCGTTGACGTCGGCCATGCCCGGCAGCGCGTGGTGGAGATGCGGCAACTCCTCTCCCCTACCGACGCTGCGGCCTCCCGGTCGCCACCGAGCTCGAACCCCGCGCGGCCGACTACCTGCGCACCGTAGATTGATCACGTCACCAGGGATGAGGGGAACGCCATGGCGCTACAAATCGAACCCATCGGCACGGTGGTCGCGGGCCGTACGGAAGTTGCCGATGACAATTGGGGAGGCGTCGAGTCCATCATCCGGCTCAACTCGGCGTTCCCGCTGGACGTCGTCAAAGGCCTGGAAGAGTTTTCTCATCTGGTCGTCACCTGGCACTTCAGCGAGGCATCCCCGGACGATGTCGCCCTGCACGCGCGCAGCCCACGCAACGATCCGCGGTGGGAGCCCTCAGGCACCTTCGCTCACCGCAACCACCGGCGCCCGAACCAGCTTGCGACCAGCTTCCCGCGGCTACTCAAGGTCGACGGCCTGGATCTCTATGTCGCCGACCTGGACGCCGTGGACGGCACACCTGTGTACGACCTGGGCCCGTACTTCCAGGAGATGGGTCCGCGCGGGGACGTGCACGAGCCCGAGTGGCCCGGCGACATGCTCAAGGACTACTGGACCGAGGCGTAGAACACCACGCGGGTCGTGCCGGGCTCCCCGGCACGACCCGGCGGCCTATCCTCCGGCGTCCTCCGCGATCTGGTCGGCGCTGGCACGCACCACGGATTCGTGCACAGAACCGCCGTGGCGGGACGGAGTTGAGCGGGTCGTGGGTGCCTACGCCGTATCCGTGGCCGGCATCATGTAGTGCGCCGACGCTCAGGCGTTGTAGCCCTTCTGCCTCACGCCGGGCACCCACTTCGCTGCGAACTCCGGGAAGCAGTCATGACACAGCGGACTGGCCCCACATCAGGCTTCTCGCGATCGAGAGCTGACCTAAAGAGAAGCGACGATCTTCGCCTCTTTCTCCGGCGCAATCCCATGTTCCACTGACCCATGTTCGGCGAGGCGCTCAAGGTCGGCGCGGCTCGTATGGTCTCCGTGGATCGTCTCCACGGCGTGCACGTCGCGACCCGATCGCCCCCGGTTGAAGTGCTGACCTGCCACCCCCGCGTCAGGGCATTCTCCGCAATGTGCCTGCCCAAGAACCACGTTCCGCCCATGACCAGAATCCTCATGAGAAGGATCCTGCCGCGCGGGCCCGGGTGCAGCCGCACACGCTGATCAGGTCTTGTCCGCGTTGCCGTCACCCGCTGTGGAAATGACGGAAGAGTTCGCGGAGCGGGAGCCGACGAGCAGTAGGCACAGCACCGCGATGCCCGCGACCACGCCGGCGAGCAGGAGGAGCGGATCGAGGGGGCGGGTGCTGGAGGCGGTGTCCTGCGTGGCGGTGGCGGGTTCCTGCGCCGGGGCCGCGGAGGAGGGGGGTGTGCTGTGCGTCGTCGCGGGGGCGGCGGCCTCGTGGGTGTGGTCGGCGTGGCTGGCCGCCGCGGTGGTGCGGGGAGAGGGGGTGGCGGGTTGTGCGACCACGGGGGCCGATGCGGCGGACTTGTGCTGGTGCCGGGTCGGGTGGGCGGTGGGGGTGGCCGCAGCCTGGACGACGAGTACGGCGGTCATGCCGGGGTGCACCGTGCACTCGTAGCCGTATGTCCCCGGTGTGGTGAACGTGTGGCTGAAAGTGGCGCCCTTGCTGAGCATCGAGGACTGGACGGAGGCGGGGCCGGAGGTCGTCTTGACGTTGTGCGGGGCCTGGTCCGCGTTGACCCAGGTGACGGTGTCCCCTGCGGTGATGGTCAGGGAGCGAGGGCTGAATGCGTAGCCGGACATGACGACTTGGTGCGTGGTGGCCGCTTGTGCCGTGGCGGCTGGCAGGACGAGGGCGGCCGCGGTCAGAAGCAGACCGCTCAGAAGGGCGCGCAGGAAGGTCAGGCGGGGCATGTGAACTCCGCGGCGACGAGCAGACGGAGGCGGTCTGCGGGGCGGATACGGGACAGGGTGAAGCCCGTGATGCGGCGCAGCGGGCCGTAGGGCACCTGGAGGGTGCCGAGGACGAGGAGCAGGTCGTCGGTGCGTTCGACGACCCGCAGGGTCAGGGTGGCCGGGACGGAGGGGACGGTCGGGTCGCCGGTGGCGAGTTCGCCTGCGACGCGCAGGCGCGAGCCTCCGGCTTCGGGTTCGAGGGTGGTGCTGGCGAAGGTGAGTTCGTCACCGCCCAGTGCGTCGCCGGTGAGTTTCAGGCCCAGTGCGCATTCGTCGGCGGTCGGCGCGACGGTCAAAGTGGCGTCGTCCGCGGTGAGGCGGCGGCGCAGGGTGACCAACGGGCCGAACCGGGAGGTGAGTTCGACGATGCAGCGGTCGACGGTGGCCGTGTAGGTGCCGGCGAGCGGGAGCCAGGCAGGCCCCTCGGGCACGGGCGGGAGGGTGGCGGTGGGACGTGTTTCGGTGGTCATGGCGGGTACCTCGGTGTACGAGGGGCGGGGACAATGACGGCGGTGGCCGGGCCGGCCGACTGCGACTCGGCCGGCCCGGCCACCGTCTTGCGGGATCCCGCTCAGCAGGACGTGGTGAGGTAGTTCGTGGTCGGGGCGAGCAGGTGCTCGGCCCAGACGGTGTGCATCTTGATGTAGGCGTCGGGGTTGAGGAGGTCGGAGACCTGCTGGCCGAGCGACTCCTCCAGGTGGGCGGAGTTGATGTGCTGGAGCAGGACGCTGAGGGTGTCGTCGAGGGTCGCGCCGCCGCCGTTGACGGCCGGGGTGAGGATCGACTCGATCCACACGGTGTGCATCTTGATGTAGCTGTCGAGGTTCAGCGCATCCTGGACCTGCTGGCCCGGGGACTCCTCCAGGTGGGCGGATTTGATGTGCTGCAGGATCGGCAGCAGGACCTGCTGGACGCTGTGGCACTGCTCGGTACCGCCGCCGTCACCGCCGGTGGAGCCGCCCGAGCCCGTGCCGCCGCTGGAGCCGCCCGTGGAGCCGCCGGTGCCGCCGGTGGAGCCGCCCGAGCCCGTGCCGCCGGTCGAACCGCCCGTCGAGCCTCCTGTGCTGCCGCCCGTGGAGCCTCCTGTGCTGCCGCCGGTGGAGCCGCCCGTGCTGCCCCCGGAGCTGTCGGCCGCCACGGTGATCGAGGCTGTCATGTCCGGGTGCACGGCGCAGTAGTACTGGTACGTCCCGGCCTTGGTGAAGGTGTACGACCAGCTGTCGCCCTTCTGCAGGTTCCCCGAGTCGAATTTCGCGGGACCGCTGGTGGTGGTGACCGTGTGCGGAGCGGTGTCCTCGTTGATCCACTTCACGGTCTGGCCGACCTTCACGGTCAGCTTCGGCGTCGCGAACTTGTAGCCCGTGATCTTGATCGTGTAGTCGGCCGCCTTGGCCGCGGCGGGCTGCGCCATGGCCATGGAGTGGGCGTCGGCCGCAGGCGCGGCCGTCTGTGGAGCCGAGGCCCCGGCGGACGCCTGCAGCAGGCTGAGGCAGGCGACCGCGGCGATACCGGCGCCCACGCCGGTGGCCAGCAGTGCACGGTTGCCCACCCGGGAACGCTGGTGGTGCTGCGGCGGGGCCGCGGGGGTGTCGTCAGTGCGCATAGTGGTACGCCTCCGTTGTGAGATGAGATGAGATGAGTGGGGTGGGACGGGTTGCGGGTCAGCGTCCGGGGGCGGCCGTGACCAGCACACTCGTCGCGGCGAGGACGACGAGGACGAGCCCCGTCTCGGCCGCGACCGAGTAGATGAAGGGCCGTACGGTGGCGCGGTCACCGCGCAGCAGTACGGCGATGTCGAGCCGGGTATGCACCCAGCTCCGACTGCGCTGCGCGATGAGCAACACTCCGGCCAGCAGGGCGAGTTTGACCAGCAGCAACTGCCCGTAGCCGGTGGAGAAGAGGGCGCCGAAGGAGCCGACCACCTGCCAGGCCAGGACCGTTCCGGCCGCCGCGATCGCCGCGACGGATACTCCCGCCAGGGTGGAGTAGCCGGTGACCGCTGCCGACAGTTCCGCCGGACGGCGCCGGGGCAGCACGCCGAGCAGCAGGAAGGTGAGTCCGCCCAGCCACAGGGAGACGCTGAGCAGATGCACCAGATCGGCGACCGCGCCCCAGCCCGGATGAGTGCCCTCGGCGTTGTGGCCCGCCATACCGGTGGTCCGTAGCAGTCCCAGGCACAACACGCCCGCGCCGACCCGCCAGCCCGGTGACCGCGCGGCCCGCTCGCCGCCCTGCAGGAGCGCGGCCAGCACAACGGCTGCCAACACCCACAGCAGCGCCCGGGAGGCCAGCACCACGCCCACCTCGCTGTCCAACAGGTCCGTGTACGTGGACAGATGAACCACGTCGCTGAACGAACCCATAGCCCCATACGCGCCCTGCAAGCCGGCACCCACCACGGTCGCAAGAAGCCCGCACGCCCAGGAGCCGGCCAGGATCCGACGGCTCCTTCGGTCCTCGCTGCCCTGCGGCCACAGCATCGCGAGGAAACCCAGCCCGCCCACGAAAAGCGCGAGCGCGAGATAGCCCACCCAGCGGGAGACGGCCCACACGCCGCGCACGGCCTCGGAGGGTACGGCCATCCCGGCGCCGGCGCCGGCGCCGGCATCGGCATGTGCAGCGGACGCTCCGGCATCACCGGCGCCGATACCGAAGGACAGCGCGCCGGACGTCGGATGACCGTCCTCCATGTCAAGCACATGCCAATCCAGCACCAGCAGCCTCTGGCCTGCCGCCGCAGGGCGGACGGTCACGGCACCGCGCCCCCCACGGTCCGCGCGCGCCACGGCCAACGGCTTCCCGCCCGAAGTGACGTGTACGTCAGCGAGGTCCACGGGTTCGCTGAAGACGAGGGTCACACTGCGCGGGACCTGTTTCAGATGGGCGCCGTCCTTGGGCGAGGACGAGTCCAGCTCGGTGTGAGCGGACGCCGTCGGGGCGCCGAACAGCAGCGCCAGCAGGACGAGAAGTCCCGTGCACAAAGCGCGAGTTCTCATGGATTCACCCCGACAAGAAGGGATGGAGAGGGGGCCACACCGACACATACGGCGGCCAAGTCGCCGGGTGACGAAGAGGAAGGAGAAGGCGACGGAGAATTACCCGCCAGAAGTCCGTCCAGCAGCCCAGTCACCGAACCGACCACCCCGCTCAACAACGGCTGCACCAGATGTACTTGACCGTCCTCGCAGGCCCTGGTGGGGCTGGGAGACGGCGCTGGTGTGCCTGGAGAGGAGGGGGAAGGAGACGGGGACGGGGACGGGGACGACCCACCGCCGGGGCCGGCTCCGCCGCCGCTTCCACCGCTTCCACCAGGCAGGCTGGTGTGGGGTCCGCCGTTTCCGGCGGGCATATCAGCCACCGGCAGCAGACCTGAGCTGTCCGACGTCCCGACCTCTGCGTTGCCGGGGGAAACGACAGACTCGGCGGGGCCGGAGCTGCTCCGTGCGGACGGCACCCTCGGGGCCTGAGCGGCTGGCGGGGCCGCACTGTCCAGCGTCTGAGGAGCCAGAGCGCCGATGCCCGAGGCGTAGCCGACGACGACGATGACCGCCGCGGCGAGCGCGCCCGCGACGAACTCGTCCCGGTGATCTCCTGGCCAGGACGCCCTGGCGAAGAAGGACATGACCCCTCCTGACGACTGCATATGGGCTGCGACGTCAAGGAGTGCACCGACGCGAGGATTCCCTATGAATACACGTCAGTTAATGAGCCGTTTCGTTTCCTCATTTCTGCACCACCCCCCTCTGTGAGAACGGGCCACCTCAGCCCGAATGCACACATTCCCCACTATGGAGGAAGAGTGAATTCAAACACTCTCGCCATCATTTCTTCACCAAGCCTACCCGAATGAATATTTCGTGGAATTCGAGAGACTCGGAAGCCGGGCGGGAGCAGCGATGCCGGAAGCCGCCTGAGCGCTCAGCCGGCCGCAGCACCGCCGAGGCCGCGAAGCACAAGCAGCAGGCCGTGCCGACTCTGTGCTGCGATCTTCACCCGCATTGATGAACCGGCGCACTGGTGAACGTTCCTGCATCTCCCCGCCCTCCTTTGCTAGCGGCTGGCATGGGCCTGCGCCACCGCCAACCGGCCGGCGGAAACCGAACGCGCCCTAGCCGCCGCCCGAGCCGCACTGGATGAGCAGCGGCAGGATGAAGCGGCCCCGGATTGGGCGGCGTGGGTGGATGACACGGAACTCGACATCATGGCGGGCCGCTGCTGGACGGAACTCCACCGCCCGCTCCGAGCGGCCCCTGTGCTCACTGCGGCCCTAGCCCAATACGACGACATCCACGCCCGGGATAAGGCTCTTTACCTTTCCTGGCTCGCGGATGCCCGCCTCACCGTCGGTGAGGCGGAAGAGGCCGGCCCGGGTGACCAGTGATGCCCTGGACCTCACGGTCGGCGTTGCCTCGGTACGTCCCCGTAAGAGCCTGGCCCCGGTGCTCATTCAGCTCGGTCAGCACCGGCAACTACCCGCCGTCCGGGACGCCCTGGACCGGGCGAGCGCCTAGTCCTTCGGGGCCACGCTATGCGTGATCCACTCCAGGCACCGGGACGCGCCGTGAACGATCGGCACAGCGATCACCTCCGGGTTGTCCCACGAGTGCGCATCCAGGAGGTACCTCTCCAGCTCCGGGTACCGCTCCGTCGTGGTCGTGAGCAGGAGTCGCCACTCCTCGCCCTCACCGAACTCCCCGAGGTGCCAGAACACGGACGTCACTGGGCCGATCACCTGCGAGCCCGCCGCCAGTCGAGCTTTCACTGCTCCCTGCGCCAGCGTGACGGCCTCCTCACGGGCGGGCGTAGCGGTCGAGACCTGCACATAGGAAGTCATGGCCGGGAGACTAACGGCACTGCGCCCCGGAGGGCAGAGCGCCCTCTATGTCACCGATCTGGACGCCGTGGACGGCACGCCCGTGTACGACCTGGGCCCGTACTTCCAGGAGATGGGCCCGCGCGGGGACGTGCACGAGCCCGAGTGGCCCGGCGACATGCTCAAGGACTACTGGACCGAGTCGCAGAACACCATGCGGGCCGTGCCGCGCTCCCCCCGGCACAGGCCTGGCGGCCTATCCTCCGGCGTCCTCCGCGGCCTGCTCGGCGCGGGCACGCGCCACGGCCTCGTGCACGTGACCATGGACTTTATTCGCCCTTTACCCAAGAGTCATTGATCGTTTAAGTAAATGATCCTTACGATCCTCCAACCCGGACATGATCCCCATAGGGGATCGAAGTCCATAAAAAACTGGGGGGTCTATAAATGTTGCACACCGGCTATACCGGACGAAGACGCCTATCCTTGGCCGTCGCGTTCTTTGCGGTCCTTGCCTGCCTCGGCTTGGGCAGCATCGCCCAAGCTGGTGCGGACACCGCAAGCGGGAACTTCTCTGCCATTTCCCCCTCTGGCAAAATCGTCGACACCCGCTCGGCCCTCGGTGTCAGCACCGCGCTTGGTGCGGCTTCCACCAACACTTTCCAAGTACTGGGGCAGGGCGGGGTCCCCAGTTCCGGTGTGTCGGCCGTGTCGTTGGACATCACTGCGGCCAACGCCACCTCGTCCAGCAGCTACCTGGAGCTGTGGCCCGACGGCACAACCAGGCCTTACCCGGCGTCCGTCATCAACTTCTCAAGCAGCGCGGACTCAAGCAACTCGGCCATCGTGGCAGTCGGTTCGGACGGAAAGATCGACGCCTACAACTCCAGTGGCACCGTCGACCTCATCGTGACCGTGAACGGATATTTCACCTCCGTCGGCAGCACCTCCTCTCCGGGCGGCTACGTTGCGGTCACTCAGTCACGACTCGTCGACACCCGTGACGGCACAGGCGCCTCGCAGGCGAAGATCGCCCCCGGCGGGACGCTGAACGTCCAGATCGACGGTAAGGGCGGTATCACCAACGAGGGGTCGGTCTACGCCAACATCACCGTCCCCTCCCCTGGGAGTGCCGGGACCCTGTACGCCTACGCCACGGGCGGATCGGCCGGGCAGCCGGTCGTTGAGTTCAAGAGCGTCACCACCTCGCAGGGCGCGGTGATCCCTGTCAGCACAGGCGGCCAGATCACCCTCAAAAACGGATCAGCCACCCAGTCCATCGACGTGGTACTTGACGTCTACGGCTACTTTGCTCAAGCCGCTTCCGGCAGCGGAGGCTTTACCGCCGCCCAGGACCGTCTCCTCGACACCCGTACGTCCACGGCCATTCCGGCCAACAGCAGCGTCAGCGTAATGGTGGCCGGTAACGACGGCATCCCCACGTCCTTCGGCGCAGCTGTACTCAACCTGACCGCGACCGGACAGCAGAATTCCGGCTATCTGCGCGTGTGGCCAACCGGGCAACCGATGCCGACGACCACGTCGGTGGACAACTTCCAGGCGAACACTTCCACGGCCGACCTGGTGATCGCCCAGCCCGGCGATCAGGGAGCGGTGAGCATCTACAACGCGAGCGATGGCACCATCCAGCTCATCGTCGACCTGCAAGGGTGGTTCTCCATTGACGGCAACGACGATGATGGCACTCTGACGACACTTCCGCCGGTCGATCCCTCGGAGACGGATCTAACCGACGCGCCGACGGACCCTGCGGCTGTCACCTCCGAGCCGGCGACTCCCACAGACACAGCGAGCGGCAACGCTGCCGACGGACTGCGCTGCGAAGTGGACAGCGTCTACCGGCCCACTCACCTCGGAGGAAGATACATTCGCGCTATCGGCCCTTACCAGTCCAACTACAACGGCACCAGCAACAAAGAGAGCACCACCTTCACTGCCGAAGCATCGGGGACTGTCGGCATCAGCTTCACCGGATCACTAAAGGTCTCGCTCAGCGAGGTCGTCTCGCGCCAAGAAGTCACCTACGGCATCAACCTGTCGGCGTCCCTGACCGCGAAGCTGGGTAATTCAGTAACCGCCACCATCCCGCCGCACAAGACCGTCAGTGCCAAGTACGGCGTTTGGCGACGCAAAATCACCGGTACCAGCTACTACGTGTACAGCAACTGCAAGACCTCCACGCCGTCGACTATCGTCTCCTACACGCCCTACACCGTCGGCTGGTACACATGGGAAAGCTGACCAACACTCGTATGGCTGTGACGATCGCCCTGGCAACGAGCCTTCTATTCATCGCAGGCTGTACAGCGCAAAACAGCCAGGAGTCACCGCTCAAAACCCCAAACACCTCCTCCGCAACTCCTTCCCAGCCCTCTTCTCCCATCGATCTGACGAAAACTCCACCCGACATCTCTGGCTCGGCCAAGGCCATCATCCGCCTGGCAGACAAGACAGGGTCGGAAGAAGTGACCGTCATCGAGAGCATCAAGGCCGGGACGGTTTCTGTAGCGACCGAATGCACCGGCGAGGGAAAAACGACGATAGTCATCGGAAAACTGACCACCTATACCATCCCGTGCGCGACCGAACCTTCGACGACTTACAACGAGATCGGCCTGGGCAGTAGCAAAAAACACGTGAAAATCACGGTCACAGCGAGCGCCGGAATCCACTGGGGCTTGTCAGTCGGATGGCGCCCAGGGATAGAGAATCCATCCTAAGAGGCGGCACTCCATAAACGGTCCCCGGGGACGTTATGACTGATTCCCCGGGGCCGCAGCATTTTCGAAGGACACCCATGGCGTACGCTCGTACACCGGACGGCGCGTCACCGGCCGGGGTGCGCCTCAGTGAAGTGTTCTGTGATGGCTCCTTCAACGCGGGTGCGGAAGGCTGAACTGGCCGCGGCCGCCGCAAGCATGGCGTGGGAGGCTGGCAGTCAGCGCAGAGCCCAGGACTACTACCGGCTCGCACTCCGCGCCGCCCACGCAGGAAACGACACCTTCTTCGGCGCAAACGCCCTCGCCGCAATGGCCCGACAGATGCTCTACCTCGACCGGCCCGGCGATGCTCTCGAACTCGTCCACCTCGCCCAGCACGGCATCCGACGCCAGGCCACGCCCCGTGTGTGTGCCATGCTCGCCACCCGGGAGGCATGGGCATACGCAGCGATGGGCCGCATCAGCGCCTTCCGTCGCACCACCGAAGAAGCCGCCGACCACCTTGCCGACGCAGGGCGCGACGAGCCGTACTGGATCAGCTACTTCGGCGAAGCCGAACTGAACGGCGTCACCGGCGGCCGCCTCCTGGATCTGGCCCGGCACGAGCCACGCCAGTACGCGGGCCAGGCCGCCGACTCCATCCAACAGGCCCTGGCCGTCCGCGGGCCGGAAGCCGGACGCAGCTACACCCTCGACATCATCGGCCTCGCCGAATGCCACTTTCTCACCGGCGACCTGACTAGCGCTGTAACCCGCACCAGACAGGCCGTCCAGGCTGCATCCAAGAGCCGCTCCCGGCGGGTCCGTGAGCAACTCGCCAAGCTGTACCCGCATACCGTCGGCCTTACCGCCAAGCCTGTCGCCGAAGCACGCACAATGATCCGCAACCTACTATCCGAAGGAGCGCCTTCTTGACCACTCTCGCCGTCACCGGGCACATGGACCTGACCAAGGACAGCGTGCCGCTTGTGCGCGACGCGCTGCGTGAGACTCTCAAGCCCTACGCGGCCGAGGGAAGTCTGGTGGGTGTCTCGTGCATCGCGAAGGGCAGTGACTCCATCTTCGCCGAAGTCGTCCTGGACCTCGGGGGCAGCCTGGTCGCGGTGATCCCCTCGAAGGACTACCGGCAGAACAAGGTCAAGCCCGACCATGCCGCCACCTTCGACCGGCTCATCGACGCCGCAGACAAGGTCCTCGTCCTCGACAACGAGACGGCGAACCGGGCCGCCTACGAGGACGCCAACCGCGCCATCCTCCAGCGCGCCGAGCGCCTGGTCGCTGTGTGGAACGGCGAGCCGCCGTCAGGTAAGGGAGGCACCGCGGACACCGTCCTGGAGGCACGCGCCGCTGGTCTCCCCGTCGATGTGGTGTGGCCGCAGGGAGCTGCACGGACCGACTGACCTGCGCGTAGTCAGTAGTCATGCCGCGAGCTAGGCGTTGTAGCCCTTCTGTCGCACGCCGTCGCCCACTTCGCTGCGACCTCCGGGAAGCAGTCACGACACAGCGGATTGGCGCCGCTTCCGTAGCGCTTGCACTTGGCGTAGCACTTGCAGCACGAACCCTCTTCAGAGGAGTCCCACACGCTCATCGGGTAGTCCTTCAGCGGGATCACTGCGGGTGTGGCCATGACGCACATCCGTTCTGATCAGGCGAGGGCAGTCGCCTCGAACAGATTAGAACAGAGCTGGTGAGGGGATTGTCAGTGGCGCGCCGTACGGTACGGGCATGCCCTTCACGCCCCGGCCTCACGGCCAGGTGACGCCTGCCCTCGACGACCTCAACGACTGGATCCGGCACCTCATGCAGCAGCCCTCGAGCCCCAGCCGCTCCGAGGAGTATCGCCGACTGCTCGACCTCTGGGGCGAGCGCACCCGAGCCGAGGTTGAGCCGGCTGCGTGAGCGCCCGAGTTCTGCACCGTGAACTGAGATCGTTGCCGCGAGACAATAAAATGGGCAGCACTGTGTTGGTGCGAGCGTGGAGCAGGCGACTGGTATGGGACATCCCCAGGAGCAGATGGCGCATGGTCCTGTCGGGCCAGCGGCCTTCCCTGCCGGGAGCGGCCGGGCAGAGGAGGATGCGGACGTCCCCGCGCCGGAAGAGATTGCGGAACTGCTGCAAGAGCGTGAGCAGCTCAAGCGCGCGATGGAGACTCGGCCGGTCATCGATATGGCCCGCGGTGTACTGATGGCGAGCTTCGGCTGTCAGCCGGAGGACGCGTGGGAGATCCTGGTCGCCGTATCCCAGCATTCCAACGTCAAATTGCGAGTGGTCGCCGAGGCCATCAGTGAGGCCGTGGCCGGGGAGTCGATGTCTGCTCAGTTGCAGGATCACCTGGCGGCGGCTGTGCAGGCATGGCGGGCCGGGCGTGAGCCGGGATCGCCGGGGTAGGTGGAGCGGTGCTGGTTGGGGAAGGGCCGTCCACGCCTGGGGAGGTCGAAGCGGCCCTTCCCCGTCTCCCCGGTCCCTGACACCGGCTGCTTCAGCGCGCGAAGAGGGCGATAGCCCCAGTTGCAGCGCCCGCGACACCGGTCAGCGCGCCGAGGACACCGAGCGGCCACCGGCGGGCCTTGAGCGCCTCGACCTCCGCCCCGAGTACGCCCCCACAGCCGGGAAGGGCGGGCGTGCGAGTCCGGCTACGCCAGTGACGCGTCCGGCGGGGCAGGGTCCTCCTCGTCTTGGCACAGCCGCACGAGGCGCACGTTCGCCAGGTCGACGGCGTCCCGCAAGGACTCGCCACTGTTGGGGTGCAGCTCATGCTCGACACGGGAGAGACGCTCCTCGATCCCGCTCACGCGTTCCATGACACCGGGGCGTCCCGGCACCCCCGGCCGTTCCTGCTCGCCGTACCAGTCGTCCATGAACTGGTCCATGCGGCGGCCGAGGTGGAGTGCGCTGCGGACGGCGCGCCAGGTGATGGTGCCCACCCCGGCGAGGAGGGTGATGGCCCCGCCCCACACGAGCACGGTGTCCAGGGCGGGGATGCCGGTCCCGTCCGCACTCATCTGGCGTCCCTAAGAATGTTGGCGGTCCGGGAGGACCGGGTGTGGCTGATCGGGCGTTGCCGTTGATGGCTCCGGAGGAATGGCCGCCTGGTCCTCC
>NZ_JBIWGK010000027.1:0-78240 GCF_044763565.1 Streptomyces sp. NPDC096013 | reverse complement strand
CCCGTACTGGACGTACTTGGGCTTCCGGGCGGTGCGGCGAGCGTGCGTGCCGGGCGTCGCGAGGCAGGCGGGACTTTGCGGACACGGCCTAGCGGCTCACTTGCCGTAGAACGCGTTGTAGATCGAGATCGTCGACTTGTTGCCCTTCTTGTCGGCGATCTTCGCGTGGAACGAAATGGCCTTGCCCTTGGCCGGGTTGGTGACGGTGATCCTGCCGTTGACGACGGGGATCTTCTTCCAGGTCTGGCCGTAGTCGTACGACACCCACACGCCGAGGGACTTGAGGTTGCGGCCGGCGGCGGCGCCCTCGACGGTGACCGGGAAGGTCGCCTTCCGGCCGGCCGCGACGCGGCTGTCGAGGCCGGTCGTGGCGTTGAACCGGGCGGTGGAGAGCGGGAGTTGGGCCATGCCGGCGCCGGAGGGCTTCTTCGAGGAGAAGGTCCAGCTCGCGTCGATCCGGGTGGAGGCGGCGGCCACCTTGACGCTCCGGATGACCGAAGTGGTCAGCTTGTACGAGGCGTTGGCGGCCGGGACCTTGAACGTCCCGTCGCCGAGCAGCGGGTCGTGGTTGGAGCCCACCTTCGTGCCGTTGCGGTACAGGGTCGTGTTGACCGAGGTGAACAGCGACGAGCCCGTGTGCTGCGCGGAGTCGGCGAACAGCGGCACGAACCCGGAGATCTCGTTGCCGTTGCGGTAGACGCCGTAGAAGTCGCCGAGGTGGGGGCCGAAGACCGCCGTGTTGAAGGTCCGGGTGTACGTCCGGCCGGACGTGAAGGTCTCCGGGCTGTTCGAGACGTAGTAGGACTCGGCGATCGGGAAGCCGTCCGGGTCGAGTCCGGCGTCCTGCTCGAAGTCCAGTTCCCACTGGGCGCCGTTGATGGTGGAGACGTGCAGGACACGGGTGCCGGGCAGCGGCTGCGGGCTGCCGATGCCGGAGGCGCCGAAGGAGTCGGGCAGGTAGCCGAAGGCGGTGAGCGCGCCGGTCTTGCCGCTGGCGGCGGCGCCCATGCGGGCCTTCACCGTGGCGAGTTCGCTCGCCTTGTAGTGCTTGGTGAAGCCGGTGGCGAGCTGCTGGACCGTGCCGCCGGTCGTGGTGTCGTACTGCTCGTCGGCGCCCTTGAGGAAGTGCGCGTCCCACTGCTCGGTGAGCGAGCCGTCGGTGATCCGCGGACCGAGGTGCGCGGAGCGGAAGTTGGCGTACGACTCCATGAGCCAGCCGAAGGAGGCACCGTCGTCCGACGTCGTGAGCGAGTAACTCGGCGAAGCGAAGGCCGCCTTGGCGCCGGTGTCCGGCACGGTGATGTCGACGGGCCTGGTGGTGCGGGCGTCGAGCGTGACCGTGGTGTTCCGGTCGATGGTCAGCTTGGGCCGGGCGATCCAGTCGGCACCCTTGGAGAAGTCCTCCGGGTCCACGAAGACGCCGGTGTCGAGGACGTAACCGCCCTTGGGGACACGGACCTTGACGGTGCCGGAGGCGTCGTAGGGAGCGGCGAAGGTTCCCGCGCCGAGGCCGGACAGGCCCGAGACCGTGGCCGTGTAGTACTTGGCGGGGGTGCCGTCACGGTTGATGAACTTCAACGTGAGGTCGTACGACTGGACTTCGCGCACCACGGCCGCGGCCGTACGGACGCTCTGCCCGCCGCCGGTAGCCGTCACGTACGCGGAGTAGGCGCCGTCGAGTGTGCCGCCGAGCTTGGTGTCGACGGTCAGGCCGACCGGAGCCGTGCCGCCCGCCGGTACCGTCACCGAGGTCTTGGCGAGCTTGAAGAAGCCCGAAGGCGCCGCCTGGCCCCTGGGGTTGGTGGCGGCCACCGTGAGCTTGAGGGTGACGGCGGTGGTGCCGAGGTTGCGGTAGGTGACCTGCTTGGTGACCGGGGTGTCGTCGGTGTGCGGCCACTGCTGGACGCCGAAGCTCTCCGACACCGGGTCGGCGATGACGCTCTGCCTGATGGCCTTGTCGACGGCGATCCGGCCCGAACCCTGCTGGAACGGCGTGTAGTTGCCGCCCTTCGCGGAGCCGGTGAGCGCGCCCTTCAGCTCGGCGTAGCCCCAACTCGGGTGCTCCTGCTTGAGGATGGCGGCGGCACCGGCGACGTGCGGGGTCGCCATCGATGTACCCGAGATGGTCAGGTAGCCGGGCGGGTTCTCGCCGACCTCCTTGTCGATGACGCTGCCCGGGGCCGCGGCGGCGGTGATGTCGACGCCCGGCGCGGTGACGTCCGGCTTGATGGCGCCGTCGCCGACTCGCGGGCCGGTGGAGGAGAAGTCGGCGAGCTTGTCGTTGCCGTCGACCGCGCCGACCGTGAGGGCCGCGTCGGCGCTGCCGGGCGAACCGATCGACTCGGGGCCCTCGTTGCCCGCGGCGATCGCGAACAGGATGCCCTTCTCTGCGGAGAGCTTGTCGACCTCCGCCTCCAACGGGTCGATCCCCGGGGTGTCCTGGCCGCCGAGGCTCAGGTTGACGATGTCGGCGCCCTGTTGGGCCGCCCACTCCATGCCGGCGAGGATGCCGGAGTCGTCGCCCGAGCCGTTGTCGTCGAGGACCTTGCCGTTGAGGATCTTCGCGTCGGGTGCGACACCCTTGTACTTGCCGTGCGACTTGGCGCCGGTGCCCGCGGCGATCGAGGCGACGTGCGTGCCGTGCCCGAAGTGGTCGTTCGCGTCGGCGGCGGTGGAGAAGTTCTTGGACTCGATGACCTGGGTCTTCAGGTCGGGGTGGTCGGCGTCGACTCCCGTGTCGAGTACGGCGATCTTGACGCCCTTGCCCGTGTAGCCGGCCGCCCATGCCTTCGGGGCGCCGATCTGCGGGACGGACTTGTCGAGGCTGGCCTTGCGGACGCCGTCGAGCCAGACGTGCGCGATGCCGGACGCCGACCTGTCGCCGTTCGTGACGGCCTTCCACAGCTCGGAGGCGTCCTGCCGCGGGGTCTGGACGGCGTCGGCGTTCAGCGTCTTCAGGGACTGGCGCAGCCTGCCCGCGTCCCGGACGTCGGCCTTGGTCGCGGTGGCCGCGCCCTGGTAGCCGACGATGACCTTCAGGCCGGACTTCTGGGAGGCGCGCTCCGCCGACTTGTTCAGCTCGGTGATGTCGAAGAGCCGCTGGTCGAGCTTGCCGGACGCGATCAGCCGGGCCGCGTCCACGGGTATGACGAGCGTGTGCCCGTCGAGCCTGCGGACCTGAACCGGTATGTGTTCACGGCCCTTTGCCTGCTCCAGACCGGCGACCCGGCCCTTCGCGTCGACGGTGACGCGGTCGCCGGTGATCAGGGTGATGCGATGGCTGCCCTTGAGCCGCGCCTGTGCGGCCCCGAGTTGGGCGGCACAGGCCGCACTCGGTTCGGGCTTCGCCGACGCCGGGCTGGTCATTCCGGCGGCGAGGGCTACGGCGGCGGACGCGGCGACGGTGGCCGCGCACGCTCTCTTCACGTGTCTGCGCAAGGCTCCCCCTGGAGCTGAGGTACCGGGCGAATTCCCCGTTCACCCGGCCGGGGGAAAGCCCGCACACCCGTGCGTGACACCCCCCGGAACACGCAGTATGCCGAGGGGTGATCACCCGCTCAAGAGATGAGAGAAGGGTGAGAAAGCGCATCCGCGAACTGTTACGCCGTCGCCCGGACTCCGTTACGCAGTCGACGGGTGAAGGCTGCGAGAACTCGGCTAAGGGGCCGCCGAGTCACTCGGCCGATCGCCGAACTCCCCCACCGGAAAGGCGAGTTGTCCGGACCTGCTGTCGGGTTCACTTGGACCCGGCGTTCTCCTTCACCGTGATCTTGCCCTTGCGGATGGTCGCGAGCCGCGGGGCCTTCTTCGCGATGGCGGAGTCGTGGGTGACCATGATGAAGGTCAGCCCGTGTTCCTTCCACATGCGCTCCAGTACGTCCATGATCTCGTCGCGCATCGACTCGTCGAGGTTGCCGGTCGGTTCGTCCGCGAGGAGCACCTTGGGCTGCTTGACGAGTGCGCGGGCGATGGCGACGCGCTGCTGCTGCCCTCCGGACATCTCGCCGGGGAGGTGGCCGAGGCGCTCCCCGAGGCCGACCGACTTCAGTGCCTCGGCGGCCCGTTCGCGGCGTTCCTTCGCCTTGGTGCCGAGGGGTACGAGGGCGGTCTCGACGTTCTCCTGGGCGGTGAGGGTCGGGATCAGGTTGAAGGACTGGAACACGAAACCGATGTTCTCGCTGCGGACCCTGGTGAGCTTGGCCTCGGAGAGTTTCGCCAAGTCGGTGCCGTCCAGGACGATTTCGCCCGCGGTGGGGCGGTCGAGGGCGCCGATCATCTGGAGCAGGGTGGACTTGCCGCCGCCGGTCGGGCCCTGGATGACCAGGCGGTCGCCGTCGCCGATGGTGAGGTCGATGCCGTCGAGGGCGTGGACGGTCTCCTTGCCTCGTGAGTAGAGCTTGGTGACGCCTCTTAGTTCGTACATGGTGCAACTCCTGGATGGGTGAAGGGGGTTGGGCGTCGTCAGTCGTCCGCGGGTCCGTCGTGGCCGGTCGCGCGGTTCCCCGCGCCCCGTGAGGGCGGGGTACCGCTGACCACCACGACGGACCCGTACCGGTGCTCGCTACTCGACCCGGCGCAGCGCGTCCGCCGGGCGGAGCCGGGACGCCCGCCAGCCGCCGAAGGCTCCCGCGATCAGGCCGCCGGCCACCGCGAGGCCCACCGCGAGGACGATGGTGGTGGCGTTGACCGGGGCGGTCAGGGCTACGTCGAGGGTCTTGGCCGCGGCCTGCCGGCCGCCGCCGAAGCCGCCACCGCCGCCGGGTCCGCCGCCCGCACGGCCGCCGCCCGTGCTGCCGAGGGAGGCCGAGAGGGTCGGGCTGATCGCGGTGACGACGTACGCGCCCGCCAGGCCGAGCGCGATGCCGAGGACGCCGCCGACCAGGCCGTTGACGATGGCCTCGCCGACCACCTGCCGGGTCACCCGGCCGGACTTCCAGCCGAGCGCCTTCAGCGTGCCGAACTCCCGCACCCGGCGCGAGACCGCCGAGGAGGTGAGCAGGCCGGCGACCAGGAACGCGGCGATCAGGACCGCGATCGACAGCCACTTGCCGACGCTGGTGGCGAGGGAGGAGGCGGTGGACAGGGAGCCGGAGACCGTGTCGGCGAGATCGGCGGACGTGGTGACCGTCGTACCCGAGACATTGCTCGTGATGGTCTTCTTGACGGCCGAGATCTGCTTCGAGTCGGTCGCCTTGACGTAGATCGTGGTGACCTTGTTCGTGTCGCCGCTCAGGGTCTGCGCCTGCTTCAGCGGGACGTACAGGTTGGCCGCCGCGTCACCGCTGGTCGCGGTGGCGATACCGATGACCTTGTACTTGACGCTCTTGATCGTGACGGTCGAACCGACCTTGAGCTTCTTCTCCTTGGCGTACGCCGAGTCGGCGACGACGACCTTCGCGTCGGTCTCCGCGGTGGTGAAGGTACGGCCGCTGGTGATCTTCGAGGAGGTCAGCGGGCCGAGCGCGGGCTTGGTGACGTCCGTGCCGTAGACCGTGTACGCGTTGATGTTGAAGTTGGCGCCACCGCCGGTGACTTGGCCCTGCGGCGCGCCGGTGCCGCCGCCGCGGTTGCCGCCGCCGCCTCCGGTACCGCTCCCCTGGTTCTGCTGGAACTGGCCGCGGGTGAACTGCCCGTCGACCTTGACGACGTTGAGGCTCAGCCCGCCGACGGCGTCGGAGACGCCCTTCTGCCCGGCCACCTTGGTGACGGTGGTGGAGGCCAGCGTGGTGAAGCCCTGCACCATGACACGGTCACTGCTCTGCGTCTTGCTGTCGCCGTTGTTGTTGGCGTCGAACTGGAACCGCGGCTGCTGAGAGCCGCTGGCCGTGGGCGTGGCCGCCTTGGTGACGGTCATGTCCGTACCGAGTCCGTACAGGGACTGGAGGACCTTGTCCTGGGCCTTCCCCATGCCGGAGGACACGGAGTTGACCACGATGACCAGCGCAATGCCCAGTGCGAGGCCGGAGGCGACGACGAGGGCCGCTTTTCTGCGGCGGCGCAACTCGCGCCTCAGGTAGGTGAAGAACATGGCCCGCAAGCTAGGTACAGCGCGTGATGATGCCATAAGGCCGACATAAGAGAACGATGAGAAGGCTGTCCGTGGCCAAGGAATGACCCCGCGCGGGGCTGTCAACGAGGAAGCGCCTCACGCCGGTTTACGACGTTTGCGACCCCGCCTCCGGCCTGTCACCGCTTTCCGCGTTGCCGTACGCGATGTGCTGATGTGATGATTTCACCCATGTCCGATCGCGGGGGAGACGACAACGACATGGCGGACGGCGGCGAGAGCACCGAGGAGGCCGGGGAGATACGCCGGTCCCGGCTGCTGGACTACGCGGAGATGGGCGAGGCAGGTCCATCCGCCGCGCCCGCCGACGCCTCCGAGCCCCTGAACAGCGACGACGCGGTGGCACGCGGGCGGCATGAATTCGCCGTACTGCTGGGCGAGTTCCGCCGTACGGCGGTGCTGGTGCCGACAGATCGGGACGACGCACCCCTCGTCGGCGATTTCGGCGGCATCCGGTGGATCTACGCGTTCTCCACCGAGTCGGCGTTGGCGCGGTTCGCGATCGCGAGGGGTGAAGGCGGGCGGGAGTGGCCGTATCAACGGCTTCTGGGAGCGCGCTTGTTGGACGCGGCGGTGCCGGCGGCGGGTGTGCCGTGCGGGGTGGCGCTGGATGTGGGGACCGAGGGCGAGGGCGTGCTGTTTCCGCCGGTGACGGGGATCGTGCCGGAGGGGGCGGCGGTGGACGCGGGCGTGGATGTGGACGCGGCTAGGAAGGCACGGGGATGAGCGGCGACGGCGGGCAGGACATCAGGGCGGCCGGGCTCGACGAGATAGCGCGGGGGATCACCCTGGTGCTGGGCGAGTTGAAGGACCTGGGCATCGACAGCCTGGCCGGAGCGGGCCGGGGTTTCTCCGAACTCGCCCTCTCCGGAATTGAGTTGGGGAACGAGGAGCTGCTGTCCGGCTTCACGTCGTTCTGCGAACGCTGGGAGTGGGGCGTGCGCGCGCTGGTGGCTGAGGGCAACAACTTCGCGGCGGGCGTCGGACTTTCGGCGGGCACGCTGTACGAGACGGACCAGTACGTCCAGGGCGCGATGAAGATCGTGGTGAACGCGGGTATGGGCAACCCGTACGCCACGGAGGACGAGGTCACCAAGGAGAGCTGGGGCGACCTCGTGCGCAACAACGAGTACACCGGCGGCGTCGACTACAGCGCCGAGTCGATGGACAAGGCGATGGACAACAGCGAGCAGGCCTACAAGGACGCGGCGCGTGACGTGATGACCTCGCACACCTTCAGCCCGCTGGGCCCGGGCCTCAACCCGGCGAACCTGGCGAGCGCGGCGGGGGTGAGCGGGGACGAGTACAACGCCTTCCTGGACAGCGAGTTGGGCCCGTCGCCGGAGGAACGGGCGAAGGCGGCCGAGGCCCAGAGCGGGGACGCGGGCTGATGGGAATCGGCGATCTGGTCAACTCCGGACTGAGCAAGGTCGGCGATGTCGTCGACTCGGGCAAGAAGCTGGTCGGCGAGGGGGTCGACAAGGGCACCGACCTCATCGGAGAGGGCCTGGACCACGTCGGCGCCCACCGCTACGCCGTCGCGGTGGAGAACGCCGGCGACCGGATCGCCTCGAAGCTCGGCGCCACCCCGGACGAGAAGCAACTCGGCGACACCGACCTGCCCTCCGACCTCGTGCACGGCGACCCGAAGGCGATCCGCGCGACGGCCAAGCACCTGACCGACTTCTTCACCGCCTTCGACAAGGTCGGCGACGGCATGCGCAAGCTCAACTCGTCGTCCTGGCAGGGCGAGGCGGCCGACACCTTCCGCGAGAAGTTCGCCATGCACCCCACGAAGTGGCTCCAGGCGGCGGACGCCTGCGACGCGGCGGGCAGGGCGCTGTCGTCGTACGCGGACACGGTGGAGTGGGCGCAGGGCCAGGCGCGGGACGCGATCCACCTGTACGGCCCGGGCAAGAAGGCGTCGGACGCGTACAAGGCGGACGTCGCGAAGCACAAGGACGACGACAAGAAGCCGGAACCGTCGACGGACCCCGGCGCCGCCGCCGTGCGACGCGCCCACGAGATCCTGCACGAGGCCCGCCGCCAACGCGACGAGGCCGCCCGCACCGCCGCGCGCGCCGTCCGCGAGGCCCTCGCCCACGCCCCCGCCGAACCGCCCCCGCTGACCCGGCTGAAGGCGGACGCGGTCGACGGCTACCAGGCCGTCAACACGGAGATCCTGCACTTCGACGCCGGCATCGCGAAGGGCACCGCGGGCATCCTCACCTTCGCCCGCGGCCTCAACCCGACGGACCCGTACAACCTCACCCACCCCGCCGCCTACGTCCAGAACGTCAACATGACCCTGGCGGGCCTGGTTTCGACGAGCGCCCATCCGGAACGGGCCGCGAAGACGATGCTGGACGACTTCATGAAGGACCCCTCGGAGGGGACGGGGCGATTGCTGCCGAACCTGCTGGGGGACGGCGCGGGTCTTGAGGCCGCGTTCGGGCGGGCGGCGCTCAAGGACGGGGTGGAGAGTGCCGTGGAGACGGGGGTGCGGCGGTCGGCGAGCGACGCGGCGGGGGATGCGGCGGGGGCGGGTCGGAAGGGGGCGACGGAGCATCCTGAAGGCACCAGTCGGCGCCCGGAGGAGACGGTCTGCGAGCGGGACCCGATCGACGTCGCCACGGGCCACATGGTCCTGCCACAGACCGACCTGTCCCTGCCGGGCGCACTGCCGCTGGTCCTGAAGCGCACGTTCAACTCGGCCTACCGAGCAGGGCGTTGGTTCGGTCCCACATGGTCGTCGACGGTGGACCAGCGGCTGGAGATCGACGCCGAGGGAGTCGTCCTCATCGCCGAGGACGGTCTGCTGCTGGCCTACCCGCACCCCGCGCCGGGCCTGCCCACCCTCCCCGGCCACGGCCCGCGATGGCCCCTGAACCGCGAGGACGGCGGCTACACCGTCACGGACCCGGACTCCGGCCGGGTGCGGCACTTCGCCGACAGCGGACCCGACTTGGCGGTCCTGGAACAGCTCGACGACCGCAACGGCAACTGGATCACCTTCGAGTACGACACGGAAGGCGCCCCGCTCGGCATCACCCACAGCGGCGGCTACGAGCTGAGGTTCAGCACCGCGCACGGCCGCGTCACCGCCCTCACCCTGACCGGAGCGGCAGGCGAGGGCCAGGCACAGGAGATCCTCCGATACGGCTACACCGACGGCCACCTCACCGAGGTGACCAACTCGTCAGGCATCCCCCTCCACTTCGACTGCGACGAACACGGCCGCATCACGGCGTGGACCGACACCAACGGCAGCCGCTTCGACTACGTCTACGACGACCGGGACCGCTGCACCCACCAGTCGGGCGTGGCAGGCCACCTCAACTCCGTCTTCACCTACGACACGACCGACCCGGAGACGGGCGACCGGGTCACCGCCATCACCAACTCGCGGGGCCACACGGCCCGTTACCTGGTCAACGACCGCGCCCAGGTGACGGCCGAGATCGACGAGACGGGCTCGGTCACCCGCTACCGACGCGACCGCCACAACCGCCTCCTGTCCCGCACCGACCCGCTCGGCCACACCACCTCCTTCCGCTACGACGAGACCGGCAACCTGCTCACGGTCACCCGCCCCGACGGGCGCGAGGCGCGGGCCGAGTACAACGAACTCGGCCTGCCGGTACGGCTGGTGAACCCGGACGGCACGGTCCTCCGCCAGACGTACGACGCCCGCGGCAACCGCACATCGGTGACCGACCCGACCGGCCACACCACCCACTTCGCCTACGACGACTCGGGCCGCCTCACGAAGGTGACCGACCCGCTGGGCCGGGCCACGACCGTCCACTGCGACCGCACCGGCCTCCCCCTGGAGATCACCGACCCGCTCGGCGAGGTCACCCGCTACGAACGCGACGGCTTCGGCCGGCCTGTCACCGTCACCGACGCGCTGGGCGCGACGACCCGCCTGACGTGGACGCCCGAGGGCCAGCTGTCCCACCGCACGGCACCCGACGGCACGACGGAGTCCTGGACGTACGACGGCGAGGGCAACTGCACCAGCCACACAGACCCGTTGGGCGGTGTCTCCCGCTTCGCGTACACGCACTTCGACCTGCTGACATCCCGCACCGGCCCTGACGGAGTCCGCCACGACTTCACCCACGACACCGAACTGAACCTCACCCGAGTCACCAACCCCCAGGGCCTGACGTGGAGTTACGCCTACGACGCGGCAGGCAGCCTGACCGCGGAAACGGACTTCGACGACCGCACCCTCACCTACACCCACGACGCGGCAGGCCGCCTGGCCACCCGCACGAACACCCTCGGCCAGGTCATCGAGTTCGAACGCAACGCACTGGGCCAGGTGACCCGCAAGGACGCGGCAGGCCAAGTCACCGCGTACGCCTACGACATGACGGACGGCCTCGCTCAGGCGACCGGCCCTGACACCACCCTGACGATCCTGCGCGACCGCCACGGACGGGTCCGCTCGGAGACGGTCGACGGCCGTGAACTGACGTACACGTACGACGAGTTCGGCCGCCGTACCGGCCGTACGACCCCGACCGGCGCGACCACGACCTGGTCGTACGACGCCGCCGGCCGCCGCACCGGCATGACGGCGTCGGGTCGCGCCATCGACTTCACGTACGACGAGGTCGGCCGCGAACTGGCCCGCCAGGTGGGCGAGATGGTCACCCTGAACCACACCTTCGACACGGCCGGCCGTCTGACGACCCAGTCGGTGACGGCCTCGACCGGCCGCTCCCTCCAGCACCGCGCCTACACCTACCGAGCCGACGGCAACCTCACGGCGATCGACGACCAGCTCTCCGGCACCCGCCGCTTCGACCTGGACGCGGCGGGCCGGGTGACGGCGGTCCACGCGGCGAACTGGACCGAGACGTACGCGTACGACGAGGCGGGCAACCAGACGCAGGCTCACTGGCCGACGGGACACCCGGGCCAGGAGGCGACAGGCGCCCGCGCCTACACCGGCACCCGCATCACCCAAGCGGGCAACGTCCGCTACGAACACGACGCGCTGGGCCGCACCACGCTCCGCCAGAAGACCCGCCTGTCCCGCAAGCCCGACACCTGGCGCTACGAGTGGGACGCCGAGGACCGCCTCACCCAGGTGACCACGCCGGACGGCACCCGGTGGCGCTACACCTACGACCCCCTCGGCCGCCGCACGGCGAAACTCCGCCTGGCAGCGGACGCCGAAACGGTCGTAGAAAGGGACGTAGAAGCGGTCGTAGAGAAGGTGAAGTTCACCTGGGACGGCACCACCCTCTGCGAGCAGACCACCACGTCCCCGGACCTCCCTCACCCGGTGACCCTCACCTGGGACCACCAGGGCCTGACCCCCATAGCCCAGACAGAACGCATCACCACCGCGGACATCCCCCAACAGGACATCGACTCCCGCTTCTTCGCCATCGTCACCGATCTGGTCGGCACCCCGACAGAACTCATCGACGAACAGGGCGACATCGCCTGGCACACCCGCAGCACCTTGTGGGGCACAACGGCCTGGGCAGCAGACAGCACCACGTACACACCGCTCCGCTTCCCGGGTCAGTACTTCGACCCTGAATCACTGCTCCACTACAACTACTTCCGCTACTACGATCCTGAGACGGCCCGCTATCTCACCCCGGATCCTCTCGGGCTCACGCCCGCACCGAACCCGGATACGTACGTCGCCAATCCATGCACGTCGTCCGATCCATATGGGCTCGCTCCTTGCCCGCAAGGCGAAAAGGGCAACCCGTTCAAAAGTCGCGGGGATGCGGAGAAAGCAGCCTTCGACGTGGCCGGTGTGCCGTACGGGACAGCACCTGACGCCGAGTGGACTGTCATGGGGGATGTAAGGCTGGAGAACATGCCGGGACACGTCTATTCACCAGACCCGACCCATTGGGGAAATTTCAGGCAGTTCGAGACTGAGAACGGATCGCGTGTTGTCGTCGAGCACACTCATGACCCGGCGGGGCCACACTTCCACGCAGGAGCACCCAAGGGCTTCAACGCGGAGGACCGTTCTCGGAACTGGGTCAACTTCGGCTGGGACAACACCAAGCAAGGGTATGGAACCATGGAACGATACCGCCAATTGGACAAGCCCGGCGGTGATCACCACTTCTTCTATGAAAAATAGGCCTTACGGAGTCGCCATGGATGAATCAATCGTTTCCCGTCTGCAGAGCGCGGGGCTGGAGGTAATTTCTCCATTCGCGGGCACTGAAGGGCCGTCCACAGAACAGGCATTCCAGCGCGTTGTTCACATCGACGCCAAACCTGTCGAGCGAATCACGGTCAGCACGGCTGATGCGGCTCTGCAGGTCAACTCATCCTGGCGGTCACATGCACTGAGCGCGGGGGTAATTTCCGATGATGGATCATTCTTGGTGGCTGTCGGCCTAAGGCATCCGTGGGTCCAGGTGAGACTGACTGAAACCACCGACATCTCGGCTTTCGAAGGAGCCGACGATGAGCTCCTCTTCGTTACTCGTTCCATTACCGGCCATAGCGTGTGCGCGGCAACCACCGAGGAGGGTGAGTACTGGATCCTGGTGCTGGACTTCCCTCAGCCCTAGTCACGCGCCCAAGTGCACCCGGCTCGCCTTTTGGCCGAGGCCGGCCCCACGGGAGAGAGAAGGATAAGGGACGCATGGAGATCGAGGAGTTTCTGCGTGACCGAGGAGCCGATGACATGCTGCATCCCGGTGGGACACTGCTGGCCCATCTGGGGCGTGTGCAGGGGCTGTTGGCGGAGTGGGGAGCGGATTCCGTCGTCCAGACCGCGGGGTTGTGCCACGCGACGTACGGCACGGACGGCTTCGCGCCCCACCTGCTGCCCGTCGACGACCGGGCCACGCTCATCGCGCTGATCGGTGAACCGGCCGAGGCACTGGTCTATCTGTACGCCAGCTGCGACCGCGGTGCTGTCTACCCTCGCGTCGACGGGACGACGGATCTCGCCTTCCGGGACCGCTTCACCGGACGCGAACTCAGCCCACCCGTCGACCAGTTGCGCGCGTTCTTCGACATCACGGCCGCCAACGAACTGGACGTCCTGGCCCACAACACGGAACTGGCCGCGCGCTACGGCCCTGGCCTGCACGCCCTCCTCACCCGCGCCGGCACCCTGCTCTCCCCCGCCGCCCGCGAGGCCGTGAACCGGCAACTGGGTTGACCTCAGCACCCACCTCAAGCAGGACTGTTGAGCCTGTCCGGCTCGCACCCGCCGTCTTCCGGTTCACCCACGCGCGGCCTCGTGTTGACGAGCCGGGGTTGCTGCGCACGCCGTAGCCGGTATCGTCGTCGGTGAAGAGGAACGAGCCCCCGCCACGGCGGGTATCCGTGACAGGGGCTCAGGCTCACTCAGGAGCCTTCGGAGGCCCCTAGTCCTTTTGGGGGCCTCCGGCTACCTGGTGATCCACCAGAGCCACCACCTCCTCACGTGCTTGGCCCACGATTCCGGCAGACACCGGGTGAACCGACACACAAGAGTCAGCCTTGGTCTGGCATGACGTCCCATGGGTGCGCCTCCCTTTTCTCAGGGAGGCGGCCTTTTTTCGTACCCGGAACCGCCTCGCTTCGGGCCGGGCCCCGAGGGGACGGGACCCGGAACAAGGGAGGCGCGCCCGAGGGCGCGTCATATGACGGATATTACCGGCAACTCGTATATGCCGTGGACCAGTTGAGGCAGGCACCGAAAAGGCGGTCGCCCCCAGCCGTCAGCCAGGGGCAACCGCCTTCACGCGGAGCGGAGTTGACCGGTCAGGTCAGACCGCCGAACCCGCCTTCCACTGGGCCCAGTCCATGTTCCAGCCGTTGAGGCCGTTGTCCGGGGCCACCGTCTTGTCGCCGGTGTTGGAGATGACGACGACGTCGCCCACGATCGAGTTGTTGTAGAACCAGGCCGCCGGCATGTTCTTGTCGCCCGCGCCCTTCACGTCCTGGAGGCCGACGCAGCCGTGGCTGGTGTTGACCGAGCCGAAGACCGAGGGGGAGCCCCAGTAGTTGCCGTGGATGAACGTGCCGGAGCTGGTGAGGCGGATGGCGTGGGGGACGTCCTTGATGTCGTACTCGCCCTTGCCGTCGTCGTCGGTGAAGCCGACCGTCGCGCCGTTCATCCGGGTCTGGACGAACTTCTCGGACATCACCATCTGGCCGTTGTACGTGGTGTGTTCGGGGGAACCGGCCGAGATCGGGATGGTCTTGACGACCTTGCCGTCCTGCTCCACCTTCATCTGCTTCGACTTCGCGTCGACGTACGAGACCTGGTTGCGGCCGATGTGGAAGGTGACCGTCTTCTGCTGCACGCCGTAGACCCCGGAGGCGCCCTCGACGCCGTCGAGCGCGAGCTTCAGCGTGACGGTGGAGTTCTCCTTCCAGTAGTCCTCGGGGCGGCAGTCCATGCGCTGGGTGTTGAACCAGTGGCAGACGACCTCCTGGCCGCCGCTGGACGTGACGGTGATGCCCTTCTGGACGGCGGCCTTGTTCGTGATCGCCTTGTTGAAGTTGATCGACACGGGCATGCCGACGCCGACCGTGGAACCGTCCTCGGGGGTGAAGTTCCCTATGAAGCTGTTGGCCGGGGAGACCGTGGTGAAGGAGGCGTTCTCGTGGGCCACCAGGCCCGCGGAGTCCTTGGCGGTGGCCGCGACCTTGTACGTGGTCGAGCGGTCCAGCTGCGCGCTCGGCTTCCAGCTGAGCTTGTCCGCCGAGATGGCGCCCGCGACGGCCTTGCCGTCCGCCGTCGTCATCGTCACGCCCGTGAGCGTGCCCTTGCTGACGGTGACCGCGGCCGAGTTGTTGATGGAGGCGTTGTCCGAACCGTCCGCCGGTGTGATCTTGATCTGGGCCTCGGAGGACTTCTTCGCCGCCGCCTCGTCGACCTTCGACTGCGAGCTCTGGCTCGAATCGCTCCCGGACGACTTGTCGTCGCTGCCGGAACACGCCGTGAGCACGAGCACACCGCCGAGCAGTGCGGACGCGGCCACCAGACCCTTGCGCCGCTTACTGTCCGTCATCACACGCTTCTCCATCGTTGCCGAAAAACCCTGAAAACCCGAGTGACCCCGTTGACCCGGAGCGACCCCGTTGGCCTCGTACGCAGTTCCCGTTGAACAAATCCTTAAGAAACCAACGCTACGACGGGTGCCCACCGTTCCGTTTGCCGCCCAGATGTGGGCCACACCACGTCCACGACGAGGCCCCGGACAGCGGTCGCCGCCCGGGGCCTCGCTCTCCCGCGCACGGCTCAGCCGGTCACTGCCGTCCCGTCCGATTCATCGTCGCCGTCGACATCATCCTCGTCGATGTCCCAATCCGGCGAATCCGGGTCGTAGTCGATCTCCTCACTGCTCCAGGACGCCTGGGCGAGTTCGACCCCGGGCATGTCGCTGACCAGGTCGAACGGGTCGACGAGATAGGCGAGGGCCTCGGCGGTGTCTTCGGTCACAGCGGTCTGGGCGTGGCCGCGCTCGTCGCCGGGCAGCTCGGGATCGTCGGCGATCTTGGCCAGCGCGGCCTTGGTCACGGCGTCCTCGTTCTCGACTTCGAGAACGAGCTCGACACGAAGGCGTACAAAGCGTGATGTCTCTGGGGTGCTCATGCCGGGAGCGTACGGCCCACAGGTCCCGCGACTTTCCCGCAGCCCGCACAGTTCATTAGCATCGCCCCACACGGCCAATTCGCCAGCGCCACAAGGGGATCGATATTCCGTGTCAACCGCTCGCCGAACGATGCTGACCGCCACCGCCGCGGGCACCCTGCTGGGCGCCCTGTGGTTCGTCCCCTCCGCCAACGCGACGGTGACCGACCAGGCCGGAGTGGAGACTTCGGCGAGACCTGCCTCGCAGGTCACCCAGCAGGCCCGGGTCACCTCGACGGACGTCACCGCCACCTCGGACCACACCCAGCTCGCCGACACCGGCAGCCCGGACACCACGCCGTACATCGTCGGCGGCACGGTGTTCCTCGGCCTCGGCGCCGGATTCGTGGCGTATTCGGTCCGCCGGGAACGACTGGGCTTTTAACTCGCTTGACGCTTCTTTGACCCAAGCTTCATAGTCCGCTCATGAAGAGATCATCGGGCATACGGCTGTGCGTCACCGTCGCGGTGGGCGCACTGTCGCTGGCCCTCATCACCGGTTGCTCCGACGGCGGTTCGGACAAGGCCGAGAGCAACACCGGGAGCAGCACCGGGGATTCCGCGCGGGACTCCTCGAAGAACACCGCCAAGGCGCTCTCCGTCGCCGAGTTGAAGAAGCGGATCATCACCCAAGGTGACGTCACCGGCTACAAGGTCGGGGCGGTCAGCGGCAGCCCCGCCAGGGCCGGCATCAAGGCCGAGGAGAAGTGCAAGCCGCTGCTCTACCCGATGAGCGGCCTCGCCCCGACCGTCGCGTCCGCGGAGACCAACCGCATGGCCACCGCGGAGAAGAAGCCCTCGGCCGCCGCCACCGCCCTGGAGGACATGAGCGACGCCGAGATGGACGACGCGCTCACCGCGTCGATGAGCATCGACGTCACGATCGTCACGCTGTCGTCGTACGACGGCGACGGCGCCCAGAAGGCCGTCAAGGCCGTGTCCGACGCGGTCGCCGACTGCGCCAGCGGCTTCACCGCGGGGTCGGGCGGCGACGAGCAGAAGTTCTCGAAGGTCGTCGCCGAGAAGGGCCCGGGGACCGGTGACGAGTCGGTGGCGTTCGCGGCGAACGGCGAGATGGACGACACGGACGGCAAGTCGGCCGTCGTGCACGTCGACGTCGTCCGGCACGGGAACAACGTCGCGTCGTACTACACGATGAACCTCGGCAGGATGATCGCCGACAAGGCCTACACGGTCCCGGCCGCGGTCGTCACCGCGCAGTCCGCCAAGCTGAAGTGACGTACGGGGCCCGGCCGTTGCCGCGGCCGGGCCCCGACTGCCCTACCGCAACGGCCCGGTGACCTTCTCCACGGCCTCGACCACATGCCCGCCCCGCACGAACGCGTCGGCCGCGGCGAGGTCGGGAGCCAGGAACCGGTCAGGACCGGGACCTTCGACTCCCGCCGCCCGTACGGCGTCGATGACCGCCCGGGACGCCGGCGCGGGCGCCAGCCCCTCGCGCAGCTCCACCGCACGCGTCGCCGCGTACAGCTCGACGGCGATGATCCGGGTGAGGTTGTCGACGGCGGTGCGCAGCTTGCGGGCGGCCGACCAGCCCATGGAGACGTGGTCCTCCTGCATCGCGGAGGACGGGATCGAGTCGGCGGAGGCGGGCACCGCCAGCCGCTTCATCTCGCTGACCAGCGCGGCCTGCGTGTACTGGGCGATCATCAGCCCGGAGTCGACACCGGCGTCGTCCGCGAGGAACGGCGGCAGCCCGTGCGAGCGGTTCTTGTCGAGCAGCCGGTCGGTGCGGCGCTCGGCGATCGAACCCAGGTCGGCGGCGGCGATGGCGAGGAAGTCGAGGACGTAGGCCACCGGCGCGCCATGGAAGTTGCCGTTGGACTCGACCCTCCCTCCCCCAGAGCCAAAAGCCTGGGAGGTGCCCCCAGGCAGCACCACGGGGTTGTCGACGGCGGACGCCAACTCCCGTTCCGCGACGAGGCGGGCGTGCGCGATGGTGTCGCGTCCGGCACCGGCGACCTGCGGGGCGCACCGCACCGAGTAGGCGTCCTGGACGCGCGGCGCGCCGTCCTGGTGGTGCCCGGTCAGCTCCGAACCGTCAAGCACGGCAAGCATGTTGGCGGCACTGGCGCCCTGCCCGGGGTGCGGGCGGATGGCGTGCAGCTCGGGCGCGAGCACCTTGTCGGTGCCGAGCAGCGCCTCCAGGGAGAGGGCCGCCGTGACGTCGGCGGACTTGTAGAGCATGTCGAGGTCGGCGAGCGCCATGACCAGCATGCCGAGCATGCCGTCGGTGCCGTTGAGCAGGGCGAGGCCCTCCTTCTCGCGCAACTCGACCGGTGCGATGCCGTGTTCGGCGAGCAGTTCGCCCGCGGGCCGTACGACCCCGTCCGGGCCCTCCGCGTCGCCCTCGCCCATGAGGGTCAGCGCGCAGTGCGAGAGCGGGGCCAGGTCGCCGGAGCAGCCGAGGGAGCCGTACTCGTGGACGACGGGCGTGATCCCGGCGTTCAGGACGTCGGCCATGGTCTGGGCGACCTCCGGGCGGACGCCGGTGTGGCCCGAGCAGACGGTCTTGAGCCGCAGGAACATCAGCGCGCGGACGACCTCGCGCTCCACGCGCGGGCCCATGCCGGCGGCGTGCGAGCGGACGATGTTGCGCTGCAACTGGGCGCGCAGTTCCGGGCTGATGTGCCGGGACGCCAGCGCCCCGAAGCCGGTGCTCACGCCGTACACGGGCTCCGGCTTGGCCGCGAGCGCGTCCACGATCTCGCGCGCCGCGGCGAGCGCCGTGACGGCCTCGGCCGAAAGCTCGATCCGGGCGCCCTCGCGCGCCACGGCGAGGACGTCGGACGCGGTGACCCCGGACGTCCCCACCACCACAGTGTGCATATCCATATTCAGGAGCGTACGCATTGAATGTGGTGGTGTCACTACCGGGTGACCGCTGAGACCCTTACAGGTAGGTCACACGCGCCGACCCCGGGCGGCTCACGTCCTACGGCCCCGGAACCGCCGCCGCTCCGCCGGCATCTCCGGCGTCGGGGAGTCCGCGAGCCGTACGACCGGATCGTCCGGGCCGTCGCGCCCGGCAACCACCGGCTTGTCCGCGCGGAGTGCCTTCGCACGGTACTGGGCGGCGTCCGCCAGCCGGAACAGCCGGCGCCCGGACCGTACCGCCCCGATCGGGTCCTCCGTCGACGCGACCCCGCACGCGACGCCCTCGCCCAGCTCCAACTCGGCCGCGCGGCGGCACAGTTCGACGGCCGCGTCGACCACCTCGTCGGCGGGCGGTCCGACCGCGAGCAGACAGAACTCGTCCCCGCCGAGCCGCGCGGCCAGCGCGCCCGGCAGCATCGCCCCGCACAACGACAGCACCGAGCCGAAGCGTTCGAGGAGCCGGTCGCCGACCGCGTGCCCCTGGGTGTCGTTCACGCGCTTGAGTCCGTTCAGGTCGCACACGACGAGGCTGACGACGACCCCGTCCCGCCGGTGCCGCTCGATCGCCTCGTCCAGGCACACATCCACGGCACGGCGGTTGGCGAGCCCGGTGAGCGCGTCCGTGAACGCGAGCCGCCGGGCCTCCTCCAGCCGCTCGGTCTGGGCGATCCCGGCCGCGACGACGGACGCCAGTACGGTCGCGAAGTCGGCGTCACCCCGGCCGAAGACCGGCGCGCCGACCGGCCGTGCCACATACAGCTCGCCCCAGGCCCGGCCGTGCAGCACGATCGGCGCGACGACACAGCATCCGCGTCTACGGCGCCGTAGGGCCGCCACGCGTTGGTGGCAGTAGCCGGGGCTGCCGGCGGCCGGGCCCTCGGCGGTCTCGACCCAGGCGTTGGGCTCGCCGCCGCCTGCCCAGCGTTCGTGCAGGAACTCGGTGATCTCGGGGAACTGGTGGACCGGGTAGGTCTCGCCGTCCGGGAACTCCTCCTCGCCCTCGGCGCGCTCGCCCACGTTCACCAGGACCCTGAGTCTTCCCAGCTCGCGTTCCCACACCGAGAGCGCGGCGAAACTGGCGTCCAGGGCTCGGCATGCTCCGGCTGCCGCCGCCCGCCAGGACTCTCGCGGGGTGTGCGCCGCCGCCATCCCCTGCGCGAGCTCCACCACGGCCGCCAGCCGCCTGTCCTCACCCATCACTCCAGGCTAGGGAGGTTTGGGGCATAGCGGGACATTGATGGGGCGAATAGGTGTCGTGGGGGTGGGGTGGGGGTGGGGTGGGGGTGGGGTGGGTTGGTTGTCGGGTGCGGGTTCTGGGTTCGGGTCTGGTGGGGGTGGGCTTGGGGTGGTTGTCGGGTGCGGGTCCGGTGGGGGCTGGTCGCGCAGTTCCCCGCGCCCCTGGGGGGTGGGCGCCGGCCGGGTTGGCGGGTTGGCCTGTGTCGGTCGCGTCCCTAAGGGGGTGGGCGCCGGCCGGGGCTGTGTTGGTCCCCTCCCCTACTCCCCCGGCCACTCCGGCGGGCGCTTTTCGTTGAAGGCTGCTACGCCCTCTGCTCGGTCTCCTGAGAAGGCCACCGCGCGCCAGGCCGCGTCCTCTACCTCCAGGCCGGTTCGGAGGTCCAGGCCGTGGCCGAGGCGCAGGGCTCGCTTGGCCGCGCGTAGGCCGATCGGGGAGTTCGCGGCGATGCGGGTGCCCAGGGCGAGGGCCTCCTCCCGGTCCTGGCCCGGCTCCACCAGGACGTCCACCAGGCCCAGCTCCGCCGCCTCGGGCGCGTCGAGGCGGCGGGCGGTGAAGATCAGTTCGGCCGCGCGTGCCGCGCCCACCCTGCGGGGCAGCAGCTGCGTACCGCCGCCGCCCGGGATCACGCCCACCGACACCTCCGGCAGTCCCACCACGGCCGTGCCGTCCGCCACGATCAGATCGCAGGACAGGGCCAGTTCGAAGCCGCCGCCGAGGGCGAAGCCGTGCACGGCGGCGATCGCCGGCATGGGGAGTTCCAGGACGCCCGTGTACGCGGCCCGCGCGAGCGGGCGCTGCCGTACGAGTTCCGCGTCCGTGAGGGAGTTGCGCTCCTTGAGGTCGGCGCCGACGCAGAACGCCCGCTCGTGCGACGAGGTCACCACGGTCACGCGGACGTCCCGGTCCGCCGCCAGTGCCGCGCAGGCCTCGGCGATCGAACCCGCCATCGCCGTGGAGACGGCGTTCATGGCCTTGGGCCGGTCCAGGACCAGTTCCGCGACGTACCCGTGCCGCCGCACCAGCACGAATTCCCCGAACCGCTCCTCGCCCATGACCGCCTCCTGGTTAACGTGGGTTAACAGACCTCGTCCCGATCATCGCACGCGGGTTCCCCGTTCGGGTGACATCACGCCCAACTCCCGCCGCACCGCCCGGAGAAGCGCATAACGTGCGTCCGCCACACCACAGGGGAGGGATCGTGACGACGAGCACGAAGGCGGAGCGGGCCGAGGACACCGAGGAAATAGCACCGCTCCCGAGGGGCCGGCACCGCCGCCCCCGGCCCCGCAAGATCCTGCTGGCCGTCGGAGGGCTCGCCGTGGCCGCCGGGGTGCTGAGCCTCGTACGCCTGGCGCCCGAGTCCGGAGTCGGCGGCGTGGGTACCGCCGAGGCCGAGCCCAGTCCGGACGCGACCCGGAGCGCCGACCGCCCCGCCAACGCGGCCGCCACGATCCATGCCGACCCGACCGCGATCCCCTCCACGGCCCCGTCCACGGCCCCCTCCGCGACCTCGGTGATGGGCGGCGAGAGCGCGACTCCCACGACGGCTTCCGGGGTCGTACCGACTCCGTACGGGACGGCGCCGCGCACGCCTGCGGAGGTGCGTCCGACGACCGTCCCGGAGGCCACCGCCGCCGCCACGCCACCGCCTGAGGCACCCGCTCCGCACCCCACGCTCACCACCGCGCCGGACCCCACGCCCGCCCCGAGCCGGCCCGCCGACTCCCCCTCCCCCACGCCGAGTCGGCCGAGGCTGTGCGTGCCGATCATCGGGCTCTGCGTGGACGGTCTCGCCAACCACTGAGCCGCGTGCGCGAGTTGGGGCTGGGGCCTGTCTGACCATTCCCGTCTGCCGCCCTGCGGGCGACGACGGGAATGGTCAGACAGGCCCTACGCCGGTGCGGAGTCCCGGCGGGTGAGCAGCCAGGGTTCGACAACTCCCAGGCCGCGCACGGGGCGTTGCCACATCGGCTGGAGGGCGAAGCGGTACGTCGGGGGCTCCTCGCCCTCCTTCTCGGCGGTGGCCGCGGCCTCCGCCGCCTCCGCCTCGGAGGCGGGGGCCTCGCCGCTGCGGATCAGTTCCTCGGCGAAGGCGCTGTCGACGAGGACGGCGTCGCGGGGAGCTATCGACGTGAGGCGGGAGGCCAGGTTGACGGTCGTGCCGAAGACGTCGCCCATGCGGGTGGTGACCGTGCCGAAGGCGATGCCGACGCGGAGTTCGGGCATCGTCTCGTCGCCCGCCATGGTCTCGATGAGGCGCAGCGCGATCTCGGCGGCGACCCCGGCGTCGTCGGCGGAGAACAGGACCTCGTCGCCGAGGGTCTTGATCAGGCGTCCGCCGCGCGCGGCGACCAGGTCGGCGGCGGTGGTCTCGAAGGCCTCTACGAGTTCGCCGAGTTCCTCCTCCTCCATGCGCCGGGTCAGCCGTGTGAAACCGACGAGGTCCGCGAAGCCGACGGCCAGGCGCCGGTCGACCATCTCCTCGTCGTCGCCCGCCTGGACGACCCGGCCGGCCGAGGCGGCGAGCTGGCGCCGCCAGACGTAGACGAGGAACTCCTCCAGCTCGGGCAGCAGCAGCTCGATGATCGGGTACGTCACCTCGGTGCGGGACATGCCCGGCTCCGGCGGTTCGGTCAGGCCCTCCAGGAACGAGTCCATCTGCCAGCCGGCCAGCCGCGCGGTGGTCTGCCCGGTGGAGCGGGCCACCTGCACCGCCATCGCCTCGCTGAGCAGCCCCGCCTCGACGAGACCGGCCAGGCGCCGCAGCGCGAGGACGTCCGCCTCGGTGAACGCCTTGGCCTGGCCGACGTCGGCGAAGCCCATGGCCCGCCAGAAGCGCGTGGCCAGCTCCATGGAGACGCCGGCGGTGCGGGCCGCCTGGAAGGGGGTGTAGCGGCGCTCCGCGCCGAGGATGAGTCCTTCGAGACGCAGCGCGAGCGGGTTCTCGCCGGGATCGGCGGCATCGGGGGTCACCCGGCCGTCCGCGTCCGCGCCGGAGCCCGTGTCGTCGACGGTCACGCCTGCTGCCCTTCCGATCTGCCACGGTCAGGTATCGACCGGGCCCAATGCTACGGCAGGTGTGGGCCAGCTCACTCCGTGAGTCACACGGACATGGTGGCCGCAAGGGCGGTCGGTGTCACGCGGGGCGCAGGTGGACGATGTCGCCCGCCCCCACGGGCTCCTGCACGCCGTCCTCGGTGGCGAGGACGAGCCGCCCGTCGCCGTCGATCGCGACGGCCTCACCGGTGATCGACCGGTCCCCTGGCAGTTCGGCCCGCACGGTACGGCCGAGCGTGGCGCAGCCGGCCGCGTAGGTCTCCTGGAGGCCGCTCTCCACCGGGTCGCCGCCCGCCACCCGCCACTTGTCGTACCAGTGCTCCAGGGACCGTAGAACCGCCCTCAGCAGGGGATCGCGGTCGGTGGTGACGGCTCCGGCGAGGGCGAGGGAGGCGGCCTGGGGCACGGGCAGCTCCTCCTCGCGGAGGGTGACGTTGATGCCGACGCCGACGATCACGGCGGAGTCCCCCGCGCGCTCGGCGAGGATGCCTCCGGCCTTGCGTTCCTCGCCGCCGACAGTCACCAGGAGGTCGTTGGGCCACTTGAGTGCCGTGTCGACCCCGGCGGACCGGGAGAGCCCCGTCGCGACGGCGACCCCGGTGAGCAGCGGGAGCCAGCCCCAGCGGGCCACGGGCACGTCATCCGGCTCCAGCAGCACCGAGAAGAACAGTCCCGAGCGGGCTGGTGCCGTCCACTGCCGGTCGAGCCGCCCGCGCCCGGAGGTCTGCTCCTCGGCGACCAGGACGGTGCCCTCGGCGGCCTTGCCCGCGGCGGCCAGGGCGACGAGGTCGGAGTTGGTGGAACCGGTGCTCTGGACGACCTCCACGCCGGTCCACAGCCCGCCCGCCCGGACCAGTCCGCGGCGCAGCGCGCCGGTGTTGAGGGGCGGCCGTTCCAGATCGGACCAACGGCTGCTGTCGTCTGAGGCATCTCGCGGCGTCATGCAAGCCACCCTAGGTGTGTTGTACGCCGCACTGCCGATCGGTAGGCCCGCCACTACTCTACGGATGAGTAACCGTCCCCCCTTTTGAGCAGGCAGGGAGCCGTAATCCCGATGTCCGAGCCGGAAGCGCCTCAAGAGATCGACATTCACACGACCGCCGGGAAGATCGCGGATCTTCACCGCCGTACCCAGGAGGCGACCCACGCCGGCTCGGCACGTGCGGTCGAAAAACAGCACGCCAAGGGCAAGTTGACGGCTCGTGAGCGGATCGAGCTGCTCCTCGACGAGGGGTCCTTCGTCGAGTTCGACGAGTTCACCCGGCACCGCTCCACGGACTTCGGTCTGGAGCAGAACCGTCCCTACGGCGACGGGGTCGTCTCCGGCTACGGCACGGTCGACGGCCGCCCGATCGCCGTGTTCTCGCAGGACTTCACGGTCTTCGGCGGCGCGCTGGGCGAGGTCTACGGCCAGAAGATCGTCAAGGTGATGGACTTCGCGCTGAAGACGGGCTGCCCGGTCATCGGCATCAACGACTCCGGCGGCGCCCGCATCCAGGAGGGCGTGGCCTCCCTCGGGGCGTACGGCGAGATCTTCCGCCGCAACACGCACGCGAGCGGTGTGATCCCGCAGATCAGCCTGGTCGTGGGCCCGTGCGCGGGCGGCGCGGTGTACTCGCCCGCGATCACCGACTTCACGGTGATGGTCGACCAGACCTCGCACATGTTCATCACCGGCCCGGACGTCATCAAGACGGTCACGGGCGAGGACGTCGGCTTCGAGGAGCTGGGCGGCGCGCGCACCCACAACGCGGTGTCGGGTGTGGCCCACCACATGGCGGGCGACGAGAAGGACGCGATCGAGTACGTCAAGCAGCTGCTGTCGTACCTGCCGTCCAACAACCTGAGCGAACCGCCGGCGTTCCCGGAGGAGGCGGACCTCTCCGTCACGGACGAGGACCGCGAGCTGGACACCCTGGTGCCAGACAGCGCGAACCAGCCGTACGACATGCACACGGTGATCGAACACGTCCTGGACGACGCCGAGTTCTTCGAGACGCAGCCCCTCTTCGCCCCGAACATCCTCACCGGCTTCGGCCGGGTCGAGGGCCGCCCGGTGGGCATCGTGGCGAACCAGCCGATGCAGTTCGCGGGCTGTCTGGACATCGACGCCTCCGAGAAGGCGGCCCGCTTCGTCCGCACCTGCGACGCGTTCAACGTCCCGGTCGTCACCTTCGTGGACGTCCCCGGCTTCCTCCCGGGGGTCGACCAGGAGCACGACGGCATCATCCGCAGGGGCGCGAAGCTGATCTACGCCTACGCGGAGGCGACGGTCCCGCTGATCACGGTGATCACCCGCAAGGCCTTCGGCGGCGCCTACGACGTCATGGGCTCCAAGCACCTCGGCGCCGACCTCAACCTCGCCTGGCCGACCGCCCAGATCGCCGTCATGGGCGCCCAGGGCGCGGTCAACATCCTGCACCGCCGCACGATCGCCGAGGCGGAGGCGGCAGGCGACGTGGAGGCGACGAGGGCCCGCCTGATCCAGGAGTACGAGGACGCCCTCCTCAACCCCTACATCGCGGCCGAACGCGGCTACATCGACGCGGTCGTCCTCCCGTCCGACACCCGCCGCCATGTGGTCCGGGGCCTGCGCCAGCTCCGTACCAAGCGCGAGTCCCTGCCCCCGAAGAAGCACGGCAACATCCCCCTGTAGAGGAGCGCCCCCATGAACATCAAAGTCGTACGGGGCAACCCGACCCCGGAGGAGCTGGCCGCCGCACTGGCGGTGGTGAGGGCCCGAGCGGCGGCGGCGACCACTCCGCCGGCCGCTCCGAGGCAGCGCGACGCGTGGTCCGACCCGGCGAGGATCGCTTCCGCGGCGCTTCCCCAGCCCGGCCCAAGCGCATGGACCCGCACCTTCTGGCCCAGCTAGGGGAGCCGCTTTCAGGGGCGCGGGGAATCGCGCGACCAGCCACAACGGACGCGCACCCTACACACAACGCAGCACAGCCTCAGCCATCACCTCGTACCCCTCGTCATTGGGGTGCAGTCGATCCCCGAAGTCATAAGCAGGGTGCAGCCGATCCGAGTCACTCGGGTCGGCCATCACCCGATTCAGATCAACGACCCCGCTGAACTCCCCAGAACACCGCACCCACTCGTTGACCTCATGGCTGACCTTCGCCGCCCGCTCCCCCCAGTGATCCGACCCCCCGAACGGCAGCAGGGTCGCTCCGACCACGGTGAGTCCACGCGCCTGCCGTAGCAACTCCCGGTACCCGCCGATGACTTCGGCGGCGGAGACGACCGGCGCCGGCTTGTACGTGGGCTGCGCGTCCGTCTCGCTGAACCCGATGTCATTGAGCCCGAGCAACACAACAACCGTGTTCACCCCGGCCAGTTGAAGCACATCCCGCGAAAACCTCCGCACCCCCCGCTCCCCGTACCATGCGGAGTCGTTGAGCAGCAGATTCCCCCCGATCCCGGCGTTCAGGACGGCCCGCCCGGTCCGCGAGGCCAACGCGTCCGACCAGCGCCGGTCGGCCCCCGGCGTGGACCCGAACCCGTCGGTGAGGGAGTCCCCGAAGAGCACGATCCCGTCCGTACGCCCGGAGTCGGTCTCGACGGCGGACAGGAAGTACCAGGACTCGCTGGACTCGGTGAACCCCTCCCCGTCCAGCAGGCATCCGGCACCCCGGCAGCTGGTCGCGAACGCCTGCGCATGGAAGGTGGCCGGTCCGGTGGCGGAGTCGAAGTACAGCGTGACGGCGACCTGCTCCCCCGCCGCCACGGCGAGGGGGACGGGGTCGCTCACCAACTCTCCCCGCGCGGGCATCTCCCCGTCCGCCGCGCCGCCGAAGGCCAGCCGCACCACGACCCCGCCGGCGGCCACGGACCCGGCGGTGATCCGCACCGGCGAGTTCCCGTACGCGTTGGAGAACCGCACCCGCACGTTCTCCCCGCCCGCCGTGAGCCGCACGACCTGGCGCAACGACTGACGCCAGAACCCCTCCCGGGACCAGTTCGGCGTGAAGCCCTCGCTGGGCGGCTGGGGCGACGCGGTCCAGGCAGTAGTGAACATGGCACACCTCTCCAAAAGGAACCCTGGTCCCATTACTTTAACGGAACCAGGGACCCTTTAAGCAAGCCCGCGAAGTTGAGTACCCGTACTCAGGCGCCCGCCCCGGCCGGGCGGCACGCTGGTGACATGCTGTGGTCCGACCCCGACGACGAACCTCCCGAGGAACTCCGGGAGACGGAGGTCATGCTGCGGCGGCTGGGGATTCTCATGGCGCTCGCGATGGTGCTGGCGATGATCGTGATCGGTCTGGCGTGAGCGGCGGAGGCCGCGCCGATACCCTGAGCGCATGACAGATCAGCCGCGCCGCCGACTCGTGCTCGCCTCCCAGTCCCCCGCCCGGCTGGGCCTGCTGCGCCAGGCCGGACTCGACCCCGAGGTGATCGTCAGCGGGGTCGACGAGGACGCCGTCAGCGCCCCCACCCCGGCCGAACTCGCCCTCGCACTCGCCGAGGCCAAGGCCTCCGTCGTCGCCGCGAAGCCCGAGGTCAAGGGCGCGCTCGTCATCGGCTGCGACTCGGTGCTCGACCTCGACGGCGAGGCCCTCGGCAAGCCCGCCGACGCCGAGGAGGCCACCGCCCGCTGGAAGGCGATGCGCGGGCGGGCCGGCACGCTCCAGACCGGCCACTGTGTCTACGACACGACGAGCGGCCGGTACGTCTCGGCGACCGCGTCCACCGTCGTCCGCTTCGGCGAACCGACCGACGCCGAGGTCGCCGCGTACGTCGCCTCGGGTGAACCCCTGTACGTGGCGGGGGCGTTCACCCTCGACGGCCTTTCGGCGCCGTTCATCGAGGGCATCGACGGCGACCACGGCAACGTGATCGGCATCAGCCTGCCGCTGGTCCGCCGGCTGCTGGCCCACCTGGGCGTCGGCATCACGGAGTTGTGGGCCCCGCGGGAGAAGTAGCGGTCGGTCAGGAGGGGTTGGGGGCGGCCGGTCCGATCGGCCCCGGCCCCTCGTCCTTGCCCGCGCCCTGCTCGGGGTTCCCCTCGGACGGGGCCTCAAGGCGGTCGTACGTCATCAGGAGCAGGACGACGAGGCCGAGCACCACGACCATGGAGACGAACGCTCCCGGGCCTACCAGGCCCCACGCGAAGGCGGCCAGCAGGCCGTGCACGACGGCCACGCTGATCAGCAGGATGCGGCCGAAGCCGGCCGGTGCCCGGTCGCGCAGGGCGACGAGCAGGGCGACCACACCGCACAGCGCGAAGTAGAGCCCGAAGACGATCCCGCCGACCTTGGAGGACACCGACATCGCGTCCGGGTCGAGACCGGCCAGGGACATGTCCTGGCGGTCGACGACGATGCCGAGGAACCAGTTCAGCGCGGCCACTCCGAGCGCCTCCACGAAGAGGACGAGCGCCAAGATCCATGCCACCGGCCTGCGCACCACCGGCCCCACCCACTTCCGCCGTTACCCCAAGTACGTTCAGGACAAGCCGAACGCTACTAACGGGTAAACCGCGGGACAAGGGTTGTGATGGGGGCAAAGAATCATTGGGCCATTCGTAGGGACTCGACAAAGAAACGGAGTGGGGCGCGGCACGCTCTCACAGAGACCTTGACCACATCGGAGGGCTAGGGTTTCCCCGAGGAGTCCTGGGCACCTAGGTGCGACAAGGGATTTCACGGGTCGAGCGAGCCTCGAATCACGCTCCGTGTGGGCAAGCTCACCATTGGGGACGGGTCGATGCGCCGTGTCGGCAGTCCCTAAACTCGGCTTGTTTCAAGGAGGGAGCCTCAATCGTGCGCAAGGTGCTCATCGCCAATCGTGGCGAAATCGCTGTCCGCGTAGCCCGGGCCTGCCGGGACGCCGGGATCGCGAGCGTGGCCGTATACGCCGACCCGGACCGGGACGCTCTGCATGTCCGCGCCGCGGATGAGGCGTTCGCCCTGGGCGGTGACACACCGGCGAGCAGCTACCTGAACATCACCAAGGTCCTCAACGCGGCCCGCGAGTCCGGTGCCGACGCCATCCACCCCGGCTACGGATTCCTGTCGGAGAACGCCGAGTTCGCCCAGGCCGTGCTCGACGCGGACCTGATCTGGATCGGACCGCCGCCGCAGGCGATCCGTGACCTCGGTGACAAGGTCGCCGCCCGGCACATCGCCCAGCGCGCCGGCGCTCCGCTGGTGGCCGGCACGCCGGACCCGGTGTCGGGTTCGGACGAGGTCGTCGCGTTCGCCGAGCAGCACGGGCTGCCCATCGCGATCAAGGCCGCCTTCGGTGGCGGCGGTCGCGGGCTGAAGGTGGCCCGGACCCTCGAAGAGGTCCCCGAGCTGTACGACTCCGCGGTGCGCGAGGCGGTCGCCGCCTTCGGTCGCGGCGAGTGCTTCGTCGAGCGCTACCTGGACAAGCCGCGGCACGTGGAGACCCAGTGCCTGGCCGACTCCCACGGCAACGTGGTGGTCGTGTCCACGCGTGACTGCTCGCTTCAGCGCCGGCACCAGAAGCTGGTCGAGGAGGCGCCCGCGCCGTTCCTCTCCGAGGCCCAGGTCGCCGACTTGTACGCGTCGTCCAAGGCGATCCTCAAGGAGGCCGGCTACGTCGGCGCCGGGACCGTCGAGTTCCTCGTCGGCCAGGACGGCACGATCTCCTTCCTGGAGGTCAACACCCGCCTCCAGGTGGAGCACCCGGTCACCGAGGAGGTCTCCGGCATCGACCTCGTCCGCGAGATGTTCCGCATCGCCGACGGCGAGGAACTCGGCTACGACGACCCCGAACTGCGCGGCCACTCCTTCGAGTTCCGCATCAACGGCGAGGACCCGGGCCGCGGCTTCCTGCCCGCGCCCGGCACGGTGACGCTGTTCGCGCCGCCGTCCGGCCCGGGTGTCCGCCTGGACGCCGGTGTCGAGTCCGGCTCGGTCATCGGCCCGGCGTGGGACTCGCTCCTGGCCAAGCTGGTCATCACCGGCGCGACCCGTGAGCAGGCGTTGCAGCGGGCGGCGCGGGCCCTGGACGAATTCCAGGTCGAGGGCATGGCCACGGCCATCCCCTTCCACCGCGCGGTCGTCAAGGACCCGGCGTTCGCCCCCGAACTCACCGGCTCCAGCGACCCGTTCACGGTCCACACCCGGTGGATCGAGACCGAGTTCGTCAACGAGATCAAGCCCTTCGCGGCGCCCACGGACGCCGAGGCGGACGAGGACGCGGACCGCGAGACGATCGTCGTCGAGGTCGGCGGCAAGCGCCTGGAGGTCTCCCTCCCGGTCTCGCTCGGCATGTCGCTGGCCCGCACCGGCCTCGCGGCGGGCGCCAAGCCCAAGCGCCGCGCGGCCAAGAAGTCCGGCCCCGTCGCCTCCGGTGACACCCTCGCCTCGCCGATGCAGGGCACGATCGTCAAGGTCGCGGTCGAGGAGGGCCAGGAGGTCAAGGAGGGCGACCTCATCGTCGTCCTGGAGGCCATGAAGATGGAACAGCCCCTGAACGCGCACAAGTCCGGCACGATCAAGGGACTCGGCGCGGAGGTCGGTGCGTCGGTCACCTCCGGCGCGGCGATCTGCGAGATCAAGGACTGACCCCACCGCACGTCCAGGGGTGCCCGGCCGACAGCAGCAGCCTGTCCGCCGGGCACCTCTGTAATGTGACGGGACAGCGCCTAGGAGGGCAGGTGGGAGCGATGGCCGACACGGTCGGACCGCCGGCTGGGCTGCGTGCCGACGCCCGGCGCAACTACGAGCGGCTGCTCGCCGAGGCCCGCGTGTGCTTCGCCGCGCACGGTACGGACGCGTCCCTGGAGGACGTGGCGAGGCGGGCCGGGGTCGGCATCGGCACGCTGTACCGGCACTTCCCGAATCGGCAGGCCCTGATGAGCGCGGTCTTCGAGGACGCGGCTCGTGAACTCCTTCTACGGTCGCGGGAGTTGCTGTCCGCTCCGCAGCCGTGCGGGGCGTTGGTGACCTGGTTGCGGGAGATGGTGACGCACGCGAGCGAGTACCGGGGGCTGTCCCGGGCGTTGATGGCGGTCGACCTCGACGGGTCGTCCGCGCTGGCCCGGTGCAGTGATCCCATCCGGGAGGCGGGGGGTGCGTTGCTGGTCCGGGCACAGGAAGCCGGTGACGTACGCGGTGACGTCGAGATCGGCGACCTGCTTCAGCTGACGCACGCGATCGCCCTCGCGGCCGAGGGGAATCCCGGTGACCCCGAACTGGCGGACAGGTTGCTGACGTTGACGCTGCGCGGGCTGAAGCCGTAGGGCTGGTTCGGTTTGTTTTCGAGTGCCCGCCGGTGGGGGCTGGTCGCGCAGTTCCCCGCGCCCCTAAAAGATGGCCCCGTTCAGCCGACCTGCTTTTTAAGGGGCGCGGGACCGTATCGATATGCGGCGCCGCAGCCGATAACCGGACCCCGCAACCCCGCGAACCGGTCAACGCCTGCGCAGATCCGCCACCCTGGCCGCGCGCTCCCGTTCGGGGGACTCCCCGGCCAGAACGCCCGCTGACCTCAACCCCGGTGTTCCGCCCGGTACTTGACCCCGTCGCGGTGCCGGGAGAGGGACATCCCGGCGGCGTTGGTCGCGCGTCGGGGTCTGATCACCCCCCGGGGCTCCCGTACCGCCCGCGACGGCGATCTGCACCCCCTGGTCGGCCAGCGCCTGCAACTCGGTCGCGGCGCGGTCGTCGTGGCCCGGGGGCTCGTCGGTGACGAGGCGGGTGATGACGTCCGTGGGCACGGTCTGGAACATGGTGTCCGTGCCGAGCTTGGTGTGATCGGCGAGGACGACGACCTCGGCCGCGGCCTGGACGAGCGCCCGGTCCACGGACGCCGAGAGCATGTTGGACGTGGACAGGCCGCGCTCGGCGGTCAGCCCGCTCCCGGAGAGGAAGGCCCGGGACACACGCAGCCCCTGGAGGGACTGCTCGGCCCCACTGCCCACCAGCGCGTAGTTGGAACCGCGCAGGGTGCCCCCGGTCATGACGACCTCCACGCGGTTGGCATGGGCCAACGCCTGGGCCACCAACAGGGAGTTGGTGACGACGGTCAGTCCCGGGACCCGGGCGAGCCGGCGGGCCAGCTCCTGGGTGGTGGTACCCGCCCCCACCACAATCGCTTCGCCCTCTTCGACGAAGCTGGCGGCGAGATCGGCGATGGCCGTCTTCTCGGCGGTCGCGAGATGCGATTTCTGCGGAAAGCCGGACTCCCGCGTGAACCCGCCCGGCAATACCGCACCGCCATGCCGGCGGTCGAGGAGTCCTTCTGCCTCCAGTGCGCGCACGTCCCGCCGTACGGTCACTTCGGAGGTCTGGACGACGCGGGCGAGCTCACGGAGCGATACGGCCCCATTCGCTCGCACCATTTCGAGGATCAATTGGCGACGTTCTGCAGCGAACACGAAACTGACAGTAACCCCAACGACCGTCTGCTTTCAGCTGTTTGCGGTGAATAGCAGAAGTTGTTCGCACAGGGAGGCGAGAAGTGGTATAGGGCTTAGTCGCCGCGCCTATGCCGTGCGAATGGGCGGCAACTCCCCGTGACCAGCGGGGAGTCCGCACTGCCTCAGACTTCGCCCGTCGCCTTGCGGGTGTGCAGCTGCCGGGCCACCTCGGCGATCGAGCCCGAAAGGGACGGGTAGACGGTGAAGGCGTTCGCGATCTGTTCGACCGTCAGATTGTTGTCGACGGCGATCGAGATGGGGTGGATCAGTTCCGAGGCGCGGGGAGCCACGACCACACCGCCGACGATGATGCCGGTGCCGGGGCGGCAGAAGATCTTGACGAAGCCGTCCCGGATGCCCTGCATCTTCGCGCGCGGGTTGCGCAGGAGCGGGAGCTTCACGACGCGGGCGTCGATCTTGCCGCCGTCCACGTCGGACTGGCTGTAGCCGACGGTGGCGATCTCGGGGTCGGTGAAGACGTTCGAGGAGACCGTCTTCAGGTTCAGGGGGGCCACCGCGTCGCCCAGGAAGTGGTACATCGCGATACGGCCCTGCATCGCGGCCACCGAGGCGAGCGCGAAGATCCCGGTCACGTCACCGGCCGCGTACACGCCCGGAGCGGTCGTACGGGAGACCTTGTCGGTCCAGATGTGGCCCGACTCGCGCAGCTTCACGCCCGCCTCCTCCAGGCCCATGCCCTCGGAGTTCGGGATGGCGCCGACGGCCATCAGGCAGTGCGAGCCGGTGATGACGCGGCCGTCGGCGAGGGTGACCTCGACCTTGTCGCCGACGCGCTTGGCGGACTGGGCGCGGGAGCGGGCCATGACGTTCATGCCGCGGCGCCGGAAGACGTCCTCCAGGACGGCGGCGGCGTCCGGGTCCTCGCCGGGCAGGACGCGGTCCCGGGAGGAGACGAGGGTCACCTTGGAGCCGAGGGCCTGGTAGGCGCCGGCGAACTCGGCGCCGGTGACACCGGAGCCGACCACGATCAGCTCTTCGGGGAGTTCGGTGAGGTCGTAGACCTGGGTCCAGTTGAGGATGCGCTCGCCGTCCGGGCGGGCGTCGTCCAGCTCACGGGGGTGACCGCCGGTCGCGATGAGGACGGCGTCGGCGACGAGGGTCTCCTCGGTGCCGTCGGCCGCCTTCACGATCACCTTGCGGGAACCGTCGATGGCCTGCATGCCGTCGAGCCGGCCCCGGCCGCGCATGACACGGGCGCCGGCCCGGGTCACGGACGCGGTGATGTCGTGCGACTGGGCCAGCGCGAGGCGCTTCACACGGCGGTTGACCTTGCCGAGGTCCACGCCGACGACCCGGGCCGCCTGCTCCAGGGGTGGGCCCGCGGCGGAGCCGCTGTCGGACCACGTGTCGGCGACGATGATGCCGAGTTCCTCGTACGACGAGTCGAAGGTGGTCATCACCTCGGCCGTCGCGATAAGGGTCTTCGACGGGACGCAGTCGGTCAGCACCGACGCCCCGCCCAGACCGTCGCAGTCGACGACGGTCACCTCCGCGCCGAGCTGCGCTGCCACCAGCGCCGCTTCATAGCCGCCGGGTCCGCCACCGATGATCACGATCCGAGTCACGTACCCCATTGTCCCGCACGCTTCAAGATGCTTCTGCCCGGGGGCGACGGGGGCGCTGTCGGCGGGGGCCGCGGGGGGTCCCTTTCCGGCGCGCCGGAGTACCCACGGTTACGGGAGTGGCTGGTGGTTCCGCTGCCGTACTCTCGGAGCATGTCGCTCTACGCCGCGTACGCCGGCAATCTCGACGCGCGGCTGATGACCCGCCGCGCCCCGCACTCGCCGTTGCGCGCCACGGGCTGGCTGAACGGGTGGCGGCTGACCTTCGGCGGCGAGCACATGGGCTGGGAGGGCGCGCTCGCGACGATCGTGGAGGCCCCGCGCTCCCAGGTCTTCGTCGCGCTGTACGAGATCGCGCCGCCCGACGAGGAGTCCATGGACCGGTGGGAGGGCGTCGGCCTCGACGTCTACCGCCGGATGCGGGTCCGCGTGCACACCCTGGAGGGCGAGGAGCCCGCCTGGCTGTACGTCCTCAACGGCTACGAGGGCGGGCTGCCGTCGGCTCGCTACCTCGGGGAGCTGGCGGACGCCGCCGAGTCCGCGGGCGCGCCCCACGACTATGTGATGGAGCTGCGGAAGCGCCCCTGCTGAGGGTTTCCCACACACAACCGCGTCACAGCTCTCGTTGGAAACGACAAGACAACGATCGCCATCCCGTGCGCTCTGTCATCTACGCGCGTAGGCCCGGACCGGCTACGCTCATCCGCGTGAACGCATCTCTTCTTCCGGACGACATCCAGGGCGACCCCCATGCCGCCGCTGACGCCGCCGCCACGCGCCTGCGCGAACTGACAGGCGCCGAGACCCACGACGTCGCCCTTGTGATGGGCTCCGGCTGGGGGCCGGCCGTGGACGCCCTCGGCGTACCCGAGGCCGACTTCCCCGTCACCGAGCTGCCCGGTTTCCCGCCGCCGGCCGTCCAGGGCCACGGCGGGCGGATCCGCTCGTACAGGATCGGCGACAAGCGCGCGCTGGTCTTCCTCGGGCGCACCCACTACTACGAGGGCCGCGGTGTCGCCGCCGTCGCGCACGGCGTCCGTACGGCCGTCGCCGCGGGCTGCAAGACCATTGTGCTGACCAACGGCTGCGGGGGGCTCCGCGAGGGGATGCGGCCGGGGCAGCCGGTGCTGATCAGCGACCACATCAACCTCACCGCCACGTCGCCGATCGTCGGCGCGAACTTCGTCGACCTCACCGATCTGTACTCGCCTCGGCTGCGCGCCCTGTGCAAGGAGATCGATCCGGCGCTGGAGGAGGGTGTCTACGCCCAGTTCCCCGGGCCGCACTACGAGACTCCGGCCGAGATCCGTATGGCCCGGGTGATCGGGGCGGACCTGGTGGGCATGTCGACGGTGCTGGAGGCCATCGCCGCGCGCGAGGCCGGTGCGGAGGTGCTGGGGATCTCCCTGGTGACGAACCTTGCCGCGGGTATGACGGGTGAGCCGCTCAACCACGAGGAAGTTCTTCAGGCCGGGCGGGATTCCGCCACGCAGATGGGGGCACTGTTGGCCCAGGTGCTCGGGCGGCTGTAGTCACCGTTCCCCAGGGGGCTCCCGCCCCCTGGAACCCCTGGATGTCTCCCACCCACCCACCCGTCTCGGGCATCCAGAAGCCCAGGAACAGACCTCCCCGGGCGGGGCGGGAACCGTTCGTAAAAGCCAAGAAGCCAAAACGCCGACGAACCACCACCACGAAAGGCTCACCCGCCGTGCACGACGACGAACTCATCGCGCGGGCCAGGACCTGGCTCGCCGAGGATCCCGACGCGGATACCCGTGAGGAGCTGGGGAAGCTCATCGAAGCCGGGGACGTCGCCGAGCTGGCCGGGCGTTTCAGCGGCACTCTCCAGTTCGGCACCGCGGGCCTGCGGGGCGAACTGGGCGCCGGGCCCATGCGGATGAACCGCGCGGTCGTCATCCGCGCCGCCGCCGGACTCGCCGCGTACCTGAAGAAGAACGGCGGGACCGACGGCACCGTCGTCATCGGCTACGACGCCCGTCACAAGTCCGCCGACTTCGCCCGCGACACCGCCGCCGTGATGGTCGGCGCGGGGCTGAAGGCCGCCGTGCTGCCCCGGCCCCTTCCCACCCCCGTACTCGCCTTCGCCATACGGCACTTGGGCGCGGTCGCGGGCGTCGAGGTCACCGCCAGCCACAACCCGCCCCGGGACAACGGCTACAAGGTCTACCTCGGCGACGGCTCCCAGATCGTGCCCCCGGCCGACGCGGAGATCGCCGCCGAGATCGACGCGATCGGCTCGCTGCACGATGTGCCCCGCCCGGCGGAAGGCTGGGAGGTCCTCGGCGAGGGCGTCCTCGACGCCTATCTCGCCCGCACGGACGCCGTCCTCGCCCCGGACTCCCCGCGTACCGCCCGCACCGTCTACACGGCGATGCACGGCGTCGGCAAGGACGTGCTGCTGGCCGCGTTCGCGCGGGCCGGCTTCCCCGAGCCCGTGCTCGTCGCCGAACAGGCCGAGCCCGACCCGGACTTCCCGACCGTCGCGTTCCCCAACCCGGAGGAGCCCGGCGCGATGGACCTCGCCTTCGCGCAGGCCCGCGCGAGCGAACCGGACCTGATCATCGCCAACGACCCGGACGCCGACCGCTGCGCCGTCGCCGTCAAGGACCGTACCCAGGGCGGCAGTTGGCGCATGCTGCACGGGGACGAGGTCGGCTCGCTGCTCGCCGCGCACCTCGTACGGCGCGGCGTCCACGGCGCGTTCGCCGAGTCGATCGTCTCCTCCTCCCTCCTCGGCCGCATCGCCGGGAAGGCGGGCCTGCCCTACGAGGAGACCCTCACCGGCTTCAAGTGGATCGCCCGCGTGGACGGTCTGCGCTACGGCTACGAGGAGGCCCTCGGCTACTGCGTCGACCCGGACGGTGTGCGGGACAAGGACGGCATCACCGCCGCGCTGCTGATCACCGAGCTGGCCTCGGAGTTGAAGGCCGAGGGGCGTGATCTGCTCGATCTCCTCGACGATCTCGCCGTGGAGCACGGGCTGCACGCCACCGATCAACTCTCCGTGCGTGTCGAGGACGTGTCGGTCATCGCGGACGCCATGCGGCGGTTGCGCGAGCAGCCGCCGACCGCGCTCGCGGGTCTTGCCGTCACCAAGGCCGAGGACCTGGCCGAGGGGACGGACAAGCTGCCGCCCACGGACGGGCTGCGGTACACGCTCGACGGCGCCCGGGTCATCGTCCGGCCCAGCGGCACCGAGCCCAAGCTGAAGTGCTACCTGGAGGTCGTGGTGCCGGTCGCCACGCACGCCGACCTCCCGGCCGCCCGGGCGCGGGCAACGGAGACGCTCGCGACGATCGAGCGGGACCTGTCGGCGGCGGCCGGTATCTGATTCGCCCTCAGCTTGGCCTGGTTCACCGGGAGTTGGGCTGCCGCATGCTCCGCGGCAGCACTCTTCCGCCGCATGTGTTCCATACTGGAACAGCTATACGGATGTGCTCCTCACCCCCCCTTGGAGACATCCGCCGGTCGTCGCCCCGCCGGCCCCCTTCACGGGCGGGGCCGCGTCCGTGCACGAGCCGGACACGGGGTTCAGTCACGCACCAGGTAACTGAACCCCGTGTCCGGTCCCACGCAGGACTGAAGGGTGAGGTCGCCCCAGTAGAGGCCGGCCGCCGGGACGCCCCGGCCCGGGGTGACGTAGTGCGCGTAGACCCGGTACGTCCACGTCCCGCGCGGGGTGGTGATGGTGACCCTCGTGCCGACCGGCAGCGTGGCGAAGCGGTCGAAGCCGCAGTAGTCGTGGCCGACGATCACCACGGTCCGCAGCGCGTAGCCGTCCTCGGTGCCGATCGCCGGGCCCGTCCACTGCACGGCGTTCCGGCAGGCGTCGACCTCCGCCTGGTCGCCCCGGACGACGGTCGCGGACCAGGCGCCGATCCGGATCGTGGTGGAGGTGGGCCGGCCGGTCGTCGCCGTGTCGGTGCGGGGCGCGGCGGACCTCGTGGGCGTAGGGCGGGGTGGGGCGGGCGGGAGCTTCCGGGAGAGGTCCGGGCCGGGGACGCGGGCGTCGGAGGGGGACGGGGAGGCGTCGAGCGGGGCCGATGCCGGTGTGCGGGGGCGTGGAGCGACCGGGGAGGTCTTCGGGGCCGCGGTGGGTCTCGGCGGTGCGGACGCGGACGGCGTCGGGGGTGCGGGGGCGGCCGGGGCACTCGCCGTGACCGTCCTGTCCGTCGGGCCGGCCGCCGCGTCCCGCGCCCCGGCCCCGGCCGCGCAGCCGGTGACCAGCAGCAGGGTCGCGGCCGTGCCCGTGAGCCGGCCCGCTCGCGGCCCTGCCGTCATCCGAAGCGTCCGTTCACGTAGTCCGACGTCCGTTCGTCCTGCGGGGAGCTGAACATCGCCTGGGTGTCGCCGTGTTCGACGATCACGCCGGGGGTGTTCTGCGAGGCGAGGAAGAAGGCGCAGGTGTCGGAGACGCGGGCGGCCTGCTGCATGTTGTGGGTGACGATGACGATCGTGACCTCGGACTTCAGCTCGGCGATGGTCTCCTCGATGCGGCGGGTGGAGGTCGGGTCGAGCGCCGAGCAGGGTTCGTCCATGAGGAGGACCCGGGGGCGTACCGCCAACGACCGTGCGATGCACAGGCGTTGCTGCTGACCGCCGGAGAGGGCGCCCCCGGGCTGGCGGAGGCGGTCCTTGACCTCCTTCCACAGGCCCGCCTTGATCAGGCACTCCTCGACCAGGTCGTCCTTGCCGTCGCGGGTGGCCTTGATGGCGTTGAGCTTGAGTCCGGCGAGGACGTTGTCGTAGATCGACATGGCGGGGAAGGGGTTCGGCTTCTGGAAGACCATGCCGATCTGGCGGCGGGCGTGGGTGATGCGGCGGCCGCGGTCGTAGATGTCCTGGTCGTCGAGGAGGACGCGGCCGGCGAGGGAGGCGGAGCCGATCAGTTCGTGCATGCGGTTGAGGATGCGCAGGAAGGTCGACTTGCCGCAGCCGGAGGGGCCGATGAGGGCGGTGACCTCGCGGGCGGGCATGGTGAGCGAGACCCGGTCGAGGACCTTGTGGTCGGCGAACCAGGCGGAGACGGAGTCGGCGCGCAGGCTCGCGGGGCCCTGACCGGTGCCGGTGAACGGCGGCATCAGGAGCGTGTCGGTGGGGTCGGGGTGTGCGTCCGAGGGGGCGTTGCCGGTGAGGTCGGTGGACATGGTGGTGAGGTCAACTCCCGTACGGGGTGGGGTGGTTCAGAGGAGGTTGGGCAGCAGGGAGACGATGGCCCCGGAGTCGGCGAGGCCCAGGGCGAGCAGCGGCGGTCCCGCGCAGATCCAGGTCTGCCAGCGGCCCCAGACGCGGTGGGCGACGACAGCGAGGAGGGAGGCGAGCAACAGGGCCTGGGACCACAGGAAGACGCGGAGCCAGGCGCTGCCGTCGCCCCCGAGGGCTTCCTCGGAGGCGGATATCCAGCCGGGGCGCAGATCGCGTGGCGGGTTGGCCTGCACGGGGGTGATCAGCCGGGCGTCGATCCGCAGGACACCGCTCGGGGTGTACGGGCCTCCGGTGGCGGTGATCAGGGTGAGGCGGCCCTGTCCCTGGCCGATGGGGGCGGGCAGCGGGTCGCCCGCGCGGCGGATGCCGGTGACCTCGTAGACGGACTTCGCCTGGCCGGTGGTCAGTTCGAGGCGGGCGCCGGTGGGCAGGTTGTGGAGTTCGAGGAAGGGGCTGCCGTAGCCCCATTGGCGGCCCATGATCACCGAGGTGCCGGCCTGGCCCGGGAGCGGGGTGTCGCGGCGGTGGCCGGGGCCCGACATCAGGACCTCGGAGGTGGTGCCCTCGGCGACGACCTCCTTGATGCCGAGGGCGGGGACGCGCAGCAGGGCGACGGGCGCACCGGGCTTCAGCATCCGTCCCTCGTAGTCGCGTTGGCCGACGGGGGCGGTGCCCAGGGCGAGTTCCTTGCGGAGTTCGTCGTAGGCGGTGCGCTGGTCGCGGGCGTGCTGGAGGTGGCCGACGACGGTGAGGTTCGCGGCGAAGCCGAGGAGTACGGCGGCCAGGACGCACAGGGCCGCCCCGGCGAGTGCGAGCCCGGGGCGGGCGGGGGGTCGCGGGGTCTCCTGGCGCGGCCGGTCGGCCGGGGGTGGCGGGTCGGGCGGTCCGTCGGTCGGCGCCGGCGCGTCGGCCGGGGGCGGTGCGAGCGTGGTCACGGGGTGCGCTCCTCGAAGCGGGACGGGGTCCTTCGTCGCGGCGGTGTGCGGGTGCGGGCGGCGGGGCGGGCCGGGGGCACGTCGGCGGTGCCCCCGGTCCGGCCCGGCGGTCAGTGGTGCTGCGGGGTGTCGTCCGTGCCGAAGGCCAGGAGGCCCTTGCGGCGCATGTGGAGGACGAGGGCCGCGCCGGCGGCGAGGAACGCGAGGGAGGCCAGGCCGATCGCGCCTGCCTCGGTGCCGGTGGCCGCCATCGAGCCGGTGCCGGTCGTGGTGCCGGTGCCGGTGCCGCTGTCGCCTCCCGTCGTACCGCCCGTGTCCGTGCCGCCGCTCGTCGAGCCGCCGGTGTCCGTGCCGCCGGAGGCCGAGTCGGACGGGGTGGGCGAGGGGGACTCGCCGGGGGCGTCGGTGCCGGTCGTGAAGGCGAAGGCGACGCTGTGGCCGTCCGTCCCGTCCTCGGCGAGGGTCAGGGTGTGGTCGCCGTCGGCGATGTCGTCCGGCACGGTGAAGGCGTAACCGTCCACGGTTCCGGCCGAGTTGGCCTTGGCGTCCGGGAAGGTCGCCTCGCTGTCGGCGAGGGTGACCTTGACGGCGGCGCTCGCGGTGTAGCCCCGGGCGGTGATCTTCAGCTTCTGGCCGGGTTCGAGGGCGGGGTCGGTGTCGAGGGTCCTGCCGTCCTCGTCGGTCACCGTGAGGTCGGGGTCGCCGGTGGGGCTGGGGCTCGCGGTCGCGTCGGTGCTGACGAAGTCGAAGGACCCGAACACGCCGGACTTCTCGGTGAAGTGGAGGCCGTGGTCGCCGTTGGGCAGGGCGTCGGGCACCGTGAAGGCGTAGTCCGTGACGGTTCCGTCGGCGCCGGCGGTGACGTCCGGGTAGGTCGCGTTGGCGCCGGTGAGGCTCACGCTCACGGTGGACGCCGGGGTGAAGCCCTGGACGGTGACCTTCACCTTCTGGCCGATGGCCAGCGTGGGATCGGCGGCGAGGGCCTTTCCGTCGGCGTCCTCGGCGGAGATGACGTAGCCGATGGTCGGGGTGACGGTGGCCTCGGAGGTAGCGTAGGCGTCGGGGTCGGCGGGGGTGAACACGGCGTTGTACGTCGTGAGGCCGCCGATCGCGGGCGCCTTGACGGTGAGTACGGCCGTGCCGTCCGCGGCCGTCGCCGTGCCGAGCGAGGTGTCGCCGTTCCTGAACTCGACGGAGCCGGCCGCGGCCGGGGTCACCGTGGCGGTGAGCTTGAGGTCGCCGCCGACGGAGACGCCGGAGGCGGCGGCCAGGGCGAGGGAGGTGGGCTGCTGTTCGAGCAGGGCCCAACTGGTGCCCGTGACACGGACCTTGGCGAGGAAGCCGTCGGCGGTGGTACCGCCGCCGCAGCCGAGGCCCAGGGTGTAGGTGCCGTCGAGGGAGCCGTCGGGGATCCACTGGCGCAGCGCCTGCTCCAGGCTCTTCGCGGTGGTCCCGGCCAGTGCCTTCATGTCCACGGTGAAGGGGGCCGTGCCGAGCGGGGGCTTGGTGACGCTCTGGGCGAGGTTGGTCTGCACGGCGGAGTCCGTCGGCTTGTACACCTTGAGGACGGCTGTGACCTGGGTGGTGTTGGGGCAGCCCGCGCTCGATGTGACCGACGTGGTCATGGGGTTGTCCGTGATGCTGCCCGTGGCCGGTGCGAGCGTGAACTTGCCCAGCGTGGTGGCGGCTTGGGCCCGGCCCGAGAGGGCGAGGACCCCGGCCAGGGCGGCGAGCAGCAGCGCGCAGCAGCTCAACAGCGCGACGGGCGATCTGAGGTGGGCGAGACGGTGGTTCATGTGGTGGTCCCCCGCGGGGTCTGGGTCGTGGATGGATACGCGGACAGGGCCGGGCACCCCAGGGGTGCCCGGCCTGCGCGCGGTTACGGGACGATGCTCAGCTCTCGCCCTTGACGTCCGTGCTGCCGCAGTCGCTGCCGAGGGCGCCGAAGCCGTAGCCGGTGATGGTGGCCGTGTTCTGGCACACCGCCGAGCCGGTGCCGACGAAGGTGGCCGCGATCAGGGAGTCCGACAGCTTGGCGGTCGGGACGACGTTGTAGACGTTCCGCAGGTAGGGGAAGCCCAGGTTCAGCGTCAGGTCGTCGTTGCGCGGGCCCACGCCGTTCACGGAGCCGAGCACGGCGGAGCCGCGGCGGTCGTCCACGACGAGGGTCTCCTGCGCGCTGTACTGGGCCACCGAGTACGGGAAGATGTCGCCCGCGCTGTCCACGGCCGAGCCGTCGTTCTCCTGGATCGTGGAGTTGGACGTGACGCAGGAGCCGGGGGTCGTCACGCCGATGGAGCTGAGGAAGAAGGCGCGGGTGCCGGAGGCGGACTGCGGCAGGATCGGGGTGAGGGTGACACCGTTGAGGGTGGTCAGGGTGCACTCGTAGATCGCCTTGAGCTGGGCGGTCGTCAGGTTGTCGGGCAGCGCGCTGCCGTCCTGCTTGACCCAGGACACGGCGTCCTTGGCGTACGGGATGAAGGTCAGGTCCGAGGTGGTGGTGTTGTTCGGGCCGCGCGAGGAGCGGGCGAAGTCGACACAGCCGGTGGAGCCGTCGACGGCGGTGTTGAGGGCCGTGATGCCGGCGCCGGACCCGTCGGGACGCGGGATCGTGCAGCTGCCGGTCGCCTTGGTCGTGACCGTGCTGGAGCCGGTGGCGTTCCAGGAGGCGACGACCTTGCCGCTGCCGTTCGTGATCGTGTCGCCGAGGGCGTTCATGACGTCCTGGGTGGTGTCGGAGCCGACACCGGCGAGCTGACGGTAGTCGGTGGCCGAGCCGGGGTCGGCGTAGGCGGGGGCGGCCAGGGCACCGAGGCCCAGGGCGACCGCTCCGATACCGGCACCGACACGCAGGCGGGTCTTGACGTTCACTTGGGTTCTCCTCCGTGGAAACGGATCGAGCAGAGGACGTACAAGAAAAATCCGGATCTCTTTCGCCGCCGGCCCGTCGGCCGACACCAAGAACAATTCCGCAGAATCGCGCCCCGCGGCCACTAATTCCAGCCGGTCATCAGGTTACGACTCCCTTTCCTAAGTGACTCCAAGGGAATTCACGGGGCGGTGCGCGAATTCCCGGGACGTGAATGCGCCCCGGGAATTCGGACGTCGGGAATCCTCAGCCGCCGGCCGCTCCGCGGCGCAGGGAGAGGCGGAGCATGACCGGGCCCGCGAGGGCGGCGGCCCCGCCCGCGACGAGGACGCCGAGCAGCACCCAGCGGACGATGCCGAGCACCTCGGAGGGGGTGTAGCCGCCGGACTGGGCCACGTTCTGCTTGGCCGGGTCGGTCTCGGTGGGGGCGGTGGAGGGCCTGGCGGTGTCCGACGCGGCGGCGGCACCCGACGTGCCGGTGGCGCCCGACGTACCGGTGGTGGTGCCGGTGCCGCCGGCCGCGCCGCCGGACAGCGAGCCGCCGCTGCCGGTGCCGCTCACGTCCTCGCCGCCGCCCCCGGAGGAGGTGCCGGTGGACTCGCCGACCGCGGGCGCACCTTTCTCCAGCCGGTCCGCCGCCTGCTTCGCCTGGGTGCGCAGGGCAGTGGGCAATGGCGCGTACCCGTACGGCAGTTGGCCCTTCGCGGTGCCCTGGGTCTGGCCGGCGCCCGCCGCGTAGCGCATCACCTTGGCGTAGTCGAGGCGGGCGTCCTTGGCCTGGTCGAGGGAGGCGGCCGCGTAGACCACGGCGGTGAGCGGGTAGGCGCCGTCCCTCATGCTGCCGGGGGCGGGCGCCTTGACGCCGGCGACGTCCGAGTCGGGCATCTCGGCGACCGCCTTGAGCAGGGAGGCGCCGGTCGGCTCGACGTACTGCCCGTCGGCGTTCGGGAGGGCGGCGGCGCCCAGCAGGTAGCGCACCGCCGACGCGTTGTCGACCAGGCCGAACTGGCGCTGGTTCGTCGGGATCGGCCGGCCGAGCGCCACCAGTTTCGGCACGCCGTCGGTCACGCTGCACTGGTAGGCCGTGCCGATGTCACCGCGGCGCACGCGCAGCGCCGCGTCGTGCATGTCGTTGACGTAGGGCACCACGTCGAGGCCGGTGTAGGTGATGGTGTCGGTGTTGCCGCCCCCGCAGTCGGTCGTCGTGGGCGCGGTGTCCGTCTTGGGGAAGAAATCCAGGGAATCCGAGACGACGCCCTGCTCATAGGCGGGGTTGACCTTCATTCCCCAGGGGTCGGCTTTTCCGGCGATGAAATTCTTTGCGTCGGCGTCGGCCAGAATGTATTTCCAGACCAGGCGGGCGGAATCGGTGTTGGCCAGGTTCAGGGCCAGTCCCAGGGGTGCGTTTCCGGCCGCCTGACCCGCGAGCCCGGGATTGAGCTCTAGGAATTCCGGGTCCTTGACGATGCTCTCGGGGTTTCCGGCGAGATAGGCGGGCACCCTGTCGCCCGGCTTGACCAGGCTGAGCGGGTAGGACTGGGTGAGCACCTTGGCCAACAGCCGCTGGTTGAGCTTGAGCCGGGTGAGCGGGCGGCTGCCGGACTGGGCGTCGTACATCCAGACGTAGCCGATGGTCAGCCCGGTGACCGCGACCGGTGCGTGGACCACCTCGGCCATGCCGTCGACCGGTTCGACGGGGTCCACCGTCATGGCGAGCCCGGCCACCGAGTCGCCGGAGGTCACGGCTTCCCGTGCCTGCTCCTCGCCGGACTGGGTGTAGTTGAACCGGTACGTCCCGGACGCGCACAGGGCGCTCTGCCAGGAGGTGATGACGTCGGTGGCCAGTTCGGAGCCCATGATTCCGCGCTCGGGCTTGCTCGGGTCGCAGTGGTCGGTGACCGGTGCGAAGTCGAGCCGGAACACGATGCGCTGGTCCCAGTTCGACCGGCTCAGCGAGGAGGTGACCGCGCTGCCCGGGCTGTGCTGCTGTCCGCTGGGGTCGTGGGTGCCGCGCGGCACCACCACCAGCCAGCACGGCTGGATCTTCCCGGCCGCGGTGGTGCGGGCCCCGCAGCCCAGGGCGGGCTGCTCGACGGCCGACTTCAGCTCGAACGACATGTCGCCGCCGCCGTCCCCGTCGTTCGGCATGAACGGGACGGCGTTGGTGTCCCCGTCGGTGAAGTAGGTGGTGTCGGTGGCGGACGTGGTGGGGTCGCCCTGTCCCGCGACCGGAGCGAACGGCACGTAGTGAATGCCGTTGCCGTCGACCGGGGTCGAGGAGTCGGTCTCCAGCGGGTCATGGCCGGAGGTGTCGCCCCGGTACACGTACCGGCCGTCCCCCTTCTGCCCGCCCGCCGCCAGCCCGAACTCGCACTGCGTACGGTCGGGTCCGGTCGCCGCGTCCCCCCAGCACTGCATGACGGAGAGGAAGTCGGTCTGGTCGTTGCCGGACGGCTCCCCGCCGGTCCAGGTGACCCGCACGGCCTGCCCGGTCAGGTCCTTCGTCTGGTGCACGGTGACCTTGAGCTTCGAGAAGTCGTCGCCGTACGCCCCCTTCGCCCCGCTCTCGGTCACCGCCGAACTCTCCGCCGTGGCCGCCTGCGCCCGCTGCGCGCCCGGCGGCAGCGGCAGCACGGCCAGCACCAGCGCGGACACCAGGCAGCCCACCCCGGCGGCCACCCGCCGCCGGACCGGGGACATCCGTGTCGTGGGCCGTCTCATCAGAACTCCCTCCTACGGCGCGAACGGGCCGCCAGCATCCGTGCGGTGAGCGGTGGTCCGACGACCACCGCGACGAGCAGTACGGCCGACAGGGCCATCAGGGCGCCGCGCATGCCCAGGCCGTTGTCGGAGGCGAGGGCCACCGGGTTGGCGACGACGGACGTGTCGCCGGTGCCGGTCCCGTCGCCGCTGACCACCTCGCCGGTGTCGGGGTCGACGGTGCCTCCGGAGGTGCCGCCGGCCGTGGCGCTCGCGGTGCTGTCGGGCTTTCCTTCGCCGTTGGCGTCCGTGCCGCCGGTGCCGCCCGCGGCGGCGGAACCGCCCGAAGTGGAGCCGCCGGTCGCGGAGTTGGTGCCGCCCGAGGTGCTACCGCCGTTGGCGGAGGGCTTCACCGGTGTGCTGGTGCCCGCCGCTCCGGCCGTGCCGGTGGTGCACTGCGTGGACCCCTTCTTGTCGCAGGACTTGGGGTAAGGGGCGTTCTGGATCAGGGTGTTGACGCCGCCGGAGAAGGTGGGGTTGCGGCAGTCGTTGATGTTGATCGTGCTCGTCGGTGCGCCCGGCACCCGGCGGATCTGTTCGAAGCCCGCCTCGACGAGGTTCTTCGGCAGCGGTGAGTAGCCCAGGTCGTCCGCCTGCTGCTGTCCGTCGCACAGGAAGTAACGGGCGAATGTGCCCAGGGAGTTGCCCTTGGCCTCGGTGAAGCCCGCCTCCACCTTCGTCGGCAGGATCATGTAGCTGTAGCTGGAGAGCGGATAGGTGCGGGCGTCCGCGTTGGTGTAGACGTGGTCGAGGATCTGGGTGAGGTAGTTCGAGGACTGCTTGTTCTCGTTGATCTCGGCCTTCGTCAGAGCGACCGCGACGCTCGCGGCGGTCGGCTCGACGTAGAAGTTGTCCTTGTTGAGCACCTTGGCCACCGGGAAGCCGGTGTTCTTGGCGTAGGAGTACTCGACGTAGGTGATCGCGCCCTCGCCCGAAGGCTGGCGGACATGGCCGGAGACACCGAGCGAGCCGGACTTGGAGACCATCGTGGAGCCGCTGAGCAGCGGATAGAACGAGGTCATGCCGCAGTTGCCGCTGCCGCGTCCGGTGCGAGAGCAGTAGTCGCTCCACAGCGCCGGGTACTCCTTGGACATCCAGGTGGTGAACTGCGCGCTGGTGCCCGAGCCGTCGGAGCGGACCACCGGGACGATCGCGCGGGCCGGCATGGTCAGCCCGGGGTTGTCGGCGGCGATCGCCGGGTCGTTCCAGCGGGTGATTTTCCCCGTGAAGATCTTGGTCAGTACGTCGCCGGAGAGCCGCAGATTGGTGACCATCCTGCCGTTGATCCTGAGGTTGTACATGAACGCCGTACCGCCGGCCACGATCGGCATGTAGGCGTAGCCCCGGTTCGGCGGCACCTCGGTGACGCCCTGCTCCTTGAGGCCGTAGGGGATCTCGGAGACCGCGAAGTCGACGGTGTTGTTCTTGAACTGCTGGCGGCCCTGCGAGGAGCCGTTGGCCGAGAAGTTCACCGTCATGCCGTAGTTGGCCTTGACGTTGCGGACCCACTGCTGGACGGCGTTGGAGCTCCAGGTCGAGCCGGAGCCGGTGATCTTCGCGTAGGAGGCGGCCTCGGCGGACGGTGGCCGGACGGCGAGCACGGCGCACAGCAGTGACAGCAGTGACAGCACGGTGGCCGCCAGACGGAGACGAGTGGCGGGTTTCACGACGGACTCCCGGGTTCGGTGCGGGCGTTGGGGCTGGGAGCGGAGGGGGTGGGGCGTTCGGCGAAGCGACGCGCGTCACGCCGGGAGGCGAGGACGCGCCGGTGTTCCTGACGGCGGCTCAACTGCCCTGGTCCGCGCCCGCCGACGACGCGGGCGGCCACGAACAGCAGCAGCACCAGCGTCATCAGCAGGGCCGCCGTGCCGAATCCGCGCGAGATCATGTTCGGCTCGGGCGACTTGACGAACTCGAAGGTGACCAGCGGCAGGGAGACCATCGGGTCGTGCAGCGGGTTGAGGTTGAGGTCGTTGGTGTAGCCCGCGGTCAGCAGCACCGGAGAGGTCTCGCCGATGCCGCGCGCGGTGCCGAGGATCACGGCGGTGGTCAGACCCGAGCGGCAGGTCGGCAGGACGACGTGCCAGACCGTGCGCCAACGGCTCGTGCCCATCGCGTAACTGGCCTCGCGCAGGGTGCCGGGCACCAGCCGGATGACGACGTCGGCGGCCCGGATGATGATCGGCAGCATCATCACCGAGAGGGCGAGCCCGGCGGCGAGCCCGGACTGGCTCAGCCCCAGGCCCAGGATCACGGTGGCGTAGATGAACAGGCCGGCGACGATCGACGGCAGCGCGGTCATCGCCTCGACGATCGTGCGCACGAACCGCGCGTAGCCGCCGGGCACTTCGGTGAGGAACACCGCGCAGACCAGCCCGGCCGGGACGGTGATCAGCAGCGCGATGGTGATCATGATGAGGGTGCCGGCCGCCGCGTGCAGCGCCCCGCCGACGCTGAGCGGCTCCAGCGGTCCGGCCAGCTTCATGTCCTGGGTGAAGAAGTTCAGGTGCACCAGCGCCTTGCGGCCCTCGACCAGCGCGTACACGACGACGAACGCGAGGATCACGACCAGCAGTACGCCCATCGAGCGGACCACCGCCGCCGCGATCCGGTCGACCACGGCGGGTCCGTCCTCGTCGAAGGAGACCAGCAGGGCGTAGATCAGCAGGAACAGGCCGTACGCCAGGACGACGAAGCCGACCGCGCCGTTGAAGGGCAGCAGCCAGGCGAACAGCAGCCAGGTCAGCGACAGCGCGGACGCGGCGGCGCCCGCGACGGCGTACAGGTCGGTGGCGCGCAGCCGGGTCAGGGCGCGGCGGCGCTCGCCGCCCGGCCCGGCGGTGCGCGCGAGGCCCGGCAGCGTGGTGCGCGGGCGGCCGGTCGCCTGACGCGCGCCGGGCGCTTCAGGGGCAACGGTCATGGTCGCTCATTCCTGTCTGGCTGTGGCGCAACGGGCTGCGGGCACCGGGGAGTCGGAGGGGGCGGGACGGCAAGGGCGTCAGGCGTCGCTCGTCGCGCCCGAGCGGGACCGGGCGACGATGGACGAGGCCGCGAAGTTGACGATCAGCGTCATGAGGAACAGTGCGAAGCCGGCCGCCATCAGCGCGGACATGCCGAACTCGCTGGCCTCGCCGTAGTGCAGCGCGATCAGCGAGGCGATCGAGCTGGTGCCGGACTGAAGGACGTGCCACTGGATGTCGAAGGTCACCGAGATGATCATGAAGATGGCGATGGTCTCGCCGAGCGCCCGGCCGAGCCCGAGCATGGTGCCGCCGATCATCCCGCCGCGCCCGAAGGGCAGGACGACGCTGCGGATCATGCCCCAGCGGGTCGCGCCGAGCGCGTAGGCGCCCTCGCGTTCACCGGCCGGGGCCTGGGAGAACACCTCGCGCATGATGGAGCAGACGATCGGCGCGATCATCATGCCGACGACGAGACCCGCGATGAACGTCGAGGACGTGTAGAGACTCTCCGGCGCCAACGGGTCGGCGGGGTCGGCGCCCCGCACGTCGAAGACGGGGATCCAGCCGAAGTAGGTGGAGATCCAGCGGGCGACGGGCAGCACCTTGTCCTGGAGGAAGAACACCCCCCACAGGCCGTAGACCACCGACGGTACGGCGGCCATCAGGTCGACGGTGCTGATCAGCGTCCGGCGCAGCCGGGCCGGTGCGTACTCCGAGATGTACAGCGCGGCGCCGGTGGCCAGCGGTACGGCGACCAGCACGGCGACGACGGCGATCAGCACGGTGCCGACGAGCACCGCCGCGATCCCGAAGTTCCCCTGGTCCGGGGCCCATTGGGCGGTGGTGAGAAAGGACCAGCCGGCCTTGTCCAGCGCCAGCCACGCCCGGTAGAGCAGGAAGCCGCCCACGAGGAGCATGACGCCCAGCACGAAGGTGCCGCCGGAGCGCAGCACCACCCGGAAGATCCGGTCGGGCAGCCCCGGGTCGGCGTACAGGCGTCTCGGTACGTCGTCGTCGGCGGGCCCGGCCGCGAGAGCGGTCACGGGCTGCGGCGGTCTGGTTCGTCTCGGCACAGGCACGGCCCCGACCCTCCGGGCCCGTGATTGACACGCTCGCCCCGAGGTGTGAACGAGAGGTTCCCTGGGGGCAACAACCGTTGCGCGGCCCCCGCACACACCATGCACAACTCGACGGACAGCGGCACCGGTTGACGAACACGCTTACAGGGAAGGTAAGTTGACTTTCCGTCAGCCGCTGTCGCCGAATAACTCCGGTCCCGCGTGCACCAGTTCGGGCAGCATCGCGCGGAAGCGTTCGTAGGCGGCGCGACAGGTCGCATGCCGCTCGTACGTCCGCGCCGCCCCGGCGAGATGCCGTCCCGACGTCTCCCACACGACCCACACCCAGCCGCCGCCCTCGGCGCTGTGCTGGATGCCGCCGCCCATCTCGGCATGGCGCGCGCACAACCGCACGAATGCCTTACGACATCGGTCATGGCTGTCGTGCGAGGTCAACGACACCGCCACCGACCGCCCGTTGGGGGCGACCAGCCGCCAGCCGAACCCGCCCCGGCCGTCGATGTCGATCAGACATCTCATGCCCATCACCGCGACGGCAGGTCTTGCCGCTTCGCCGGACCGCTCCATGTCCCCACCCCTGCCGCCCATCGATGAGTAAACCCGCAGGTACGGCGCTATGGACGGCATCAGCAATCTACTGAGACAGAGGTGAACGGGACGAGACAAACGAGACGCCCGGGCCCACGGTTCATGTCGAAGTATCCCCTAGGCAACCCCTAGGACAGGCGCGGGGAAAGCGCTCACATCGCACTCTGGACAACGTTGCCAATAGAGGGACGGAAGCGGCGGCATGGGGGCACCGCCCCGCAACCACGGTCAGGACAGCCACCGGGTGACGAGCAGCGCGATCCAGGCGATACCGAGGATCGCGGCGAACGGCCACAGCGGGCGCCCGCGTTCCCTCGCACCGCTCTCACCGGTGGGGCGGAGGGCGGGATCGGCGATCATGGCGGTGAGTTCGGCGGCCAACGCGTCGTGGGGATGGGTGAGTTGGCACCTGCGCTGGAGCCAGGGCCAACGGGGTGCGGCCACCGCCCAGTTGTCGCCGTCGCGCACGCGCAGGTGAAGCTCGACGGACTCGCGGCGGGCCGCGCGGAGGTCGTCCCAGGGGATGTGCCGCGGGGCGCGCAGCCGGTTCAGCCAGACGCCGGTGCGGTCGGCGGTGATGCGCCAGCGGAGTTTCACGGGGACGCGGACGGCGCACATCAGGCCGGCGAGGAGCAGCAGCGCCTGGAACCAGAGGCTGTCGTCGATCGCCAGCAGGAAGTACCCCGCACACCACAGCGCCGTGAGGAAGGCCGCGAGCCCGTCCACCGCCCCCGCCCGCCAGCGCCGTACCGGCACCACGGCGATCCCCGCCCGTACGGCCTCGGCCAGTTCCTCGTCCCGCGCCTTCCGGACCGCCGCCCGCTCCTCCCGGGCGAGCCGCCGCCCCGCCGCGCCCTCCGGCAACGGCCGCACGGGCCCGGTCGACCACTCCGCCACCGGCGGCGCACCGGGCGCCTCCGCCGCGCCGACCAGCAGGATCTCGGCGCCGTCGCAGGGCGTGCCGTACAGGACGGCCTCGCGCAGGGGACCGGGACCGGGAGCAGCAGCCGCGTCGAGGAGTTCCTCCAGCTCCTCCAGCTCCGCGGCCTCGTCCTTGTCATGCTTGTCGTCGGCCCCCTCCCCCTCGCGTGCCGCCCGCGTCGCGACGGTGAACAGCGCCCGTAGCGCCTGCGTGTCGTCAGCCGCGTAGATCACCGCGTCCTCGTGTTCGTCCTTGCCGACGAGGACGCGCAGTACGGGTGCGGGCGTCGCGCGCAGGGCGGTCGTCCGGCGTCGGCCGAGGGTGCCGGAGAGGAGCAGGGTGAGGGCCAGGCCGACCACGAACAGGCCCTCGGCGACCGCCAGTTGACGGTCACCGGCCCCGTGCCACAGGCCGGAGGTGGCGAGCAGGACGACACCGGGTACGGCCAGACCGGCCCCGAACGCGAGGAACAGCCTGCCCCGCCGCACCGGCCCCTCCGCGTCCGGCGCTACAGCCGTGACCCCGTCGGCCGCGGCCAGGGCATCGGCCCGCTGGCGGGCACGCGCGCGTGCCCGTAGCTCGGTGGCCGTCACGGAGGCCAGGACCAGCAGGGCGGCGCCCAGCAGGAGCGGCCACGGCAGCCCGGTCCCCCGCACCGCCACCAGCACCACCAGCGCGGGGGCGGAGAACCGTACGACCTCGGGGCGCCACAGCCACCAGACGACCTGGAGCGGCAGCAGCGCGACCAGGTCAGGGGGCAGATCCGTCGTCGCCAGCAGGCCGAAGGCGGCCGGCACGGCGCACCAGACGGCCAGTTCGACGGACCAGCGCCGCGGCCGGACCGGGACCCACGACGGCGGCGCCGCATCGGCCCACACGCGCGCGTGCCGTCCGTTCCAGGCCACGCATCCGTCGGGTATCGCGGAGGCGGGCAGCAGCGACGGCTCCCGGACGTTCGTGGTCATGACATCCCAGGGTGAGAAGGGTCGGCGCAGGGGGCGGGCGGTGCCCGTCCGGTCAGCCCGTCGCCAGCAGGATCGCCAGGACCACCGCGCCCGCGACCGCCGGTGCGATCACCTCGTACGCCCAGCGCACGGTGACCTCGCCCTGCGCGGACTCGGCCTCCTCCCGGCCCTCCAGCAGCTCGCGCAGGTCGGTCATGATCTGGTCGGACTCCGCACGCGTGGGGCCGGCCTGCACGGCACCGCCCCGCATGGCGCTGCCCGCGCCCATGCCGCCGCCGAAGCCGCCGAGCGCGCCGCCGAAGCCGAGGCCCCCGGCCCGGCCGCCGCGCTGGGTGCCCGCCGCCTCCGCCGCGGCCTTCGCCTCGCGCCGCGCCGCCTTCTTGCGGGCCCGCAGCGAGACGGGCACCGCCCACAGCTGGAACTTGGCGCCCGCCTTCGTGACGACCTCGTTCGAGAATCCGGAGCGCAGGCTGGCGATCTCGCCCCACGGCAGCACGACGACCCTGAAGGGGTTGCGGACGCGGAGGCGGTTCTCGTTGGCGTACACGGCCGGGCGGAGGGTGAACGCCACGAGGATCGGCACGACGAGGATCAGACCGGCGAGCGCGAGCCACGGGGTGCGGCCGTGGCCGCTCGCGAGGGCGTCGATGCCCAGCCAGCCGACGATGACCAGCAGGAGGGCACCGGCGACGAGGCCCGCGGGGGAGCGGTAGATCCGGTCTTTTTGCACGGGGAGCGGGGTCGTCATGGTGCCGATTGTGCCTCAGGGGTGCGCCTGGCCGCCGGGGCGGGCCGGGTGCGTTCGCGACCCCGGTGCTCCGTGGCCGGTCGCGCCCGCGCGGGGGAGCCGCACATCGAGACAGCCCCGCACCCCTTCGGGCACACCTCGTGCCCGGGGTGTACAGCTGCTACGCGCGTAGATATGCTCGTGTGGTGACCATGCCCACCACTGCACCTGCTGCTGCACACGCACTCGGCGAGGTAACGGCTTCCGACAGCACGCTGCGCCGTTTCCTTCACGGGCTGCCCGGCGTCGACGCGGTCGGCCTGGAGGCGCGTGCCGCCTCGCTCGGGACCCGTTCCATCAAGACCACCGCGAAGGCGTACGCCATCGACCTCGCCATCTCGATGGTCGACCTGACGACGCTGGAAGGCGCGGACACCCCGGGCAAGGTCCGGGCGCTCGGCGCCAAGGCGGTCCGCCCCGACCCGACCGACCGCACGAGCCCCTCGACCGCGGCCGTGTGCGTCTATCCCGACATGGTGGCCACCGCCAAGGAGGCCGTCGCCGGTTCCTCCGTGAAGGTCGCCTCCGTCGCCACCGCCTTCCCGGCCGGCCGTGCCGCGCTCGACGTGAAGCTGGCCGACGTTCGGGACGCGGTCGCCGCGGGCGCCGACGAGATCGACATGGTCATCGACCGCGGGGCGTTCCTCGCGGGCAAGTACATGAAGGTGTACGACGAGATCGTCGCCGTGAAGGAGGCCTCGGGCGCCGCCCGCCTGAAGGTCATCTTCGAGACCGGCGAGCTGTCGACGTACGACAACATCCGCCGCGCCTCCTGGCTCGGCATGCTGGCCGGCGCGGACTTCATCAAGACGTCCACCGGCAAGGTCGCCGTGAACGCGACCCCCGCGAACACCCTGCTGATGCTGGAGGCGGTCCGCGACTTCCGCGCCCAGACCGGCATCCAGGTCGGCGTGAAGCCCGCGGGCGGTATCCGCACCTCCAAGGACGCCGTCAAGTTCCTGGTCATCGTCAACGAGACGGCGGGCGAGGACTGGCTGGACAACCACTGGTTCCGCTTCGGCGCGTCCTCGCTCCTGAACGACCTGCTGATGCAGCGTCAGAAGCTGGCCACCGGCCGCTACTCCGGCCCCGACTACGTGACGGTGGACTGATCCACATGGCATCCGCATTTGACTACGCACCGGCGCCCGAGTCCCGCTCCGTCGTCGACATCGCGCCTTCCTACGGCCTGTTCATCGACGGCGAGTTCACCGAGGCGGCCGACGGCAAGGTCTTCAAGACCGTGTCCCCCTCCACCGAAGAGGTCCTCTCCGAGATCGCCCAGGCCGGCGAGGCGGACGTGGACCGCGCGGTGAGGGCCGCCCGCGGGGCCTTCGAGAAGTGGTCGGCGCTGCCCGGCTCCGAGCGCGCGAAGTACCTGTTCCGCATCGCCCGGATCATCCAGGAGCGCAGCCGCGAACTGGCCGTCCTGGAGACCCTGGACAACGGCAAGCCCATCAGGGAGACCCGCGACGCGGACCTCCCCCTGGTCGCCGCGCACTTCTTCTACTACGCGGGCTGGGCCGACAAGCTGGACCACGCCGGGTTCGGCCGGAGGACGACACATGGGCACAGCGGTGCGAACCCGAAGCCGCTGGGCGTGGCCGGCCAGGTCATCCCCTGGAACTTCCCCCTCCTCATGCTGGCGTGGAAGATCGCCCCGGCGCTCGCCACCGGCAACACGGTGGTCCTGAAGCCCGCCGAGACGACCCCCCTCTCCGCTCTCTTCTTCGCGGACATCTGCCGCCAGGCCGGTCTCCCCAAGGGCGTCGTCAACATCCTTCCGGGCTACGGCGACGCGGGCGCCGCGCTGGTCGCGCACCCGGACGTGAACAAGGTCGCCTTCACCGGCTCGACGGCGATCGGCAAGGAGATCGCGCGGACGGTCGCGGGCACCCGCAAGAAGGTCACCCTCGAACTCGGCGGCAAGGGCGCGAACATCGTCTTCGACGACGCCCCCATCGACCAGGCGGTGGAGGGGATCGTCACCGGCATCTTCTTCAACCAGGGCCAGGTCTGCTGCGCGGGCTCGCGTCTCCTCGTCCAGGAGTCCATCCAGGACGAGCTGTTGGACTCCCTGAAGCGCAGGCTCTCCACGCTCCGCCTCGGTGACCCGCTCGACAAGAACACGGACATCGGCGCGATCAACTCCGCCGAGCAGCTCGCGCGGATCACCTCGCTCGTCGAGCAGGGCGAGGCGGAGGGCGCCGAGCGCTGGTCCCCGTCCTGCGAACTCCCGTCCTCCGGCTACTGGTTCGCCCCGACGCTCTTCACGAACGTCACCCAGGCGCACACCGTCGCCCGCGACGAGATCTTCGGCCCGGTGCTGTCGGTGCTGACCTTCCGCACGCCCGAGGAGGCGGTCGCGAAGGCCAACAACACGCAGTACGGCCTCTCGGCGGGCATCTGGACCGAGAAGGGCTCCCGCATCCTGGCCGTCGCGAGCAAGCTGCGCGCGGGCGTGGTGTGGTCCAACACGTTCAACAAGTTCGACCCGACCTCGCCGTTCGGCGGCTACAAGGAGTCGGGCTTCGGCCGCGAGGGCGGTCGCCACGGCCTGGAGGCGTACCTCGATGTCTGAGAAGTCCGAACAGCAGCGCCTGAGCGTCTTCAAGACCTACAAGCTGTACATCGGGGGCAAGTTCCCCCGTAGCGAGAGCGGCCGGGTGTACGAAGTGACCGACGCAAAGGGCAAGTGGCTGGCGAACGCACCGCAGTCCTCCCGCAAGGACGCCCGGGACGCGGTCGTCGCGGCGCGCAAGGCGTTCGGCGGCTGGTCCGGCGCGACGGCGTACAACCGCGGCCAGATCCTCTACCGCATCGCCGAGATGCTGGAGGGCCGCAGGGACCAGTTCGCGCGTGAGGTCGCGGACGCGGAGGGCCTGTCGAAGTCGAAGGCGGCCGCCGTGGTCGACGCGGCGATCGACCGCTGGGTCTGGTACGCGGGCTGGACCGACAAGATCGCGCAGGTGATCGGCGGCGCGAACCCGGTGGCGGGCCCGTACTTCAACCTCTCCTCCCCCGAGCCGACGGGCGTGGTCGCCGTCCTGGCCCCCCAGGAATCCTCGTTCCTCGGCCTGGTCTCGGTCATCGCCCCGGTGATCGCGACCGGCAACACGGCCATCGTCGTCGCCGGCGAGAAGTGCCCGCTCCCCGCGCTGTCACTGGGCGAGGTCCTGGCCACCTCCGACCTCCCCGGCGGGGTCGTCAACATCCTCTCCGGAAGGACGGCGGAGATCGCGGCCCCCTTGGCCGCGCACCAGGACGTCAACGCGATCGACTTGGCGGGCGCGGACGACGTACTGGCGAAGGAGCTGGAGATCGCGGCGGCCGACAACCTCAAGCGGGTCCTGCGTCCACAGCCTGTGGATTACGCGGAGACCCCGGGCACCGACCGCCTGACGGCTTTCCTGGAGACGAAGACGGTCTGGCATCCGACGGGTTCGCTGGGGGCGTCCGGCTCCTCGTACTGATCGGCCTCAGCCCACTTGCCCCAGGGGCGCGGGGAACTGCGCGACCAGCCACAGCGGACTCGCACTCGGCACCGAATCCGCAGCTCCCCGCCCCTGCCCCGCAATCGCTCAGCCCCCCAACAACCCCGTGACCTGCCCCACCACCGGCATGCTCCCGATCGACTGAGCCTCGGCCACCGGCCCCGTCAACGCCTGCGAGGCAAGCGGCTGAAAGTCCGCGAGCTGGGTCGCGACCCCGTTGTCGAGGGGGTCGACTCCCGTGCCCGCGAGGGGGTTCGGCTTGAGACCCGCGATCGGCCCGGTGACATACCCCACCGTGCCGGTCAGGGCGCCGAGACCCGCCGCGGGGTCGATCTTGCCCAGGGACGTGGGCCGGGTCCGCATCACGTCGCCCACCGGCGAGGTGTCCGCCGCGGCCGACGCCGCCCCCGCGCCCAGGGCGACTCCGGCGGTCGCGAGGGCGACGAGGGCCCGCTGGGCGGTCGGGTGTGAGGAGGACGTGTGTCGTGCCATTGCTGGTGCCACCTTCTGGTGCGCAGGGTAATCAGGTCAGCACGAAGGGTAGTTGACGTGTGATGCGCGTTCCACTGGCGACCCGCGGGGTCGGCAGGACGTACGGAATGCGTCAAACTGGTGTCCCGTGAGCATCCTTTCCCCGTCACCGGCCCGTGTCGTGCTGCTGTGCGGCCCCTCGGGTTCCGGCAAGTCCCTCGTCTCCGCCCGGTCCGGCCTGCCCGTGCTGCGGCTCGACGACTTCTACAAAGAGGGCGACGACCCGACTCTGCCGCTGGTGGCGGGGAGTTCGGACATCGACTGGGACCACCCCGACTCCTGGGACGCGGACGTCGCGGTCACCGCAATAGTCGAGCTGTGCCGCACCGGCCGTACGAACGTGCCGGTCTACGACCTCTCGCTCAGCGCGCGCACGGGCACGGAGGCCGTCGACGTGGGCCGTACCCCGCTGTTCATAGCGGAGGGCATCTTCGCCGCCGAGGTCATCACCCGCTGCCAGGAGCTGGGTGTGCTCGCGGACGCGCTGTGCCTGAGCCGGGGGCCGGTACGCACCTTCCGGCGGCGTTTCCTCCGGGATCTCAAGGAGGGCCGCAAGTCCGTGCCGTTCCTGGTGCGGCGGGGCTGGCGGCTGATGCGGCTGGAGCGGTCGATCGTGGCCCGGCAGACCGGGCTCGGCGCGTACGCCTGCGGCAAGGACGAGGCGCTGGGCCGGCTGGCCGCCGCGGCGGTGGGGCGGCGCCCGGCGGCGACCCCCACGCCCACCACCTGACCCCGTACGAAAAAGCGGGACTGGACGGACCCCCCGGCCCTCCAGTCCCGCTCTTCCGTTCCCCCGTGGTACTTCCCCCGTGTTTCCCCCCATGGTCCCGGTGACCCCGTCGGCACCCCCCGGTACCGATCCCCCGTGGCCCCCCGGACCTCCCCCGTTACCTGTTTCCCCCCGAACCCTCAGGCGACAAGCTCCCCGAAGGCGTCTTCCTCGTCACGGCCGAAGCTGAGGACCTCGTCCTCGCGCATGCGGCGGAGCGACCGCCAGATGCTGGACTTCACCGTGCCGACACTGATGTCGAGGATCTCCGCGATCTCCGGGTCCGTGCGGCCCTCGTAGTAGCGCAGGACCAGCATGGTGCGCTGGAGTTCCGGCAGCCGGGACAGCGCCTGCCACAGGACCGCGCGCAGCTCCGTGCCGCGCATCGCGTCCGTGTCGCCGGGCGTCTCCGGCAGCTCCTCGGTCGGGTACTCGTTCAGCTTGCGGCGGCGCCACGCGCTGATGTGCAGGTTCGTCATGGTGCGGCGCAGGTAGCCCCCGACCGCGGCCTTGTCGCTGATCCGGTCCCACGCCCTGTACGTCGAGAACAGCGCGCTCTGGAGCAGGTCCTCGGCCTCGAAGCGGTCGCCGGTCAGGTGGTAGGCGGTCGCGTACAGGGAGGCGCGGCGCTCCTGGACGTAGGCGGTGAACTCCGCCTCCGACAGCGAACGACGCTCCCCCGTGTCCTCCCTGTACCCGCTTCCCCCGTGCGCCTCCCCCGTGTGCGCGTCAACCACCGTCATGTAACCGGTGTGCTGACGCCCGGCGCTGCGAGCGCACCCCCGCCCGCTCACAGCGCCGGACTTCTCCGAACCCCGGGTGACGTCGTGCAGACGCGTGATGACTGCGTTGTTGCTGGTGCTGTGCAGCGTGTTCATCTCGCGCCCCCCGTAGTGGACTTGCCCGGTGTTCGGATGTTCCGGCGTGGTTCCTTGCCTGTGCCGAAAATCCTGCCGGGGTCACTTCATGGACGTGTCCCCCGACTGTCACAGACCTGTCACAGGGCCCGGTCTCCTGAGCCGACCTCAGAAAACGGACAGTCCGGTCACAGAGACGGGCGCTAGGAGTCCGCACACCCTGCCGCGAGGGCTACGTACACGTACAGGTGTCGAAACCCCGGCCCGCCATGGGCCAGAATGAGCCCCGTGCCTTCCCTGTTGCTGATCGAGGACGACGACGCCATCCGGACGGCCCTGGAGCTCTCTCTGACGCGCCAGGGACACCGGGTGGCCACCGCTGCCAGCGGCGAGGACGGTCTGAAGCTGTTGCGTGAGCAGCGGCCGGACCTGATCGTGCTGGATGTGATGCTGCCCGGCATCGACGGTTTCGAGGTGTGCCGTCGTATCCGGCGCACCGACCAGCTGCCGATCATTCTGCTCACCGCGCGCAGTGACGACATCGACATCGTCGTCGGACTGGAGTCCGGCGCCGACGACTACGTGGTCAAACCCGTGCAGGGGCGTGTTCTCGACGCCCGGATCCGGGCCGTGCTGCGGCGCGGGGAGCGCGAGGCCAACGACGCGGCCACATTCGGTTCGCTGGTGATCGACCGCGCCGCGATGACTGTCACGAAGAACGGCGAGGACCTCCAACTCACGCCCACCGAGCTGCGGTTGCTCCTGGAGCTGAGCCGCCGGCCCGGACAGGCCCTGTCCCGGCAGCAGTTGCTGCGGCTGGTGTGGGAACACGACTACCTCGGTGACTCGCGGCTGGTGGACGCGTGTGTCCAGCGGCTGCGCGCCAAGGTCGAGGACATCCCGTCGTCCCCGACGCTCATCCGTACCGTGCGCGGCGTCGGCTACCGCCTGGACTCGCCTCAGTGACCGACGCACCAGGGGGGATCCGCGGCTGGCGCCCGGGTCGTAAGGGAGTTCTGTGGCGGCTGCGCTTCACCAGCCTGCGCCTCAGACTGGTCGTGGTCTTCGGCCTGGTCGCCCTGACGGCCGCCGTGTCCGCGTCCGGCATCGCGTACTGGCTCAACCGCGAGGCGGTCCTCACCCGCGCCCAGGACGCGGTGCTGCGCGACTTCCGCCAGGAGATGCAGAACCGCGCCGGCGCCCTGCCCGTCCACCCCACCCAGGACGAACTGATGCGCACGGCGGGCCAGATGGCCAACAGCAGCCAGCGCTTCAGCGTCCTGCTCATCGCCGAGGACACGAACGACAAGACGGTCTACGGCAACTCCGGCGGCCTGAACGGCTTTTCGCTGGAGGACGTGCCCAAGTCGCTGCGGACCGCGGTGAACAAGCAGCAGTCGGTGTCCGACGGCAACAGGGAGCCGTACCACCTGTACTGGCAGCGGGTCACCGAGCACGGCACGCCGTATCTGGTGGCCGGGACCCGGATGATCGGCGGCGGGCCGACCGGTTACATGCTCAAGTCCCTTGAGCCGGAGGCCAAGGACCTCAACTCGCTCGCCTGGTCGCTGGGTATCGCCACCGGGCTCGCGCTGATCGGTTCCGCGCTGCTCGCGCAGGCCGCCGCGACGACCGTCCTCAAGCCCGTACACCGGCTCGGGATCGCCGCGCGCCGGCTCGGCGAGGGCAAGCTCGACACCCGTCTGCGGGTCTCCGGCACCGACGAACTCGCCGAGCTGTCACGGACGTTCAACCAGACCGCCGAGGCGCTGGAGAAGCGGGTCGCCGACATGGCCGCCCGCGACGACGCCTCGCGCCGGTTCGTCGCCGACATGTCGCACGAGCTGCGCACCCCGCTGACCGCGATCACGGCCGTCGTGGAGGTCCTGGAGGAGGAACTCGACGCCGAGACCGGCAGCGTGGACCCGATGATCGAGCCCGCCGTACGCCTCGTCGTCAGCGAGACCAAGCGGCTCGGCGACCTCGTCGAGAACCTGATGGAGGTCACGCGCTTCGACGCGGGCACCGCCCGGCTGGTCCTCGACGACGTCGACATCGCCGACCAGATCACCGCCTGCATCGACGCCCGCGCCTGGCTGGACGCCGTCGACCTGGACGCCGAGCGCGGCATCCACTCCCGGCTCGACCCGCGCCGCCTCGACGTCATCCTCGCCAACCTCATCGGCAACGCCCTCAAGCACGGCGGCTCCCCCGTCCGGGTCTCCGTCCGCCTGGAGGACGACGACCTCGTCATCGCCGTGCGCGACCACGGCCCCGGCATCCCCGAGGACGTCCTGCCGCACGTCTTCGACCGCTTCTACAAGGCGAGCGCCTCCCGGCCCCGCTCCGAGGGCAGCGGCCTCGGCCTCTCCATCGCCCTGGAGAACGCCCACATCCACGGCGGCGAGATCACCGCCGCCAACTCCCCCGACGGCGGCGCGGTGTTCACCCTGCGCCTGCCCAGGGACGCCTCCGCGCTCACGGAGGAACCCGGCACCGAGAAGGGCGAGGGCTCCGGCCCCGAGGAGAACGCGTCATGACCGTACGACACCGCTACGGCATCGCGGTCGCCCTCCCGCTGCTCGGGCTGCTGCTCTCCGGGTGCGGAATCCGGGCCACCGAGGTGCCGACCGACTTCGGGGCGGCGCCCTCGCGGGTGCCGTGCACGCTCACCGAGCCGGACGTCTCGACGCAGGCCGCGCGCGGAGTGCCCGTGCAGGTGTTCCTGCTGTGCGGGTCGTCGCTGGTGACCGTGGACCGGGCGGTGCAGGTGCCGGACGGCACGGCGGACGTCCAGCGCCGGGTCATCGTCGCCCAGGGGCTGCTCGACCAGCTCGCCGAGTCGCCGTCCTCGGGCGAGCGGGACGCCGGGTACACGACCGACGTGCGCGGCGGCATGACGGTGAGCGGGCCCCGGGCGCGGGACCCCAAGGACGCGCTGCGGCTGAGCAATTCACCGGCCGACCTCACGTCGTACGCGCTCGCCCAGATCGTCTGTACGTTCTCCGACTCGGCCGCGGCCGAGGGCGACGGCTCCGTGATCCTCGGCGGCCCGGACGGCACCCCGCTGCGCCGCTACGAGTGCACGGACGGCGTCCGCACCGACCCCGGCACCAAGGCCCCGCCGTCCAGCGAGGTGACGGACGGCTGAAGCCGCGGGCGCCACGACGGTGAACGGGGCGCGAAAAGGGGCGTGTGGCGCAGGCCTCACCCTGGTGCGTGGCGTCTACCCGGAACCGATCGTGCCGGACAGGGCGTCTTGTGGGGCGTGCAGCGTCAAGGCTCCATCGGCGGCAGCGCCGCGATTCGCATCCGTGTGGCAGGAGGTGTCCTCCTCGTCGCACATCTCGTGCTCGTCGCCTGGGTCACGCTGCGCCCCCGGGACGTCCCCTGGGTGATGCCCCCGAACCTGCACCCGCTGGCCAGCATCAGAGCCGACCTGGCGATGGGCTGGCCGGAGGCGTCGAAGCGGATCGGTGAGGGCCTCGCCCTGCTGGCCCCCCTGGGCATCCTCCTGCCGACGGTCAGCGGCCGGCTCCATGTCTCCCCGCTCGCGTCCTTCATCCGCACGGTCGCCGCGGGCGCCCTGATCTCCCTGGGCATCGAACTGCTCCAGACCGGGGTCCCGGGCCAGGTCGTGGACATCGACTCCCTGCTGATGAACACGGTGGGCGTCGCCATGGCCCACGCCGCGATCGTCCCGGCGGCCCGTGCCCGGCTCCGCCGCAGGGGCGAGACGAGCCCCCCGCCGACCGTCCTCCAGGAGGAACCGGCTCAGGGCCGGACCCCGACGATTCCCAGGGTCGGCATCGCACCGTAGAGCGACGCGGGGTGCGCGGCGGCTCCGTACGGTTGACGGCAGATGAGGCAACCACCCGGGGGCCTCGGACAACCGCTCGCGAAGGAGCCCCTCATGACCGCCATTGCCCGCCCCACCCAAGGCCGCATGATCGGCGGAGTGTGCGCTGCGCTGGCGCGGCGCTTCGGGACCTCCGCGACCACGATGCGGGTGATCTTCCTGGTCTCCTGTCTGCTGCCCGGCCCCCAGTTCCTGCTCTACATCGCGCTGTGGATCCTGTTCCCGGCCGAGGACAAGGTGCGCACCGAGGCCTGGTGACGCACCGGTCCCGGACAGCGCCCCTGTCCGCACGCGCCGATGGGGCGCACCCCTCGTCCAGGGGTGCGCCCCATCGGCGCGTGCGGGGGTGGGATCAGCCCAGCGGGATGCCGTTCAGCGGCAGGCCGTGCGTGGGCAGGCCCGTCTGCGACAGCGGCAGCCCGCCCAGCAGCCCGGCGACCGGCGCGGTCGGACCGTCGCTCAGGACCTTCTCGGCGGCCGGCTGCACGGCGGACAGGCCACCGGCGAGCGCGGGCTGCGCCTGGCTCAGCGCCTGACCGGCACCCGGGAGGGCCTTGGCGAGGTTCTCCGCGGGCAGCGTGTGGGTCACGGTACCCAGGGCCTGCGTGGCGTCCGGAAGCGCCGGGGCCGCGCTCGCGGCACCCGCGCCTACAGCGGCGAAAGCGGCACCGAGGGCGGCGACACCGAGGGTCTTGGCAGCAGACTGCTTCATGGTGAATGCGTCCTTGAATGGGATGACGGGGATGTGAGCGGTCCAAGACCGTAAACACGCGGAGGCACCCGCCGCAAACATCGAAATGCGGACGGATTGTGAACACCCGCCCGCATTCCGGTCCCGTCCCGTTCCCCCGTTCAGCCCTCTTCGACTACAGAACCGCTGGTGGAAGCGGTCTGCTGGAACAGCCATTCGGATTTCAGCTCGGCATATCCGGGTTTGATCACGTCATTGATCATCGCAAGTCGTTCATCGAAAGGAATGAATGCTGACTTCATAGCATTGACGGAGAACCACTGCATGTCGTCGAGCGAATAACCGAACGCCTCGACAAGGTGCTCGAATTCCTGGCTCATGCTGGTGTGGGACATGAGGCGGTTGTCGGTGTTGACCGTCGCCCTGAAGTGCAGGCGGCGCAGCAGCCCGATCGGATGCTCGGCGTAGGAGTCGGCGGCCCCGGTCTGGAGGTTGGAGCTGGGGCACAGCTCCAGCGGGACGCGCTTGTCCCGCACATACGACGCGAGCCGTCCCAGCTCGACCGAGCCGTCCGCCTTCACCTGGATGTCGTCGATGATGCGCACCCCGTGCCCGAGCCGGTCGGCGCCGCACCACTGGAGGGCCTGCCAGATCGACGGCAGCCCGAAGGCCTCGCCGGCGTGGATCGTGAAGTGGTTGTTCTCGCGCTTCAGGTACTCGAAGGCGTCCAGGTGCCGGGTGGGCGGGAACCCGGCCTCCGCGCCCGCGATGTCGAAGCCGACGACACCCAAGTCGCGGTACCGGTTGGCGAGTTCGGCGATCTCCAGGGATCGGGCGGCATGCCGCATGGCGGTCAGCAGAGCCCCCACCCGAATCCGCCGCCCACCCTCCCGGGCCGCGAACTCCCCTTGCCGGAAGCCCTCGTTGACGGCCTCGACGACCTCTTCGAGGCTGAGCCCGCCCTCCAGGTGCTGCTCGGGCGCGTACCGCACCTCCGCGTAGACGACACCGTCCTCGGCGAGGTCCTCGGCGCACTCGCGGGCCACCCGGATCAGCGCGTCCCGGGTCTGCATCACGGCGACCGTGTGCGAGAACGTCTCCAGGTACCGCTCCAGCGAACCGGAGTCGGCGGCCTCGGCGAACCACACGCCGAGCTTGTCCGGGTCGGTCTCGGGGAGTTCGGAGTACCCGGCGTCCCGGGCGAGTTCGACGATCGTCCCCGGGCGGAGACCGCCGTCGAGGTGGTCGTGCAGCAGAACCTTCGGCGCCCGGCGGATCTGGTCCGCGCTCGGGATGTTCGTGGTCTGGCTCGTCATTTCCGCACTCTAACTCCTACGCGCGTAGATCGCCCGCTGTACGAATCCGTCGATACGTAACGGTGACCGCGCGGAAGGGTGGCGTACACGCTCACTTCTGACACTGTTCTGTCATGGCACAGCAAGCGACGCCGGTCAGGACGGCCCGGCTGGGGAGAGCGCTCGGCCCCGAACCGACCTCGGTGAGCGGCGTGGTGCTGCTGCTCCCCGGCGGCGAGGAGGTCTCCAGCCGCAGGCCCTCCCCCATGATGGCGACAGCCTCCGTACGGGCGTTGGGCCGCCGGCTCGCCCGCGGGGGCCAGGCCGAGGGGCTCGCCACGCACGTCGTCCACTACCGCTGCCGCGGCTGGAACGGCAGCGAGGCGTCTCTCGCGCACGACGCGACCTGGGCGGTCGAGGAGGTCGTACGGCGGTACGGGGACGTGCCCGTGTGTCTCACCGGGATCGACATGGGCGCCCGCGCGGCGTTGCGCTCCGCGGGGCACGAGGCGGTGAACTCCGTTGTGGCGCTTGCGCCTTGGCTGCCCGAACAGGATGTCGCGGCGCCCCCCGAACCGGTGAAACAGCTTGCCGGGCGGCGGGTGTTGATCGTGCACGGCACGAACGACGAGCGGACCGATCCCGAGCTGTCGTTCCGGTTGGCGGCCCGGGCGAAGAAGGCGAACCGGGACATCTGCCGGTTCGAAGTGCATTCCGACGGCCACGCGTTGCATCAGCACCGGCAGGAAGTGCACGCGTTGACCGAGGACTTCGTGATGGGGGCGTTGTTCGGGCGGGCGTTCTCCCGGCCCGTGGAGGACGCGCTTCAGGCTCCGCCGCCGCTGGGGCTGAGGATGCCGTTGGCCGCGGGGTTCGGGCGGTCGCTACGTCGGTAGCAGGTTGCCCCTCCGTGACAGGAGGAACTTCTTGAAGGCCGCCACCGGCGGGGTGTCCGGGTGGCCGTCGAGCCACGCCACGCCGATCTCCCTCACCGCCCTCGGGGCGGTGACCGTCAGTTCCGCAACTCCCGGACGCGGCACGGCGGGTGGAGGGAGGAGAGCCACCCCCAGACCCGCGGCCACCAGGCCCCGGAGGGTCTCCGCCTCCTCCCCCTCGAAGGCGATCCGCGGACGAAAGCCGGCCTCCGCGCAGACGGCGTCGGTGATGCTGCGCAGGCCGTAGCCCTGTTCCAGGGTCACGAAGGTCTCGTCGGCCGCCTCGGCGAGACGGATGCGCTTGCGGGTGGCCAGGCGGTGGTCGGCCGGGACGACCAGACGGAGCTTCTGTACGTCGAGGCGGTGGGCCACGACGTCGGGGGCGTCGAGGGTCGGGGAGGTCAGGAGGCACAGGTCCAACTCCCCCGCGCGCAACCGCTCCAGCATGGCCTCGCCGTAGTTCTGGACGAGGCTGAAGCGGACGCGGGGATGGTCGGCCCGGAAGGCCCGGATGAGGCCGGGAACGGTTTCCGAGCCGAGGGTGTGGAGGAAGCCGAAGGCGACCTTGCCGGTGGTGGGGTCGGCGTCGGCGCGGACCTCCTCGGCGGCCTTCTCGATCTCGGCGAGGGCGCGGTCGACCGAGGCGAGGAAGGTGCGGCCGGCGGGGGTCAGCGACACCGTGCGGCCTCTGCGGGCGAACAGGTCGACGCCCAGGTCCTGTTCGAGGCGGACCATCGCCCGCGAGAGGGTGGACTGCGGGACCTGCATCTCCTGTGCGGCCCGGGTGACGTGTTCGGTGCGGGCGACGCCGGCGAAGTACGCGAGGCGGGGCGCAAGCAGCGCGACGATGTCTTCTGTGTCACCGGACGGTGACAGGTGAGCCTGTGACCTCTGCTGATGCACCATGGGAACGATTATGGCGTTTCCGTGCATTGGACGGATGAGCGGGCACGTACGTAGCGTCGCAGCATGCCTTCCGCCGATACCGGGGCGTCCACGACCGTGGCCGCCACCCTCCCTGCCCCCGACTCCGACTCACGGCTCGCGCCGGGTGGTCCCGGCTATCGCCGTATGAGCTTCGCGCTGTTCCTCGCGGGCGTGGCGACCTTCGCGCTCCTCTACTCCACACAGGCCCTGCTGCCGCTGATCTCCGCCGGTTTCGCGGTGTCGGCGAGTGCGGCGAGTTGGACGGTGGCGGCGGCGACGGGCGGGCTCGCGTTGCTCGTCCTGCCGATGAGCGCGCTCTCCGAGCGGTTCGGACGCCGTACGGTCATGACGGCGTCGTTGGTCGTCGCGGTGGGCATCGGGGTGCTGGTGCCGTTCGCACCCTCGCTGGGCTCGTTGGTGGCGCTGCGGTTCCTTCAGGGTGCCGCGCTGGCGGGGCTGCCCGCCTCGGCGACGGCGTATCTGGCGGAGGAGGTCCGGCCGAAGGCGCTGGTGACGGCGATCGGGCTGTTCGTGGCCGGCAACAGTGTCGGCGGGATGAGCGGCCGGGTCATCACCGGCTGGGTCGCGCAGGAGTGGGGCTGGCGGGTCGCGGTCGGGGTGATCGGCGTCATCGCGGTCGGCTGCGCGGTCGCCTTCCGGCTCCTGCTCCCCGCCCCTCGGCACTTCACACCGGGTTCGCTGCGCCCCCGCGTCCTGGCCCGCACGGTCCGCGACCACCTCGCGAACCCGCTGCTGTGCCGCCTGTACGCGATCGGCGCCCTCTTCATGACGGTCTTCGGCGGCGTCTACACGGTCATCGGCTACCGCCTCACCGAGGCCCCCTTCTCCCTCCCCCAGGGGCTCATCGGCTCGATCTTCCTGGTGTACCTGGTGGGGACCGTGTCGGCCTCCACGGCGGGCCGGCTGGTGGGCCGGCTGGGGCGCCGGGGCGCGCTGTACCTGGCGGGCGGCACGACGGCCGCGGGCCTGCTGGTCTCCCTCGCCGACTCGCTCCCCCTCGCACTGCTGGGCCTGGTCCTCATCACGGCGGGCTTCTTCGCGGGGCACGCCGCCGCGTCCTCGGCGGTCAGCAAGACGGCGACGACGGGGCGTGCGCAGGCGTCGGCTCTCTATCAGTCCGCCTACTACATCGGGTCAAGCACCGGCAGCACGGTCGGCGCGATGGCGTTCCACGCGGGGGGCTGGGCCGGGACGGTGGGGGTCGGGCTGCTGGCGGTCCTCGGCGTGGTGACGATCACCGTGCTCGGGTCGCGGGCGGCTCGGGTGGAGCGACGGGGCGTGGTGGCGGCCTGAGTTCGGCACTCAGGCGACACCCCGCGTCTCACAACCGACCTGACCTGCACGTTCCTTCACTCCTCGCGCCATTGTCAGTGGGCTGCGCTACGTTGCGGGGTAAGGGAAGAACGGCCACAGGGGTGGGTGGGCGAGACCATGAGTGACAGCGTTGTGACTACGACGGACGACCTCGACGTCAGGCTGGAGAAACACCGCGTCGAGCTGACCGGGTACTGCTACCGCATGCTCGGCTCCTCCTTCGAGGCCGAGGACGCGGTGCAGGACACCATGGTCCGCGCCTGGCGGAACTACGAGAAGTTCGAGGGCAGGTCCAGTCTGCGGTCCTGGCTGTACCGGATCGCGACCAACGTCTGCCTGGACATGCTGTCCGCGGGCAACAAGCGGGCCCGCCCCGTGGACCTCAGCGACTCCACCCCCCTGGCGCAGGCCGCGCTGTCCCCCCGCCCCGACAACACCTGGCTGGAGCCGATGCCGGACGCGCGCGTGCTGCCGACCGTCGGAGACCCCGCGGAGGCGGCCGTGGCCAAGGAGTCGGTGCGGCTCGCGTTCATGGCGGCCCTTCAGCAACTGCCGCCGAAGCAGAGGGCGGTGCTGATCCTCCGCGAGGTCCTCGCCTGGCGGGCCAACGAGGTCGCCGAGCTGCTCGACACCTCCGTGGCGTCGGTGAACAGCGCGTTGCAGCGGGCCCGCGCGACCCTCGCCGAGCGGGACGAGAAGGCGGCCGACGCCGCGGTGTCCGACCCGCTCGACGAGGAGCAGCGCAAGCTCCTTGAGCGCTACGTCGCGGCCTTCGAGGGCTACGACATGGCCGCGCTCACCGCGTTGCTCCACGAGGACGCCATCATGACGATGCCGCCGTTCGACCTGTGGCTGACCGGCCACGACGACATCACGGGCTTCATGACGACGATCGGTTCCGCCTGCGAGGGCTCCCGTCTGATCCCGGTCCAGGTCAACGGCCTGCCGGGCTTCGCCCAGTACAAGCCGGACCCGGAGAAGGGCGGCTTCAGCCCCTGGGCGGTCCAGGTCCTGGAGATCTCAGACGGCGGGCTCACCGGGTTCCACTTCTTCCTGGACACCGAGCGCTGGTTCCCGCTGTTCGACCTGCCCCTCCACCTCGAAGCGGAGTCCGACGAGATCGAGGAGGGCGCGTAGCGCGGGAGCGGGTGAGCGCAGCCGTATCCGGCCTCCGGACCGGCGGGCGGTCAGTTGCAGACGGGCCAGGAGGTCGACGGCGCCGAGCCCCGGTGGCCCGGGGCCGACGATCTCGACCAGGACCACTCCGGCACCTGCCGTCGTCTCCAGCCTCGCCCGTACCTCGGCGCACAGCTCCGCCACCTCGTCGGGGGTGACGGGGCGGGCCGGCACGAGTACAGCGGGTGTCTTGGCGTCCACGATCGGTAGACCGGGTGGGCGGGCGTAACTCATCGGAGGCGACCGCCTAGGTTTGCTGTATGCCCCACGGATCAGCCCCGCCCTGGATACCCGACGGCCTCTCGCGTGCGGACGGCTCCGCCGAGGGGGTGCCGTGCAGGGGGTGCTGACCGGGTTCGCGGTCATCGGGGTGGTCATCGCGGTCGGCTATCTGATCGGGGTGCGCGGGTCGCTCGGCGAACACGGGCGGGACGTCCTGACCAAGCTGGCCTTCAATGTCGCGTCCCCCGCCCTGCTGTTCACGACCCTCGCGCGGGCCGACCTCTCGGTGATCTTCTCCAGCGGGCTGCTGGTGACGATGCTGAGCACGGCGGCGGTGGCGGGCCTGTTCGTCGCGGTGGGGGTCGCACGGGGATGGGGCATCGGCCGTACGACGATCGGGGCGCTCTGCTCCAGTTACGTCAACTCCGGCAACCTCGGGATTCCGATCTCGGTGTACGTCCTGGGCAACGCGTCGCTGGTGGCGCCGGTGATGCTGTTCCAGCTGGTGGTGGTGAGCCCGCTCGCGTTGACGGTCCTCGATCTGTCGGGGGCGGGCGAGAAGGGGCCGCTGTGGCTACGGCTGCTGACTCCGCTGCGCAATCCGATCGCGCTCGGGTCGCTCGCGGGGGTCGCGGTGGCGGCGACCGGGATTCAGCTGCCCGGTCCGGTGATGAATCCGCTCACCCTGATCGGGAACATGGCGGTGCCGGCGGTGCTGATCGGGTTCGGGATCTCGTTGCGGGGAAGTTCGTTGCCGGGTCGGGGAGTTGAGCGGTGGCCGGTGTTGTTGTCCGTCGCGCTGAAGGCGGTGGGGCAGCCGGTGATCGCGTGGGTCCTGGCCGCGGGGGTGTTCGGCATACGGGGCGCGGGGTTGCTCGATGTGGTGGTGACATCGGCCCTGCCCGCCGCGCAGAACCTGTACACGTACGCGAGCCGGTATCGGGTGGGTGAGGGGTTGGCCCGGGACTCGATTCTGCTGTCCACGGTGGTGTCGGTACCGGTGCTCGTCGTGATCGCGGCGTTGCTCGGGTAGGGGCGGTCGTGGTGGGTTCGCAGGTGCGTCGTGGCCGGTCGCCCGGTTCCCCACGCGAAAGGGGCCGGGACCCTGAAAGTCCCAGCCCCTCCCCGCTGCCCGATACCAACCGCCCACCGATCAGGCGATGCGCTCCAGCACCACCGGCGAGGCCTTGAAGTCCGTTCCCTCGGCGCCGATGTCGTACGAACCCTTCACCGCGTCCAGGGCGTACTCGAAGCGGTCCGGGGTGTCCGTGTGGAGGGTCAGGAGGGGCTGGCCCGCGGTGACCGTGTCGCCCGGCTTGGCGTGCATCTCGACTCCCGCGCCCGCCTGGACCGGGTCCTCCTTGCGGGCGCGGCCCGCGCCGAGGCGCCAGGCGGCGACGCCGATGTCGTAGGCGTCGAGGCGGGTGAGGACGCCGGACGCCGGCGCCGTCACCACGTGCTGCTCGCGGGCCACCGGCAGCGGCGCGTCCGGGTCGCCGCCCTGCGCCGCGATCATCCGGCGCCAGACGTCCATCGCGGAGCCGTCGGCCAGGGCCTTCGCCGGGTCGGCGTCCTTCACTCCGGCCGCGTCGAGCATCTCCCGGGCCAGGGCGATCGTCAGCTCGACGACGTCCGCGGGGCCGCCGCCCGCCAGGACCTCCACCGATTCGCGGACCTCGAGCGCGTTGCCCGCCGTCAGGCCCAGCGGGGTCGACATGTCCGTCAGCAGCGCCACCGTCCTCACGCCGTGGTCCGTGCCCAACCCCACCATCGTGGACGCCAGTTCACGCGCGTCCTCGATCGTCTTCATGAACGCGCCCGTGCCGACCTTCACGTCCAGGACGAGGGAGCCCGTGCCCTCCGCGATCTTCTTCGACATGATCGAGGAGGCGATCAGCGGGATGGCCTCCACCGTGCCGGTCACGTCCCGCAGCGCGTACAGCTTCTTGTCCGCCGGAGCCAGGCCGTCGCCCGCCGCGCAGATCACCGCGCCGGTCGTGTCCAGCACATGCAGCATCTCCTCGTTGGAGAGCAGCGCGCGCCAGCCGGGGATGGACTCCAGCTTGTCGAGGGTGCCGCCGGTGTGGCCGAGGCCCCGGCCGGAGAGCTGCGGGACGGCCGCGCCGCAGGCCGCGACCAGCGGGGCCAGGGGCAGCGTGATCTTGTCGCCGACGCCGCCGGTGGAGTGCTTGTCGGCCGTCGGGCGGGACAGGGACGAGAAGTCCATGCGCTCGCCGGAGGCGATCATCGCGGCGGTCCAGGTGGCGATCTCGCGGCGGTTCATGCCGTTGAGGAGGATCGCCATGTTGAGGGCGGCCATCTGGTAATCGGCCACGTCCCCGCGGGTGTACGCGTCGATGACCCAGTCGATCTGCTCGTCGCTCAGTTCACCGCGGTCCCGCTTGGTACGGATGACGGAGATGGCATCCATCGACACTTGCGCCATGGCTTGGCTTTCCTTCCGGACGTTCAGAAAATGCGCGGCCCCTCCGTGTCGTGGTCGCCGACTCGGAAGGGCCGCACGGGAGTTACCTGGTGAGATGGTCCGGCCCGAAGGCCTGCGGAAGCATCTCCGAGAGCGGCAGGATGCCCGCCGGTGTCTCCACCAGCAGACCGGGGCCGCCGAACTCGTACAGCAGCTGGCGGCAGCGGCCGCACGGGACGAGGATGTCGCCCTTGCCGTCGACGCAGGTGAAGTGCGTCAGCCGGCCGCCGCCGGTGCGTTGCAGGTGGGAGACCAGCCCGCACTCGGCACAGAGGCCGAGGCCGTAGGACGCGTTCTCCACGTTGCAGCCGGAGACCGTGCGGCCGTCGTCGACCCGGGCGGCGACCCCTACGGGATACCCCGAGTACGGCGCGTACGCGTGGGACATCGCCTCCCGCGCCTCGGCGCGCAGCTCGTCCCAGTCCACGGCCATCTCGGCGGCGGGCGAGGTCACTTGCCCTGTCCCTTCCGGTACGGCAGGCCGTCCGCCTTCGGCATCCGCAGATGCTGCGCGGAGAGCGAGAGCACCAGCAGGGTGACGATGTAGGGGCTGGCGCCGACCAGCTGGGTCGGGACGTCGTCGGTGGTGGCGTACCAGACGAACATCACGGCCGCGATGATGGCGGTGACGACGGCCGGGACGTACCGCTTCCTCCAGATCATGTACGCGCAGCCGGCCACCAGCAGGAAGCCGAGCAGCAGGATCAGGGCGTGCACGTTGGTGGAGCCGCCGCGCAGGTTGAGGCTGTCGGTGTAGCCGAACAGGCCCGCGCCGAGGGCGAGTCCGCCCGGCATCCAGTTGCCGAAGATCATCGAGGCGAGGCCGATGTAGCCCCGGCCGCCGGTCTGGCCGTCGAGGTAGACGTTGGACGCGACGATCGACAGGAAGGCGCCGCCGAGGCCGGCGAAGCCACCGGAGATGATCACGGCGATGTACTTGTACTTGTAGACGTTGACGCCGAGGGACTCGGCGGCCACCGGGTTCTCACCGCAGGACCGGAGGCGGAGGCCGAAGGCCGTGCGCCACAGGATCCACCAGGTGGCCGGGACGAGGGCCACCGCGATGACGGTGAGCGGGGAGAGGCCGGTGAACAGACCGCCGATCAGGCCCCCGAGGTCGGAGATCAGGAACCAGTGCTTCTCGTTGAGCTTGTCCAGCCAGGTGGAGAGGCCGGGGATGTCGAAGGTGCCCAGCGAGTCGATCGGCGGGGACTGCTTGGCGGAGCCCTGCTCGGTGTTGGCGAAGGTGAACTTCGACAGATAGCGGGTGGTGCCGAGCGCCAGGATGTTGATGGCGACACCGGAGACGATGTGGTTGACGTTGAACGTCACCGTGGCGATGGCGTGCAGCAGCGCGCCGAGGCAGCCGCCGATGATGCCGAAGACGACACCGGTCCACGGGCCCCACTGGTAGCCGGCCCAGGCACCGAACCAGGTGCCGAGGATCATCATGCCTTCGAGGCCGATGTTGACGACGCCCGCGCGCTCGGCCCACAGACCGCCGAGACCGGCGAGTCCGATCGGCACGGCGGCCCGGAGGGCCGTGGACATCTGGCCGGTGGAGGTGATGCCGTCGGCGCCGGTGATGACGCGGACCAGCGAGGTCAGGATCAGGGCGCCCGCGACGATCAGCAGGAGCACGGGGAGCGAGAAACGGCGGCCGCCCTTGCCGGGCTGCTGCGCCTGCGGCTTGGCGATGGTCGCGGTACTCATCGGGCCGCCACCTCCTTCTTCTCGGAGTTGTTCCGGGCGGCAGCGGCGAGTTCCTCACCGACGCGCTTCTGCTGGCGGCGCAGGCCCCAGGTGCGGACGACCTCGTACGAGATGACGACCGCGAAGACGATCAGGCCCTGCATGATGGTGGCGATCTCCTTCTGGTACGCGACCGGGGTCGCGTAGTCCAGGGCGGGAGAGGCCTTGTCGAGGAAGGCCCACAGGAGGGCGGCGAGTGCGATGCCGCCCGGGTTGTTGCGGCCGAGCAGGGCGATGCCGATCGCGGTGAAGCCGAGGCCCTCGGGGAAGGTGAGGCTGTAGGTGTGGCTGTCGCCGAGCAGCAGCGGCAGACCGGCGAGGCCCGCGACACCGCCGGAGATCAGCATCGCGGTGAGCGTCATGCGCTTGGCGTCCACGCCGGAGGCCGCGGCGGCCGACTCGGACTCGCCGGTGGCGCGCAGGTCGAAGCCGAAGCGGGTGCGGTTGAGGACGAGCCAGTACAGGACGCCCATGATCACGGCGAGGAAGACCAGGCCGTAGATCTCGCCGACGTCCGAGCCCAGGTTGATGCCCGGGATCCAGCCGGACTTCTTCATGATGCCGGTCGTCATGTTGTTGCCGACCTGCACGCCCCAGGTGTTGGTCTGCGTGAGGTAGAGGATCAGGCTGGTGGCGATCGCGTTGAGCATGATCGTCGCGACGACCTCGCTGACCCCGCGGGTGACCTTGAGGACACCCGCGATCCCGGCCCAGAACGCGCCGGTCAGGATGGCGACCAGGAGCAGCAGCGGCACCTGGAGCACGGCCGGCAGGCCCACGTGCGCGCCGACGACCGCGGTCATCACCGCGCCGAGGCGGTACTGGCCGTCGACGCCGATGTTGAACAGGTTCATCCGGAAGCCGAGGGCGACCGCCAGGGCGGCGATGTAGTACATCGACGCCTGGTTGACGATCAGCACCTGGACGTCCGAGTACCCGATCTGCTGGAGCATCAGGTGGTACGGCTCGATCGGGTTCTTGCCCGAGGCGAGCAGCACGACCGAGGTCAGCAGGATCGCCGCGACAAGCGCCATGACCGGTCCGGCCACGGCGAGGAGCACACGCTCCTTGTCGAACTTCTTCATCGGGCCTCGTCCTCCGGGGCGGCGGTGTCGTCCGCGTTCTCTACGGTGCTGTCCGCGCCGTTTCCTACGGTGCTCTCGGCGCCGTCCGATGCTTCCTCGACGTGTTCGAGGTGACCGGAGGCGGCGCCGGTCATGGCCGAGCCGAGTTCCTCGGGGGTGACGGTGGCCGGGTCCGCGTCGGCGACCAGCCTTCCGTCGTAGATCACGCGCAGGGTGTCCGACAGGCCGATCAGCTCGTCCAGGTCGGCGGAGATGAGCAGGACGGCCAGGCCCTCGCGGCGGGCCTCGCGGATCTGGTCCCAGATCGCGGCCTGCGCGCCGACGTCCACACCGCGGGTGGGGTGGGCGGCGATCAGGAACTTCGGCTTGTGGCTCATCTCGCGGCCGACGATCAGCTTCTGCTGGTTGCCGCCGGAGAGGGAGGCCGCGGTGACGTCGATGCCGGGGGTGCGGACGTCGTACTCCTCGACGATCCTGCGGGTGTCGGCCTGGGCGCCCTTGATGTCGAGCCAGAGACCCCGGCGACCGCGCGAGTTGGGCTTCTCGGTGACGTGGCCGAGGATGCGGTTCTCCCAGAGCGGGGCTTCGAGGAGGAGGCCGTGGCGGTGGCGGTCCTCGGGGATGTAGCCGATGCCCTTCTCGCGGCGCTTGCGGGTGGCCCATGGCGTGATGTCGTCGCCGAGGAAGCCGATGGTGCCGGAGTCGGCGTTCTTCAGGCCGATCAGCGCGTCGATCAGTTCGGTCTGGCCGTTGCCCTCGACACCGGCGATGCCCATGACCTCACCGGCGTGGATGGTGAAGCTGACGTCGTCCAGGACGCGCTTGGCGGTGCCGCCGATGGCCGCGTCGCCCAGCAGTCCGCCGGCCGCGGGCTCGGAGTCGGCGCCCAGGGACGCGCCGCCCGCCGCGTAGACGGTGAGGGCCTTGACCTCGATGACGGGGGTGTCGGTGACCGTGGACTCCGCCGTCTCGGGGGTGGGGAGTTCGCTGCCGACCATCATCTCGGCGAGCTGGCGGGGGGTCGTCGCGGAGGGGACGGCCGTGCCGACGGTGGTGCCGCGCCGGATGACGGTGATCTCGTCGGCGACGGAGAGGACCTCGCCGAGCTTGTGGGAGATGAAGATGACCGCGAGGCCCTCGGACTTCAGCTCGCGCAGGTTGCTGAAGAGGGCGTCGACCTCCTGCGGCACCAGGACGGCGGTGGGCTCGTCCAGGATCAGGGTGCGGGCGCCGCGGTAGAGGACCTTGAGGATCTCCACGCGCTGGCGCTCGGCGACGCCGAGGTTCTCGACGAGGACGTCCGGGCGGACGTTCAGGCCGTAGCGGTCGGAGATCTCCTTGATCTTCTTGCGGGCGCCGCCGCCGATGCCGTGCAGCTTCTCGCTGCCCAGGACCACGTTCTCCAGGACGGTGAGGTTGTCGGCGAGCATGAAGTGCTGGTGGACCATGCCGATGCCGCGGGCGATGGCGTCGGCGGGGGACGAGAAGGTGACGTGCTCGCCGTCGACGGCGATGGTGCCCTCGTCCGGCTTCTGCATGCCGTAGAGGATCTTCATCAGGGTCGACTTGCCGGCGCCGTTCTCGCCGACGAGGGCGTGCACGGTGCCTTTGCGGACACTCAGGTGGATGTCGCTGTTGGCGACGACACCCGGGAAGCGCTTGGTGATCCCCACCAGCTCGACCGCGATCGTCGACCGATCGCCGAGTGGAGGGTTGCTGGACGCGTCGATGGCGAACTCTCCTCGTGGAAAGGGGCCTCTCTACGCGCGTAGCGCCCCTGCTTTAAATAGTGCCCGGACCTGATCGTTCTCTGTCTGGCATCCGATCCGTTCCGAGCATTCTGCCGCGCGAACGGGGTGCGTCCCTGCCGTCGATCTCGCGCGGCGGGCGGGAGATCGACGGCAGGGGTGCGTGGAGAGACATCCTCCCCACACCCCGTTCCGTGGCCGTAACGCTGTCATTACAGCGCTCTTTTGGCCATGGTCGTGACTGGCCTGGAATCAACGCGTCAGGAGGTCTTGACCTTGATCGAGCCGTCCTTGATGCCCGCCTCGGCCTTCTTGAGCGCGGCCTGGAGGGCGGCGTTGTTCTTGAAGGTCGGGTTCGAGTCGGCCAGGCCGACCGCGCCGTTGCTCAGCGAGCCGCGGATCTCGCCGCTCAGCGGCTTCTTGTCCTTGATGACGGACTTGGAGAGGTCGTAGACCGCGCCCGCGACGTTCTTCAGGGCCGAGGTGAGGATGTACGGCTTGTACTTGGCCAGCGCGGCCTGGTTGTACTGGTCGGAGTCCACGCCGATCGCCCACACCTTGTGCGCGGCGGCGGACTTGATGACGCCCTGGCCGGAGAGACCGGCGGCGGCGTAGATCACGTCTGCGCCGGCCTCGATCTGGCCCTCGGCGGCGGCCTCGCCCTTGTCAGGGCTGGAGAAGCCGCCCTGCTGAGCGGTCTGGGTCAGGTACTGCGACTTGACCGTGACGCCCTTCTTGGTGTCCTTGACACCTTGCTCGAAGCCAGCTTCGAACTTGTGGATGAGCGGCACGTCGACTCCGCCGACAAACCCGACGGTGTTCGACTTGGTGGTGAGCGCGGCGGTGACGCCGGCCAGGTAGGAGGACTGCTCCTCGTGGAAGACCATGTCGGCGACGTTGTCGGCCTTGGTCTTGTCGTCGTCGATGATGCCGAAGGAGATCTTCGGGAACTTCGCGGCGGCCTCCTTGACGGCGGGCGCGTAGGCGAAGCCGACTCCGATCACCGGGTTGTAGCCGGCCCGGGCCAGCGTCTCCAGACGCTGCGTCTTGTCCGCGTCGGACTCACCGTCCTGCGGTTCGACGTCCCGGCCGCTGACGCCGAAGTCCTTCTCGGCCTTGGTGAAACCGGCGTACGCGGCGTCGTTGAAGGACTGGTCGCCCTTGCCGCCGACATCGTAGGCAAGGCCAATACCCTTGGACGTGCCCCCGGAGCTGCTGCTGGTCGTGGACTCGCTGGACGAGCTGCCACAAGCGGAGACGGTTACTGCAAGAGCTGCGGTTGCAACGCCTGCAACGGCGATACGGGACACCCGGCGCATGGAACGAGACTCCTTCGTGCAAGCGCCCCAACCAGGCGCTGGTTCCGTCGCAGAGTAACGCGCGTAGACACGCGGGAGAACCCCAACTTGCCAGAGCGTTATCCGACCGTTTTGAACCTTTGCCAAACGCCATCGACCGGGTGACATGTATCAGACAATCCCACCCTCAAGATCCACCCGCCGAAGGATCTATTCCTCCGCGGCTCCCCACCAGAATCCTTGATCGAGATACGCACTCTCGCGGGTCGGACCAACCTGCGGCGTGTCTCTCGTATCCATGGGGAGGATCATGAAACTCAAGAAGCTGGCCGCCACCACGGTAGGCATCGGCCTGACCCTGTCGGCCACCGTGGTAGGCCTCGCGACACCCGCGCTGGCCTCCACGAGCTGCAAGACCTGGACGTCCGCCGACCGGGCGACCGGCTACGGCAAGTGCACCGGGGGAGTCACCCGCTTCGACACCCACCGGGTGAAGGCGGTCTGCATCGGCCCCACCGGCAGCAAGTTCAACGTCTACGGCAAGTGGGTCAACACCCGCGCCGGCGAGACCTCGAAGGCCGTCTGCACCACCAACACGTCCCAGTCCGGTGTCGAGGTGTTCAGCCTCAGCACCGAGACGGAGACGCCCTGATCCGACCGGTCCTGACGAGCGTGTCCAACGCTCGCGGACAGCGGACATGAGGGAGCCCCGGGCCATCAGGCGGGCTCTACTGATCCCCGCAACGCCCTTGAGTTCAGGGAGTTGCGGGGATCGTGGATTTCGAGGTGCTGAAGGCGAGGTTCTTCGAGGCAC
>NZ_JBIWGK010000026.1:0-84387 GCF_044763565.1 Streptomyces sp. NPDC096013 | reverse complement strand
ACCGACATCCCCTGGCCCATAAGCGACCGCGGGCCCCCGTCCTGCCCGGCCAGGCCCATACCGCCCCCCTCATGTCAGACGCCCCGACAGCCACCTATCCGGCTACCCCTGAATCACCGCCACACTCCTGGCCCTGACGCACCGGCAAGCCGATCAGCGACCTCGATGACGCGCGGCCTTACCTGGTCGGGTGAAGTCGCCGGAGGGGGAGAACTTCGGCGGGCGTTGTTGGCGTCGTGCCGTACATGAAGCAGGCCGACGACGCGCATGTGGCGTTGCCCGGCCGCCTGGCCGTGGTGGAGGTCGCGGCGGCCGACGACGCGACCGCGTTCGCCGTCCAGGAGCTGCTCGCCGCGCAGTGCGCGGTGGCGCCAGCGGACCGTACAGACCCGGGAGCCCGGCGAACCCGGCCTGCAGCTGCGGCTCTTCCTGGACATCCGCCACGAAGCCTGGAGCGTAGCGACAGCCCCTACGCGGGGCCTTCCTCGTGCCGGACGGCGGGACGGCTCATAGGCTGGAGGCGCTCGGGGCGCGACGCGGAGGTCAGCCATGCCCCGAACCATCTGGTCCGGCGCCATCAGCTTCGGCCTGGTCACCGTGCCGATCCACGTGGTGAGCGCGACCGAGGACCACAGCATCCGATTCCACCAGGTCCACCTGGAGGACATGAGCCGGGTGCGCGTGCGGAAGGTCTGCGAGATCGAGGACCGGGAAATTCCGGCCTCGGAGATCGGCAAGGGGTACGAGGTATCCAAGACGCAGATCGTCCAGGTCACCGACGAGGACCTGCGGCAGATGCCGCTGCCGACCGCGAAAGCCGTCGAGATCCACGCCTTCGTGCCGCTGGAGTCGATCGACGCGATCCAGCTCGCTGAGGGCTACTACCTGCAGCCCGACGGACAAGTCGCGGCCAAGCCCTACAAACTCCTTCGCCTGGCGCTGGAACGCTCGTCGAAGGTGGCCATCGCCAAGTACGCCTGGTCCGGCCGGGAACGCCTCGGACTGCTGCGGGTGCGTGGTGAGGCGATCGTTCTGCACGCGATGCGCTGGCCCGACGAGATCCGCGACCCGTCCGAGCTTGCGCCGACGGCGACCGAGGTCACCGACGAGGAGATCTCCGAGGCGGAATACCTGATCGACCGGATGACCCGCGACGATGTCGAAGGCCCCGACTTCACCGACCGCTACACCGAGGCGATCGCGAAGGTGATCGAGGCGAAGCGGGACGGCCTCGAACCGCCCAAGACGGCCGAACCGGCCGCTGCACCGGGCCGGGTCCTCGACCTGATGGCGGCCCTGCAGGAATCCGTCCGCAAGGCCCAGGCCTCCCGGGGTGAGGACGCCAGCGTCCACGAGATGCCGGCCGGGTCCTCGAAGAAGGCCACGGCCAAGAAGACCGCGAGGAAGACGCCCGCCAAGAAGGCTCCCTCGAGGAAGCCGCGGCGCAGCGCGTAGCGAGCGCTCCGGCATTTCACCGTGCCGGTGGTCTGCCGACCCCGGTCACCCACATTTGGGTGACTCCGATGGCGCAGGACGCTACCCCTGCCATCGCCCTTCCCGGAGGCTTCCTTCAACAACGCCGGGTGCGCACGGGCGGGCGGCCAGGTGCCTCAGCGCGCTGACCTGCCGTGGTCGGGGTCATGGTCGGCCTGCCCACCACCGTGGTCGGGGCGGTGGTCAGGGCGTGTCGCCTCTCCTCCGGGCCCCAGCTGTGGTGGGGATCCAGTCCATCCAGGCCGGACCCTCCGACGTCAGGCCCGCCGACGGAACAGGCCGCGGAGCCCGCCCGGGTGCTGGTCGTCGTCCGGTTCCAGCTCCGCCTGTGCGGCTGCGGCCCGGACAGGACACGCGGGTTGTCGGTCAGCAGCTGGAGAGCGCGTCAACAGGCCACCGCAGGGGCGTCCATCCACGCCGGTATCCGAGCATGCATCATGATCGGATACCGGCGGCGCACAAGGCGGGGAAAGACGATGGCAGTTCCAGCAGAAGCTGAATCCCACCAGCTTGTGGGCCGCGGCGAGAGCTTCGCAGCCATCCGGCGGACTGATCATCTTCTTGAACGGCACATCCAGTTCGGGAAAGTCGAGTATCGCCAAGGAGCTCCTCCCGGTCCTGGACGACACGTACTTCCACATGCGGGTGGACGCCTTCCACGCCATGCGGGCACGACGGGACATCACGCCGGACGATCTGCCCTCCATGCTCCGGCACACCTGGATGGGCTACCACCGCGCGGTCGCCGGCATGGCTGCAGGCGGCAACAACATCGTGGTCGACCACGTCCTGAGCGAGCAGTGGCGTCTGCTCGACTGCCTCGCCCTATTCGCCCCCCAAGACGTGGTACTGGTCGGAGTGCACTGCCCCTTGCCGGAACTGCAGCGGCGCGAGCACGAGCGCGGGGACCGTCCGCCAGGGCTGGCCGCACGCCAGATCACCCAGGTCCACGCCCACGGCCTCTACGACATCCAGTGCGACACGAGCACCGCCAGTCCGGCCGACTGCGCTCAGCAGATCAAGAACTTCCTACCGCACCGTCCGACCCCCACCGCCTTGAGAAACTGAGGGCGAACCCCCGGCCGGTCAGCCACCGGTCGGCTGACCGCCCATCCGAATGCCCGGCTCAGGCGAGCGCGGACAATGAGTGGGCCAAAATACTGGAATCCGCCGTTACCGATGGGGATGAAAAAGGTGACACAAATGCGCTCACCAGAGCGTAAACCCGACCGTATCGGGTCCATCGTGGCGGCCGTCACGAGCGTGAGCAGCATGTATCTGGCTCACCTCGCGATGCCGAAATTGTCACTCGGAATCCTGGTCATTCCCGGAATTCTCCTCGGGGCAGCCATCGCGATAGTGGTGCGCAAGCCGAAGAGAAACCGATAGCGGACTGGTATAAGAAGCCGTATCTCTACCGATCATGAGGGCGGTTCTGATCGAACGGGATGCCTGGGCGGGTGATCTCGGCCGGGTGGGCGCATGAAGGCAGGGCAGGCGACTGCGGGCACGGCGGCGCTGACGCAGGGGACGGGCAAGGGCCCAGGTGGGTGGGGGCTCAGGAAGGGACGGCGGGCAGGCGCCACCGTTGATGGCCCGAGTGAAGGTGGCGTAGTCGTCCTTGGTCTGTTGGGCGTAGCCGGGAGGCGAGGCGTGGTGCCGGGGTCGACGTCGTCGCCCCCGCGCTGGGACGCAGCCGCGGTACGGGCATCCCTCGCCGGCTGAGAACGCCCAATGGTGGCTGCGGCGGCGCACCTGCCCGGTGCCATTTGCTACGGGACTTCGCATGAGCTGGTCGCCGACCCCACGCGCGTGTTCACGAGTTCGCTTCCAGCGTCCCACGCCTACCGGCGGCCGCCACTTCGAACGACCGCGGCCCCGGCCGGGCCGCCGGGGATGCGGGCGCTGCCTCGCCGGGCCGATGCTGGAAAGCGGCGTGACAATGAGAGACGTCCGCCGTTCCCACTCGATTCTGGGAGGCTTCCGTGAGCGACCTCGAATTCGAACAGAAGCGGACGCTGTCACGCGTCGAGGCGGCCGACCAGATCGAAGCCCTGGCAGCCGCGCTCAGACGTGGTGGCCAGGCGGAGCTGGAACTGGGCCCCGGTCGGCTGACGGTGCGGATCCCGGACGAGTTCCGCACCGAGATCGAGGTCGAGCTGGAGGACGGCGAGATCGACCTGGAGATCGAACTGTCCTGGCGGACGCCGCAGGCGGACCGGGCGGCGGACGATTCCTAATGAGGATGTCAAGCCGCGAGGGTGACGGGCGGTGTGGGTTGGTAGCACCGTCCGTCACGCAGGAGAGCCCACAACACGTCGGCGCGCGAGGGCCATGACGGCTTGGCTGTGTCGTTTGCCTTCAGCGCGCTTGCGGTCGTAGAAGCGACGGGACTCGTCGCAGCAGCGGATGCTGATCAACGCGGAGGTATAGAAGACGCGTTGGACGCGGCGGTTGTAGCGGGTGGACCTGTGCAAGTTGCCGCTGACCTTTCCCGAGTCGCGTGCGACGGGGGCGACGCCGGCGAATCCGGCGAGCCGGTCGGCGCTGTCGAAGGTGCTCAGGTCACCGCCGGTGGCAGCGAGGAACCCGGCTCCCAACAGCGGGCCGATGCCCGGCATGCCGGCGATCACTTCGGCATGGCGGTGCTGGCGAAAGCGGCCCTCGATGAGCTTGTCCGTCTCGGCGATCTTCTCGTTGAGGGCCGTCACCTCCTTCGCGATGGAGTGGACGACCTGGGCGGTCATCTGCTCGCCGGGCAGAGCGGTGTGCTGGCCCTCGGCGGCCTGGACGGCTTTGTCGGCGAGCTGCTCGGGGCGGACGACCTTGCGGTTGCGCAGCCAGGTCGTCAGCCGTCGGGTGCCGGCTCGGCGGATGGCGGCCGGGGTCTGGTAGCCGCTCAGCAGCACCAGCGGGCCGACGTTGGTCAGGTCGAGCTCGCGCTCCAGGCCGGGGAAGATCTCGGTGAGGTGGCCGCGGAGCCGGTTGACGGTGCGGGTGCGGTCGTCACTGAGGTCGCGGCGGCGGCGCGTGAGGACCTTCAGCTCGGCCACCAGCTCGTCGGTAGGCCGCAGCGGTGCCAGGTCACGGCGGATGCGGGTCTGGTCGGCGATGACGGCCGCGTCCTTGGCGTCGGTCTTCCCGTCGCCCCGGTAGCCCTCCGAGGCGCGGTTGACGGTCCGGCCGGGTATGTAGAGCAGCGGCTGGCCGTGGTTGAGCAGGACAGCGATCACCAAGGCGGCCCCTCCGTCCGCCAGGTCGATGCCCCACGTTGCTTCGTCGCCGAGGCCGAGGACATCGGCCAGGAGATTCAGCAGCTCCGTCTCCTCGTTGGCCACGCGCCGCGACAGCAGCCGCTTGCCGGAGTCGTCGATCACCACGCAGTGGTGATCGGGTCTTCCCGGCGTCGATACCCGGCGCTCACCCCTTTCCGTCGTCATCTGGCTCCGGGAGGGACACTGGTGATCGTCATCACAGCTACGGCGGGAGTGTTGGCTTCTGGTCTGCTCCGTTGGGCAGCCCTCACGATCAGCCAACAAGATCGTCGTCGCACAGCCCTGTCCGGCAATGCCACGGCAGCAACTCGCCAGCCTGCTCTCGCAGAGCCTGGAGCCGTCCGCGGTTCTCTTCCACGACCATCAGGATTTCGAATGCGGTGCCCGCGTCCATGACGGACCTGCCGGAGACCACCTCTCCATACAGCAGCCACTGCCCCCGGGCCGTGATCTCACGACACAGCTCCGGCAAGTCCAGCTCCTGGGCGGCAGAACCGAAGTCCGTACCTCCACCAGCGACCATGAGTTGCACAAGGTCGAGGAACTGAGTTCGAGCCTGCAGCGGGACGTTGTCCGCAAGAGCTGCCAGAGCTACCGAGGCCACCGCAGGAGCCGGCCCGAAGAGCGTAGGCGAGCTCCAGGCGCGACCGTCAAGAGCGCCCGCTACCCCCCGCGACTGGCCACGAGCGACCTCCAGCAGGAGCTCCGCCACGTGCTCGGCGGACCGGCCACATCCGCAGTCCATACCAGCCCAGGCCAACGGGAGTTGCTGCAGCTGCCTGCCGTCTCATGGCGCGCCCTGAGTCGTCCGGGGCCGAACCTGTAGCCGACCACCGCGCTGAGTCCGGCCGATCCGGGAGCGATGCTCTCGCGCCGCTGGCGCAGGGTGGCGCTGGCAGCCGGAAGTTCGAGGCGGGTTCGGTCACCAGCACGCCGATCCCCGCACCGAGCTCTACCGCGTCCTGGAATCCATGGCTGATGCGCTGTTTTCACCCCGCCCCGAGGGGGGTGAATCTCTCTTCACAGGCACATGGGAAACTCACCGCATGACTCCCAGGCCCGTTGTTCGTGCAGTCGCACTGACTGCCATCGTCACTCTCGGTTCGCTCTCTCTGTCCGCCTGCGGCAGCGGCAAGTCCGGGGGCGGCGGTCAGACGAACTACGTAATGAGCACGGACGGCATCGCAAGAGTTGCCAAGGCAGAGCGGAAAACTGCCGGACTGATCAAGGGAGAAACCCTTGAAGGCAAAAACCTCGATGTCGCCGATTTCAAGGGGAAGGTCGTAGTGATCAACGTATGGGGTTCTTGGTGCCCACCATGCCGAGCTGAAGCCCCGTACCTCAACAAGGTTGCCAAGGAAATGAAAACCAAGGGTGTTCAATTCGTTGGCATTAATACCCGCGATAGTGGAAAATCTCAACCCAAGGCATTCGAGGATGAATATAATATTTCGTACCCGAGCCTTTACGATCCAACCGGAAAGGTTCTACTGTCTGGATTTCCGAAAGGTACGGTCAGCCTTCAGGGACTTCCGGCCACTATAATTCTGGATCAAAACGGAAAAATAGCAGCCAGGGAATTTGGTGGACTCGACGACACTAAGCTGCGCAAGATGATCGACCCCGTGGTTAAGGGAAACTGAACTAGTCGAAATCCGTTTCCAGACTTTCGGTCATGGCAACCTCGCCACGTTGTGGGCCCCACCGTCAAGTGGGGCCCACAACGTTTTCTGCTGGCTGGATGCCGCCGGTCACACCGCCGCCACCTGCGGACCGGCCCGCTACTTCCCTGGCTGACTCGACTCCAGCGCACCGAATCTTAAACGTTCAAATTCGGGCTACTCTTGGCCATTTTAAACCCCTCGCTTCGCACATAGGTTCGTCGTATGCTCATCCCGCTTGATCGTCAGTAACCTATTTCTGGGGGGAAAGTGAACAGTTCCTTTCGCAAGCGTGCGGCAGCAATCTTCACCACTGCCGTAGTGATGACGGGTGCCGCGTTGACAATCGGCGCGGGATCCGCATCGGCAGGCCCGAGTGCGACGTTCGATGTCGGCTCCCTGCAGAGCGACGGCTCCCGCACCATCGTCATCAAGACCGGCGGCACCACTGCCGGCACCGTGAAGTGGACCGCCAACGGGGACACGCTGACTGCGGCCGATTCCAAGGCTGACGGCTACGGCATTTCCGGATACGTGACAACCAACCCCTACCTGATTGCCGACACGGCGGGACACAGCTCCCCCTACACGGCCACCGCGCACAGGGATCTCACCGAGAACGTGAGCTACACGTTCTGGGCCTGCATCGGCAGCAACAGTGCGGGACTCACCTGCTCCAACGTTTACTCGGTAACGTCGTAAGGGCCGACAAGCCGAGCGTTACCCCGCCGCGCTGAGTTCTTTCAGCCGAATCTCTCGCTTACTCTCAGGCGCGGGGCCATGCTGGCAATTCGCACCACCCCAAGGGGTCGAAAAGGCATCGTGAGCGTACTCACGAAGGCTTCTTAAAGGGGCTGTGCCGATAGAAGCTCCTGGTAGGCGGGACGCGAACGGTTTGCGTCGCCTACCAGGAGCTTCGAGGCGTGACGACAGCTCTGTGGAGGTACTGACTGATGATCTCGATCCGGCCTGCCCAGGACGGCGAAGCGGGCTTACTATCTGATCTGGCGCTTCGCTCGAAGGCCCACTGGGGCTATGACACTGCATTTCTTGAAGCGTGTCGGGAGGAACTCACCCTCAGAGATGCAGAGTTGACCACTCGTCGGACGGCTGTCGCGGAGTGCGACGGACACATCGTGGGGTTCACGACCCTGGAAGGTGTGGCGCCGCAGGGTGTTCTCGGCATGATGTTCGTCGAGCCGGATGCGATCGGCCAGGGTGTCGGCCGTCTGCTGTTCACACATGCGGTGGAGACTGCCCGAGCCCTGGGATTCACCGGGTTCACCATCGATGCCGACCCCAACGCCGAGGCCTTCTACGAGGCCATGGGCGGTGTCCCCGTCGGCCGTGTGCCCTCCGGGTCGATTTCCGGCCGGACCCTCACACGGTACGAGCGCACGATTCCGGAGTGAAGTCTGCTTCCTCGCCCACGTGGCGCGGAGCCCACCTGCACCCGACCGCGCAGGCTCACGGTTCACCGGACCGCGCGCGCCGCACGTGCCAGGCCCGTTTGCGGCAGACGGGAGAACGGAGCACCGCCGAGACCGTGCGCACTGTCTGGACAACTGGTGCGCGGAGAGGCGAAGTTGAGTGGCAGGATCTGCGTGTGTGAGCGACCGCAGCGCATTCATGATCATCGCGCTCCTGCAGCCAGCCTTCCTGAACTGGATCGACGCTGATTACTTGGGATTGACGGATCGTCGTGACCAGGGCTCGGGTTCTGGCTCATGGACGTCGCGAAGCCCGGCCACCATAGGGTGGCCGGGCTTCGCGCTTGGTCGGTTACCGGAAGAGGTGCACCGGGGCCTGAGCGCGTAGGACGCGGGACTGTTGGCCTCCCAGCACAGTGCACGGCCAGCCGACGTGTTGGCCGCGATGATCTGAGTCTGCTCCAGCCGGGCCTTCGTCGCCCAGGCCGACGACTCTGGGCGCACCGGGAGCCGGCCGGAGGCGGCGTCACACGACACCGCGGTCACGTGCCCGGCGAGCTCGGAGGCGATGGCCGCCCACCGCTCGCGCAACGTCGCCCAGTCGCCGGGAGCCCCTCGCACTTGGTGACCAGCATGCCGCTCCCGGCGTTGAGGGCGAGTGCATCAGCCACGGTGCAGATCGGGTGCCGCTTGAAGTAGTCGGCAACCTTCAGGTGGCCGCGCGCGACGAGCTTTCACACGGGAGTTGTACCAAATGTTTGACACAAATCCTCGCTGGGTCGCATCGTGTAATCACAAGCGGTGAGTACAAGTGCGAGCACACGGGGGTTCCTCATGCGCGAACTCGGCACCGTCCCACGCCCGACTGCCACCGACCGCTATGCGCGCTGGGCCGGGCTGCTCGTCGGACTCGTCGCCGCCCGCCTGGTCGGCTCGAACGACGGCCTCGGCGTCGACATCCTGTACGCCATCCCGGTGTTCGGGCTCTGCGCCGTCGCCGGCGTCCTGGTGGGCGACGCGCTGACACCGCCGCTGCGAGGAACCGTCCGCACAGCAGGTCTCGCGCCGCGCCGTATTCGCGACTACGTGCCACCGCGCATGACCCTGTTGCTCCTCGCCGAGGCTGCCGTCCTCGTCGTCTTGCTGACGGTGGCCGCCGTGGTCGCCTCGTCCGACGACATGGGCCACGCCGGGCGCTCCCTGACCGTGACCTGCCCGGACGGAAGCACGGCAAGCACGAGCCCCTGGCCTGGCCTCTTCTACGGCTTGCCCATCCTCGCCGCCCTCGCCGTCTCCACCACCGCATGCGTCTGGTCCCTGACCCGGATCGCCCGCCGCCCCGGCGACGAGCAGACCCGCCGCGACCGGTCACTGGCGATCGTCGCCGCATGGGGGCTGCTGGTCTCCGCGCCTCTTCTCGGCGCCGCCTCGACGGCATCGGGCGCACTGATGGACATCGGCTGCGACGGCACGGTGGGGCGCCTGGCGAACTGGGCACTGTGGCCCACGGCCCTGGTCGCCCTCGTCACCGTGCCGTGGTGTCTGTTCACGGTGATCGCGCCCCAGGCCGGGGTGCGCCGGTGAACGGTCCCGCCGTCCACGTCGACACCGCGAGCCCCGTCCCGCCCTACGAACAGATCCGCGCCCAGCTGGCCGCACTTATCACCACGGGCCGCATACCGGAGGGGGAACGCCTGCCGACGGTGCGCCAGCTGGCGGCCGACCTAGGCCTGGCGGCGGGTACGGTGGCGAGGGCCTACCGCGAACTGGAGGCGGCGTCCCTGATCCGCACCCGCCGTGGGGCGGGGACACGGGTGGCCCCGCTTCCGGCACCGCCCCGGACACCAGACCCGGCCAAACTGGCGGAACTAGCCCTCCGCTTCGTGACTGAAGCCCGGGGCCTGGGCGTGGACGGGGAGACGGTGCAGCGGGCAGTACGGGACGCGCTGGAGGAGTAGCGGCTGTACGGGGGCGAGCCGACGGTGCCGCTGCGGCCCTCGTCCCGCTTAGAACTCCTAAGAGCTCGTAACACGATCTTGCAGCACCCCCGCGAGGGACGCCGGCTCCTACACGACCTTCGCTGGCCCGGTATACAAGGACCTGCCCAAGCCCGGCCTGTGCATGACCTGGAGCGGTTCGATCGACATCTACTACAACTCCGGCAGTGGTCTGTGCCCCTGACCTGGCCGCACTCGATCCACTCCTCGTGAAGCGGTGGTGTGGGTTGCTGAGGGGTCGTGTCGGGGTAGAGCCCGGCGCGGCCCGTCGGGCAGACCCACGTGGGCAGGGGTGATGCGCTCACGCCTGCTGCGCAGGAGGCCAGCCAGCTCTCGTCTGTCCACGCCACCCAGTGTGCGCGGGTGCCGCGGAGCCTATCCAGGTACCCCTGGTGCCTGGATAGGCCCTGCGGCCTGACGCAGGCTCGCTGCCATGAACAACGCACAGACCACCGACACCTTCACCCCAGCGGCCGTGGGCCTGCTGGCCGGCAAAGTTGCCTTCATCACCGGTGCCGGTCGCGGTATTGGCGCCGCCGCGGCGCGCCTGTTCGCCCGGGAGGGCGCCCGGGTGCTGCTCGCGGCTCGCACGCAGGGCCAGCTCAAGGCGGTGACCGAGGAAATCCGGGCGGCTGGCGGCACTGCCGAGTACGCAGTGTGCGACCTGGCCGACGGGGCCAGTGTCCGTGCCGCCGTCGACCGCACCGTCGACCTGTACGGCCGGCTCGACGTCGCCTTCAACAACGCAGCGACCAGCGTGCCGCCAGCCCCGATGGACCAAGTGCCGGAGGCGGATTTCGACCATGTCTACGCCGTGAACCTCAAGGGCCCGTGGCTGGCGATGTCTGCCGAGGTCGCCGCCATCCGGGCCACCGCCGGCACGGGTGCGATCGTCAACAACTCGTCCGTCGGCAGCCTGATGGGCAACCCTACGCTGCCCGCCTACGGTGCGATGAAGCGGGCGGTCAACAGCCTCACCGAGTCGGCCGCCATCACCTACGGCCCGGAGGGCATCCGCGTCAACGCCATCGCTCCCGGCACCACACTGACCGAGATGGTGCGTGCATGGAACGACCGCTCGCCCGGCGTCATCGACCAGCTCAACGCGCGCACCCCGCTGCGCCGTGCGGCCGACCCTGACGAGATCGCCCAGACCGCCGCCTGGCTTCTGAGCGACCGCGCCTCCTATGTGACGGGGGCGGTACTCCCGGTTGACGGCGGCATGCAGGCATGAGCCGGAGACGCGCCTGCTGCCCGGATGCACCTGGTGACACGCAGGAGGATTATTCGATGAATCGTGTGGGATACGGCGCCATGCAGCTCGCGGGCCCGAGGGTCTGGGGATTCCCGGACGACCCCGAGGCGGCGCGGCGGGTGCTGCGCCTGGCCGTGACCTTCTTCGACACCGCGAACGCCTACGGTCCGCGAACGGTGAACCAGCTGATCGGGCAGGCTCTGGGGCCGGTCCCCGAGGGCGTGATCGTGGGCAACAAGGTCGGCGCGGAGCGCGGCCCGGACAAGTCCTGGGTCGTCGACGGCCGCCCGGAGACGGTTCGGCGGCAGGTCCACGAGGCACTGACCGACATGGGAACGGACACGAGCGAGCTGACCTACCTCCGACTCGTCGGTGACACCCCCGGCACACACCAGGACGTGCCGCTGGAGGAGTCGCTCGGCGTACTCGTCGAACTGCGCGAGCAGGGACTGATCCGCCGCATCGGCCTCTCCGGCGCGTCACCGCAGATGCTGGCGCGCGCCCAGCAGATGACCCCCATCGCGGCGGTGCAGAACCGCTTCAACCTGCTTGACCGCAGCGGCGTTCAGGTCCTCGCCGACTGCGAGGCCCAGGGCATCCTCTTCGTCCCCTACTTCCCGCTGGCCGCCGGACGGCTCAGCGACCACCAGGAGCTGACCGGCCCGGCAGAGCGCCTGGGCGCCACAGCGGCCCAGATCGCACTGGCCTGGCTGCTGCGCCGCTCACCCTCCATGGTCGTCATCCCTGGCACGAGCAGTCCCGACCACCTCCGGTCCAACATCGAAGCTTCCGAGGTTGCCGAACAGTTGACCGATATCGAGGTCTCGCGCCTGACCGGGCTGGTCGACGAGTCGAAAGCAACTCTCGGCCAGCCCACGCCCCCTGCTCTGAGCCACCGCTGACAGCGCCCCGGGCGCCGATGTCGCTGCCGGCCCCCCGGCCGCATCTGACGAATGAACTGCGGCCGCGCCGCGGGGCCTGAGCGCGGCATCTGGGCGGCCGCGGTCAACGGGCGGTGACGCGGGGCAGGTACCACAGGCAGAAGGCGGCCAGCGCGGCGGTGGCGGCAAGGCAGATCCCGGTCTCGATCAGTTGGAGCGGGAGGAACTGGTCCATCGTGAAGGATCTGTTGTACCGCCCGACGATCTGCTGCTGCCGCATGCACGTGGAGAACGCGTGGAGGTCGCGGCCGGCACAGGGAGGGAGGCTGGCGGTGAGGCTGCCATCGGCCCGGACGTAGCCGACGCGCTGGTACCAGCCGTCGCGCGGGGAGTTCGGGAAGCCGAGGCCGCGCGTGCGGTGGATGTGCGGGGTCAGCAGGTGGGGGCGCAGCTTCTCCAGCCCGAACAGGACTGCCTCGCCGAGCCCCGCGGAGAGCGCGACCGCGGGCAGGGTGCGGCGCACCAGCACGCCGGTGGCCGCTCCGAGCATCAGGGCGAGCAGGAGGTGGGCGACGCCGACCGGGCCGGTCCAGGCGAAGAAGTCCCAGTCGTTCCACCAGACGATCGCGCGCCATGCGGAACGGTCCGGGCCGCCGTTGTGGCCGCGCCAGGCGGAGTACCACCACCAGGTGACCGGCACTGTCAGCACGACGGCCGCCGCGGTGGTGACCGCGGTCGCCACTCCCAGCTTGACCGCCGCCCATTCCCGGCGGCCGACGGACTGTGTCCAGGCCAGCCGGTGGGTCCCGGACTCCATGTCCTGCGCGAACAGCGGCCCGCCGACCAGCGCGCCGACCGCGAGCGGCAGGTAGCGCAGTACGGACGGCGACATGTGCGCGATGGTCGGCGTCGCCACGCCGCCGATCGCGGAGTCGCACGGGTGGGGTGCGGCCCGGCAGAGGTCGGCGTAGTGGTGCACGGCGGAGACGAGCTGGTAGTGCTCTTCCACCGACCATAGCGCGGCGAGGACGGCGAATACCGCCGTCGTGCGGTAGACCGCCCGGTGCCGCCGCCAGGCCGGCCAGGCGGGTCCGGCGAGGCGGGGCACCGGGAACGGCAGCTGGGCTGCGCGCTCTTCGCGCTGCGGCCAGGACACGTAGCGGGCGAGGGCGCTCATCGGTCGGGGTCCGTGTCGGGCCGGTGGTGGTGCACGCGCGGCTGGTCGGCCGGGCGGGTCAGCGGCTCGTCGGGGGGCGCGAGCAGGGGCGGGGCCTGCGGGTTGCGCAGGTAGGCCAGCAGGATCTCCTCCAGGGTGGGCGTCTCTGCGTGCACGGCGCGGTGGAGGGAGGCCGGCATCTGGAGCATCGCGGTGAGCTGGCGGCCGGTGGTGCGCGCCTCCACGACGGTGTGGCCGAGCAGTGTGTCAGGCAGCGGGGCGTCCGGGGCCGGGCAGGCGGCGTCCCGGTGGGGGGCATGGGGTTCGCCGCCTGCCCGGGTGCCGGAGGGTTCGTTGCCGTCGAGGGTGTGGGTGACCAGGGTGTGCGCGGCCTGGACGAACTCCACGTCGTCGGCGACCAGCATCCGGCCGCGCGCCATCAGCAGCACGTAGTCGCAGACCAGGTCCAGCTCGGCGAGGATGTGCAAGGACATCACCACGGTGGTGCCGCGCTCGGCGGCGGTGGTCATCAGCGCGGCCATCATGGCGTGCCGCCGCAGCGGGTCGAGGTCGGCCATCGGCTCGTCCAGCAGCAGGAGTTCGGGTCGCTTCCCGAGCGCGAGGGCGAGGGCGACGCAGGTGCGCTGGCCGCCGGAGAGCTGGCCGACCTTGGCGCCGAGCGGCACGTCGGCGTCGGCCACGACGGTCCGCGCGGTGGCGTCGTCCCACAGCGGGTTCATCTCCCGGCCGTAGCGCAGCGTCTCGGCGACGGTGAACGCGGTGTGCAGCGGCCGGTCCTGGAGCAGCAGGCCCACGCGGGGCAGGACGGCTCCGGTGCCGGGCCGGTGGCCGAGGACCCGCAGGGAGCCTTCGGTCGGAGCGCGCAGTCCGGCGGCGACCGCGAGCAGGGAGGTTTTCCCGTCGCCGTTCGGCCCGACCAGGCCGGCCACCCGGCCGGGCGGGACCCGGAAGTCGCAGTGGTGCAGCGCCCACTCGGCGCGGTTTCGGATGCCGAGGCCGTGCGCCTCCAGCGCGGGCGCATCGGTGCCGGTGCGCGGGACACCGGCCGGCGGGTGGTCGGTCATCGCTCCTCGCCAGCCCTGCGGACGGGAGTCGTGGGCCCCGGTTCCGGGCACGGGGCGTCGGGGTCGCTCGGGAAGTACGCGTCGAGCCCGGCGGACAGCAGCGCGGCGACGTCCTCGCGCCCGAGGTCGGCTTCGCGGGCCGAGGCCATCCAGGCGCGCAGTCCCTCGTGGAGCGGGGAGTCCGCGGCCGCACCCGGCTGGGCGAGCGACCTGCGGACGAAGGTGCCGATGCCCTGCCGTGCCTCGACCAGGCCCTCGCTCTCCAGCTCGCGGTACGCCTTCAGCACGGTGTTCGGGTTGATCGCGGTCGCGGCCACCACCTCCGCCGCCGACGGCAGCTTGTCACCGGGCGTCAACTGGCCGAGCCGCAGGGCCTGTTTGGTCTGCCGGACGATCTGCTGGTACGCGGCCACGCCGCTGCGCCGCTCGATACGGAAGGTCACCACCCCCACACCATACCCCTAGTGGACTAGTGGACTAGTGGGCTCGGGGCGGTTGACATCGTCTGCGCTTCCTGTCGACACTCAGTCCACTAGTTAACTAGTGGACTGAGTCGATTTCCCGCGCACCGACGTGACGGGCCGCGCGGCGATGACGCACGCCCTCCTCCGCGACAGGAGCAACCGCAGTGCCCACCACGCCTGTTGACATACCCGGCCGGGCCGCCCCGACGGCGCCATCCCCGGTTCGCCTGCGACCGCCGGACACCGGCATCCGGCGCGGCACGGCGCCGCCGGCCGCCGGAACGGCGCCCGGGTGGACCCGTCGCCCGGTCCCTCAGGCGCTGCTCCTCCTCGCCCTCGCGCTCGCCATGCGCGCGCCCTCCTTCCGCCGCCCGTTCTGGAGCCCGGACGAGGGCTACCTCGGCACCGAAGCGGTCGCCCTGCTCCACGGCGGCCGGATGTACGCCGACGTGGTGGACCGCAAGCCGCCCCTCGTGCCCTGGCTGTACGAAGCTTGCTTCGCCCTGACCGGCCCCGGCACCCTGTGGCTGGTGCGGGTGTGCGCGGTGGTGGCGCTGGCGGTCACCGCGGTGTTCGTGGCCCGCCTGGCGGCCGGGGAGTGGGGGCCATGGGCGGGGCTGCCGGCCGGAGTGCTCACGATCGCCGCCTCGGCGGCGCTGCCGGCGCCCGACGCGATGGCCGCGACCTTCGAGGTCTTCATGCTCCCGGCGACCGCGGCCGCCGTGTACTTCGCCGCCCGCCGCTGCTTCCTCGCCGCCGGCCTCGCGCTGGCCGCCGCCACCCTCACCAAACAGGTCGGACTCGCTCCCCTGCTGCCGCTCGCGGTCCAGGTGCTCACCTCCCCGCAGCACTGCCGACTGCGGTACGGCGCGACGCTGGCCGCGGGGCTGGCGCTGCCGATCACCGGCTGCGCGCTCCTGCTGGGCGTACGCGACTTCGTCTTCTGGAACTACCTGTCCTCCGGGTCGTACGCCGCCTCCCCGCCGGGGATCGCGGCGGTGTGCGGGCACGCACGGAGCATCCTGTGCCGGCTCGCCGTGGCCTTCGCCGGCTTCGCGCCCTTCCTGCCGCGGCTGCTGAGGCGGCACCGGATCAGCGCCTTCGACCGCACGCTGTGGCTGTGGCTACTCGCCTCCGCTGCGGGCGTCAGCACCGGATTCCGCTTCTACGGCCACTACTTCCTGCAACTCGTCCCCCCGGTGGCACTGCTGGCGCTGCGCGCGGTCCACACGGCCCGCGGGCACGCCGGCCGCGGCACCGTACGCCCTGCGCGGTGGTGGGCGCTGCTCCAGGCACGCGGGCGCGCCCCCGCCCGGAGCCGCGCGGACGCCTGCGAACGGGCTGCCGCCGTCGCGTGCGCGGTGGCGGTGGCGGTCGGCGCGGCCTTCGGAGCGGGCGCACTGCGCGTGCGGCCGCCGGAGATGGGCAAGTCGCTCGAAGTGGCCGCGGCGGTGGACGCCGAAAGCCGGCCCGGGCAGAGCGTCTTCCTGTGGAGCATGCACCCGGAGGTGTACTGGCTCGCCGGCCGATCCGCCACCAGCCGCTACCTGACCGCAGGGCTGCTCACCAACTTCAGCGGCGGCGCGGACGTGCACCGCGTCGGGGCCCGCTATGCCGTACCGGGCGCGTGGGCGGGCCTGCGCCGCGAACTGGCCGCCGCTCCCCCGTGCCTGGTGGTCGACGACTCCGCCGGCACCCCTTACCGGATGGCCGGGTACCCGCTGCTGGAGCATCTGGTGAGCGGCCGGTACACGCAGGTCGCACGTGTCGACGGGGCGCGGATCTATCGCCGGTCCGACTGCTGAACCAGATGCCGCCGCCCACTGCCGCGGCCCTGGGCGCCATCGCCAGCGAAGGCAGGGCGTCCAGGGCCGCAGGGCTGCCTGACGCGATGGCGGCGCCGGCCGTCTCCCCAAAGCGGAAGGTGCGGACAACGCTGGCCCATGTAGGTGTCAATCCCCAGATTTCGTAGAGACGTTGGTTATGCGGCCCGGTCTTGTTGCTCGGGCCGAGCTCGCGCTTGTTGGATGATCCGTTCGAACTCGACGGGTGGTTGCCCGCTGGCCGCGCTGTGGCGTCGTTTGGTGTTGTAGAAGTCCGCGATCCAGGTAGCGGTCTTCAGCCGCGCCTCGGCGCGGGTGGCGAAACGGTGGCGGTGGACGTATTCGACCTTGAGGACCGAGTGGAACGACTCCGCGGCAGCGTTGTCCAGGGCGGAGCCGACACGGCCCATCGACTACATCGCCACCTGCGTCGGCCTGCTTGCTGCACACGGCATCAGCAGCCGGGACGTGCTCTGACCGCATACGTTCACCGGGTTGACGGTGGTCACGGTTGGATGTGGGCTGACGTCCGATCGGACTGCTGGGGGTGCTGTGGTGGCCGAGCCTGTCCGTGTGCGCAGATTGACCGACCCGGCAACCGGCAGACGTCCGTCGCGGTGAATCTGCGGAGGTGGAACACGCTCGGCTCCGCCGGTAAGCCGCAACCCCCTCCCACTCAGTGGCGCGCTTGCGCGTCCGTACCGCGTGGCGATGTACGGCTGACGGACCGAGTGGAAATCGGTGGAGTCGGAGCCACACTGGAGCGGTCGACAGCCCTATGGAACACCTCGCAGAGGCAAGGGGGTCAGTTGACTGGCAGTTCGTTGTTCTCCCGTCGGGAGGCTGTGCCGAGCGATGTACGTGCGACGTCTTCCAGCGATCCGAGCAGCGGGTTGGGGTCGTCAGCGCGCGTGATGAGCACGACCTCGCAGGGATCGATGTCGATGATGGGCACCAGGGCGATGTCCTCGCGCACAGCAGCGCGTCGATCGCCGGCAGGGAAGATCGCGACACAGTGACCGGTGGCGATGAGTTCCAGCTTGTCCTCGTAGCTGTCGTCGATCGCGGGCGGGGGTGGTGCCGGGCGGTCGCCAACCGGCTTGGGCGTGCTCCAGACAACCGGAGTGCTGACACAGGCCACCATTTCCTCGTCCGACAGAGTCCGCAGGCTGACGGCTTTCTCGTTCGCCAGATGATGGCTCGCCGATGTGACGAGTACCCGCGATTCCTCATGGAGCTTGGTCACCCGGAAGCCGTCCGTGGGCAAGGGCAGGGGTCTGTATGCGACGAGGGCGTCGACCCGCCCCTCGGCGAGGGCGCGCGTGTCCCGCCAATCGAGGTGCCGGGTGCGGACCTGGCCGTCGGGGTGCCGACGGCGCAGTTCCTGCACACAGGCGGTGATGACCAGTCCTTCGGCGCAGCCGATGGTGACGGCACGGGGCTGGACGGCGGCTCTGGCGGCGCGAGCGGCTTGCTCGGCCCCTTGGAGCAGTATCCGGGCCCTGGGAAGGAATGCCTGACCGGCGTCGGTGAGGCTGCTGCCCTGCGGCGAGCGGTCGAATAGCCGGACACCGAGCTGAGCCTCCAGTCGCTGGATCTGGCGGCTCAGCGACGGCTGCGCCAGGTGCAGCTTGGTGGCGGCCCGGCCGAAGTTGCCATACTCCGCCACGACCGTGAAATAGCGCACGAGCCGCAGATCAACGTCCATTCGCCCAGGGTACGTCGCGCGTCTTCATACGCCTGGGACATGGCGGCATGCGGAACAGGTCTTGGACAGGGGGTGCGGGTGGATATTTGGCTTGAGGGCATGACCACTTATGACGGCAAGAAGATCGTGATCACGGGCGGAAGCAGCGGTATTGGCCTGGCTACGGCCCGGTTGTTCGCGGACGGTGGGGCGCACGTACTGATCACCGGCCGCACCCGATCCGCCCTGGACGCCGCACTGGAGCAGTTGGGGGACAAGGCGGTCGCCGTCCGTAGCGACGCCGCGTCCCTGAAGGACATCAAGGCGCTGGCCGGCACGGTCCAGGAGCGGTTCGGCGCGGTGGACGCGCTGTTCGTCAACGCCGGCGTCACTGCGTCCGCGCCGCTCGACTCGACGACGGAGGAGATGTACGACGAGTTGTTCGGTATCAACGCCAAGGGCCCGTACTTCACGGTGCAGGCGTTGGCGCCGCTGCTGCGCGAGGGAAGCGGCGTGGTCCTCACCACGTCGGTGGTGAACGTCCGGGGCCTCGACGCGCTCAGTGTCTACTCAGCGAGCAAGGCAGCCCTGCGGTCGATGACGCGCACCCTGGCCCGCGAGCTGCTTCCGCGCAAGGTGCGCGTCAATGCCGTGAGCCCCGGCCCGATCGACACGGGCATCCTGGACCGCTCCTTGCCTGCCGACGTCGTCGAGACGATGAAGGACACCTACCGGAGCACCAACCCGATGCAGCGGCTGGGGACGTCCGAGGAGGTGGCCGCCGCGGTGGCGTACTTGGCGTTCGATGCGACCTTCTCGACGGGAACGGAGTTCCCCGTCGACGGAGGGGCTTCGCAACTCTAGGTGCTCTGACCGGTTCGCCGGGACGTCAGGGCGCGGTGGAGAGGGGGCGACCGCCCCAGCGGATGCCCTTCTCGCTGCGGATGCGGGCGCGCTCGCGGCGTTGAGCGGTCAGCACGTCGGGATGGCGGGTGTTCTGGTTCCGCCAGCGTAGGTAGGCGTGCAGGGCTCGGGTCTGCGCGGTGTGGTTGCGGTGGTTGGAGTTGGCGATGGTGAACTGTCGCAGCGGCCCGAAGTGGGCTTCGATCGGGTTGGCCCAGGACGCGTAGGTCGGGGTGAAGCACAGCTCGACCCGGTGTTTCTTCGCCCAGCGCCAGGTCTGCTTGCCTTTGTGGGCGGAGAGGTTGTCCAGGATGACGTAGATCGGGGCTCCGTCCGGGCGGGCCGCGCGGATCGACTTGAGCGCGGCCAGGGTGTTCGCCGCGCCCTTCTTGGCGTGGTTGACGCCCCACAGGGTGTCGTCGCCGATGGAGTAGCAGCCGTGGAAGTAGCGGACTCCGTGGGTGCGGTGGTAGGTCGCGGGATGGCGTTCGGGGCGGCCCTGCTTGGACCAGCACGACCCTGCGGTGGGACGGATGCCGAGCGGTCCGAACTCGTCGAAGGCGAAGACGCGGTCGGGGAAGCGGTCCAGGACCTCTTCGATGCGGTCGAGCTTGGCGTCGCGGTCGGGGTCTGGAGACTCTTTCCAGGTCTTGGTGCGCTGGAAGGTGATGCCGCGGCGGGCGAGGAGGCACCGTAACGCCTCACGGCTGATCCGGATGACGCGGCCGTGTACTTTCCGCAGGTAGGCGGCGAGTTTGCGGATGGACCAACGGGTGAAGGGCTGGCCGAGTTTGGTCGGGCGGGTGGCGGCTGTCTGGATGACGAAGTCCTCGTCGTCAGGGCTGAGCAGGCGGGGACGGCCTCCCGCCCATCGAGGGTCCAGACAGGCCACACCGATCTCGTTGAACTGGTGAATCACATCCCGGACAGTGCCCTCGGCGGCCTGCACCAGCTTCGCGACCACCGGCACCCGGTTCCCGCCAGCCGACGCCAACAGCATCATCGCGCGCCGATAGCGAACCGAACTGGTGCTGCCCCGGCGCACGATCTGCTGCAACTTCTGCCCTTCCTGGTCGGTCAACCTGCGCACACGCACAGGCTCGGCCACCGCACCCCCAACAGCCAGACGGACGTCATCGCACATCTAACCGCCGGCCACCCCGGCGAACCTTCCCGGTCACAGCACTAGCCATCGGCGGCCGCCGCCACTGAGCCGGCGGGAGAGGAAATCCCGCCCCGCCTCCCCACCCGTCGGGGCTGATGACCGTCCGGCCGCCGGCGCTGAACTGCGCCCAGCCGCCGGACGGTCGTCGTGTGAACCCGCGGCGTCTGGACAGCAATCGTCCTGTCACGTGCTCTGCCAGATACGGATCTGGGGAAGCAGCGCGCCAGGGAACGCCACGCTGTCCATCAGACAGAAGGACTAAAACAACTTCCAGTGTCCCTCGGAGACCACTTCCACGGCGCCGTCGGCCACCTTGATGGCGGTCTGCTCGTCAATCGCATACGCCGGTCCTCCGATCCCGGCCGCCCATCGTTCGGCCGCGGCCATGGTGTTCTCCGGGCAAGCCGGATGATTCAGATGCGGAAAGATCGAAAAGTCCACCATCCCCAGCGCGCTGTCGCTGCCGGTGGGCGGCTTCCAGCCCACGAAGTCCCTCCCGACACGGGGCGTCATCACCATGCTTCCGGCACTGAGTCCCACATAGACCGTGTCGGGCAGCGACGGCAGGAGTCCAGCCAGCCCGGACTCCCGCATCCAGTGGCACAGATACAAGGCGTCACCGCCATTGACCAGCAGGATGTCGGCCTGCCGGACCCAGGAGACCCAGAGGGCTGCCTCGATGCTGGGCAGCGCGGTGAGCTCCAACACACCCACCGACTTCCACCCCAGCTCAGTCATGGGGTTCGGGGATCGTCCGCTTATGAATCGCCATGGTCCGCCTGGATCGGCGCCCGGGCCTCCATACCCCGCGGTGGGGATGCACAGGGCGCTGGACCCGGCAATTGGCTGACCCAGCAGATTGACCAGCGCACCCTGGATGCTCTCGTTCTTGATGCCCGAGTCGGTGAGGAGAAGTTTCATCATGCCCTTCCCGAGGTGCTGACCACACGTCAACAACTAGCCGTTCGCCAACGCGGCACAGCCAACACCCTGTCATGGCTGCATCGGGAGCCGGCACTCAGTACGAGCACGCGCAGTACGAGCAGCTCGGAGGCCGACATTCGAGGTTGCCCGCGCTCAGCACTCCGGCCCGCCGCTACGGGGGAAAGCGGCGGGCCGGAACCACCCCCCACCGTGCCACAAGCCGGGGTGATACGTGCGGAGTGAGGCGAAACAGGCCGACGTCGGGTTTCGCGGTACAGCTTCCGTCGGCACGTTCGCCACGGACTGCCTGCCGCCCGCCGCGACACCACCCCGTATCACCCGGCGCAAGCCGCCTGATCTCCCGGTCCCCGGTCATCGACTCCCGCGGCGGACCGCTCCAGAACCCTTCGCAGTTCGAGGGTGCGGGCGAGGAAGACGTCGGTGATCTGGAGTACGTCGATTCCCCCACCGTGGGCGTCGAGCAGGCGCCCGGCCTCGGCGAGTGCCTGCTCGCGATGGTCGTCGGGCAGGATGCGATAGGCGGACAACGAGGCGAGGTGGCCAAGGTAGCGGTCGGTGTCGTACCGCAAGTCCTGCCGGAACCGGACCGATCGCAGGTCGGTGAAGCGGCCGTCCCCGCGGCACTCGGTATCCGGCCAGGCCTGGTCCCAGTTCCCGGGCTCGTCGCCGGAGAAGTCGGAAGCCAGGAAGCGGTGCGGTGAACCGGTAATGCCGTGACGGTCGCCGATGCCGGCGAGTTCGGCGCGCAATCCGGGGTCATGGATCCCGTGAGGGTTTCTGATCAGCGCCACGGTACTGCCGGGGGCGAGCGCGGCGTGGACCAGGTCCCAGCGCCGGTCACGGTCCAGAAAATTCCAGGCGGAGGCGGCGAACAGCAACCCGTAGTGCCGCCCGCCCGGTTGCCACCGCTCGAAGTCGCCGACCTCGACCCGGACGTTCGGATAGCCAGCGGTGTTGCGCCGCAGAACCTCGGCCATGCGGGCGTCGGGCTCGACGCACACCATCGGAATCCCCAGCGCGGCGAACGGCACGGTGGCCTTCCCGGTACCCGCGCCGACCTCCACAGCCGCACGGTCCCCGAGAGCCGCGTACGCCAGTACCTCGGTGACCATCGCGGGCGAGTAGCCGGGACGCGCGGCATCGTAGAGCTCGGCGACCTCACCGAAAACCTTGCCACGCGCAGCGTTGACATATGCCTCTGAACCCATGAGCGTCCCTCGGCTTCTTGACCGGCAGGCGGAACCCTACCGACCGGAAGCCTTCGCAAGCCACCGCCTTGGGAACCACCCCTTCCTCGATCCGACCGTCAGGCCAGGGGCACAAACAGGCGTTCAGACTGACTTGTCGCGTTCTCGGGTCCCCGCCGGGGCTGAACGTCGACGGCTGCGGGTGCGGATAGATCAGCCGCGGTCCGGGCGGGTCCACCGCCCTGGTCTCCCACTACCTCAACTGATGCCTCTGGAAGGGCATGTTCGCCAGCTCACGGCCACCGACGGTGTGGGGTGGGAACAACTCGCGAAGGTTGACCGTTCATTTAGATGTGGCTGCGGAGGGGACAGTGTCCCCGGGCCTCACCCATAGCCCATGGGGACGATCGTCCGGCTGAAGCCCCATGGAGCCCCCCGCCGAGAGGCGACCGCCCTCCGCTGCCACCGCTCACGGCCCCGGCTGGTCTCCCCCGTCCAGCCGGGGCTTTCGGCTGTGTACGACCGCCATAGCCTGCCGTCGGCTGTCTAGGTTCGCAGCAGTTCCCTCAGCCGAGCCCGAGCTGGCTCAGTGCCGTGGTCCAGTCGGTGACGATGGTTCTGGGCGGCGGCGAGGGTGACTTGGCCCACCGACTCTCACCGATTACTGACCCCAAGCCGAGAGATCCCACTTCAGACATTACTTGGCCGTACGGACACCGGTACCGCCGAGTCCGTCGCGGGCACGGTCGGAAGTGCGGTCGGGGGCAGGCCGAACTCCCCGGTGAGGACGTCGAGTTCTGCGTCGATCTCGGACAGGGCGAGCAGCGCGGAGCGGACGGTCTCGGTCTGCGGTCCGGCCGGACTGACCGCGGTGGGGGGCGTCGGCTGGGACGGGACCTGCGCAGGAGCCGGGCGGCGGCCGATCGCGCGCCGTAGGGCAAGCGTATGCGCCGCGGTCTTCGTGCGGGACCTGGCCACCCGCGGGTCGTCGGCGGGCACGTCCGGCGCCGCCGCGGCGACGACCAGGCGGTCGACGGGCCCGGTGCAGCGCCGCAGCGCCGCCAGGACGCGCAGGGGGCCGCGGTCCGGCTGCCATCCCATGAGCCGTGCGTGGGGGACGGGCAGGGCGGCCAGGAGCTTCAACGGCTTTGTGGCCAGGCCCAGTTGCTCCACGCGGTGGATGAATCGGCCGCGTGCCGCGCGGACCGCCCGGGCGTCGTGCCAGTCGGCCTCCAGTAGTTCACCCAGAGCAGCCAGCGCGGTCGCCGTCCGGGCCCGCGTCACGGCCGAGGTGCGGATCGGGAGCACCAGCCAGGAGGCCGCGAGGCCCAGGGCAGCGCCGACCGCGATCCCCGCGAGCCGGGTGTGCAGGAGATCCCCGGAACTCTGTCCGAACCAGTCGTAGAGCAGCGACAGCACGGCGGTGACACAAGCCGCCCAGAACGCGTAGCTCAGTTCCCGCAGCCAGGTGGCCACGGCGAGCACCGAGAAGATCACCACGACCGCGGTGTCCGACCTGGGTCCGAACGACCCGGCGACGGCGCCGGCCACCATCGTGCCGACCGAGGCTCCGAGCGTCCGCCAGGCCCCCTTCACCAGGACGTCCCCCCGGCTGCGTGCGCCGCTGCACACCAGGAACGCCGTGAGCACTGTCCACGCCCAGTGGTCCGGCCACTGGCTGCGGCCGACGACGAACGCCGCGGCGAGCGCGACCGCGAGCTGGAGCGCCATCCTGGTACTGGCCGGTATGCCCGTGCGCGCCGGACCGGCCGTCGTGACCACTGCGGCCGACGGCGGCCTGCGCACCAGGCCGGTGCGCTGTGCCGCCCAGGTCACCAGGGTCCCCCAGACGACCGCGAACAGCGCCGTCACCGCCGCCCAGCCGGTGCGCTCGTGCCCGCCCCCGGCCGCGATCCCGCCGGGCACCACCAGTACGGCGGTCAGCGGCAGCACGAGGAGCGTGCCCGCCCGGGTGGCGCGCAGCCCGAACCGCCGTATCCAGACCGATCCGGCCATCCCGAGGATGAACAGCGCGTCGCCGAGGTCGGGGTGATGCTGGATCAGGGAGCTCAGCTCCGTGCCGCCGGCCGCCGCGCAGGGCAGCACGACGCACGCGACGAGCCGGTCGGTCCGGTCGAAGGCGCGCTGCACCCGGCTGAACGCCGCGGAGATCACGACGGCCTGCACCACGCTGTCCACGTGCAGGCCGGCCTCGTGCTCGATGTACAGCGACCAGCCGTAGGTGCCGAGCATGGTGGCCACACCGACCGCGGTCGCCCGCAGGTACCACAGCCCGGGGTCGAAGCGGAGTGTCCTGCGCAACGACGCCATAACAGTAAGCACCACGTATGATCACCGCCGGGTGAAGTTCCGGAAACAAGGAATCGAGAGAGTTCATCCTCTCGAAATTTAATAAGTGATAGCTTAGCGTTGTGACGTCAGGGCTACCAGCGCAGCAGTTCTCTCCCGCCGAGATCCGGCAGGGTGTCGTCCGGCTCAGCCGCAGGCTGAGTGCGGAGCGCCCCGCGGACGGGCTCAGCCTGAACAAAAGCAGCGTCCTCGGCCACCTCCTGCGCAACGGCCCGATGTCGGCCGGTGCTCTCGCCGCCGCCGACCAGCAGCAGCCCCAGTCCCTGACCCGGGTCTTCGCCGAACTGGAGCGCGAGGGCCTGGTCATCCGGAGTCGGGACGACCACGACGGGCGGCAGCGGGTGCTGGAGCTGACGGAGAAGGGTCGTGAGGCGCTCGTCCGTGACATGGCACAGCGCGACGCGTGGCTGGAGATCGCGCTGGCCGACCTCACCGAGACCGAGCGTCAGGTCCTGCTGCTCGCCGCCCGCCTGATGACCCGCCTGGCCGACTCCCCCGCCCGCCCCCTCCGACCCCACTGACCCGTACAAACGCCCGCGGTCCGGCCCCGCCGGCCGCAGGCCCGCACGCCGACGGAGGCCGCAGTGTCCTGGTCCGACCACGCCATCTGGTGGCACGTATACCCTCTGGGCTTCCTCGGCGCCGAGCCCGGCGCGCTGCCCGCGGACGAACCCCCGCGCCACCGGCTCCCGGTGCTGGCGAACTGGCTGGACCACCTGATCGGGCTGGGCTGCAACGGCCTCGCCCTGGGGCCGGTCTTCGCGTCCGAGACGCACGGCTACGACACGGTCGACCACTTCCGGATCGATCCCCGCCTGGGCACCGAGGACGACCTGACCGAGTTGGTCGAGCGCGCCGCCGCACGCGGGGTGCGGGTCCTGCTGGACGGCGTCTTCCACCATGTGGGCAGGTCCTTCGCGCCCTTCACCGACGTGGCACGGCGCGGCGCGGACTCCCCGTACGCCGACTGGTTCGTCCCCGAGGGTGACGACTTCCGCACCTTCGAGGGCCATCACCGTCTTGTCGCCCTGAACCACCGGTGCCCCGCCGTCGCCGACTACGTGGCCGACGTCCTGGGTCACTGGCTCGACCGCGGTGTCTCCGGGTGGCGGCTGGACGCCGCCTACGCCGTCCCGCGGCCCTTCTGGCACACCGTCACCGGCCGGGCCCGCACCGGGCGTCCCGAGTCGTGGTTCAGCGGTGAGGTGATCCACGGCGACTACGCCGCCTACGTCACCGAGGGGGGCCTGGACTCCGTCACGCAGTACGAACTGTGGAAGGCGATCTGGAGTTCCCTCAACGACGCCAACCCGCACGAACTGGCCTGGGCGCTCAAGCGCCACAACACCATGCTGGAGACCTTCGCCCCGCAGACGTTCGTCGGCAACCACGACGTGACCCGCATCGCCAGCCGGCTGCGCGAGCCCCGTCATCTGGCACACGCCCTGGCCGTCCTGTTCACCGTGGGCGGCGTCCCGTCCCTCTACGCCGGCGACGAACGGGCCTGGCCGGGCGTCAAGGAGGAGCGCGCGGGCGGGGACGACGCCGTCCGTCCCGCCTTTCCCGCCACCCCCGCCGGCCTCGGGCCGGAGGGGCTGTCCGTCCAGCGCCTCCACCAGACCCTGATCGGGGTCCGCCGGCGCAACGCCTGGCTCGTGCGCGGCCAGGCCAGTCTCCACACCGTCGGTCACGCCGTACTCTCCTACACCCTCACCGACCCCGAGAGCGGCCGTGCCGTCTCCGTCGCGCTCAACTACGGATCCGAGCCGGCCACGGCCACGGTGCCTGCCGCCCCCTGGACGCATGCGGCGGGCGACGCGGCCGCCCCGTCCGGGGCCGGCTCGGTGTCACTCCCCCCGTTCGGCTGGAATATCGCCACAGCGCCACGGATCCCCTGAATCACCGCTGAATTGCCCGTGAATTCATGACCACCGTAATCCGTTTACGTGACCGGCTTACGTGACCCGTTCTACATAATCCGTCTGCCGAAACGAAAAAACGAGGACGGCGCCTCAGCCGCTCTCGAATCAAGCGCGCGGGCCCACGCATCACGCCACAGCGGCACATTATCGCCATGCTGTCCGCATGCGCGAACATACGCAACGAGCAGTTCTTCCGACGGCATACGCAGTCCCCCCAGCACATCGGCGAGAGTACTGCGAGGCAGCGGCCCGGCGTCGAGCTCACGGGCCCGCCGCTGCATTTCACGCAAAGACGGCCGGCCGGCGTCGACGCGTAATCGGTGCATGGCCTCCAGCAGATGGGCCGGGTGATAGACGAGTTCAGGCCGATGCCCGGGACGCGAGACGACCGGCGGTTCGCCACCGCCGCCCACGGCGTCGGCCCGCTGCGCCGCGCGCTCCCAGCGCACCCGCGCATCCCGTCGGGACGCGCCGCAGACCAGCGCATACGCCTCCACCACGTCCCGACGCGGCAGGACGGTGCCGCGGTCGGCGCGGGAGAGGGTCACGGCCGAACAGCCCTGACCGGCGATCCGGGCATCCTCGATCAGCTGCGCCATGCGGCGGTACGTCAGCCCCGACCGCTCGCGCAGCGAGCGCAGCCACAGGGCGAGTTCGTAATAGAGCGCGGCATGCGGAACCGGTGTTTTGCTACGAGCCACCACTGCCCCCTGACCTTTTGGATCCCGGACGTGCAGAGTGCGTTTTCGCGGGCTGGTAAGAAACCCTAATAATCGCCGGGACGAAGGGTCAAGAAATATTTACCCAGCTTTACCTTCCGACCCCCTTTCCCGATCCCTCCGCCGACCCGCTGCTTCATTCCGTCCGAGAACCGGAAGAATAAATTCTGCGGTCAACCAGCTGTTTCCACGGGAGCGCGCGCCACTGGCCGGCCATCGTGTCCGGTATCCCCCACAGAGGCTTTCTTGCGGTCTCCTTCCCGGCTCTGTTGGCATGGATTGCCGCGGCCGGAGCGACCGGTCGCACATCCCCTTTGAAACCTCACGCGGAGGAACGCGATGACCACGGCATCGAATGCCACCCTGGACGACATCGTCGACCTGATCAAGGACGTCAAGCCGGGCCTCGCCGACGAACCCGTCGGGCCGGGTCAGTCGGTGGTCGAGGACCTGGGCCTCGACTCGCTCGACCTGCTCCAGCTCGCCCGCCGGATCAACCGGCAGTTCGGGGTCGAGTTCGACCTCGACACCTGGAACGCCGACGCGGAGCAGCACCAGCGCAGCGTCGCCTCGATCGTGGCCGTCGTGGCCGCCGGCAACCGTGCCTGACGCGGCCACGCCCGCCCGGGTCGCCCTGGTGACCGGCGGGTCGCGCGGCATCGGCGCGGCCATCGCGCGCAGGCTCGCCGCGGACGGACTGACCGTGCACCTGGTCTGTCACAGCGCGCAGGACGCCGGACGCCGTGTGGTGAAGGAGATCGAGGACGACGGCGGGCGTGCCGTCCTGCACCGTGCGGACGTCGGCGACGAGGCCGAGGTCGAGGACCTGGTGGAGGGGGTGACCGAGCAGGAGGGCGCGCTGCACGTCCTGGTCAACAACGCCGCCGTGATCGACGACCAGTTGCTCGCCGTGACCCCCACCCACCGCTGGGAGCGTGTCCTGCGGACGAACCTCACCGGTCCCTTCCTCACCAGCAGAGCCGTACTGCCGGCGATGCTCGACCAGGGCTGGGGCCGCGTCATCAACATCTCCTCCAACTCGGCCCGCACTCCCGGCCCCGGCCAGAGCGCCTACGCCGCGTCCAAGGGCGGCATCGAGTCGCTCACCCGTGCCCTGGCCGTGGAGGTCGGACGCAAGGGCATCCGGGTCAACTGCGTGGCACCCGGCAAGGTGCGCACCGAGATGACGGCGGCCGTCGCCGACCGGCTCGGCTCGGACGGTGACGGCACCCGGTGGGGTCTGCCCGAGGACATCAGCGGTCTGGTGGCCTTCCTCGCCGGCGACGAGGCGGACTACATCCAGGGCCAGACGTTCACCGTGGACGGCGGCCGCATGGTGATGCGCAGCGGCTCCCGGCGGTCCCGGTGAGCGGCGCGGTGAGCGAGGCGGGGAGGGGATCGTCGTGGGCGGCGTGAAGTACTGGGAGGACCTGGCCGAGGCACCCGTACGACGCTTCGGGCCGCTCGTGTTCAGCGGCGCGCTCCTGGACCAGCTCCTCGACCTGATGGGCGAGAAGCATCCGGTGCACGACAGCGACAGCTTCGCCCACGGCACCGACCGCAGACAGCGCATCGTGCCCGGCGGGTTCATCCACTCGATCACCTCCGGCTGGGTGGTCCAGCACGGCTCCCCGGCCGCCATCGTCGGCATGCGGCGGATGAGCTGGGACTTCGTCCGGCCGCTCTACCCGGACACGCCGTTCTGGTTCACGACCCACACGGACCGAGCCGCGGAGATCGACGACCGGCTGGGCCTGATCGAGACCACCCGCCGGGTGCTCGACGACAACAACCGGACCTACGCCATCGGACGGATGAGCGTCGTGCTGCTGCGGCGGACCGCCCGGCCCGCAGCCGTAACAGGAAGGAACCACTGATGGGCAGTCAGTACCAGCCGCTCAAGGGCCGGGTGGCCCTGGTGACCGGCGGCTCGCGCGGTATCGGAGCGGGCATCAGCCGCAAACTCGCCGCCTGGGGAGCCACCCTGGCCCTCAACTACGTCGACCGGGAGGGCCCCGCCAAGGAACTCGCCGCGGAACTGGGCGAGCAGGGCACGGAGGTCACGCTGCACCGCGCGGACCTGGGCGATCCGGCGCAGATCGAGAACCTGCTCGCGGAGATCGGCGAGATCCACCACGACCTGCACATCCTCGTCCAGAACGCCGCCGCGACCAAGTTCACCCGGCTTGAGCAGGCCAGCCTCGGCGACTGGCAGTTCGTCCAGGACACCAACGCCCGCGCCACCTGGCTGCTCGCCAAGCACGCGATCCCGCTGATGCGCGAACGCGAAGGCGCCCGTTTCATCACCATCACCAACTCCACCACCACGCGCATCATCCCGCGGGCCGGCCTCTTCGCGGCGGCCAAGGCCGGTCTGGAGGCGCTGACCGACTATCTCTCCTACGAGCTGGCGCCGTACGGCATCGTCGCCAACTGCGTGCGCCCCGGCCTCGTGCAGACCGGCGTCTTCAAGGTGCGCCCCGACTTCAAGCACGGCGTCGCCAAGGAGCTGGCCGTCTCCCCGTGGCCGGACGACCGCATGACGACCCCGGAGAACAGCGCCGACGTGGTCGCCCTGCTCTGCCTGGAGGAGGCGTCCTGGATCGCCGGACAGACCATCACCGTCGACGGCGGTCATGTCCTGTGGGGCGGCATCGGCGGCGGAGGCAGCCGTGGCGAGTGAGCGGCCCGGCATCATCGTCACCGGCGTCGGCGTGATCTCCCCGGCCGGGCTGGGCACAGCCCGGCTGTGGGAGGCCATGGCCGCCGGCAAGACCTACTTCGACCAGCCGGAGAGCGACGGGCTGCCGTGGCCCACGGCCGCGGTGGACTCCTCGGAGATCAGCTGGCCCGCCGGCCGCTCCTGGGCGAACGCGAGCAAATACGCCAACCAGTCCGCCCGTTGGGCCGTCGCCGTCTCCCGCCAGGCCCTGGAACAGGCCGGGATATCCGGCGAGGCCGACGACGTGCGGGGCGGCACGATCATGGCCGTGGCCAGCAGCGGTGACGAGCTGAGCGACGTCATCCCGCAGCTGGCGTCGAAGTTCCGCCACGACTCCCGGCCGCTGGTGAAGTTCCTGCACGATGAGGTACCCGACTACTCCTACATCCGCGGCATCCCCTCCCAACTCGGCCAGTTCGTGTCCATGGCGAGCGGATTCCGCGGCTCCAACGTCGCAGCCTACGGCGAGGCCGCAGCCGGCGGCACTGGTGCGCTCGCGCTGGCCGCGCGGCTGCTGGAGACCGGCGAACTCGACCGGGTCCTGGTCGTCGGCGTCGGCGCGCCGCTCACGGTCACCGGCATGGCCGCCTTCGACCAGGACGAGCCGTTCGGCACGCGCGCCACGACCGGCTCAGGGCCCTTCGATGCCGAACGTTCCGGCACGCTGGCCGGGCAGGGCGCCGCCGCCGTCCTGCTGGAGCGGGCCGACGCCGCGGTCGGGTCCGCCCTGGCCCGGTTCCTCGGCTGCGAGGTGCTGGCCGCCGCCGACCTGCCGACGGCTGCGGGGCTCGCCGTCGACGCCGTCCTCACCACCGCCGACACCACGCCCGGCGCATGGTGGGCGCACGGGGCCGGCTCGGTCCGCCTGGACCGTGTCGAGGCGGAGACCGTGCTGTCACGCCTGGGCACCGTGCCCGTCACCGGCTCCAAGGGCACCGTCGGCAACGCCTTCGAGTGCTCGGCGCTCATCGACACCGCCCTCGCCGTGGAGAGCCTCACGCGCGGCGAGGTGCCGCCGGTGGGCCTGCTGGGCCGCCCCGACCCCGGGCTCGGCGCTCTCGACCCGGTCATCGGCGAACCCCGCCCCCTCCCGCCGGCCGCGACGGTGCTGCTGACGGCGCTCAACCAGGGCACCGAGGCGACGACGGCGGGCGCGCTGGTCCTCGCCGCGGCCGGGGGACCTACGAGGCAGCCAGAGAGGGAACAGGCATGAGCGACGACATCGTCATCACCGGCATGGGGGTGGTCACCCCCATCGGGGGCGACGTGGAGACCTTCTGGTCGGCCAACCTCGAAGGCCGCTCCGGGATCGTCAAGGAGGAGCGGATGGACACGACGGGACTGCCCTGCGGCTGGACCGCCGGACTGATCCCGCAGGACGTCAAGGACAAAATCGCCGCCGACCACGGCGCACCAGGCCGCTCCTGGGGCGACGCCCTCATGCACGCGGCCGTCGAACAGGCACTCACCGACGCCCAGCTCGACGCCCGGCCGGCCGCCGCGGGCCCGGCCGGTCTGGTGTACGCCAGGGTGTGGCCGGGGCCCACCGGATCGTTCCCCGAGGACTACGTCACACACATGGAGGACCTCGCCGAACGCTACGACACCATCGGCAACGCCCCGGCGGCCGTCCTGCGTCATCTGCGCACCAAGAACCTCCCGCTGGAGACGCGCGACCTGTCCGCCTACCCAAGGGAGATCGCCGAACGCCTGGGCACGGCCGTGCTCCCCGTCCGCCTGGAAGCCACCTGCTCCGGGGGGCTGCGCGCCATCGCCGAGGCGGCGCGGCTGCTGCGGTCGGGACGCGCGCGCTACGCCGTGGTGTCGGCGTCCGTGTCGCGGAACACGCCCTACGTCCTGTCCCAGTACGGCCAGTTGATGGCGCTGTCCCGCTGGAAGGGCGACCCGGCCCAGGCGTCCATGCCCTTCGACAAGCGCCGTACGGGCATGGTCATCAACGAGTCGGCGGGCGCGCTGGTCCTGGAGACCGCCGCGCACGCCGCGGGGCGCGGTGTGCGCGAGCCGCACGCCGTCATCGGGGGCTGGGGTCTCGCCGTGGACACCAGCCACATGACGGCACCCCGCGCGGAGATGATCGAACGCGTCGTGCGCACCGCCCTCGCCGAGGCCGGTGCCCGGCCCGACGACGTCGACGTCATCAACGCCCACGGCACCTCCACCCGCCTCAACGACGTCACCGAGGCGCGGGCCCTGCACCAGGTCTTCGGCGAGCGGATGGCCGAACTGCCGGTCAGCGCGGTGAAGTCGCTGACCGGGCACGGTTCGGCGGCCTCCGGAGTCGTCGAGACGGTGGCCTCGGCCCTCACCATGAGCCGCGGGATCGTGCCGCCGGTGGTGACCTGCACCGAACCGGACCCGGCGTGCGCGGTCCGCACCTCGCTCACCCCCGTGGAACGGCCCGTCGGGACCGTCCTGAAGAACTCCTTCGGCTTCGGCGGCCAGTACGCCTCGATGCTGTTCCGCCGCCCCGACGCGCCGCGGCCGGCGCCCCGGGCGGTGTGAACGTGCCGTGAACCGGCGAGAATGGGAGCACTCGGAACACGTGAAGCCCCTGGAGTACGAGGAGATCGCCCCCCAGGGCCCGCACCGCGCCACCGTCGTGTGGCTGCATGGCATCGGCCAGGTGCCCGGGGACCTGACGGCCGTCGCCGAGCGGCTCCGGCTCGCCGAGGCGGGTGTGCGCGGGGTGTTCCCGCGCGCGCCCGTCACGGCACCGAGCCTGCTGACCGGGCTGCCGGTGCCGTGCTGGTTCCCGCAGAGCGTCCTCGCGCTCGACCGGATCGACACCGAGGGCCTGTTCGCCGCGCTCGGCCCGCTCGGCGCCCTCCTCACGGCGGAGACGGAGCGGATCGGTGCCGGGCGCACCGTGGTGGCCGGCTTCTCCCAGGGTGCCACGGTCGCCCTGAGCCTCGCGCTGGGGCACCCCGAACCGCTGGCCGGAACGGCACTGTACGCGCCGTATCTGCCCTCCGACCTGACCGCGACGCTGCCCGGCGGCCGCCCGGGGGCGGCCAACGCCCGGCTGCCGGTGTGGATCGGCCACGGGGCCCGGGACTGGATCGTCCCGGAGCGCAGCGGCGCCGGACTGCGTGACCTGCTCACCGACTGGGGCCACCCGGTGACCTGGCAGCGCTACCCGGGCGGCCACGAACCGTTCGCCGGCGTCAAAGCCTCCCTGCCGGACTTCCTCGCCAGGGTTCTGGACACGCCTGTGCCGGGCGCTTCCGTGCCGACAACCACCGCACCGGACACCTCGGTGTCGGCAGCCACCGCGCCCGGCATCCCCACGCCAGGGGCCTCCGCGCCGCGAGCGACCGGGCCCAAAACCGGGCCGGCGCGCCGGGCGGGCTGAGGGGGCGGCCGTGGCACACCCAGCTCTGCTCGTCCGTACGGAACCGGTACTCGCTGTGCCGGACCCCGGGCTCGTGCACGTCTGGCGGATCCCGTTGGCCGGGCCACCGGCCGACGCGGCCCTGGTGGCGGCGGCTCGTGTCCTCGCCGCCGGGGAACGGGCCCGCGCCGGACGGCTCCGGCTCGCGGAGGACCGGCGGCGCTGGACGGCGGCACGCGTCGCCCTGCGCACCGTACTGTCCGGGTACACCGGCACCGAGGCGGCCCGGATCACTCTGGCGTACGGCCGCCACGGCAAGCCACGTCTGGCCGGCCGGGCCCCCGACGGGCTGCGGTTCAGTCTCAGTCACAGCCACGACCGTGCGCTGCTGGCCGTATGCCGGGGCGCCCCGGTCGGCGCGGACCTCGAACACCCCGCCGCCGGACCGGCCGACGGCCGGGACCTGGACGACCTGGCCGCCGCCGTGCTCGCCCCGGCCGAGCTGCGTGCCTACCTCCAACTCCCCGCCGCCGGCCGCCGTGCCGCCCTGCTGCGGCGCTGGACCGGCAAAGAAGCCGTCCTGAAGGCGACCGGCCGCGGAGTGACGCTGTCCGCCGCCCGCCAACTCATCGTGCCCGAGGGCACCGGGACACCCCGCGGGCTGCCGGGCCGGTGGACCCTGCTCCGCCCGCGTCCGGGCGACGGATACGCCGCCGTCTGCGTTCTGGGAAAGGACTGGAACTTTGTCAGCACCGACCTCACCAGCCTTGTCGACCTCACCAGCCTCCCCGACCTCGCCCCCGAGGATCTCCCTCCCGCAGACCTCCGCCCCGCCCCGCACGGGCCTGCTCTTTCCGGGGCAGGGGGCCCAACGGCCCGGCATGGGTGAGCCATGGCGCGACACCCCGCACTGGCAGGTGGTCGACCACCTCTCCGAGGCCTGCGGTCGCGACCTCGGCGCGCTGCTGCTGCACGCCGACACCCGCCTGCTGACCCGTACGGACAACGCGCAGACCGCCACCTTCACCCTGGAAATGGTGGTCCTCGACGCGTTGCACGCGGCCGTGGGCCCGCTGCGGCCCGCGGTGTGCGCGGGACACAGCCTCGGCGAGTACGCGGCGCTGACCGCCGCCGGCGTGCTGGCTCCGGCGGACGCCGGACGGCTCGTCGCCGAGCGCGGCGCGGCGATGGCGCAGACGATCCGGCTCGCGCCGGGAACGATGACGGTCCTGATCGCTCCGGGCGCCGCGCGGACCGCCGGGCGCCTCGCCGCCCGACTGCGCTCCGAACACCGGGCGGAGGTATGGATCGCGGGTGTCAACAGCCCCGACCAGGCGGTGGTCTCCGGTACCGCAGAGGATGTCGCGACACTGGCCGGACAAGCGGCCGAGGCCGGCGTACGGGCGGTGCGCATCCCGGTGGACGGAGCGTTCCACACCCCGATGATGGCGGCGGCCGAGCCTCGTCTCGCCGCTGCCGCGAAGAGCGCCCCACTGCGCCGCGCGCGGTGCCCGGTGATCGCCAACGTCGACGCCCGTGCCCGTCGCGGTGACCCGGCGACCTGGCGGGACCTGATGATCCGCCAGCTGGTCATGCCGGTCCGCTGGTCGGACACCATGCGGACACTCACGGCGATGACCGGACCAGGCCGCACCGCCACGGCCGACGGCCCCCTGCGTCTGGTCGAACTCGGCCCCGGCAGGACGCTGACCGGCCTCGCCCGCCGCCTGCTGCCTCCGCACGTCCCGGTCCGGTCCGTGGCCACCCCTGCCGAACTGGACGCGCTCGTCGCCGAGTGGTGGCCGTGACCGTGATCCGCCGTCGGTTCAAAACCCCAGAGTGCCGCGGGTGGCAGGATCCGGCCGCACGGTGGTCGTGGAGCTGACCGTGGGCGTTGCGGTCGACGGCAAGCGGCCAACCCTCCTGGACCGCCGGGACCGTGAACGCCGACGGCCGGAAGGCCGGGGTGGGCAGGCCCCGTTCGGGAGCGCACATCCCCGGCCTTCGGCCAGTCCTGCCTACTTTCTCTTGAGGGTGAAGTTCTTGATGACGGTGGACTTCTTCTTGATCGTCACCGTCGCGACGGTCGGCTGGAAACCGTCCTTGGCGGCTATGACGGTGAGCGGGTTGTTGCGGACGTCAAGCCACAGGGCGTACCCGCCGGTGGCGTCCGTCGTGAGCGTGTAGCTCGTGGCCCAGGTGTCGATCTGGATGGTGGCCCCGGCGATCGGCGCGGTGCCGCCGGCGGTGGTCACCCCCAGCACCGTCCCGGTGATCTTGCCCCAGGTGCTGGGCGGGGCGACGTGCATCTCCACGGGGAGCCTGGGCACGGAGTAGGGAGTGTCGGTGCTGAAGGAGAGCTGGGCGGTGAAGTCTCCGGGCTGGGTCACCTCGGCGACGGAGGCGTCCAGCGTGATGGTCACCTTTGAGTTCTTACCGGGCTGAAGAGTCAACTGCTGCGTGCTCTCGCTCAGCCAGCTGACCTCACTCGACTCTCCCTGGTCGTAACCCGGCAGCACTTCCACGGTCGTTGCGGGGGTCGCCTGCGCGACGCCTCCACCGACCTTGAAGAAGCCCAGTCCGCCTCCACCACGGTAGGTGGCGGTGTCGGCGTTGGGCAGGGCGGTCCAGGTGCCGGCCTTCGGGTCGAAGGAGAAGCCCTGGTTGGTGATGCTGTTCCCCGTCACGCCACCCGCGGTGACGAGCAGTCCGTTGGCGGAGGTGTACGCGCCGCCCCAGAGGCCGACCGGCAGGTCGGCGACCTGTGACCAGGCGTTGGCGGCGGGGTCGTAGACGTAGGAGTGCTTGACCTCGCTGCTGCCGTTGTATCCGCCGGCGCAGTAGAGCTTGCCGCCGATGGCGGCGCAGGAACTCCAGGAGATCTGCTCCGGGTAGGCGGCCAGTGTGGACCAGCTGTCGGCTGCCGCGTCGTAGACGGTGACATCCGTGGAGCCGCAGGAGTCCGCCCCGCAGCCGCCGACCACGTAGAGCCTGCCGTCGAGCACGGCGCTGCCGGAGCCCGCGGAGGGCCTGGGTGAGGCGGCGCCGGTGGTCCAGGTGTCGCTTCCCGGGTCGTAGATTTCCAGCTTGGAGTCGGGGGCGCCGCTGGGTCCCCAGCCGCCGACGGCGTAGAACTTGCCGTCGATGAAGCCGTGGGCGGGATCCTCCCGGGTGTCCGTCGCGGCGGCCCGCTTGGTCCAGGTGCCGGCGACCGGGTCGAGGACGTACATGTCCTTGGTGTCGGCGCTGCCGTTGAAGCCGAAGGCGGAGTAGATCTTCCCGTCGTCGGTGGCGACAGCGTTGTCCATCAGCTTGACCGGCAGGTCGGGGGCCGCCTGCCAGGCGTCACCGGCGGCTCCCGGGACCACCTTGGCGCTGGTGCCCGCGGCGGACGCGGCGGCCTTGGTCGACAGTGGGGAGTAGGTGCCCTTGACCAGTGTCAGCGGGGCACCGGCCGCGGACTCGACCCTGAACCCGCCGGATTGTTCTCCCAGTTTGACTGTGGCGGGTGCCGAGCCGGTGTTCTTGACGGTCAGGGTCTTGGTGGCCTGCTCGCCCCATCCGACCGACGCGGTGATGGAGGTCTTGTCCAGCGTCACCTGCCCGGCGCCGAGTGCGAAGTCCGCGCCGACCGCGCTGTCGGCCCGCACCTTCACCGTCTTGTCGAGCCCGGTGTAATGCGGCTTCACCGCGGTGAAGCCGTGGCTGCCGAGGGAGGAGAACAGGGCGTAGACGCCGTCGCCCAGGGCGGGGTCGTCGGGGGTGGCGAACGTGACGGCGCCCTGCTTGCTGTCGTCCTTGTTCGTCACGGTGGCTCCGACCAGCCCCGTGGAGGTGTTGGCATCCGTCACGGTGCCGGTGAGCAGACCGCCGGGGAGGGACGTGACGTGGCGATCACCGATAAAAACGTTGTCGACCTTCCACCACCAGCCGAAGGAGCCGGTGAAGTGGAAGCGGAGTTGCACCGCTGCCTTGCCGGCGTAGTCGGTCAGCGGGAGCTCGACCTTCTGCGCGCCGAAGGTGGTGCCGGTGGCGGACCAGAGCGTGGTCCAGGTCGCGCCGCCGTCGGTGGTCGCATCGACGTCCGCGCTCTGGCCCCCGCTGGCCCAGTAGTCGTTGGCGAAGGCGATCTCGGGTGCGGAGTCGTCGGTGAAGTCGTATACGGGGCTGAGCAGTTGAGAGTCCTGGTGCACCCCGCCGCCGTAGTGGTCGCTGTCGACGATGGCGAACCCGCCGTCGCCGCCGGTGGTGTTGGAGCGCGAGCCCGGGTCGTCGAAGGTCCAGCCGCCGGTCGTCCCGTCGGCGTTGACCACGCTCCAGTCCTTCGGGGCGGATTCGGCCGAGTCGAACGGCTCGGTGGTGCCTTCGTCCCGTACCGAGTAGCCGGCGGGCACGGTGGCCGCCCACGGATCGGCCGGAACCGCGACGTTCAGACTCTGGTCGGAGTCCGCGACGGTGATCTTCTTGGTGGGCGATGTGTAGCCGGGATAGGCGCTGACCACGTGCAGGGTGTAGTCGTGGCCCTGGGGCAGCTTCAGGTCGAAGGCGCCGGTCAGGGGGTCGGTCCACACCGGGCCGCCGGGGACGCCGTCCGCGGTGATCTTGGCGTAGAGCGGCCAGCCGTGGCCGGAGCCGTCGGTGACCTTGCCGGAGACCGTCCGGCTGGGGACCGGGGTCAGGGCGAAGTCCTTCGTGAGGGTGTCGCCGTTGCCGAGGGACACACCAGAGGCGGTGCGGGGGGCGTAGCCGTAGGCCTCGACAGTGATGTCGTAGCTGCCGACCGGCAGGACGAGCGAGTAGGTCCCGTCGGCAGCGGTGTGCGCGGTGCCGCCGCCCTGAGTGGTGACGGTAGCTCCGGCTACCGGCTTGCCGGTGCTGTCGTCGGTGACGGTGCCGGAGAGCTTCCCGTGCGGGCCGCTGCGGAACGCGGCCAGTCCGTCGGGGGTGCCCAGGCCGGTCGGACCGTCGTAGCCGGCACCGGCGGTGCACAGGTACGCGGGGGTGCAGGTGCCGTTGTCACCGGCGGTCACGTCATTGAGACCCGTCCCGGAGGCGTACGGGTAGGAGTTGGGGTACGTACCCGCGACGGGGGTCCCGGCGGCCGCGTACACGCCGGCGATGATCGGTGAGGAGGCGCTGGTGCCGCCGTACACCTGCCAGCCGCCACCGCCGTAAGTCTGGTAGACCGCGACGCCGGTGGCCGGGTCGGCCACGGCGGAGACGTCGGCGACGGTGCGCTTGTCGCATCCGGTGTCCGTCTGGAAGGCCGGCTTGGCCTCGTAGAGGGAGCAGCCGGATCCCGGGCCCAGGCCATTGCGGTTCCAGACCGACTCGGACCAGCCGCGCGTGGTGCCGGAGTCCCGGACCAGCGCGGTGCCGCCGACGGAGGTCACGTAGGGAGAGACGGCGGGGTAGGCCACCCCGTAGTCGCTGTCGCCCGAGGAGGCGACCACGGCGACACCGGGGTGGTTGTAATGGGCGTCGTACGTGGTCTCGTCCGGGGTCTCGCCGCTGCCCGGGGTGCTGCTGTAGTTGGTGCCGTAGGAGTTGGAGACGTACTTGGCGCCGAGCGCGACCGCCTGGTCGACGGCCGCGCCGAGGTCCTCGAAGCTCGGCTGGTCCGCTTCGACGAGCAGGATGTGCGCGTTCGGCGCGGCCGCGGAGACCATGTCCAGGTCGAGTGAGATCTCGCCGGCCCAGCCGGCGTCGGGCGCGGGGTAGTCGGTGCCGCCACGCTGGTCGACCTTGGTGAAGCAACCGGTGGCCGTGGTGCAGGCGGGCAGCCCGTACTGCTCGCGGTAGACGGCCAGGTCGGCCTCGGCGCTGGGGTCGTCATACGCGTCGACGATGGCGATCGTCTGCCCCGCACCGCCGTCGGCGGGAAGGCTGTAGGCGCTCTGCAGGTCAGCGGCGCCGTAGCCGCTGGGGGTGACGGAGGCGGACAGCAAGCCCTTGGCGGCCTTGGTGTCGGTGCGACGCAGGGCGAAGCATGCGGCCTCGCCCTTCTTGGGGGTGGCGCAGGAGGGTTCGAGGGCGATTGTCTTCTTGGCCGACGAGGCAGATGAAGCGGGGGGCGCCACCGCGTGGGCCGGTATCTGTATGCCCAGGACCGTCATTGCGGCGGCGCTGAACAGGGTCAGGCAGGCGGCGGCTCTTCGACGTAAAACCGAACCGGTTCTCGGTGAGATGCGCAAGAGGTTACTCCTCGGTTCGCCTTGCTTGGGCCGACTCGTACGGGGTTCCCGGTCGACAGCGAATGCGGGCGGTTGACATTCGCCGCAATCAATTGGCGTACGCCGAGGCTCAATTGACAATAGACCGCATGTTACATGTGCATGTCGCAAAGCTGTTCCATGCAAAAGAGAACCCGGGCAGGGGTCGGAAATAAATCCTCACGCCAAAGGGGCCCGCCGCTCAAAAAACGCGTAGGGCCGTATTCCGCACGGTAATTGAATTTCTGTCGGCTGCAGGCAGTCAGGTATCGGGGCTTCTGATCATCCTGACCTCGGCGGCCCGGCCTGACAAGATCCATCCTCTGCGGACCCGCGCAGTTGCGCACTTGCGTAGCATCGGGCACTCGTTCCGATCTTCCCAGGAGTCGCTGATGGACGTGTCCTCCTCCGACGCGTTGTGGGCAGGCACCGGTCTGGGTTCCCTCGCCCGGCAGGCACTGGAGTACCTGGTCAGCAATCCGGGCGCGGACACGGACGCGGTCGCGGCGGGGACCGGCGTCTCAGCCGCGGCGGCCCGGACCGCCTTAAAATCCCTGGAGGCCGAACTCCTGGCCGTACGCATCGCAGGACAGCCCACGCGCTGGAGCGCCGGCCCGCCCCGCTCCTCGCTGGGCGCCCTTCTGGCCCGTAAACGACAGGAGTTGGCCAAGGCAGAGCTGTACGCGGAACAACTCGACGAGGTCTATCGCACAACTCCCGGACGGCACATCGCCTCGGACCTCTTCGAGGTCGTCGAGAACGATGAACAGGTCGGCGCCCGCTACTCCCACCTTCTGAGGAGCAGTCGGCACGAGGTGCTGCATTTCGCGAGACCGCCGTATGTGACCCGACGGATCGCCCCCACCGACACGTCCACGGCTGCGGGCGCCACGGTGCGTCCCGGAGTCCGGCTCCGGTCCGTGTACGACAGCGACGGAATCGCCGATGACGGGTGCCTTGAAACGGCTCTCCGGGGCGCCCCCACGGAAGGGGAGCTGCGGCTCCTGCCCGGACTCCCCATGAAACTGGTCATCTTTGACCGCATCGCGGCGATCATGCCGCTACGCAAAGACGATCCCGCCGCAGGCTCACTGGTGGTGCACTCCTCAACGCTGCTCGACGTACTGACCGCCCTCTTCGAGAGCGTGTGGGAGCGTGCGGTGCCCCTCTCACTGGGAAGCCGCCCCGCTTCGCACGCCGCAAGCCCCGGAAAACAAGAGGCAGCTCTGCACAGTCGAACGCGGAACATCCTTCGCCTGATGGCCGCCGGCATGAAGGACGACGCCATCGCACGCGCCCTGCAACTCAGCCGCCGCACCGTGCAGACCCATATCAGCGATCTGGGCAGACAACTAGGCGCACGGACCCGGTTCCAGATAGCCCTACTGGCCCAACAACGCGGCTTGTTCGGGGATACGGAGGAGTGAGCGCGGCCGTCACGCCGGCGCAGCCGCCCGTCGGCGTCCGGCGGGAGTGGAGCACTCAGACGCCAGCCGCTTTCCGAAACGGTGGCTCGGTGCTCGGCACGCTCCTCGGCGCGGTGAAGGTCGGTGGCCCCTGGCTGCGGCTGAAGGTTGGGTTAGGGCTGGTCACGCCGGATATGAAAAGGGTGCGGTGCGATATTGCGATCGGGGGAGCGCATGGCACAACTCGACATCCTGCAGCCGCAGTTGACCGGCGCGATCTTCCGCGCGTGGGAACCTTTCGGGATCCGCACGGCGATGCGTGTGCTTCGACGACTGCCACGTCCCGTGCGGCGCGCGGCGCGCCTGCTGGTCCGTCGTCTGTGCTACACGCCCTGGACCGTTGCCGAGGCTGTAGTCAGGTCTCAGCATTCCGGGCATTGCGGCCCGGAAGGTCCGTCACATCACCAGAGCGTGAGGGCTTCGGTTTGAGGACGGTCTCTCGTTTCTGTCTGCCGCTGGTGCGGCAGGGTTGCGCCACCTGCCCGCCCCGCCTCCGCCTTGCGGCGGGGGCGGGTGGCGCGGGTCTTGTGGTCGGCTCCACGAGGCTTCGACACCACCTCGGTGGTGTCCTGGCTCTCCGGCCACTCCGGTACCAGTTGCTGCGGGTGCGGCTGCGGCTGCGGCTGTCGCGAGGGCGGCGAGGTTGAGTGCGGCGTTGTCGTCCCGGTCGATGACCAGACCGCAGGCGTCGCAGTGGTAGGTCCGGACGTGCAGCGGCAGCTTGGCTTTCACTGTGCCGCACCCGGAACAGGTCTTGGAGGAGGGGTACCAGCGGTCGGCGACCACGAGGCGGGTGGCGTGGCGCCGGCGGGTCTTGTAGGTGAGCCGGCGTCGGATCTCGCCGAATCCGGCGTCGGCGATCCTGCGGGCCAGGCGCCGGTTGCGGAGCATGCCGGCGACGTTGAGGTCTTCGACCACGACGGTTCCGTATTCGGCGGCCACGGCGGTGGTGAGCTTGTGCAGGGCGTCCTCGCGGAGGTTCGCCACCCGGTGGTGGACCTTGTTCCGCTGGGCGTTGGCCTTCTCCCACCGGCGGGATGGTTTCTGTCCGGTGCGCCGGTCGGGGCCCTGGCGGCGGGACACGACCCGGGAGGCGCGGCGCAGCCGCTTGCGCGCGGCGTCGTAGTGGCCCGGGTTGGGGATCTGCCTGATCTCGCCGGTGCTGTCGGCCATGACCGCGAGGCTCTTCACCCCGAGGTCGATCCCGACCGCCACGTCCGGCCGCGCCACGTGTTCGAGGTCGCGTTTGACCTCGGCCTGGAAGGAGACGAACCAGCGTCCGCGTTCGTGCCGCACGGTCGCGGACAGGATCCGCGCGGTCCCGGCCTGGATGCGGTCGAGGAGCTTCACCGTGGGTTCGTGGGTGCGCAGTGTGCCGAGCCGGGGCAGCGTGACATGCCGGCCGTCGGCGTCCACGCGGATCCTGCCGGTCGTGAACCGGCAGGCGAGACGCGCCTTCCGCTTCGACTTGAAACGCGGCGCGCCCGTCTTCCGGCCACGCCGCTTGCCCTGCTTGGACTTCGTGTAGTTGTCGAACGCGGCGGCGGCGTTCGCCAGCCCGGTGGAGTACGCCTCTTTGGAGTTCTCCTCCCACCAGGCGGCGAACCTGGGGTCGGTGTGCTTGCCTTCGTTGAACGCCTTCCGCAGCGCGGGCAGCGACCACGGCCGCCACCGCGTCAGCCCGGCCTCCGCGATGCCGTAGGACTCCTCCGCGCGGCGCTGCCACCACGACGCGGTCACCCAGCCGACAGCCCAGTTGTACGCGGCACGCGCCGCGCCGCAGTGCGAACGCAGCGCGGCCTCCTGGGCGGCGTTCGGGTCCAGAGCGAACCGGAACGCCTGCACCACAAAACCGGGCTGCGCCTGGAACCTCTTCACTCGCCAGCCTCACCGGTCGCCACCGCCACAGCGCGCTCTGCCCGGTCCTTCGCCGCCCGCCGCCCGTACAAGCGGGCGCACATCGACGTCAGCACCTCGGTGATGTCGCGCACCAGGTCATCGGCGGCCTCGGTGGGATCGAGGACGACCAGGCGCCGCCCGGACGCCGACAGGACGGCTTCGAGATGCTCCACGCCGAACCGGGCCAGCCGGTCACGGTGCTCGACCACGATCACCGTCGCCTGCGGGTCGGACAGCACGCGGTGCAGTTTGCGGCGCCTGCCGTTCAGCCCCGAACCGACCTCGGTCACGACCTCCGCAACCGGCAGGCCCAGACCCGTGGCCGCCTGCACCACGCGGGCCACCTGACGCTCAAGATCCGGCTTCTGGTCCGCCGACGAGACCCGGCAGTACACCACCACCCGGCCCAACGTCTCCGAAGCGGGCTCGTCGACCAGCCATGTACCGGACGGCGTCTGGCGCACGGGAACCGGCATACGGCCCTCCTTCGCCCACGTCCACGCGGTCTGGTAATGCACGCCATTGCGCGACGCCCACTCGGAAAGCTTCACACGATCAAAATAACAGACCAGAAAAGCTGAGATTCACTGACGAATTACGCAACAGTTGAAAGCCCCCAAGACCAGGTTTCTGTTGATCAGCCTGTCTTCCTCGGTGGCGCTGCTGGGTCTGGCGGATGCCGGAGGAGTGCTGGTGTCGCCAACTGCCGACAGCGCACGGCCAGCCCTCAGCTACCTCTTCTCCGTGAACGCCGAGCCGAGCGCGGTCAGCCTGTCGCTGCTTCAGGATCCTGCCGGCCTGATCATCCTGGCCGTCATCTTCGTCACGCCGATGTTCTACTGCCAGCAGGTGCGGGCGATCTCCGACTTCGTACCGATGAATGAGCGCAACGGAGGTGCCTCTCAGCTTTCAGTACGCCGGATGAAACAGCTCAATCGGCTGACTGCCAGAACCAACAGGGCGTTCGCGGTGCTCGGGCGCAGGGATGTTTCGGCAGCCATCATGATTACCGTGGCGGTCGGTACCGGCCTGCTGTACATCTTCGTCAACGACCACGGTCTCCTGGAGGGCTGGAATTCGACGACGCTCCCGGACGCGGTGTGGCGGTCCGAGGTGTACGACGGCTGGTGGGCCAACCGGTACACCCACCCAGAGCTGGCGATGGCGCTGTGCGTAGCGGGCGCGTACGCCTTCTACTTCCTGGCGAAGCAGCTGGCGATGGGCGTTGTCTTCACCATCTACCTGAAGCGGTCCTCTGAACTCGGCTTCGGGGTGACACCGAACATGGCCTACGACAGTGACGGGTTCCAAGGACTCCGCACCCTCAGGCAGTTCATGCTGTGGAGCTACGGTTCCGCCCTCGCTCATCTGGCCGGGCTGCTGGTCTTGTTCGTGATATGGCTGTCCGCCGCACCGTGGACGCTCTTCGCAGTGGTGGCGGTGATGATGGTGGACGCCCTCGTGATCATCTACCCCTCCTCTATCGGCTACCACTCGGCCCTGGACGTCAAGAAGGAGTACGTCGCTTCGCTGTCCACGACTGACATGTCTCCGAAAGACCGTGACGCAGCGATAGCCCAGGTGTGGTCCGTGTCGGTGCTGCCTGTCGGAACGCGCAAGGCCATCACCGCGATCACCGGGTACCTGCTGGTGCCCGCGGTCATCGCATTACTTCCGCAGGTCGTCCAGAGACGGTGACGACCTTTCATCGAGTGTGGTCGGCCTTCGGCAACGTCATCGCTTCGGGTGTAGAGGGTCACGGAGAACACGAGGTCGAAAAGATCCGTCGCGAACGCCGCCACGTCCTCCCTGACAGCCTCAGAGGGTGACGCGCCTACCAGGGGTCGGGCTGCGAGGCTCACAACCTCTGCGCCGTCGGGAAGCTCCAGGCGTTGCTTACGCGGTGCGGGGAGTAGCCGGCGCGACCAGGGGTGGCGCCCTGGACTCCTCCTACGGTGCGGCTCGCGAGGTCCTGCACCCGCGCCACCGCCGTCCGTTCGCGGGGTTGCGCGGCACTGGAGCCGCAGCACGAACACCCGCCCGGCCCGCCCCGGCGATCATCGGTGACGAACATCACTTATCTCTGCGGTACTCGGGAATATCGGCCTGTAGTTTTGTCGCTATTTTTTGATCGTGCCGCTGGGCGCCCTTGCCGGAGGCATGTTCAGCCCGTCCGAACGTTCATGTCTGGGAGAAATGGTGGAAATCCGTCACCTGGCAACGTTCCACAAGGTTGCGACGCTGCTGAGTTTCACCAGAGCCGCGAAGGAGCTCAACTACGCTCAGTCGAGCGTGACTACACAGATCCGTGCGCTGGAGTCCTCACTGGGGGTGGAGCTCTTCCACCGCTTCGGCGGCAGGATCCGTCTGACGCCTGCCGGCGAGAAGTTACTCGAGTACGCCGACCAGATCCTGGCGCTCGCCGAGGCCGCGCGTGCGGATGTCGCCGGCGGGGACGGCCTGTCGGGGTCTTTGGTGATCGGCACGATGGAGAGCGTCACCTCGTATCGCATGCCGCCGTTGCTGGAGTTCTTTCACCACCGCTATCCGAAGGTGCAGCTGTCGTTGAGGCCGACGCTGTGCGCGGAGACCTGTCACGCGCTGCGTCAGGGCACGTTCGACATCGGCTTCCTGATAGAGGAGCAGACGCGGCATCAGGGCCTGGAGACGGTGGTGCTGGCCGAGGAGCCGTTGGTGCTCGTCGCGGCCGACGGGCACCCCCTGGCGCGGCGCGAGAAGGTCTCGCTCGACGATCTGCGGGAAGCGTCCGTCCTGGTGACCGAGGCCGGATGCGCGTATCGCGACCTGTTCGAGCGTGAGTTGCAGGACACGGAATCGACGTCGTTCCTCGAGTTCGGGACCATAGAGGCGATCAAGCGGGGCGTCGTGTCCGGGCTGGGCATCGCCTTGCTGCCGGCCGTCACCGTGGCCACGGAGCTGGAGAAGGGCGAGATGGTGGCCCTGCCGTGGGAGGTTCCCTTCACCGTGCACACGCAGCTGGCGTGGCGCAGGGGGCGGCGGCTGACGCGCGAACTGAAGCTTTTCATTGATAACGCCGTGCGGCTCATGCGCGAGGAACCGCCGCCGGCCCAGCCCGGCTGATCGCCCTCGGCGGCGGTCGCTCGCGGCGCTGCGTCCGGTCTGGCCAAAGGCTATGAGGCGCCCACCAGTTGGTCGGTGAGGACGGTGACGCGGTCGGTGACGTCGTCGGGTATCCGACGCCTGCGGGGCTGGAGTTGCGCGGGTGTGCCGATGTACAGCCAGCCCAGCAGGCGCTCGTCAGGTTGCAGGCCCAGAAGGCGCCTGGCCCCCGCCGATTCGGTGAATCTGCCGGTGCGCCAGATGCTCCCGAAGCCACGGGCGTGCAGCAGCAGCGTCAGAGAACTGGTCATGGCGCTGGCGGCGGCCAGTTGCTCCCACTCCGGGATCCGTTGATCGGCAACCGGTGCGAACACGAGGGTGGCGAGGAGCGGCGCGCGCCGGGGCGCGGCCTGCGCCTGATCGCGTCGGTGATCGGGCGCCGGGCAGTCCTCGGCGAAGCATCGGCCGAGCGCGGCGCGTCCTTCGCCGCGCACCAGGATCCAGCGCCACGGGCGGAGCCTGCCGTGGTCGGGGGCTGTGGCGGCTGCCCGCAGCAGGTAGGTGAACTCCTGGTCGCTGGGAGCCGGTTCGACGAGTAGGTGTTCACTACGGCGCGTCAGTACGGCCGTCATGACGTCCATGGGGTTTCTCCACGTGGTCGGCGCGCACGCCGAGTGGGGGCGGGGCACCGGGATGCCCCGCCCCCACTCGGGGGATCAGTGGTGAACGCGGCGGTTGTCCGCGGTCTGGCGGTAGCGGATGGTCCACTGGCTGCGGCGGACGTAGGTCCGCTGCAGCCAGCGGTCGTTGCCGTCGTAGCGTGCGGTGAACGGGGTGCGGGCGTGCAGGCCCTTGCGGTTGTTGATCAGGAGGGCCTCCCCGGGGCGCAGGTGGACCTCGTGGGCCGTCTCGCGGCAGGCGGCCTGGAGCCGGTCGAGGGCTGCCTCCGCTGCCGTGGTCATGGCGCGCACTCCGTTGGCGGAGGAGGAGATCTCCGGGTATTCCTCCGGACCGTTGATCATGGCGACCGGGTCGGAGAGGACCTCCCGCCCGCCGGCGACGTCACGCACGTAGCTCCCGGGGGCGTTGAGCCGGAACAGCGGGCTGCGCAGCAGTTCCAGGGTGCGGCTGTCGAGGGCGCGGACGATGTCCCGGGCGTCGGCGTAGTGCGTGGCGGCGATGCCCTCGTGGTCGGCTCGCAGGCAGCTGAGGACGAGGAAGTCGGGGTTGCTGACGTCGTAGCGGCCGATGGCGTCGTGGACGATGTCGTTGTGGAAGTTGAGGAAGACGGTTGAGCCCTGGTTGGTCTGGGTCATCGCGCCCCCGGGGACCGGGATGACGTCGTGGATGAGCTGGCCGTTCTTCTCGGTGAGGAAGCCGACCGGCTCGCCCAGCAGACCGGACAGACCGAGCAGGACACCCTCAGCGACGAAGGTCTTCTTGTCGGGGGCCGGGCCCCCGTCGCCGGGAGTGGCGGGCAGCTCGGCGTCGACCGGCAGGTTGCGGACGTAGCCGACGCCGGGGGCGTCGTTGTGGCGGCCGAAGTCGAGGATGCGCTGGAGGAGTTCGAGCGGCAGCCCGGCGAAGATCTGGTGGTAGCGCGCCATGGCGCGGTCGATGTCCAGGGTGGGATCCGGCTCGGCGGCCAGGTCGCGTCCGATGGCATCCCGGACGGCGTCGGGCACTTCGATGAGGCCAAGGGTCTGTGGCGTGCGCATCGTGGTCTGAATCGTGGTCTGGATCGTGGTCGCCGTCATGGTGGCTGCTCCTTCCTACGGAGGGTTTACCGGGGTCGGGTCTCGGAGACGGGGGTGGGCAGTGCGTCGTGGAGCTTCTGCGCGAGCTGCCGGGCGTGTTCGGCGTCGGCAGCGATGTGGGTGGTGGCCCGGGTGCCGGTGATCTCTGTGACGGGGATGCCCAGCACGCGGGCCTCGGGCAGGTCGTGCAGGCGCTGGAAGCGGTTGATGTCCAGGTAGCCGCCGACGACCACGAGGTGCGGTCCGTCCTCCAGCCGGACGGTGTCGACACCTTCGGTGTGGAAGACGCTGTGCGCCAGGTCGGCCTGGGCCTCGGTGTCATAACCGAGGACCTGCGACCGTGTGTTGAGGACGATGCCGCTGGCCGGGGCGCCGTCGCCGCTGATGACCGTACCGGCGGTGAAGGGAGCCCGGTTGTGGCGGCATACCAGTTTGATGCCGTGTTGCCTGGCGGTGCGCACCGATCGGCGGTGGAGGACCTTCGCTCCGTACAGCGACATCAGGGAGGCGGTGTCGTAGGTCACCTCGCGCAGGAGGCGGGCACCGCTGATCGCATGGGGGTCCGCGCTGTAGATGCCGTCGACGTCCGAGTGGACCTCGCACTCGTGCGCGCCGACGGCGGCGGCGACCAGGACGGCCGAGAGGTCGGAGCTGTTCTTGCCCAGCCAGGTGGGCCTGCCGTACCGGTCGGCCGCCTGGCCTCCGGGCACGATGACGACCTGGTGGTCCTCCAGGGCCCGTCGGAGCGGGGCGGCGTCCAGGCTCTCCACCTTGGCCCACATGAATGTGCTGTCGGTGACCAGACCTTGCTGGTGGCCGGCCAGCACGGTGGCGGTGACGCCGATGCGGTGGAGCGCTGAGGCCAGCAGGTGGGCGCTGACCGTGTCGGCGAGGGTGAGGAGTCCGGCGACGCTGGCCTCCTCCGGCTGGGGGTTGGCCTCGTGCAGCCGAGCCCGCAGCTTCTCGGTCTCGCCGGGCATCGCGCTGACGACGACGGCCATCGGACGCCGGTCTTGCGCCGCCCTGCGTCCCAGGGCCGCGGCGAGTTCGGCATAGGCATCCACGCCGGGGAAGGTGGAGCCCCCGAATTTCAGAACGGCCGGCGCGGTCACAGGACACCTCGCCGCTGGAGTGCTTCGGCGATCTGCAGCGCGTTGAGAGCGGCGCCGATGCGCACGTTGTCGGCGACGATCCACAGCCAGAAACCGCGGGGGTTGTGCGGGGAGACACGGATGCGGCCGACGTGGACCTGGTTGGGGTCGCCCGCCGTACGCGGGGTGGGGAACGCCCCAGGAGCCGGCAGGTCGTGCACGGTGACCTCGTCCTGCTGTGCGAGCAGCCGGACCAGCTCGGCACGGTCGACCGGGTTGTGGCACTCGATCCAGGCGGCCTCGGAGTGGCTGTTGACCACGGGGACCCGGACACAGGTGGTGGTGACGTCGAGGTGGGGAAGGTGAAGGATCTTGCGGGACTCCTGGAGCATCTTCTGCTCCTCGAAGGTGAAGCCGTCCTCCAGGAGCCGGTCGATGCTGGGGATGACGTCGAAGGCGAGGGACGGGGTGAACGTCCCGGTCACCCCCGCGCTGTCGGGGTCGTCGAGGACGGTGCGGGCGCCGGCGTGCAGTTCCTCGATGCCGGAGTAGCCCGCGCCGGACGCGGCCTGGTAGGTGCTGACCACGGCCTGGCGTATGCCCCAGCGCTCCTGCACGGGCTTGAGGAGCCGGACCAGCGGGATGGTGGAGCAGTTCGGGTTGGCGATGATTCCGCTCGCCGGGCGTGTCTCGAGTTCGTGGGCGTTGACCTGGGGGACGACGAGCGGAGTGTCGGGGTCCATCCGGAAGGCACTGGTGTTGTCGATGACCAGGGCGCCCTGCTCGACGGCCTTGGGCACGAACGTGGTGCTCACGCGGGCGCCGGCCGAGAAGAAGGCGACGTCGACGCCGGAGAAGTCGAAGCCGTCCAGGTCCTGCACCCGGTAGGTGTGACCTTCGACGGTCAGCTCCCGCCCGGCCGAGCGGGCGGAGGCCACCAGGTGCAGGTCGCGGTAGCGGAAGCCGCGCTCCTCGACGAGCTGCAGGAGGGTGGTGCCGACCACTCCGGTCGCGCCCACCAGGGCGATGCGCGGTGCGGTCGGGTCGGTGACGCGGGGCATGCCGGGGGTTTCCTTTCAGACGGTGGTGCGCCGGCGGGGCGCGGAGAGGGGCTGGGTGACGGGTTCGGTTTCCGGGGTGCGGCGCAGGCGGGGGCGCCAGCCGAGGTTGATACCGAGGGAGGCCGCGACGATGAGGGGGATGCCCAGGGCCTGCAGCCAGGTGACGTGGTGCCCGTAGACGGCCCAGTCGCAGACCATGGCGGCTGCCGGGTACACGAAGGCCAGGACGGCGATCTTCGAGGTGGGCAGCTTCTGGTACGAGGAGTACATCAGGACGTACATGACGCCCGTGTGGATGAACCCGAGGCCGACGAGCCAGGCCCAGCCGGAGCCGAGGTGCGCGCTCTGGCCCAGCTGGGTGAAGGGCAGCAGCAGGGGGATGCCCAGCAGCACCTGGACCAGGGCGACGAGGTGGGGCTTCACCCCGGTCACGCGCTTGGTGATGATCGTCGACAGCCCGTAGAAGAGGGCGGCCAGCAGGGCGTATCCGAGACCGGTCAGGTAGGCGGTGTCGCCGGAGAGGTCGGAGGAGGAGATGCCGGCGACGAGGACGAGACCGAGGAAGGCGACCAGCAGCCAGCCGGCCTTGTGTGCCGTGATGCGGTCCTTGAACAGGACGGCTCCGAGCAGGACCACGAAGAACGGCTGTGTGTGGTAGACGACGGTCGCCACGGAGATGGACGTCTTGTCGTAGGACTCGAAGAGGAACGCCCAGTTGAACACGATGAACACGCCACCGAGGGCGGCCAGGCCGAGCTTCCTGGGGGTGAATCCGTGGTTCTTGAAGAAGCCGCGGAGCAGGCAGTACAGGCCGAGGAAGGCGCTGCCGAACACGCACCGGTAGAAGACCACGTTGAACGGTGAGGCGCCGGACTCGATGACGAACACGCCGATGGTGCCGGACAGCAGCATGGCCGCTGTCAGCTCCATGGCGCCGCGCGTCTCCTGACGCGACGTGTCACGCGACGTGACTGATGTGCTCATGTCATACTCCTGATTCCGGGGGGAGTGCCGTCTCCCCCTCGTGCGGGGGCGGAAAGTCCGCTGTGGGTGGCGCGGTGCCAGCCGGCGGGGCGGGTGAGGGTCCGCATCACTCGCCGGGACAACCTGACGTGCTGAAAAGCTACGACTTCCGGTGAGTTCCGGTCCACGGTCCGCCGGGGAACGAAATCGATGCCCCCATCAATGCTGTCGATGGATCACACGGGCCGGCGGAAGGTCAGTGCAGGGGCAGTGGATAGTGCAGACCCCCGTCGTTCCACAGGGCGTTGAGGCCGCGGCTGACGTCCAGGCCGGAGGCCGGGCCCAGGTTGCGCTCGTAGACGTCGCCGTAGGTGCCGACGGCGTCCAGGACCCGCCGGGCCCAGTCCCGGTCCAGGCCGAGCGCGGGCCCGTGCTCGCCCGCCTGGGCGGCGGCGCCGTCCAGGGCCGCCTGCCGTGAACCACTCTCGCGGACTGCGTGTTCCGCCCCGATGAGCAAGTACAGGACCCATCGGCACACCCGGAACCAGGCGGGGTCGTCGTCCCGGACCGCCAGGGCCATCGGCTCCCGGGAGATGGCCGCCTCCAGCACGACATGGTCCGCCGGGCGAGGAAGGCCGGCCCGGGCGCCGGCCAGCGCTATGCGGTCCAGGACATAGGCCGCACAACTGCCGTCCGCGTAGGCGGCCAGAGCCTCGGCGGGGGTGGCATGGGCGACGGGCTCCACCCGCAGCCCGCGCGCGCCGAACCACGCCGCCAGGTTGTCCGCGCTGGTCGTTCCCGCCTGGATGGCCACGCGCCGTCCGGCCAGCTGCTCAGGACGCGACACGCCCTCCGCCGCCCGGACCAGGAAACCCTCCCCGTCGTAGCAGGTGACACCTGCGAACAGGACGCCATGGGAGGCTTCGCGGCCCAGGGTCCAGGACAGATTGGCGGTGACCACGTCGGCCGTGCCCGAGGCCAGCCGTGCCAACCGCTCGGCAGGGTCCGTCGGCATCCACTGCACCGCGCCCGCGTCGCCGAGCACCGCCGCGGCCACCGCGCGGGCGACATCGACGTCGAGCCCGCTCCAGGCGCCGTGTTCGTCCCGCAGGGACAAACCGCGGATGCCCTGGCTGACCGCCGCCCGCACCCGGCCGTGCGCACGCACCGCGTCCAGAGTCGCAGTGGTCCGACTCGTCATGATCGTCACAGCATCCCCCTCACCGCCGCGCCGACCAGCTCCTCGCGGTCGAACCGGCGCTCGTTGTAGCTCAGCATGTCGATGAGAGAACGCGCGGTCACCGCAGTGCGCCCGTGTCCTTCCGAGGCGGCCACAGGCATCGCGCCCGGCTCCGACCAGCGCAGGGCGCCCGCGGGGTCGATGGCCGCGCGCGAGCGGTTGGCGTTGTCCTGGTGCAGGCAGAACGGCACGTCCAGTCGGCCGCGGGCGAAGGCGTCCACCAGAGCGGATCCGACATCGTTGCCAAAGCGCAGTGTCGACGTGATCAGCTCCAGCGCCTCCTCGTAGACACCGGTCCGCGGCCCCGCGTCCACCCCCGGCCCGAAGCGCCGTTCGTCCTCCGCCACGGCGCCGGCGAACTCCAGGGCGTCCACGTTCTCCTCGATGGTCGGAATCCGCTGCGACTCCACGGCGGTCTTCACGATGAGCCGTTCGGTCCCGCTGCGCACCGCCAGGCGCACGCTGTCCTCCAGCATCCGGTAGGCGCCCAGCCGGGTCCTGGGGTACACGCCCATGTACGTGTACAGCACCACGTGCCAGTCGACGTCCCCCAGCCACTGCGCGGCCAGGCGGCGCAACGCGGCGAGTGCTTCGAGGTCCTGCTCGGGGCTGGTCTGCTGCGCGTAGCTGACGGAGATGCTGCGCAGGCCGTGCTCGCGGAAGAACATGCCCTCCAGGATGCTCAGGGCGATCAGCAGGCTGGGTGGGCACAATTGGCCCAGCATGCAGCCGCCGAAGCTCTCCAGGTGCACCGGCTGCGGCCGGTCCGCCAGGATGCGGCAGCACTCCGCCCAGGCCGCGGTGGCCTCCGGCAGCGGCACGCGACTGTAGGGAAGGCAGTACGACACCGGACCGCCCTCGGTGGCGTCCGCGCCGCAGGCTGCCAGGGTGGTGAACAACTCCCGGGGCAGGGCGGAGCCGTGGCGGAACTGGACGGGGAAGTCGTCATCCGCCACGCCCCGCAACAGGCGGCGCGTCTCCTGCACGCCGTGGGCCACCACCGGGTACCCGTTCAGGTCGTCACCCCGCTCCAGAGCGCGCCGGGCGGAGTCGTGATCGTTGACCCTTGTATAGCTGTCGACGGTGACCGTGCCGACAGACGCTCCGCGCACCCCTCGTACCGCTTGCAGCCCCCGCCGCATGGTCTGCGTGCCGGCGAACCCCATGCGCGGCTGCACCACCAGCCTCCCCTGCTCGTGGTGGTGCCGGACGAAGCGGGAGAACCGACCGTGTGCCGGGACGACCGGAGACTGCGCCGGAGGAGCGGGCCGCAGGGCAGCACCCTCGGAGACAGCGCTGTTCATCTCAAGCTCCCTTTCCCGTCATTGCGAGTTCACGGCTGGGCCCTTCTTGCAAAGAGCCGATAAAGGAGTCGAATTCGGCGAGTCCCGCGTCCGCCTCGAATGCGGCGTCGAAGCCCGCTGCCACGAGTTCGGCGCTGTACCGGGCGTTTCCGGATCCTCGGATACCGAGCTTTCCGCCGATGACGACACGAAGGTCGGCCAGTTCAGGGTCGGACCGGATCTGTCTGATGAGGCGGAGCCCGTCAAGGTGCCCATGACCGTTGACCGTGCTCACCACCAGGGCGTCGGGACGGTTTCTGCGGCACTCGGCGATGATCACATCGTCCGGGACGCACGCCCCAAGGTTGATCACCTCTCCACCTCGCTCCTCCAGCAGCAACTGAAGGAAGACGAGATTCCACATGTGGGCGTCTGAGGACACGCTCGTGACGATGAAACGCCGGGAGGGTGCCGGATATATCTGACGCATTGCTCCCATCCGCAGGTCGATGAAACTGACACGCCGAAAGTACGACTTTCGGAGACGATCAGTCCACGATCCACTGCGAAGCAAATTTGATACCCATATCAACATTGTTGATAAGACGCGGACAACGGGCGGGACTTGGCCTCCCCAGGAGGAGCGGAAGTCGCCGGGAGGGCAGACGAGGACAGCCCGCACCCCAGGTGAGCCCGGGGCGGGCAGACACGCCGCTGACACTGCGCTTGGCGCTCGCTGTCCAGTCGGCCGGGGTGGCATTGGCCGACGACAGGACGAACGGGGTGGACGGGTCGCAGCCGGCCGTCAGTACGCGCGGCCGGATCACCGAAGCGTTGAACAAGGAGGCAGCTCTGAGCTCGCCGTACTGTGGGACGGCGCTGCGAACGGCTCGACGTGGCGCCACGACATCATCCGAACTCACCAGGACGTGTCGCGGTACGCCGACCTCCAGCGCGGCGCGGTGGACGAGGGTCCGGTCGACGACCCTGTTGCTTCGCTCCAGCCGGGAGACCGTGGCCGGTGAACAGCCGAGGCGGTCACCGAGGGCTGCGAGGGTCCAGGCCCGGTGTTCGCGGCCCAGGCGGACAGCGCGCCAAGGCGCCGTTGCGCGGCCAACTGGCGAGCTCTCGTGCTGTTCCAGAGCGGGTCAACGGGCACAGGCCCCTCCCACGCCGCACAACCGGGGGCTTCCACGGTACGAACATGGCGCGGAGCCGTCGAGGCTGCTTGCACACCGTGCAAAACCCTTGCGCGATAAGGGAACTGATCACATCCAGCAGGTTCGGAGCAGTGTGCTGAAGGCAGCGCCCCGCGTCGCGGGACACCCTCAACCGGAGGCATCATGCCTACAGCAATCGCCCCCTCTCTGGCCCTCAACTCGATGGCCGGCACGGTCCGTTCCGCCCGGGAAGTCGTAGCTGCCGCTCTGTGGGAGAAGCAGGTCTCGCTCCTCGTACGGGACTATCCGTACGACTCGATCATGGCGGCCCGGGTCCTCAATCAGGGCTACGCCTACGAACGGGCCGAGCGGCATGGAGCGGTGCGGTCGCGCGGCGATGTCGAGCACGCAGAACAAGGAGGCGTTCAGCGGCTATCCGGCGCCATGGCGGCCGTTCGTCACCATGTTCCGAACGGCGAGGTCCTCGATCACGATCGTTTGGTTTTCACGAACGAGACGAGTGGTGAGTTTGTGCAGGTGGTCGCGCCTGCGGTCGGTGACGCGGGCGTAGACAGGCCCTTGAGTCAGGGGTTGAGGTCGAGGGTGCGCACGGGGTGGCTTTTCCAGGTTTCCGGTGTGGTGGTGGCGATGAGGGCGCCATCGGGGCGGTCCGGACTGGGCTGCGCCGCGTGCAGGGTGTGGGCGGCGCCCCAGGTGGTCTCCTGGGTCAGGGCCAAGGCGGCGGGCAGGTCGAGGTCGAGGAAGGTGATGCCGTCCAGCGCGGCAATGTGTTCGGCCGTGCCCGACCGGGCGCGGTCGGCCTCGACGAGCGCGCAGGCGGTGGCGTACAGGAACCAGCCCGGCTCCGCGTGGGAGCGGTGGATGAGCCGGGAAGCAAGGATGTTGCCGCGACCGGCAGCCACCATCGCCGTACCATCCAGGACGATGTGGACGGGGTTGCTCACGCGGCATCCGCCTGCGCCAGCCGACGGTCCAGTTCCGCATCCAGCGCGTCCTGCTCGCCGGGGCTGGGGTCGTAGCCATTCCACTCCCGCAGCACCGCCCGCGTCCGTTCGGCGCGTTCGGCCCGCTCGGCAGGGGTGAGCAGAGTGTCAGCCATGCGCGCGAGGTAGGCACGCAGGGACAGTCCCTCGGCGGCCGCGATCTCGGCCAGCCGGTCCCGCGCCTCGGCAGGGATACGAATGTTCGCGTCGGGCACGATGATGCCTCCTTCAGCCATCCCACAGCATACGGGTACGCACCCGTACCCGCACCCCAGAGTGCACCCTCCGTCGTCCAGCACCTGCCTCACCGTCTCCCGCGTGATCTGCAGCCGGGACAGTCCGGCTTCCGCCGGGGACACCGCTTCGGAAAGCTCCGCGATCTGCCTGCGCAACTCCGCGACCCCGGCCGGGCCTTCACTCTCTCCGGCATCCAGCACGGCCATCAACGACGGCACCACACCACCCCACCCGATGCCCGCACCCACGGCCTGCTCACCCCGCCGACGGCAGAGACCGCCCCACACCGGCACCTCCCGAACCCCCACGCATCACCCCCCGAGGCACCCCGCAAGATCTACACCCAACGGCGATCGACCGACCGGATGAAGTTCCTCCCACACGCTGTCAGCACGGCCCCGTGCAGCGGAAGGTGCGCGGTCCGTATTCATACGCTGCCGCCAGGAGCGCCCTGGCACGCCGGGCCCGTGCGATGCGGGCCCGCGGCATGCGGGCTTCTTCGACCTGGCTTCTTCGACTCCAGAAACGGCGGAACGCGTGAGAGCAATGATCTGTGGCCGGCTGCGGACCTGGGCCGCTGCCGGTGCGACACTCGCGGTTTTGGCCGGGGCGGCCGCCGCCAGCCCCCCGGCGGCGGCGCACGGCGACGACCTCGGGCCCGCCATCGAGGCGATCATGCACAAGCCCGGCTACGAGCACGCGCAGTGGGGCGTGCTGGAGACGGACCCGGCGAGCGGCCGGGTGATCCACTCCCGGTTCGCGGACCAGTTCTTCGTCCCCGGCTCGACGGTCAAGCTGGTCACCCTCTCGACCGCCTGGCGCACCCTCGGCCCGGACCACCGCTTCACCACCCCCGTCATGGCGACCGGAACCCGCACCGGGTCGACGCTGCACGGGAACCTGGCTCTGGTCGCCCAGGGCGACCTGACCATGGGCGGGCGCACCAAGCCCGACGGCTCGGTGGACTACACGGACATCGACCACACCGAGGCCGCGATTCCCGGCGCCACCCTCACCCCCGAGAACCCGCTCGCCGGCATCAACGAGATCGCCCGGCAGATCCGCGACGCTGGCATCACCAGGGTCGACGGCAACGTCATCATCGACCCCCGCCTGTTCAGGCTCCCGGCGCTGGACCCGCAGCCCACCCCGCTGATCCTCAACGACAACCTGATCGACCTGCTGACCACCCCGACCAAGCCCGGGCAGAAGGCCACCCTGTTCTGGCGCCCGCAGGTCGCGCCGTACCACGTCACCTCCAGCGTCCGGACGGTCTCCCCGGGCGGGACGACCTCCGTCAAGGTGACCGCCTCGCCCGACGGCACCCGCATCCGCCTCTCCGGCACCATCGCCGCCGGCTCGCAGCCACTGCTGAAGATCTCCGGCATCCAGGACCCCAACGCCTTCGGCCGCACCGCGCTGATCGAGGCCCTCGCCCGCGCCGGCGTCACCGTCACCGCGCCGCCCACCGGCCCCAACCCGCACCAGCAGCTGCCCGCCTCCTACCGCCACGACCCCCGCGTCGCCGCGTACGTCTCCCCGCCGTACAGCCAGTACGCCAAGCTGATCCTCAAGGTCAGCCACAACCTCGGCGCCAACCTGGCCCTGTGCAACATGGCCGTCGCACGCGGCAGCAAGAACTGCTTCGACGCGTTCCCGATCGAGCACGACTTCCTCACCAACACCGCGCACATCGATCCGACCCAGTTCCAGCTCTCCGACGGACGCGGTGGCACACCGCCCGAACGGGTCACCCCCAACGGCCTCGTCGAGCTCCTCACCTACTGGCTGCACACCCCCGACGCCAAAGCCTTCCGCACGCTGCTCCCCATCCTCGGCGTCGACGGCTCGAACGGGATCTCCTGCACAACCAACTGCCCCGCCAAGGGCAAGGTCTTCGCCAAACCCGGCACCATTCTGGGTGACGACCAGCTGAATCAGCAGCTCACGGTCGCAGCCCAGAACGAAGCCGGCTACCTGCAGACCGACGACGGCCGCCTGCTGACCTTCTTCATCGGTGTCAACGGCGCCAGCAGCCCAGACCTCCAGACCTTCCTCAGCATCTTCAACGACGTCAACCAGATCACCGCCCTCCTCCAACAGCAGACCCCGCCACACCACTAACACCCCGCCTAACACCCCGCCGGAACCACCGCCTGGCGGGGCCGGACGGCCCCCAGCCAATCACTCACAGGGGGGAGGTAAGTGTGTGGGGACGCTGCGGCGTATAGGGGGTGTGAAGCAGTTGGAGTTCAAGGAGTTCTACCAAGCCAGCCAGGACGTCTGCCTGCGGGCGGTCCTGGCGAGTGTGGGCGATCGGCAACTCGCCGAGGATCTGGTCGCCGAGGCGTTCACCCGGGCCTGGGTGTCCTGGCCGAAGGTCAGCCGGCACCCGGCGCCGCGCGCATGGATCGTGCGCACGGCGCTGAACACCCGGGTGTCTTGGTGGAGGCGGAAACGGAAGGAAGTCGGGCTGGAGGACGGCACGCCCGATGTACCCGATCCGCGGGAAGGCAAGCCCGGCCTGGACCCCGGTCTGCTCGCCGTGCTGCGTCAACTGCCGCAGCGACAGCGGGAAGTGATCGCGCTACGGGTCTTCCTCGACCTGGACACCAGGGCCACGGCCAAGGTGCTGGGGATCGCGGAGGGCACCGTCACCGCCCATTTGTCGCGAGCCGTATCGACGTTGCGCAGCCAACTCGTCACCGTCGATGACGGCACCGCCAATGACCAGGAGGTCGGACCATGAGCGAGCACGAGGTGCTCAACGCGCTGAGGGATTCCTTCGACGACATCACCATGACCACGGCGGTGGAGCGGATCGAGGCAGCCGGCCGTGCCCGTCGCAATCGGCGCCGCCTCGTCGGCACAGCCGGGGTCGCGGCCGCCGCGGCCCTCGCGATCGGGGTGCCCGCGCTGAGTCACCCTTCGACGGCTCCACCGTCGGCCGGCGACAGCAACGGCGCGGGGTCGGTGCACGTCCAGACGGCCGCGTACACCGTCGACACAAAGAAGGACGGCACCCTCGTCGCCACCTGGGACAAGGCCGCGTACTTCAGCGACCACACGGGTCTGGAGAAGGCGCTGCGCAAGGCCGGGTTCCCGGTCCTGATCAAGGAGGGTGTGTTCTGCAAGGGGCCGCACGACGACGGAAAGCTGAGTCCCAGCGGGTCCGGGCCCGGGGTCACGAACGTGATGAAGGGCGAGAAGGACGAAGACGGCAGAGTGACGTTCACCTTCTTTCCGGCCGCGATGCCAGCCGGGAAGCAGCTGTTCATCGGCTACCTCAACGCCGCGCAGTTGGCCTCGGTCCATATGAACCCCGGCTCGGTGGAGCGGATCGTCCCGGCGGACGGACCCCTGACGTGCACGACCACGCCGCCGCCTGAGCACCACTACAACTGAGCGGGCTGAGAGGCAGTGGTGTGGCCCGGCCGTTCGGATCCCAACGGCCGGGCCGACAGTCAGCTTCCGGCACTGACCGCACCGGCCCAACAACTACTGGACGCCTTCGACGCTCATGTCCGCAGCCGTGGTTGGACGAAGCACGATCTGGGCCCGAGCCTCCGCACCCTGCGGATCCTGGTCGCCCATCTGGGCGCCGAGGCACCACTGCTTGAGGAGGACGTGCGGCTGCTCGCTCGCCGGGGCAACCTCAGTGGCGCCCGCCTGATCAACTATCTTCGTCTGGTCGGGCAGTTCATCCCCGACCAGCGGGCGGACGCGGCCATGGCCCGGGCTCGTCGCATCGCCGACGCGGTGCCTAGCCCGTTCCGGGCTTCGGTTCACCGATGGATCGATGTCCTGTCCGGCCGAGCCTCACGGCCCAGCTGGCCACTGGCTCCAGCAACGGTCTACGCCTACGTCCGGATCACCTCGCCCCGCCTGCGTTCCTGGCACGACGTCGGCGTCGACACCCTGCGGGCCGTCACACGTGACCACATCGAACAGGCCCTCGATCCGGTGCAAGGAGAAGCGGCCAAGACCCTCGCCACCGCTCTGCGTTCCCTGTTCCGCGCTCTCAAACGGGAGAAGCTGATCTTCCGGGACCTGGCCCGCCGGGTCTCGCTGACCACCGCCCGGCCGCTGCCCGCAGCGTTGCCGGATGACCGCCTCCACGGCGTTCTGGAGAGGATCACCGGCGTACGCAGCCGACTCAGCTTCGCCCTCGCCGCCGTACACGCCCTGAGCGTGGAAGACCAACGCGGCCTGCTGATCGAGGATTTGAATCGCAGCTGTGGACGTCTCCGAGTCCGCCGTCGCGGAAAAATCGACCACACCGTCTATCTCGACGAGTTCACCTCCCGGCTGGCCAGCGCGTGGCTGGCCGAGCGGTACCGGTGGTGGCCGACCAGCACCAACCCCTACCTCCTGGTGACCGCCCGCACCGCCGTCGACGACGCCCATCCCCGGGTCTGCCCGAACGCCATCACGAAGACGCTGTGCCACCAGGGCCTGCAGGTCACCCGTCTGCGGGTCGACCGCATCCTCGACGAGGCCAAACACACCAGCGATGCCATCCACCTGATACGGCTCTTCGGCATCGCACCGGTCACCGCCATGAAGTATCTGCGCGCGGCTCATCCCGAGCGATACCGCCACGATCCGATCAGCCCGTGAGGCGGGCAGGGACTTTGTCACTGAGTCGGGTCGGGCTGGGGCTACCCGCTGTCGGCATAGAGGCACGCTGCCCGCGTTGGTTGGAGGCATCGAGGTCGCTCGGTCGAGCAGCCGGAGTTCAGTCGTGTGGTCCTGCGCCATGCAGGAGTGTGTCGATGACGAGTGTCGACAGCGTGTCCGGGTCCTGCGCGGCGGGGTCACAGTCCGCGCCGGGCCGGTTAATGGCCTCACTCAGCAGGGCGTAGTACACCTGCCGAGTCCATTCCAGATCCGCGTCCGGGGCGAGCAGTCCCTCACGTTGAGCACGGGTCAGGAGTTCGACGGTGTGGGCGTTGATCTCGCTCCAGAGGGCGGCGGCGGCTTCGGTGTGAGCCGTGGCGTGGCTGAGGGTGAAGCGCCAGGTGCTCTTGACCCGCAGCACGTTCGCGGTCACCCGATACAGGGCGACGAGGGCGGGGGCGGCGTCGGGGCGAGCCTCTTCGATGGCGTCGATGAGCTGCTGCTTCGCGGATACGGCGAGGGCTTCCAGGAGTGCCTGCCTGTTCGCGAACCGCCGGTGCACCGTGATCCTGGTCAGTCCCGCGGCCTCGGCGATCTGCTCCATCGAAGCCCCCTGGTCCTGGGCGAGGACCCGCTCGGCCGCCTCCAGAATCGCGCGCACACTGCGCTCGGCATCTGCCCGCAGTGCTCGGCCCATGTCTGTCTCCTGTGTCGTCGGCTTACGTCTTGACCCTACGTAGAGGATACGTGAACGCTACGGGTCTTCCATTAATGGATTCTCTGTTGTTGCTTCTATAGAGTTAACTGATACATTGATGCAACTGATCGGGGGCTTCCCGGTCCCGGAACCAGGAGTCCACGATGACGACAACACGACCGACAGCCCTCGTGACGGGCGCGTCCTCCGGCATCGGAAAGGCGGCCGCCCTCGCCCTGGCAGCGGCTGGCTACGAGGTGGTCGGCACCAGCCGCAACACCGCGCATGTCACACCGCTCAAGGGCGTGACCTTCCTCGACCTCGACGTGACCAGCGACGCGTCGGTGGCCGCTGCGGTCGGCGAGGTGATCGACCGGTTCGGGCGGATCGACGTCCTGGTCAACAACGCCGGCATCGGCTCGGCGGGCGCGGCCGAGGAGAGCTCCGCCGTGCAGGCGCAGGGCCTGTTCGACATCAACGTCTTCGGCGTCATCCGGATGACCAACGCCGTCCTGCCGTACATGCGCGCCCAGCGCAGCGGGCGCGTCATCAACATCTCGTCCATCGTCGGGTTCATGCCGCAGCCCTACATGGCGGTCTACGCGGCCTCCAAGCACGCCGTCGAGGGTTACTCGGAGTCCGTCGACCACGAGGTCCGCGAGCACGGCGTGCGGGTCCTGCTCGTCGAACCCGCCTGGACCAACACCGCGTTCGACGCGGCCAGCGTCCGCCCCGACCACCCCCTGGATGTCTACGCCAAGCAGCGCCACGTCTTCGAGGAGTACATGGCCGGCGCGGTCAAGGACGGCGACGACCCCGCCGTCGTCGCCAAGGAGATCGTCGCCGCGGCGACCGACGCCAAGCCGAAGGTGCGCTACACCGCCGGCGCCATGACGGGACGCGTCCGCACCATGCGCCGCATCGTCCCGGCCCGCATGTTCGACCAGCAGCTGCGCAAACTCAACCAGCTGCCCGCCGCCTGACGCCCAGTCCCCGCACGGAAAGCGAAGTTCGTCATGAGTACCTATCTGGCAGATACGGCCGAGGACCTCTCCGTGGACGGTCCCTCCGCGATCTTCACCTACCGGCGCCTCGGCCCGCGCGGCGGCATCCCGCTGGTTCTGCTGAACCGGGTCCGGGGGACCCTCGACTGGTGGGACCCGGAGCTCCTGGACCACCTGGCCTTCGAGCGCGACGTGATCGTGTTCGACAACGTCGGCACCGGCTACACCACCGGCACCCCGGCCGACTCCGTCGAAGGACTCGCCGACGGTACCGTCGAGTTCATCGAGGCCCTCGGCCTGCCCCAGGTCGACCTGCTCGGCTGGACGCTCGGCGGCACCGTCGCCCAGCACATCACCCGCACCCGGCCCGACCTGGTCCGCAAGCTGGTCGTCGCGGCCGCCAACCCCGGCGGCACGGTGCCCGGCGCGCCCGACCCGGACCCGAAGATACGGGCCACCATGACCAAGCCCGAGGTCACTGGGGACGACCTGGTGTTGCTGTTCTTCCCGCAGACGGACACCGGCCGCGCCGCCGGCTATGAGCACCTCGCCAGGGTGGCCACCCGGCTGGCCACGGGTGTTCCCGGTGTGTCCGAGGCGGCGGCCCTGGGCCAGATCACCGCCATCGGAAAGGATGCGGCGATTCCCTTCGAGCAGGTGCGAGCGACCCTGGAAAGCATCCATCAGCCCGTCCTGTACGCGACCGGTATGCAGGACGCGATGATCACCCCCCTGGCGGCCTACACCGCCGTCCAGCACCTGCCCGACGCCACCCTCGTCGCCTACAGCGACGCCGGCCACGCCTTCCTCTTCCAGCACGCCAAGGACTTCGCCGCCCAGGTGACGGTCTTCCTCGCCGACTGACCACTCAGCGAAGCCCCACAACACGGGAGTCGGAACGCCTCCCCGAACGAGGAGACCCATCGTGGAGTCGACCAGCGAACCGGCGCGCCGGGAGGTCACGCCGCTGGAACTGTTCTTCGACCTGGTCTACGTCTTCGCGATCGGCCAGCTGTCGCATCAGCTGCTCGCACACCCGACGTGGACCGGCGCCGGCCAGACCCTCGTGCTCTACCTCGCCGTCTACGCGGCGTGGGCCTACACCACCTGGGCGGTCACCCTCGTGCCGGCCGAGGACCCGCGGACCCGGCGGATGCTGCTGGCGGTCATGCTCGTGGGCCTGTTCATGAACGCCGCGATCCCGCGAGCCTTCAGCGACGCCGGGTGGCTCTTCGTCGCCACCTTCCTGCTGATCCACATCGGGCGGACGGTATGGCTGCTCACCGTCGGCCTCGATGCGGTCAACCAGGAGCATTTCGTCCGTGTTCTGGTCTGGTTCGTCGCGGCCGCTCCCCTGTGGCTGACCGGCGCGGCGGTCGGCGGCGGCGCGCGGCTGGCATGGTGGGCAGCTGCGATCCTGATCGAGTTGACGGGCACCTGGACAGCGCATGCCCTGCCCGGCCGCCGCCTGGAGTCCCGGCAGGTCAGCTTCGCCGGCGGACACCTGCTGGAACGCGGTCGCCTGTTCGTGATCATCGCGCTGGGTGAGACGGTCATGACCACCGGCACGGCGCTCACCGCGGCACCGTACAAGCCGATGACCCTGCTGACCGGCAGTGCCGCGCTCGCCAGCACCGTTGCGTTGTTCTGGCTGTACTTCAGTCGTTCCCAGCGCGTCGTACGCCATTTCCAGCGGACCGAGGACCCGATGCGGGCCGGGCGCAGCGCCGTCATCAGCCTCATGGCCACCGTCGCCGGGCTGATCGCCGCCGCCGTGGCCGATGAACGTGTCATCGTCCACCCCCTGGACCACGTCGGCATCACCACGAGCCTGCTGCTCTTCGGCGGGCCGGCCCTCTACCTCGTCCCTCAGGTGTGGCACGGGGCAACCCTCTTCGACGACCTGCTTTCGTCACGACTGCTCGCGCTGTTCGCTCTGGTCATCGCGGGCACGGTCACGTTGAGGGCCCCGGCCTACCTGGCGGCAATCATCGCCGCCGCGATCGTCGTCGCACTGGCCGTGTTCGAAGTACGCCGTCCGGCTGGTGACGCGCCTGTGAAGCCGATCCCATCAGGCCCCCAGATCGCTGACAGGAACATCTGACCTACCGCGCCTGTGGCCGGCCTGCCCGCCGGCGGAAAGCATCGGCAGGCCTTTCGGCGAGATCAGCGTGCCCTTCTCATTTACCCCGCACCCCGTTGACCACGTTGACCCCCGTCACCAGGAGGATTCATGGGCATGCCCGCCAGTACCGTCCTCGTCACCGGAGCTGACCGGGGCCTTGGCTGGGCGCTCGCTGTTGAGCCGTTTGGCCGCGGCGCCGCCGTCCACGCCGGTGCCCGCGACGCCGGCCAGGCGGCGCCCGGGCACGGCCTGGCCGGCGCACGGCCGGGGGGCGGGGACATCACAGCCGAAATGAGCGTACTGATCTGCGACGCCCAGGAGTTGATGCGGGCCGGACTGCGCACGCTGGTGGACGGTCAGCCGGACCTGACGGTCGTCGGCGAGGCCGGTGATGGCGAGACGGCCGTGGCCCAGGCACTCCTGCTGCGTCCGGGCCTCGTCCTCATGGAGGCGCGGCTGCCGCGCCTGGACGGCATCGCGGCCACCGCAAAATTGCGCGCCGCACTGCCCGAGACGCGGGTGCTCGTCCTGACCGCCTGCGACCGCGATGAGTACGCCTACGCCGCGCTCCGTGCGGGAGCGAGTGGTTTCCTCGTCAAGGACGCCCCGGCCGCCGAGATGCTCGTCGCCGTGCGTGGCGTGCTGCGCGGCGACACGATGGTTGCCCCTTCGGTGACGCGGCGGCTGATCGACCGGTATGTCACGGGCGCCGTCACTCCCGTCGCCGACGCACGCCTCGACGTACTGACCGATCGCGAGCGGGAGGTACTGGGTCTGGTCGGCCGCGGGCTGAACAACGCGGAGATCGCCGACAAGTTGTTCCTCGGCGAGACCACGGTCAAGACACACGTGGCCCGCATCCTCGCCAAACTGCACATCCGCGACCGGATCCAGGCTGTCGTCCTGGCCTACGAAAGCGGACTGGTTCGCCCTGGCGGATGACCCCGCCGGGCGCTCAGGATGACGCCCGACGACACAGCCGTTCCTTAGTTTCTGGGCATGTCGATCATGCGGGAGTTCCTTCGCCGCCCCGGCTTACCGGCGCCGTAGCTCCCAGCCCCCACACTCGCGCAGATCATGACCTCCGGTCTGCACCGTGACCGCTCACAGAACCTATCGGGGCCTTCAGACCATACGGCGGCGGCCCGGCCTGACGAGGTCGCCGGGACAGGAACAGCTCCATCGATCCGCGCGCCCCACAGACACGCGGACGCGGAGCACGCGGCAAGTTCAACGCGCCGGGGAAAAACTCCGGTCCGACTCAAGGAATTCGAATGTCCTCAACCAACCGACGTACCCGTATCTCCCGGCGTACCGCGATGGCGCTGGCCAGCATGTCGGTCGTCGCGGCTGTCGCCGCCACGGCCCCGAGCGTGGCCAATGCCGTGAGCGGCAGCTCCAGCACCACGCGGCAGGCGGTCACCCAGACACCAAAGACAGAGACCGCCAGCACCGCCCCCAACCTGCGCATCAAGGCCGCCAACGGTGTCACCTACCAGTACCGCCGCTTCGGCCACCCCAGCGCCGGCACCGTGCCGCTGGTGTTCTTCCAGCACTTCCGCGGCAACATCGACGGCTGGGACCCCAAGCTCATCGACACCATCGCGGCCAAGCGCGAGGTCATCCTCGTGGACAACGTCGGCGTCGGGGGCTCCACCGGCACGACCCCCAGCACCAACCAGCAGATGGCCCTGGACGCCATCGACTTCATCGACGCTCTCAAGCTGCCCCGCTACGACCTGTTCGGCTTCTCCCTCGGTGGCGAGGTCGCCCAGGAGGTCGCGCTGCGTCGCCCCTGGCAGGTGCGCCGCGTCGTCCTGGCCGCCACCGGCCCCCAGGGCGGAGTGAACCAGCGCGCAAGCGACCCCAACATCCTGCAGCACACCCTGAAGGACAACCCAGGCCCCGAGGACTACCTCTTCCTGTTCTTCAAGAACACGCCCACCAGCCAGGCCGCGGGAACGGAGTTCCTGCAGCGCCTCGGGCAGCGCACCACCGACCCCGACGCCCCGACAAGCCTGGCCACCCGCGACCACCAGCTCACCGCGTGGTCCGAGTGGGGCATCACCGACAAGGCCAAGATGGTCCGCCTGAAGTCCCTCTTCCAGCCGGTCCTGGTCGCTGACGGCGAGAGCGACATCCTGATGCCCGCCGAGAACTCCCACCTGCTGGCCAAGTACCTCCCCAATGCCCAGCTGTACATCTACCCGGACGCCGGTCACGGGTTCCTCTACCAGTACGCCGTCAAGTTCGGCACCAAGGTGAACACCTTCCTCGACCGCTGACACCGCATCCGCCGCGAGACGGTCACCAACGCCCACGGCGACAGGCACGGTTGGCCGCCGACCGGTGGCCCTACCCCGCCGGAACGGAACCCGGCGGGGTACGCATCGACGCATCGAGGAGGCCCGGTCCGACGCCGCCCCCGTCCTCGTCGCGCTCCACTGGGTGACCCCGAACGTCATGAGGTTCAAGAGCATGCCTGTTCACCGAAACAGCAGCCGCCCTCTGGGAGGACATCAACGCCCGCCCGCAGGCTGCGTTTCCTCACCCGGGCGAGGCGCGAGGGACTTATCGCTTCGGACGCGGACCTCAAGTGGACGCGGCAGGTGTACATCGCCCATCAACCGGCCCGACACCGCCCAAAATCCGGCTGCCCAGGACCCGGACGCCCTCGCCACCCTCGTCATCGGCGCGGGAACACACGACTGAACTCCGCCCACGACCAAACCCGCCGTTGGTCGCCGACAACAGCAACGCCTCTGCCATCCCGCCGAGTTGGGTCCACACAGAGGACTCACCGAACCATGAGTGGTCCCGCCCGCGTCGAGAATGCCCCGGAACGCGCCTCATGGGGCGGGCCCTCCAGCAGACTCTTTCGGGGGTCTGGCCCATAGGCCGTTGACAGGACCGCCGGGCGCCGGGCGCCGCCCGGCGGTCTGGGTAGGTTGGTGGCCACCGACCCAGGAGATACCCGTGCCCGACCGCCCCAGCGTTCTGTTCGTGACCGATCTCGCCTACGAGGCACGAGGGCGGCGCTACTGCGACGAGGACATCTTCCTGTCGTCGCGGCTACGGAGCGACTTCGACGTCGCTTTGTGCCATCCGCTGGACGCCGCGGCCCTGATGGACGCCTTTGACGCGGTCGTCGTCCGCAACAGCGGCCCCGTGCTGCACTACCAGAAGGAGTACGACGCCTTCCGCGACCAGGCCGCAGCGCGCGGCACCCGGGTCTACAACCCGCTGTCCGGCCGGGCCGACATGGCCGGTAAGCAATACCTGCTGGCCCTGACCGCAGCCGAATACCCTGTCATCCCCACCATCGACCGGCCCCAGGACCTCGGCAGCCTGCCCGAGGCCGGCCAGTACGTGGTCAAGCCGAAAGCCGGGGCGGACTCCATCGGCCTCAGCTTCGTATCTCAGGAGCAGCTCGCCGGCCTCACCTACGGCGACATCCTGGTCCAGCCGCGCATCGACTTCCGCTACGAGGTGTCCTTCTACTACGTGGACGACACCTTCCAGTACGCCCTTCACGCCCCCGACCCCGACCGGCGCTGGGTCCTTGAGCCCTACCGGCCCACCGAGGCCGACCTCGACTTCGCGCGTCGCTTCATTGACTGGAACACCCTCGATCACGGCATCCAGCGTGTGGACGCCTGCCGTACCGAGAAGGGTGACCTGCTCCTGGTCGAGCTGGAGGACCTGAACCCCTACCTGTCCCTGGACCACCTTGACGACCCGACCCGCGACACATTCGTCACCAGCATGATGGCCTCCCTCCACCAGTTCCTGGGAACCCCACCCCGCGCCTGAACCGCAGAGCCGGGATAGGCAGCAGAAGCTCGGAGTGAACCGCGACCGTACTGTCATCCCGCTCCGATAGCCCGCCACGCTGCCGCAGCTGGACATGAACCAACGTCGCGGTCTCGGTCACGCTTGATCACCTCCCCAGTCACTCGGCGAACCCGGCGGGCCGTCGCCTCATCCGGCGGGACCGGCCGGTGTGTTCTCGGCCTGAGGCGTGCGGGAATCTACGAACCGGTTGGATTCATGGTCGGGCCGATGCCGACGCGCACGTCAATGCCGTACCGGGAGACCGTCCGCAGCCGCATCACGTCCCCGAGGTGAGCGGCAGTAGCGGCGTGATAGCGCAGCGCGCCCCGCAGGTCGACCAGCACCGCCGTGGGCGGCAAAGCCTGCACCACCGGTGACAACTCCCCCAGCTGCTCCAGGACCCGCCGGTACAGCTCCTCCGGCAGCCGCTCCGGGCACCGCACATGCATCACCACCGGCACCCGGCGCCTGTCTCCGTCCATGTTCACCACACCCACCTCTCACACCCCACGCTATCGAACTAGTATTCGAGCACGCGAGTGCGCGCACCACGGACCACGAATCTGGATCACGACATGCCCGACGACCTGCCGCCCGACCTCGAGCGCCTGCACACCCTGCGCGTCTGGCACGCGATGTGGCTCGAGCGCATCGACCGCAGAATCGCCTACGTCCAGAAGCGGCAGGCCGAAGAGGAACGCGGACGCCGCAGCCGGCCGAAGCCCCCGGACTGGGTCGTCGAACTCAGCAGAGCCACCAGCGGGCCACTCCAGGTCCACGACGGCGCGTGCCGTATGAAAGGCAAACGCCACCGTGCAGTCAGCCGCGACGAAGCCCGCCGCCTCCTCACCGCCGACGCCGTACCGGCGTGCCCGGTCTGCCAGCCCGACACCCAGCTGCGCATCATCGGCGGCTTAACCGCCCGGCGAAACCGCCCCGGCCCCGCCTCGAACGACCGTTCCATCACGCCCGCTATCGTGCCTATTAGGCGACTTGTGATGACCGCCTAGAACAGGACCTCTTCCGATGACCACGACTCCCCCGCCACCGATCACCGAACCCGACCCGTCCGCGCTGACCTGCCCCGGGGACCGGGTCGGCCTCTGCTCCGGATGCCAGCGCAACACCCACAAGTACGGATCCGGCGGCAGCCCGCTTTCTCTCAGGGTGGATTGAGTGTGGCGTGACGTGGGGTGAGGCGGGTCCGTTGAGCTCCTGGGACTCGTTCTCAGGGGGTGTGGCTCTGCGGCGGGTCGTTGCACGACTCGTGGCAGGAGTTGATGGTGCGGGCATTTCCCGTGGTGATGCCGTCGGGGCAGAAGTACTGGACGGTCCTCGATGACAACCTGGAGGTCGTCCCTGTAGCTGATCAGTGGCTTCGGAATCTGCGGTTCGGGCGGGACCGGGCAGAGCTGACGACGAAGGCGTACGCCGGCGGTGTCGCGCTCTACCTGCGGTGGTGCCGGTCGACGCGCCGGGAGTGGACGACAGGGGGCCGGGACCTCGGTCTGTTCATGGTCTGGCTGAAGTACACCCCGGCGCCCCGGGACGGCATGGAGTCAATGGTGCAGCCGGGGCCGGGTGCCGCCCCGGTTCGGGGTGAGCGTCGGATCAACCGGGTGCTCGTCGCGGTGCGGGGTCTTTTGTCGTACGCGGTGTCGGTGCGCGAGGCACCGCGGTCGGTGCTCGGGCAGATCTACGAGCTCGCCGACAGCCGGGACCTTCCGGCGGAAGCGCAGGGCGAGGACGGCGGTCTGTTCTACCGACTGCGTCCGGTGCATTCGCTTCGTGAACCGGAGACGCAGGTGGATCGGGCCGCTGACGCCGAGCTGGTGGCCATGTTCATCGCCTGCCACAACGCGCGTGACCGGTTGATCCTCCTGCTGGTCGGCAGAGTCGGACTGCGCCGCGGTCAGGTGGCGGGCCTGCGGCGCAGTGACGTCCATCTACTGCCGGACTCCCGGGCACTGGGCTGCAACTACCCGGGTGCCCATGTGCACATGCGGCGGCGGGAGAACAGGAACGGGGCCTGGTCGAAGTCGCGGCACGCGTGGGTGGCGCCACTGGACTTTCTGACGGTGGGGGCGTTCGACCTGTACTACGACGAGCGGCACCGCCTGCTCGGGACCGGCGGATGTGACTTTCTGTTGGTGAACTTGTTCCGGGCGCCCTTGGGCGCACCCATGTCGCCGGAGGCAGTCGGGGATCTGTGTGAACGGCTCAGTGCGCGGGCCGGTTTGTCGCGGCGAGTGGGCCCTCATATGGCCCGGCGAGCGTTCGGCTCGAATGTTGCGGATGCCGGCGGTTCCGAGGACGAGGTACAGGCACTGCTTGGGCATCGGAGCCCGGATTCGTCCGGTCCGTATCGGTTCACGGATCCGGCTCGGGTGCGAGCGGCCGTGGAGCGGGTGCCCTCACCCCGCCTGGCCGGGCCGGAAGACGGCCGGTGATGGCCGTGCCGGCCGCCGCCCTTTCCGCAGGCCCGGTGGCGGAGGCTGGGGATGAGCGGTTGGAGGAAATCGTCCGCGCTCTGGACGAGGGGTTTCTGGACCTGCTGGGCTGGGACTGGGAGCAAAGGGTGATCACCTTCCCGCGCGAGGATCCGGTGATCGGCCTGCCGGACTGCCCGGTGCCGAACTGCCCGCTGGCGATCACGGTTGCGACGCGGCCGATGTGCGGGGGCTGCATGGAACGGTGGCGCACGACCGACTTTCTGCTGGACGATTTCCTGCAGATCCCGAAAGCCGTCAGCCGTGGGGTCGGTCAGCAGCCGTGCGTGGTCGACCGGTGCGAGCGGCCTCGGGTGACCGTCGCGAGGCTGCTGTGCGACAGCCATCACCGGCAGCGCGCATTGGTTCTGGGCGGGTTGGGCATGGAGGCGTTCCTGGCCCATCCGAAGGTGATCGGTCTGGCTGGCCTTGGGGAGTGCAAGGTCGCTGCGTGCTACCTGGACCGGGTCAGCCGCCAGGATCCGTACTGCCGAGCGCACCTCAATCGGCTGCGCAGAGCGCGGGCGAGGCCCGTGTTCGATGAGGCGCGGTGGCGCCGGACGGACAAGGCGATCTGCACCACCCGCGAGGTGAGCTTGCGCGGGCTGCCGGACCGGCTCGTCGCGGAGGTTCTCTACGGACTGTGGGCGCGTGTTCAGCAGGGGTACAAGACCCGCCCGGAGTGCCTGCGCCCGCTCTACGACCGGCTGCGCGCGCACCGGACCCGGACGTTGGACGCGGTGACCGATCCGGCCGGGGCGGGGTTCAGCCGGGAGCAGGTCATGATGATCCGGGCAGCGCAGACGGCGCTGCGCCGGCTGGACACGACGCCGGAGGCCGAACGTCTCAAGGACGTGTGGGACATGGCCGTCTTCGGCCATCCCGGTTCTCTGCCTTTCACGAGCATCGTTCAGGAGCCTCTGCGGGAGGCGGTGAAGGTGTGGGTGTATGACGACCTGCCCCGGCGCCGGAACAAGAAGGCCGTGCATCACATGCGCGCGGTCATCTCGGCCGTGGCCTTGCTGTCCGAGAGTCTGCGCGTGCAGCGACAGGACCGGGGGATGGTGCCTGCCGAATGGGGCCGGGGCGACATCGTCGCGTTCTCCAACCGCCTGGGCCACATGACCGCGACCGGAACGCTGAGTGCCAGGCGGCGACTGGCCTTCACCCGGTTCGTCCGCCGGGTCCTGGCACGCTTTCACACCTTGGGGCTCACCGGCCCCGGCCAGCTGCTGGAGGGGATGCCTGCGGACTTCACGATCCTTCCGGAGGACATGCCTGACGAGCCGGAGGACACCGAGGCCGGCCGGGACCTGCCCGAGGAGGTGCTGCGCCAACTGTGCGCGCATCTCGACGAGCTGGAGGTGATGAGCAACGTCGAGACGAGGGTCGCCGTCGAGCTGCTGATCGACACCGGCCGCCGTCCCGACGAGGTCCTCACCCTCGGCTACGACTGCCTCCAGCAGGACCCGGACGGTTCGTTCGTCCTGGTCTACGACAACCACAAGGCCTACCGCCTCGGCCGCCGTCTGCCGATCGGTACCGAGACCGCGGCAACCATCCGCCGTCAACAACAGCGTGCCCGGGAGCGTTTCCCGAGAACCGAGCCACGGCGGCTGGCACTTCTGCCCAGGCCGAGGACCAATCCGGAAGGCACCAAAACGTTCAAGGAGATCAGCAGTGCCCACCGGGCCTGGGTGGACTCCCTGCCGGACTTCCTCCTGCCGGCGACCACTCTCGATGCCGCAGAGCACGTCACCCGCCCTGCGTCGTTCGACAAGGCGAAGATCTTCCCTTACGCCTACCGGCACTGCTACGCCCAGCGGCACGCCGACGCCGGTGTCGCCCCGGACGTCCTCAAAGAGCTGATGGACCACCGGCTCATCACCACCACCCAGGGCTACTACCGCGTCGGCGCCGAACGGCGTCGGGAGGCCGTCGACCGCGTGACCGCCCTTCAGTTCGACCGGCACGGTCAGCGGGTGTGGCGCACAGCGAAGAGCCTGCTGGACTCCGAGCACGTCCGCCGGGCGATCGGCGAGGTCGCCACCGCCTACGGCGTCTGCCGGGAACCCTCCAACGTGGCCGCCGGCGGCCACGCCTGCCCGCTCCGCTTCCGCTGCCTGGGCTGCGAACACTTCAGCACCGACGTCTCCTACCTGCCCGACCTCGAAGCCCACCTCGCCGACCTGCTCCGCAGCCGCGAACGCCTGATGTCCGCCTTCGAGGCCGACGACTGGGCACGAACCCAGGCCATGCCCTCCGAAGAAGAGATCCGACGCGTCCGCCGCCTCATCCACCGCGTCAAGTCCGACCTCGACGACCTCACGCCCGCGGAGCGCACTCAGATCGAGCAGGCCGTCAGCCTCGTACGCCGCAGCCGCACCGTCCTGCTCGGCATGCCCCGCGTCGGCCAGCCCCTGCCCGACGTTCGACCCCCCAGGACCGCCCCGTGACGACCGCAATGAACGACGGCCGAAAGTCGGGTACCGACCGCCGACGCCAGCGGGTGACCAACGCCCTCACCACGGCGGTCGGCAACGGCTCGGCCATCACCGTGTCCGGCATCGCCCGGCAGGCCGGCGTGGACCGCACGTTCCTCTACCGCCACCGCGACCTGCTCGCCCTGATCCACATTGCCGAACGCGAGCCCGCCGCGCAGGATCCGGCGGGCACCACTACCGTCAGCCGTGCCTCGCTCCAGGCCGATCTCGCCAACGCGCAGGCACGCAACACCCGGCTCGTCACCCGCATCCAGCAGCTGGAGAAGCGCCTCTCCGTCGCGCTCGGGGAACAAGTCTGGCGAGAGGCCGGCCTGGGTGCCCCCGCCGACGTCGAGGAACTCCAGCGGACGATCACCCGCCTGGAACAGCAGTCCGTTGATCTGAAGGCGGCCCTGGAGGAGCGCGAGGCCGAACTGGCGGCGGCCCGGGAAGCCAACCGTCAGCTGACGAGAGCCCTGAACCAGCGCGAGTGACCTGGCCGTCAGCCGGAAGCCACTTCCGAGATCAGCACCCGGACACGGGTCTCGATCGCGTCGCGGATAGGGCGTACGGCATCAACGCCCTGCCCGGCGGGGTCGTCGAGCTGCCAGTCGAGGTACCGCTTGCCGGGGAAGACGGGGCAGGTGTCGCCGCACCCCATGGTGATCACGACGTCGGATGCCTGGACAGCCTCGACCGTGAGGATCTTCGGGGTCTCGGCGGAGATGTCGATGCCGACCTCCGTCATCGCCTCCACGACGGCAGGGTTGACGGCGTCCGCGGGAGCGGAGCCGACGGAGCGGACCTCGATGCGGTCTCCTGCGAGATGGGTGAGGAAGGCGGCGGCCATCTGGGAGCGGCCGGCGTTGTGGACGCAGACGAACAGCACCGACGGACGCGGCGTGGCGGAAGAGCTCATGAGCGGGGCTTTCTCGGGAGAGCGGATGGGTCAGGAGACGGCGGGTTCCGGCTCGCCGTGCGGGACGACGACTTCATCCGGGACGGGAGCAGGGCGGCCGTGGACCAGGGCGACGGCCGCCAGCCCGAGCACGGTGCCCAGCAACTGGGCCGCGATGAAGGGGGCGACGGACGTAGGGGCGATGCCGGTGAAGGTGTCGGTGAACGTCCGGCCGATGGTCACCGCCGGGTTCGCGAAGGACGTGGAGGAGGTGAACCAGTACGCGGCCCCGATGTAGGAGGCCACCGCGGCCGGGGCGAGCGCGGCGCGGCCGATCCGGCTGAGGCCGAAGATCAGCAGGATCAGCCCGGCCGTCGCGACGATCTCGCCCAGCAGCAGGTGACCGGCCAACCGGTCGTGCGCGGAGAACGTGACCAGTGGCTTGGCGAACATCGCGTCGGCCAGGACCGCCCCGCCGATCGCGCCCCCGATCTGGGCGGGTACGTACGCGGCGACGTCCCGCAGGGCCAGGCCGTCCGGATCACGACGGCCGGTGAACCAAGCAGCGAGCGTGACGGCCGGGTTGAAGTGCGCACCGGACACCGGCCCGAGCAGCAGGATGAGCACGCCCAGGCCGAAGACCGTGGCGAGGGAGTTGGCGAGCAGCTGCACACCGACATCGCGGGACAGCTCGGTGGCCTGGATGCCGGATCCGACCACCACCGCCACCAGCAGTCCGGTGCCGATCGCCTCGGCGGCGACGCGGCGGCCCAGCGGTGCGTTCACGCGGTGACTCCGGCGGGCTGCGTGGTGGTCAGGAACGCGGCGAGCTGGTCCAGGACGCCGGGCAGCACCCAGTAGTAGACCCAGGTGCCGCGGCGCTCGCAGTCGATCAGGCCGGCCTGGCGCAGCAGTTTGAGGTGGTGGGAGATCGTCGGTTGGGACAGGTCGAAGGACGGGGTCAGCTCGCACACGCACACCTCCCCGCCCTCCCCGCGGGAGGCGATCATCGACATCAGGCGCAGCCGGACCGGGTCGCCCAGGGCCTTGAAGACCTTCGCCAGATCCGCGGCCTGGTCCTCATCCAGCGGTGCGGCGGACAGGCCGGGGCAGCAGGTGGCGTCCTGGCCGATCACCTCAAGCTCTTGTTTCGACATGCCTCTATGTTGACGTTTTTCGATTCAAGGCGCAAGGTTGCATCAATGAACGTCAATACAGGCCGTTCCGGGGTTTGTCGTGCCCCGTCACCTGGGAGTGAGACATGAACGAGCAGACCACCGACCTGCGTGAAACCGTCCGCCAGCGGTACGCAGCGGCGGCCGTGAAGGTCACCGCGGGCGGCACCGCCTGTTGCGGGCCCGAGCCGGTCGAGGTCGACGAGAACTTCGGCTCCACCCTCTACGCCGCCGACGACCGCGACGCCCTGCCTGCCGAGGCCGTCGCCGCCTCGCTCGGCTGCGGCAACCCCACCGCCGTCGCCGAACTCCGCGAGGGCGAAAGGGTGTTGGACCTCGGATCCGGCGGCGGCATCGACGTCCTCCTCTCCGCCCGCCGCGTCGGCCCCACCGGCAAGGCGTACGGGCTGGACATGACCGAGGAGATGCTCGCCCTGGCCCTCGCCAACACAGCGAAGGCCGGCGCCACGAACGTCGAGTTCCTCAAGGGCACCATCGAAGCCGTCCCCCTGCCCGCGAACACCATCGACGTGGTGATCTCCAACTGCGTGATCAACCTGTCCACCGACAAGCCCTCCGTGTTCGCCGAGACCTTCCGCGTCCTCAAGCCCGGCGGCCGGATCGGCGTCTCCGACGTCGTCGCCGACGACACCCTCACGCCCGACCAGCGCGCCGAGCGCGGCGACTACGTCGGCTGCATCTCCGGCGCCCTCTCCTTCGCCGAATACCGCGCGGGTCTGGAGGCGGCAGGGTTCACCGACATCGAGATCACTGCGACCCACCCGGTCGCCGACGGCATGCACTCCGCCATCGTCCGCGCCACCAAGCCCACCACCGTCACCGGACCGGACGCCTCCGCGACAGACGACTCCTGCTGCGGCGTGACTGACTGCTGCACCCCCGCCGAGCAGGCGACCGACCCGTCCATCACTGTGAGCAAGGCCAAGAGCGCCGCAGGCTGCGGCTGCCAGGGCTGAAGACGTAACCACCGGGATGGCGCTGTCGCTCGATTCAGTGATGGCGCCACACCTGTTGCGTCCGATAGCGTCAGTCACACCGGCGCTGAGCTGCACCGAGTCGTCGAACTCCACCTCACGCCACGCTACTTACCCCAGAGAACCCGCTGTGCCAGTGGTGCATGGCCCCGGTGCAGGCGGGGTGGGGCACGGTCGTGCGCTTCGTCAGTACGCGGACCTGACGCCCACGTCCTCGCCCTCCAGGACCCGGGCGGACCGGTAGCGCAGTCAAACGGGTCAGGGGTGTCCGGCCGCAGGGTCCTACCCGGTCGGGTGAAAGCGGGGAGACGGGAGAACTTCCTCGGGCTGGGGAACGTCGCGCTGGGCATGAGACCGATCAACGAGGCGCACGTGGCGGAGCCGGGACTGGCCGTGGTGGAAGTCGCGGCCTGCGACGACCAGACCGCGTTCGCCATCCAGGCGCTGCTCGCCGGACGATGGGAAACCGCCGCAGCGGACCGTACGACGCACGAGGCCGGCGAACCAGGGGTGCGGCTGCGGTTCTTTCTGGACGCCCGCCAGAAAAGCGGAACGTCGTGCACGGACCGTACAGGGATCGTTCTGCGCCGGACGGCGAGACGGCTCATAGGCTGAAGGGCTCGGGGCACGACGCGGAGGTCCATCCGTCCCTCGAACCGTCTGGTCCGGCGCCAGCAGCTGCGGCCTGGTCACTTCTCTACCTAGAGCAAGCTGCAGATCAACAGCGAGGGCGTCCCTGGAGTCTGTCGTTGGACGACCGAGTCCTGCTGGTCACGGCGTACTGGCGCACGAACTTGACGACGACAGCTGGCACCGTTTTTCGGGATTTCCATGTCGGCCGCAGACGGGTCATCGATCACCTCGGTCCACTGTTGGCGCTGCGACAGCGACGGCGGTTCCGTAAGGACGCTGTGCTCATCGTCGACGGAACCGTGGTGCCAGCGGCATCGTCGACGTCAGCGGCGGTGACCGGCGCTGGCGAGGGGGCGGGTCTGGGCAACCTGGAAGACGGAGATGATCGCCGCCCTCGACGGCGCGGCCGCCGTCCAGCTCCAGGCCACCGTCCAAGCCGTCGCACCCCCGCGCGGGTCTGGCCCGAGGTGTGGCGGTCCTCGGCAAACGACGCGGTGGCGGACAGTGGTGCGGCTGACCCGGCTGGGTCGGCACCCGGCCGAAGTGTGACGCCGGGGCAGCATGTGTGCCGCACGTCACACGCTGTGGATGTCACGACTGGATCGGGGCCGGCTCTCTTGTCTGTGTGCGTCGGGGCACTGCGGCCCGGCGCCGCTCAGCACGCGGGGTGGTTCAGGCCCCGCGCCAGCCATGCGTCACCAGGAGGACGACCATGAACCGTGCCATAGTCCTGCTCTCCGCTTCCCTGATCGCTGCACCCTGCGCGATAGGGCTGTCCGCCGTTCCGGCGTCGGCCGCCGCGCCGGCCATCAGCGAGCCGAACCTGCCGTGCGGGACCACCGAGCCCGACATCGACCAGGTCACCCCGACCTACACCCACGTCGGCGACTCCGGCCCCGTCAACATCCGCACGGGAACAACCTCCTCATGCAGCATCATCGGCAACGTCGGGGTGGGCGAAGCCGTCAACTTCAACTGCTACGTGTGGGATGCCATCGGTCGCAGCTGGACGTTCCTGCACACCTCGGAGAACGAGCACGGATGGGTGCTCGACTCGGTCCTGCCCGGCAACGGCAGTCCCGTGCACTGCTAATGACCTGAGTCGAGGCGCCGACCTCGCGGTCCCGGACCGGGACCGGGCCCATAAATTAGGACGCCCCTCCGGGGCGACTCAGTGGTCCCCGCGCCCACGGGGTTGATCCCCTGCGCGAGAACTGCATCCCTATCGTCCTCAGCTGCTCCCCGCACCACAGGGGTTGGCCTTACTCCGTTCCCGCCACAAATAGCAATGATCGTCCAGACCTGCGTCGTTCACACCCTGAGGAACAGCTTCCGATGGGGCTCCATCCGTACGACTTCCTCACGCCTCTGGACCCCCGCAGATTCGATGCGCGGCGTTTTTCCTACTCGTTTGACACACTCGCGGTATGGGTGAGACGACGTACAGCATCGGGGAAGGCCCGGCGACGCGGGTGAGCCTGTCGCTACCGGAGGGGACCGCGGAGGCGATTCGGGCGCGGGTGGGAAAGCGGGAGTTCTCGGCGTTCATCGCCAAGGCGGTCGAGCGTGAGCTGCGGGGACAGGTCTTGGACGAGTACCTGGCGGACTATGAGAGCCGCAAAGGGCCGGTTTCCGAGCCGGCTCGTCAGCGGGCGCGGCAGGTCTTCGACGAGGTGTTCGCCGAGGAGGCCGAGTGGCCCGCCGCAGGCTGAGTCACGAGGGGACGCTGGTCCTCGACAGTGAGGGGCTCTCGAAGCTGCTCGTTGACGACGAGCGGTGGTGGCTTTGATCGCGGGGCGCGCTCGCGTGGCATGGAGGTCGTGATCAGTGCGCTCACCATCATCGAAGTCGTCCACGTCCGTACGAACAAGTCCCGCCTGAACTGGGTGCTTTCAGGGCTGCGGGTCGTCCCGGTCGGTGACGAGAAGGCGAGGGCGGCCTCGAAGTTGCTGATGAATGCCGGGTTGCACGCACACAAGTACGCGATCGATGCAGCCGTCGCCGAGGCCTCGCTGCGACAGCACCGGCCCGTGGTCATGCTGACTTCCGACATTGACGACATGGCCAAGCTGTGCGGCGATCGCGTCCGGCTCGTGGCGGTGTAATTTCTCCTGGTCCGCTTTCTACCTTTCGGCGGTTAGTCAGCGAGGGACTCTGTCAGGAAGCTTGAGGGGACTATCCCCGCACGCGCGGGGTTGGTCCCCACCATGTACCGGCCGAGTCCTGGACGACGTCCCGCTCCCCGCACCCGCGGAGTTGGCCCCTCGTTAGTACTCGGTGCCCACCGCCTGGTCTGTGAACCATGATGAGGAGATGACTGCCAGCTCACGTGCTCATTCGTTCAACTCGGCGGCCGTCCAGTACGAGGCGAGCCGCCCGTCGTATCCGGCCGCGCTTTTCGACGCCGTTGAGAAGTTCCTGAGCCGTCCGCTGGCGGGTGTCCGCGTCGCGGACATCGGTGCGGGCACCGGAATTGCGACCAGGCTCCTGTGTGAGCGGGGAGCTGACGTGATCGCCGTCGAGCCCGGTGACGCGATGGCCGTCGGGTTTCGTCAGGTGCTCCCGGATGTGCCAGTCGTCCGGGGTGACGGTAATGCCCTGCCGCTTGCCGATTCCTCGCAGGACCTCATCACGTACGCGCAGTCATGGCAGTGGACCGATACCAGCCGTTCTGTCCCGGAAGCGCAGCGTGTTCTGTGTTCGGGTGGCGCGCTGGCAATCTGGTGGAACACCACCGCCTTCGACGTACCGTGGATCCGTGCCCAGCACGAGCGCATCGCGCACCACTGTGGAGTTCCCGGGCGTTCTGCGGTGCGTCCCGACGACAACGAAGCCATCCGGCTTGCGGGGCTGAGCGGACTGCGGGTCACGCGCCAACAGATCCGCTGGCAGCGCAGTGTCTCTCTCGACACACACCTCGCCAATATCAGCAGTCGCTCGGCGTTCCTTGTCCTCGGCCAGGCCGCAAACCGTGCCTTTCTTGCCGAGGAGCGCAGGCGACTGCGGGAGGCTTTCCCTGCTGAGGTGGTGGAAGAGATCTACATCGTTGATCTACTGGTAGCCGCCCGTCCGTGATGTCTACCTGACCGTCAGGCCGCCCTGAGGCCGGTAGCACTACTGAGAATGTCGAGTTGTAGTCGGGTAGTGACGGTTCAGTCCGCAACATCAGCTCCGGCACTGCCTGATAGCCTGCGATCTTCGCCGGTCACCCGGACGGAGTCCCCCGGCGGGTCGCCATGTCACACCATCAGCAGCTCATGACAGCCCTCGATGCACTGGACCGCGCTTTTGCCTCTGAAGAGCCGTTCCCTATCGTCGGTTGCACGTACTGCTACGGCGAGGAGGGACTCGCCGAACTCTCCAGGCCACTGCACCTCATACCCGACGACATGGTGTCCGCGGCCGCCGGAGAGGTGCCCAGTCACTGGGACGACTTCCCGCGTCTCTACCGCCGTCTCGTCCCGCGCATCATCCGCCCCCTTGTCGCTGGTGAGTTCCACGTCTCCGAGGAGCTGATCGCCACCCGCCTGGTCGAGGCAGGCTGGAGCACCTGGGACGCGCCCCTGGCCGACGCTCTTCGCAATGTCTGGACCGCATGGTGGCAGGCCACATTGCACACCCACCCCAGCCCAGTGTCCATCAGGGACACCCTCGGCCTCATCACCGTCGCCACCGACAGCCTGCGCCCCTGGCTGGACATATGGACCGCCACCCGGACCCCGGCCGCCGACGCGCACTTGGCGGACCTGATGGTCGACGTGCTGTTCGAGTACGAGATCACCGACCTGAGCCTGGGGTTCCACAGTGAGTACCACGCCACGGCGGAGCTGGTGGGATGGCTCCTCACCGATGTGCGCGACCGTGTCACCGACTCCCGTCTCGACGACCCGGACTTCATTCATCACCTCCAGCAGCTGATCAGTGCTGCAGCTGACGTCTCAACCGACGCGGTTCACAAGAACGACTACTGAGCTCTTGGGGTTGTTGTCGGCTGGTCGGTGAGTGTGAGACATTGCTGTCTTTCCGGGCTTGAGGAGTGCGTTTCCGCTGGTCGGGCATAGGATCGGCGATCCCGTGGGAGTTGTGGCCTGTCGTGCTGTCGCTCCCCGGGAGGTCGTGGAATTGATCGATGAGCTGGGCTACATGGAGCTGGACTGCAGTGGTGCTGAGCTGCTGTTCCAGGTGCTGACGGAGCGCGAGGAGAAGAACAGCGTCGCGATCGCCTCGAACGAGTCGTTCGGCGCGTGGACCAAGACGTTCACCGACCCCCGGCTCTGCGCGGCCATCGTCGACCGCCTCACTTTCGGCGACACCATCATCGAGACCGGCACCGAGTCCTACCGGCTCGCCAGCACCCGGGCCGCTGCCCATGCCCTGACCGCTACAGGTATGTGACGCCATGCATACGCTGCCCGACGGCGATGGACTCGCCGGAGATCACGGCCAGCGGGGACAGGAGGAACGTCACCACTGAGGCGATCTGTTGCGGGCTGGATTCGCCGGCCCGACCGATCTCGACATCCGGTGACGGGTGGTCGGAGACGATGCCGGGGTTGACAGCGTTGACCGTGACGCCAGTGCCGCTCAGGCTGTCAGCGATGTTCTTCGCTGCGAGGATCATCGCCGCGTTCCGGAGCGAGCCTGTGACGTTGCCGGTCTGGAACGCGTTTTGACCACTGATGCCCACGACGCGACCGAAGCCTGCGGCGCGCATGTGCGGGGTGACGGCGTTCGCGACCCGCAAGAACGACATCGCTTTCGCATCGATCGCGTCGAGCACCTGCGCTGGATCGTCGCTGCGGTCCGGATCAAGCGTCAGCGCGCTCGGAGCAGCTGCAACGACAAGCCCATCGATGCGTCCATGCTGTTCCACCAGCTGGCCCACCGCGGCGTCAACTGAATCGGGATCGCGCGCGTCGAGGAGGATCCCGTCGTCGCCTGGATGACGGGATGCGACGACCACCGTTGCCTGCTCGGCACGCAGGTGGTCCACGATCGCTGAGCCGACGTATCCGGTTCCGCCAAGTACGAGCACGACCCGTTGGTCAAGAAGAAGATCCATGATCATCATTATCCACCGAGGACGTGGTCAACCTGCCATCGCGGCCTCCGCCACCGTCGACACTCAGTCCCATCGGGCTGCCCGATCCGACCGGGCCAGACCTGAGCGCGGGACGGTCACCCAACTAGGGTCAGCCACCCATCAGCGTTGCCAGTTCTCATCGACATTTCCGAGCCGAATGATCGCTAAGTGCTGCCCAAACCCGTCGACAAACGTTGCCCGCTCTCGCTTACGAAACCAGTCCTGCTTGCGGCAGAAGCGGGGCGGGCGGCCACCCGGACAGGGGGCCGCCCGCGCGTTGTCACAAGCCGAGGTAGAAGCGCAGGGTCGTGCCGTCGTCACCGGTGTGCACGCGCACCAGGTCGGTCACGTAGTGGACCAGCATCAGGCCCCGGCCGCCCAGTTGACCGCGCTCCGGCGGTCGGCGGCCGGCCAGCGGATCGGTCAGCCGACCCGCATCGCGGACCTCACACACCAGCTGCCCCTGCTCGGTCCAGACGGCGAGGGTCCCGCGGCCTCCGCCGTGGACCACGCTGTTGGTCGTCAGTTCCGCGACCGCCAGCTCCACATCCATCAGCCGCTCCCCCGCCAGGCCCAGCCGCGTCGCCTGAGCGAGAGCAAAGTGGCGGGCCGCCGGAAGGTCCTCAGCACCGTAGGAGAAGGCTGCGGCGTCCGGTGCAGGCACAAGGTCCTGGTTGTAGCGGTCGACGACCGCCTGCCAGTCGTAGACGCCGCTGACCGACTCACGTCCATCCCCGCTAATGAGGGTCGGGTGGGTAACCCGCGCATCGGCGATCACGTCAGGGTCCAGCCGCACCTCGTCGTAAGGGCACAGGATCGTCACCGCCCGGCCCTCGAACGCGGCGTTGATCAGCGCCTCGTGCTGCGCGCACGCCGGGTACTCCACCGCGCTGCGCCCGGCCCAGATCGGCTCGCCGATGATCCGCACACGCCCCTTCAAGTGGGCGTCGGCGAATCCGCGCAGCACCTTGGGGATGATCCGCCCCGGGTTGCGGCCGGCCTCGGTCATGTCCAGGAACAGAATGCCCTCACCGTCCCCGCCCAGCCCTGCCTTGATCAGTTCCAGGTTGGGGCCGGGCACCGCCACGGCCATCGGCTCGCCCTTGGTCAGCCCCTCACGCAGGAAGGCCACCGTCTGCTGCGTGTACTCCTGCTCGGTGCGGTAGAACAGGGCAGGGTGCACGAACTCTTCGTAGGTGGTCGCCGTGCTCATCACGCAGCCACCTCGATCCGGTCCAGGCCCGGCCAGAACATCTCCAAAACCCGCGGCAGCTGTGGCGGGGGATTCTCGACCACAATTCTCCCCTCCGGCAGGCTCGTGGCGGTGACCGCCAGCGCGGTTACCCCGGCCACGTCGACGAACGCCACATCCGACAGCTCCACGTACGACACATCCGCGTGCCGCCGGGCCAGCTCGGACAGGGCCTGCTCCCACGACGGGCGAGTGAGGACGCTGATCTCACCGCAGGCACGTATCCCGGAACGACCGGGCAACGGGCTCACCTCCAACCGGGTCCTCCCCAGCGCCGCCCGGGGCCCGCCCACCGCATGTGGGCCATCCACGCTCGGATTCCTCCACATCAAACCGCCTGCCACCGTCTTGGCGCGGGCAGAGGAAATAGCCCCACCCGACGGGGCAGTCTATCCAGGCGACGGAACGCCGAGTTCTGTAGCAGGTGGTGACTCGCCCCCGTGGGGCTGGGATGCAAGCCCCCGCGGCTGCACACCAGCCAAGAGACTGGCACGGGTGACGTCAATCTCCTGAGGGCCGGAGGCGCCCACGGGCGCGAGGACCGACCAGCAGGAGCCCCGCGCCGACGAAACGCGCAGGGTCCTCCTGCCCATCCGCCCCCACCGACGAGGGCGGCAGTGGCCTCTCCACTGTCTCAGCCCTCCGCCTGCCAGCTCCCAGTCTCCGCCGAACTCGTCCCTAGAGCGCAGACCACTTTGCCCGCACGAGATATTCCGGTTCATCCATCCCCGCAGAGGCCCAACAGGACTACGTCGAGCGGGACTTCAGGCAGCGGCACTCACCCCTGACCGACCGTCCGTCCAGCTCGATGGTCTTTCAACCTGGCGCCGACCAAGATTCCCGACTGTGGGGATGAGGCTGCACCGCTCGGGGATCTGGCCCAATCCCCGACTGATGCTTCGGTTGCCCTCACTCTGATCGTCGCTGGAGTGAAGAACATCGCGGCCGGCCTCCGCCGCAACGCCCGCGACCCTCGCCTCCCCCTCGTACTCCTCGGTCTCGGATGATCACGAACCGGACGTCATGCGACCAGGCCGAAGAAGCCCTGGGACCGGAGGGGGCTTTCAACTGTTGCGTAATTCATCAGTGAATCTCAGCTTTTCTGATCTGTTATTTTGATCGTGTGAAGCTTTCCGAGTGGGCGTCGCGCAA
>NZ_JBIWGK010000025.1:0-102575 GCF_044763565.1 Streptomyces sp. NPDC096013 | reverse complement strand
GAAACGAGAGACCGTCCTCAAACCGAAGCCCTCACGCTCTGGTGATGTGACGGACCTTCCGGGCCGCAATGCCCGGAATGCTGAGACCTGACTACGGCCTCGGCAACGGTTGGACATGGCGGTGAACGTGTTGGCGGAAAAGAACTCCAGTTCATGGCCGGCGAAGAGCATTTCAGGGAAGTGCGGGGTCATGAAGAAGCCGAAGTGCCACATGCCGCCCTCGGCGACATTCATCGCCTCTTCCAGGCCGAGGCCGGGCAGAAGGGCGTCGACGAGGATGAGGTGGGAGATGTCCTCGGGGTGGGCGGCGGCCCAGGCGAGGGCGACCATGGAGCCGATGTCGTGGCCGGCCACGGCCACCGGACCGTTCAGATCGAGGGCCGTCAGAAGGCCGCGTATGTCGTCGGCCTGGTGGGTCTTGGCGTAGCCGCCTTCGGGGCGGTCGCTGTCTCCGGTGCCGCGCAGGTCGGGCACGACGACTGTGCGGGACTCGGCAAGGGCGGGCATGACGCGGGCCCAGGCGCGGGAGGTCTGGGGCCAGCCGTGCAGCAGGACCAGAACAGGTCCGCTGCCCCCGACGGCCACTGACAGGCGGGTGCTGTTGCTGGCGATCTTGTGGGTCGTGAAGCCGGCGGGAAGCCAGTCGGCCGTAGTCACGGGGAGCCGCCTTTCGTAGGGGCGAAAGCAATCGGAACGGGGTCCGCTGCGGAAGTAGGTCATACGTGCCGCCGGATGCCGCACGAGACGGCTCCGCCACCGAGGCTGGTGTGCCGGTGGCGGCGAAGCCACAGGTCAGGCGCTGCGGCGGGCGAGTCGGCGCAGGTGTTCCGCGCCGATCATGGTCAGCATGTCGGGGTGTTCGGGCTGCCAGCCCAGCTCCCGCTGGGCGCGGGGTGCGCGGATGCGGCTGGAGGCAGCCATGATCAGGGCGCCGAACTCACCCCACACCCCCACCGCTTCCTCGGCGGTGAGACTGCGGGCCTGCACATCGAGGTCTTCGGCGACCTTCTCCGCGATCCAGCGGTTGGGAGTCTCCCCGGCGGCCGCGTGGTAGAGCGCTCCTGTCTGTCCCTTGTCCAGGGCGAGAGCGAACAGACGGGCCACGTCGTCAACGTGGACGTGGCTGTAGGTGTTCAACCCTTCACCGACATAGTTGGCCGCACCGGTCACGGCGACAGACCGGTAGATCATTGACATGTGCCCGTGGTCGCCGGGGCCCCAGATCAGGCCGGGGCGGATGATCATCGTGCGCAGTTTCCGCTCGCCGGCGGCCAGGACCGTGTCCTCGGCGGCCTTGCGGAAGTCGGCCAAGGGCTCTGGCGTGAACGGGTCGTTCTCGGTGAAGACGTCCGGGCTCCACGACCCGCCGGTGCGCTGAAGCAGCACCCCGCTGCCGGACAGGAACATGAGCGTCTTGCCGGTACCGGCCAGCGCACCCATCAGTTCCCGCACGGTCGTGGTTTCCTGCTCCGCGCCGGTCTGGGCGGCGTAGATCGTCGCGTCCGCGGCCCGCGCCGCTTGGATGACGGCTTGTCGGCGTGTGTCCAGGTCGCCCGCGAGCGGGATGATGCCCTGGGCCTGAAGCGTGCCTGCTGCCTCTTCGGTACGTGCCAGTCCGGTGACCGTGTGCCCATGCGTCGTGAGGTGTCGGGCGAGAGCGCCGCCGACGAAGCCGGTGGCGCCGATCACGAAGATGTTCATGACCGTGTCTTCCTCAGGAGGGCAGGGCGCTCCGTTCGCCGCCGTCGGCGAACAGAACGGCACCGTTGACGTAGGAGCTGGACGCACTGACCAGGAACGAGACGACCTCAGCGATCTCGGCGGGGTCTCCGGCACGGCCGCGTGCGTTGGTCTTGTCCAGCATCGCCGTGTGTTCACCGAGCGCCGCCTTCGTGCCCTCGGTGTGCACAGGGCCAGGCGAAACGGCATTGACGCGCACGCCGGCGGGTCCGAACTCGGTGGCCCAGTAACGGGTCAGGATCTCCACGCCGGCCTTGGAGGCGCCGTACGCGGCACCAATGGGAGCGGGCATCCGGGCCGCGCTGGAGCCGACGATCACGATCGAGCCGTGACCTCGCTCGGCCATGCCTGGAGCCAGAGCTCCGACCAGGAGGAACGGGGCGCGCGTGTTGACCGCGATCTGCCGGTCGAAGCTCGCGGCATCACTCGCCGCGGTCGGCGCGAACTCATACAGGCCCGCATTGTTCACCAGGATGTCCACCGCGCCGGCCTCGGCGCCCAAGCGCAGCGTGTCCTCGGCATCGGTGAGGTCCGCGACGATGAAACGGGCGGTGCCGCCCTCGGCCGCTATCTCTTTGGCCAGGGCCTCGCCCCTGGCCTGGTCGCGGCCATGCAGCACGACCGTGGCGCCCTGGTGAGCCAGGTTCTGCGCGACGGCCCTACCGATACCCGACGTCGCTCCGGTCACGAGTGCAGTGCGGCCCTGCAAAGCGGTACTGATGCTCATGATGATCTTCCCTCTGTACTGCTGTCGGCACGCCGAACGGTTCACGTCCGGGGCGCGCCCTCACCCAAACAACTATGCACACAAGATGTTCTGTCCACAAGAACATCTTGTGGACAGCGTATTTCTGTTAGAGTGCGCGGGTGAGTGCATCCATGTCCGAGAAGAAGCAGCCCCGCGGTGAAGCCGCAGGCCTTGCGCTGGACACCGACCTGGGCTGGGCGATCCGCATGGTTTCCACGGCATTCCGCCGGGTTGCCACCGCCTCAGTTGCCGACCTGCCCGGGGGTGCGCGCGGCTACCTGGTACTGGTCGCCCTGGCCGGCGGCGGCAAGCCTCCCTCGCAGCTCGCCCTGGCAAAGGAGGTCAACCTGGATCGCACCGTGATGAGCTATCTCCTGGACGACCTCGAAGCACACGGACTGGTGACCCGCACGCCCGACCCGCGCGACCGGCGCGCACGCCAGGTCGTCATCACCGAGACCGGACACGAACTCCTGACCCAGGTACGCCACAGCCTCGACGCCGCCGAAGCGCGCCTCTTGACCGACCTCGACGACCACGAAGCAGAGCAGCTGCGCACCCTGCTCGCCCGCGTCGCACAGACCGCCCAGCGCGAAGTGATCACCCCCGGCGAAGCGGACTGCTGACGGTCGGCCAGTCGCCGTGGCAGGGGGCTCCGGTGCGGCGGCTGATCGCTGAACGGCCGGCCGAAGTGGTCCGGCCCAAGGTGTGGGTCATCGACGATGTGCCGTTTCCCGAGTGCGAGATGTCTTCGGGTGCAGCTCTCGCCGAGGGAGTCACGCGGTGGGCGCCCCGCCCGGCCGGATCAGTCCGCACTCGTACGCCAGGATCGTCGCCTGCACGCGGTCACGCAGCCCCAGCTTGGTGAGCAGAGCGTTGACGTGGGTTTTCACGGTACCGGTGGTCACACCGAGGTGAGTGGCGATCTCGGCGTTGGTGAGACCGGAGGCGATGTGCAGCAGTACTTCCCGTTCGCGCGGGGTGAGTTGGTCGAGGACGCCGGTGACGGCGGGCGGCGGAGGAGCTCCCTGGGCGAAGGTGTCGATGAGGCGGCGGGTGACGGCCGGGGCGAGGATGCCATCACCGGCGGCGACGACCCGGATCGCCGCCAACAGGTCTTCCGGCTGGGCGTCCTTGAGGAGGAAGCCCGACGATCCGGCGCGCAGTGCCTCGTACACGTAGACGTCGAGGTCGAAGGTGGTCAGGACCAGGACGCGTGGCCGGCTCTCCAGCGCGGTGATGAGCCGGGTCGCGGTCAGTCCGTCCATGCCGGGCATGCGGATGTCCATCAGCACCAGGTCGGGGGCCTCGCGGGCAGCGAGCGAAACCGCCGTCGCCCCGTCGCCGGCCTCGCCTATCACGGTCATGTCGGGTTCGGCGTCGACGATCGCGGCGAATCCGGCCCGGACCACCGCCTGGTCGTCGACGACCATCACGCGTATGGCGACGGGGGTACCTCCTGAACGGGGGCCGGAGACGGCCCGGCAGGCAGCGACACTCGTACCGTACCGGCCGTGTCGAGGGTGATCCGGCCCTCGGCGGACGTGGCCTGCACCCGTAGCCGTTCCGCGACCGGGCCCGCGACGGCCAGGCGTACCCCGGCGACGGTGATGTGCAGGGTGTTACGGCGCCGCCGCAGGGTCACCCGGGCCGGCCCCCGGTCGCCCGCACCGAGCGCCGCTTCCACCACGCGGTAGGCCGAAAGAGCCACCGGCACGGGCAGCCCCGCGACCGCTTCGGGTATCCCCCGCAGCGTCACTTCCCGTCCTGCCGAACGCAGTTGGTGGCACAGGGCGTCGAGTTCGGCGGCGGTCGGCTGGGGAGCGAGGCGCTGCCGCGACGCCTCCGCGTCTCCGAGGCTATGCAGCAGCTCACGCATCGCGGCCAGCGCCGAGCGGGCCTCCGCGGCCACCTCGTCCAGGCGCCCCTGGCGGGCCAGTTCCACCACGCCCGCCGTCCGCCGCAGGACCGCGTCCTGGAGGCTGACGGCCAGCCTGCGCCGCTCGTCCTCGGCGGCGGCCTCCGCCTGCCGTACGGAATCGGCGAGTTCGGAGTCCTCCCGTGCCAGGACGCGCAGCCTGCGCCCTCTGACGGCCACACCCGCAACCCACACCGGCGCGAGAAACAGGCAGATCACCAGCCCCATCGCCAGAGCGACGAGCACCGCGAGAGCCCACGCCCAGATCCCGCCCAGTGAGGACCCGTCCGCGACGGATCCGTCGGCGGCCGCCGTCGCCGTCACCGCACCGGCCAGTCCGAAGGCGGGGGCGACCGCCGCCGGCCAGGTCCGTCCGGCACCGCGGCCATAGGCCGCCACCGCGTACACGACCAGCAGCTCCGCACATCCGCCGCCCACCAGGAACTGCGCGAACCGCGACGGCAGTTCGGTGAACACGCGCACCACCGGCCACAGCCACGCCGTGGCCATCACCCCGGCCAGCGCCGCCCAGGGCGCCCGCCGCCGCCACAGCAGGGGCAGCGCGTGCAGGGCCAGCAGCACAGACAGTACGCCGATGGAGGAGAGGGCCCAGCCGCCCCGGTCCGTCCACTCCTCCGCGGCCACGAGCGCGACGAGCAGCGGAGCCACCGTCGCCGTGAACGCGAGCGCGCCGTCCGTCAGCCGCTGCTCCCGCAGGAAGTCCCGCCGCCTGGAGCGTACGACGGGCCGCCGCGGACCGGTGCTGTCGGGCAGCGTGGCTCGCACCCGCCAGCCCCCGCCCGGCCCGGGACCGGCGGTGAGTTCGCCGCCGACGGCCGCCGCGCGCTCCCGCATCCCCGCGACCCCGCGCCCGGATCCCAGGCCCGCTCCGGCGGGTTGTGCCGAGGCACGCGGCGGGTCGTTGTCCACGGCGAGGTCCAATGCTCCCTCCTCCCGCCGTACGTCGATCCGGACGGCGGCGCCGGGCGCGTACCGCAGCGCGTTGGTGAGGGCTTCCCGGACGATGCCGAAGACCGCCTCGCCGGCCGGTCCGGCCAGATCGTCGGGCATCCGGGTGGCGATCGGCCGGCCCAACCGGCCGAAACCGGCGACCAGTTCCTCAATCGGACGGGTCATCGGCCGAGGCCCGGGGCGGAGTTCCGGACGACCCGCACCGCCCGCACTGCCAGCACCGCACATGCCTTCCTGAACGCCATTGGTGCCCATAACACCCGTAACGCTTACAAGGTTTGCGTGGCTTGCGCCGTCCGGGTCACGCGCGGTGTCTGCGGTGTCCGCCTGCTCCGTCGTCCGCATCACCGCGACCAGTCGCCGGATCGCGGTCAGGGTCTCGCCGCCCGTCCGTTCGGCGAACGCCAAAGCCTCGACGGCCAGTTCGGGCCTGCTGCCGCCGAGTCGGCGGGCCGCGTCGACGGTGACCACGACCGATGTCAGGTGGTGAGCGCTGACATCGTGCAACTCCCGGGCCAGCCGGTGGCGTTCGATGTCACCCGCCCGCTGTCTGCTCTCCTCGGCCCCGGCCAGCAGCCGGGCCGCCGTCAGCCGTCCGGCGAGCCACTGGCGTCGCGCCGCGCCCAGCCCGGCGCAGGTCACGTACACGACGGCAGCGATCGCCAACTCCGACACGAGGGAGGGCCGCAAGCCGATCCGTACGGTGGACAGCCCCCAGTCGCACGCGGTGGTGGCGGCGAGGGCGAGGACCGTGACGCGAGTGGGGCACCGGACCGCTACGGAGTACAGCGCGAACAGCGGGCCGACGTCGGCGGAGCCGTCGGTCGACAACGACTGGACCACCAACGACGCTCCGAGCGTCCACCCCAGCGCCGCGACCGGCGTGCGCCGCCGCCACCCCAGCGCCACGGTCTCCACCACCACGGCGGCCACGATGACGACGAAGGCGGCGGGGCTGGGCAGTTCGCCCTCCCGCAGGGTGTTTCCGGGCAGGAACCAGGCCGCCTGCCCGACCGCGAGCAGTGCGGGCAGCAGCCAGTTACGGATGGTCTCCATGTCGGACACGAGCGTAGGGCGCGACGCGCCCCCGAGCAGCCTTCTCCGGCCAGCTCGTTCCGGTTCCATCCAGCTCTATCCGGCTCTATCCAGCGATAGAGAGAGCGGTCCTGCCGAGGGCCGATGACCCGGCCCTCGCCCGCGGACAGTCTGTAGCCATGACGAATCCACTGTGCGCCGAGCAACTTCCCTACCACCGGCTGGCCCTTGCCTCCGCCCGTCACCGCTGGTGGCGGCCGCTGGCCGGAACCCTGTTCATAGCCGGGGGCTGGCTGCTGGCCCTGATCCTGCTGTCCTCCGCCGCCGACAGCTGGGGCAACCACCAGGGCTACCCCAAAGATCACGACGGCTTCGCCGAGTTCGGCCCGGTCACCGGCACCGCCCTGGACCTGCTGTACATCGTGCTGGCTATTCCACTGGTCCTGCTGGCCGTGCGGTGGATCGGCCGCCGCCCCATCGGCACGGCGTCGTCGGTCACCGGACGGCTGCGCGGGCGCTGGCTGGGACTGTGCCTGCTGGTCGCGCTACCCGTCTTCGCCGCGGTCGACGCTGCCGCCCTCCTGCTGCCCTCCGACGACACTCCGGCCCCCGGATGGGCGGGCTGGCACGTCTTCCTGCCCGCGCTGGCCATGCTGCTGGTACTGGTCCCGCTCCAGGCCGCCGCCGAGGAGTACGTCTTCCGCGGCTGGCTGACGCAGGCGGTCGGCGGCTTCTTCCGGTCTCCCTGGATCGCGGTCGTGCCCCAGGCAGTCCTCTTCGCCGCGGCCCACGGCTGGGGCACCCCGTGGGGCTTCGCCGACCTGGTCGTCTTCGGTCTGGCGGCCGGCTGGCTGACAGTACGGACCGGGGGCCTGGAGGCGGCCATCGGTCTGCACGTGATCAACAACCTCATCGCCTTCGGCCTCGGAGCCGCCGTCGTCGACGGCCTGAAGAACGACGACACGGCGGCCGACGCGACCTGGCAATGGGTGGCGGTCGACATCGTGGCGATCGCGGCGTACGCAGCGGTCGTGCTGTGGTTCGCCGCCCGCCGCCGGGACACCCTCGCCCGCGCCGTCGCCGCCCCGGCTCCGCTGTCGACCACCCCACTCCCCCAGCCGCTGCCACGGTACGTACCGCCCATGCACTCGTCCCCACAGGCCGCTCCCCCTGTCTCCGTCTCTGCCACTCCTAGCCGAAGCCGCTGACCGCCATGGACATCACCACACTCGTCATCGTCCTGAGTACGCTCGTGACCCTGGCGGGCGCCGTGCTCTCCGTAGGGAACGAGCCCGCGCTGTGGACATGGCCGGTCGCCGCCCTGGTCGCCGTCCTGCTGAGCGGTGTGCTCCTCGACCTGCCGCTGCTGGCCTCCACCGTCGGGAACAACGCGATCGCCTCGTGGTGTGTCAGGCTCGCGGCGATGTCCACGACCAGCGCGGTACTCAGTCTCCTGACCAACCGTGGCAGCCAGACGAACCCGTCCGACGACGCCTCCAAATGACACCCCGTCGGAACCCGACGCGCGGACATTCCGTTGGGTGTTGGGTGCCGTGGTGGGTGACGCCTGCGGGTCGTAGGGGTGGTAGCCCCGAGCCGCGGCACACCCTCGCCGCCGGGTTGGCTCGGCGGCGAGGGTGAACCGTTCGTGCGCGGGGCTGTCTTCGCCTCGGCCGGTGGTCGGTGACGATGTGGACGCTCCGTGGGGCCGTGCCGAAGTGGTCGCCCGTCTCGTCAGGCGGCGTCCTCTTCGGGGTGTTCCTCGACGCTGTGGGAGTCGGTGAGGCTGAGCGCGCCGCCCGCGGCGATCAGGCCGACGACGATGGCGAGGACGCCGTACGTGACCCGTTCGCCGTGGAAGAAGGACGCCACCAGGCCGTGGCTCCAGGTGCCGGCGGGCAGTTGGGTGGTGACCAGGGCGGCGATGAGGGTGCCGACCACCGCGGTGCCGATGCTGGAGCCGACCTCCTGGGCGGTGTCGTTGAGGGCGGCGCCGATGGAGGTGCGGTTGGCGGGCATCGCGTCGACGAGTGCGACCGCACAGATCGTCATCACGGTCCGCAGTCCTACGGTCATGATCACCATGCAGGCCGCGATGGCACCGTATCCGTGATCGACGCCCCAAGACAGCCCCGCCAGCGAACCGGCCAGGCAGGCCGCGCCCACCAGGCAGGCGATGCGGTGGCCGAAGCGGCGGCCGAGCCATTCGGACAGGGGGGTCGCGACGAGCATGGTCACGATGATCGGCAGGTTGGCCAGCCCGGCACGCACCGGGCTCCACCCGTAGGCGTACTGGAAGTGCAGGATCAGGCCGAACATGATGCCGGCCATCGCGATGGACGTACCGACCTGCGCGATGGTCGCACCCCGGACGGTGCCGTTCGTGAACAGACCCAGATCCAGCATGGGGGCGGCGCTGCGGTGTTCGTGCCGGACGAACGCGATCGCGGCCGCGACCGCCCCGGCGATCGACAGCAAGGTGATCGTGGAGAGCCAGCCGTGCTCGACGCCACTGGTCAGCGAGTAGCAGGCGAGCCCGATGGCCGTGACGCTCAGGACTGCGCCGGGTACGTCGAGCGCGTCCTTGGTCAGGTCCTCGGCCCGGTCGGCGGCGACGCCGAGGCGTACGCCGACGCAGGCGATCAGGGCGATGGGGGCGTTGACGACCAGCAGCCACTCCCACCGCACGTGGGCCAGCGCGGTGCCGCCGAGCAGGGGGCCGAGGACGAAGCCGGACATGCCCACGACGATCATCACCGTCATGGCGCGCATCCGCAGCGCCTTGTCGTCGAAGAGGCGGAAGACGAGGGAGTTCGTGATCGGGGCCATCGCGGCGGCGGCTATGCCGAGCGCGGCCCTGAGGGCGATGAGCTCGCCCGCCGTGGTGACGAGGACGACGCACAGGCTCAGCGAGCCGAACACGCCGAGCCCGATCAGCAGTACTCGGCGACGGCCGAACCGGTCGGCTGTCGACCCGGCGGTGAGGAGCAGTCCGCCGAAGGTCAGCGAGTAGGCGCCGGTCACCCACTGCAGTGCGGTTGTCCCGCTGCCGAGGTCGCGGCCGATCGTGGGCAGGGCGATCGAGAGCAGTGTGTTGTCGACCATTTCGACGAAGAAGGCCAGGCAGAGGGCTGCCAGGGGTATCCACGCCGCTCGTAGGGACGGGTAGACGCGTGCGGGTGAGTGCAGCGTGGTGGTGGTCATCACAGGCCTTCCGGTCGAACATCGTTCGGTCATCGAACGGCGAACGGTCATCGAACGTTGTACGGGTATCGAACATCGTACGATGCGGTACGATAGAACAACGTTCGATACGATGCAAGACGCGACGTGAAAAGCGAGGAGACGACAGCCATGGCACGCCTTCAGAGCCGCTCTGGTACGGGACGCCGACGGGCCTCGCACTCGATGGAGTCCGTCCTCACGGAGGCGGTGGCCCTGCTGGACGAGGCCGGCCCGTCGGCCCTCACCTTCCGGGCACTCGCCCAGCGCCTCGGCGGCGGAGTGGCCAGCATCTACTGGTATGTCGACAGCAAGGACGAACTCCTCGACCGTGCCACCGACCACGTCATGGCCACGGTCCTGGTCGACATCGAGAGCCTTCCGCACCGCGACGACCCGATCGACGCCCTGCGCGAGATGGCACTGACGCTCTTCGACAGGATCGTCGAACGCCCCTGGCTGGGCGACTACTTCATGCGCAACACCGACGTCCAGGGCAACGCCCTGCGCCTCTACGAGAGGCTCGGCCAGCAGACGCTCCGCCTCGACCTCACCGCCCTCCAGCGGTTCTACGCGGTGTCCGCCGTCATCGGCGTCGTCGTCGGCTCCGCCGTCGATCTCGGCCAGCAGCCGCCCCAGGAGGTCCTCGACGGCGCCACGACCCGCGAGGAATTCCTCAGCCGCTTCGCGAAGAGCTGGCGGGAACTCGACCCCGAGGAATTCCCGTTCGTCCACGAGATCGTGGACGACTTCGACGGCCACGACGACGTCGACCAGTTCCGCTCCGCACTGGAACTCACCCTGACCGGCCTGCGCCTCCAGGCCGGCGCCTGAACCGACCGCCCACCAACACCACGCGGCACGTGGTCGGTCAATCGTTTACGGGACACCTGGACGGAGCGTCTGACCCCGACCAGGACAATCGTGCCGCGTACCCCGACGGCCGACGGAGTGCGCGAACCCAAGGCCGCGCTGCGGGAGTCGGGTTCGTCGAGCGCGCAAGTGTGCACGCCTGGCTCCAACATCGGCGGCGTCACGACGCGCAAGGCGGCCAGTCTCACGGCGAGGACGCAGGTCTCATCATCAGTCAGCAACAATCTTCAACTTGCCACCGAGCGCCTTGACGTAGGCGGCGAGGGTGTCGACCTCGCTGCGTTCCAGTTGCCCCTTCACGCTGCGCGAGACGCGACTCGCGCCGGTCATCCGCAGATGGTTTCCTCTTCAGGGGTTTCCTTGCCCCTCAGTTGCTGCTCGCGCCCACCGCGGTGGCGGACGTCCGGGTGAGGATCTCGCTCGCCTGGTCGATCACTGCCCGCGAGGCGTCGTTCAGGCAGGCGTAACCGCTCCGTGCCTCTCCCCCCGTCGCCGGCCCGCGACCGGACGGCGACCAGTTGCCGGTTCCCTCCCGCCCGTTCGCACCAGTCGTCGACCGGGTACACCTGACGCACCGTCGCGCGCGCGTTGGCGTCATCGCTCCGGACGTAGAACTCCAGCACCGCGCCCGCGCTGAGAGGAGTCGACGGGGACCGGGAAACCGGACTGAACGAAACGATGACACGGACCCTGAGCGGGCGCCCCTCGGCAGGACGACCTGCCACCCCCGACTCGGCTCCCGGGACAGACCAGCCCGCCGGATGTCGGTGAACCCGGGCGGCGCCCAGGATGCCGGCGGTGCTGCCGCAGTTCGCTCCGGAGGCGGGGAGGAGGGCCAGGTCTGCACCACCACACCGACCGCCGCGACGTCGACTGTGGCGGTGGCGCCCGCCAGCCAGCCAGATACGACGACGGCGCCGGTACGCCGTCACCCGCTGCCGGATCTCCTGGACCCATCGGGGATTCGAGCCCGCCGGGGTGGCCCGGGCCAGCATCAGACGCAGCGGTTCTTCTTCCGGCCTCTGTGCCGTCTCTTCTTCCGAACGCGGCACGGCTGTTCACCGACTGCCAGGAGATGTGACGGCGTGAGCTGGCGGCGCAGGAGCCGAAGTGCTTTGGCGGCCTGGCTCTTGACCGTGCCGGGACGGCAGCCCAGTACCGGGGCGGTCTCCTCCACACTCAGGTCCTCGAAATAGCGCAGCACCACCACCCGCTGCCGTGGCGGCAGTTGACGGATCACGGAGGCCAGCGACTGCTCCAGATCGATGTCGGCGAAGACATTCCGGGCCGGGGAGACCTCCGGGAGGTCCCCCGTGGGTGTCTCGCCCCGCCAGCGCCGTCGCCACCAGGTCGCGTAGCCGTTGACCAACGCCCGGCGCGTGTACGCCTCTGGGTTATCCCCCGCGATGCGCGACCACTTGGGCCACACCCGGGCCAGAACCGTCTGCAAAAGATCCTCTGCCGCGTGTGCGTCGCCCGTCAGGAGCCATGCGGCCCGGTACAAGCGGTCCCCGCGGGTGGCGACGAAGTCCTCGAATCCCGACTCGCCGTCCGCCGCCGATTGGCTCACTCCGTCGCGCCCCTGCCCTCGTCGTCCCTCCCGTACCCCGTCAACCACACGGCGTGGCCGAACGGTTGCCCGCTCGGGCGCAGTGAACTGTCCGGTCGCCATCAACCTAGCGCCGCCGTGAGGGCCTTGGATCCGCCGACAGCCGCTGTCCGCAGGGAGGTGTGGGCCAGGTCGAGGGTGATCGTCGGCCGGTCGGCGACCCGCTGGGCGAAGCCGCGGTCGGTCCCCGCGATGATCAGGGCGAGTCGGTGTCCTGCCGGGACGGCGTGGTCGGTGGCCGCGAGGTCGAGAGTCAGTGTGCAGGGCTTGCCGGGCGCCAGCGCGGCGACCTTGTGGGCGTCGGCGCAGGTTCGCAGGGCGGCCCAGCCCCGGCTGAAGACGGTGGAGGTGACGTGCGTGGTGTCGGCCTCCGTCTGCTTGTAGCAGGCGCTGTCCGCGGTGGTGCTCGCGCCCCAGCAGGTCCGGCCGACGAGCGTGGTGATGCCCGGGCCACCGGAGCCGTATTGCCGGATGGTCGCCGGTCCGGTTGCGAGTACACCGCTTTGCTCTCCCCGGACAGGCCCGGCTCGCCCGCCCCGGACCCGTCCGGCCCGCTCACCGCCGGAGAGGCCGACCGGCCCGTCTCCGTCGTCGACGGACCTCCCAGGAAACGAAGGCCGGCCGGCAGCACGGCGGCCACCGTGGCTGCGATCACCGCCACGGTCAGCGGCGCGCGCGGCCCGCGTCGGCGAGGTGACGCATCAGATCGGTGGGAACGCATGGACGCAGCCTCCGGTCGCTCGGCATTCGTACACAGAGCAGACAATTCCGCACGATCGCGGGGCCATCGCCTCCATGCCGTCAACAACCTGGATACCGTTGGAAGTTGCCCTGTTCCGGAAACGTCTGTCGGCCACCGCTGCTCCAGCCGCGTGTTGCTCAGGCGCAGCCCCAAGACTTCCAGGACTTCGGTGGGCAGAGCAGCCGATCACCCGACATCAGGCCTTCAGGCTCAGCAGATCGACTGCAAGGACATGCGGGTAGATAAAGAACAAGGTGAGTGTCTGTCTGAAATCTGGAGCCGTTCCGTGGATCGCCCTCATTCTGAAACCGTGTCCGTGGATCATGGAGTGACAACGACTCCGTGGAGGCACTGAGTGACGATCTCGATCCGTCCCGCCCAGGACGGGGAAGCGGGCTTCCTGTCTGATCTGGCGCTCCGCTCAAAGGCCCACTGGGGGTATGACACGGCGTTCCTTGAGGCGTGTCGGGAGGAACTCACGCTCAGGGATCCACAGTTGGCCACACGTCGGACGGCTGTTGCGGAACGCGACGGCCGCATCGTGGGGTTCACGACTCTTGAAGGTGTGGCGCCGCAGGGTGTTCTCGGCATGATGTTCGTCGATCCGGATGCGATCGGGCAGGGTGTCGGCCGTCTGCTGTTCACGCATGCGGTGGAGACTGCCCGGGCGCTGGGGTTCACCGGGTTCACCATCGACGCCGACCCCAACGCCGAGCCATTTTACGAGGCCATGGGCGGTGTCCCCACCGGCCGTGTACCCTCCGGGTCGATCTCCGGCCGGACCCTCACCCGGTACCAGCGCACGATCCCGGAGTGAAGTCCTGCGTCCTCCCCCACGTGCAGACCGCACCGTCACCGGTCTCGAACACGCCGGAGCTGCCGCAGTAATCAGCACGGACGTCCTCCCCGGGCTGATCCACAGGTTCTGAGCGTTGCTCGCGTCAGCTCATCGCGGGGATGAAGGTCCGTCACGGGACAGACTTGAGAGACAGGCATCCCGCTAGGAGGACTCGTGAACGCTTTCACCAGCGGCCTTCGCACCAGTCAGGGCCGCTCAAATGGCGAGGGCTATGACAAGTTGGGTGACGGCAACCACGGGAACCCGGCGGACTCCGACCACAACAGCTGAAACCAGCGCGGCTACCGCCACACACACGGCCTTCCACAGGTAGGCATCCGGCGTTGCGCCGCAGTGCTGCGCGCCGAAGGCCGACCAGTACGACGAAATCCAGAAAAACCAGATCACCCCTAGAGCCGACAACTCCAAAACAGCCAGGCCCACGGACAGGGACACGGCCCGACCAGTACGTTCAGGATCTGCACTCACCCGGCGCCTGTGTCGCGATGGACCTGCCCGGCCCCGACCGCTCCGAGGGGACCTCGGCCCCGGTCTCACACGGTGAGGGCGAAGCTGTCCACGACATGATCCACGCTGCTCCGAGTCACTGTCGTCTCAAGGCCAGGACCCGGTCGCGAGTCCCATGCGTGTGGGCTCCGGCGACCTGGCAGTTCAGGTGGTCATGAATCAGGTGCGTGCGACGTTGCCGAGCGAGGCTCGCAGGTCGTTCTCGCCGACGAGCAGCGGGGGCAGGGGGGTTGTGTTGGCCGGGTTGAGGGAGTCGAAGAGCAGGGTGATGAAGCGGGCGCGCAGTGAGGGTGTGGTGCCGGGGAGCGCGAGGCCGGCGACCGCCATGACGAGGAAGTGAGGGATGTCCTCGGCCGTGAGGTCGGCACGGATCTCGCCGGCCTGCTGTGCGCGCACCAGAAGTGGATGGAGTGAGGCACTGAAGCGCTGGAGGACTTCCACTGCGACGTCGGCAAAATTGCCGGCGAAGGTGACCAGTCCCCGCTCTTCGGTGATCAGGTCGAGGAGATGCGTGGCGATGTCCTGAAGGGCCTGGCGGGTGTGCGGGGAGTCGGCGGCTCGCTCGATGAGAGGGAGCAGGTCGGTTTCCAGGATGTCCTCCAGGACTGCCCGGACGATCGCCTCACGGTTGGGGAAGTGCCGGTAGAGCGTGGCGATGCCTACGCCGGCCTCTGCGGCGATCTGTTCCAGAGAGGCTTCGCCTCTGCCCAGCACCGTCCGCCCCGCGATGACGATGCGCTCCATGCTGGAGCGGGCATCGACCCGGCGTCGACCCGTGCGGCCGTCCGTAGTTGCCATCTGTGTCTCTTCTCTGACGTCCGAGGAGGCCGCTGATTCGATAGAAGCCTACCGCATCGATAGTTGACTACCAGTTCGGTAGTACCCTCTCACTTCTTGGTGCGGTCCGAACCGTCGGACCGCCTGGATCAGAGGGAGAACTCTGTGTCCGTTCTGCTGTACCGGCTGGGCAGGTTCGCCTACGGCAAGCCCTGGTACGTCATCGGAGGTTGGCTCGCCGTGCTGGCGGCGATCGTCCTTCTGCTCGTGACCAGTCCGGTCAAGCTCAGCAACGAAGTCCGCATCGACGGCACCCCGTCCCAGAAGGTCATCGACGGATTGGCCACCTCCCTGCCGGAGGCCTCCGGCGGCCAGGGCATGCTGCTCTTCACGGCCCCGGAAGGCGCCCGGATCGACGACGCGAAGGCACGGCCCGCCCTCTTGGCCGCCGTCGACGCTGTCTACGGCCATGACCACGTCATCGACGCCAGGAAAGCCCTGGCCCGGGAAGTCACCCGGGGCGAGAACAGCCCACTGCTGCGAGCTCAGGCGGCTGTTGCCCAAGCCGCCGGGCGACCGTCCTCGGGCAAGGCACCCGTTCCCTTGCAGCAGGGAGGTCAGCCGGTGCCGGGGGTCATCGTCTCCGCCGACGGCTCAACGGCGCTGATGCAGTTCCAGTTCGACGAGCAGACCTTCGAACTTCCTTCCGGCACGATCGACAGCACCATCCGGGCCGCCGAGCAGCAGGCCACGCCCGCCGGCCTGGAAGTCCTGCCGTCGGCGGCGATGATGGAGATCCCCGAAATCATCGGCGTCGGGGAGATCGTCGGCGTCGTCGTGGCGGCTGTTGTCCTGCTGATCACTCTGGGGTCTGTCATCGCGGCGGGTCTGCCGCTGATCATCGCCCTGGCCGGCGTCACGGTGGGTGTCGGCGGCGCCTTCACCCTCTCCACCCTGTTCGAGATCCACTCACTCGCCGCGGTGCTGGCGCTGATGCTGGGGCTGGCCGTCGGCATCGACTACGCACTGTTCATCGTCAACCGGGAACGCCGGCTGATCCTCGACCAGGGCATGGACCCCCACGAAGCGACCGGCCGCGCACTCGGCACCGCCGGGAGCGCGGTCTTCTTCGCCGGCAGCACCGTCATCATCGCTCTGGCCGGGCTCCTGGTCATCGGCATCACGCTGCTCAGCACCATGGCCATCGTCGCGGCCGGCACGATCGCGATCGCTGTCCTGCTCGCCCTGACCCTGCTGCCCGCCCTGCTGGGCCTAGTCAAAGGACGCATCTGCCCCACCCGTACCCGGCGAAGGGATCAGGAGCGGGCAGGCGGCGCCGAGCGCACCCGGGCCGTCCGCTGGGGAGCACTACTGGTCCGCCACCGGTACGCCGCCCTCGCGGCCTCGATCCTGATCCCGGCGATCCTGGCGGTGCCCGCTGCCGGCATGAAACTGGGCCTACCCTCCGGCGCCAGCTACAACACCGACACCGGGCAGCGACGCAGCTACGACCTGGTCAGCGACGCCTACGGGCCCGGCTACAACGGCCCCCTTCTGATCGCCGTCGGCTCAACCACAAACGGAAGGCCCCTCACCCCCGCGACCCTTGCCGCGGTGACCTCGGACCTGCGAAACATCAAGGGCACCACATCGGTCTCCCTGGCCGGGATGAACCAGACCGGCACCACCGCCATCCTCAGCCTGATCCCCGGCAGCGGCCCGAACGACGACGCCACCAAGGATCTTGTCACCGCCGTGCGGGACAGAAGCATGCAGATCGACGCGGCCCACGGCACTGTCATCGGTATCGCCGGTTTCACCGCCCTCGCGATCGATGTCTCCGACCGGCTTGCCGACGTCCTTCCGCTCTACGTGGCCACCGTCCTCGGCCTGTCCCTCATCGTCCTGCTCCTGGTCTTCCGCTCCTTCTTGGTCCCGGTGACGGCCACCCTCGGCTTCCTGCTGAGCATCGCCGCCACCTTCGGCCTCACCACGGCCGTCTTCCAGTGGGGCTGGCTGCAGAGCCTGATCGGACTCGACGCCACCGCACCGGTCGTGAGCCTGCTGCCCATCATCATCACCGGCGTCCTCTACGGGCTCGCCATGGACTACCAGATGTTCCTGGGGACCTCCATACGCGAAGCACACGTCCACGGCGCCACCGCCATCAACGCCACCGTCACCGGCTTCGCGCGTGCCAGTTCCGTCGTCCTGGCGGCGGCCACCATCATGGTGTCCGTCTTCGCCGGCTTCGTCTTCAACGCCCAGCCCATGATCAAACAGGCCGGCTTCGCACTGGCCGTAGGCATTCTCATCGACGCCTTCGTCATCCGAATGACCTTCATCCCGGCCACCATGGCGCTCGCCCAGGAGAAGGCCTGGTGGATTCCTGCCCGGCTGAACCGCTTGCTGCCCGATCTCGACGTCGAAGGCGACAAGCTCGCGCAGAAGATCCCGCTGCCCCACCCCGCCCCAGCCCACCAGGCGGAGACCATCAGCTGACCGGCCGCACCGCCCCCTCCCACACCGTCATCAGGTCATCCGAAAGGGACAAGGCGGTCCCAGTCAGGCCGCCTTGTCCCTTTCGGACCGGAGAACGCCCAGCGCGGCTCGGCAGTCATGGTGGCCTCCGCGACGACCGAGGGGTGGTGCACGCAGGGACCATGTCGTCGGCCGTAGAGCGGGCGTCTTACGGATATCCGGCTCAAGGCCCTGCTTCCCGGCCCCGCCACCGCGCTCGGGCATCGGTGACAACGCCAAGGCCGTCACCAGCTCTCGGCAGTGCCACGCCGAGCAACAAATGCACTGGCACCAAGCCCGGTTGTCGGGCTGCACCGCAGCGGCCCGCATGGCCCATGCCGACGCGCGCAGGGTGGCGGACGCCCTCGCCGAACTCCCATGGCGCGACGCCCTGCGCACCATTCCCTAGGACGGGAAGGTCGACACCCAGGAGTACGCGTGCACGTCGTCTCCGAGAACACTCTCGCCAAGACCGCCCCGATGAGCATGCGGTCTGCCTGCGGGCCGACGCCGGACAGCAACTTCCTGGACCTGACCGACATTTTTGCAGGCCGTTGCAACGTACGGCACACGGCCCGGTCCCACGAGCGCGTCGTGCACCCCGGCCTGCAGCCAGTCAGCCTGGTTGCCGTCAGCCTCGACAACTGCGAGGGCGACAACTTCACGGCGGCCACTGTCCCGATTCGGGCCAAGGCCTCCGAGGTCTGTCGCGTCACCGCCGCGTCCTCTGCATCCAGCAGCGGCACCACCAGCACGTCCGCAGCCTCAGGAACATCGGTGAAGGAAGCGAGGTTACGCCCAGCCCGAACACGTTGTGTCCACGAAGGAGACGACGCCTCAGCCAAGGCCACCTCCAACTCACTACGCCAGAAATGCCTACGACGTCGTCCAGCCGCACCCGGTGATCGCGGCCGTGGCGGCTGCTGCGGTGGTGATCGGCGCGGTCACCTGCGTAGCGACCACGGCAGGGGGGTTGCGGACCTGTCCTGCTCGCAGCGAGCTGAATAACGAGGACCCTGGTAGAGCTTGGTCAGGTCGGCTGGGGTGGTGCGCGTCCTGCGGGTCCGGTGTGACGTTGAAAGTGTGTGACTCCGGACGAGATGGCTGCGGTGCGTGGTGAGTTGGAGGCGTTCGCGGCGGAGGTGTTCGAGCCGTTCGCGCGCAGGGATCAGCGCCGATGGGGGCAGGTATATCTACGAGGGCTTCTGACCGACGGGCAGCGTAAGTCGGTCGAGCCGATGGCCGCCGGGCTCGGGAAGGACGGAAATCGCCAGGCGCCGACCAACTTCATCACCACCAGCCCCTGGGACCCGGCGCACTTCCGGGCCCAGCCCAGCTCGCCTGGCGGATAGAGGAGGCGATCGGGCCCAACGCATTCGTGTTCGACGACACAGGGTTCCTCAAAGGCGGGAGCGCCTCGGCGTGTGTGTCGCGGCAGTACACCGGCACCGCGGGCAAGGTCACCAACTGCCAGGTCGACGTCTCGCCCCATCTCGCGTCCGACCACGCCTCCGCGGCCGTCAACTGGCGACTGTTCCTGCCCCAGACCTGGGATCCCGCCTCGCCGAAGGCCGATGCGGACAAGGTCGCCCGTCGCACCGCCTGCGGCATCCCGGACGATGTCGGGCATGTGGAGAAATGGCAGCTGGCTCTGGACATGCTCGATGAGACCCGCTCCTGGGGCATCGAGGTGCCGCTGGCCATCGCGGACGCCGGATACGGCGACGCCGCCGCCTTCCGGCACGGACTGCAGGAGCGCGGCCTGAACTACGTGGTGGGGATCTCCACCACGCTCTGCGCCCAGCCCGCCGACGCGGTGCCGATGGCCCAGCCGTACTCCGGGACGGGACGCCCGCCGGTGGCGAAGTATGGGCCGCGCCTTCAACGGATGGCACCACCACGTCACCCTCGTCCCCGTCGCGCACGCCTTCTGCACCCTGCAACGACTGGCCTGGCCCCCAAAAGACGCAGCACTGGCCTGAACTCTCTGCAAAGTCGTCCGCGAGCTACAGACACTCCTCACCCTCTGGACCAGCGCCTGCCCCGCCTGCCACCGCGACATACCCACACTCATATCAACCTGACCAGGCAATACTGGGGATCAGCCTGGTCCGGCTACAGCGCACCCCAGTGCGCCAGACCCCGAAGAGCCGCTGTGCGCCCGCGGTCGGGCACGGTCCACAGCGTCTGGCCCCTGAGCCCCCATCGTTCGAGCAGAGCGTTGGCGGCCATGAATCCACTGGTCGCCGCGCGCTCCATCAGCGCCACCGGCAGTTCGGTGCGGACCAGGTCACCGGCGACCACGAGGCACGGATCGCAGGTGCGGACGGCGGGCCGGTCGTCGTATCCGCCGACCGGGAACAGCGGGCAGTCGGAGCGCCATTCGTGCCGCTCGTCGACGATCCCGGCAGCACGCGTCTCCGGATAGACCGTGTGCAACTGCTCGAGCAGGCGCTTCTGCTCCACGTCACGGTCCAGGCCTTCCGTCAGGGAGTAGGCATGGAGTTCCACCACGGATCCGCCCGTGCGCGCCGCCCATCGAGCCGCCTCACCCTCCCAGCGTTCCAGGACACTGACGTTGTCGAGGCCGCCGAAACCGCTGGTGCCGAGGAAGCCCTGCCGGTCGCGTTCGACGGGTGTGTCGAGCCAGAGTCGCGACACGAGAAAGGGAGGGGCGTTGCGCAGGCGGGCCACCCGGTCGCGCCAGGGGCCGTCGGCGAGTTCAGGGGATCGCTCGACGACGGATCGCAGTCCCGCCGTGTCCAGGGCGAGCACGGTCGTGTCGTGCCGAACCACGTCTTCGGCCGTGGCCACGACGAAGCCTCCATCCCTCGTGGGAGTGATGTTCTCCACGGCGGTGGACGTGCGGAGGGCGACGCCATGGCCCTGAAGGTAGCGGCCGAGAGGGTCCCACAGAGCTGAGGGGAACGGCTCGTCGGGGACGTCGAAGAGCAGTCCTTCCGAGGAACCGAGGAAGTAGATGTGGAACATCAACAGCATCTCGGCGGCGGACAGTTCGCGGGGGTCGGCGAAGAAGCTGCGGGAGAAGACCTCGAACGCGAGGTGGTGCGCCGCCTGCGGGAACCCGATCGACTCCAGGAAGTCGTGGGCGCTGACGTGGTCGAAGCGCGCATAGACGTCGGGCACCCGGACATCGAGCATGGGCAGGGCTGCTGACGGGTTCATCCGGGCCAGGTCGCGGATGCGGAAGGTGGGGCTCAGAGCGGCGAATCCGAGCGCGCTCAGCGGCGGGGTCCGTGGGACGTGCCGGAAGCTGTCCTGCAGTCCGCTGCTGTGGAGGAGCGGATAGTCGGCGAGCCCGGTCAGGCGGTGCAGTCCGGGGTCTGTCCGGCGCAGCAGCCCGCGCAGGTTGTAGTACTGGCGAAAGAAGGCGTGGAAGCCGCGGCTCATCGTGGCCGTCGTGCCGTCAAGCAGATCGACCCGCCATCCGGCGAGGCGTCCCCCGAGGGCCGGTTCGCGCTCGTAGAGCGTGACGCGCACTCCCCGTTCGGCGAGGGCGGTCGCGGCTGCGAGTCCGGCGACGCCGCCGCCCACCACAGCCGTCGTCGGCGGGGTGGTGCCGTCGAACCGCAGGGCTCCGGGCTTCGGCGTCAGGACACGGGCTTGCCTGTCCCTGCCCCGACGGGCCGCCCCTCGCGCCGGCCCGGCCTTCACTGGTCACCTGCCACGGCGGCGAGCGCTCGACGGGCGACGAAGGTGTGGGTGATCCCGGCCTGCCACCCTGGCAGGGGCAGGGTGCGCACGAGGTCGAACCCGGCAGCCCTCACCCGGCCGGCGAACTGGTCGGCCGTGTCGAACTCCACCACGCTGCGCCACAGATGGCGGTACAGCCGACCGTCTCCGAGCGCGGTGGCCACGGGCAGCACGATGCCGCCGCACACCGCGGTCCACATCGCGCGGTGGGCGGGCCGGCCGCTGAGGGTGTACTCGTGCACCGCCAACCGTCCGTGCGGCACGAGAAGGTCGTGCACCGTCGCCAGTACGCCGTCGGGGTCGGCCGCGTTGCGGAAGAGATAGGCGGCGAACACCGCGTCGAAGGGAGCGTCGATGCCACTCTCCGCGAGGCGCTCCGCGGGAGCGTGTACGAAGGTGACGTTGCTGGGCCAGTGTTTGGCGGCCGCTTGCTGCAGCATGCCGGCGGAGGCGTCCACCGCGGTGATGCGCGCCTCGGGCAGCAGGGCTGCGAGTGCGGCTGTCGAGGCACCCGTTCCGCAGCCCAGGTCCAGTACGCGCAGTCCGCGGCCCCCGTTGTGCAGGCCGAGCCGGCGTACCGAGCGGCGCAGGTGCGCGTGATAGCCGGGGTTGGCGGCTGTCAGGACGTCGTAGCTGCGAGCAGCGTGGTCGAACGCCGCGGCCAGGTCCTCGTCGCGCAGCAGGGTCATCGAGTCTCCTTGAACAGCGGACCACGTCCGCGGGACGGTCATGGCCGGGGAAAGGGGCGGCGGGGCAGGTACAGGAGTTCTGCCGCGGATGTGAGCATGGGCAGGACGGGGGTGCGCACTCCTACGGCGATGTCTTCGTGGAGATGGGTGCGACCGTCGAGGAAGCGCAGAAGCCGCTTCATGGGGACCTGGGAGAAGAGGCGGGAGAAGAAGGCCGCGCCGTCGACGCGTCCGCTGTCCAGGGCTCGCAGCATGACGGCGTCCATGGCGCGGGAGCGGGCCGAGTGGGCGGGAGGCGGCAGTGGTCGCCTCCCTTCTCCGAGCGCGTCGGCGATGGCGCGGGCCTGGCGTTGTGCGGCGGCGAAGGTGTAGCCCGTGGAGGGACGGGTCGCGCCTCCGGCGGCACCGATGCGGAACACCGACGGCGCGGTCTCTCGGGCGAACCGCGCGTCTGTCATGGGGATCACTCCCGTCTCGGTGTCCACGATGTCGATGTCGCGCAGGCCGAGGACGTCCGTGGTGTAGTGCCGCAGCGCGGACTCGTAGGCCGGTCGTGTGAGAAGGGTGGACGAGAACTCCGTGTACTCCACCAGGGCCTGGTTCCGCTCGATGGGCAGGAGGTAGCCGAAGGACAGTCCGTGCGCCGGCTGGGGGGTTCTGAAGTCCATGAGCTCGACCGTGTCGGGGTCGAACTGCGGCCGGTCGGAGCGGATGAACCAGCCGTGGAAGTGCTGGAGCAGGGTCGTGCGGGCCGCCGGGAGGCTGCCGAGGGGGCGGGAGTCGAAGACCCAGCGGGCCCGGACGGAGTGTGGGCGACCGTCGGCGGTGCGGATGTGGACGAGGGCTCCGTCGCTGACGCTTTCCACGGTCTCGGCGGTCGCCTCTACGCATCGGACGTGCTCACTCTGCGCCAAGTCACGGTGGACGAGCTTCTCGAAGTCTTCCGAGCGGATCATCTTGTACCGCAGTGGCGCGATGTCGTCGGCGATGGCCGGCCCGTGTGGAGGACGTACGCGCAGCGTCTGCCATGCCGCGATCAGAACGTGGTCGTACGGTCCGTGGTCCTGCTCCCAGAAGCACCACGTGCGACTCGGCGGCCGCAGTGGTCCGGGGGGAGCGTCGATCAGGAGCACCGAGACTGTGCGGCTCCCGGGCTGGGGCCGTGAGAGCCGGTGCGCCAGGGACAGTCCGGCAGCCCCCGCCCCCACGATCGCAACGTCCGCCTCGAGCACCTGCTCTCCTTCCCTGCGCGGGCACCATGCACGGTCTCGCAAGCATTCCTGATCCGGGTCCCTTCCGGATGCAGGCTGGGCTGCGCGTCCGGGAACGGACCGGCAGGGCCAGAGGGGAAAGCGCTCGACCTGAAGCTTCGGGCTGACGGCCCCTCAGCCCGGCATCCAGACACATCGTGTGGAGCCCTTCGGTGTCACGCCTTTCGTGTGACGTGTCAGGCCGCCGCGGCCCTTTCCATCGGATGGCGCATCCGAGCCCCCGGCCGCTGCGGAATGCATTCAGACAGAAGTCGTTCCTCACCACGGCGAAAGGAACCGGGATGCTCCCCCGCAAGGCGCAGGCCTACCGGGCGGTCGGCGGAATGTCCGGTCCGCACGGCGCCACCCGGCAGACCAACACCGTTGCCGACCACGCGCGCACCGACGACCGCGCGGAGTTCCTCGACGCACGCACGGGGTGCGTCATGCCCGCACCCTCACCGGCTGACCACCTCGATCTCCGCGCCGTCGGCCGTGACGTCCCCGGGGCGGTGGGACGCGTTCTCGATGACCTCCTGGGAGATCTGACCGCGCGAGCATCTGCTCTCGACCCGGTATTCGCCCACGACCTCGCGGATCGGGTCGCCCGCTTCACCCTGGACGGTGGCAAGCGGACCCGGTCCCAGTTCGTCTGGTGGGCGCTGGTCGCGTGCGGTGGACGGGGCGGCGACGCGAACGCCGCTCTTCGGATCGGTGCCGCCCTGGAGCTGATCCAGACGTGCGCGCTCGTCCACGACGACATCATGGACGGTTCTACGATCCGCCGCGGCCGGCCTGCCCTGCACGCGGACGTGCAGGCCCAGTACGCCGACGCGGGCACCGCATCCCGGACGGGACGCTTCGGTGAAGCGGCGGCCGTCCTTGCCGGTGACCTCGCCCTGGCGTGGGCGGACGACGTGATAGCCGATACCCCCCTCGCTCCGGACCCTGCTCTCAGGGTGCGCGGCCTGTGGAGCTCGATGCGGATGGAAATGGTGGCCGGGCAATACTTGGACATCCAGGGCCAGACCACCTCGTCGCTCTCGCTGGCTCGCGCGATCCGTTCCGCCTGTCTCAAGACCGCGCTGTACTCGGTGGAACGGCCGTTGGCTCTCGGTGCCGCCCTCGCCGGGGCGGACGACGCGAAAACCGCGGCTCTCTGCTCGGCGGGCCGGTGCGTCGGCATCGCCTTCCAGTTGCGCGACGACCTCCAGGGCATCTTCGGCACCCCCGAAGCCACCGGTAAGCCCTCGGGCGACGACATCCGCTCGGGTAAACCGACCTACCTGATCGCCCTGGCACGTGCCAGGGCCGAAGCGGTCGGCGACCGTACAGCACTGGCGGTACTGGACAGCTCCGTTGGCCGCGCGGACCTGTCCGAGCCGGGCCTCGCCGAAGTGCGAGAGGTCCTTGACTCCACCGGCGCGCACGCGACGGTCGAGGCCAAGATCGACCGGCTGGTCGCCCAGGGCATGCGCCACCTGGACGGCGCCGTGTTCGAACCAGATGGATTTCACCCCCTGCGCGCCCTCCTGCGCTCGGCCGCGGCCCCACTGCCGGCCCGGCCACGGCGGTCGGGCTCCCTGGGATTCCAGGACGACGCGTCCGCAGACCTGCTGATCAGCGCGGGCCCCGAGGAGGCCACCCGATGACCAAGAAAATTCCTGGCCCCACAGATCACGTCGTGGTCGTCGGCTCCGGGCTCTCCGGGCTTTCCGCGGCCCTCCACCTCCTGGGTGCCGGCCGCCGCGTCACCGTCGTCGAACGCGAAGCACTTCCCGGCGGCCGCGCAGGACGTCTGGTGCGGGGCGGGTACCGGATGGACACCGGTCCCACCGTGCTGACCATGCCCGACCTCGCGGACGAGGCGTTCGCCGCGGTCGGCGACAGCCTCCACCAGCGCGTCGAGCTCCTCCCCCTCCACCCCGCCTACCGGGCCCGGTTCGCCGACGGCAGCGCCCTCGACGTGCACACCGACGCCGAGGCCATGGAAGCGGAGGTCGAACGCTTCGCGGGAGCCGATGAGGCCGGAGGCTACCGGCGGCTGCGCAGCTGGCTCGAGCGGTTGTACCGGGCCCAGATGCGTCACTTCATCGACGCCAACTTCGACTCCCCTCTCCAGCTTCTGACCCCCGACCTGGCCCGGCTCGCGGCCCTCGGGGGATTCGGCACCATGGACCGGCGCATCGGCCACTATCTGCGCGACGAGCGGCTGCGCCGGGTGTTTTCGTTCCAGGCCCTCTACGCAGGTGTTCCGCCGGCGCGGGCCCTGGCCGCCTATGCCGTCATCGCCTACATGGACACCGTCGCCGGCGTGTACTTCCCACGCGGTGGCATGCACGCCCTCCCCCAGGCCATGGCCGACGCCGCGGCCCAAGCAGGGGCCACCCTTCGCTTCGGGCAGGACGTCAAACGGCTGGAGCGCTCCGGCGACCGGGTCACCGCTGTCGTGACCGCCGACGACCGCATTCCCTGCGACGCCGTGGTCCTCACCCCGGACCTGCCCGTCTCCTACCGGCTCCTCGGCCACACGCCCCGACGCCCGGTCCGCATCCGGCACTCGCCGTCGGCCGTCGTCCTGCACGCCGGCACCGACCGCACCTGGTCCGGCCTCGCCCACCACACATTGTCGTTCGGCGCCAAGTGGAGCCGCACGTTCGAGGAACTGACCCGAACCGGCGACCTGATGAGCGATCCGTCCCTGCTCATCACGCGGCCCACCGCCACGGATCCCGGTCTCGCACCGCCCGGCCGCCACCTGCACTACATCCTCGCGCCCTGCCCGAACACGGACATCGGCCCGGACGCGGCAGAGTGGGGTGACCTGGCACCGCGCTACCGCGAGAGCATCCTGAAGGAACTGGATCAGCGCGGCCTGGACGGCATCGGCTCGGCCATCGAAGAAGAGTGCCTGGTGACGCCCGCCGACTGGCAGGCCCAGGGACACGCGGCAGGCACGCCCTTCTCCGCGGCTCACACCTTCGCGCAGACGGGGCCGTTCCGCCCCCGGAACCTGGTCCGCGGCACCGAGAACGCCGTGCTCGCGGGATGCGGCACCACCCCGGGTGTCGGCGTACCCACGGTCCTGCTGTCCGGCAAGCTCGCCGCCGCCCGCGTCACCGGGCTCACCAGCCGGCCGCCCCGCAGCGGACGCAATTCGTCGGCCACCAGCAAAGGCGCCCTCGTATGACCAACCGTGAACTCGACGCGGCGGGCATCACCGACCCCGCCCTGCGGGACGCCTACAGCCGCTGCCGCAGCCTCAACGCCCGTCACGGCAAGACGTACTTCCTCGCCACCCGTCTCCTGCCGGTCGAACGCCGGCCGGCCGTCCACGCTCTGTACGGCTTCGCCCGCTGGGCCGACGACATCGTCGACTCCCTGGCCGCGCCCCTCGACACGGGCAGCCGGTCGAGGGACCTCGCCGATCTCCAGTCGGACCTCGAGCGCGGGCTGCTCGACAGGAAGAAGTGCACTGATCCAGTCGTCCTGGCGCTCGCCGACACGGCCCAGCGCTACGACATCGACCACCGGCACTTCAGTGACTTCATGACGTCCATGCGCAGTGATCTCCATGTCACCGACTACCCGACCCTTGACGACCTTCAGACGTACATGCACGGCTCCGCCGCAGTCATCGGGCTGCAGATGCTTCCAGTTCTCGGCACGGTGGTACCCCGTGAGGAGGCGGCACCTTCCGCGGCCGCCCTGGGAGTCGCGTTCCAGATGACGAACTTCCTCCGGGACGTGGGCGAGGACCTGGACCGCGGCCGGGTGTACCTGCCTGCGGACCTGCTCCAAGTCCACGGCGTCGACCGGGAGTTCCTGCTGTGGAGCAGGAAGACCGGCCGCAGCGACCCGCGTATCGTCGAGGCGTTGAGAGCCTTCGAGCACCTCACCCGCGCCGTCTACCGCGAGGCCGTGCGCGGCCTCGCGATGCTCGACCCGGTGTCCCGTCCGTGCATCCGGACAGCGTTCGTCCTGTACGGAGGGATCCTGGACGCGATCGCGGAGGACGGATACGCCGTCCTGCACCGACGCTCCGCAGTGCCCCGTCCGCGCCGCGCGGCCGTCGCGCTCGACGGCCTGATGCGCGTGATGGCGGCCCGGGCGACATCGCGTGCGGGGACTGGTCCCTTCGCGGTCCGTGCTCAGGACCGCCTGCGTTCCGAGCAGCGAGAGTCCACGTCCCAGGCGCAGAAGGAGATCGCGTGACTGCCGATCGACCGGCCCGGAGCGGACGCCTTCCGCTGTCTCTGCGCCGGCGCCCGGTGCCCTGGGCACGGCAGCGACCGACCTGGCGCGAGGCACGGCCGAACGTGATCGCCCAGGCGCTGAAGCGGGCTCAGGCCAGGCCGTCGGGCAACTGGTACGTCGTGGGCGCCACCCGCGACATCCGGGACGACCGTCCCCTGGCCCTCACGGTCGCCGGCCAGGAGGTCGTCGTCTGGCGGAACGCCGAGGGCCTGCTGGTCGCCGGGCCCGGAGTGTGTCCCCACCTCGGTGCCCCGCTCCGCAACAGCCCCGTGCACTGCGGCACGCTCGTGTGCCATTGGCACGGACTCGCCCTTGAGGGGGCCGCCTTCGCAGGGTGGGAACCACTCCCGGTCCACGACGACGGTGTCCTGGTGTGGGTCCGACTCGACGAGGTCGGCGGTGAAGCGCCGTCGAGCGCGCCCATGGTCCCGGTGAGGCCCAACCCTTCGGACGCCGTTTCGGCGGTCTACCAAGGCGTGGGGACCTGCGAACCGGAAGACATCGTCGCGAACCGGCTGGACCCGTGGCACGGCGCCTGGTTCCACCCGTACTCGTTCGTGGATCTGACGGTGCTCGACGTACCGGACGCCGCGACGGCGGACACACAGGAAGCACAAGAAGCACAGGACGACGACAGCTTCGCCGTTGACGTCTCTTTCAAGGTCGCCGGACGGCTCGTCGTCCCCGTGCGAGCCGTGTTCACCGCGCCAGAACCGCGGACGGTCGTCATGCACATCACGGAGGGCGAGGGGCGGGGATCCGTCGTGGAAACCCACGCCACTCCCCTCGGCCCGGACCGACACGGCAGGCCACGGACGGCTGTCATCGAAACGATCATGGCCGTGTCGGAGCGCCGCGGTTTCGCCGCCGTACGCACGACCGCGCCCGTACTCAGACCGCTGATGCGAGCAGCGGCCGGACGACTGTGGCGCGACGACCTGGCCTACGCAGAACGCCGTTGGGAACTGCGCTCGACGGGGCGCTTCCCTGGCTGACGCGCTCCGCCGCCCCTTCGCGGCTGGGAGCTGGGCACAAACACCACAGCGCCCGGCGCGGGCGCCAGGGGATGGTGCGCGGGTCTGTCACTTGGGCCGTGTACTCACTTACCAGGAAAGGTCTACGGCTTGCAGGAACCGCCACCGCCGCAGCAGACCCATCCCGTAGGAACGAACCGTTGACGGCGTTTTCCCCGGCGCCAGCAACTCCTGGAAGTAGAGGGCGACCGCCACGATGGTCGCTCCGTCGGGATCGATCAGCCAGCAAGGCTCGTACCGGTCGCCGCTCTCCACCAGCCGACCCCCTCGGGGAACCACCATCGGCAGTGCCTGCACCGTGGCCTTGATGCCGAGGCCGAGCTGGCTGTCGATCTGCTTCTTCGCCAACGCGGCGGCGGCCCGGATCTCACGATGAAGATCGTCGGTCCTACTGCTTTCTTCCGAGGCATGTTGCGCCGGGAGACCGATTCCCCCGCGCCCGGGCGACCGTACGGTGCACCACATGAGCGACACAACGCGCAACACCTCCAGCGACTACGCGCTGAAGGTCGTCCGGGGCTACGCGGACCGCGACGCCACCGCGGTCGAGAAGGCGCTGGCCGGTCTGGACGCGGCTCGTTGGACGGAGGTGTACGCCGTCCTGAGCGGCTTGCTGCGCTCCACCATCAGCATCATGGAGCTGACCGGCAGACGATGGAAGCTGGACGATCTGGTCCTGCGGTCCGACGAGGTCGCCGCCGCGGCCCCGCCCCATTACGAGCTCGCCATGGCGGAGGCCACGCGGGCCTGGGCCCGCGGGGACCAGTTGACGATGCGGGCACTGTCGGACCGGGACCTCCCGGGTGCCGTGCACATGACGGCCGTAGGCGTCACCGTTCTCGGTCTGGCTCTGTGGGGCAGGGCCGGACTCCTCGACGTACTCAAGGAGTTCAGCGAGGCCGTCACGGAACTCACCGACCACCGGGCTTACGGCGCCTAGCGACGCGGGCCTCAGTCCGCGCAATCCACCTCTCGTCGGTTTCGCCGTCGATGCCATCTCCCCGCGAGGCCGGCGAGCCCCCTCCCTCCCCCGTGGTCGAACCCCTCGCAGAAGCGGAACGTTTCACGTGTCCAGAACCGCACGGCACCACCCGGAGGCGCCATGAACTTCCGGACTCCACTGTCCGCCCTGTTCCCCGGGACATCCGGCCGGCTCCTCACCGCACTTGTCGCTCACCACACGGCCGATGCCGCCGCTCCGCTGACACTAGACGCGTTGTCCAAAGACTCCGCGGTGACAGCCACACAACTGGAGGCGGCGCTTTTCCGTCTCGGCCTGCTCGGTCTGATCGCCCCACGGCGCAAAGGGGAAGCCGTATGCATCGTCGCGGGGCACATCGCCTGGGCGGCTCTGCGTCAACTGACAGACCTGCAAGACCGCGTCATCGACATGGTCCGCGAGCGGGCGCAGGCTCACCTTCACCCCGTACCGGACTACCTCGCGCTGAAAGGTGCCGTCGTCGACGGTACGGCCTCGCACCCCGCGGACGTACTGGAGTTGATCGTCGTCGCTCCCCCGACCGCCCCGGCGCACTGGCAAGGCCATGTCGCCGCCCTCGTCGCACAACTGTCCCGTGATCTGGGGAACGTCGTGATCCACCGCAGCGCCTCCGACTCCCGGGAGGCGGACGCCATGAGCGCAGGAACCGCTGTGCGTGTCCTGCTGTCATGACTCCGACGCGCGAGGCGGCCCTCCGGCACCCCCGGTCACCAACCGCACCAGGTCGGACCAAGTGGCCTGCAGACGTGTGGTGGTGACCTGACACTCGTTGCGCAGGTAGTCCATGGTCTCGAAGGTCGTGAACACCAGCATGGCGTGGGCAAGCATCTCGTGATCGGCTTCGATTCCCGCCTCCCGCAAGAGGGACACAACGTGATCGTGGAAAGACCGGCCGGTGGGCGAAGAGTGGCGTCGGTCGAGGGGGACTTGGCGGGCCAGCGCGGCACCCAGGTCGTCCTCGTCGGCAATGCGCTCGATCAGAGCGCGACCGAACGCTGTCAGCCGCTCCCCCGGCGGCGCTCCCGGCCCCAGCGGAGGCGGACCCGAGGTGTACGCCTCACGGAAGTCGGCCTCAGTGTCGGCCAACAAGGTCAGCAGGAGACCAGTACGGTCGCCGAACCGGCGGAACAGGGTGCCTTTTCCCACTCCGGCGGCCTGAGCGACCTCGTGCATGGTCACATGTTCCGCGCCCTGTTCGGCCACCAGCCGGACGGCCGCCTCCCGCAGCCGGGAACGGTTGCGGGCCGCGTCGGCCCGCTCCGGGGCGCCGTCATCGGCTGTCCACGTCACCGCTCCCTCCGCTGTACGAGCGCGTACACGCAGCCGTCCTCGATCTGCACCGGGTACACCGGAACCGGGCGGGTCGCCGGCGGGTCGAGGGGGTGACCGGTGCGCAGATCGAAGCGTGAACCGTGCAGCCAGCACTCGACCGTGCACCCGTCCACCTCCCCCTCGGAGAGTGAGACGGCGCTGTGCGAACACACGTCGTGGATCGCGAAGGCCTGCTTCTCCGCGAGCACGACGGAGAGCGGCACACCCTCCACCTCGAAGCGCCGGGGAACGCCGTCCTCCAGTGCGTCGAACTCGCACAGGTACGTGTAACCGTCGCTCGGCATCGCTCTCCTTGAACGCATCACGGGGGGCCATCGCCTCGACGAAGACGCACCGGGCAGTTCGCGCGGGGCACCCGCATCTCGTACGTGATCTTGACTGAACCTCACCGTAGCGACGCTGTCCCGGCCCCGGACCCTCCCTCAGCCCGAACACGCCTCGGCATATCGTCCTAGGACACGCTCTGATTCAGGCACCCCTTGACCGTCTCCGAGGTCGGGATGACCGGGCGGGCGTCCCCAAAGTGGGGCCTGCGGATGGTCCGGATCTCCTCGGCAGCCCGGCCGAGTTCGTCCCGATGGCGGTCAATTGGGCAACCCATTCCCTCGCGCCTTCGGCCTCCTGCGTGGCGAACTGGCGCGCTCCCGCTCCTCCAGGCGCACCAATACCGGCCCACAGGACGGCTCCCCGCTGCGGTCGGCTCCATCACCCACCGCTTGGGCTGGGGTACGAGCCCTGGTCTGCCTGGTTTCCCTCGACCACTTCGACCTCGATGCCCACCTGTTCGCCGTGAGCCACGACGCTGTTCTTGAACTCCTGGTCCACCAGGGCCTTTTGAGCCGTGTCGGCCTCAACGACGACCTTGTTCAGCAGGCGGTTCTGCCGGTGTCGTCGTGGGCGGAGCCGGCCAGCATCGCATTCTGCGGCTCAGTGTGTGGCGGGTGTCGCGGGGATGGCCGCGACGGCCGCTGCGGTCATCTGCCGAGCCGTGGTCGCGAGGCTGGCGATCGCGTCGTCGGGGGTCAGGCCACAGAGGTCGGTCAGGGCGAACAGCGACTCGGCGCTGATCACGAGGGCGAGACCCCGGACCAGTTGTTCCACGTCCGCGCGGTGCGCGGGACGGCAGCTGTCGGCCCACGGGGCGAGCGCGTGCTCGATGAGTCCGAAGCGGTGGGCGGGACGGTCCTTGGAGGTCGAGGGCTTCGCGATGGTCGAGGCCACGATCACCCGGACGGCACCCTGCCTGCGCAGCACCGCCCGGCCGAGGATCTCCGCGGCCTGACCGATCCGTTCGACCGGGTCGTCGCCGCGGGTCGCCGACCGCAGGACCTCGACCAGGTCCTCCGCCATGACGGAGGCGCGCAGGAGTGAGAGGAGGTCGGGGAAATAGCGGTACGCGGTCGCTTCCGAGACCCGTGCGTGGGCTGCGACCGCCGGCATCGTGATCTCGGCTCCGGTGTCGGCGAGGTCGCGGGCGGCCGCGATGATCGCCGACCTGGTGCGTTCCATCGTGTTGCTGAGCCCGTTCGGGCGACTCCGCTCGACCATGATCATCCTCTCGTTCCGGCTGCAAGCATAGCGGGTGCACTCCCTGAATTGGAGTCAACTATTTTTTTAAGAGTCCACTTGCATTCTTGTTCGAACCGACCCTAGGGTCCTGGCGTCGGCAACCCACCAGTCACCAGTCAGGGAGGCTTCATGAACAAGGTGTCGATCACCGGTCCCGGCGAAGGCGAGCTCATCGTCAACGGCCCGTCGACGATCCGGATCCTCGAGGACGGCAGCAACACCGAACACCGCCTGGGAATGGGCGAAATCACCATCCCCCCGCACACCGCCGGCCCTCCGCAGCACCGCCACGCACAGCACGACGAGGGCTTCTACATACTCTCGGGCAGCGTGCGGTTCACCGTCGGGCAGGACGACTACGACGCCGGAGCCGGTACGTGGGTCATGGTCCCGCCGGGCGCACCGCACACCTTCGCCAACGTGAGTGACGACCCGGCGGTCATGCTCAACACCTTCACTCCGGACCTGTACGTGCAGTACTTCCGTGACCTCAAGGCCATGGTCGAGTCCGGCCAGCCATTGTCGCGCGACGCCGTCGCCGAGGTCTGGACGCGCTACGGCACCGAACCGTCGACCGAGTACGCCTCGTGAACGTTCTCCTGGGTGTCAACGCCGTCGGCGCGATCGCGAGCATCGCCTTCGCGCTGGTGGGAGGTATACGTCCGGCGGCACTGAGTGAGAGTGGCACGCCGACCGCCGGTGAACGGTTCTACGGCTGGATGTACGCGACCAGAGGAGTGCCCCTGGGGGTGGCGGCCCTCGTCGCACCCCTCGCGTGGTCGGGTGCGGCCAGCTCGCTCATCCTGTGCGCAGCCGCCGCGGCCCAGGTGGGCGACGCCGTCATCGGAGTCGCCACTCGGAAAGGGACGATGATCGCGGGTGCCTCGCTCCTGACCGCGATACACGTCGCAACGGCGGTCGCCACCGCGTGAGCGCGACTCACTCCCGAGGGGAGGCCGGATAAGTTCCGCGACCGGCTCTGCGGATCGCATCCGAGCACCGAGCACCGAGCACCGAGCTGAATCGTGACGGCGTACATGCTCGCCGGGACAGTCTCGGCGGTCCTGGCCCGCACATACGGCGACCTGTTCGGAAACAGGCGCACCTGGTGTTCGGCGTCACCGCGTTCATCGGCCGCTGCTCGGCGGTGCGCTCACCAACCCGGCTGTCGTGGAAGCCGACCGGGTGAGCCGACCGTCCTCGAACCGCCGGAACGCGAACTCGACGATCGAGTGCGGGCCGCCCTCCGCCCTATCGCCCGTCGCGTCGTGGCTGAAGACCCCAAGGGGTCGCGACTACTCGGACCCATATCAGTCCACCAAGGGAACTAGCCCGCCAAGGGAGACAAACGTATGCCCACCACTCTCGAACGTGTCGTACATGCCTGCGTCCTGCTTGACTTCGACGGCGCGAAAATCCTTACCGACCCCTGGTTCTCCGAAAGGTTGCTGTACCGCCAGGGCGAACCGCGCAGCATCGCCACCGCGGCAGACCTGCCGCGACTGGACGGCATCCTCATCAGCCACGCCCACTACGACCATTGCGACCTGGGGGCATTGGCCCTTTACCCCGACAAGAACGTGCCCATCGTGGTCAACCGGGGCACCGGAAAGAAGGTCCGCGCGAACGGGTGGCGCAATGTCACCGAGCTCGACCCCTGGCAGTCCGCCCTCCTCGGCCCGGTGCGCGTCACCGCCGCGCCAGCCAGCCACGGCGTGCCTGAGGTCACCTACCTCCTGGAGGCTGACGGTACGACGGTCTTCTTCGGTGCCGACACCCGCCGCATACCCGAGCTGAACGAGATCGCCCAGCGCTTCCCCGACATCGACCTGGCCCTGATGCCGATCAACGGGCTTTCCTCCCGTCCGCAGGGCAACCGCCAAGAGGTCATGGACGCGGCTCAGGCCGCGGAACTCACCGCCCTGTTGCGCCCCAGGCTGGCGGTTCCGATCCACTACGCCTACACCTCCGGCGCGATCGGCGACCGGATCCTCGTGAAACTCGATCGCAACCATCCCGAGCACTACAAAGACGCTGCCGGCGATCTGGCTCCCGACACCGACGTGCGCATCCTGCCCACCGGACAGACACTCACGCTGTGACCCGTGACCAATGACTTGCGTTCGCCCTGAATGCGCAGGTCACGGGGATGACATGGGGGGTGAGGTCATACTCGTGCTGGTCGGCGGCTGTCCGCGGTGAAGACCGTCGGGCAGACTCGGAGCGGTGCAGGACTTCCTCTTCGTTGCTCGCTCCTCCGGCCGGACCCAGCCCAGCGCGGCCAGCCGGAGGAGACCCGACAACCTCATCGCCCGGATCACCGACGATGCCCGGCTGCACCGAAGGTATTCCTCGGCGCCCCGTCGATCGAGCAGACCGGTGCTCATGATCTCCGACGCTTCCCGTCATGTCGGTCGCCATAGATGATGGCGCGATGAGCAACATCAGCGACGCCCACGTGAAGGTTCACTTCCGAATGGAGGTCGACGAGGATGGCTGGCCTCCGGCGACCGTCGAAAGCCTCTGGGCCGTGGATCTGCGAGACGGGACCGTGCGCTTGGACAACACCCCGTGGTTCGTTCGCGGGGTCGCGAGCGATGACATCGTCAAGGTCGAGGTCGACGACGAAGGCTTGTGGTGGGTCGGGGAGACCGTTCGCGCCTCAGGCAACTGCACCATCCGGTTGATCGTGCTGAGGGACGGAGGTTCGAGGGCAGCCCGGCAGACCGTGCTGGAGACCTTCCATCGGCTTGGCACAACAGGCGAGGGCATCGAACAGTTCAGGATGGTCGCACTGGACGTCCCGCCGACGGCGGACCTGCCTCGGATCCGCAAGTTGTTGGAGCATGGCGAAGCCCAGGGATGGTGGCATTGGGAGGAAGGGTGTGTCACCGCGGCATGGACAGCTTCGGCCTCGGACTAGGTCAGGTCTGCCGCGGTCTGATCAGGCCTTTGACCCGCCCGCGGGGCAGCCCGTCGGAGACAGGAAGGGCGATGAGCACGGCCCCGGGTCCACCGGACAGTCCTCCGGAGACATCACCCACTCACACCACCGGCAGGCCAAGTCAGCTCGCGCGCCAGCTGCGTTGAGTCTCCTGGCTGCGTCCGCCGCGGCCGCGAAACGCGTCCGATCCACAACCGTCGTCGGGGCGGCTTCAAGCAACTGCTTGCTTCGCCACGCACTCAGCCCCGTCACAGACCGAACCGCCACCGCGCCATCCAGAAGCAGTTGCTGCCCGACGGCGCGGGCAACACCGCGACGTAGAAGGGGTTGGAGGCGGCGGGGGCCCTCCGTGCACGGTGGTCTCGGCAGCATCGCCGACATGGTCCTCATGAAAGTGGGTGAGCGCGACACGCCGCAGGTCCCAGGTGTCAAGCCGACGCTCAGAATGGCATCGGCGACCGCCCGACCGGCCCCCACAGCCCCACAGTCGATCAACGTAAGCCCATCCGCGTATCGCCACGAAGAGAATCAGTACCGCCGACGCCGCCAAACAGATCGTCGTAGCGATCGAGAAAGGCAGGCACCGGGTCCACATCGGCCGGCGACGCCCGCACGCTCGACCGGCTCTCGCGGCTGACGCCACAGCGAGCCACAGCGAGGAAGGCTGTCCGGTCAGCGGACCCCCGCAAGCCCCGCCGCGCCGCGACCCGCATTGCGCTACGCCCACGTGAACGAGGCGCCGAACCGGGCCAGGTCTCGGGGCTGACGCGTGCGCACGGGTGTCGTACCAGCGGGGGACCTGACGGCCGGTCCGTACTGCGTTCTGAGTAGCGCGGATTGTCGGCAGGCGCACGACGACAGGACGCCCCGCTCCCCGAGAGCCTTGGCAGGACGATCGACACCAGATGTGGAGACCTTCTGTAGTGGCTACTTTCCTGTATCGGATGGGCCGTCTGGCCTTCCGGCGACGCTGGTACGTCGCCCTTGTCTGGGCGGCCGTCCTGGCCGCCGTCGGGCTGGGTGCGCTCAAGGCGCCGGGAGCCGCCGACGAGGAGTTCTCGATGCCGGGCATCGAGTCCCAGAAGGCGTTCGACCTGATGGAACAGCGCTTCCCCGGGGCCACGGCCGACGGCGCGACGGCGCGGGTGGTCTTTGTCGCCCCGAGCGGCGAGAAGGTCACCGCCACCGACAACAAGAAGGCCGTCGAGAAGGCCGTGACCGAACTGGCTGACGGGTCCCAGGTGGCGACCGCCGTCGACCCGTTCCAGGCGAAGGCGGTCAGCTCGGACGGTACGACGGCGTATGCGACCGTCACCTACAAGGTCAAAGCCAGCGATCTCGCCGAGACCGACAAGACCCACCTGGAGAAGGTCCTCGGCGAGGCCCGTGACTCCGGCCTGACCGTCGAGGTCGGCGGCAACGCGCTCAGTGACACCGGCGGCGCGGGCGGGTCCGCCGAGGTGATCGGTATCGCGATCGCCGCCGTGGTGCTGCTGGTCACCTTCGGTTCCCTGGCCGCGGCAGGGCTGCCGCTGCTGACCGCGATCATCGGTGTCGGCGTGAGCATGGCCACGATCCTGGCCCTGTCCGACGCCCTCGGCCTGTCCACGACGACCGGCACTCTCGCGATGATGCTGGGCCTGGCCGTCGGCATCGACTACGCCCTGTTCGTCGTCTCCCGCTATCGCGAGGAGCGCGCCAGGGGCCGTACGCCCCAAGAGGCGACCGGGCTGGCGGTCGGCACCGCCGGGTCGGCGGTGGTCTTCGCGGGCCTCACCGTCGTCATCGCCCTGGCCGGGCTCACGGTGGTCGGCATCCCGATGCTCACCAAGATGGGGCTGGCCGCGGCGGGCGCGGTCGTCGTCGCCGTACTGATCGCGCTGACGCTGGTCCCGGCGCTGCTCGGCTTCTGGCCGGACGCCGTGCTACGGCGGCGGGCCCGCAAGAGCGGCAGTGTCGAGGCGGGCACGGAGGACAACGGGGGTGCCCGCTGGGCGCGGTTCGTCCTGCGCCGTCCCTTGCCCGTGCTGCTCCTCGGCGTGGTGGGCCTCGGCGCCCTCGCGCTGCCCGTGACCGACCTGCAACTCGGCATGCCCGGCGACGAGGCCAAGTCGACCTCCACCACCGAACGCCGGGCCTACGACGACCTCGCCAAGGGATTCGGGCCGGGCTTCAACGGGCCGCTGACCATCGTCGTCGACGCCAAGGGCGCCGACGCGAAGGCTGCCGCGGCGACGATCTCCAAGGAGATCGGTGCCACGAAGGGAGTCGTGTCCGTCTCCGCGGCCCGCTTCAACGAAGCCGGTGACACCGCCGTCTTCTCGGTCGTGCCCTCCACCGCGCCGACCGACGAGAAGACCAAGGACCTGGTGACGACCATCCGGGGCGAGCGTCCCGGTGTCGAGTCCGAGACGGCGGCGACCTTCGAGGTCACCGGCACCACCGCACTGAACATCGACATCTCCGAGAAGGTGCAGGCCTCGCTGGTGCCGTATCTCGTGGTCGTCGTCGGCCTGGCGATCGTGCTTCTGCTGCTGGTGTTCCGGTCCCTGCTCGTCCCGCTCAAAGCTGCCTTCGGCTTCCTGCTCTCGGTACTGGCCTCCCTCGGCATGGTCGTCATGGTCTTCCAGCAGGGCCACGGGGCCGGACTCCTCGGCGTGGAACAGACCGGGCCGATCATGAGCCTGATGCCGATCTTCCTGGTGGGCATCGTCTTCGGACTGGCCATGGACTACGAGGTCTTCCTCGTCTCCCGGATGCGCGAGGCGTACGTCCACGGCGAGACCCCCGGCCAGGCGGTGACGTCCGGTTTCCGGCACAGCGCCCGGGTGGTCGTGGCCGCCGCACTGATCATGATCGCGGTGTTCTCCGGCTTCATCGGCGAGAGTGACTCGATGATCAAGATGATCGGGTTCGGACTCGCCTTCGCGGTCCTGGTCGACGCCTTCGTCGTCCGCATGGCGATCGTGCCCGCCGTACTCGCCCTGCTCGGCGACAAGGCGTGGTGGCTCCCGAAGTGGCTGGACCGGATCATGCCCCGCGTCGATGTGGAGGGCGAGGCCCTCAGCCGTCGGCCCGAGCCGGACTCCGAGCCGTCCTCCCCGGCCGACCTCGAAGTGGCGCGCACGTGACGACGGCCTGACCCACCCCCCGCACCCCGAAGGGGCCGCCCGTGACGAATGACACGGGCGGCCTCGTGGCGCGTCCCCACCCGAAGTCGACCACGATGGTCCCAGCCCACCGACCGGAGCAGACGATGAGTACCAGCCTGGAGCGCTACACCGATCGCGTCGAGGCGTTCACGGGCCGCCATCCCTTCGTCGTCGATCTCGCGCTGATCCTTCCCCTGATGGGCTCGGCGACGCTCGGGGCCTCACTCACCCTGCCCGGCGCCCACCCGCCGGACCAGGACACGACCGCCGTCATCCTCATGGGCGTGTCCTGCCTCGCCCTGCTGAAGCACCGCAGCCACCCGCGCACCGCCGTCGTCGTGAACGCCGTCTGCGCCGTGATCGTGATCGCGATGGGGTACCTGCTCACCCCGCTGCTGCTCGCACCGATCATGGCGGCGCTCTACTGGCTGGCCACCCTCACCGACCGGACGACTCTCCGCGCCTACGGGTTCACCACCATGGTGGCACTGATGATCGCGGCGGCCTTCTCCGACTCCATGGACCACTTGTCGCTGCTGCTCAGGACGATCGGCCCGTTCTTCTGGCTGCTGCTCCCCCTCGCCGCCGGCACCATGACCCGACTACGCCGCGCCTATCTACAGGCGGTGCAGGCCCGCGCCGAACACGCGGAACGCACCCGCGAGGAAGAGGCACGCCTGCGCGTCACCGAGGAACGCGTGCGCATCGCCCGCGAACTGCACGACGTCGTCGCCCATCACCTGGCCCTGGCCAACGCCCAGGCCGGCACCGCCGCCCACCTCGTGCTCACCAATCCGCAGCAGTCGAAGGCGATCCTCACCGACCTGACCGGCACCACATCCTCCGCGCTGCGCGAGCTGAAGGCCGCCCTGGGACTCCTGCGCCAGAGCGACGACCCGGACTCCGCACCGCTGGAGCCGTCCCCCGGACTGGCCCGCCTTCCCGAACTGGTCACGGCGTGCGCGTCGGCGGGGCTCGCCGTCACCATCACCACGGAAGGGGAGCAACAACCGCTCTCGCCCGGCGTGGACCTGACCGCGTTCCGGATCGTGCAGGAAGCGCTCACCAACGTCAGCAAACATGCCCGAGCGGAAACAGCGCACGTACGGCTCGTCTACTCCGGCTCGCGTCTGCTGCTCACGGTCAGCAACGACGGCCCGGCCACCTCCCCCACTCCCGAGGCCGCCCCGAGCCGCGGCTTCGGCGTCATGGGCATGCGCGAACGCGCCCACTCCATCGGCGGCGAACTACGCGCCGCGCCCCGCCCCGAAGGCGGCTTCGAGGTCACCACCGCGCTGCCACTCCAGCCGCGCACCGCCGAAGAAAGCGAAAAGACTCCATGACCATCAGGGTGCTGCTCGCCGACGACCAAGCTCTCCTGCGGGCCACCTTCCGGATCCTGATCGACTCCTGCGACGACATGCAGGTGGTCGGCGAAGCATCCGACGGTGCCGAAGCGGTGGATCTGACCCGCGCCCACCACCCCGACATCGTCCTCATGGACATCCGTATGCCGGGCACGGACGGCCTCGCCGCCACCACCGCGATCTGCGCCGATCCGCAACTGACCGCCACGCGCGTCCTCATCCTGACCACCTTCGAGACCGAGGACTACGTCGCCCAGGCGCTGCGCGCCGGTGCCAGCGGCTTCCTCGGCAAGGACGTCACCGCCGACACCCTGCTGGCCGGACTGCGCACGGTGGCCTCCGGTGAGGCCCTCCTCTCACCGGCAGCTACCCGCACCCTCATCACCCGCTTCCTCACGGCCCCCGCCCCCGGCGCCCACCTCGCACCCCCGGAACGCCTGGCGGACCTCACGGCGCGCGAACGCGAAGTCATGGCCCTGGCCGCGGATGGCAAGTCCAACACCGAGATCGCCGAGCACCTCACGCTCAGCCCGCTGACGGTACGCACCCACATTCACCGCGCCATGACGAAACTGGGCGCCCGCGACCGCGCCCAACTCATCGTCATCGCCTACCAGACCGGCCTCGTAAAGGCCGCTCCGCCCGCCCCGTGACCAGCCAGCGTGGCGGTGAGGTTCTGAAAACGCGAGAGTTCGTTGAGGTGGCGCTCCGCGGCGCGCCCGTCGAACTTCTCGGTCCAGTACGTCACCAGCCCGCGCCGGTTCCGGATGGGTACGACTGCCGACCAGTGCAGATCGGACTCGAACCACCGCGTCCTGTGGAGCCGCTCAGGGAGATCGTCCACGTCGGGCGGGGACGTCGATGGTGAATGGACGCGTGCCGGTGATCGTGCGCGAAACGGGCTGAGAGCAGGGCCGCACGGCCCGAGCCCGCGACCTCCGTTGCCCGCGCGGCGGCGGGGCACGTCGGTCAGATCCGGGTTCCTGGCGTGCCGTCGGCGGTTGCGTCTTCGGTGGCGGCCCATGCGGACAGCAGGCGCAGTCCGTCGTGGGCGGGGGTGCCGGGTTCGGCGCTGTAGGCGGTGAGGGTGAGGCCGGGTTGGGCGGGCAGGGCCATGGCGTCGAAGTCGAGGAGGATGTCGCCGATCTCGGGGTGGTGGAAGGGCTTGCTGCCGGTGTGGTGCAGGCGCACGTTGTGTTTGGCCCAGGCGCTGCGGAACTCGTCGCTGCGGGTGACCAACTCGCCGATGAGCGAGGTGAGTTCACTGTCGTGGGGAGCACGGCCGACTTCGGTGCGCAGCAGGGAGACGGTGGTGTTGACCGACGCCGTCCAGTCAGGGAAGAAGTCCGGGCCTGCGGGGTCCAGGAACTGGAAGCGGGCGATGTTGACGGGGAGCGTGGCGGCACCGGCGAAGAGCGGGGCGTAGAGAGCCCGGCCGAGACGATTGATGGCCAGGATGTCCAGGCGGCCGTTGCGGACGAAGGCCGGACTGTCGGTCATGGAGTCCAGGACGCGCTGGATGCTGGCGGGGACGGGTCCGCGCGGCTTCCTGCTGCTCCGGCGAGCGGGGCGGGCGCGCTGGGCTGCGGCCAGGTCGTAGAGGTGGGAGCGTTCGGCGTCGTCCAGTTGCAGGGCGTCCGCGACGGCGTCGAGGACCTCCTCTGAGGCTCCCGCGAGGTGCCCCCTTTCCAGGCGTACGTAGTAGTCGATGCTGACACCGGCGAGCAGAGCGACTTCCTCGCGGCGCAGCCCTGGGACGCGGCGGTTACCGCCGAAGGCCGGCAGACCGGCCTGCTGGGGGGTGACCTTCGCGCGGCGGGTGGTGAGGAACTCGCGGATGTCGTGGGCGGTGTCCATACCGCCAGGCTAGGCCCCCTACGGCGGGCCTGGGAGGTCCTGTCAGTACCTGTAACGACAGTGCCTTCCACCCTCTTATGACCTGCGGTTTCCTCGACAGGGAAGGCAGCTGCGCCCGCCCCGGGCCCGATCCCGGGGATGGCTAAGGCTGCCGGGCAGGCCGCTCTCGTGGAGAGTGGATCTGCCGGACCCGTGTCTTTTCCGTTACAAGGAGTCATCGCATGGCGAAGCAGTCCGCGCCCCAGGAGCTGGCGCAGATCGCGCCGAAGCTCGTCGGGATCTCGAACGATGTGCTGTTCGGAGATGTGTGGGAGCGCCCCGGGCTGTCCCCGCGTGACCGCAGTCTGGTCACGGTGAGCGTGCTGGCTGCTCTCTACCGCAGCGAGCAGCTCCCCTACCACCTGGGCAAGGCGCTGGAGCACGGTCTGAGTGTCGAGGAACTGTCCGAGGCGATCACGCACCTGGCGTTCTACGCCGGATGGCCCAACGCCATGACGGCGATCACGCAGCTGAAGAAGATTGCGGACGAGCGTTCCGCCTGACCACCCGCCGGGCCAGGGCACCCATGCCCCGCGCGGTCGAGCGGGGCGTGTCGAATCAACGGAGAGAATCGTATGGCTGTCCACGAATTTGATCAGATCTTTCCTCTCGGGGAAAGGAACGACGCCTTCGCGCAGTACTTCATCGGCCAGAGCTATCTGGCGCCGCTCGCCTCGGGGAGCGTTCCCGTCAGCAACGTCTCCTTCGAGCCGGGCTGCCGCAACAACTGGCACATTCACCACGGCGCGGACGGCGGCGGTGACCAGATCCTGCTGTGCACGGCGGGCAGCGGCTGGTACCAGGCCTACGGCGAGGAGCCCGTCAGCATGGAGCCGGGAACTGTCATCCGCGTCCCGGCCGGCACGAAGCACTGGCACGGCGCGAAGGCCGACGCGTGGTTCTCCCACCTCGCCCTCATCACACCGAGCGAAGGCGTCAGCAACGAATGGCTCGAGCCCGTCACCGACGAGGTGTACGGCAAGCTGCCGAAGAACGGAGCGAACACATGACGATCCTGAACGAGACCTACACGCTGGCAGGCGGCGTCGAGATCCCCAAGCTGGGCCTCGGCACCTGGTTCATCGACGACGACCGGGCAGCCGACGCGGTCCGCGCGGCCGTTGAGATCGGCTACCGCAACATCGACACGGCCCAGGCGTACGGCAACGAGCACGGCGTCGGCGAGGGTGTGCGCGACGCGGGCGTGCCGCGCGACGAGCTGTTCGTGTCGACCAAACTCGCCGCGGAGATCAAGGACTACGACCGGGCGCTCGCCGCCATCGACGGCTCCCTGCGCACGCTCGGCCTGGACAGCGTCGACCTCATGCTGATCCACAGCCCGCAGCCGTGGAACGACTTCCGCGGCGGCGACTACGCCGAAGGCAACCGCGCGGCCTGGCGAGCCCTGGAGGAGGCCCACCAGGCCGGGAAGATCCGCTCCATCGGCGTCTCCAACTTCCAGCAGCACGACCTGGAGAACCTCCTCGCGGGCGCGACCGTCGTCCCGCACGTCAACCAGCTGCTCGTGCACGCCGGCAACACCCCCTCAGAACTCCTGGCCTACTGCGAGAGCAAGCAGATCCTCGTCGAGGCGTACTCGCCCATCGCCCACGGCGCGATCCTGCAGAACGCCGAAGTCCAGGCGATGGCACGGAAGTACGGCGTGACCGTCCCCCAGCTGTGCATCCGCTACACCCTTCAGCTGGGCACCGTGTCCCTGCCGAAGACGGCGAACCCCGAGCACATGCGCTCCAACGCCGACGTCGACTTCGAGATCTCCGGCGATGACATGGATGTCCTGCGCGACCTGCGCGATGTGGACTACGGCGAGCACAGCGCCTTCCCCGTCTACAGCGGCAAGTGACGCCAGGCGGGCGCCACCCCCGCACCGGCCTCGTCGAGGGGCGGGGCGCCCTGGTCACCGGCGCGGCGTCCGGCATGGGGCCGACCGCCGCGACGGTCGACTGTGCGGTGGGGCGCCATCGGACGCCTGGACATGACCTTCGGGCCGTCATCCAGGCGCCGCCTGCCACGCGACCGATGAGAGCGCCGAGGCCTTCGACCGTGTCAACCAGCGAGCCGCGCACCACGCGTCCAAGCACGGGGGGGGTGATCGGCCTGGCCAAGAGCGCCGCCGTCGCGGACGCCGCCGGCTTCGTCATCGGCGTGGCCCTGCCCGTCGACGGCGGGTACACGAGCCACTGAACCAGCCGCCACCCGCGTCCCGCACCACCACAGAGGCAACACCGGCAGGGGAGAAACGACGATGCACACACGTACGTTGGGCCAGGGTCTGCAGGTCTCGGCCATCGGCCTGGGCTGCATGGGTATGTCCCAGAGCTACGGCCCCAATCCGGGCAGCCGCGCGGACATGATCCGGGTGCTGCGCGGCGCGGTCGAGCGCGGTGTCACCTTCTTCGACACCGCGGAGGTCTACGGCCCCTACGTGAACGAGGAACTCGTCGGTGAGGCCCTGGCCCCGGTGCGGGACCAGGTCGTTGTGGCGACGAAGTTCGGCTGGCGCATCGAGAACGGCGCCTCAACCGGCCTCGACAGCCGCCCCGAGCAGATCAAGCGCGTCGCCGACGCCTCGCTGCGCCGACTGCGGACGGAGACGATCGACCTGTTCTACCAGCACCGTGTGGACCCGAACGTCCCGATCGAGGACGTGGCCGGCGCCGTCGGCGAGCTGGTGCAGGCCGGGAAGGTACGGCACTTCGGGCTCTCCGAAGCGGCGGCCTCCACGATCCGCCGGGCCCACGCGGTCCACCCGGTGACCGCGGTGCAGAGCGAATACTCCCTGTGGACCCGGGACCCCGAGCCCGAGGTGCTGCCGGCACTGGCCGAACTCGGCATCGGCTTCGTGCCGTTCAGCCCCCTGGGCAAGGGATTCCTCACCGGCACCGTCGACACCGCCACCACGTTCTCCGACGGCGACATCCGCACCACGATCCCCCGCTTCAGCGAGAACAACCGTGCCGCCAACCAGCAACTGGTCGACCACGTCACCGCCCTGGCCCGGGCGAAGAACGCCACACCTGGCCAGGTGGCGCTGGCGTGGCTGCTCGCCCAGCACCCCTCGATCGTGCCGATCCCCGGCACCCGTCGTATCGAGCGGGTCGAGGAGAACGCCGCCGCCACGCACGTGGCGCTGTCCGCGGACGAGCGGGCGGATCTGGATGCGGCAGCGGGACGTTTTGGTGTCCACGGTGACCGCTACAACGAGACCCACATGGGTCTGGTCGGCAAGTGACCCGCCCGGACGGGCCACGCTCACGCATCGGCGTGGGTCGACGCAGAGCCTGAGCTCAGCCACGGGCACCCACCAGCGGAATGAGGGGTTGCTTCTGCCGGTATCGCCTTGGCCGTCGCAGTGTTCGGCGCCCGCATCGCCGACCATGCGCAGCCGTCCCGGCGCCTACCTCCCCGCCCCTCCAGGAAACGCGGTGCGAGAAGGAAGACACACCACGATGACGCACTGGACCAGCGACCAGCTCGACAGCATTGAGCGCGCCGACGAACTGCACATCCAGCCCCGGCGCCCCGACGGCCGGCTGCGCACACCCACCACCATCTGGGTGGTACGCGACGGCGACGACCTGTTCGTCCGCTCCTACAACGGCCCGGGCGGTGCGTGGTGGCGGGCCGCGAAGGCCAATGGCGCCGGGCACATCCGCTGCGGCGCCGTCGAGCAGGACGTCACCTTCACCCCCGTCACCGACCCGGCCCTGAACGACCGTATCGACGACGCCTACCGCACCAAGTACGCGACCGCGAGCGCCTACGTCCCCCCGATGACCGCCGACGGCGCCCGCGCCACCACCCTCAAGCTCACCCCCCGCTGACTTCCTCTCCCCCGCAAGGAGCACGTTGTGACCACGTTCGCCCTGATCGGTGCCGGCCCCGGACTCGGTGCCGCCGTCGCCCGCCGCTTCGGCCGCCACGGCTTCGACATCGCCCTGATCTCCCGCTCCCAGCCCCACCTGGACACTCTCGCCGCCCAGCTCGGCGAGGACGGCGTCACCGCCCGCGGATTCGCCGCCGACGTCCGCGATCCCGACGCGCTGAACGCGGCGCTGGACGCCGCGACCAGCACCCTGGGCCCGATCGAGGTCTTGCAGTACAGCCCCGTCCCGCACAAGGACTTCATGAAGCCCGTCCTGGAGACCACCGCAGCCGACCTGCAAGGCCCCTTCGCGTTCTCCGTCGGCGGTCCCGTCACCGCGGTGCGCAACGTCCTGCCCGGCATGCGCGACCTGGGCCGGGGCACGCTGCTGCTGCTGTTCGTCAACGGCGGCTCCGCCGTCCGACCCCACCCCGACCGGGCCGGCACCTCGATCGCGTTCGCCGCCGAGAGCGCCTACGCCCGCCTGCTCCACGACCAGCTCGCGCCTGACGGCATCCACGTCGCCCAACTGATCATCCCCGGCGCCATCACCCCCGGTGACGACCGCAAGGACCCCGATGTCCTGGCCGGCCTGCTGTTCGACCTCCACCGCGAGCGCACCGGCTTCAGGCACTTCGCCGAACCCCTCGACGCCTGACCGCCACCCGGGCCCTCAGGTCATCGGCGAAGGGCCGGAAGACCACTGGTACGAGGCGTTCCGATTCGGGGCGGATGACCGCCAACCCGATGTCCTCATGCAGCGCGTTCACGGCCGGTGTCCGATCGGAGGCGTGACGCCAGGCGGTGCATCCCGCGGCGCGCGTGGCTCTTGACCGTACCCAGGGGCCACCCGGTGAGTTCGGCGATCTGGGTCTGGGTGAGGTCGTCGTAGAAGGCCAGGTTGAGCACCTGGCGTTGAGGCTGGGGAAGGCGGGACAACTCGTCGGCCAGCAGAACGCGGTCGAGCGCGGACTCCGGTTGCACGGCCTCGTCGGCCGCCGTCAGCAGCAGCTGGGCTGCCGCCGCGTCGACCAGTTCGGTACGCCGGGTGCGGGCCGCCAGGGCGTCGGCGATCTTCCGGCGGGTGATACCCAGGAGCCACCCGGGAAGAGTTCCGCGTTCGGGCGCGAATCCGGCTCGTCCGCGCCAGGCGGCGAAGAACACCAGTTGGGTGATGTCCTCGGCTTCCCGCGCATCCCCCGTCGACCGTCGGGCATGGGCGTACACGAGAGGACCCCAACGCCGGTGCAGGACTTCGAGGCAGGCCTCGTCGCCGCTCAGGAACCCGTCCACGAGGGCACCGTCGTCGATCTCCGCGTCGATGCGCACTGCGGTCGTCATGGCTTGCTCCTCGCTGGACCCGCCGGTCGCCGAGAGTGACTGTGTCTTCTCCACGGTGCGCATTCGATGCAAGATGGACAACTCGCATCGTCTTTGCATCGAAATGGCCGAAGTGGCGAAGCAGACGGCGAAAGCCAGGGTTGCCGCCGACAGGAGTCATGATCGGTGTGATGACGAACGCCGGATGCGGGTGCGGAGTCGGGCAGCACAAGCCTGTCCGCGCGTCCACACCCCGCGCGTCCACACCCCCGGGCGTTCGCGTCTCCGCATGCGGCGGCGTTCCAGGCGCGTGTCGGGTGGCCTTGGGCGTGACCCCCTGACCGTACGGAGGTATCGCCACGCGAGCCGGGACGCCAAGCTACCGACGACGCGACCCGCCCCTCAACGGCCGCGCAGAGCGATGTATTCGTCGGCCAGCTCGTCCGCCATGCGTGCGACGGAGAATCGTTCGGTGACCAGTTTCCTGCCTGCGGCGGCGTAACGGCGCCGGTCGTCGACGGATGTGGTCGCGATGCGCCGCAGACCTCGCACCAGTCCCCCCTGGTCGGACGTGTCGATCAGGAGCCCGTTGACCCGGTCACGGAGGTAGTGCGTGACGCCGCCGCGCCGGGGCCCGGCCACGGGAAGGCCCGCGTCCATCGCCTCCAGTACGGCGAGCCCGAACTCCTCCTTCGCGCTGGGGCACACGTACCACGAGCACGCGTCCGCCGTTCGCTGGGCAAGAGCACGCTGGAGGCGGCGCACCTCGGTGTTCGGGAGAGCGGGCATCAGCGCCAGACGGGCGCTCGCCCGAGGGTGGCCGGCCAGCAGCGCGTCGATGCGGTGGCGGATCCCGGCCTCGGCGGCCGTGCCTGCGCCGGGGCTGCCGCCGACCAGGACAAGGGTGCTGCTGCGGTAACCGCCTGTCTCCAGCCAGGCCCGGACCAGGAGGTCCTGCTGCTTCACCGGGTGAAGCCGACCCACGCACAGCAGCAGCGGCAGGCCGCGGTCCCGCGGGTCCAGGGAGTCGGGGCGCGCTCCGTCCCGGTAGAGCGTGGCGAGCGCCTGGTGCCTGCGGTCGTCCTCGTCGGGCGCGGGCCGGTACGCGGCTATGCCCTCGGGTGGTGCGCTCGGTCCCGCTCCCGCGTTGAGCCGGGCCAGGCCGGGGAAATGGCGGACGAGTTCCTCCGTACCGCCACGTCCGGGGATGCCGACGACCGTGCCGGCACGTGCCACGAGGCGATCGGCCACGAACACCCGGTGCAGATCGTGCCGGAGCTCCTCCCCCGCCGTCGGGTCGGCCGGGTCGCGCGCGGCGTGACGCGCGGCAAGGTCGCGGTGCGGATCGGGGGTGGCCGTGAAGATCAGCGCGGCGCCCAGTCGTTCGGTGGCCTCCGCGAGTGCCAGGCTGCCGTCGTCGGCGTATCTGACATGCAGGACGTCCAGGGGCCGCGCCATCCCGCCGAGCAGGCGGGTCGCCCACCAGGTGAGCGCGGCGCGGTGGTGGTGCATGTCCGGCTGGGGCGGGGGCGTGGGGGCGTCCACGGGCAGCCGCATCACCCAGTGGCCCGGACCTCGTTGGCGGACGAGCTCCGGGTCCTCCGCCAAGTCGTCGTGCTCGGCCGTGACGACCGTGATCACGCCGGCGATCCCGTGGGTCTCGGCGAGCCGATCGCCCAGATCTCCGAGCAGCACCGCCAGTCCTCCGCTCATGCCCTGCCCGGGAGAGTCCAGCCGTCCCAGCAGCATGGACTGGGCGACCACCAAGCCCGACCGTCCGTCCTTGTCCGGCCCGAGCACGGGCACCGGCGGCGTCAGCAGAAGCCGCTCGTAGGCGTCTGAGGCTCGGCTCGGATCGGGCAGGTGGGCCGAGCCTCCTGGGATCTGGTGCAGATACCGCCAGGCGGAATGGCGCACCGCTCGATGGGCGGTGCGCTGCCCGAGCGCGGCGCCCTCGGCCGGAGTGAGAGGGTGCAGCGCGGCAGCCACCGCGAGGTCCAGCAGGCAGCCCACGGCCGGTGCGTCGACCGGGTCGGTGAGTCGCGTGCGCAGCGCCTTCTCCGCGCGCCGGCGGCCATGTCGGCGGACCGCTTGCGGCCACAGCTCGGTGAGGGCGGTAATGAGCCTCGGGCCGCCGTCGCGGTGGGCGAGGAGTGCCTCGGGGGTCGGCGGCGTACCGAGCCGGGCCGCGCGACGCAGCGCCGCCACGGCCGGGTCGTCGCGGGTCGCGCCGCGGCCGTTCCCGGGCGGTACTGCCCGTGGCCCTGTTCCGTATTCGGCGTCCAACAGCCGCGTCAGCTCGTCCGGGACGGGGAGTGGGGCCCGCCCTTCGGTGGAGGGCGCGTGCCCGGTCCGTCCGGAGCCGTCGAAGAACGCGGCGCGGGCGGCCACCAGGGCGTCGCGGTCCCCGTGGCCCGCGTGTGCCGGACGTCCGGGGTCCTGGGGCACCGAGGCGGGTGCGAAGGCGGTGCCGGCCATGGGCTCTCCTGTCTCGGGGACGGCTCTGACCCATGTGGTTCCAGGAGTGCCGGCCCTACGGATGCGCCTCCCCCGGTGATCATCGATACAGGGCACGACCTGGCCGAACGTCGCCTACGATGCGCTCGCCTCGCCCTGACCGGTCGGGGTCGGAAGACGTCTGGCCGAAGGATGCCCATGCCGCGTGTCGTTGTCGTCAGCCCCCCGTTCATGTCCCACGCCCGGCCTTTGTCGGTCCTGGCCGGCGCACTGGGTCCACAAGGGGCGGACGTCCATTTCGCCTGTGCGCCGCCGTTCGAGGACCTGGCCCGGCAGGCAGCGGTGGGCTTCGTGCCGCTGTCCGTGACACGCAACGCCAACACCGGGGTGGCCGAGGCGACGGAGCAGGACGCTCAGGAGGCGGCCCGGCTACGGGAGTTCCTCGACGCCACCAGGGAGGGTGCCGTGTCCGCGCTCCTGGCCCAGGCGCGTCACCGGCGCGCGGACATGCTCGCGGACCCGGACGGCGTGCTCGACGCGCTGCGCTCGATCGACCGGGAGCTGCGTCCCGACTGGTACGTGGTGGACCAGCTCAGCTACCCGGTCACCCTGGCGCTGCACTGCCTGGGTCTGCCCTACGCGAGTTTCTGCCCGGGCCACCCCAGCTACGTGCTCGCAGGCCCCGACGCCTGCTTCGGCGTGCCCTACGACTGGCCCGGCGTGCTGCGACCCGACCCCCGGCGGCTGCGGGAGTTGCGTACCGCAGCGCGGCGGAACGACGAGGCCTTCACCGCCCTCTTCGACGCTTTCGCCCGGCGGCACGCGCCTTCCCGGCCGGCCCCGGGCAGGGCCTTCGCGCTCAGCTCGCCGCACGCGGTCGTCTACGCCTACCCGCCCTTCCCGTGGCTGCCGAAGCCTCCGGAAGGACCGGTGCGCCTGTTCGCCGGGCACATGGCCGCCGACCCGGACCCCCTCGACGCGGGATGGGACGCGTGCCTCCGCCGCCTGCGCGGCCACGGTCGGCGGCTCGTCCTCGTCGCGCTCGGCACGTTCCTGTCCGCGCGTGACGACGTCCTGCGCACCATCGTCACCGGACTGCTGGAGGGAACGCGGGACGTGTCTGTCGTAGTGGCGGCCGGCGAGCGGGCCGCGGCACTGGCCGATCTCGCGGGTGACCGGGTCGAGGTGGCGCGCTCGGTACCGCAGCGTGCGCTGCTCGACCACGTGGACGCCATGGTGCATCACGGCGGCAGCAATTCCTTCACCGAGTGCCTGCGGGCGGGCGTACCCGCGGTGGTACTGCCGTTCTCCAGCGACCAGTTCTCCGTGGCGCGGGACGTGGAGCGCTCGGGCGCCGGTGTGGTGCTCGACCCGAACAGCCTGTCGCCGGCCGACGTCCCGGCAGCTCTGGAAGCCGTGTGGGCCACCGTGGAGCCACGTGTCTCCGGTCTGGCCGAGTCGGTGGGACGGCGCGGTCCCCGATGGGCGGCGGGTGAACTGCTGGCGGCCATGGGCGCTCGGGCCTCGCGGACCTGATCCGGCTGTCGTCGCGCCGCCGCGGGCCCCATGACAGGTCAGCTCGGCGCCGGGCCGGAGCCGAGCACGGGCACAGGTGGCCCGAACCGCACCGGAACGCCAGGAGCGTACAGAACGCTGACGGGCTCCCCCTGCGGTTTCGACAGACCCGCGGCCGGGATCAGGCCGTCCTCCCACCCCAGTAGGGCGCACTCACGGAAGGACCATGCGGGGTGTGCGTTGGGCAGGTAGTAGGTACGGCCAAGGAATCGCTCGTGCAGTCCCCACCGCTGGGTGAGGAACTCCTCCAGCGGACCGGCCGCCACGGGCCTGTCCCCCACGTCGATCCACACCCGTGCCCCCGGGCTGCCGCCACCGTGCCGCGTCGTGCTGTAGAGCAACCGGCTGTCGAACCACTTGCCGCTGATGCGGGACCATCGATAGGGCAGGCCGAAAGCCCATCGCGCCGTCAGCACCGGCAACAGGCGGTCGCAGTCCAGGGAGCGGAACACGACACCGCGCCGACCCGCGGCATCACGGCTGTACAGGCGGACGTTGACCTCGCCGAAGCTCCCCAGATAGGGCAGCGCCGGCGTCCGGCCGAACGCGAGGTCGTCCATGCGGAAGAAGACCAGGCCGACATACGCCCGTCCCTGGTGAAGGTCGGGCACGGTGCCGGCGGGCAGCAGCCGGGCCACCTCGAACGGATCGGCTGCCCAGTGCAGGAACACCAGGTCCCGCCAGCTCTGCCGGAAGAGCACGCGCCGCACCGGACGGGGAGCCAACGGTGTCAGCGCTTCCACGGGCCGGGGCCGGTGGACCGAAGGGCCGGGGCCGGGGCCGGGGCGTCTTCTCTCCATGGCCGCCCTACCGCACCACTTCGAGCGCCCCATCGGCGCCGGGCATCATCGTCGCCCCCGAGGACATGGCCTCCACACGGCGAGTGCTCGACCACACGGCGAGTGCTCGACCGATCTCGCCGGTGGCGCCGGGAAAGAGGATCCGTGCGCCTCGTAGGTCCATGCCTCGCCTCCCTGATCCACCGCCGTTCTGGTGCTACGTGTCTGGTTCGCCGGTCGGCCGTCCGTCGGATGCAGCGGGCGGGACGCGAGGGCGCAGGTCAGCGGGGCGCCAGGAAGACCTGCCACGAAGACCTGCCACGGAGATCCGACGACCGGTGCGACTTGGGTTGACGGATTTCGAACGATCGCGCACAGATGCATCCGTCGGCTGCGGCAGCACAGAAAGGAAGATGCCGGGACCAGCGTGCGTTCAGGCGGCCGGATGTCGAGAGCGGAGGCAGTTGTGATCGAAGTCGAGCGTGTCATGACACTGGACCATCCGTTGCCCGACGTGGTGGGCTTCCTCGCGGACTTCGCGAACGCTGAGCTGTGGGATCCGGGAACCATCACCTGCGACCGGATCGGGACCGGCGGTCCGGCGGTGGGAGCCGAGTGGCACAACGTCTCCGAGTTCCGGGGCCGTCGTACCGAACTGCGCTACCGGTTGGACCGTTTCGACGCCGATCACCTGACCTTCGTAGGACACAACAAGACCGCCACGTCGACGGACGACATGCGATTCGGGGAACGTGACGGCCGGACACGGCTGACCTACCGGGCGCGCGTCGAGTTCCACGGAGTGGCCCGGCTGGCCACTCCCCTTCTCAAGCGCGAGTTCGAGCGACTCGGGGACGAGGTGTGCGTGCGGCTACCCCAGGCGGTGGACCGTGCCCTGCGCGTTCCGCCCTCGGGCGGGGGGCATCCCCAGTGACCAGCGACATGGACGTGACCGAGACGGACGCGGTGGTGCCGCCGGAGGCCGGGGTGAGTACCGGTTCCCTCGCGAGACGGGTGGGCGTGTCGCCCACCACCCTCCGTTCCTGGGACCGCCGCTACGGCCTCGGACCCGCGACCAGGGCGGAGGGACGCCACCGCAGATGGTCCACCGACGATGTCGCCATGGTCCTGGAGATGTGCCGCCTGACGGCCGCCGGCATCCCGCCGGGCGAGGCGGCGAAGGTGGCCAAGGGCCACAAGACAGGGCGCGACGCCGGGAACGGAGTCGCCTCCTCCGCCACCGCCGGGCTCCCGGAGCCTGTCCCCACTCCGCCGGAGACCGGCTCCCCGTCCCCGTACGCCTCACGGTCCGGCAGCGGCCTGCCGCTGGGAAATGTGCGGCAGGAGTGCAAGGGACTCGCCCGCGCGGCCGTACGGCTGGACGGCGCGGCCGTGCAGGAACAGCTCAACTCGGCGGTGCGCAGGCACGGACTGGTCGTGACGTGGGAGGAGATCCTGGCTCCGGCGCTCCAGGCGGTGGGGCGCAAGTGGCAGTCCGCGGGCGAGCGCTATGTGGAGGTGGAGCACCTGCTGTCCTGGCACATCTCCGCGACCCTCCGTCACCTCTACGTGAGTGCGGTGGCCACGCAGAAGGCGCCGCACTCAGCGCCCGTGATTCTGGCCTGTCTGCCCGGCGAGCAGCACACCCTGCCGCTGGAGGCACTCACGGCCGTTCTCGCGGAGCGGGGTGTCGCCACCCTGATGCTCGGTGGGGCCGTCCCGGCGGAGGCTCTGGTGGCCGCGGTGCAGCGGGTCGGTCCCAGTGCCGTGGTTCTGTGGTCACAGTCCACGTCTACGGCGAGTCTCCCGCTGGCCCACCTTGTGGCCGCCACCCGCTGGGGCGTCCGCGGGGCGCGCACGCAGAGCCGGGTGCTGCTCACGGGCCCCGGCTGGCGGCGGGCGCAGCACTCCGGTCTGCTGCGCCCGCAGGGGCTGCATGAAGCCCTGCTCATGCTCGATGGAGAACACCTCATGTCGTCGCCCACCCCCTGACCTACTTGGTCGTCGGCCGCCCCCTGACCCGCTGGCTGACCGCCCCCGGGAGCGGTCCTGTACACGGCACGACCCGGCCGGTAACTCGTCCCCATCCCGCGCGGCGGGGACGACGAACCGGCCGGGTCTCTCACGCCGTCAGCTCTCGCGCTGTGTGTTCGCCGCGGGAAGCACCGGGCTCGCACTCGCGCCGCCCGTGGACAGCGCCGGCTTCTCCTCCTGGGCCCGGCGTCGGACGGCGAGGGATTCGCGGGCGGCCTCACGGGCGTGCCGACGGCGCCAGTACGGATTGTCGTGCGGCAGCTTGCTCGATACGCGCCCGTACATGCCGAACGTCAGAATGATCAGCCCCATGACGAAGCTGAACAGGACGTTGGTCATCCCGAAGTCCAGGATGTTGGCCGACCGGTCCAGGATGAAGATGTGGACGAACCCGCTCAGCAGGAAGAGCGTGCCGACCACCATGTTGAGTGTCGAGGCGAAGTTCCCGCCGACTACGCCGCCGGCGATGAGCGCGAGGCCCACGACGACGGAGATCGCGCTCAGCAGGCCGTTGGTCGACATGCCTGCGATGTGGTGCCCGTGGGTGTCGAACGGGCTGAGCTCATCGGCGAATCCGAGGACGCCGAAGACAAGCAGGGTGAGTCCGCAGAGTGCGGCGCCGTACCGGTAGACCGTGGTCAGGTGATGGTCCACTGGCAGCTCGTCGCTCAGTTTCATGGCGAATCCTTTCCGATGCGCGAACGCGTCGCGGGCTTCCGTGGAGCAGCCTCCGAGCCGACCACGCAAAGGGCTATTCGTGGCAAAACGGCCATACGGTTGCGCTCCTTCGGAATTTCGACCGGACGGCGCATCGGCCGCGTCGCACCGCGGATCGGAACGCAGCGAGCCGGCCCCGGACCTGCCCCGGACCGGCCCCACGAGCCGGACTCCGCGCGTCACGACCGCCGCAGACTCACCGTGCCCGTCGCCACGGTCCGGTCGACGGCGGTCATGGCGAAATGTGCTCCCAGGTGATCCGAGACGACGGCGACGGTCGCTCCCAGGACCGGTACCGCCGACCGGATGTCCACACGCAGCCCCGCCACGGCGCGAGACGTCATGCCGGACGAGAGCAGGACGGCCTGCCGTCCGGCCTCCAGTACGGCCAATGTGGTCAGAAAGCTCGGTCGGCCCGGCAGGAGAACGGGATGGGCCGGGTCACGCGGAACGACCACCAAGCGGCCCTGTGGTCCACGGGCGAGCAGCACGTCCGCGTCGGCGACCGCGCCCACCGCAGCCGCACTGGGATGAAGCAGCCCGAACCCCGGCGCCGCGACGGAAGGCTCCTCCTCGTCCGGTACGGGCGGCGCGCAGATCATCGTGCAGGTCGCGAACACCTGCCCCGCGTGGAGGTACTCGGCCGTGACGCGGAACGACGCCAACGCACCGGCACACGCTACGAGGTCGCTCAGCGTGACCCGGACCCGCACATGGGTGACGCTACCGCTCTCCGACGGCTGTAGACCCGGATGCAGTCCCAGGCTCACAGTCACCGCCTCGAACTGCTGGTTTCCGGCGGCGCGGAGATGCCCGCGCTGGACGGCCGCGGCGATCTGCCGGGTGGACTCAACGACGATCAGGGGGTGATGTTCCACGACATTGACGCGCTCGTTCAGCGGATGCATCCGCGGCCACTGACACCGCGCCTCGAAGAAACGGTCTCCCTGCCGGGACAGTGAGACGACCAGCATGGAGGCCACCGTCTCCAGGCCCAACCCGTGCCAGGTCAGCTCACCATCCACACCCTCGACACCCTCCGCGCCCGTCGCCCACCCGGTATCGGGCACTTCGGAGGATCTCCCTCCGAAGACAGGCGCCTCGCGCACCGCACCGTCAGGCATGGACCCTCCTCACTCCGCCGGCAGGTCCTCTTCGCCCGCACCGCACTGGGTCTTCGCACCGATACGCGCCGACGGATGCACGACCACGCCGCATACATAACGAATCATCCCGTTGGGGGTTTTTTCAGACACAAGTCGCCGCTGAACCCGGGGCTCCGCATCGCCGGATGCGACACGCCTTCGCGACGGGGGTCCGGTATCAAACACACGCGGTGCACAAGACAGGTGCCCGGCATGGCAACACGCCGTATGGGTCGTCGAGAAGCCACCGCCTGCGCGGTCCCGAGTCGTCCGCGTGAACGCGGCGGACGCTCGGCCGGGATTGACCGGTGGGCGGACATCTCGGCGGTGGGACGCGGTCATGGTGGGTGCCGGTCTGGTCTGTGTGCTGTCGCCCGCCGGATCTTGCGCGGCAAGACTGTCAAGGCGCTCCTCGCCCGGCGACGCCGCCGCTGAAACAGCCGACCGGCGGGCAAAGGTAGCTATCTCCACGTCGCCCGGATTCTCCAGGGCCCCGTGGGAATCCCTGAAATGGGCGGGATGCACCGGGTCACACGGACCCGTCGTAGAGGAACGCAGCGTGGGCCCGGCCAGCTTCCACCGGCCGGGCCCACTGCTGTTCAGAGGTCGACTCGTACCTGTTGCGTCGGTCAGACAGACACGGGAGTGCCGAGCGTCGCTGAAGCGTGCCGGAGCGGCTCGTGGATACCTACTCCTCACCCGCCAGGACCGCCGCGACTTCAGCGCCCACGAAGTCGTCCGCGCCATGGCCAAGCTCGGCTTCACCTGCCGCGCCCTCCCCCGAGGCGGGACTCGAGAAGGGGAGAACGGGCCGACCTAAGGCGGATCAGCGGGAGAGCGCGAGGACGCCTCGGGCGCCGCTTTGTCCGTCGGCCGCCGGCAGGGCACCGAGCCGACGGGAGCGCATCGCGTGCATGGCTTCGGCCATCGTCATCACGGGCGACGTGAAGGAGCGGTAGTCACCGAGGATGTCGCGCAGGCGGACGCGGTCCGTGTAGGCGGAGCTGTCGCGCACAGCGGCGAGTTCGGTCCGGGTGACCAGGCCGGTGCACTGGCCGTCCTGATCGCAGACGACCAGCCGGTCCGTGCGGGCGGCGGCCATGACGGACAGCGCCACCTCGACGCTCATGTCGTCCCAGACCTGCGGTCCGTCCGCATCCACGACGTCGGTCACCGTCGTGGGCAAGGGGCCGGCGTTCACCGGGTGGAGCTGCATCTGAACCAGCGTCAAAAGGTGCCTCCTGCAGAGATGGGTCAGCGTCCTGATCACGAAGGCTCTACACCGCCGTATCGAAGGCGGTCCGACGTGCGGGCGCGCGGCGGGGAGTCGAAGAAGAGCGGCGCCGGCCCCGGGAGGTGGCGCCGCGCTTGGGGCGTTCGGTCACCGGTGCGGTGATGACGACCGGGATGCCGGACGGGGCCTGGGCGCCGGTGATCCGGTGCAGGACTTCGTCACCCGAGCGGATCTGGGTGGTCTGCGGCCGGATCCCGGCGTCCGTCATGAGGCGGACCATGCCGCGACGCTGGCTGGGTGTGACCAGGGTGACGACGCGGACGGACTCACCGGCACGGGCGGTACGGCCACCGCGGTGGAGGTAGTCCTTGTGGTCGGTCGGCGGGTCGACGTTGACGACGAGGTCGAGGTTGTCGACGTGGATGCCCCGCGCCGCCACGTTGGTCGCCACCAGCACGCTGACGTGGCCCGTCTTGAACTGCGCCAGTGTGCGCGTGCGCTGCGGCTGCGACTTGCCGCCGTGCAGCGCGGCGGCCCGTACCCCGCTGTTGAGCAGGTCCTGGGTCAGCCGGTCGACGGCGTGCTTGGTGTCCAGGAACATGATCACCCGGCCCTCGCGGGCGGCGATCTCGGTCGTGGCGGCGTGCTTGTCGGCGCCGTGGACGTGCAGGATGTGGTGCTCCATCGTCGTGACCGCACCGGCCGACGGGTCGACCGAATGCACGACCGGGTCGGTCAGGTAGCGGCGCACCAGCAGGTCGACGTTACGGTCCAAGGTGGCGGAGAACAGCATCCTCTGCCCCTCCGGACGCACCTGGTCGAGCAGCGCGGTGACCTGCGGCATGAACCCCATGTCGGCCATCTGGTCGGCCTCGTCCAGCACCGTGATGCCCACCTGGTTCAGACGGCAGTCACCGCGGTCGATGAGATCCTTGAGCCGGCCCGGGGTCGCGACGACGATCTCCGCACCGCCTCGCAGCGCGGCAGCCTGCCGGCCGATCGACATCCCGCCCACCACGGTGGCCAGCCGCAACCTGACCGAGCGGGCGTACGGAGTGAGCGCGTCGGTCACCTGCTGCGCCAGCTCACGCGTCGGTACAAGGATCAGCCCCAGCGGCTGGCGGGGCTCAGCACGCTGTCCGGCCATGCGGGCCAGCAGGGCAAGGCCGAAGGCGAGGGTCTTGCCGGAACCGGTGCGCCCACGGCCCAGGACGTCACGGCCCGCCAGCGTGTTCGGCAGCGTCGCACCCTGGATCGGGAACGGCGCACTCACACCCTGCCTGCCGAGTTCCGCCAGCAACTGCTCGGGCATGTCGAGATCGGCGAAACTCTCGACGGCGGGCAGCGCCGGGGTGATCGTCTCGGGGAGCGCGAACTCCCCCTGCACCGCGGCGGGCCGACGGCCGTAACCACCGGACCGGACAGGCCCGCCGGAACGGCGCGGCGTCGGAGAGCCGAAGCGGCTGCCATCCTTCCCGGCGCCAGCGCCGGCGCTGCCGTTACGGGTGCGGGCAAAGCGGTCGTTCGTACGTGTGCGGTTCATGCGGAACCTTCCTCGATGTGGCACATATCAAGGAATTCCCACAGTGTTGAGCACGGAGAACCACAAGTATGGGCCGATGGTAAAAGAAAGCAGATCTGGTCCACGGAAATTCACGCAGACACGGGCGCTAAAATTGGTGACGCGACAGGGGCGCAGAATGCGTGCGTCTACTTCTGTGCGTTTTTTCGGGATGCGCCGGAATCCCTGATGATGGGCCGCATATGATGCGGCCGCGGACGCCTTCGCGACGTCCGGCAGGTGGAGCCGCTACGGGAAACACATAGCTGGGGCCCGCACCCCGAAGGATGCGGGCCCCAGCTACAAAGTGCGCGTCAGCGTCAGGCCGGAACGATGTTCTCAGCCGTCGGGCCCTTCTGGCCCTGCGCGATGTCGAAGGTCACCTTCTGGCCCTCCAGCAGCTCGCGGAAACCCTGGGCGGCGATGTTCGAGTAGTGGGCGAACACGTCAGCGCCGCCACCATCCTGCTCGATGAAGCCGAAGCCCTTTTCCGCATTGAACCACTTCACGGTACCAGCAGCCATGTCATATCTCCTTCGGGGCAGTACATCGGAATCCGCACTGCACGGACACCGCGTCGCCGCAATGATTGCCCCTCCGGGAAAAGACCGGAAATACAAAAGCACTCTCCCCGACCGAAGTCGAGCGGGAGCACTTGAAGTCTCGGGAACCAAAACTGCAACTGAGATGAACCGTAGCATGCCTCCACTGCCCGCGTACGTCAAACAATTCGACTCCGCCCAATGCGGCAAAAACTCTCGCCGTATGGACCGTCAAACTCTGATCCCGCAAACACAGGTATTGACTCGCCCGCAGCGCAGCGTTCCGGAAAAACGGAGCCGTCAGGCGACCAGGGTCCGCCTGAGCACCGGAACGTACGCGGCCTTCCACAGGACCGAATTCAACAGGTCGCGCCCCCACGGCTCCGACGTTCTCGCGGTCGGTCCAAAGCCGCCGGTTCGAGCCTGATACCCCGAGTCGGCGGAGGTGGGCCATTCGTGGCGGGCGGCGGGTACGCCTGAGCACGGCGTCCGGTGATCCTTGAGTGTTGAGTTGACTGACCAGCACAACGGAAGACCATGCCTGGCGTGTCGTCATCGCCCGGTCCCAACGGGCCGGGGCAACTCGCGGGCCGTGATCCGGCCTGCCCGGACGAACCACCCGACCTGCCGGCGCGGCTATCCCGCGTGCTCGCCCCGCGCCACCGCCAGGGCCAGGGCCACCGTCACCCGGTGCCGTACGTCCTGGCCGTCGCGATCTGCTGCCGGCTCGCCTCTCGTGTGGCCTCCCCCACCGCCGATCAGGAGAGACACCCGCCGGCCCGTCCGATGCGGCCAGCGGTCGCGGTGGACGGCAAGTCCCTGCGCGGCGCGATTCGCACCGACGGCCGCCGCGTCGCGACGCGAGGCCCCGCAGACGCCGGGGTGATGCTTTGGGCAGGTGCCCGGGAACCGTTAGACGGCGTCGATGTCTCCGACGAATCGGAGGATGGCCTTCGCCAACTTGTCGGGGGCCTCCATCGCGGCGTAGTGACCGACGCCGTCGAGTGACACCGAGCGTATGTCGGTTGCCGCGACCTGGGACATGGTGTCGGCGGTGAAGGGGCCTCCGCCCGCGCCGACCGCGAGTACGGGTACGGTCAGGCCGTGCGTGTCGGCGAGAGCCTTGATTTCGGGGCCCTCCCGCAGCATCGACTGGTAGAGGCCGACCGCTCCGCGCCACCCGTCGGGGCGCGAGTAGGTGCGGACGAACTCCTCGATGTCGGCGTCGGTGATCGCTCCCGGGGTCGCGCTCATGGCGGGGAATGCGAACTGTCCCAGGAACTCGCGCTCCCGGCCGACCAGCAGCATCTGCGGGATGCCGGGCGCGGCGAGGACGCCGATGTGCCAGGCGCCGCCGTGGGCGGGGTCGGCCAGCATTTCGAGGCCGAACCCGGGCAGGCCCATCTCGATCGCGGTGAGACTGAGTACGTCCTGCGGGTGGGTGCTCGCCACGCGGAAGACGGTTGCCCCGCTGATGTCCTGCCCGGTGAGGTGGACCGGGCCGACGCCAAGATGGTCGATGAGGAGGTGCAGATCCTCGGCCGAGGTCTTGCTGTCGTACTCGCCCGGCCCGTTGCCGGAGTCGCCGAAGCCGCGCAGGTCAACGGCGAAGACTCGGTGAGTCTCCGCGAGGAGCGGGATGAGCTTGTGGAATGTCCACCAGGTCTCGGGAAATCCGTGGACCAGGAGGACGGGGGAGCCGGTGCTTCCCGCCGCTACGTAATGCAGCTGGGTTCCGTTGACCTCTGCTCGGTGGTGCGTGATCCCCGAGAGTGCGGGACCACCCTTTGGCGCGGCGTTCATGAGTCACTCCCCCAATTCGACAACCTTGTTGTCCATGACGTTAGACAACGAGGTTGTCGTTGTCCAGGCCCGTGGCCGTGCGTAGTCTTCTTCCATGTCACGATCCGGCGCTGATCTCGCACTGCTCCTGCTCGGAGGCTTCCGCTCACTGGTGGACGCCGCGACCGCCGAACTGGCCCGCCGCGGCTACGAGGATGTGCGTCCCGTCCACGACTTCGCCATGCGGGCCGTCGCCGCCGGCGCGGACAATGCTTCAGAACTGGGCCGGCGTTTGTCGGTCTCCAAGCAGGCAGCGGCGAAAACCATCGCGGTACTGCAGGAGCGCGGATACGTGGCACGCGACGCGGACCCTCTCGACGCTCGCCGCAAACGCCTTCAGGTCACCGCACTCGGCTTCGAAGTACTACGACAAGGCGAATCGATCTTCGACGAGTTGCGCGACCAATGGGAGCGGCAGATCGGTTCCGCCGAACTCGCGAGCCTGGAGACGCACCTGGCGGCGCTGGTCGGCGCCCAGCCCGTACGCCTGGATGCACCGGGCTGGATTGCACAGGACCTCGGCAGCAACTCTGTCTAGCGCTCCTCCCGCCCGTGGTGACTCAGTCCCTCGCGATGTGGTGAGGGGTCGCTGAGGCGGCTTGGCGGCGCCCTCCGGGCGTCGAGGGTGCACTTGCCGACCGGCGTTGCCGGTCACCGCGGCGGTTCCACAAGACCCGCCTGGTAGGCGAAAGCGACGAGTTGTGCCCGATCGCGGGCGTCCGTCTTGGTTTTGGCCCGCTGGACGTGAGTGCGGACGGTCAGGGGGCTGAGGAACAGCGCGGAGGCTATCTCGTCGTTGGATCTGCCCTCCGCCACCAGGGCCACCACCTCGCGCTCTCGCGGGGTGAGGCTGCCGAACCGCTCGGGATCGGGGGCGCCGTCGCTGGGGGCTGCTGTGGCGAGGAAGCGCGTGATCAGCGACCGGGTGGCCAGCGGTGACAGCAGGGCGTCGCCGGAAGCGACCGTGCGGATGCCGTCGAGGAAGGCCTCGGCGGTGGTGTTCTTTCCGAGGAAGCCGCTCGCACCCAGGCGCAGCGCCTGGGCGACGTGCTCGTCGGTCTGGAACGTGGTGAGGATGAGCACGCGTGTGGCCTGCAGTTCGGGTTGGGCGCAGATCGCGGCGGTCGCGGCCAGCCCGTCGGTGCTGGGCATACGGATGTCCATGAGGACGACGTCCGGGCGGTGGATGCCGGCGAGCGTAATGGCCTGCTGTCCGTCGTGAGCCTCGTCGACGACTTCCAGGTCGTCACAGGAGTCGATCAGTACCCGGAAGGTTGCTCGCAGCAGGGCCTGGTCGTCGGCAATCAGGACGCGGATCGTCATGGGACCTGCTCTCTGGTCGGACGTTGATGGGGAGTTCGGCCGTGACAGCGAAGCCGCCTTCCGGACGGCGGCCCGCGCGTAGGCGGCCCCCGGCGGACTGAGCGCGCTCGCGCATGCCGATGAGGCCGAAGCCGCCTCCGGTTGCGCGCGGAGGTGTGATCGGGCCGCCGTCATCGCTCACGGTGATCGTCAACTGCTCTTGGGCGTAGGCGAGGTGGACATGTGCGATGTTCACCGCGGCGTGTTTGGCGACGTTGGTCAGGGCCTCCTGCACAATGCGGAAGGCGGTCAGGTCCACCCCGGCCGCCAGGGGGCTCACGGGGCCGTCGACCGTGATGGTGATGTTCAACGCGGCGGCGGCGAAGGCAGCGACCAGGTCAGGCAACCGCTCAAGTCCCGGTGCGGGATGCAACGATTCCTCGGCGTTCTCGGACTGGCGCAACAGACCCACAGTCGCCTCCAGTTCACGTAGCGCTGCTGTGGTGGTGCCGGTCAGTTCGGTGAGGATTCGGCGGGCCTGCGCGGGGCGGGTGGAGAACAGGTGGGCGGCTGTGCCGGCTTGGGCGTTGGCGAGGGCCATATGGTGGGCGACCACGTCGTGCAGTTCCCGGGCGATGCGGATGCGTTCTTCGGTGACGCGGCGTTGTGCTTCCTCGTAGCGGGTGCGTTCGGCGTCCTCGGCGCGTGCGCGGACGGTGTCCAGATAGGCGCGGCGCCCGCGCACTGCCGATCCGTACAAGATGGGCAGCAGAATCCAGAAGGCCAGGCTCACCACCTTGTTCGGCCACGGGTCGCCCTCCGGATCCCGGAGCAGTGCGGTGGGCAGGAGGATGACGGCAACCACGAGGCAGTGCGTACGGACGGTTCGCTGTGAGGCCTGCAGAGTCAGTTCGTACAGCGCGACGATGACCGGGAGCAGCAGGAGGGGGCCGAAGGTGCTGCCCCGGGCGCCCGCGACGGCCGTAGCGAGGGTGGTGAGGACGACGACGGTGCCCGGACGGCGGCGGCGTGCCAGCAGGCTTGTACAGGCGATGGCTGCAAGCGCGAAGCCGGGCCACCACATGGTGTCGGTGCCGTCGGTCCGGCGGTACTGGTTACTGCTGGCGGCGTAGATCAGCAGGAGGAAGGCCGCTTCGACGAGGCGAGGGAACCGGTCGGCGTGCCGTCGCAGCTGGATGACCATGGGCTCTCTCCACGTCGTGCCGTCACCGGCGCCTTGAGGAAGTGGGCGGAGTTCGCGGACCGATCCGGGCCGCTCGCGGGCTGGTGCGGGCGAGCGGCCCGGTCAGCGCGTGCGTCAGACAACCCTCATGGGCGTCTCACGATCGTGGTTGTCGACCGAGTCACGCGGTATGTGGGCCTCCTTGGTGAGGGCTTCGCCCTCGATGTCGACGCGGGGCAGCAGCCGGTCCAGCCACGTCGGCAGCCACCAAGCGCGCTTGCCGAGGAGCGCCAGGACCGCGGGCACGAATGCCATACGGACGACGAAGGCGTCGAAGAAGACGGCGCTGGCCAGCCCGAAGCCGACCATCTTGACCATGGATTCGCCGCCCGTCATGAACCCGCCGAACACCGCCATCATGATCAACGCCGCTGCCCCTACGACGTGGGCGCTGTGCCGGAATCCGGTGACGACGGCCTGACGGGGCTGCTCTCCGTGGATGTGCGCCTCGCGGATCCGGGAGACCAGGAAGACCTGATAGTCCATGGCGAGGCCGAAGACGATACCCACCAGGAAGATGGGCATGGTGCTCATGATCGGACCGGTCTCGTCGACGCCGAAGAAGCCGGCCCCGTGGCCCTGCTGGAAGACCGTGACGATCGCGCCGAGGGCCGCGCCGACCGACAGCAAGAAGCCGAACGCGGCCTTGAGCGGCACCAGGATCGAACGGAAGACCAGCATCAGGAGGAGAAAGGCGAGACCGACGACGACCGCGAGATAGGGAACGAGGGCGTCCTGCATCTTCTGGCCCACGTCGATATTCAGGGCGGTGGTGCCGGTGACCTTGAAGTCGGCGCCGGTGGCCGACTCCACCGCGCCGCGCTCGCCGCGGATGGTGTGCACCAGATCCTGTGTCTGCCGGCTGGTGGGCGCGGTCGACGGTACGGCGGAGATCACTGCCGTGTCCTTCGCCTCGTTGAAGCGTGCCGGTGAGACGGAGACGATCCCCTTGGTGCCGGCGAGCTGTGCGGAGACCGCTGTCACGGCCGCCTCCGGATCATCGGCCGTCCTGGCGTCGACGACCACGGTCAGGGGGCCGTTGAAGCCCGGTCCGAAGCCCTCGGCGAGCGCGTCGTAGGCGCGGCGCTCCGTGGTCGAGGTCGACTTGGCCTCGTCGCCGGGCATGCCCATCCGCAGGTCCAGCGACGGCACCGCGAGCGCCCCGAGGCCGATCACCGACAGGAGCAGTACCGGCAGCGGCCGGCGCACCACGAACTGCGCCCAGCGAACACCCCGGGCCGCTTTCGTATGTGTGCCGGCCGTCCTGGTCCGGGTGATGCGGTTGAAGAACCTTGTGGGGGTGCGGCGTCCGCCCTTGCGGTCCCGGCGAGAGAGCACCGCGTTGGGCCAGAAGCCCAGGAGCGCCGGTACTGCGGTCAGGGCGACCAGGACTCCGACCAGGACTGCGCCCGCCGAGCCGATACCCATCTTGGTGAGCATCGGGACGCCGACCACGGAGAGGCCCAGCAGAGCGATGACGACGGTGAGCCCGGCGAAGACGACCGCGCTCCCGGCCGTGCCTGCGGCCAGGGCGGCCGCCTCCTGCGGCTGGTGTCCGTTGGCCCGCTCTTCCCGGTAGCGGGAGACCACGAACAGGGAGTAGTCGATGCCGACGGCGAGGCCGAGCATCATCGCCAGTTCACCGACCGTCGAGGAAAATCCGAAGGCGCTGCTCACGGCGGTGATCCCGGCCAGGCTGACACAGACGCCGAGGATGGCGGTGAGCAGTGGCAAGCCGGCGGCAGCGAGTGAACCGAAGGTGATCAGCAGCACCACCGCGGCGACGAGAACGCCGAGTGCCTCTCCCAGGCCCTGCCCTGCGTCGGTCTCCAGCGCGGAGCCGCCGACCTCGACGGTCAGGCCCGCGTCACGGGCCTGGTCCACTGCCTCGGTCAGGGCCGTTTTGCTGGCGTCGGTGAGATCGTCACTCTCGACCTTGTAGGTGACGGTGGCGTACGCCGTCGACTTGTCCTTGCTGACCGCGTCCGTGTCGAAGGGGCTGGTCGCGCCGGCGACCTGTGGCCCGTCGGCCACCGCGGCAACGAGTTTGTCGATGGTCGAGCGATAGGTGACGGCGGTGACGTGCTGACCGTGTTCCGCGACGAACACGATGCGGGCCTGCGCGCCGTCCGCTTCGGCTCCCGGGAACCGGTTGTTGATCAGGTCGAACGCCTGCTGGGACTCGATGCCGGGCATGGAAGACGAGTCGTCCGGTGCCTCGGATGCGCTGGAGGCTCCGAGGAACAAGGCGGCCAGCACCACCACCCAGGCCAGCACCACTGTGCGCCGCCTCCGGAAGGCCCATTGGCCCACCCGATGCAAGAAAGTCGCCATGAAAGGACATCTCCAAATCTGGATATCGGGAACGTCTCTCACCCTCGCGGTCCGGCCTTTCCATGTCGTCAGCCGTATCGACAGTCCCCTGTACTGAAAAACAAGTAGGACTCGGCGGGTGTGTCATCTCCCGCTGGTAGTCGCCCTGCCGCGAAGGGCAGGAGGCACGCGAACAGAACGGCGGCACACCTGGGTGGAGCACGCCGTCGGTTGTTCTCGGGAATCGAATACGCGTCGGTTACGGCCGACTGTCCGCAACTGTCGGCCGAGGGGTTATCGGGCGTTCCTCAGGAATTGCTGACGGAGTTGCCGGGATGCAACGGCAGCAGGACGCGGAACGTGGTGCCCTCCCCTGGCCCGGAGCGGACCTCGACACGGCCGCGGTGAGCGGTTACCAGGGAGCGGACGATGGACAGTCCGAGACCGGCACCGCCGGTCTGTGTGCGGCCGCGCGCGGTGTCGGCGCGGTAGAAGCGGTCGAAGATGTGCGCGGCCTGCTCGGCCGCGATTCCCGGCCCCTGATCGCTCAGTTCAAGAACTGCCTGGTCCTCCAGCGTGCCGACCCCGATGCGTACCGGCGTGCCGGGCGGGGTGTGGGCGATGGCGTTGCCGACGAGATTGGAGGTGACCTGTCGCAGTCGGGACTCGTCCCCCAGGACGGGGGCGCCGCCGGGCGAACCGCCGCCCGGGCCGGTCAGGGTGATGGGACGTTCGGGGGCCAGAGCCCGCAGGTCGTGCAGGGCGTCGGCGGCCAGCGTGCGCAGGTCCATGGGAGTAAGACGAAGGGTCAACTGCTCATCAGCCGTGGCATCTTCGTCGAGCCTGGCAAGCAGCAGCAGGTCCTCGACAATGCGGACGAGGCGGGCTGCTTCGCGTTCGATACGGCTCATGGCGACATCGACATCGGCGCGCTGGGGCATGCCGCCCATCCGGTACAGCTCGGTGAAGCCTTTGATCCCGAACAGCGGGGTGCGCAGTTCGTGGCTGGCGTCCGCGATGAAGGTGCGCATGCGCCCGTTGGTGGCCGCGCGGGCGGCGTCGCCGGCTTCGATGCGGTCCAGCATGCCGTTGAGCACGGCGGACAGCCGACCCAGTTCGGTGAGGGTCGTGGCCGGCTGCGGGACACGGCTGGACAGATCCCCACCCGCGATGGCCGCTGCCGTCGTCTCGATGCGCCGCAGCGGCCGCAGGCCGGCCCGCACCGCGAACCAGGCGATGACGCCCAAGCAGACGAGCACCAGGGAGTCGATCAGCAGCATCCACACGCCCAGGTGCCGGATCGTCGTATGGACCGGAGCCAGAGAACCGGCCACGACGACGCTGCCGTCCTCATCGTGGCCGGGGGCCAACGGGGCGGCGATGACACGCCATTCATCGCTGTCGCCCTTGCCCGGGACCTGGAAGGAGCGCTGGTCGCGGCCCGCGACCGCTGCGGTGTCGAGGACCGGAAGCCGTGGGACGCCACGGCTGGCCGGGCGCAGCGTATGGCGCAGCTGCCCGTCAGCATCGAGGTAGGCGACGTAGACGTCACCCGTCAGGTCGCGCTCCGCCGCGTCGCGCATCTCCGGTGCCGGCTCGCCGGGCACGCCCTCCCCATTCGACAGCTGTGCCGCCGTCGTTGCAGCGGCGCGCAGCCTGTCGTCCAGCTGACGTACCAGTTGCCGTTCCAGCAGCGTGACGAGGAGGGCGTTGCTGGCCAGCAGGGCGGCGACGACCAGGAGCAGGGTGAGGGCCACGACCCGACCGCGCAGCGACAGACGGCTGATGGCCCCGCGCAGGGCAGCCGAACTCATGCGCGGGGCCTGCGCAGGACGTAGCCGGTGCCGCGCACCGTGTGGATCAGCTTCGGCTCCCCCGTGTCGATCTTGCGGCGCAGGTAGCTGATGTAGGAAGCGACGATGGAATCGTCACCGTCGAAGTCGTAGTGCCAGACCTGGTCCAGGAGTTGGTTCCTGGACAGGACCTGCCCCGCGTTTTCCATCAGCACGCGCAGCAGGCTGAACTCGGTCGGAGACAGTTGCACCGGCTCACCGTCCCGGGTCACCTGGTGGCTGTCGGGATCGAGTTCCAGATCGTCGACGACCAGGAGTCCATCCGGCCGCCGGCCGCTGGTGCGGCGCAGTACGGCCTGGATGCGCAGGATGAGTTCCTCGAGATTGAAGGGCTTGGTGACGTAGTCGTCCCCGCCGGCCCGCAGACCGCTGATGCGGTCCTCGGCCGCGTCCCGGGCGGTCAGGAAGAGGATCGGCGGATGCCCGCCGCCGGGACCGGAGGGGTGCTCGCGCAGGCGGCGCGCGACCTCGAAGCCATCGAAGTCGGGCAGCATCACGTCCAGGACAATCAGATCGGGGCGCTTGTCGCGGACCGCTTCCAGTGCCTGGCCACCCGCCTCGGCGGGAATCACTTCGAAGCCGGCCAGCTTCAGGCTGGCGGACAGCAGCTCACGCAGCGTGGGCTCGTCCTCCACCAGTAGCAGTCGTTGTGTCGTCGTCATGGCACCCGTCCCCGGCTGATGATCCTCAGTCTTCACTGTCCCGCCCTGCTAGGCGTCACGCTTGCGGAAGACGACGAACGCCGCCGTCATCAGTGCCGCCACGCACCCGGCCATGACGCCTACTCCCGCCCAGGGGCCAAGCAACGTGGGGTCCTGATAGCTGGTGATGATCTGCCCGCCGGCGATCGGCGGCCAGTACTTCGACACCCAGTCTCCGAGTCCGCCGGGCAGGGCCGGGGCGAAGGCCTGGACGATCAGCATCACACCGAACAGTGAGGTCACCGTTGCCGTGGTGGACCGGATCACCGTGCCCAGAGCCAGTCCGAAGAGCCCGGCCAGTGCCAGATACAGGCCACCGCCAACGATGCCGCGCAGTGCCACGCCGTCGGAGAGCGCCAGGTGCGGAGCGCCCGCCCCGGACAGCGACGCCTGCCCGACGAGAAACCCGGCCAGCGACACGGCAACCCCGACCGGGAGCGCCACGCCCACCAGCACCACGGCCTTGGACGCCAGCACCCGCGCCCGGTGCGGAACGGCGATCAGGGTGGGGACGATCGTGCGCGCGCCGTACTCCGAGGTGATGACCAGGCCACCCAACAGTCCGAGCGCGATCTGCGCGAGCAGGTACCCGCGCAGGCTGGTGGCCAGCGGATCGAACGATGCCTGGTCCGCGAGGCTCAGGTCCGCGTACTCGCTGCCTGCGGACGAGCTGTTCAGCGCGGCGAGTCCCATGCAGAACGCCAGGGTGCCCAGGATCACGTACAACGTCGACCGCATGGTGCGGATCTTGATCCACTCGGCATGCAGGCAGTGCCAGAAGGCCACCTTTTCGCGCCGTGCTCGACGCAGCTCCGGCTTGAGGCGGAACATGAGCGGGCGCCGTCGGCCGTTCGTCGGTTCGGCGGGAAGGTGCGTCGTGGTGGCGTGTGTCATCGACTCGTCTCCTTCTCCGACTGGTACTCCACCGCATCGCGGGTCAGCTCCATGAACGCCTTTTCCAGCGACACTTGGCGCGGAGCGAGCTCGTGCAGCTCCACTCCGCCGAGCGAGGCAAGGGCGCCGATCTCGGCGGCTTCCAGGCCGGTCACCACCAAAGCGTCCTTGCCCTCGGTGCGCACCTGAACGGCCGCGGTGAGCATGCCGCGCAACGCCTGGGCCTGAGGGGAGCGGACAAAGACCTCGCGCTCGGAGTGCGCCCCGATGAAGTCCTTCATCGTCGTGTCGGCGATCAGCTTTCCGCAGCCGATGACGATGAGGTGGTCGGCGGTCAGCTCCATCTCGCTCATCAGATGGCTGGACATCAAAACCGCGCGTCCTTCGGCCGCCATCCTCCGCATCAGGGAGCGGATCCACACGATGCCCTCCGGATCCAGCCCGTTGAGCGGCTCGTCCAGGACAAGCACCGGAGGATCCCCCAGCAGGGCCGCGGCGATGCCCAGCCGCTGGCGCATACCGAGGGAGAAGGTCCCCGCACGCCGACGACTCACCCTCTCCAGGCCGACCTCTGCCAGCACCTCGTCCGTCCGGCTGCGCGGAATCCCATTGCCGGCCGCCAACGCCAACAAATGATGATAGGCAGTGCGACTGGGCAGCACCGCTCCCGGATCCAGGAGGGCCCCGACCGCCTTCAGCGGCGCGGGCTGCGCGGCGTACGACCGCCCGCCCACTGTCGCCATCCCAGAACTGGCAGCGTCCAGGCCCAGGATCATGCGCATCGTGGTCGACTTGCCGGCGCCGTTGGGCCCCAGAAACCCCGTCACCTCACCGGGCCGGACCGCGAACGTCAGATCGTCCACGGCCAGGACCTCGCCATAGCGTTTTGACAGGCCACGTACTTCGATCATCGAGACTCCAGGCCGGTGATGGTGCACGCGACCGTCGCGTACACCCACTCACTGTCTGCCGCCGACGTGGGCCAGTCTGGGCGAACATGAGCGTTTCATGGGAACGGCGAGCCTCTGACCTGGGTAAACCCCGCAGGCGGCAGCGGACGGCCCGGAGACTCACATGAAACTCGCATGAGGGCCTCCGGCCACCGCGTGGCTCAACGACCCGGGCATCACCATGTTGAGCGAGTGCACCACACCGGTACCGGGTGAGTACGGCCGTCCCTGCGGGTCAGGCGTCGAGAACGTCACCGAGGCGATCGCCGCACGCACGACTTGAGTCCGCCGTCCAGGCGTAGTCCCGGCACTTGCGCTGCTGGCCCAAGCCTCGCATCTGCTGCACTCCTCATGGTCATGGGTCACGCTCGGGCTGCGGCGGGAATTGCTGTGCTGACTGTGCTCACAATTGTGGACACGGAAACTCGTGATGTCGGTCCTGGCGTGGGTCGGCCTTGCGGCTGTCAACGCGTCGCGGCCAGCTCCCGTAGGGGTGATCAGGCGCCGACCGGCAGGGCCGTCTCTCCGAAAAGGAGTCCACGCTCATACGAGGGTGTCGGGGGGAATTGGGGCCGGTGCCAGAGGAGCATGGCTGCCAGCTCATTCCGCGCCATGCGGCCGCCGCCGTTCTCGATAACTCCGGACAGGGCTGAGAAGTCCGCCACGGAGAGGCCCACCGCAGTCTCGATCGCCTCCGCGACCACTGCGGAGATGGCCTCCTTGGCGCGTGCTCCCCGGCGATCCGCTGTGCCGCTTCGGCGGCATCGAGCGGCTCTGTCACGAAACCCGGCCAGCCACGTGTTGCCATGTAAACGCATCAAGGTGCATGCTGTTTACATGGCAACACAGGCGTATCGTCGGGTCCTCATCACCGGCAGCAACTTAAGCGTCGACTGCGGCCCGGCCACGCGCTATCGGCAGGAAAGCCACCGGGTCGTGGGCATCGGCGGCAGCCCCGACCGGCTCGCCGCCATCTTCGGTCGGACCTTCGATGCCAGAGCTCAACGTCTTGATCGACAACGCGAGAATCCAGCGACGGATCACCATCGCGGCCGACGACGCACCGAAGGCCGTCGCCCAGAACGCGCTCGACGTCCTCCCGGCTGGCCCGGTCCACGTGGGACGTCTGCTCCTGCCGCGACTGCTGGCACACGGCCGCCCCAGCGTGTCGGCCAATGTCACTTCCGGCGAGGCACATGTCCCCCAGCCGTTTGCGCCGCTCTACGGCGGCGAAGGCGGCCCTGCCCAGCGTCGTTGTGAACCTGCGACACGCGCTGCCAGCCACACCCTGCCTGGTGGTCAGGCTGATCCCGGCCGCCGCGGCAACAGCACTCGCCAGACCCGGTCACACCCACGGAGCCGACCAGGAACAGTTCCGCGACAACGGCTTACCGCTACTGGACGGCTGGCAGCCCGGGGTCGGTTTCGGCCTGACATCCCAGCCCACCCTCACCGGCCACGCCCCCCGTACCTGAGACACAAGGACGCTACATGCCCCAGGACATCAACCGCCCCAGCACCAGCGCAGGCGGAGACATGCGCATGCTGGACAACCCCGTCTGGCGATCACTGAAGGGTGTTCACCGAGCTCTCGCACTGACCGACGACCGTGGCCGGGCCGCCCGTTACCCGGCCGATGTGTCACCGTTCATGGCTCTGCCCGACGACGCGACGCAACGGGACTGGGAGGCACTGGCACGGATAGCCGGTCCGGACCCGGTCCTGATCATGGACGCACCGGCCAACGCACCGGCGTCGTGGAAGCTGACGCGCGCCGTCCCGATCTACCAGATGGTCGCCACCGACGCCGCCACCCAACCCGGCAAACGGCGCACCGCTGCCTTCCCCATCGACATACTCGGGCCCAGTGATGCTGGTGAGTTGCGCGAGCTCGCACGCATCGCGGAGCCCGGCCCGTTCGAACTTCGCACCCCGCAACTCGGAACCTTCATCGGCGCCCGCAACGGCGACGGCACGCTGATCGCCATGGCCGGCGAACGCATGCGACCCGGGGGATGGACCGAGATCAGCGCGATCTGCACCCACCCCGACTACCGCGGCAAGGGGCTGGCCAGGGCTTGCACCCAGCAGATGATCGACATCATCACCGGCCGCGGCGAGCGCCCGTTCCTGCACGTCCTCACCACCAACACCAGTGCGGTCGGCCTGTACGAATCGATGGGATTCGCCATCCGCCGTACCGCCCTCAACAGCGTCTACGAGCCCGACTGACCGTGTTCTTTATCTGCCAAGACTTTCCAGACTTGGCAGATGGCCTTGCCTTGAGGTCTCGGGACGTTGGAAGGCTTTGCCAACGTCGTAGCGGGGTGCGCGGTGTTCGTTCTCGGCGCCGGGTGGCTGCTTCCACGGCCCATGCGGAGGCGGAGTAGCCGGTGGAGAAGTTGGCCGTGATGCCGCCGACCGAGCCGATGTTGGCGATGGAGCCGCCGCCGGACCGCTCTGCACACATGTCGATGAGAGCGGACCCCACTGGCGCATCCGGCCGGCGTTGAGTGACCTGTTCCGGCATCGCCTGTCGGTGATCTTCGCTGGTACGGTCCGGTCATGCCGCGCCTGGTGGAAGTACCTGGGTACGTACGTTTCTGGACCGCCTCGGCGGTGTCGGCCTTCGGCTCGCAGGTCACGGGGCTGGCCTTGCAGATCCTCACGGCTGTGACGCTGAACGCCTCCGCCACCGAGGTCGGCATCGTCAACGCCGCCCGCTGGGTTCCGTATCTGCTCTTCGGGCTCATGGCCGGGGTCTTGGTGGACCGCTGGCGCCGCAAGCCGATGATGGTCGCCACGGATCTCGGCAGGGGCGTCCTGCTTGGTGCGATACCGGTGTTGTACGCGCTGGATCGGCTCGGCATCCCCGCGCTGTGCGTGTTCGTCTTCGCGTTCGGGGTGCTGTCATTGCTGTTCGAGGCGGCGAACCAGTCGTACGTGCCCCAGTTGGTACCCAAGGAGCTGCTCAACTCGGGATACGCCCGTGTGCAACAGGCCGACGCGGTGGCGGGCTCGGGCGGTCCGCTGATTGCCGGGGTGCTCATCAAGATCATGGGAGCGCCGTTCGCCGTGCTGGTGGATGCTCTCACCTATCTGATATCCGGCGTGCTGCTCGCTTCGGTGCGGGCGCCCGACCCCGTCCCCGATCGAGGCGAACGGCGTGGGCTGGGCAGCGAATTGCGGGAGGGCGTGGCCTGGGTCTACCGGCATCGCACGCTGGCGTCGATCGCTCTGACCTCGCATGTGATGGTCCTCTTCAACAGCGTGGTGAGCACGGTCTTCGTGGTCTTCGCCCTGCACAGCCTGAAGATCGGGGCATTCGGATTGGGGATCTCCTACACCTGCGCGAGTGTCGGCGCGCTCCTCGGCGGTGCGCTCTCCGGGCGCGTGGCAAGAAGGTTGGACGTGGGCGCCACGCTGATCGCCTTCCGCCTGCTCGCGGCTGTCGGCTGGCTGCCCTTGGTCGTGGCCGTGCGCGGACCGTGGGCGCTCGCCTCCGTGTCGCTCGCCTGCTTCCTCGTGTCCCTGGCCATCGGCATCGCGAGCCCGGTGGAGATGAGTTACCGCCAGGCGGTGACGCCCGACCGGTTACGCGGGCGGATGAACGCGACGATCCGCTCGATGAACTGGGGCATGGTCGCGGTGGGCGCACCCCTTGGCGGAGTACTCGCCGACCAGGTCGGTTATCGCTTCGCCCTGTGGGTCGGGCTGTCGGGAGCAGTCGCCCAGGCCCTCGTGCTGGCGTTTTCTCGCGCGCGGAAGGCCCGTACCGCCGACGAACTCGATCCCTCGGCAGCCGACCTGACACGGCACGACGTGGAAGCGACTGCCGGGGAGGGCAAGGACTGATCAGCTCGCGGTGGCGCAGGCTCGGCTTTTCGAGGCGTGAGCTGTCGTCCTGCTGCTGGTCGCCTTCGGCGTCCCGTCACCGCACCCCGGCCCGCGTCGCGGAGCCGAGGCGCGGGGGACAGTGAGTCGGCCCGGGAGCTACGGCCCGGTGCCCGTGGCCGTCATGACCCGCGTCGGCGCTGGTGGGGCCACTCCCCTGTGACAGCCCCACCAGGCGGCCCCTGCCGTGCTGACCCACTGCGGTGTCCGGACTCAGCAGCTGGTGAGCCACTTGTGGGACAGCACCTTCAGGCCGGGGCCGCCGCTGACGCCAGGGCCCTTCACGCCCTGTCCTATGCAGCCGAGATACCCCGAATAGCCCGTTCCGGAATAGAGACCGACTCCCTCGTACGAGGAGGAAGTCCCGTTGTTGTAGACCGACTTGACGTTGCGGTCATCCGCCCAGGAACACGTCACGGTCCCGCTGGTCCAGTCGTTGTCGGCGTTGCTCCAACTGCACCGGTTTCCCGTGTAGTTGATCTGGTCCCAGACACACAGGCTGCCGGAGGGGCAACTCGCGGCGGCTTCGGCCGAACCCGGTGCCAACAGGCCCAGAGCCGCCACCGTGGCGGCGACGACGCTCGCGCTCAGAGTCCTGCGGACGGTGCGTGTTGTGACGTTCATTCATGGTCCCTTCCCGTAAGTGATCCTTCCGGCCAGGAACACGTCTCCGGCCGGCCCCTTGGCGGTGGGTGCGCCGATAGTGGAGGGCCGACCTTGTCCCGACCTGGCGGAAACCTTGTCCGCCCGGCACCCGCTCGCTGTGACGGATCCGCAACCCAGGTGATGACGGCGACCGGCCAGGCAGATGGACTGACAGGACGGACCTCCGGCTACCGGGGCCGTTGCAGTCGCCGGACACTCCGTCTGCCTGTTCAGGAAGGCACGGCACCGTCCGCAGCCACGGCCCCCCGTACCCGTTGCTCCTCGCGTGCGGAGCCGACGTCCCGTTCCAGGGGGCTGCGGCTCACGGCCGTCGTGAGGTCGTCGAGAGCGCGTTTCTGCATTTCCGCCCCGCGTCGCAGCACCGGGCTCCGTTCCCGGTCGGCGACGCCCTCCCACGCGTGGAGCGCCTCCTCCACGCGCCGCCAGTCCGGGTTCCTGTGCTCGCGCACGTCTTCTGCCGCCTGCGCGGTGTCCGCCTCCAGGGCTTCGGCGAGCCGCTCCGCCTCGGGGGCGAAACGGCCGGCGTCCTGCGGGACGTGGCTCTCCATGAGCATCGCCGCCCGGCCGAACCCCTGGAGCGCCTCCTGCGCTTCCTCCGCCTCGCGCGACGTCAGACCACGGGGACGGACCGGTTCATGCTTCGCCTGCTCGTAGGCACCCTGCCAGGCGGCACGTGCCTCTCTGCTGGCCAGCAGGGCGCTGCGCATGTCGGTGCGATGCTCCCGGGTGGGTTCGGCGTAGCTGCGGAGCACCGCGGCCGCGTAACGGCCGTTGGCGGCGAGCCAGTCCGCGAGCCGGCCCGGCAGCTGGGGTGTCTCCCATGCGGGGAACAGCACGTACGCCAGCATGGCCAGGGCCCCGCCCAGCAGGGTGAGCACCACCCGCTCCGGGACCGTCTGATCCAATCCCTGCCCGCCCATACCAAGCAGGAAGACGACGTATGCGGCGGTGAAGCACTGGGAGTAGGCGTAGCCGGTACGGATCAGGGTGTAGGACAGGCCCGCCGAGACCACCGTCAGCGCGCCGAACACATGGGCGTCCGGGCCCAGGGCCCGCACCGTCGCGGTGGCGAGCGCGACTCCCACGAGGGTTCCGACGAAACGGGCCACCGCACGCGCGTACGTCCGGTGGAAGTCGGGCCGCATCACCATCACTGAGGCGATGGGCGCCCAGTAGCCGTGGCTGAGGGGCAGCCGGGCGGCGATCAGATAGCCGAGCGTGGACACCGCCGCCAGGCGGACGGCGTGCCGGAATACGGGCGAGTCCCGGCGGAGTTCACGGCGAACCGCCTGGAGGACGACCGGGACCAGCCGGAGCAGTGTCGGGCGGACCAGGAACTGGGCCCGCGCGGGGTCTGGGGGCGTGGGCGCCTCCCGGCGCGCGTCGCAGCTCTCGGCGATTTCCAGGGTCTCGCCGAGCAGTTCGACGAGCCGTTCGGCGGCTTGCCGCGCGGGGCCCTGCAACACCTCGTGCTCCTCGTCGACGTGCAGGACGTCCGCGCTTTCGGCCGGCACTTCGGCGGGCGTGCCGCGGCGGATCGAACGGGCGGCCGCGTCCAGGACGTCGGCGGCCGCGTCGAGCAGCTCTCGCGCGCGGTCTCGCTCGGGCCCCTCCGCCGGTGCGCCGATGTCCGGGTCGGCGAGCGCGGCGACGACCGGCCGGATGCGTTCGGCGAGGCCTCGGGGGCCGTGAAGGGCGGGCGGACGAGTGCGGGCCTGCGATGGTGTCACGGCCGCCGCGTCCCGGGCCGTCATCAACGGTTCCGGGTCGAATGGGGCGGTCGGGTCGTGCCGCAATCGGCGGGCGTAGTCCGCCACGGCGGCCAGGGCGTCGGCGAGCGCGTCCCGGTGCGCCGCCCAGCGGCGGATCGGGAACAGCAGGATCAGCGCAGCCTGTACCACGCCCCCGAGCGCGATCACCCCGGCGTGCTCCAGGGCTTGCCCGACGCTGGTCGGCAGGGTGACGGTCACCAGCATGCTGCCGACCGTCGTCGCCGCGACGATCCCGGCGGTCGGTCCGACGGCCCAGGCCATCCCCGTCACAAAGGCCCATACGGCCAGCAGGGGGAGGAACGTCACGAGCCGCCCCGCGGCCAGGTAGCCCACGAAGGTGCTGAGTGCCAGACCCGCGCTCGCGCCGAGCGCGATCACCTTGCGCGGGCGCCAGGTGCGCTGGAAGGTGGCGCCGCCTGCGGAGTAGGCACCGAGGGCGGCGGACGCCGCGTACGCGGGGGACCCCAGCCACAGCACCGACCCGAGGACGATCGCCACCCCGGCAGCCGTGCGCAGCGCGAGCAGAGGCTCCAGCCGCGTCTCCTCGATCGTGAGCCCGGATCGCACGACCTCACCGAAGGCCCGCAGCCATCTCACGGCTGTGAACCCAGCCGGAAGACCCCGGCGGGGCGCGTCGGACGCGTCACCGCTTCCTGACGGCACCGCGCTCGGCGGGCGCGCCCCCGTGCCCGTCTCCACTGATGGACGGGCTCCCTTTCCCGCAATGGCGATCGACGACCACACCCCGAGGGCCGGCTGCTCAGCCCCGTCCGCTCGACGTCGTCCTCGGGGCCGATCCATGATCGCCGACGGAGGTCGCGAAGCGGCTGGTTCACTTCGCGCTCCCGTCGTCCTCGTTGTTCTGTTTGTTCTGGTTGTTCTGGTTGCTCTGGTTGCTCTGGTTGTCCTGGAGGGTCTGACGACGCTCCTGTTCGCGCTTGGAATAGGCGGCTGCCCGGATGGCCTCGTCGCTCTCCAGACCTGAGCCCAGTGCGCCGCCCACGGTGGCGACCGAGGCGACGAACCAGCACAACGTCCAGTACTGGGCGGCGTTCAGCGGGGTTCGGGTCGTGGAGCCGAACACTCGGTCGTTGAGGATGAACAGCGCCCACACCAAGTTGATCACGATCAGACCCGCATAGCAGACGAGCACTCCGATCGCCACGGTCACGACCGTCGAGGTGTTGTAGAGCCGTGCCCTCTGTCTCGCCTCCAGCGAGTCCTCCGCCGATCGATGCCACAGCTGCGCGTCGATGATCAGCCAGCCGATCATGATGCAGACCGATCCGACCGTGGCGATGACGAGGCGTGGCACGCTCAGCGCCTGAGCCAGGACCCAGATGGTGGAGTTGACGGTGGCAACCACTCCCGTGCCGAGTGCGGCCGCCAGGGCCTTGGACAAGCCAGGCACCAACCGCCACGGCCGGTTGGCGCGGACCATGCCTAGCAATACGCGCAGGTAACCGCGCGGCCCGCTGGCGACGTATCGAAGGTCGGGGGTGTCCGTCTCACCGTCCGGACCGGGGCGGACGGGCGAGAGACGACGGGTGAGAGGCCCCAGCAGCCGCTGCTTCTGCGGAGGTTCGCCGGTCCCGGTGGCCGGCAGCCCCGCCAGGCCGAGCACGGCTTCTTCCACGGCCTGCCGGGCCCTCGTCTGGAGCCGCAGGCCGCCCAGGGAGGGAAGGGACAGCAGCGCCAGGCCGTGTTCGTGACTGAGATTCACGGCGAGCTTGCGCCCGTGCAAGTGGAGCGGAAGGTCCGTGAGGGCCACGACGATGTCCCAGTTCTCGGCACTTCCGCGGTCCTTGATCCGGCGCATCAAGGTGGGCGGGTCCTCGGCCGCCGCGGTGAAGGGCTCACTGATCACCTCGATGGTGAACCGTAGCTGCCGGCCCGACTTGTCGGCGAGCCGAGCAGGAAGTGTCTCGGCCATGCGCTGCGCGATTTCCGTCGGCGCGTCCGGGTCCGCCAGGAGAGCCACGACCGTAGCGCCCGGGGGCGACATCCGCATGAATGGACCTCCTCGTGGCTGCCCTCAGTCCCCCAGCGCCCCCAGATGCGCCGAAGGGACGTCGGGCTTCGCAACCAGCCTGGCCGACGGCGGGGCGCGAACGCGTGCGTATGGCGGGACCCATGGGCCTCATCGGCTCCTGCTCCTACTCGTGAGTCTCGTCGCCCGCTGGGCGTCAGGCGAGCCAGGCGGACTCCTTCGGACGGGTGTGCGGGGAGCTGTCGGTGCTGCCGGGTGCGGCCGTGTGGCCCAGGTAGCGGTGAACGAAGTGGATGCTCATCGAGCCTTCGCCGACCGCCGAGGCCACACGCTTCACCGAGCCGCTGCGGACGTCGCCGGCGGCGAACACGCCCGGCAGGCTGGTCTCCAGCGTCAGACAGTCGCGGCCCTGGCTCTGCCACAGTTCGGGGACGGAACACGCCTGCGCCTCCGCGCCGGTGAGTACGTAGCCGCGCGCGTCGAGGGCGAGCGCGCCGGACAGCCACTGGGTGTGAGGGTCGGCGCCGGTGAAGACGAACAGGGCCCGTACCGCGAGGTCGCGGTGCTCGCCCGTACGGTGGTCGACCACGGTGACGGCCTCCAGCGCCTTGTCACCGTGTGCCTCGGTCACCTCAGTGTGCAGCAGGACGCGCACCCGCGGGTGGCGCTCGATCTGATCGATCAGGTAGCGGGACATGTGCGCGTCGAGGCTCGGGCCCCGGACGAGCAGATACACCTGTGGTGCGTACCCGGCCAGGAAGAGCACGGCCTGCCCCGCGGAGTTGCCGCCGCCGACCACCGCCACGGGATCGGCACCGCACTGCTGGGCCTCGTAGACGGTCGCCGAGTAGTGGACGCTCGTGCCCTCCAACGGCTCGATGCCCGGCGCGTGGAGGCGGCGGTAGCGGGCGCCGGTGGCCAGGACGACGGTCCGGGCGGTGATCTCGGTGCCGTCTGTGAATCCGACGGCGTAGTGGCCGTCCCGCCGTTCGAGCCGGGCCGCTTCCGCCGGGAGGCTGATCCGGGCGCCGAACTTGTCCGCCTGGAGCACGGCGCGCTCGGTGAGTTCGGCGCCGGAGATGCCGGAGGGGAAGCCGAAGCAGTTCTCGATGCGGGAGGAGGTCCCGGCCTGGCCGCCGGTGGCCAGCACCTCGACCACGGTCGTGCCGAGGCCCTCCGAGGCGGCGTTCACCGCGGCGGCGAGACCGGCCGGGCCGGAGCCGACGACGAGGAGATCGCCGCGGCCGTTGCCCGATTCCAGGTGCGGCAGGCCCATCAAGCGGGCCAGTTCGGCGTTACTCGGGTTGCGCAGCAGGGTGGTGTCCCGCCAGATCACCAGCGGCGTCTCCTCCGGGCCGACCCCGAAGCGGCTCAGCAGAGCCTCGGCCTCCTGGTCCGTCTCCAGGTCGATCCAGCGGTGCGGCAGCCGGTTGCGGGCGGCGAACTCGCGCAGCCGACGGGTGTCGGGCGAGTAGCGCGAGCCGATGATGCGGAAGCCGGCGCCCTGCCCGACGAGCAGAGCGCGGCGGCCCAGGCAGGCGCGCAGCACCACATCAGCGAGAGTGGAGTCCCGGCTCACCAGGTCACGCAGCTGATCCATGGAGAGGGCGAGGATCTCGCCGGGGTCCCTGACCTGGGCGGTGTAGAAGGCCACTTGGCCGTTCAGGAGGCCGAGTTCTCCGATGAAGCGCCCAGGACCGTGCACCCGCAACAGGCGTTCATCGGGTGTGCCGTAGCCCTCGACGACGGCGATCGAGCCGCTGAGGACGACGTAGAACGTGTCGCATCGCTCGCCCTCCCGGATCAGCACGTCACCTGCCGCGGTGGCGCGCCGTTGGCCGTGTTGCGCCAGGCGGGCCACCTGGTCGTCCGACAGGCGGGGATAGGCGCCGTAGATGTCGGGGGTCTCGAAGGGGACCCTGTCCTCCGCCTCGTCCGGCCGTGTCTCGTCGCCGGACATCAGACGAACGCCTCGTGGACGTAGCACCATCGCCAGTCCTCGCCGGGCTCCAGCGACGCCACGACCGGATGGCCGTCGGCGGCGGCGTGGCGGCGGGCGTGCCGGTTCGGCGAGGAATCGCAGCAGCCTACGTGCCCGCAGGTCAGGCAGAGCCTGAGGTGGACCCAGGGGGAACCCATGGCCAGGCACTCCTCGCACCCCTGGGCGCGCGGGGTGACGGGGCGTACGAGGGCGAGGTGCGGGTCGGTTCCTATGGTCATGGCCGATCATCCTTTCTCGGCAGACGCACGGCCGGCGATCGACTGCTCGACCCACCGCCGCAGGACGGGGGCAGGTGCGGCACCCGCCTGCCGGGCGACGGTCTGTCCTCTGTCGAGGACCAGCAGCGTCGGCACCGCCTGGACCTCGAACCGCTGCGCCAGGCGCGGGTTCTCGTCGATGTCGACCTTGACCAGCTTGATCTTTCCCGCGAGATCGGTGGCGACCTTCTCCAGTGCGGGGCTGACCATGCGGCAGGGGCCGCACCAGGTGGCCCACAGGTCGACGACGACGGGCACGGTGGCCTGCTCGACGACCTCGGTGAAGTCGTCGTCGCCCGCGTCGGCCATCCACGGCAGAGGCTGCTTGCAGTTGCCGCACCTGGGGCGGCCCTCGGCGGCCGCGGGCACCCGGTTGGTGCGCCCGCAGTGCGGGCAGGTGATGTTGGTGGCCCGCACGGTACTCATGCCGCGTCCGCTCCCCTCACGTCCTCGGGCTGGTCGTAGGTGACCAGCAGCTCTCCGTGCTCGGCGTCGACGCGGACCTTCGCGCCGTCCCGGACGTCGCCGCGCAGCAGCATCCGTCCCACCAGCGTCTCGACCTCGTGGGAGATGTAACGCCGCAGGGGGCGGGCCCCGTAGACCGGGTCGTAGCCCTGGTGGGCGATCAACTCACGTGCGGCGTCGGTGAGTTCGACGGTGATGCGGCGTTCGGCGAGGCGGCTGCGCAGTTCGTCGAACTGGAGTTCCACGATCCGCTCGATCTGGCGCTCGCCGAGCGGCTTGAAGAGCACGATGTCGTCGACACGGTTGAGGAACTCCGGGCGGAAGTGCCCGCGCAGCTCGCCCATCACCAGGGCGCGGGCGTCCGGCTTGATGTCGCCCTCGGCGGTGGCGCCGTCGAGAAGGTGCTCGGAGCCGATGTTGGACGTCATGATGATCACGGTGTTGCGGAAGTCGACCGTGCGGCCCTGAGCATCGGTGATGCGTCCGTCGTCGAGGACTTGGAGCAGGGTGTTGAAGACGTCCGTATGCGCCTTCTCGATCTCGTCGAACAGCACCACCGAGTACGGCTTGCGGCGTACGGCCTCGGTCAGCTGGCCGCCTTCCTCGTAGCCGACGTATCCGGGAGGGGCTCCCATGAGCCGGCTGACGGTGTGCCGCTCCTGGTACTCACTCATGTCGAGGCGGATCATGTTCTCCTCGGAGTCGAACAGGGCCCGCGCGAGGGTCTTGGCCAGCTCGGTCTTCCCGACGCCGGTGGGGCCGAGGAAGATGAACGAGCCGATGGGGCGGCGGGGGTCGCGGATGCCGGAGCGGGCGCGGATGATGGCGTCGGCGACGAGCTTGACGGCCTCGTCCTGGCCGATGACGCGTTCGCGCAGGATCTCGTCGAGGCGCAGCAGTTTCTCGCGTTCGCCCTCCTGGAGGCGGGAGACGGGGATGCCGGTCCAGGCGGCGACGATCTCGGCGATCTCCTCCTCGGTGACGACCTCGCGCAGCAGCCGGTTCTGCCCTTGTTTGGCGGCCAGTTGTTCCTCCTCCGCGGCGAGTCGGCGCTCCAGCTCCTGGAGGCGGCCGTAGCGGAGTTCGGCGGCGCGGTTGAGGTCGTAGGCGCGTTCGGCCTCCTCGGCCTCGTGGCGGACCTGCTCCAGTTCCTGGCGCAGCTCCTGTACGCGGCGGATCGCCTGCCGTTCGGCCTCCCACTGGGCGTGTTTGGCGTCGGCCTCGCCGCGCAGGTCGGCCAGTTCCCTGCGGAGTTCCTCCAGGCGGGCCTTGCTGGCGGGGTCCGTCTCCTTGGAGAGGGCGGCGTCCTCGATCTCCAGGCGGGTCACCCGGCGGGTGATCTCGTCGAGTTCGGCGGGCATGGAGTCGATCTCGGTGCGCAGCCGGGCGCATGCCTCGTCGACGAGGTCGATGGCCTTGTCGGGCAGGAATCGGTCGGTGATGTAGCGGTGGCTGAGGGTGGCCGCCGCGACCAGTGAGGTGTCCTGGATCTTGACGCCGTGGAAGACTTCCAGGCGTTCACGCAGACCGCGCAGGATCGAGATGGTGTCCTCCACGCTCGGTTCGTCGACCACGACCTGCTGGAAGCGGCGTTCGAGTGCGGCGTCCTTCTCGATGTGCTTGCGGTACTCGTCCAGGGTGGTCGCGCCGATCATGTGGAGTTCGCCGCGTGCCAGCATGGGCTTGAGCATGTTGCCCGCGTCCATGGCTCCTTCGGCGGCGCCCGCGCCGACGACCGTGTGCAGCTCGTCGACGAAGAGCAGGATCCGCCCGCCGGCGGCCTTGACCTCGCTCAGCACGGCCTTGAGGCGTTCCTCGAACTCGCCGCGGTACTTGGCGCCCGCCACGAGCGAGCCCATGTCGAGGGCGAACACCGTCCTGTCGCGCAGTCCTTCAGGCACGTCACCGCGCACGATGCGCTGGGCCAGACCCTCCACGATGGCGGTCTTGCCGACGCCGGGGTCACCGATCAGGACGGGGTTGTTCTTGGTCTTGCGGCTGAGGATCTGGGTCACGCGGCGGATCTCGGCGTCCCGTCCGATGACGGGGTCCAGCCGCCCGGCCCTGGCCTCGGCGACCAGGTCACGGCCGTACTTCTCCAGGGCCTCGTAGGCCACCTCGGGGTTGGCGGAGGTGACGCGCTGGTTGCCGCGGACCTGGGTGAGCGCGCCGAGGAAGGAGTCCCGGGTCACGCCGTGCTCCTTCAGCAGGCGTCCGGCGGTGGTCGCCGAACCCTCCTCGGCCAGCGCCAGCAGCAGGTGTTCCACGGACACGTACTCGTCCTTGAGGCGTTTGGCCTCCCGCTCCGCCTCGTCCAGCAGCCGGGCCAGGCGCTGGGTGACGAAGACCTGCCCCGGCGCCGCGCCCGGGCCGGTCACCTTGGGCCGGTGGGACAGCTCCTCGCGTACGGCCGCGCGCAGCTCCTTGGGCTCCATGCCCGCCTGCTGGAGCAGCCGCGGGATCAGGCCCTCCTCCTGGTCGAGGAGGGCGAGCAGCAGATGTTCGCCGTCGACCTCGGTGTGGCCCAGGCGGCCGGCGGCGCTCTGGGCCTCTTGCAGGGCTTCCTGCGACTTCTGGGTCAGGCGGTTCATGTCCATGGTGGTAGATCACTCCTCATGCCTGCACGCCGCAGCGCGGCTTCGAGCAGGCTGATGCGGTCGAGCAGGTCGAGCACCAGACCGAGGGACGCGTAGTTCAGGCACAGCCCGGTGCGCAGCCGCTGAATGCGGGCCACGGCGCCCGGGGCCGTGGGGGCGAACACCAGCCGCCCGGAGGCATCGGTCACGGCGTCCACCAGTCCGAGGGCGACGAACCGACGGATCACGTCGGGATGGAGGCCCGAGCGGCGGGCCACGGTCTCCAGGGAGAGCCCGGGCACGGGCACGATCGCGTACTGCACGCCCATCTCGGTCGAGCGTGCCTGCGGCGGACGGGCCTTGGCCGGTCGGTCGGACATCAGGACCTCCTGGGGTCGAACGAGGAGACAGCGGCAAGTTCCTCCAGCAGCTCGCGCTCCCGGTCGCTCAGCCGGGGCGGCACCATGATCCGCAGCTCCGCGTACAGGTCTCCGTTGACGTCACGGGGGCCCGGCATGCCTTCGCCGCGCAGCCGCAGACGCCGTCCGCTGGAGGACCCGGCGGGCACGGTCACCTTCGCCGTGGCGCCGCTCGGCGTGCGCACGGGCACGGTCGCGCCCAGCGCCGCCTCCCACGGGGTGACCGGAAGCCTCACATGGACGTCCCGGCCTTCGAGACGGAACTCGGGGTGCGGCTGGATCCGCACCCTCAGGTACAGGTCGCCGGCGGGTGCATCGTCGCCGCTCCCCCGCCCGCCCTCTCCGGCCAGCCGGATGCGCTGCCCGTCAACGGTGCCGGGCGGCACGTCGACCTGGTAGCGCCGCTGCCCGCCCGGCCCGGCGAGGGTGACCGTACGACGGCCTCCCCGATACGCCTCCTCGACCGTGAGCGGCAGTTCGGCCTCCTGGTCGGCGCCGGGCACGCGCATCCGCCCGGCGCCGCCGAACAGCGAACCGAACAGATCCTCGACGTCGACGCCCTCGTCCCCGAAGCCTGCCGTGGAGTACCGCACCCGGGGACCTCCGCCGCCGCTCCACCGGGCGCCACTGCCGGCACCGGCGGCGGCGACCTGCTCCTCCCAGTCATCCGGAACCTTCCGGAAGTCCTCGCCGAAGCGGTCGTACCGGGTCCGCTGCTCCGGATCGGACAGGACGCTGAAGGCCTCGTTGATCTCCTTGAAACGTTCCTCGGCCTGTGGGTCCTTGTTGACGTCGGGGTGGTACCGGCGGGCCAGGGTGCGGTAGGCGCGCTGGATCTCGTCCCGGTCGGCGGTGCGCGGTACTCCGAGCACCTCGTAGAAGTCGCGTGCCATGGGCGGTCACTCCCGCTTGGCGACGGTCACGGCGGCCGGCCGCAGCTGCCGGTCGGCCTCCCCGTAACCGGGTCGCAGCACCTGGACCACGGTGTTCGGTTCGGCGTCGGGGTCCTGGACCACTCCGACCACCTCGTGCCGGGCCGGGTCGAACGCCACGCCTGTCTCCGCGTGGCGCGGGTAGCCCAGCCGCTCCAGGACGTGCACGGCCTGGTCGCGCACGGCGCGGACACCTTCGACGATCGCATCGGGGTCGGCGGCCCCCGCGTGGCTCAGGGCCAGTTCCAGGTTGTCGATGACGGGCAGGAAGGCCGCGGCCGTGCGGGCGCGTTCGACCGCGGCCACCCCCTCCAGCTCCCTGGCATGGCGTTTGCGCAGGTTGTCGAGGTCGGCCAGGGCGCGCCGCCAGCGGTCCTCGGCCTCTCGCAGCAGGGCGGCGTAGGCGTCGTCGGGTGCGGCGGCGCCGGCTGCGGCGTCAGGCCCGGGCTCGGCCTCGGCCTCGTCGGTCCGCGGTCCAGGCTGCTCAAGGTCCCCGCGCGGCGGCTGTACGGCCCCTTCCGGCGGTGAGTCGGGCTCTCGGTCCCGGGGTGGGATGGACATGGCGGCCACCTCAGCCCTTGTCGAACTCGGCGTCGATCACGTCGTCGTCGCCTCCGGCGCCGTTGGGCGCGGCCTGGCCGGGGCCGGAACCGTCCGGTGAGCCGGTGCCCGTGGGACCACCCGCGGCGGCTCCCGTCTGATGGGCCGCGAGGCCGGCGAAGACCTGCTGGAGTTCGGAGGCCAGCGGCCGGACCTTGTCCACCCCGGCCTCGTTCTTGACCGCGTCACGGGCCTCGGCCACCAGCATCTCGGCGCGCGCCTTCTCGTGTGCGGGCGCGGCGTCGCCGAGCTCGCCGAGGCGCTTTTCGACCTGGTAGGCGATGGCGTCGAGTTCGTTGCGCGCGTCGACCGCCTCGCGCAGGGACTGGTCCTGGCCGCGGTTGCGTTCGGCCTCCTCGACCATCCGCTCGACTTCGCTGCCGTCGAGGTTGGAGCTCTCGCTGATGGTGATGCTCTGTTCCTTTCCGGTGTCCTTGTCCCGCGCGGTGACGTTGAGGATGCCGTTGGCGTCGACGTCGAAGGTGACCTCGATCTGCGTCTCGCCGCGCGGCGCGGGACGGATGTCGGCCAGCTGGAAGCGGCCCAGGACCCGGTTGTCGGCAGCCAGCTCACGCTCGCCCTGAAGGACGACGACGTCGACGGCGGGCTGGTTGTCCTCGGCGGTGGAGAAGGTCTCGGTACGGCGCACCGGGATGGTGGTGTTCCGCTCGATGATCTTCGTCATCACGCCGCCGCGTGTCTCCACGCCCAGCGACAACGGGGTGACGTCGAGCAGCAGGACATCCTTGACCTCGCCCTTGAGGACTCCGGCCTGGATCGCGGCGCCCTTCGCCACGACCTCGTCGGGGTTGACGCTCATGTTGGGGTCCTTGCCGCCGGTCAGCCTGCGCACCAGGGCCTGGACGGCGGGGATGCGGGTGGAGCCGCCGACGAGGATGACCTCGTCGATGTCGTTGTCACTGACCTTGGCGTCGTCCATCGCCTGCCGCACCGGGCCTAGGCAGCGCTCCACCAGGTCGCCGGTGATCTGCTCGAACGTGGACCGCATGATCGTCGTCGTCAGATGCTTGGGCCCGGAGGCGTCGGCGGTGATGAACGGCAGGCTGATCTGCGTCTGGGTCACCGAACTGAGCTCGGTCTTGGCCTTCTCGGCGGCCTCGAACAGGCGTTGCAGCGCCTGGGGGTCCTGCCGCAGGTCGATGCCGTTCTCCTGCTGGAACCCGTCGGCGAGCTGGTCGACCAGGCGGCGGTCGAAGTCGTCGCCGCCCAGATGGCTGTCGCCCGCCGTGGACCGTACCTCCACCACGCCGTCGCCGACGTCGAGGATGCTGACGTCGAAGGTTCCGCCCCCGAGGTCGAAGACGAGCACCGTCTCGTGCTCCTTCTTGTCCATGCCGTAGGCGAGGGCGGCCGCGGTCGGCTCGTTGATGATCCGCAGCACTTCGAGGCCGGCGATCCGTCCGGCGTCCTTGGTGGCGGTCCGCTGGGCGTCGTTGAAGTACGCGGGCACCGTGATGACGGCCTCGGTGACCTTCTCGCCCAGCTGTTTGGAGGCGTCGTCGGCCAGCTTGCGCAGCACCTGTGCGCTGATCTCCTCGGGAGCGTAGAGCTTGTCGCGCACCTTGAAGCGGGCGGCGCCGCCGTCTCCCTCCACCACGTCGTACGTGACGGCCTTGGCCTCTTCGGAGACCTCGTCGAAGTGCCGGCCGATGAACCGCTTGGCCGAGTAGATGGTGCCCTTGGGGTTGAGGATCGCCTGGCGGCGGGCCAGCTGGCCCACCAGACGCTCGCCGGTGTCGGTGAAGGCCACCACGGACGGTGTCGTGCGGTTGCCCTCGCTGTTGGGTACGACCGTCGACTCGCCGCCCTCCCAGACGGCGATCACCGAGTTCGTGGTGCCCAGGTCGATGCCTACTGCCTTGGCCATGAGGAACTCCTTCCGGGACGGGTGGCCTCGTTCGTCCTCGCAGGCACGCCCGGTCTTCCGCACTCGCTCGGGTGACGGCGGGACCGCTCCGCGGGCGGCTGCTCTTTCTGGCCCCGCTGTCAGTGCTGGTTGAGGGCCCGCTGGGCAGTTCGGCCGGCAGCCGCACCGCCCTCGGCGACCGTGCCGTGTGCGCCGGCGGGCGCGGGCGAGCACCGACGGGTCTTCCGACAGCCGGCCCGTACAGGGCGAGGAGCGGTCCCGACACGCCCGGGTCCGGTCAGATCAGCGGCCGGAAGATCCACGCGATCAGTACGCCGGCCAGGGCACGCCACGCAGCGCGGCCCCGCTGTCCTCTGCGTCCGGTCACCGGACCTGCTCAACCGGACGCACGTCTTGCCCGATGGCCACCCTCGCCCGATGGCCACCTCCCCTGCGGGAAGACGATCCTGCGGGCCTGCTCGCTCATCAGTCGGTCCTACCTGCCACGGGCACCGGTACGCCCGGCGATCCCTGGCAGACCCAGCGTTGCAAGAGACAGCGCGCTCCGCTTGCACCCGGTAGGTCAGACATCGGCGCGGCCGGTCGGTCCACGAGAACAAGGCTCACATCCGGACAAGTCGGATCGCCATGCCTAGGCTGGGTGCTCATGGCACGCCCAGGCGTGGGTCCACGGCGTGCTCGATCGCCTCCGATGCCCGGAGGAGAACGGAGTGACCATGGCCTCCCATCCCTCACGGAGGCTTTCCCCTCAGGTCTCCGAAGAGACGGCGACCCGCCACACAAGTCCGAGCAACGCCGCGAGCTCCGAACGGCACGGCCTCCGTCCGCCCGCGGCACTGGACCCGCACGGACTGCTGGTGCTGTCCCAGGCCCTGTTCTCCTGCGCGGAGCAGAGTGAGATCGTGCGGTTGGCCATGCGGCACGTCAGCGCCCTTGGCCCCTACTGCGCCGAGGCCGGGTACCTCTCGACGAACGATGGTTTGTCCCGCGTCCCCGGCCACGACGCGGGGGCGCCGACGGTCGACGACGCGGGCATGATGGAGCTGGGCGAGGCGGACGGCTCCGTAGCCTCTCCGGAGCGGTCCTGGAACTGGGCGTTCGGCCTGCGCGAGGCCGGCGGTCTGCTCGGCTACATCGTGGTCTCCTCTCCCTCCGAGCCCGATGAGCGTGGGGACTTCCTCCTCTCCACCCTCGTGGGGCTGACGTCCGCGGCCCTGTCGCTGACGGTCATGCGCACCCCGCGGCACGACAACGCCGCCGAGCTCGACCGCCTCCGCACCGAACGGGACACCGCGCTGCGGCAACTGGACGCGGTCCGATCCGAACTGCACCGGCAGAAGACCGTGCACGAGACCCTCGCCCGTGTCGCTGCCCGGGGCGGCGGCGAGGACGCCATCACCCAAGCGCTGTACGAGCTCACCGGCCTGTCGGCGCTCATCGAGGACCGGTTCGGCAACCTGAGGTCATGGGCCGGCCCCGACCGGCCCGTCCCCTATCCGGTGCGGTCCGCGACCTCCCAGGAGGAGATGCTGAGCCAGGTGGCGCGCGAAGCGGGCCCGGTCAGAATCAAGGACCGGCTGATCGCCCTGGTCCGGCCGCGCGGCGACATCCTCGGTGTACTGGCCATCGAGGACCCCGGGTCGACGGCCGACGAGCACACCATGTTCACCTTGGATCACGCCCAGCGGTCGCTTGCCCAGGAGCTCGTGCATATGCGCGAACTCACCGAGGTCGAAATGCAGCTGCGCCGCCAGCTGATCGACGACCTGCTGGAGGGCACTGACGAGACGAGCGCCTACGCCCGGGCCGAGGCCGTCGGCCACGACCTGCGACGGCCTCACTACGTGGTCGTGGTGCACTGGCCGGGCACCGCCGCGAACAATGTCTTCACCCGCGCCGTCCAGCAGGCCACAGCCACCGCGGCGACCCGTCCGCTGATCACCCGTCGCGGCGACCGCGTGGTCGTGCTGACCGAAGCGAAGCCCGACGACGATGCCGTCCACTCGGCGGTGGCCCATGAGCTGGGGACACCCGGCGGAGCGATCGGGGTGAGCACCCGCTGTGACTCCCCGGAGGGCATTCCCCGCTGTTATCAGGAGGCGCTGCGAGCCCTGGAAGTACGGCAGAACTCCCGCGAGCGCAGCGGGACGACGTTCTTCGACGACCTCGGGCTGTACCGGATCCTGGGGCCCGGAAACGATCTCGGCGAGCTCGAAGGCTTCGTACGGGAGTGGCTCGGCCAACTGATCGACTACGACGCGGAGCACGAATCGGAGTTGGTGGAAACGCTCTCGCGCTACTTCGACTGCGGAGGCAACTACGACGACGCGGCCGCCGCACTGAGCGTCCACCGCAGCACCCTGCGCTACCGGCTCCAACGCATCCGTGAGATCAGCGACCGCGACCTGACAGATGTGGACACCCGGCTCAATCTGCAGGTCGCCACCCGCGTCTGGAAGATCATCCTGGGCGGGCGGCACTGACCGGGGAAACCGGGGCGACGACAACGTAGGGCAGTGCGGAAGTCGAACCGTCCGCCTGTGACGCACCGACCGTCCACCGCGTGCACCAGAGCCCGGTGGAGCCGATGTTGGCCGACGCCGCGGTGACCCCCGCCGAACACCGTGCCTGAGCAGAAGTGTCGCCTTACCATTGACCGGTGATCGGCAACCTTGAGTCGTTCCAGGACGAGTTGGCCGCCAGCGGGTTTCCGCCGTTGGTCAACAAGCAGGCCGGGGCCGGCTTCCGGGGTGGGATCGTCACCCGTGACCTCGGGCCGCTGCGGCTGTTCTCCCTCGACACGCCCGAGAGCGCCTGCGTCGGGCGGGAGCGCGACGCCTCCGACGGCGAGAACCTGGCGGTCAAGGTGATGACCCGGGGCCGGACGCGAATCGAGCAAGGGCGCGGCGACGCCGAACTCGGGCCGACCGACCTGGTCCTGCTCGATCCCACGCGTACGCTCCGGTTCGAGAGCACCGCCGCGACGCACGTCACGATCCTGGTTCCGCGCCGGGAGCTTCGGATACGGCCCGCACAGATCGACCGGCTCGTCGGCGTACGCATCGACGGCAGCCACGGCCCGGGCGCTCTCGTCTCCGTGCTGGCCCGGGAGTCGGCGCGGTCGGCGACCGGCTTCCGCGAGGCGGAGGCGCTGCGGTCGGCGGCGGCCGTCGTCGAGCTGATCGCGGTCGCGCTGGAGGCCCGGCTCGGCGACGAACAACCGGCCCCGGACGAGTGGCTGCGGAGCCGGATCGCCGGCTATATCGAGGCCCGGCTGGCCGATCCCGATCTGTCCCCGCCGGGCATCGCCGCCGCCCACAACATCTCCGTACGCCGACTGCACAAGCTGTTCGAGGACCAGCCGCTGACCGTCGCGGCCCTGATCCGCCGTCGCCGACTGGAGCGCTGCCGGGCCGAACTGACCGGAAGCGGACGTACGGTCACCGCAGTGGCCGCCCGGTGGGGATTCTCCGACCCCACCCATTTCAGCAAGCTCTTCAAGGCGACGTACGGCTACAACGCCCGTGCGCTGGTTACCAGCAACCGTGCACAGACGACCAGGACGCGCACAGTCGGCCCGGACAAGGATGGAGGTGACCAAGGCAGGCAAGAGCAAGAGGAGAAGTCGTGGCGAAGGTAAACATCGTCCGCCCCGGTGAGGGCGAGATTCTCGGCAGCGGGGCGCAGCAGATCCGCATCCTGGAGAACGGCGAGCACACCGACCACCGGCTGGGGTTCGCCGAGGTCACCATTCCGCCGGGCACCCCGAGCCCGTTGCAGCATCGCCACGCCCAGCACGACGAGGGCTTCTACGTGCTGGCGGGAACTTTCCGATTCACCGTCGGCGAGGAGCAATACGACGCCGGGCCGGGCACCTGGGTCATCGTGCCGACCGGGGCGCCGCACACGTTCGCCAACGTCGGCGACGAGAACGCGGTCATGCTGAACACCTTCACGCCGGACCTGTACGTGCAGTACTTCCGCGACTTCAAGGCCATGATCGATTCCGGACAGCCGGTCAACGCCGAGACCATGCAACCGCTCTGGAAGAACTACGCCACCGAGATTTCGAACGAATACGCCTCGTGAAGCGCCTTCGGTACGACCGCTGAGGCGGCCCGGAGGTGATGCGGCTCGCTGAGCCGGTTCGCCGGGACGCGGGAGCCTCGGCCGTCGGCAGTTGCCAGGCCTCTGCGCCTGCCCATCGCCCGTACGGTCATGACGGCCGCGCGGGCAGCTGACGCGGAAGGGCCCGGCGGGGGGCAGATGTCTCCACCGCGCAGTCGCCCTCCCCGCAACAGCCCGGCGGCGACACCCCGCGTCCGTCGGCCCGTGCCACTCCGCGGAGCGCTACACGACGCGGTCGCGCTGAACTACCGGCCGCGCGATGCTCGTCCCAGCGGATGGGGGCTCTTACGGACAAGGGCGTAGTCCGGTGACAACGCTCTCCGCGGAGTCTCTTGTGCACTGACCGCACAGGTTCGCCGGGCGGGTGGGGTCGGTGCCCGTACCACCGGACTCGGTGAGGGAGTTCCGCACATTGATGGTGGGGCTTGTCCTCCCACTTCGACGAGAAGCGGCCTGGGTTCTTCGACGTCAACGTGCCCGCAGAGCGACTGGGCGTCAAGGACAGGCGAGAGGAGGACTGGCGGACGCCGTTCCCGTTTCCACTCCTCGGCAACTCCGTCGCGGACGAGGAGCTCACGGCCCTGGTGGGATTCAATCCGCAGCGCGAGGACTGGCGTCGACCTTTCCTGGTCTACTTGATGGGGCCGGGTGTCGGCGACGAGAGCCTCTTCGAGGCTGAGCACGCGGACAAGTTCGAGGTGGAGGCCATTCTCGGCTTCAGGCCGACTCATGCCGTCAATGTCAGTGCCTGTTGCAATCGCGGCATCGACCACGTGACCACGGCCCTGCTGACCGCGGCTGTCATGGATGTCATCGGGGGCGTGGCCAAAGCCGAGTTGCTGGACGGACAGGCGTCGGTCGTCGCCGGCCCTCCAGGGGTGTCGGGGATCGCGGACGAGGCCTGGACGGCACTGGGAACGGCGGAGTTCCTGCGGGCCTGGGTTGAGAACCCCGCCTTCCGGCTAGGACTTGTCCAGCCGATCATGTGACTGCTGCTTGTCCGGGTCGTTGATGTGGACATGGGGCGGGGTGATCTGACGGATGCCGAGTGGGAACGGCTGCGGCCGTTCCTGCCGGTTAGTAACGGGCGCTGTGGCCGGTGGCGGGATCACCGGCAGGTGATCAACGGGATTCTGCATCGGGTGCGGACCGGGGTTCAGTGGCGTGACCTGCCCGAACGGTTCGGACCGTGGAAGACCGTTTATGAGCGACATCGGCTGTGGTCGGGCGACGGCACCTGGGAACGTCTGCTTCAGCGGGTTCAGGCCGAGGCCGACGCGGCTGGTGAGATCGACTGGGACATCTCGGTCGACTCCACCATCGTCCGCGCGCACCAGCATGCGGCCGGCGCCCCCACCGATCCACCGTCGGAACCCGGTTCAAAGGGGGGCCAAGAGAGGGAACACCAGGGCGAGACGCCGTGGCAGAGCCTCGTCGCCCGCCTGGTGGAGGTGGTGCTGGAGGTGAGGGCCTGGGTCGTTCGAGGGGCGGGTTCACCAGCAAGCTCCACCTGAGCGCAGACGGCTGTTGCCGTCCCCTGTCCCTGATCGTCACTCCAGGCCAGCGGGCGGACTGCACTCAGTTCATCGCCGTGCTGGAGAAGATCCGTGTCCCGAGATCCGGCGTGGGAAGGCCACGCGTGAAGCGGGACAGTCTCGCGGCCGACAAGGCATACAGCAACGGCCCTATTCGCGAGTACCTGAGACGGCGGGGCATCCGCCACACGATCCCGGAGAAGAGCGACAGTCAGGCCGCCCGTCTGCGCAAAGGGTCGCGGGGCGGATGACCGCCCGGGTTCGACGAGGACCGCTACAAGAAACGCAACACCGTCGAACGCGCGATCAACCGTCTGAAGCAGTCCCGAGCGGTCGCCACGCGTTACGACAAGCGCGGCTATGTCTTCCTCGGTACCGCTACAGCGGCGTCCGTCGCGATCTGGCTCCGAACATGAACCCTATGCGACCCAGCAGTAGACATCTTGACCCAGGCGCCGGGCGGTGCTGACGAGAACGGCCAGATCACTAAGGATCACGAAGGCGATCTCCGTGTCGATAACCTCACCGCCCTCCGCGCGCTGCAAGGACCAAGCGACAGCGGCATCTTTCAACTCGGGCCGTTCAGCCTCGGCGAGTGCTGCGGACAGGCGATGCGAGATCGCGAACACGATGCGCCCGTCGTCGCCCTGGTCGGCGACGATACGAGGCTCGCCGGCTCCGACGAGTTCCTCGAAACTTCCGCCGGAGAAAAGGCACTCCCACTCGACCACAGCCTCTTCGGGATCGAAGTTGCCGAGGGAAAGCGACTCGTATGTGCGTCGCGGCCCGGTCTCGAGAACCAGAGCCGCTGACGCGTCATCGGGAGCCACGAAGAACTCGATGGTGATGCTCACCCGAGCATCATGCCGGACCGCCGACCACCGTGATCGGCCGGACAGCTCCTAGTCAAGTAGCCGGACAGATCCGCGGCGGAGTTCGCGCTGCGGCCTGAACCTTCGCCATGTCTCATGAACATGCGGCGAGAGCGGATCGGCCGCCCCAGCGAATGCCCCTCTCGCTGCGGATACGGGCGCGTTCCTTGCGTCCGTCGGCCAGAACGTCGCAGCGGCGGGTGTTGGCGTCGCGCCAGCGGAGATAGGCGTGCGGGGCCCGCGTCTGCACGCCTGGCTGGGGAATTCGAGTTGGCGATCGTGAACTGCCTGAGAAATCCTGACGAATTGAGTGGTGGCTTTCCCGTTCCGGTCGACTTCACCCCGCGTCCAGCAGGCAGCAGGCAGCAGGCGGCGGAGAGTTGGGGCCTGGACTTCGCGTTGAGGCCGTGTCCATAGGCAGCTGGTGTGATCGCGTGCTGCCTGATGCCGCCCAGGATGGGTTCGTGATCGGCATCAACTGGAGCGGTCCGCGCCTGGTCGGCTGGAGCTTCACCTCCAAGAAAACCTCAACCGGCCAACGGCGGCTGACGAGTTCGGCATCAGGCAACCTTCGCCCTGGTGAGGAGCCAGGCCAACACAGCCACGCCGATGGGTATCGCAACGAGGTAGCCGACGAGGCTACCGACGCCCGGATCAGCCAGCGCGGGAAAAGCCCAGTTCACTGCCGCACCCACGAGCAGTCTCACCGCGGCCAGCGCAAGGAGAGCGGCAACAGCAGCAAGCCGACGCGGCGGGCCCGCCTCGCGATACAACTCAGCCGCAGGCCCGATCGCAAACACGCCCGTCACGACGAGGACGAACTCGGCGTCGGGCAGCCACCCGAACGGCCACCCCACCAGAGCGACCAACCCGGAGCAAGCAAGGCCGCCCAGTTCCAGCACCACGGTGGCCACTACCGGGTGGTCCCACGAGGGGCGTCGGATCGAACCACTCCCACTGTCCTTCTCATCGGCCACGTCGTCAGAGTAGCCATCGACAGGGGGAACGGTGCCTGTTGCGGCACTAACCCCGTATCGCTCGCCAGAACGCGCAGTCGCCGCCGGGAGATGGGTGCGCATCCGAGGGTGAGGTAAGCCCCGTGGATGTCGTGGCGGATCTCCCAGCGGATCCGCAGTCGACGGAACCAGTGCAGGCGGGCGAACATGCGCTCCACGAGCCACTGTTGCTTGCCCAGGCCGGAGCCGTGCTCGGTTCCGCGGCGGTGCATCACGTCCCGGACGGTGTCCTCGTCGACCTGGACCAGTTTGGCGGTCACCGGCACTCGGTTCCCGCCTGCCGTGGCAAGCAGCACCATCGCTCGCCGGTAGCCCACCGAACTCGTGCCGCCCCGGCGCACGATCTGCTGCGCCGCGGCCCCTCCTGGTCGGTCAGTCCGGCACATGGACAGGCTCGATCTCCGCGCCTCCAGCGGCCGGACAGGATGTCAGCGCGCATCCAACCGCCACAACTGTCGGCCCTGCGAGCCTGTACGGTCACAGCACCACCTGATGGAAGCGTGGCCGGGAGCCGAAGGGCCCGTGTGGCGTTGTCCCTGCCAGAAACGTGAAGCCCTGGCCCTGCCTCGTGGTCCGGCCGAACTCGTGGCGCAGGCGAACCGGCCAGAACGTCGTCCGATACGTGGGGCCCGTCGGCCCCGGCTGGGGGTCCTCGATGAGGGCAGGCCCCGCCGTCGCCAGCGAGCCCCTCGTGAAGGAGCTGCGTGTCGGGAGGGCGACCGCACGAGGTCCGTCCACGGAGGGTGCTCGATGCGCCAGCCGCACTGTGGGCAGATCAACCACGCGCTCCCACTGCCCTGGAGGGGCCGCGGCCGTCCGCAGAGGTCCTCGGCCACTGGGCGTCGGGCCGGGTGAAAGGAGGGCGTCCCATTGGGCATCCCCTGCGCCAGGGACCATCCGGTCACGAGCTTGCCACTCAATGACGAGCGCGGCATAGATGGGTGGGTGTCGCTCTGCCGCCACGGTGAAGGCCTCATGCCGGGCCAGTCGATGCTCGCTCGGGAGGAAGAGTCTCCCTGTGGTGGCCGCACAGTCGATCGTGGTCCTCGGTGCGTCACGGTTGGGAACGTCGCTGGGCATGGGCCCCCTTTACGGTGTGGTGTTTGGCGGAAAACTGGCCGACGAATTCCCAGAAACACACCAAAGACGTAACGGGCGGGACTCCGAGCGTCACGAAGGCCAGCACTGAATGGGACGAGTTACTTACGCACAGTGCTACGGCAGTGGCCGAGGTTGCAAGAAGGACACACCATGACCGATTCGCGGGCTGACGCTGCGCGGTGGCCCGCAGAATCGACAGGGCTGCGACGAACCACGGACCGTACACCGCGAGCGGCCAGAAGTGTGCGACATTCACGGGCAGGACAGAAGCAGCGACAGTGCAGAGCTGGCGGTATGTGTAAGTGATTGACCAAGCCAGCATGCAGGCCACGCCCACCGTGATCACAGCGAAGAGGACCGTCACCTGGGTGATGCGCTCATAAGCGGAACGGAATGGCGACTTCGGCCGCACACGCCGCCTGTCGATCCTGGATGCCGGCTGACCATCGGAGCCGAGAGGCGGCCTCTCCCCTGATTCCGCAGAGATCATCCGAGCCAGTTCCTTCTCCAGGTCTTCATGGCTCAGCGTGGCGCCCACCACCTTGCCGTCCCAGAAACGCCCGTCCTGGGCCTGATGGACAGCGGCGGGCCCCCTTCCGTACGGATCCCCCGTCGCGTGCGCGGAGCCCGCGAGGTACTGCGGGGTGCGGAACTCTTTGTCGTCGTACCGGTCCATCTGAATTTGCAGCGCCTCTAGTGATCTTGTTACGGCGACGACTGGCGCCTTGCCCCAGTTCCCGCCGCTCTAGTTTGATCTGGAAATCAATCGCGCGATTTTGCGATCTATTCGCCTACGATTCATACTCGCCTTCCATAGATTCAGCAAGGGATTCTATTCGATGCCTCCAATTCGACGTAACCGCAGGGGTCGAAAAGGAATTTCGAAGCACGCGCGCGACTGATCCACACGAACGAGCCATCCGCAACGTCCAGACAAACGGTCGACCGTTAGGCGTAAAAGGTCTGTTGAATTCCCTGAATTAAGTAATGCAATCCACGTTCAGTTCCTCCGGGAAGCGGCCCCTTCGGATTGTTCCGTGCCGCAGGCTCGCTCCCAGCGCCCACAAGAACCCGCAGGAATCCCGGCCGTCTGCCGGAGGAGGCAGGCAGCCGGTGACGGCGCCTTCGAGATGCAGAACCCTCAGTGCGCACTCGCGGGGACATCGGCGTCCACGCCGATCGGACGGAGCGTGAACTCGCCGAGCGAAGCAACGGCACGCACCGATATGTCGGCGAGACGAATGGCCCTCCAGAGGGTGGCGCAGCCGAGGGGAGCAATGTCCTGCTCGGCCAGCTCCAGGTAGGCCGTGTCCGGGTCCTCCGTTGCGGCCGCGGGCCACTGGGTGACAGTCGGGCGGCGGTTGGCGCTTGTGGCGTCGAATGGGATGGCTTGCGGCTCAGGGGTACGGGGGACTTGGCAGGCGGGGTCGATCGTCATCCGCGGGCGCTCCCGCGGCAGTCGGCAGGCGAGCCGCAAACAGATACCTGCGCCGTGTATCCGGTCACGTCTCTGAAGTCACTTGCCGTGATGACGTGCGGTGCGCACCGGGCACGGATGGAGCGAGTGCTGGCTTGGGTGAGAGAGGCTGTCGAACCCTTCGGAAGACATGCATCGTCGTAGGTGATCATCACGGGGCCGGGCCAGTCACTGCGTGCACGCGGCACGGCGCCCGGGCGTGTGCGGGTGCCCATGGCGAAGACCATAGAGGCGTGGTTGCGGCAACGCTCGCCGATTGCGCCGGATTGCGCGCGCGGGTCGGTGAGTTGATGCCGGTTGCTCATAGGGTTCCGAGCTGTGCTCTCGCCCTCATGATGACGTTGTACGCCGGCTGGCCGAAGACAGCCGACTCCTTCAGCGTCTGCCACATCGCCCGGTAGCAGGTGATGTCCTCGTCGCAATCGAGCCACAGTTCCGCGTTCCACGTGTCGGCGATGACGAGCCGTTCATCGATGATCCAGAAGCCGTGCTTCGGCGCGAAGGGGGTGCGGACGCCGAACGGAATGACGCCGAGCGTCACAGTGTCCAGGCCGATGACAGAGCCGAGGCGATCCAGTTGCGCGGCCATGGCGTGCGGGGCACAGCGCACGACATTGAGGGCGCCTTCCCAAAGGAGTGCGTGGAAGTGACGGTGTGATTGGTACAGGACCTCTTGGCGCTTCATACGCGCCCGCACGCCGTCCTCGATGTCCCTGGGCATTCCGTAGCGATCAGCAACGTCGGTGAGCACGCCCCGTGCGTACTCGGGGATCTGGAAGATGCCAGGGATGATGCCGACCTCGAAGATGTGAATGACCTTGGCGTGCTGCTCCTGGAAGCCATGCCCTTCCTGCACAGCCCGGTGTCCGGCCGCGAGTTGTCGCTTCCAACTGCGCTGCGAGGTCTCCAGACCGCGAACCCGTCCCACGAGTTCGTCGGCAACAGCCACGGCCCCGGCGGCTTGGGACCACGCTTCGACGTCAGCCGCCGTTGCGGTCTGTCGGCCCTTCTCCAGGCGCGACACCTTGGAGGGCTGCCAGCCGATCCTGGCGGCGAATTCCTTGCCGTTGAGGCCGGCCTCGACGCGCAGCTCACGCAGTCGAACGCCAAGGGCTTCTCGGGCCTGCTGGAAGTCGGTACTCACGTATCCGAAGCTACCGGTGAGGCGCCGACGGTGCGCCACGGATCAAGCTGGTCCATGAATGTGAGTGAACCGGTGGCTGACCCGGGGCGCAGGAAGCCTTCGCCGCATCCGGCCTCCGCGCGACGCGGGCTGAGGCATGAACCTCTGCCCGCGTCGCGGGTCAACACCACTGCCGCTGCTATTCCTTGGGGGCGTAGCGGGTCAGTAGGTCACGGGGCACAATGACGAAGGACTCGCCGTCGAGGACATTGACCAGTTGGGCGACGTCGTCTGGGTCGGTGACGGTATAGCCCTGCACGATGATGTCCCCGGTGTCGAGGTCCTCGTAGAGTGTGGGGCATTTGCCTTCCTCACTGGTCGTTCCGAGCATGCGAAGCGGTCGGGCCACGGGCTGTCTCTCCTTGGTTTCGCTCTTGCCCCATGCCGCAGTCGGGGACTCCGGCTTGGTGGTGTGGCAGTTGTGGCTTGGTGGTGTGGCAGTTTGTCGAGCAGGACAACTGCGTTGCGCTCGGTGGCTGGGGACCCGACGATGACTGGCTCTGTCACCGGAACAGTCCGAGGCGCTCGGCTGAGCGGGGCTGTCGAAACCGGCCTCGACCGCCTCGGCTGCGGAAGATCTGCGCTGTGTCGGCCCGCACAGGGACCTGTCGGCCGACGGTTTTCCGCTGGCCGACGAGTTCCGTGAAGACGGGCTTCGGCGCAGGGTGCGGCGCCCTTTGGTCTTCTTGTCGCCGCCCGCAAGGGTCAGGCGTGAGGGATTGAGCATCCGCGGCCTGCCGGGGGCGCGAGGTCCCTTGTGTCAGACGGTTGTTCCTGGCTGTTTACGGCTTCCTGTTGACTGTCGGCAGCCCATCGGTGAGTACAGGACGCGAGTTGGGCCAGGTCGTTCGGTCTCGTGGTCTGCGTGTGGCATGGCTGCCCAGACACATCCGGCGGGGGGGGGGAGGCGGGCGTTGGTCCTGGTTGCTGTGCATGAGGCCGTGCGGTCGCCTGCGGCGTACCAGTGGATCGATTCAGGCAAACTCGCGGCCGAGCTCGTCCAGGATCCGGGCGGTTGTCGAGCGGGGGTAACGGGCGGCGTTGGCGTACCCGGCGCTGCGCAGGGCAGACAGCAGTCCGGGGGCGGTCCGCAGTCGTTCGATGTCGCGCGCGAAGGCGGCGGTGTGGGTGAAGTCGGTCGTCATCGCGGAGGCTCCCAGGGCTTCGCACAGGCCGCAGTCGGCTGGTAGAGGACGGGCAGTCCGCAGACCTGAGCCTCCAGGGCGACGAGGTTCGTGGCGTCCGGGGAAAGTGCCGGCTTCACCAGCACGTCGTGTTCGGCGAAGGCCCTCCACAACTGCGAGGGGCAGCCAGTGGGGCCGAGGCGCGGGGCAGGCGGATCTCCCAGGCAGTGTCACTGAAGCTGTCGTCCTGAGCCACGCTCAAAAACTGCCGGCACAGCGGCAACCCTCCGGTTCGGCCGAGGAACACATGTCGGTGTGAACGGCAGGTGCGGCAGGACGTCTGCCCCGGGCGCAGGCACGCATTGACGACGAGCGCTGACCGGACGAAGTGGGTCGGGCCGCAACAGGCGAACTTGGGCGTGGCTGCACGGCACAAGGCGTCGGATGAAGAAACCTTTCTTCTAATTCCTAATCCGAATCTCTCCAACTCTGCATCTGTTCCGTAGGGCCGGCGCACACCACTCCCCTCTGCCAGTCGACCTTTCATGGGAGAACGCTCGACGCGCGTTCTGCTCAATGCCAGGACAAAAGGCTCGGCGCGGTCGACGATCGCATGACTTCTGGCGGTGAACCCAAGTTTGGACAGGATGCGCTCCACGTCGATGTCAGCCGTCTGTTCAAAGTTGACGGGGTGTTCGGAGATCTCGCAGTGGGTGAGGCTCCCGCGACGAAGTACGTGACTTCGTGTTCCCTCAAAGTGAGCGAGCCCGGGGGACTGCCTACGTGAGGACAAAGGACGACGGCTTGGCCTAGTGGGGCCTACAACCGGTGAAGCCACCATGTCCCGCACCGGCAGATGGGCGCCCTCGAAAGAGAGAGGCGAAGCCTTCACAGAACAGGAAAGTCCTCGGCTCGGGGCGTCCTCCGCCTCGGGGCGTGACGCATGCACGCGCACACCGGCGCCGACCTCGCCAAGTCCAACTCCCTTGCGGTGCATACGAATTGCGGGGGCCACGTGACAAAATCCCGTGCGCGACAGGCCACCTTGGTGCACTTCACTGCGCTTCTTCACGTTCACAGATTGTGCAGCACCTTCAGCAGCCGGGGGCCCGATTCCACAGCAAGATCGGCATACCGAGATGCGCCCGCGCGCAGACTGTCTCAGCGCTGGCCCACGTCACCTCCGAGGGGAGAACAAGCCAGTGCCCCTCGGCAAGAAGCGAGCGCCCGCCTCAATGTGTGCCGATGTGCTCCAGACCGAGGTGGCCACAGTGGATACGTCCACGTATCCGGTGAGGCGCTGGTACGTATTTCGCTCCGGACCACCGCCACAGACTGTGCTCAGCACTGGCCTGAACGCAGAATTCTCGTCCGATGTGGCCACCGTCCGCCGGGACCCGCAGGACCCGGTACCGTCCAGCACTCTTCGACGGCCGCAGAAATGGAACTCACCTTCCACCCCGAATTGCTCATGACGACAACCCGAGTTCAAGGCTGTACGGCGCCGAAGGTGAGGGCGCCGTCGAGGCTCGACGCTGGATCGTCAAGGCTCTCGCCACCAAGCCGTGGTCACGCATCGAGCATGGCATCACGTTGCACCGAAGCACGCGCGTGAGCTGTCCATAGGGCAAGACCGGCACAACGCAGGGGAACTGTTCGGCATCACATGACCCGAAACTTCGCTGCCGTCGCTCACCATTTCGTCCGGCAGCAGATTGGCGACCCTGGGAAAGGCACCGAGGGAGCGACGATTCCTTCCTCAGACGCGACTTCGACGGGGGTGCAGGACGATCGCCACTCTGGTCGGGCTCAGTTGGTGCACGGCCCTGTGGGGCCAGTCGGAGCCGACAGCGTCCAGTCATCCCGGAACCAGCTCGATCTCGAACACCCCTGGCCGCCGACGCCCTCCCACAGACCCGGTGCCGTAACGCACATCCAGCAGCGCGTAGAAGGCATCGCCGGGCCGCAGCCATGGTTTGACAGCAGCCGCCAACCGGGTGTGATCCAGACAGGCGGAGGCGTACCGGCAAATGACGTGGATAGATTCGGCGCACTCTCGCCGAAGGCGGCTGGTCCACCTGCCAATCCCTTTGTGCGATCGAGCAGGTCACCTCTAGCGTGCAAGAGCATAGGAATCGTGCGCGAGGGCAGCGCGCCACACGAACAAGGAGCAACCGCCATGGTGAGGGGCCACGAAGTTTCCGGACAGGCACCCAATAGGGTTGTCCTGAACAAGGAAACGAGGAAGAAGTGGCGCCACCCAGTAAGTACTCTCCGGAGTTTCGCGAGGAAGCAGTCCAGATCGCGTTGAGGTCAAGCAAGACGATCTCCGAAGTCGCCCGGGAGCTTGAGCTGAACTCGGAGACGCTACGCGGCTGGGTGAAGAAGTACCAGAAGCAGCAGGAACCGGCCCCGGATGCGGAACTGACGGTGAACGAGCGAGCGCGCCTGAAGGAACTCGAACGACGCAACCACGAGCTGGAGATGGAAGTTACCTTCCTGAAAAAAGCCGCAGCGTACTTCGCGAAGGATCCCCGGTAGCAAGCAAGTACGAGTTCATCGACGAGATGCGGCTCGACACCGAGAAGTACGCATACAGCGTCG
>NZ_JBIWGK010000024.1:0-111812 GCF_044763565.1 Streptomyces sp. NPDC096013 | reverse complement strand
AACGGACCAACCACGCCCATCTCTCCCGCTACGAACGAGAGTTCATGCCCACCCACTCGAACCAAACGATCACGTTCGGAAAGCGGATGACGTCTGAGCGATCTGCGCCTTGAAGGGGCGTCGCTGAGACACACGACGAAGAGGCAACGTCCGTTCTGGCCACCACCCATCATTCACCGTGAAGCTGTGACACGGCTTCTCACAAATGATCCCATTCTCGGAGCAAGACCAAGAACAGTCGGCGGGAGCGGTCCGGGTCGCGGATTCACTGTCGCAACTCGTCCTCACTCAAAAGTGGCACCAGGCACGTTCTGGGAAATGTTTGTGGCAGCACACAGGGTCATGACGGAACCAGATCGCACCCACGTCCGAAGCGGACGACGTCGAGCGCCACCCCTGCCCACGTTGTAACGCTCAGCCAGGCTCACGCTCCGGGGCGGTCGCCGGCCCTTACCGCACCGGCCGCTTCACCAAGGTGCCCAGTCCATACCCGGCCAGTTCGTCCCCCGTGTCCGCACCGTGTTCCTGACCACCGCAGCACTGAGCTTACGAAAATCTTGTATGAGCCGAGCCACACCCATCGGTGATCGTCAGTTGCACAGCGACAAGCAGGGGTAGGTGAGGCCGGTCGGTAGCCGGGTCACAGTCCTCGATCAGGGCTGGAGACCTCTGGATCGGGGCGGGTCAGGCTGTTTCCCTGCAGATGACAGGCCGCACGTAGAGCATCCAGCTTCTCTGCGTCAGTGGTCTCGGCCGCAGCCGCACACGTGAGGATCCGGAGGTCGGTGCCGGCAGGCATCAGGACATCGACGTCGAGGGTGATGTCACCCACCCGTGGATGTTCGATGGTCTTGCGGTCGCCGGCCCAGGGGGTGGCAGTGCCGTTGAACCACAGTCGGGTGAACGCTGGTTCCCGTCGAAGCATGCCTTCGACGAGTGAGGCAAGACGTTCATCCTGGGGATGGGCGGCAGCCGTCAGACGCAGGTCGGCGACGAGGTCCTCCTCTTCCGCTTCGCTGCCTCTCCATGACCAAACGGGCCATGCCGCAATCGGGTCACGGTCTCTGTTGGCTCTCGTCTGGAACATCCCGGCGACGAGATTGCGTCCCTCCCAGCCATACGCGCGGGGGTCGCCGGCCGTGGCCGTCCACATCTTGTTCCAGCCGATGAGGGTCCAGTCAGCGGCGAAGATCCCGGCGGGAGTCGCTCCCAACTGATGGACCAGTTGCTGCACGCTCGCGGGTATGTGCCTCGAGACGTTCCCGGCAGAAGGCGGTGCGAGTTGGGCGCAGCGGAACAGGTGGTCACGCTCGGACGGGGCGAGGCGCAGTGCTCTGGCCAGAGCGGTGACCACTTGGGCCGAGGGGTTGCGAGCGCGGCCCTGTTCCAGCAGGACCAGGTAGTCGACCGATATGCCTGCCAGACGGGCCAGTTCTTCACGACGCAGTCCAGGGACGCGTCGCTCCCCGCCGGCCTCCAGGCCAATGTCCTGCGGTGACATACGCTCACGCCAGCCGCGCAGAGTCATGCCAAAGTGATTCATCGTCGTCGCCATGCGGACCATCGTCGTCCAGATGCCATGGACGACACGAAGCTTGTGTTGCCGCATAACGGATCTGTTACACGGAGTCGAGTCCTGACCGCCCGGGCCGGGTTACGGCGCGCCGTACGGCAGAGGCTCGCCGGACGCGTCGGGGTAGCGGTCCAGTGCGCCTGGCTAACGGTGGCGGCCCGCGGCGCAGGGGTGGTCTCATCGAACAGCCCGGCGAACGCCCGGAAAATGTGGGGCACTTGAGGCTTGATTTGCGGTTCGCCTTGGACATCATTCGCGGCGACGCGGGCCGCCAACGATGCGGCGGCGTCCAGCAGGCCATCGGTGTCGGTCAGGATGTGACGCTTGCGGCCGTCAGGTGACTTGCCGCCGTCGTATCCACGGCTGTCCTCGCCGACGGTCTCGGAGGCGCAACGCGGACGATCCACCCAATCCCGAAACTTGAAACCGCCCTGGAAGGGTGTGGCGGGGGGCGAGTTCGATATGCCGGCCAGACCGGCCAGCTCTTCGGGGCGCAGTCCGGAGATACTCCCAGTCCACCGTCAGCCCGCTGTCCTGCGGTGACATGCGCTCACGCTAACCGCGCATAGCCATGCCGAAGTGCCATGTCGGCCATGTTATTGGAGGGTCCACGTCTGGTTGTCCCATGCGTTGCATTCCCACAGGACCACCACCGTGCCGCTCGTGCCCCCGAAAACGGTGACGCATTTCTGTGACTGATCGGCCACCAGTTCCGTACCGGAGAAGTGGAATTGCTGGCTGGAGTCGCCGCTGCACGCGCTCAGTTGGATCTCGGTCCGGTTGTCGCTCGCTCCGTCGGCCACGGTCATGCATTTCCCCAGGGAGCGGAAGGTGTCCCCCGATCCAGTCTGCCAGCGCTGTGCCGCGGAGCCGTCGCAGGCGACATGGACCAGCTGGATTCCCTCGGTCCCGGCGCCGCCGCTCAGGCACTTCTGCGTGGCGGGGACCACCAGGGCATGGCCGACGGCCGGGTCGACTGTTGCACTGGATCCGCTTTCCTCGGATCCGGCAGTGCCTCCGGACTCCGGCTCGGAGTCCTCCCGCACGATTGTGGACGTCGGCTTCGAAGAGGCGTGCGGCGTCGGAGACTTGGCGCCGGAACTCGCAGAGCGGGACGCCTTGGGGGAGGAGACCGTGGGTGCGGATGTGTCCGTGGACTGCTGGGTGGGGTTGTCGGCCGGGAGTGGGCCGTCGGACGCGGTGGCGCTGCTCTTCCCCGTTGGCAGGTTGGTCAGCAGTACGGCGATCGTGATCAACAGCGCCGTGGCGACGGCCGCGGCGAGCACGACCGGCTTCGTCGAACGGCCGGGGGGCCGGTGCGTCTGTTGGTCGGTCGTATCGGGCTGTGGAGGTTCTACGGGTGGCTCGGCTGCGGAGGCATCGTCGGTTCCGCGGTTCGAGTTGAGCCCCGATGACGATGACGATGACGATGACGATGACGATGGCGATGGCGATGCGGACTCGGGCACTGGGTTCGCGGCTGTAGCCGGAGCCGGAGCCGGAGCCGGAGCCGGAGCCGGAGCCGGAGCCGGAGCCGAAGCGGGAGCGGGAGCGGGAGCGGGAGCGTCGTCGGCCACGGCCATGGGATGGGCGGCGGGTGGAACAACAGAGGGCCCCGCTGCGCCTGCCGGTCTTCGCAGCATGCGTTCGGCGTCCTCGGCCGACAGCCGGTCGGCCGGTTTGGCTACGAGCAGGCCCTGGATCAGCGGAGTGAGCGGTCCGGCACCGCGCACCTCGGGGGCCGATTCCATGGCGATGGCGTACATCGTCTGGGCCACCGTTCCCCGGCGGAATGGTGAGCGGCCCTCGACCGCTTCGAAGAGCGTTGCGCCGAGTGCCCACAGGTCGGCCTCCGGCCCGGGTTTGGCGCCGACGAGGCGTTCGGGGGCCATGAAGTCGACCGACCCCACGAGTTGGCCGGTGCGGGTGAGCGCCGAGGTCTCGGCGGCCTGGGCGATGCCGAAGTCGGTGAGGACCACGCGGCCGTCCTCAGCGAGCAGCACGTTGGCCGGTTTCACATCCCGGTGCAGGACCCCTGCCCGGTGCGCGGCCCGTAACGCGGCGATCACGCCCCGGCCGATCCGGGCGACCTCGTCGAGCGGGACCGTGCCGTACGCCTTGATCCGGTCGGCGAGGGTGGTGGAGCGCACGTACTCCATCACGATGGTGGGCCGGCCCTCGTCGTCCACGACGTCGTGGACGACAACGACGTTCGGGTGGCTGATCCGGGCGGCGCTGTGCGCCTCGCGCCGAGCGCGTTCGAAGAGGGTGGCGAGTTCGGCGTCGTCGAGTTGGGGCTGGGAGTGCAGCTTCTTCACGGCGACCTGGCGGCCGAGGAGTTCGTCGTGGGCGCGCCAGACGGTGGCCATGCCGCCCCGGCCGATGCGGTCGAGGATGAGGTATCGGCCGGCGATCAGCCGTCCTTCGTCGGACACCGTGGGTTCCTTTTCTCTGCTTCAGACCGATCCGGCCGACGGCGCCACGGGGTTCCTCCGGACGACCGCACGCCCAACGGCCCTTCGCCTACGGCTGGTTGAGGAGCATTTTGGCAGCGAGGGGCCCGGAAGCAGCCGCTTTCCATGGCGCGTCGGGCCCGGTTGTCGCGCGCGGGGCGACACCAGGGTTGTTGGTCGGTTCCATGAGGAGCAGGGCCCGCAGCGAGCGAGGCGGCGCCGCCGTCTCACATCATGAAGATCCGACGACTGTGGTCGACGAACTCGCCGGGCCCTCCGCGTGCCGATCATCCTCTACGGGGGCGGCAGCGGCCTAGGGGGCAGGGTAGGTACAAGCAGTACCACTCACGGCGTTGCTCCAACCAACTCCAAGGGCAAGGTGGCTACAGTCAGCAACCTGCTCTTCCCCGGGGCCCGGCAGGCCGTCCAGATCAAGCGCCGCCGCACCGACCGCAAGACCGGCAAGACCACCATCAAAACCATCTACGCCGTCACCAGCCTCACCGCCGAGCAGGCCACCCCGGCCCACCTCGCGATCCTGTCCGTGGCCACTGGCGGGTCGAGGCCCTGCACCACGTGAGAGACACGACATTTCGCCGAGGACGCCTCTCAACTGCGCACGGGCAATGCGCCCCGGGCGATGGCCACCTGGCGCAACCTCGCCATCGGCGCCCTGCGGCTGGCTGGCGCGACCAACATCGCCGCCGTCCTGCGGTGCAACGCCCGCAATACGGACCGCCCGCTCGCTCTCCTCGGGCTCACATGATCAAGCCGCGTACGCCATGCGACTCGTCGAAGTCCTGCCCACTGGAGTACCCAGTGTGCGCTCCACGATGAGTCGTCAATTGTTGAAGTAGTGGTCTTCCTTGATGTCCGCGATCAGCGTGGGGCGCGTCGGCCGCCATCCCAGGCGTTCCTGCGTCAGTGCGCTCGACGTCGGGCTGTCGATCGATACCAGGGGGCCGAGAAATCCGAAGTGGTTGCCTGCGCTCTCGGCCGCGACGCTGACGACCGGCACCTTCAGCTGACGGCCGATGGCCTCAGCGATCTCCCAAAACGGCACCCCCTCATCGCCGACTGCGTGCAGACGCGAACCGGCTGGGGCGGCCTCCACAGCCAGCCGGTACAGGTGCGCCGCGTCCAGCCGGTGCACCGCAGGCCACCGGTTCGATCCGTCGCCGACATAGGCGGACATGCCCTTCGTGCGGGCGATGCCGATGAGCGTCGGGGTGAAACCCTTCAGGTCTCCCTCGCCGTGCACCAGCGGTGCGAGCCGTAGCGCAGCTGAGCGCACGCCGCGCTCTCCCATCGCGATCACGGCCTGCTCGGTCGGAACCCGCAGGGCCCACGCCCCCAGCCTTTCCACATCGGGGCTATCCGCTTCCGTGCCCAGGCGACCGAACGTCAGGCCCAAGGTTCCCGAGGTCACCACGAAGGGTTTGTCGGAGCCTTCAAGTGCTGCCCCGATCGCTTCGACGGCGCTCAGTTCGACCCGGGCGCGAGCGGCCGGATCCGTGGTCTCAGTAATGTGCTGGTTGGCCGCGTAAATGACCCCGTCCGCTGCAGTGGCGCCGGCACGCAAGCTGTCGAGGTCTTCCAGTTCGCCGCGGCGCACATCTGCGCCGACCGCTGACAACGTCGCGGCGGCCGAGTCCGAGCGGGCGAGGCCGATGACCTGATGGCCTGCTCCGAGGAGCTCGCGGACAACCGCGGATCCGATGTACCCGGTGGCACCGGTGACAAAAATGCGCACGATGACAATCCTCTTGTGGCTTGGAGTCAGCCCGGCCTCTGCAGAGGGGCGGGCTTGTGCCTCAACGCTAGGAACCGCAGGCACTCCGCGTCCAAGTCCTGTTCCGCACCACGTGATGCGAAATGGGTATCACGAGTATCCTGGCGGCGTGCCCGGCCATCCCTCCTCCTCGGCGGACCTCGACCTGCGCCTCGTGCGGTACTTCACGGTCGTCGCCGAGCACCTCAACTTCCACCGCGCGGCCGACGCCCTGCACCTCGCGCAGCCGTCGCTGAGCCGGCAGATTCAGCGCCTCGAAGAACGGATGGGTGTCCGCCTGCTCGATCGCACGAAACAGGGCAGCCACCTCACCGAGGCGGGCCGGATCTTCCTGCCTCAGGCGCACGCACTCCTGCACTCCGCCCGGCAAGCCGTGGCGACGACCCGCGCCGCCGTTGGCCCCGACGAATTCACCATCGGATACACGGGCGGCCTCATCGTGACCACCGCGGCGCGCGAACTGCGCAACCGGTGTCCCGACGCCGAGGTGCGCACCCTGCATCTGGACGTCAGCCAGGTAGAGGCGGCCCTCCTGGACTACCGGGTCGACACGGTCCTCGCCCGAGAGCCGTTCCCGACCGACCAACTGCGCGTAACGGCCCTCTACGAGGAGCCCCGGGTGCTCGTGGTGCCCACGTTCCATCGTCTCGCCGGCCGTACGTCGGTCACCATTGACGACTTTGCGGACGAAGCCCTGGTCCGGTACGCCGACGCGGCGTATGACGCATTCTGGCGTCTCGACCCACGCCCGAACGGGCGCCCGACGCCCGAAGGCCCACTCGCCGCGTCCGCGGCAGACAAACTCGAACTCATCGCCAGCGGCCAGGCCCTCGCCCTCGCGCCGGCCAGCGGCGAGCACACCTCCCTTCGACACGACCTCACGACCATTCCCGTTGAAGGAATCGAACCGTGCCGAGTCGTGCTCGCGACCAGGGCCGAAGACCGTCGACCGCTCGTCGAGTACTTCCTCGACATTGCTGTGAACCAGCTCACTGGGAGGGGCGCGACGCGCTCCCCAAACCTCCGGGAAATGCACTGACAGAGACCGGCAACGGCTTGCAGGATCAACGGTTGGCGCAGTTAAGGATCAAGTCGACCGGCACAGGTGCGAAGCCTGCCCCTCCAGCGCCGCGCACTTCATCGAACAAGGCCTGATGATCCACAACGGCAGCCCACCCAGACCCACCCTGACACCACCTTCGTCGAGGACGCCTCCCGGTGCTGGCTGGCGGCGCCCCCGCGCGGTGGCGACCTGGTGCAACCTCGCCATCGGAGCCCTGCGCCTGGCTGGGGCGACGCAACGTCCGCAACACGGACCGCCCCCTCCCTCTCCTCCAACTCACCTGATCACGAGACGGTCGTTATGCGACAACGCCGAAGCCCTGGCATTACACCCAGTAATTGGCAGCCGTGCCGTCACCGTTGATTCGCTGCCCGGCCCACCTCTACTTGAGGTGACAAGCGCCAGGAGATCTCCTCGTGGCTGATGTGCCGCCAGCCGGCCAGGAGGCGGGAGCGGACGAGTTGGTCGAGGAGGTCCTCCAACTGCTGTGGGGACTGGCCGCACAGGCCGGTGAGTATGTCGAGGTCCGCGGTCCTGGTGGGCTGTTCGAGTGTGACGGTCATTGACCTGCCCTTCTGGGGTGGCGTCGCCGTGCTGTGCGGTGCGACCCGCTCGGTTGCTGGGTCTGGGATGGTGGCCGGGGCGGGAGCTCATGGGTGTCAGTAGGCGGGGATGGTCTCCGGCCGCCGAGGTTCTCGTAGTGGTCGCGGCCGGTCGACATGCCGAGGTGGGCCGCTGCCTGCCGCATGACCGGTACCCCTGCGATCTTGGCCAGGCCCAGCGGGAGGAAGACCAGGGACAGGACGGTGGCGAGCACGGTGGTCATGAGGCGGACCTGCCCTTGCGGCGCTCCTCGCCCAGCCGGACGTAGTGGTCGATGAGTTCGGGGCTGTCCACAGTGGCCGGATTGACGACCTGCTCGACCGCGGCGCCCTGGAGCAGCCGCTTGATCGGGACCTCCAGCTTCTTGCCGGTACGGGTGTGCGGGATGCCCGGCACTTCGAGGATCTCGTCGGGGACGTGGCGGGGTGAGGCGCCGGTGCGGACGGCGTCCTTGATCCTCTCCCGGAGGGTGTCGTCGAGTTCGACGCCCGCCGTTGGGACCACGAACAGCGGCATCCAGTAGCTGCCGTCCGGCTCCTCCGCGCCGATGACCAGGGCCTCGGCGATCTCGGGGAGACGTTCGACGACATCGTGGATGTCGGCGCTGCCCAGGCGGACACCGTTGCGGTTCAGCGTCGAGTCGGAGCGGCCGTGGACGATCACCGAGCCGTGTCCCGTGACGGTGATCCAGTCGCCGTGTCGCCACACGCCGGGGTAGGAGGAGAAGTAGGCGTCCCGGTAGCGGCTGCCGTCGGGGTCGTTCCAGAAGTACAGCGGCATCGAGGGCATGGGGCGTGTGACGACCAGCTCGCCGACCTGGTCGATGACGGGGAAGCCTTCGGCGTCGTACGCGGCCAGTGCCACGCCCAGGTGGGGGGCCGACAACTCCCCTGCCCAGACGGGGGTGTTGGGTGCGCTGCCGGCGAAGCCGGAGACGATGTCGGTGCCGCCGCTGATGGAGGCCAGCAGAACGTGGTCGCCGACGTGGTCGCGGACCCAGGGGTAGGCCGAGGCGGGCAGGGCCGAGCCCGTGCAGCCGATGACGCGGACAGCCGACAGGTCGTGCGCGGATGGGTCGATGCCGAACTTGGCCATGCCCAGCAGATATTGGGGGCTGGTGCCGAAGACGGTGACGCGGCGGCGGGCGGCCAGTTCCCACAGGACGTCGGGCTTGGCAAAGGGGGCCGGGCTGCCGTCATAGGTGCAGGTCGTGGCGCCGGTGAGGAGGGTGGAGGCGACCAAGTTCCACATCATCCAGTGAGTGGTGGTGTACCAGAGCAGACGGTCGCCGGGGCCCAGGTCCGAGTGCAGACCGAGGGTTTTGAGGTGCTCCAGGAGAACGCCGCCGTGGCCATGGACGATGCCCTTGGGCAGGCCGGTGGTCCCGGAGGAGAAGACGACCCACAGCGGATGGTCGAACGGGACCGGTACGCAGGCCAGCTCCTCGGCGCGGGTGGAGGCGTCCTCCCAGGGGACCACCAGCGACGGGTACGCCTGCGACGGCCAGGGCAGGCCCATGTGGTCCACCAGCAGCGTCGCCTTCAACGTGGGGAGGGCGTGGGCGAGTTCGAGGACGGCGTCGCGGCGGTCGTGGGTGGTGCCGTTGAACAGGTAGCCGTCGGCGGCGATCAGCACGGTGGGTTCGAGCTGGGTGAAGCGGTCGGCGGCGGCCTTGGGAGCGTAGTCCTGACCGCACACCGACCAGACGGCGCCCAGGCTCGCGGCGGCGAGGAACGCGATGATGGCGTGCGGGGTGTTGGGCAGGTAGCCGACGACTCGGTCGCCCTGGCCGACGCCGAGGTCGCGCAGGGTGGCGGCGACGGAGGCGACCAGTGCGCGCACCCGCCCGCCGGTCATCTCGTACCCCGCACCGGTCTCGTCGAGGGCGAGGATCGCCGCGTCGTCCTCGGCCAGGTTACGCAGAGCATGGTGAGCGTAATTGAGGGTGGCGCCGGGGAACCAGCGGGCGCCCGGCATCCGCTCCTCGGCCAGCACCTGCTCGTAGGGGGTGTCGGCGGCGATGTCGAAGTACTCCCACACCGCGCCCCAGAAGCCCTCCAGGTCGGTGACCGACCACTGATGCAGGGCGGCGTAGTCGCCCGGATCCATGCCCTGGAGCCGGGCGAAGTCCGCTATGCGACTGGCGGCCGCCGTCTGCGGATCGGGGGTGAAGAAGGGCGTACTCATCGCGTCGTACTCCTCAACAGGCTTTTCGGCGCCATCCGTTCAGAAGGGACGGGGCTTCGGGTGGTGTGCAGCAGGGAGGCCCAGACGGCGGTCGACGTGAAGTCGTGACTACCTGAGGGGACGACGTCCATCACGACGCCGTCGGGCCGCAGCAGGACCGCGTCCGCGCGTCCGCCGCGCAGCCAAGCGGCGAGGGTGCCGTCGTCGCCGAGGTCGGCCACGCAGAGCGCGCGTATGCCGAGGCTGTGGGCAAGCGCGGTCAGGGAGGGGCCGGATTCGGTCGCGGTCACCACGGTGAAGGAGTCGCCGAGCAACTCGTCGAGACGGGTACGCCGTCCGCCGGCGCTCACCCACGGTTGCGGACAGTGGGTGCCCGGCAGGCGTCGGCGGACCCCGCGCCGCACGAGCGGTCCGGCGGTCAGGGGCGGGCTGAGGTCGCGGCCGGCCAGCTCGGTCAGGCCGGGTATGCGGCAGGCCGCGGCCAGGGCCCTGCGGCGGATCGCGGCGGCGCCGTCCTGGCCGCCGGTCATGGCCCAGCCCATGGCGACCGCGAGGCGCACCACATGCCGGGCGTGCGGCCTGCGTTCGCTCTCGTAGGTGTCCAACAGCCGTTCGTCGCCGCCCTGCTGGAGGACGCGGGCGAGTTTCCAGGTGAGGTTGTAGGCGTCCCGCAGCCCCGAGCACAGGCCCTGTCCGATGAACGGCGGGGTGAGGTGGGCGGCGTCGCCGAGCAGGAAGACCCGGCCGCGGCGCCAGCGGTCGGCGACGCGGGCCCGGAAGGTGTACTGCGTCTCACGGACGACGTCGAAGTCCCCGTCGTACGAGGGCGGCAGCCACGGGGCGACCAGCTCACGGACCGTCTCTTGCCCTTCCCCGAGCCGGAACTCCCAGCGGTAGCGGTTCTCGCTCACGCGCATGAAGGTGGCCGGCCGGACCGGGTCGCAGACCTGGTCGACGCCTTCCCAGCAGCGGACAGGGCCCGTCGTGTCGACGTCGATGACCTTCCAGCGTTCCTCGAAGCGCAGATCCTCCCAGGCGCCACCGATGGCTTCGCGGGTGAGGCTGCCCGCGCCGTCGCAGCCGAGGACCGCGTCGGCCCACAGCTCGTGCTCGCCGGTGTCGTCGCGGTAGGTGACACGGACGGGGCCGGTGGAGTCCGGGCCGACGCCGGTGACCTCGACGCCACCGCGCAGTTCGCACTCGGGGCGCCGGGCCAAGGCGTCGCGCAGTACGCGTTCCAGCTCGGGCTGGTCGAACATGCTGGTCTGCGGGTAGCCGTGCCGGCCGTGCTCGGTGCGCCGGAACTCGGCCATCACCCGGTGCCGGGCGTCCAGCAGGCGCAGCCCCTTCGCCGGGCGGACGATCGCGGCGAACTCCTCACCGACGCCCGCAGCCTGAAGGATCCGGTGGATCTCGTCGTCGCTTGCGACAGCGCGGGGGAGCGGGTAGATGTCCCGGTGGCGTTCGAGGACGACACTGCGGACTCCGCGCCGGGCGAGGAGAAGGGCGGCGGTCACGCCCACCGGCCCAGCCCCGACGATCACGACGGGCACACGTGCGGCTTCATCGACGGTCATGTGCGGCTCACCTCGGGGTCTAGTTCGCGGCCGCGACGGGCGTGCGCTGCTCGCCGAGGTCGATGCGGCCGTCGGGGGTCGCGATCGTCGCCGTGACCACGTCGCCCGGGTTCAGGTAGTGCGGGTTCTTCGCCTGGCTCTTGAAGAACGCCCTCCACTTCACGGCGGGTGGCAGCAGCGCGCCGATCTTCTCGACGGCCTTCGGCGGGGCCTTCAAGGCGGTGCCGCCGGGAGTGCCCGTGAGGAGCAGGTCGCCGGCGTCCAGGGTCTGGAAGCGGGCGAGCAGGGTGAGTGCCTGTGCCGGGCGGACGATCATGTCGGCCAGGGTGCGGTCCTGGCGCAGCTCGCCGTTGACGGTCAACTTGAGCCGCAGGTCCAGGAGATGGGTGAAGTCCTCCGGCTCAAGCAACGACAGGTACGGGCCGGTCGGCGTGAAGGTCGGGTACGACTTGCTCTCGTAGAACTGCGTCTTGGTCAGCTGCACCTCACGGGCGCTGACGTCGTTCGTGATCACCAGTCCTGCGACGTATGACGGCAGGTCCCGCTCCTCGACGACGGTGCCAACGGGCAGCGGCGCGCCCATGACGAGCCCGAGTTCGATCTCGTAGTCGAGGAACTTCACGTGGGAGGGGCGGACGACGGCGTCGCCGGGGCCGCTGACCGAGCCGGACGCCTTGCGGAAGAAGGCGGGCGGGATGTCACCCTTGAAGCCCGAATCGCGGGCGTGGCTGCCGTAGTTGACCATCTGGGCGACCACCCGGCACGGCGTGGTGACCGGCGAGAGCGCCACCAGGTCGACGACGGGCGTTCCCGCCTCACCTGAGAGGGTCGCCTCTCGCGCGGCTGTGAGGGCCGCCTCTCGTACGGCGTCGCGGTCGGCGAGCAGTTCGGCGGTGGTGGCGGCCTTGGTGTCGACCGGGACGGCGCGTTCGCCGAGGACGACCCACCAGCCGTCGGCGGTGCGCAGGACATTGGTGCTCATGTCAGTGCCTTTGTGAGGGGGATTCGCGTGCGGAGGTCAGGAGTTTGCGGCCTTGAGCAGGCCGAACAGTCGTGCCGGGTCCATCTCGTTGTCGCCGCGCAGGGCCTCGATGACATCGCGGACCCGCTGCGGGGAGGGGCTCGCGCCGAGGAAGTCGCGGGTGGCCGGCGGGCCCCACTGGGCGAGCCCGCTGGTCGACATCGGCGCCCAGCCGGGCTCGACGTCGCAGGAGAACAGGTCGCCGTCGGCGAAGTGCTCCAGCATGAAGTGGTCGGGGTCGCGCCAGTAGTCGAAGAGCTGGCTGCCCTGGATGTGCCGGCCGATGCCCCAACTGCGCTTGTATCCGCGCTCCTTGAGGTACTCGCCGCCGGCGGCGATGGAGTCCAGGTCGGTGACCTGGTACGCGGAGTGGACGTACCCCGTCCCCGGCCCCAGGTGCATCGCGAGGGTGTGGTGGTCGGCCGGCACACCGCCCAGGTCGCAGCGGATGAACGCCATCGTCGGGCCGCGCCCGCGCTGCCCGTCCAGGAACAGGAAGTCGGACACGATCATCCCGAGGGTGTCCAGGTACCAGTCCAGGGCCCGGCCGAACACGCGCGTCTCCAGCACCACGTGGCCGAGCCGCTGGATGCGGGACGGCTCGCGCGGTGGCCGCTGGGTGGCGTTGGTACGACGGTGATCCGTGCCGAAATTGAGGAGCAGCGGCCGCTGTTCCGGCAGTGCGGGGAGCCGTTCGCCGCAGTGCACGACCCGGACCGGGAAGCCGGAGGGGTCGAGCAGGTCGACCACCTTGCCGCCGCCGGGCACGTCGGAGTCCCGTACGGACGATCCGGTGGCGCGGGCCAGCCGGTCCAGATCGCCCCGCTCCGCCGCGCGGAACACCGGGCCGATGAAGCGGGACGTGCGGCCGCGCCGGATCACCATGCAGGGGGAGCCCGCGAAGGTGCCCCGCAGCCACAGTTCGCTCGCGGTGCGGGCGGCGACGGCGAACCCGAAGTCCCGGGCGAAGACCTCCGCCCGGTCCAGGTCGGGCTTCTCGAACTCCAGCCAGGCCAGGTCCGCCACCTTGATCACGGGATTCCGGGAGCGGCCGGGGTGTTCGCCGCGCAGGGCGCCCTGCTCACTGTGGAGGTCCTGGTGGGCCGTGATGACGTCCCCGTTGACGCGTGTTTCAGACATGGTGCCCTCCGAGCAACATTGCCGTAATGAGGAAATCATCAACTGTGACAGTTCCGCCGTCAAGATGTTCGGCGCAGGAAATGATGAATTCATCAGGACTGCGATCGTCGTCGTGCGCCCGTTAGACTCTGCGCATGTCTACGTCAGCCCCGCCCAGCAACCGGTTCGAGCGGCGTCGCGCAGAGACCCGTAGAGCTCTCGTGCGAGCGGCCCGGCAGATACTCGCCGAGAGCGGCGACACGAGCGTGAGCATCCAGGCGATCGCCGAGCGGGCGGACGTGGGCTTCGGCTCCTTCTACAACCACTTCGAGTCCAAGGCGGAGTTGTTCGAGGCGGCGGTGGTGGACGCCCTCGAGGAGTTCGGGCAGGAATTCGACGAGCGTCTGACGGGGATCGACGACCCGGCGGAGCGGGTCGCGGGCGGCTTTCGGCTCAGTGCCCGCATGGCCGAGTCCCACCCGGAGTTGATGCAGGTCCTGCGCCGCCGTGGCCTCGGGCACATCCACTCGGGCAAGGGACTGGCCCGACGTGCCCTGCGTGATCTCGAGGTCGGCATCGCCTCCGGCCGCTTCACGCCCGTCGACCCCGTGGTCGCCCTGTCCGCACTGGGCGGAACCCTGCTGTCCCTGGTGGAGCTGCGGTTCGCCCGCCCCGAGGTGGACGGTGACGAGGCCGCGGTCACCTTGGCTGAGATGGTCCTGCGGATGCTGGGCCTGCCCGCGGACGAAGCGCACGAGGTCGCCCGACGCCCCTTGCCTGACGCCGGCTGACCTCACGCGGACGACGAGTCCGGGTGGAAGGTGACCGAGTGGCCTGTGAAGCGGGCATCGATTCCGTCCTCGGTGGTGGTGACCGACTGCAGACGCAGTCCTTCGGGCACGTTCTGCAGCGGTACGGGCTCGTCCAGAGCCTTGTCGAGCAGTGATTTCAGCGGAGGGAGCAGTTCGCCCTGCTCCGCGCGTTCGTTGGTGAAGGCGATGCTGTTGCCTTGGGCCGCCGAGACGGCCGCGCTCACGGTCACGTCGCCGACGAGCGGCAGACTCGCGGTCGCGTTGACCCGGCCCGACTCGTCGCCCCGTGACACTTGCACGCCGAGCGCGCTCGACACGTCCGCGTACGACAGGTGGGCGGTTGCCTGAACGCTGCGGGCGTGTGCCACATCGGCGCTCCCCGAAGTCTCGAGCCCGTCCATTCCGACCGTCAGCTTCGTCACCGGCAGGGGCCGAGTCGTGCCGTCCGCGGGTATGTCGCGGGCAGTGAGGTCGACGTGGTCCAAGCGGCCCTCGGCGAGCTGGGTCAGCACGGGAAAGCCCCTGACGTGCACCGCTGGCCGATCGGCGGTTCCCATGCCGTCCTGGAAGGCCTCGGCCGTACGGCTCTCCGCGCGAACAGCGGCGATCCGGTCGACCGCGACTCCGCCGACCAGCAGGGCCACCAGGGAAGCGGCGGCGACGATCAGGCGCCGCCTGGTCCGGGTCGGGGGGCTCACGTACACGGAGCCGTCGCCGTAGTACGGCTCGCCGACGTACTCCTCGTCGCGGTGGGATCGATACATGCTTCTCCTCTTCGAGTGGTGCTTCGGGAAGTGCCTACGCGGCGTCGCCCTCGGGTCGGCCGAGTCCGCGAAGGCACGTCGCCGCGCTGACTCCGTCCACGCCCATCGCGATCAGGGCGGCGGTCGCGGTGCCGGTGCCGTCGTCGCTCCAGACCCCGCCGTTCACGCAGTCCAGAAGGCCTAGCAGGTGTCCCTCCAGCGCCCGGGTCAGCACAGCCGGCGGAGCGAGGGTCTGGAAGACTCCCTGGCGCTGACCCCGGCCGATGATCGCCTCCGCCATGTCGCGCGCGGGGGCCAGGACTTCCGCCAGCCGATCGGCCCCGAGGTCCTGGCGAGCGAGGCGGAGCAGGATGCGGTAGCGATCTCCGACCGGCCACACCGCGAGGACGAAGCGCGCCGCCCCTGTCACCGGCGCCCGAGGACGTGCGGGCGGCGTCCGGTGCCGAACCGCGCGCCGAGCTGGTCCACTACCTGCACCAGCTCGGCGAGCGGCTCGACGACGCCCAGGCCGGGGCCGTTCTCGCCGCCGTACTGGGTGGGGCACAGTACGACGACAACATGCAGAACCTCCGACAGACACTGCTGGCCCAGATTGTGGATGCCCTGCGGCCCGCCGTCACCGCGGCCGTCAACCGGGGGAGGCTGCGCGATGACGTCACAGCCGAGACGTTCGCCATGACGACTGTCGGCCCACTCGTCTACCAGCGCTTTCTCGTGGGTGCCAGGCTCGGTCACGACACGGTGGACGCGGTGGTGGATGCAGCACTACGGGCGTGGGCACCGTAGCGACCCGGTTCGGCTCCTTGGACGAGGTCTACCGGTGCCACCACCTTGACCCATCGGTCGTGTCTTGCGGCGCTCTTGACCTGCGGCGTCGCGCGGTGTCTCACTGAGTGTCAGCAGAGATCCGTCTCATCCGGATGTCAATTCCTCGGGGTTCCGCCACCTCGAAGGTCAGCCGCGACCGACAGAGGGTGCCGCACCATGGCGCGGCACCCTCTCGGTTTGGACGGATCAGAGTTGCTGTCCCGCCCACCATCTGTTGCCTACGAAATCCTTCTCATTCGTCGCTGTGGCATTTGAGCTGTGCGGCGATCTGTGTGGCGGTTCTGGCACCTTCTTCTCGGGTCCAGTACTGCCGTTGCCGAGGCCGTAGTCAGGTCTCAGCATTCCGGGCATTGCGGCCCGGAAGGTCCGTCTCGTCACCAGAGCGTGAGGGCTTCGGTTTGAGGACGGTCTCTCGTTTCTGTCTGCCGCTGCTGCGGCAGGGTTGTGCCACCTGCCCGCCCCGTTTCCGCCTTGCGGCGGGTGCGGGTGGCGCGGGTCTTGTGGTCGGCTCCACGAGGCTTCGACACCACCTCGGTGGTGTCCTGGTCTCCGGCCACTCCGGTACCAGTTGCTGCGGCTGCGGCTGCGGCTGCGGCTGTCGCGAGGGCGGCGAGGTTGAGTGCGGCGTTGTCGTCCCGGTCGATGACCAGACCGCAGGCGTCGCAGTGGTAGGTCCGGACGTGCAGCGGCAGTTTGGCTTTCACTGTGCCGCACCCGGAGCAGGTCTTCGTGGACGGGTACCAGCGGTCGGCGACCACAAGGCGGGTGGCGTGGCGCTGGCTGGTCTTGTAGTCGAGCCGGCGGCGGATCTCCCCGAATCCGGCGTCGGCGATCCTGCGGGCCAGGCGCCGGTTGCGGAGCATGCCGGCGACGTTGAGGTCTTCGACCACGACGGTGCCGTACTCGGCGGCCACGGCGGTGGTGAGCTTGTGCAGGGCGTCTTCGCGGAGGTTCGCCACCCGGTGGTGGACCTTGTTCCGCTGGGCGTTGGCCTTCTCCCACCGCTTCGATGGCTTCTGCCCGGTGCGCCGGTCGGGGCCCTGGCGGCGGGACACGACCCGGGAGGCGCGGCGCAGCCGCTTGCGCGCGGCGTCGTGGTGGCCCGGGTTGGGGATCTGCCTGATCTCGCCGGTGCTGTCGGCCATGACCGCGAGGGTCTTCACCCCAAGGTCGATCCCGACAGCGACGTCGGGGCGCGCGACGCGTTCGAGGTCGCGCTTGACCTCGGCCTGGAAGGAGACGAACCAGCGTCAGAGCAGTCGTCGATCCGTATCCCGGTCAAGATGGTCGTGGTCGGGTCGGACATGCTGTAGACGCCGCACACCCAGGTACCCACGGCCGTCAGGACGGCGAGGCCGCACATCGACCCGCCCGCCACCAGTGGCTCCGGCGCGGCGCGGTCACGGTCACGATGGGCTGCTGTCCCGTCGTCTGCGTCACCTCAGTCATTGCGGGGTCCGCCGGCCGGGATCTCGCCGGAGCCTCGTTCGATCAGCCGGGTCGCCACGGTGACGGTGCGCGTGGGGGACTGGTCGCCGTCGAGTCTGCGGAAGAGTATCTCGGCGGCTGTCCTGCCTACCTGCTCGGTGTCCTGGGCGATGACGGAGATGCCCGGGTTGAGGATGTCGGCCAGCGGGAAGTCGTCGAAGCCCACGTGGGCGACGCCGTGCTCAAGGCCGAGAGTGCGCAGCGCGCGGACGGCTCCTATCGTGACCAGGTTTTGGCTGGTGAACAACGCGGTGGGCGGGTTCGGCAGCGACAGGACTCGCTCGGTCGCGGCGATGGCGGCGGCCTCGCTGGCCCCCGTGTGGTGGACGAGTTCGTCGTCGTAGTCGATGCGCGCGAGTTCCAGGGCGTGTCGGTAACCGTCGAAACGCTGGGCGGCGGTGGAGATGGTCGCCCGGTCGCCGAGGTAGGCGATGCGGCGGTGGCCGGCTTTCAGTAGATGGTCGACGGCGGTGACGGCGCCCTGGCGGTTGTCGGAGACAACGCTGTCCGCATCGAGAAGGCTGGGTTCTCGGTCGACGAAGACCATGCAGGTGCCTGAACGCTGCTCACTGATCAGGTAACTGTGGTCGTGGCCGGCCGGGACGATCACCAGCCCGTCGACCCGCCGGTCGATGAGCGCGCGGGCCAACTCTCGCTCCCGGTCCGGGTTCTCGTCCAGGCTGCCGACCAGGACCAGGACTCCGCGCTCGCGGGCCACGTTCTCGACGGTGCGGGTCAGTGCGGCCGAGAAGGGATTCGCGGCGTCCTCGACGAGCATGCCGATCATCGAGGTTCGGCCGTCTCCGCGGCGCAGGCTGCTGGCGGTCAGGTTGGGCCGGTAGCCCAGTTTGTCGGCCGCGTCACGCACCCGGGCGGCGATGGCCGGATCGACAGTGGGGACTTCGTTGACCACGCGCGACACCGTCTTGATGGCCACGCCGGCCAGCGCCGCCACCTCACGCATGGTGGGGCGGCTGCGGGGGGACCGCGACGGCGGTTCGCCCAGAGTCATCGTTGTCTCCAACTGATTTTGCGTTACCTACTCGTTGCCCACGTATGTCTACCAGTGCCTTGACGGGCTCGTCCATACGGGCCCAATATCCCGTTCAGTCAACGTTGTCTCAGCGTCGACCACGGGACGGCTCCGAAAGGGATCAAGCCATGAACATCTCCACCAGCCACGCGTCGGGCCGGCGCAGCCGGCGCACCCGGGCGGCAGCTGTCGGCGTCACCGTATGCCTCGGCGTAACCCTCGCGGCCTGCGGTTCCTCTGACGGAAGCTCCCCATCGTCCGCGTCGGGCGGCGGCGGCAAGGTGGGTGTGTCGCTGATCCTGAAAACGCTGAGCAACCCCTACTTCGTGAGCATGGAGAAGGACGCCAAGACCCAGGCCACCAAGGACAACGTGAGCCTCACGGTGGCGGCGGGCACCACCGACGGCGACACCCAGACCCAGATCACCGCCATCGACAACGCCATCTCGCGCGGCGACAAGGGCATCCTCATCACCACCAACGGCGACGCCGTGAACACCGCCCTGAAGCGGGCCAAGCAGGCCGGCCTGTTCGTGATAGCCCTCGACACCGCGCCCAACCCGGCGAACACCGCGGACATCACCTACGCCACCGACAACGAGCAGGCCGGCAAGCTCGACGGCCAGTACGCGGCGGCGGCCCTGAACGGCAAGCCCGCGGTCATCGCCATGCTCGACCTGTTCAACAACCAGGTCGTCTCCGTCGACATCGACCGCGACCACGGTTTCCTCGAGGGCATGGGCATCGACCCCGGCAGCAAGACCGAGAACGGCAAGGAGGCCAAGTCCGGGAAGTACACCGGCGGCAAGGGCGGCACGTACAAGGTCGCCTGTCACCAGCCCACCCAGGGCGCCATCGACGGCGGCCGCACCGCGATGGAGAACTGCCTGTCCGCCAACCCGGACATCAACGTGGTCTATGCGATCAACGAGCCCGCGGGCGAGGGCGCGTACAACGCGCTGAAGGCGGCGGGCAAGGAGAAGAACGTCGCGATCTACGCGATCGACGGCAGCTGCTCCGGCCTCAAGAACGTCACCAGCGGCAAGTTCGCCGCGGACGCCGTGCAGTACCCCGGCAAGATGGCCGCACTCGGCGTCAGCTCCATCGCGAAGCTGGCCCGCGGTGGCAGCAAGCCCGGCGTGACCAGCGGCAAGTCCTTCTACGACACCGGTACCGCCCTGGTCGCTGCCAAGGCCATCAGCGGCATCACGGTCCAGTCCCCGTCGCAGGCCGCCTCCGCCTGCTGGGGCAGCTGACCCGCTCCGAGCCGGGTGCGTCGCCGGCACCGCCTCCGGCGGCGCACCCGCGCCACATGAGCCCCGAGCGCGAACGAAGGCTCGTACGAAGGCCCGCACGAGGGAAAGAACCGGAAGGATCCCCTGTGACCACCCACGTGGACAGTAATGCCGCACCGGCACCGGCGGAGGAGTTCCTCAACCGGCCCGCCACACCGGCCCAGCGCATACACGCGGTGCTGCACCGCCAGCCGGCGCTCAGCCCGGCGATCGTCCTGGTGCTCGCCGCGATTGTGTTCTCCCTGGTCAACGAGCGCTTCTACGCCCTGCAGAACCTGTCGCTGGTAGCCCAGCAGGTGGCAGTCGTCGGCTCACTCGCCGTCGGCCAGACCGTCATCATCCTCACCGCCGGCATCGACCTGTCCATCGGCGCGGTCATGGTGCTCTCTTCTCTGCTGATGTCGAAACTCGTCGCGGACAACCACCTGCCGGGCGTGCTGGCCCTGCTCGCCGGAGCGGTCGTCGCCATCGCCGCGCAGGTTGTCAACGGACTGCTGGTCACCAAGATCAAGCTGCCTCCGTTCATCGTCACCCTGGGCACCCTCAGCGTGTTCACCGCGATCACCCTGATCTACGCCAAGGGCCAGACCGTCTCCCTGGAGCCCGGCAACATCCTCATGTGGAGCGCCGACACGATCTCCATCGGGCAGTTGAACCTGACCACCGGTGTCCTGCTCATGATCGCCCTGTACGTGGTGATCGGCTACGCGTTGCGCTACACCGCCTGGGGCCGCCACCTGTACGCCGTGGGCGACGACATCGAGGCCGCTCGGCTCGCCGGCATCTCCGTCAACCGGGTGCTGCTGAGTGCCTACATGGTGGGCGGTTTCGCCATCGCCGTGGGCGCCTGGATCCTGGTCGGCCGGGTCGGCGGCGGGGACCCCAACAGCGGTCTCAACGCCAACCTGCAGTCCATCACCGCCGTAGTCATCGGCGGCACCAGCCTGTTCGGCGGACGTGGCGTGGTGATCGGCTCGCTGATCGGCGCGCTCATCGTCCAGGTCTTCGTCAACGGCCTCGCGCTGGCCGGCATCGACCCCAACTACCAAGTCCTTGCAGTCGGCATCCTGGTGATCGCGGCTGTCTCCGTCGACCAGTGGATCCGGAGCGTGAAGTCGTGACGACCGCCACCACCACCCCCGTCCTTCAGGCCCAGGGCCTGGTCAAGGTGTTCGGCAGGGTCGTCGGCCTAGACGACGTCGACCTTACGCTCCACGCTGGCGAGGTCCTCGCCGTCATCGGGGACAACGGCGCCGGCAAGTCCACCCTGATCAAGTGCCTGTCCGGCGCCCTCGTCCCCGACCGGGGCAGCATCCTCGTCGACGGGAAGGAGGTTGCCTTCAAGCGGCCTCAGGACGCCCGCGAGGCCGGCATCGAGACCGTCTACCAGACCCTCGCCGTCGCCCCCGCGCTGGACATCGCCAGCAATCTGTTCCTCGCCCGCGAGATCCGCCGCAAGGGCGTGCTCGGCTCGGTGTTCCGGATGCTCGACACCGGCGAGATGAAGAAGCAGGCATCCGACCACATAAAACGGCTCGGCATCAGCACCCTGCAGAACATCAACCAGGCGGTGGAGACCCTCTCCGGCGGCCAGCGCCAGTCCGTGGCCGTCGCCCGCGCGGGTGCCTTCGGCGGCCGGGTCGTCATCCTTGACGAGCCCACCGCCGCACTGGGCGTCCGTGAGACCGGCCAGGTGCTCAAACTCGTCCGCGACCTGCGCGACCAGGGCCTCGGCGTCATCCTGATCAGTCACAACATGCCCAACGTCTTCGACGTGGCCGACCGCATCCACATCCAGCGTCTCGGCGGCTGCGCCGGGGTCATCACCCCGAAGTCGCACTCGATGGAAGATGCGGTCGCCATCATGACGGGCGCGAAGAAACTGGTCGCGGAGACCGGCTGACAGGGGCGGTCGGGACTGCCCACCGGGAACCTCGGCGCGGCCCCGGCCCCCGTCCGACAGCTCGGCCGAGGACACGACCGGTCGACGGTCGCACCCACACCCACACCCACACCACGCGAGGACACGACACCATCGTGAAGAAGACGCTGTACGCCGAATTCACCGCTCGCGAGGGGGCGCAGGACGACGTCGCCCGCCTGCTGGGGGACTACGCCCGGAAGGTCCGCAAGGAAGACGGCAACCTCGCCTTCGACGTCTACACCAAGGCATCCGACCCACGTGCCTTCTGGATCTTCGAGGTGTACCGCGACGAGGACGCCTTCCGGACGCATGTGAAGGCTCCCTACAGCGTCCCATTCAATGCGGCCCTCGTTCCGCTGATCGAGGAGGATGCCTCCGTGCTGACGTTTCTCGATGAGGTGGACTGACGCCCCTGCGCGTACCGCATACGACCGGCCTACCGCAGGCATCAGCATCCGGCATGGGCGACTTGATGGATACGGTGTTTCGCGGCGCTCCCGTGGACGAGAAGGCCAGTTCGGGCAGCCGTCTGGCACGCGGTGCCTCCCGGGCTAAACCCAATGTCGTGACTCTGTTGGTGATCTTTAGTGGTCAGATGATCGTGAATCCTGCTGCGGTGCGGAGCGTCTGAAACCGGTATGTGCGGCGGGTCGATGGGGTGGTGTCGTGCCAGCCGGCGAGGCGGCTGAGGTTGCAGGCCGTGGCGGTCAGGACGTGGTGTACGTGGGTGCGGGCGAGGCCTCGGTAGCGGGCTCTGCGGAGACCGTGGGCTCGGACGTTTCGCCAGAGAGCGGCTTCGATGCCGGCGCGGATCGCGTACCGGCGTTGCCGCTGCTCGGTCAGTTGGTCGAGCCGATTGCGCACCTGGATCTCGTGCAGTGCCCGCGGCAGGACTGCGACTGAGCGGGAGCCTGTGGCCAGGGAAGTGCACCGGGCACGGTCTGGGCAGGGCCGGCCGTGCCTCTCGGCGTAGCGGGCCTGGAGATAGGTGTGGCCGGAGATGTGCAGCTCGGTCCAGGACGCGCTCGTGGCACCTCGCGGGCAGATGGCTTGTTCGTTGCCCCGTCGATGGTGAAAGCCGACTTGTCGAAGCCCGAATCCGCCTTGGCCTGACGGCCGTTGTCTGCGAGACCGGTCCGAGCAGCGATGCCGTGCACGCGCTGAGCCCGCTCGATGTGGGCGGGCGAGAGGCAGGCGGTGTCCACGATGTGCTCGGCCGGAGCCAGGCGGCGGGTGGCAAGGTCGTCGTGAATCTTCTCGGTCGGCTGCCTGTCCTGGACGGGAGCAATGGTGGTGGCCACATGCACCACCAGGTGCGGCGGGTCCTGGTCACGCGACGCGGTGTCAACCCGGTATCCGCTCCACTCGACATCGCGTGTGACGCAGTAGTGCGCGTCTGGGTCATACGGGGAGTCGAACCGCAGCGAGGCCGGCGGCAGGGCAGTATCCTCCCGCCAGTGCAGCTGCCCCTCGCGATCCCTTGTAGATGGGCGAGCACTCGGCCGCCGATTTCGTCGCAGCGGGTGCGAGCTGAGAAGGAGGCCCCGTCTTGGGGTGGGTTGGGCCGTCGTGCTGTCGAGAACGGTTCCACAAGCGCTGGTGTTTTCCTCGCCGGGCAGAGGTGGCGGGAACCCGTCCGCCGGAGCCGTTCATTGCGACCGCTGACCTCGTGAACCGACAGTGCGGTCGCTTGATGCGGCGGCTCGGCGCCGTACTCACCCGCGCCCTCCTTGGCGAGATGGGGTTCATCTTCCGCCAGGTGTTGGTCACCCGTCCAAGACGCTGCGATACAATGTGGATGTACATCTCAATCTCACCGGGGAAAGCAGACCGCATGTCTCGCATGGCGGCGAAAGACCGACGGGAAGAGCTGATCTCAGCAGCGTTCCGAGTCATGGTCCGCGACGGAGTCGTAAAAGCGACTACGCGCGCAATCGTCAATGAAGCGAAAATGCCGTTGGGTGTTTTCCACTACTGCTTCAGCTCTCGGGAAGAACTCCTTCAGGAGGTCCTTACCCGCTTTACCGAAAGAAGTGCCGAAGCCTCGCGGGAAGCCCTGCACGAGGGGGGCGACTTGAGCGCACGGATCGCCAAGAGTCTGGCCGCCTTCTGGGAGGGCGTTGAGCTCAGCCCGGGACAGCACCAGGTGAGCTATGAACTCACGCATTACGCGCTGCGGCAGGCAGGCTTCGAGGAACTGGCTCGGCGGCAGTATCAGAGTTACCTGGAAGTCCATAAGGCACTGCTCACGGAAGCGGCATCGAGCGAGGGGATTCGCTGGACTGCTCCGGTTCCGGTCCTGGCACGTTACCTCAACGCGGTATTGGACGGTCTGACCCTGTGTTGGCTGGTCGATCGCAACAGTGAGGACTCCCGTGAGGTTCTCCGCCTCACCGGCGAACACCTTTTGTCCTTCGCCGCTGAGAAAGAGTAAGCGCACAGACGTCGGCGGCAGCGCTTCCGGTCCGTATTGCTACCGGGTGAGCGCCGCCGCCTGCTTTATGGACCGAGCCGGGCTTCGGTAAACGCGCCGGGATCGGGGATTGTGATTCGTGCGCTGTGTCAGTCGAACAGGTCTGGCTGTTCCGCGGTGATCTGATCCCACAGTGGCCGGAACTGGAACCAGCCGGGCAGGGCGCCGGTGATCTGGCCACGGACCTGCCGTGCCGTGTCGGGGGCGATGATCTTCGGTGTTCCGGCTGCCATGGCCAGCAGTTGGGTCTGGCAGGAACGTTCCATGGTGATGAAGTACCACGCGGCCTCGGCCACGGACTCGCCGACCGTGAGCAGTCCGTGGTTCTGCAGGATGACGGCTCTGCGGTCGCCCAGGGCCAGGCCGATGCGTCGGCCTTCCTCGGTGTCGTTGACCACGCCCTGGTAGTCGGAGTAGACGCCGTGGGCTTCGAAGAACGCGCAGGAGTCCTGCGTGATCGGTTCCAGGGGGATGCCGAGGCTGGAGAAGGCCTTGCCGTGGAGAGAGTGGGTGTGGGCGGCCGCGATCACGTCGGGCCTGGCGCGGTGCACTTCGGAGTGGATGCAGAACGCTGCGTTGTTGACGGGCCGTTTGCCTTCCAGGAGTGTGCCGTCGTGGTCGACGAGGATGAGGTCCGAGACGCTTATCTGGCTGAACGACATACCGAAGGGGTTGACCCAGAAGGCTGAGGGGTTCTCGGGGTCGCGGGCGGTGATGTGTCCGGCCACGCCCTCGGAGAATCCGAAGCGCGCGAAGAGGCGGAAGGCGGCGGCGAGTTCCTGCTTGCGGACCTGGCGCTCCTCTTCCACGCTCAGGTCGTGCCGCGGCAGGGGCAGGTGGACACCTTCGGGCATGGCGCCGACGGATGCGTGTTGGGGGGCGGTGGGTGCGATGGTCATGGGTGGGGTCCTCTCGTGATGTGACGGCTGCCTGTGCGCTATTTGCCGCGGTGGCCTCGCCGGGTGCCGTACATCGCGTCCACCAGGCGCAGGATGAGGCGGTAGGCCGAGGGGTTGTAGGGGATCATGTGCATGTCCCGACGTAGCGGGAACCGGTTCGTGCTGACGGCCTGGAGCTTGGTGTACTTGCGGATGCCGTCGGCGCCGTGGCGGACGCCGAGTCCGGAGTCCTTCCAGCCGCCCATGGGCAGCCCGAGGGCCATGTAGTTGGTCTGCGCGTCGTTGATGGTGACGCAGCCGGCCTCTAGCCGTTCCGCCAAGCGGCGAGTGCGCCTGATGTCCGATCCGATCACAGAGGCCTGCAGCCCGTAGGAGCTGTCGTTGACCAGGCGGACGGCCTCCTCGGCGTCGGCGACTTTCATCACCGGCAACGTGGGGCCGAAGGTCTCCTCCCGCATGCACTTCATGGTGTGGTCGACGTCGACGAGCAGGGTGGGGGAGAAGAACCGACCGGGCCCCGGGGTGGTGTGGCCTCCTACGAGGGCGCGTGCACCCTTGCGTACGGCGTCCTCGACGTGGTCTTGGACGGTGGCCAGCTGGGGAGGGAAAGTCATGGCCCCCACATCGACGCTGCCCAGCCCGGCCGGCTTGCCTGAGGTGACCTGTTGGAAGCGTTTCCGCAGCAGATCGACGAACGCGTCGTAGACGGGCTCCTCCACGTACACCCGCTCTACCGAGGTGCACATTTGGCCCCCGTTGGAGAGGGCACCCTGGATCGTGACGTTCACCGCCCGTTCCAAGGAGGCGTCGGCAAGGACGATGAGAGCGTCCTTGCCGCCGAGCTCCAGTGAGCACGGGATCAGCCGCTCGCCCGCCCTCGCCGCGACCAGTCGGCCCGTTTTGGTCGATCCGGTGAACATGACGAAATCCGCGGTGTCCACCAGCGCCTGACCGGTGGTGCCCGCGCCGGCGACGACCTGGAATACGTCCTTGGGCCAGCCGCACTCGCGGGTCATCCGGTCCATGAGCAGCGCGGTCAGCGGCGTGTGCTCGGAGGGCTTGAGGACGACCGCGTTGCCGGCGGCCAGGGCCGGGATGGCGTCCCCGAACGAATTGAGCAGCGGGTTGTTCCAGGGGCCGATCACCGCGACCACCCCGAGCGGCACCCGGCGGGTATACATGCTGCGCCCGAGAACGAAGGGGGACAGGGAACGGATCCTCGTGTCGGCGAGAAGCCGCCGCGCCTGCTTCGCCCAGTAGGCGAAGGCGCCGGCACAGTAGACGATCTCGACGATCGCGTCCTCCCGTGCCTTGCCGTTCTCCTCGACGATGCTGTCCGCGATCTCCTCCCGGTGGGCCAGCAGCCACTGGCGGGCGCGTGTGAAGAACTCCCTCCGTGAACGGGTGTCCAGCGAGGCCCAGTTCGCCTGTGCTCGCCGGGCCCGTGCGATCGCCTCGGCCACCTCCTGTGCGGTGGTAACCGCGATGTGGCCGACCACCGCTCCGGTGGCCGGATTGTCTACCGCGATACGCGCTCCTGCCGGTGCGCCTTCTGCTGTGAGGGTTTGAGTCCGAGCCACGAAAACTCCCCGCTGGAACGTTGACTTCAGTCCACTCAGAATGAGACGGTCGCCCGTACAAGTCAAGCGTCCTGTACAAGCGTCCAACTTCTGGTTGCGGTGGAGCAGAGCCCCGGCAGCCGGTCACTTGAGGAGTGGCTGAAATGAAAAGGACGGCAACGCTCGCGCTGAGCGGCCTCGGTGTTCCGGAATCCCTGCGCTGGCACGAGGGAGCACTGTGGTTCTCCGATCTGGCGCACGGCACAGTGCATCGCTGGGACGGCAGCGGGGAGCCGGAGACGGTCCTGAAGGTCCCAGGCCGGGCCGGCGGCCTGGGCTGGCTTCCCGACGGTCGCCTGCTCGTCGTCTCCATGGACGGCGGCCGCGTCTACCGGCAGGAAGCGGACGGCGAGTTGGTCGAGCACGCCGACCTGCGCCACATCGTCGGCGGCCCGGTCAACGACATGCTCGTCGACCCCCAAGGACGGGCCTACGTAGGAAACTTCGGCTTCGACTACCACGCCTTCGTGCGCGAGCACCCCAACTCGCAGCTCTACGCGCCGCCCGGCCCTCCGCGAACGCCCATCGCGTGTCTGGCTCCGGACGGAAGCCTCCTCGGACTGACGGAGCCGCTGCTGTTTCCCAACGGCATGCTCCTCACGCGCGATGGCACCACGGTGGTGACGGCCGAAACACTCGCCATGCGACTCACCCGCCTTCCCGTCAACGCCGACGGCACGCTCGCAGGTCCGCAGCCCTGGGCCGCGCTGATCTCGCCGGTCCTGTGGCGCCTCGCCAACCATCCGGGCCTGCCTGGGCGGATCACCCGCAGAATCTCCGCCCTCCTTGATCACCCCGCCATCGCTCGGCATTCGGCGTCACCCATCGCACCCGACGGCATCGCCTGGCACACCGACGACGAGACGATCTGGGTGGCGAACGCCCTGCGCGGCGAATGCGTGCGCGTAGCGGAGGGCGGCGGCGTCCTTGACCGAGTGGCGACGAGCCAGCACACGCTCAGCTGCCTCGTGGCGGGGAAGGACGGACGCACTCTCTTCGCCGCCACCGTCCCGACGGACGATCCCGTCCGCGCCGCCGCTCTGGGCGGCGGCCGCATCGAGATGCTGCGGCTGTGACGCGCCCAGTGACGAATGACGCCGACCTCATGTGTACGAAGGAGTCTGTGGCCATGGGCCCACGAACAGAGCAGAACCAGGTCATCCTTGTCACCGGTGCGGCCAACGGCATCGGCGCCGCCATCGCTGAACTTGCCGTCGCACGCGGCCACCGGGTGATGCTGACCGACGTCGACGAAGTGGCTGTCGCCAGCCGCGCCCGCAGCCTGGGGCCCCGAGCCGCCGCCTGTGTACTGGACATTCGCAGCATCGAAGGGTGGGCCAAAGCCTTCGAGGCGGCGGAAGCCGTCTTCGGCGGAGTCGACGTGCTGGTCAACAACGCGGGCATCACCCACACCGGAGTAGCGCGCGACCTCGATGCCCAGCAGCACCGTGACATCGTCGAGGTGAACCTGCTCGGCACCATCACCGGGGTCTGCGCGGCGCTGGAGCGGATGACCGCCCAGGGCCACGGTCACATCATCAACGTCTGCAGCATGACCTCGTTCCTGCCGCTGCCCGGATACGCCACCTACTGCGCCTCGAAGTACGGTCTGCGGGCCTTCCACCACAGCCTCGCCATCGAGGAGCGCGACGGCCCGCTCGACTTCACCATCATTCATCCACCGTCCACCCGGACGGGCATGCTCAAGCAGGAAATGGCCGACCCGTCCTGTTCCATCTCCTTCGCGGAGAAGTCCTACGCCCCGAGACAGATCGCCCAGGCCGTCATCGACGCTGTCGCCACCAGACCCGTCGAGGTGGTCTTCCCGCCCCTCGCCGGCCGCGTTCAGCGCATCGCCGGCGTCTTCCCCCGCCTGATGCGCCGAGTCATCCCCATCGCCGAAGCCAGGGGCCGACGGCAGCGAGAGCGCCTGCTGACCCGGCCGGGAGGAGCTGGCCGGTGAGGGGCGTCGACGCTCACGGTCGAACCGCCCCATCCCTGAAAACCAACGAGACGCCTGGCTGGCCACCGCCGCCATGCCAGTGGTGTGAACTCCCAGAAGGAGCGCGGAAATGAGTACACGCATGGCGTCCGGGCCGGATGCGAAAAGGGCCGAACCCGCCGATGCCGGGCCGAGCGCGGCCCGCATGGCACAGCTGAACCGGGCGACCGAACACCTCGATCCGCCCTTCGCCGTAGTCGACCTCGACGCCTTCGACGCCAACACCACCGACTTGGCCCGCCGTGCCGCCGGCCAGGCAACCATCCGCCTGGCCAGTAAATCGGTCCGCAGCCGGGCACTGATCCAGCGGGCCGTCCAGCAACAGGGCTACCGAGGCATACTCGCCTTCACTCTGCCCGAAGCCCTGTGGCTCGCCGAAGACAACTCGGACGTGGTCATCGGCTACCCGACGACCGACCGCACCGCGCTGAAACGACTCGCAGCGGACGAGCGAACGGCCGCCCGCGTCACCCTCATGGTCGACTCCATCGCCCAGCTGGACTTCATCGACGACGTGGTCGGCACCTCCCGGCCCGCCCTGCGCGTCTGCATCGACTTGGACGCCTCACTGGAACTGGCCGGCGGCCGCCTCCACCTCGGCCCCTACCGCTCCCCGGTGCACACCCCGCGGCAAGCGGCGGCTCTGGCCCGCGCCGTCCAGTACCGCGTCGGATTCCACCTGGCTGGCATCATGTCCTACGAGGGCCAGATCGCCGGGCTCGGCGACAACCAGCCCGGGTCCCCCCTCAAAAGGGCCGCGATCCGTGCCATGCAGCGCCTGTCCGCCAACGAGCTGGCCGACCGGCGCGCCGCCGCTGTCGCCGCCGTGCAAGCCGTCGCACCACTGGAGTTCGTCAACGGCGGTGGCACGGGCTCCATCGAACAGACCGCCTCCGAACACGTCATCACCGAGATCGGCGCCGGATCGGGTCTGTACGGGCCGGGGCTGTTCGACTTCTACCGACGTTTCCGCCCCCGGCCCGCCGCCTACTTCGTCATGTCCGTGGTGCGCCGCCCGACTACCCGGATCGCCACCGTGCTCGGCGGCGGCTGGATCGCCTCCGGCCCACCCGGCCTGGACCGTCAGCCCACGCTGAGCTGGCCGCCAGGCTTGCGGATGAACCCCAGGGAAGGAGCCGGAGAAGTCCAGACCCCTGTCCTGGGCAGCGCGGCGCACGGACTCCGGCTCGGTGACCACGTGTGGTTCCGCCACGCCAAGGCCGGCGAACTGTGCGAACGCGTCAACACACTCCACCTGGTCTCGGGCGCCGACATCGTCGAGCAGGTCACGACCTACCGCGGCGAAGGCCACGCCTTCCTCTGACTCCAACTCCGCTCCGACTCCTGGCCCGTCCTCTCGGAGGCCCGATGTCAACAGAGTTCCACCATCCGCCCCTTGCGCCGGCAGGCACCGCAGGAATGGATGCCGGCCACGGGCCGACCTCCCCCGTCTCGCGGGAATGGACCACCTTGTTCGGTCTGGTCTGGTTCGGCTACTGGATGGCGAATCTCGTCCCCCTCCAACTGTTGCTTCCTCAGCAGCTGGAGGCGATCGACCCCGCATCGAAAGTGCACGACTTCGCCGTCGTCAACGCCATTTCCGGACTCGTCGCATTGCTCGCTCTTCCGATCTGCGGCGCGCTGTGCGACCGCTCCCGCAGCCGCTTCGGCCGCAGAAGACTTTGGCTCTCAGGCGGGTCCCTGGCACTCGCCGCTGGGCTGGCCGCCACCGCGCAACAGACAACCGTCGCGGGAGTGACCGCAGCCTGGGCAGCCAGCATGATCGGCCTCAGCGCGGCCACCGCCGGACTGACCGCCATGATCGCCGACCGTGTCCCCGTCAACCAGCGCGGCATGGTCTCCAGCGCGATCTACGGGCCACAGGCCCTCGGCGTGGTGACCGGCATCGCTCTCGTCTCCGTCCTCGGGCTCTCGCCTTCGAGCGGTTACCTCGTCATCGCGGCCCTGCTGATCATCTGCGCGGTACCGTTCCTGGCGCGCTACCGCGACCCCGCCCACAGCTCCGAGCCCACGCTGCGTCTGCGCGCGCTCCTGGCCTCCATGGGCAACTCGTTGCGCAACCGCGACTTCGCCTGGGCCTTCGGAGGCCGGCTCCTGGTCAACCTGGCCAACTCGCTCGGCGTCTGCTACACCCTGTACTTTCTGACCGACGACCTGAAGGTCCCCGATCCGACAAGCAGCCTTCTGGCCTGCACCGCCCTGTATCTCGTGGCCGGAATCCTGGCCACCACCGTCGTCGGAGTGCTCTCCGACCGCCTGGGCAGACGGCGGGTCTTCGTCGCGCTGACGGCACTGCTCCAGGCGGTCGCCGGGTTTCTCCTGGCGGCCTTCCCGAGCCTCACCGTCACCCTGGTGGCATCAGCGATCATGGGCGGCGGCTTCGGGGCGTACATGTCCGTCGACCAGGCCCTGATCACACAGGTCCTTCCCGATGCGGAGAGCCGGGCCCAGGACCTCGGCATCATGAACATCGGCTCGGTGGTCCCGCCCGCGCTCGCTCCGCTGATCGCCAGCCTCATCATCACCTCCGACCGCGGCTACCCCGTCCTCTTCGCCCTCGTGGGCGCCACCGCAGCCGTCGGAGTCCTGCTCGTGTACCGCGTCCGGTCTGTGAGATAGAGGCGCCGAGATGTCCGCTCCGTCCCCGAAGAATGGTGATAGACCATGGAAACGACGCACTACGGCGCCCCGCGGGCCACAGCGATCAGAAAGGCGGGCGTCTGGCGCAACTGGGCAGGCAACGTCACGTGTCGCCCCGCCAGAGAGGCCACGCCCGCATCGGTCGAGGAACTTCGCGCTGCAGTGCGCCAGGCAGCCGAGGAGGGCCTGACGGTGAAAGCAGTGGGTAGCGGTCACTCCTTCACCGCTGCTGCCGTCACCGACGGCGTGCTCATCCGCCCTGACCTCCTCACCGGCATCCGCGCGATCGACCGGAAGGGCGGCACCGTCACCGTGGAGGCGGGCACGCGGCTCAGGACGCTGAACAGCGCCCTGGCCGGGGAGGGCCTCTCGCTCACCAACATGGGCGACATCATGGAACAGACCGTCGCCGGTGCGACCAGCACCGGCACTCACGGGACAGGCCGCGCCTCGGGAGCGATTGCGGCCCAGATCCGTGGACTGGAGCTGGTGACGGCGGACGGTTCACTGCTCAGGTGTTCCCAGACGGAGAACCCCCACGTGTTCGCCGCCGCGCGCGTCGGGCTCGGCGCACTCGGTGTCGTCACCGCCCTCACCTTGGCCGTCGAACCACTGTTCCTCCTCGCCGCGCGGGAGGAACCGATGACCTTCGACAGAGTCACCGCCGCCTTCGACGAACTTCACGCGACCAACGACCATTTCGAGTTCTACTGGTTCCCGCACACCGACAACTGCAACACCCTGTCCAACAACCGCACAGTCGGCCCGCACGCCCCACTGCGCCCGCTCAGGGAGTGGTTCGACAACGAGTTCCTCTCCAACGGCGTCTTCCAGGTACTCAACTCACTGGGCCGGGCTGTCCCGGCGGCTGTCCCGGCCCTCGCGCAAGTTGCCAGCCGTGGCCTCTCGGGGCGGACCTACACGGACATCCCCTACAAGGTGTTCACCACTCCGCGCCGCGTCCGCATGATCGAGATGGAGTACGCGGTTCCCCGCGAGGCCGTCATCGACACCCTCCGTGAGATCAAGGCTATGATCGAACACTCTGATCTGCGCGTCAGCTTCCCTGTCGAGGTCCGCACCGCCCCCGCAGACGACATCACCCTGTCTACGGCATCGGGACGCGACAGCGCCTATATCGCGGTGCATGTCTACCGAGGCATGCCGCACCAGCGATACTTCACGCAGGCGGAGCGCATCTTCGTCGCACATGAGGGGCGTCCGCACTGGGGCAAGCTCCACACCCGTGACGCCCAATACCTCGCCGACGTCTATCCCCGCTTCGGTGAGTTCACGAATCTGAGAGATCGACTCGACCCGGACCGGCGCTTCACCAACCCGTATCTGCGCAGAGTCCTGGGAGACTGAGCGCGGGAAGGGCGGCCTCCTCGCAGGCTCAAGCGATGATCCGACGAGGCAGCTTGCTCAGTCCGTGCAGGGTGCTGTTCACGATGAACACTGGGTCGCCGATTTCGAACCGGTTCACCCGCGCCAGCAGCGCATTGAGGAGGGCGTGCGCCTCCAGCTTGGCGAGACTCTGGCCAACACAGGCGTGGATGCCGACGCCGAAAGCGAGGTGATCGGCTGGGCAGCGGGTGAGGTTGAACCGCTCAGGATCGGTCCGTTTTGGCCATCCGCCGAGTGGGTCGGCATCAGGTTCGGCTGGCTGTTCTCCAGGTCGCGCAGGAAGGCCGCCAGCGCTTCCTAGGCCCGTGTCATCGGCGCGTCGTCGGGGTTGCGCAGGCCGACGGTCAGCTCGCCGCGGGGCGGGTCGAAGTCGATCAGGTCCGGATGGACGATCAGGCGGCCGACGGTGCCACGCGAAGCACCGAAGTCGCCGGGATCGACCAGCCTTGCGTTTGGCCGGTCAGGCCGAAACTTGGCAGGTACGAGCGCGGGCCTCGAACGGTGCGTTTGTGGGGGATCCGCAGGCCATTCATCGCGGTGAGCTGGTAGTCACCCCCACTGCTCGGCCGGCAGTTAAGTCCGATCTCAGGTCCGGGCCGGGAGATCCTGCGGCCGCGCCTGAACTTACCTGCCCGACAACGCTCTGGCCAGGAAAAAAGAGTTGAGGTGGTAAGCGATGACCAGGCGAATGGACCACCTTTCTGTCCGACGAGGCGAGTGTGGACCGGTACCACGCCGAGCGTTCCTGACGCTGGGACGGTCCTGCGGGCCCGTCCCAGGGCCGGTCGTTTGACGACCGGCCCTGGCGGCCACTCACCGTGTCACAGGGTTACGGCAGGGGCGGGTAGGCGTTCTGCATGAGCTGCTGGAACTGGGCGGAGAACCAGTGCCCGGCCAGCGGGGCGTTCGCCAGTGCGCCGGTGGGGTTGTTGCCGTTGCGGGCGTTGCCACCGTAGGTGGGGTCGCACATGCGGTCGAAGCCCTTGCCCTCGTCGTTGGAGACGGCGGTGCTGGAGCCGTCGGACTCGCCCGGCGGCTTGACCCACACGTACGCGTCGATGCCGGCGGCCGGAGCCGCGGTGGGCCGCTCGCCGAGTCCGGCGCCGCTCTGGTTGCACCAGTTGCCGGCGTGGATGCGCCGGTCGACGCGGCTGCCGTTGACGTAGTCGTCGACGGACGTCGTCGGGCCGGGGCCGGCCGGCCGGGCGGAGCCGCCCCAGCCGTCGCGGGAGGTGTCGATCAGCATGCCGAGGCCGGAGTTGAAGCCGGCCGCCACCAGCTTGTCCCGCAATCCGAGGGCGAACGACTGCTCGTCCACGTACTGGTTCCAGTCCACCCACTTCGACTGGCGGATGGTCTGGCCGTTCACCGTGTCGGTGACCTTGAAGTTCGGTTCCTTCACGGGGCTGTAGTTGGCCGTGTTGACGATGAAGCCGGCCACGTCGTTCACGCTCGCGCCGTTGGTCGTGGCGACCTTGGCGAACTCCTGTACGGCCGGGCCGAGGTTGCTGTCCCAGCCGAGCCAGCCGTGGTGGCCGGCGTCGATGTAGTTGTAGACGTTGGCGATGGCGCCGAGCTTGTCCAGGGCGTAGGAGACGCCCTTCTCGTAGTTGCCGTTGCTCTTCATGGTCACGCAGGCGTCGGTGGTGGTGGGGGTGCCGCCGGCGTTGGTGACCAGGTTGGGCAGGGAGTCGGGCTCGATGACCGTGGCGATCCGCAGGCCCGCGTACTTCGGGTCGGAGATGATCGAGGCGATCGGGTCGATGTACTGGCTCTTGTACTTGTCGAGGTCGTTGGGGCCGAGTTCGCCGTTGGAGGCGAGTGCGGCGCAGTCACGGCCCGGCAGGTCGTAGATGACCAACTGCACGACCAGGTCGCCGGAACCCTTCTGCTTCAGCGCCTCGTCGAGATGGTCGCGCAAGCCCATGCCCCCGCTCACGCCGTTGATCGCGGCGATCCGGTCGAGCCAGACGGCGGTGGGCTGGTTGGAGATACGGCTGCCGCCCGGTTCCGCCGCCGCCTTGGCCGACCACTCAGGGTTCACGTACACCTTGGCCCCGACATAGGGGTTGTCGGCCCGGCCGTCTGTGGTGCCGCCCCCTCCGCCGCCTGTGCCACCGCCGGTACCGCCCCCCGTGCCGCCGTCGTCGACGTTGCAGGTGACACCGTCGAGGGTGAAGGTGGCGGGCACGGCGTTGGTGCCGCTGTAGGAGCCGTTGAAGCCGAAGCTGACCGAACCGCCGGTCGCCAGGGCGCCGTTGTAACTTTCATTGCCGGCCGTCACGGCGGTACCGCTCTGGGAGACCTTCGCGTTCCAGCCGTTGGTGATCTGCTGGTTGCCGGCGAACGACCACTTCAGCGACCAACTCGACTTCGCGGCGCCGTTGTTGGTGACGGTGACGGCGGTCGTGAAGCCGGTGTCCCACTGGTTCTGCACCTTGTAGTCCACGGTGCACGGAACCGACGCGGCGGCGGCACCGGCCGGCGAGGTGAGGAGTGCCGTGCCCGAGGTACCGGCGACCAGCGCCAGAGCGGCCACGAGCGACATTCTGGTACGACTCATGAGTGCGGGTTCCTTCTCCTTGAGAGGTGAACGCGAGGTCAGGGCACGCAAGATCAGGGACGTCCCGGAAGGCAGTCCCGAGGCTCGCGTGCGGGCTGGGATATCGACGCAGAGCGGTCGGCCCCTCTTGCCCTCGGCGCGCACAAGCTGGGCACCGGAGCTGTACGGGGCAAGTGCGCCGCCGTCAGGCACCGGTGGCGTGGCTGAGCGATTTCGGGGCGAGGTCGCACCCCGGGACTGGGCAGCGCTCGAGACGAACGCGACCGCACCGGTGACAGGTGAAGCGGCTGAACGCGGGGGTGTCGCATGAGCGAGTCCTCAAGCTCGGCGGGCCGTCACGGCTGCGTCGACTGATGGAAGCGCTCCCACTGGTGCCGACGAAGCTAGCGCCAACCGGGCTGCTTTCACAGGGTTGTTGCCTAACTTTCTTCGGCAGGTTCAGGTCAATACGATTCAACTTCTCAACAGTCTTGACGGGATGGGTCGCCATCCCCACTATGGGAGCGCTCCCACTGGTTCAAGCCTTGACCCCCACTGAGCCGCACTCCGCAAGGAGGACCAGAAACGTGGATCCCGGACGTAAGCGAAGAGCTGTGAGGCGGTTGTGGACCGCCGTCGCGGCCGCGTTCGCCCTACCCCTGTCGATGCTCGCCACCAGCGCAACTCCCGCTCACGCGGCGGTCGTTCAGTGCAGCGTCGACTACAAGACCAACGACTGGGGCTCCGGCTTCACCGCCGACCTCACCATCACCAACCGCGGAACCGACACGATCAACGGCTGGACCCTGAGCTACGCCTACGCGGGCAACCAGAAGCTGAGCAACGGCTGGAACGGCACCTGGTCCCAGTCCGGCACGGCGATCACGGTGAAGGATGCCGGCTACAACGGCACGATCGCCGCGGGTGCGGCCGTCTCGACGGGCGCGCAGTTCAGTTACAGCGGCACCAACACCGCTCCCACCGGCTTCGCCGTCAACGGCACCACCTGTGCGGGCGCCCACCAGCCGCCCGTCACCGTACTGACCAGCCCCACGGCCGGCGCGGTCTACACGCAGGGCGACGCGGTCCCGCTCGCGGCGACCGCGGCGGCGGCCGACAACGCGACCATCAGCAAGGTCGAGTTCTACGACGACACGACCTTGCTCGGTACGGACACCAGCGCGCCGTACACCCTGTCCGCCTCCGGGTTGTCGGTGGGCAGTCATTCGCTGGTGGCGAAGGCGTACGACAGCCTGGGCGCCTCCGCGGAGTCGACACCGGTGGGCATCACCGTCGCCTCGGGCCCCGCGGTCGTCGCCTCACCCACCCAACTGGGCGTCCAGCAAGGCAAGTCGGGCACCTACGCGGTGAAGCTCTCGACGCAGCCCAGCAGCAACGTCACCGTCACCACGGCCCGCGTGAGCGGTAACTCGGGACTGTCGGTGACCGGCGGCGCGACGCTCACCTTCACGCCGTCGAACTGGAGCACCGCGCAGAACGTGACCATCACCGCGGACTCCTCGGGCACCGGCTCGGCGTCCTTCGAGTCGACGGCGACAGGCTTCACCAAGGCGACGGTCGCCGTGACCGAGCTGGCCGCCTCGAAGGCCTACGACGCCCGGTTCCTGGACCTGTACGGCAGGATCACCAACCCGGCGAACGGCTACTTCTCGCCCGACGGCATCCCCTACCACTCGGTGGAGACGCTGATCGTGGAGGCGCCGGACCAGGGTCATGAGACCACGTCGGAGGCGTACAGCTATCTGCTGTGGCTCCAGGCGATGTACGGCAAGGTGACGGGCGATTGGTCGAAGTTCAACGGCGCCTGGGCGCTCATGGAGAAGTACATGATCCCCACCCACGCCGACCAGCCGACCAACTCCTTCTACAACGCCTCCAAGCCCGCCACCTACGCGCCGGAAGCGGACACCCCGAACGAGTATCCGACCAAGCTCGACCAGTCCGTACCCGTCGGCACGGACCCTCTCGCCGGTGAACTCAAGTCGGCCTACGGCACGGACGACGTGTACGGCATGCACTGGCTGGAGGACGTCGACAACACCTACGGCTACGGCGACACCCCGGGCGGGACCTGCGAAGGCGGCCCGACCGCCAAGGGCCCGTCGTACATCAACACCTTCCAGCGCGGGCCGCAGGAGTCGGTGTGGGAGACGGTGCCGCAGCCGACCTGCGACGCCTTCAAGTACGGCGGAAAGAACGGGTACTTGGACCTGTTCACCGGCGACTCCTCCTACGCCAAGCAGTGGAAGTACACCGACGCCCCGGACGCCGACGCGCGCGCCGTACAGGCCGCGTACTGGGCGGACGTATGGGCCAAGCAACAGGGCAAGGGCAGCGATGTCTCCGTCACGGTGGGCAAGGCGGCCAAGATGGGCGACTATCTGCGGTACGCGATGTACGACAAGTACTTCAAGAAAATCGGCAACTGCGTCGGACCGTCGACCTGCCCGGCCGGCACCGGCAAGGACGCCTCGCACTACCTGCTGTCCTGGTACTACGCCTGGGGCGGCTCGAACGACACGAGCGGGGGATGGGCCTGGCGTATCGGCTCCAGCTACGCCCACAGCGGCTACCAGAACCCGCTGGCCGCGTACGCACTGAGCTCCGCCGCCGACCTGAAGCCCAAGTCCGCGACCGCCGCGGGGGATTGGAGCACATCACTTCAACGGCAGCTGGAGTTCTACCAGTGGCTTCAGTCGTCCGAGGGTGCGATCGCGGGCGGCGCGACGAACAGCTGGGCCGGCCGGTACGCGACTCCGCCGACCGGTACGTCGACGTTCTACGGCATGTACTACGACGAACAGCCCGTCTACCACGACCCGCCGTCCAACCAGTGGTTCGGGTTCCAGGCGTGGTCGATGGAACGGGTCGCCGAGCTCTACCAGCAGACGGGGAACGCGAGCGCGAAGGCGATCCTCGACAAGTGGGTGAAGTGGGCGCTGTCCAAGACCACGATCAACCCGGACGGCACCTATCAGATTCCCTCCACCCTCCACTGGTCCGGCCAGCCCGACACCTGGAACGCGTCAAGTCCAGGCTCCAACAGCGGACTTCACGTCACCGTCACGGACTACACCAACGACGTCGGTGTGGCCGCCGCATACGCCAAGACGCTGACGTACTACGGCGCCAAGTCCGGTGACGCGACGGCGAAGACGACGGCGAAGGCGCTGCTGGACGGCATGTGGAACAACTACCAGGACAGCCTGGGCGTCGCCGTCCCCGAGACCCGCAGCGACTACAGCAGGTTCAACGACAGTGTGTACGTGCCGAGCACCTTCAGCGGGACGATGCCGAACGGGGACGCTGTCAACTCCGCCTCTACCTTCGCCTCGTTGAGGTCCTTCTACAAGAACGACCCGGCCTGGTCGAAGATCCAGGCGTACCTCCAGGGCGGCGCGGCACCGGTCTTCACCTATCACCGGTTCTGGGCCCAGGCGGACATCGCCCTGGCCATGGGCTCGTACGCGGAGCTCCTCGAGTAGCCCCCGCTGAGGTCCCGCGTACACGTCCCCGTCGCAGAGAGACGGGGACGCCGGCCGGGCGGTCCTTGGACCGTGCCAGGGACCGCCCGGCATCCGGTAGGGGCATGATCGTCAACCGCCCCACGTGAACCCCGATTGGGAGCGCTCCCAAACAATGGGCGCTCCTACCGCTCCCCACACACCCCAGCGGAGGATCCGCATGCAACAGTTGAAGAACCAGAGCAGAACGCAGACTCTGTTCGCCGTACTGCTCGCGTCACTGGTCGCTCTCGTGGGACTGATTGCCGCCGCTCCGGCGTCGCACGCCGACACCACCATCTGCGATCAGTTCGGCTCGACCACGATCCAGGGCCGATACGTCGTCCAGAACAACCGCTGGGGCACCAGCGCCACTCAGTGCATCACGGTCACCGACTCCGGCTTCAGGATCGCCCAGGCCGACGGCTCCGTCCCGACGAACGGCGCACCGAAGTCGTACCCATCCGTGTACAACGGCTGTCACTACACCAACTGCTCGCCCGGGACGAACCTCCCGGCCCAGCTGAGTTCCATCTCCAGCGCGCCCACGGGCATCTCCTACAACTACGTGAGCGGTGCGGCCTACGACGCCGCCTACGACATCTGGCTCGATCCGACCCCCCGCACCGACGGTGTGAACCGCACCGAGATCATGATCTGGTTCAACCGTGTGGGATCCGTGCAGCCGGTCGGCTCGCCCATAGGTTCCGCCACGGTGGCCGGACGCCAGTGGGAGGTCTGGTCCGGCAACAACGGTTCCAACGACGTCCTGTCCTTCGTCGCGCCGTCTGCGATCGACAGCTGGAACTTCGACGTGATGGACTTCGCCCGCCAGGCCGTCTCCCGTGGACTCGCACAGACCAGCTGGTACCTGACGAGTGTTCAGGCAGGCTTCGAACCCTGGCAGAACGGAGCGGGGCTGGCGGTGACCTCGTTCTCCTCGACCGTCAATCTGGGCGGCGGCACCGGCGGGGGTACGGGTGGCTCGAGCGGCTCGTCGGCATGCAAGGTGGCCTACGCCACGAACGTGTGGCAGGGAGGGTTCACGGCGGACGTCACCGTGACCAACGCCGGTTCGTCGCCCGTCGACGCCTGGAAGCTCGGGTTCACACTGCCGGCCGGGCAGAAGGTCACGAGTGCGTGGAGCGCCGAGATCTCACCCGCGTCGGGAGCCGTGACGGCCGGCGGTCTGGCCTACAACGCGTCCATCGCACCGGGCGGCCAGGTCGCCTTCGGATTCCAGGGCACCTATGACGGCGCCTTCGCCAAACCATCCGCATTCACTCTGAACGGCACATCCTGCACCACCGCGTGAGGGCACTGGGCTGAGCGGTCTGATCCCGGCCGCCCTGAGGGTCCGCCCGCGCTCCACCGCGTGGACGGCGCCGCGGATCCGCCCGGCCGACATCTCCGACCTGGCCGGGCGGTTCCCCGGGCGGGCTCTTTCGTGGCGGACAGCGCTGTCGAGACCTCCCTTCGCGCCGAGCCCGGTCGATCATGTGCGGAAGGCATGTGCCCGGAGCCCCCACCCCGTAAGATCGTGATCTCACGGGTGGGGGAGGTGGCCATGGCCAGGCGACGTCCTGGAGGGCCGACGCTTGATGAGGTGGCCGCGCACGCCGGGGTGGGACGGGGCACGGTCTCCCGGGTCATCAACAACGCGGCCGGCGTGAAGGAGTCGACGCGCCGGGCCGTACAGCGAGCCGTCGAGGAATTGGGGTATGTGCCCAATCTCGCCGCCCGGTCCCTGGCCGGGCAGCGTGCGGACGCCGTGGCCCTTGTGCTGACGGAGCCGGACTGGCGGCAGTTCGCGGAGCCGTTCTTCTCGGAGATCGTCCGCTCACTCGGTGATGCGCTGGCGGACACCGGGATGCAACTGATGCTGACCCTGGTCCGCTCGGAGACCGAGCGGCAGCGCTTCCTGGAGTACGCGCGAGGCGGGCGGGTCGACGGTGTCCTGCTGATGTCGGTACACGCGGACGACAGGTTGCCGGACATGCTCGCCGAAGCGCGGTTGCCGACCGTGCTGCTGGGGCGCCGCTCGGGCGACGAGTATGTGAGCTACGTCGACGCCGACAACGTGGGTGGCGCCCGAATTGCCGTGTCCCATCTGCTGAAACAGGGCCGTACGGCGATCGCCACTATCACCGGGCCACTGGACATGTACGTTGCGCAGTGCCGACTGCGCGGCTATCAGGATGCACTGGCACTGGCCGGCCTGAAAACGTCACGATCCTGGGTTGCTGAGAGCGATTTCTCGGAGGAGAGCGGTCGGCGCGCCATGGCGGAACTCCTCGAACGCCACCCCGAGATCGACGCGGTCCTCGCCGCGTCGGACACCACGGCGGCCGGCGCGTTGGACGCACTGCGTACGGCCGGACGGCGGGTACCCGAGGACGTCGCTGTCATCGGGTTCGACGACTTTCCACTGGCCCAGCGCACCGAGCCGCGCCTGACCACAGTGCGACAGCCACTGGAGCAGATGGGACAAGCCATGATCAGGCTGCTGTTGGAGGAAATGGAGGAGCAGTCCGCGGCCTGGCGCCACGTCATCCTCCGCACAGAGCTGATCGTCCGAGAGTCGTCCTGACAGCCCTCTGTCTGGCACCTTCGCTTCTGCCTGCCGTGCAGAGACCAGATCAGACCCCCAACATTCTTCGCGTATGCGGATGCGACAGCGGGTGCGGGTCGGTGAAAGGTCGTGGTCGAACCGGTCAGTCGCACCCGGTGGTGGGCTCGCTCTGCTGAGGGCGGCTTGCTAGAGTGCGGGCCCCTCGTGCGCCACGAGGATGTACTTCACCTGTGTGAAGTGCCGCTCGTACGGCATGCCCCGGCCCATGTGCACTGTGGTACAGACCTTGTCGCGTCCCGATGCCGGGGACTAGATGATCGATTCCAAGGGGTCAGTGCGACCGCGTGGACCGAGTGATGCAGGTCAGCCGTGGGACGTCAGCGTATGCGCCGCCAGTCCCGAGTGATCGATTAGGGTTGCCCAATGTTCGAAGGAAAGCTGGTAAGACTGCGCGCGCTGGGCTCCGAAGACGCTGAGCACCATTTGCGGTGGCGCAATGACCCAGAGGTAGTGCGCTGGGCCGCAGGTGGTGACCCGTGTTTCGGTCCGGTCACAGCGGAAGCGGTCGGTCTCGGCTTCGACACCATGCTGCGACTGAGCCCGAGGGAGTCGGCCGTGTTCACGGTCGAGGACCTGGCAGGCGGAAAAGTGATAGGCATGGCCGACTACCGGGACCTCGACCCCTACATCGGAGTGGCCACGCTGGGAGTCACCATCGGCGAGCGGGAGTTCTGGGGTCGTGGCCACGGCAGTGACGCGTTGCGGCTGCTCGTGGACCACTTGTTTGGTGCGTACTGCCTGAGCCGGCTGGAGCTGGACACCTGGAGCGGCAACGAGCGCGCCGTGCGCGCCTTCACCAGGCTGGGCTTTCGCGAGGAAGGCCGCCGCCGGTCGGCTGTGCTGGTGGAGGGGGAGCGCTATGACCGCGTGCTCTTTGGAATGCTGCGTGAGGAGTGGGCGAACCCGACGTGACACCGTAAATGCCCTTCCAGGAGCTGCTGGCGGGGCAAGAACGAGGGCGGCCAAGATCGTTGTGTGACGTACAACCTGGACACCCTCGCGACAGCACTCTACGTGGCAACCGACGACCTGCTGAAGGCGCGTCCGGACTTGGCACCGTGGCGGCCTGCCATGGGGATCGCGCCGAAGCTCACCGACGCCGAGCTGGTCACCCTCGGGATGATGCAGGCCATGCTCGGGTTCACCTCCGAGGCCAAATGGCTCCGGCACACCCGGACCCACCTGCGGCACCTCTTCCCGTACCTGCCGCAGCAACCCGGCTACAACAAACGACTGCGCAAGGCCGCCGAGCTGCTCCGTCAGTCACCCTGGCCGCCAGTACCTCGACGTGGAACGACGATGTGTGGATCGTGGACTCCACACCCGTGGAATGCGGCCGCTCCCGCGAGACCGTAAAGCGCTCCGATCTGGCCGGATGGGCCCAGTACGGCTATTGCGCCAGCCACAGCCGGTTCTTCTGGGGCTTGCGCCTGCACCTGGTGTGCACCCTTCAGGGACTGCCCGTCGCCTTCGCCTTAACCGGAGCCAAGGCCGACGAGCGCGAGACCCTGCTGGACCTGCTCGCGGCCGAATCGGACCTCCTTGCGGACCGGCCCGGCCAGACACTAATCGGCGACAAGAACTATTTCGGCCGCGGCTTCGAACAGGAACTCGCCCAGCAGGGCGTCCAGTTGCTGCGCCCCACCCGCAAGGGCGTACGGCAGCAGCCCGGCGGATCCCTGTTCAAGCCATTTCGACAGGTCATCGAGTCGGTCAATGAGACCTTCAAGGGACAGCTCAACCTGGAACAGCATCGAGGGCGCACACCCCGCGGTGTCATCGCTCGTGCCATGCAGCGAATACTCGCGCTGACCGCCGCGATCTGGCACAACGACCACACCGGACAAGCCACCCTCCGCTCGCTCACCCCGTACGATCCCTGACCCCGTGGAATTGATCATCTAGGCGGCACCGTCTGGGGGGCGGACCTGGACTGGAGTGACCCTCGAGATCCTGACAATCGCGACCGTGGATCATCTCCGCCGAGGACCGTGCGCACGATGCTGCCGCTCAACTCGGCATGCGTACCTCCCATCTCGCTGCCGAACATGCTGATGCCGAAGTGACCGGACGAGGCGACCAACCAGGCGGCCCCGCCCAGAAGGAGCGCCGTGACGACGCCGAACCGCTGCGCCATGCCGATGTGCCGGGCCAATGGGCCCCGGCAGGGGTGCAGCGAAACCCGATGGGCCGGGTCGGTGACACGGGCCGCCCGGTAGGCGCAGCCGACCAGGACGAGCCCCGTCACGGCGAGGGCTCCGAGCCACAGCGGCCAGCCGCCCGCCGACAGCGACTCCAGGTGCTCGGTATGTTCCGTCTGCAGACCGCCACCCGGGCCGCCCGTGCTCTGGCCCATGCCGCCCATCAGCGCCGCGAGCGGGTTGCTGCCGCCGTCGCTCCGCACCGGATGCACCGCGGCCGTCCAGGAAGATCCGACACCCAGAGTCAGGAACACCGCGACCGCGTTCGGAGCCAGCAGCAGGGCCGCACCGGCGGCGGAGCCGGCCCGGCCGCCCGCCACCACGCCGGCCACCGTCAGGACGACCAGAGGCACGACGGCAAGGACGACGAACGTGCGCACCACACCCGACACGCTCCCTCCCCAGCCCGTGCGCAACCGATCCAGCACTCCACCCAGCGGCAGCCGCGCCCGCCGGGTGATCAGGAGCCCGACACCGAGTACGACGGCCACCCACAGCACCCCGCCGAGGCCGGCCGATCCCGCGTTCGCGTGGTACGTCACCTTCGACGCGGTCCCCGAACCGCCGCCCATCAGCTCGCCCAGCCCACCCGCCGAGCTCCTTCGCGGACCCGTCACCGCCGAAGCCGCCCATACCGCTCGTCGCGGACTCGGGCAGAGTCGCTGTTCCCTTCGCGAGCGCGGCCCCGATCATGAGGGTGAACAGGGCGGCGGTCGCCGCGCCTGCCGCCCGAACGGCCAGTTCACCGGAGGTGAAGGCCCGCTGCGACCCCGGCCGCAGTCGCCGGGCGAAGGCGATCCACAGCACGACGGCGCCGACGAGTGTCACGCGGAGCGGTACGGCCTCGGCCGCGCCGCTCATGGACGGCCCCATGTCGCCCCCACCGCCGAAGAGGGAGGCCAGGCCACCCATCGCCCCGGTGTCACCGGAGACGTCGGAACCGGCGCTGACCGAACCGCCTACGGCCATGGCCGTCAGGACCATCGCCAGCGACCGGACCAACCCGATGGATCCGGCGCCGAGGAGGATCAGCGCCATGGCGGACATGACGGCCATGGCTACCACCGCGCCCAGGGCGGCCACCGCGCCTTCGAGGGCGTTCCGCCATGGGCCGATCCATCGGACCGGCGCCGTGCGGCGCGCGGGCCGGGACGTGGTCCCGGCCCGGGGGCGGGGTGTGGTGGTGGTCATACAGGCAACTCCGCTTCGCTCGTGCGGGGGCATGCGGCACCGGAGGGGGGAGTACCGGTACCGCATGCCCACGGGACTCGCACACGGTGGCGGTCGCGGCTCTGACTTTCCCAAGAGGTTCTGGGAGGTTTCTGAGAGTCGATCGGGAACGACGTAGGTCCCAGGCCGTGCGCGGACGAAGAAGCAGTCCGGGTTCTCAGAAAGTTCCCAGAACCGCGCTCAAAGGTTTCCCAGGGCGCGGCAGCCGCGTGGACACGGCATGCACCATGCCGATCAGCTGAGGCACTGGACAGGTCGTCGTATATTCGAAGAGTACGAAACCGATTCGTTTCGATAAGGCGAAGGGGAGCGGCATGACCGAATCCGCACCGGCGCGTTGCCCTCGGATCGCTCCCGGGCGCTTGGCCGAGTTGTACGAGTCCGTGCTCGACCTGCTGCGCGAGGTCGGCTATGACGCCCTCACCATGGAGGCCGTCGCCGCTCGCACCAAGTGCAGCAAGGCCACGCTCTATCGCCAGTGGAGCGGCAAGGCCGATCTGGTCGCTCAAGCGGTTCGGCACGACACACCTAATGGTGCGCGGGGCGATGCTGCCGACACCGGATCGCTCAAGGGTGACCTGTACGCCCTCACCCTGTGCCGGGACGACGCGCGGATCGAGCGGAACTCCGCGCTGATGCGGGGACTGACGATGGCGATCCACTCGGAGCCCGAGGTCCGGGACGCCTTCCGGAAACATGTGATCGACCGGGCGCAGGAGGATCTCCGAGGCGTGCTGCGGCGGGCCGTCGCCAGGGGAGAGGTCCACGCGGACAACCAGGCCGTTGACTACATCATGCATACGCTGATCGGAGCGTTCGTCTCCCGGCGGTCCGTCGAGGGGGAGGCACCCACGCAGGCGTTCCTCTTCTCCTACATCGACGCCGTCGTCCTTCCCGCCCTCGTCGCCCGACGGCACCCGTGAGCCCGGCGCCTTCCGGTCGGGCAGCGTACCTCCGAGGGCCGGGACGCGGTCGCCGGACAACGGCCCGCCGGACGTCGGGGTCGCCGTCCCGGGTCATCCCCGAGGATGACCGGCGCGGTCCGGCGGACGGTACCGCGGTACCACCCGCGCTCCGAAGTGTCGCCCGGGGTCCCAGGGATCGGGGGCGGTCGCTCTCATAGCGTCTGACGCAGAGGTCGCTGCCCGGCAGCGGCCGTGTTCCAGTCGAGGAAGGCCCACACCCATGATCGAAGCCCGTGAGCTGACGAAGCGGTACGGCGACAAGACGGTCGTCGACCACCTGAGCTTCACCGTCAAGCCGGGTGAGGTGACCGGTTTCCTGGGCCCCAACGGCGCGGGCAAGTCCACGACCATGCGCATGATCGTCGGTCTGGACGCCCCCACCGCGGGCAAGGTCACCGTCAACGGCAAGTCGTACGGCAGGCACGCCGCACCATTGCAGGAGATCGGCACCCTGCTGGAGGCCAAGTCCGTCCACCCGGGGCGCACCGCGCTCAACCACCTCATGGCGCTCGCCCACACGCACGGCATTCCGCGCCGCCGGGTGGACGAGGTCATCGAACTGGCCGGACTGGCCAGCGTGGCCGGCAAGCGGGTGGGCGCCTTCTCGCTCGGCATGGGACAGCGGCTCGGCATCGCCGCAGCCCTGCTCGGCGACCCGGCGATCGTGATGCTCGACGAGCCGGTCAACGGTCTCGACCCCGAGGGTGTGTTGTGGGTGCGCAACCTCCTGCGCTCGCTGGCCGACGAGGGACGGGCCGTGATGCTCTCCTCGCACCTGATGAGTGAGACCGCGCTGATCGCCGACCACCTCGTGATCATCGGACGCGGCCGGCTGCTCGCCGACACCACGGTCGACGACTTCACCCAGGAGGCCGGCGGCTCGGGCGTGAAGGTCTCCACCACCGAGCACACACGGCTTCGTTCGCTGCTGGCGGGCCCGGACGTCACCGTCAGCTCCTCCTCTGCGGAGGAACTGGTGGTCACCGGACGGGACGCCCGGGAGATCGGGGCGATCGCCGCGGAGCACGGGGTCGCGCTGTACGAACTCACCCCGCAGTCCGTCTCGTTGGAGGCGGCCTTCATGCAACTCACCCACGACGCAGTGGAGTACCAGAGCGCTCCCTCCGGCACCGAACGAAAGGCAGCCTGATGACCACCACCACGCTTTCCGTGGCCCCGGCTCCGGAGGAACCGGCCGTCAAGCCCGCCTACAAGGTGACCGGGCTGCGGGTGCTGCGCTCGGAGTGGGCCAAGTTTTGGTCCCTACGCTCCAGTTGGATCACCCTCGCGGTCGCCGTCGTGCTGCTCGTCGCGCTCGGCGCCATCGCCTCCGCCACCTACAGCCCCGACGCGGCCACCCAGCAGGGCGGTCCGTCCGGTCCCGGCTCCGGCGACCAGGACGCGGTCAGTCTCGCCCTGCTCGGGGTGACCTTCGCGTCGCTGGCCGTGGGTGTGCTCGGCGTACTGCTGTCCGCGGGCGAGTACTCCACCGGCATGATCCGCTCCACCCTCGCCGCCGTACCCCGGCGTCTGCCGGTCCTGTGGTCCAAGGCCGCCGTGATCGGCCCCATCGCCCTGGTGCTGACCACTCTCGGCGCGGTGGCCGCATTCCAGTTGGGCACGCTCGGCCTGGACGGCGAGAAGATCGCGCTCTCCCTGAGCGACGACGGCGTGCTGCGCAGCCTGGCCGGCGCCGGCGTCTACCTCGGTCTGGTGGCCGTGGCCGGCGTCGCCCTGGGTTTCCTGCTGCGCTCCTCCGCCGGGGCCATCGCCGTTCTGGTCGGCGTCCTGCTCATCCTGCCCGGCCTGAGCTCGCTGCTGCCCGACTCCATCTACGACAACATCAACCCTTACTTCCCCAGCAACGCCGGCTCCGCGATCTACGCCCTGCATCAGTCCTCCGACGCGCTCTCGCCCGGAGCGGGCCTCGCGGTCTTCGCCGGCTGGGTGGCCCTCACCCTCGCCGGGGCGGCCTTCCGCCTGGTCCGCAAGGACGCCTGACCAGCCCGTAGGACGACAATGGGGACCATGAGCACCGACCGCGCAGTCTCCGCGGGCCCTCCCCGGGGGGCGGCGTCCGAGCCGCTCCCCGGGTTCCACACGGACTGGGCGCATCCGCTCCTCGGCCGGATGGTGCGCGGCCAGAACCACCGGCGCGACCTGGACCGACGGCACCCCTGGCTGCTTGACACCATGGTCGTCCTCGTCGTCGCCCTCATCAGTCTGCCCGACCTCCTCTCCCACACGAGTCACGGACCGTTCGGGGAAACGGACAACCGGGGCCAGCTGCCGTCCGCCGTCCTGTTCCTCCTCGCCGGGGCACAGATACTGCCGCTGTGGTGGCGCCGCAGGGCGCCGGCCGTCACCTACTTCGTGATCGCGGCGGTGGCGCTCGTCCAGTTGTCGCTGGGCGTCTGGCAGCAGGCCGACATCAGCGGACTCATCGCCCTGTACGGACTGGCTCTTCGCGGCTCCCTGCGAGTCCTGAGTTGGGCCGCCGCGCTGACGGTGGCCGAACTCACCCTGGCGGTCTGTCTCCTGTCGCCGGTCGAACATCCCCTGCTCGGTCTGTTCTTCCTCCTGGGAACGACCGCCGCCGCGATCGCCACCGGACTGACACTCCGTATCCGCCGCCTGTACCTGGCGACGCTGGAGGACCGCGCGGCCCGCCTGGAGATCGAACGCGACCAGCGGATCCGGCTCACGGCCGCCGCCGAGCGCTCCCGGGTCGCCCGCGAGATGCACGACATCATCGGCCACAACCTCTCGGTCATGGTCAGCCTCGCCGACGGCGCCGCGACCCTCGCCGCCCACAACAAGGAGACGTCCGCCGAGGCCCTGCGGGTCCTCGGCGACACCGGACGCCAGGCCATGAGCGAACTCCGCAGCGTCCTGGGAGTCCTGCGCGGGGACCAGGACGAGGAGCGGATGGTCAGCCCACAGCCCGGCGTCCGGGATCTGGACGCCCTCATGGAACGGGTCCGCGCGGCCGGCCTCACGGTGCGGTACCGGACGACGGGCGATCTCGACTCGCTGGGCGGGGGCGTGCAACTCACCGTCTACCGCGTCGTCCAGGAGGCGCTGACGAACTCGCTCAAGCACGCGGGAATCGGTTCTTCTGCAGAGGTCGCGATCGGCGTCGAGGCGGGCGAGGTCCGGATCCGGATCGCCGACATTGGTGCACCCCCCGGAACATCCGAGCCGGCGGCGCATCCCGGCCGGAGCGGCGATCACGGGCACGGCCTGGTCGGCATCCGCCAACGAGCGGCCATGTACGGCGGCTCCGTCACCATCGGACCGCGCGCGGGCGGCCACGGCTGGCTCGTGGACGTCGTGCTCGACGTACCCCCTGGAGAACAACTGCGATGACCACCGTACTGATCGTCGACGACCAGCCCCTGCAGCGGATGGGCGTGCGCATGCTCATCGAGGGCACCCCCGGTCTGGAAGCTGTCGGCGAGGCCGAGTACGGCGGCGAGGCCGTCCGCATGGCCGCCGAACTCCGCCCCGACGTCGTCCTCATGGACATCCGCATGCCCGGCATGGACGGCATCGAGGCCACCCGCCGCATCACCGCCACCGGCAGCCGCACCCGCGTCCTCATCGTCACCACCTTCGACCTCGACGAGTACGCCTACGAAGGGCTGCGTGCCGGAGCCAGCGGCTTCCTCCTCAAGGACGCCCGCCCCGAGGAACTCGTCGCCGGCATCCACGCGGTCGCGACCGGCGACGCCGTCGTCGCCCCCCGTCTCACCCGCCGCCTCCTGGACGCCTACACCCACCAGGTGCTCGCCCCGTCTCAAGCGCCCGCCCCCGAGGATCCGCGGCTGCGGACCCTCACCGACCGCGAACGCGAAGTCCTCCTCGCTGTCGGCCAGGGCTGGACCAACACCGAGATCGCCGAACGCCTCGTCCTCACCGAATCCACCGTCAAGAAACACGTGGGACGGATCCTCGCCAAGATCGGCGCCCGCGACCGCATCCAGGCCGTGATCATGGCGTACGACGCCGGGCTCGTCCGGGCGAGGCAGTAGTCCCCGACACGACCGCTGTGCTCCCTGTTTCCCTCTCTGGAGTCCACCTTGAACGACCCGACCCAGGCCGGGGTGCCGCAGGAGCAGGACTCCTTCGGCACCCCGCGCAACTTCGGCCTCATATTCGCCGCCCTCATGGCCGCCATGCTGCTCTCCTCCTTGGACCAGACGATCGTCAGCACGGCGCTGCCGACCATCGTCGGAGAACTCCACGGTGTGAACCACATGGCATGGGTGACCACCGCGTACATCCTCGCGGCCACCATCGCCATGCCCGTCTACGGCCGCCTCGGCGACCTGATCGGCCGCAAGACGCTGTTCCTCGCCGGCATCGGCGTCTTCCTCGCCGGATCCGTGGTGGCGGGCTCGGCACAGAACATGACGATGCTGATCATCGGCCGGGCCGTCCAAGGGCTGGGCGGCGGCGGGCTGATGATCACCTCGCAGGCGATCATCGCCGACCTGGTACCGCCCCGGCAGCGCGCCAAGTACATGGCGCCGATCGGGGCCGTCTTCGGCCTCTCCTCCGTCGCCGGACCGCTGCTCGGCGGCTGGTTCACCGACAGCGTCGGCTGGCGCTGGTCCTTCTGGATCAACCTGCCGGTCGGCGTGCTGGCTCTGACGGTGGGGGTGTTGGCGTTGCGCCTGCCGCGCCGGACCGTCGAGGTGGCCTTCGACTACATGGGCTTCGCCCTCATGGCGGCCGCCGTGGCGTGCACCGTGCTGGTGGCCGAGTGGGGAGGCACCGACTACGGGTGGTCCGACCCAGTCATCCTCTGCATGATCGCCGGCGGCGTGCTCGCCTGGGTGCTGTTCTTCCTCTCGCAACGGCACGCCAAGGAGCCGATCATCCCCCTGCGGCTGTTCCACAGCCGGATCTTCAACACCGCGACCCTCATCGGACTCCTGGTCATCGGCATCGGCATGTTCGCCATCATCGGGTACCTGCCGACGTATCTGCAGATGGTCTACGGCGTCAGCGCCACCGAGTCCGGTCTCCTGCTCATCCCCATGGTGGTCGGCATCATGGCCACCGCCATCCCGTCCGGACGGCTGATGAGCAGCACCGGGCGGTACAAGCCAATGCCGATCATCGGCACCGTCGCCGTCGCAACGGCCGCCCTCCTGATGTCCACCCTCGACACGGAGACCTCGCTAGTGCTGGTCTGCGTCTACGTGTTCGTGCTGGGCGCCGGTCTCGGTCTGACCATGCAGCCGTTGGTGCTGGCCGTGCAGAACGACTTCCCCGCCTCCGACGTGGGCACCGCGACCTCCGCCAACAACTTCTTCCGCGAGATCGGCGCCACACTGGGCACGGCGGCCGTCGGCTCCGTGTTCACCCACCGCCTCACCGAGCAGCTCGCCGCGCGGCTGCCCGCCGACGCCACCGGCGCGGTGGGCGACGCGCACTCGCTCACCCCTGCCCTGGTGCACTCGCTCCCTCAGAATATCCAGGACGCGGTGATCCTTTCCTACCAGCACGCACTGACACCAGTGTTCCGCTATCTGGCCCCGGTGTTCGTCCTCGGCTTCGCGCTCGCCCTGTTTCTCCCGGACAAGCAGCTTGCCGACGGCAGCGGCCCCGCTGCGGACGCCGTGCGGACGAGGCCCGGGGAGAGCGGCCCGCAGAGTGCGGACGCGGCACCCCTGGCCAGCAAGTGAGAGCGGTCTCTCCCGGCGTCTCGGGAAGCAGTTGAGCGGCACAGCGCGCCTGGCGGGCGAGGCGGCTCGGCAGCCCCTCGCCCGTCGGCATGTCCGGTCGGTTGCACGACGTTGGGCCGCACCGCGATTCCGTCGACCGTCAGCCGTTCCCCGGAGATGTCCGCGATTCTGATCGAGCTGCCGCACCCGCTGCCTTCGGCCGACACGAAGTAGTTGGATGCGGTCCGGGGCAACTGCCGCCAGCCGCTCACGGCGCGAACCTCCAGCCGAGCGACCGGGTTCCGGTGGGGCCGATCGCCTGGATGGCGCACCACTACGCGCTGGAGCCGGGCTCGTGCCTGATGTAGAGGGCGCCGACCGAACCCGGGCTCACCAGGCTCTCTGTGATCGGGGAGTCGACCGACCCTGAGGTCGGCGAGTTCGGCGAAGGCCTGTTCGCTGAGGTCGAGGTGCGCGGGAGCAACGGGTGTGCAGGGCAGCGGGTATTCGTTGGTGACCCGTACCGTGAGGGACTTGCCGTTGCCCGCTTGGGCGAGCACCTAATTGCCGCTTGCTGACCTTGAGGGACACCGACCCCATCCTCTATGGAAGCGACTACCTTTCCACGTCGGACTGGGTGGTCCACGGCCTGGCGGAAGCGCTGGCATCCAGCGGGGCGGCCATCGAGATCCTCACCGGCGCCTGAGCTCCTCGATCATCACCGGAAGGGCCGTACCGATCCGAAATAGCGGATCGGTACGGCCCTTGGGTGGCCGATGAAGTCGCAGGCCGGCCGACTGCCCGGCAGGGACTCATGCACGGTGCGCCCCCGCTCGGGCGTCACATGTGTACGACGGGTGCCGCGTCGGGGTTGTGGACCGGGGCGCCGCGGCGGTACAGGAGGACGGTGATGATCAGGCCTGCGGCGAAGAAGACGGCGGACCACCAGTAAGCGGTGGAGTAGCCCTCCAGGCTGGCCTGGGCCATGACCATGGGGTCCTTGGGGTTCTTGCCGTCGATGTAGTTGGTGACGGCGCTGGAAAAGAGGGTGTTGAGCAGAGCGGTGCCGATGGAGCCGCCGACCTGCTGCATGGTGTTGACCGCGGCGGAGGCGACGCCGGCGTCCTCGGTGGCGACGCCGTCGGTGGCGAGGCTCATGGCGGGGGCCATGATCAGGCCCATGCCGATGCCGGCGATGATCAGCGGGGGCATGATGTGGGCGGCGTAGGTGCTGTTGAGGTCGAGGCCGGTGAGCCAGATCATGCCTGCGGCCGCGATGCCCATGCCGAGCGGGATCACCGGCTTCGGGCCGATGCGGGGGATGAGGACTGTGGTGGCGAGGGTCGACGCCACCATCAGTCCGGCGATCATCGGCAGGAATGCCAGGCCGGTCTTGACGGGGGTGTAGCCCAGTGACTGCTGCAGGTAGTAGGTGAGGAAGAGGAAGACACCGAACATGCCCGCGCCGATGATCAGTACGGAGATGAAGGATGCGCCGCGGTTGCGGTCGAGCAGCACGCGCAGCGGCAGCAGGGGGTGCGCGGCTTTGGTCTGCCACCGGGTGAACGCGGCAAGCAGAGCAGCGCCGGCCACCAGGAAGCCCCAGGTCTGGACCGAGCTCCAGTCGTGGGACTCGGCGTTGGAGAAGCCGTAGACGATGCAGAACAGGCCGCTGCCGACCAGGATGGCGCCGGGGATGTCGATCTTGGCGGACTTGTCCCGGACGGCCCGCTGGAGCAGGAGGACACCACCGACGAATGCGATGGTGGCGAAGGCGACGTTGACGTAGAGGGTCCAGCGCCAGTCGAGGTATTCGGTGAGGACGCCGCCGAGCAGGAGGCCGATGGCGCCGCCGGCGCCGGCGATGGCGCCGTAGACGGCGAAGGCCCTGGCGCGTTCCTTGGCGTCGGTGAAGGTCGTGGTCAGAAGAGACAGCGCTGCCGGTGCGAGCAGGGCACCGAACAGGCCCTGTCCGGCGCGGGCAACGACGAGCATCTCGAAGCTGGCGGCGGCGCCGCCCAGAGCGGACATGCCGGCGAAGCCGACCAGTCCGACGAGGAAGGTGATCTTGCGGCCGAAGAGGTCGGCGATGCGGCCGCCGAGCAGGAGGAGGCTGCCGAAGGCGAGGGCGTAGGCGGTGACGACCCATTGCCGGTCGCCGTCGGAGAAGCCCAGGTCCTTCTGGGCCGAGGGCAGGGCGATGTTCACGATCGTCGCGTCGAGTACCACCATGAGCTGGGCCACGCCGATGACGGCGAGGATCCACCAGCGGTGGCGGGGCGATGGGTCGGGGGACGGGAGCGGGGACACGGTGGCCGTGCTCGGTCCATCGGTGGAGGTTTGGGGCATGACGGAGTCTCCAGACGAAGTGGTCAAGGGGCGGGAAGGTGTGGTGGTGCGATGCGGACGGCTGCTTCGTTGGAGCTCGCCACGTGATGCGGTCGGTGACCGAGTGCCGTCAGGCCGCCGGCGTACCTGCGCGACGCTGGAAAGCGACACCGAGAGGAACAACGGCCGCGGTCGGGTCGGATTCGGGGCGGGGCTCATCGGCGGCCTGCCGCCGAGCCGCCTGGGCCGAGGCGGGGGAGAAGGTCTGCCAGTACCGGGCCTGTCGGTTCAAGGTGCTGATCAGCGGCGTGAGGTCGGCCGGAGCCGGGACGTCAGCGATGCCCAGGCGGTCTGCTGCCGTGTTCCCGAGGGACCGCCGGAGGACGCTGCGGATGACGTCCTGCAGCTGATGCTGCGACAGGACCGCGCCCGGCGCGTGAGCTGTCGCGTGGGCCTGCGCGTCGACCATCGCGGCGATAGCAGTGCGTGAGTTGCCGTCGGGCGTGGGCGGCATGGCGTCCAGCAGGTGCTGCAGGCGTCGGGCGTCGGCGTGGTCGGCGATGTCCCTGTACAGGGTCTCGTCGAGCCCGAGGAGATGGGCGACGTGCGCCCAGTACTGGTAGAGGCGTCGCTCTTCCTCGCCGGTGATGTCGATGCCGACTGCGGCCAGGGCCTGGTAGGCGATGAGGGTGAGGCCGAGCCAGGTGCGTGCCGTGTCCAGTTGACCGATCGGCAGACCCGGGACGCCCGTATCCCAGTCCGCCAGGGCGGCGGCCCGCATACGGGCTTGGTGCAGTCGTGCCTCGACGATGGCCACGTATCCCGGCCCTCCGTGGAGCAGTCCTCCCGGCTGGATGATCTGCCGAGCCCACAGCCCGGTCTCCACGAGCCAGTGTGAAACGGTCGGCGTCGGCCTGGTGCGGACCATCAGCCGTGCGGTGGCCGGGGAGGCACAGGTGTAGGTGAGCGCGCTGGTGATCGCACAGAGCCTGTACCAGAGGGGCGGGACGGACAGGCTCACGACGTCGCCGCGGTGGAGCATCAGGGGGTCGACCTGGGAAGGGGTTGCCTCCACCTGCTTGAGCAGCGCGGCGATGGCTTCGGGGGGCCGCCCGCCGAGACCCGCCAGGCCTTTCCTCAGGCCGACGTCGAGAGCCTGCCGTGCCCGGGTGCCGTAGAGGTCCAGTTCGGCGATGGCGGCGTCGGCGAGCGGATCCCCGGCGGTGAGCAGCCACGCCATGCGGTGGGCCTTCATGGAGTGCCGGCGGTCCACCGCTTCCAGGTCGGTCACTTGTTCGGAGGCTATGTAGGGGGTGTGGTTCGTGGTCATGTGGCTCTCACTTCCGAGAGGGTGCGACCGGGGCGTCGGACGCACGCTGTTTCGCGAGTCGGTCGGGAAGACAGGGTGTCCGGAAATGCTTTCTGACACTCGTCAGATTAGTGGGAATCTGACGGGTGTCAAGTAAGCTGATTTCCGTGGGCCCAGGGCCGGGCCGCGGGCAGCCCCGCACGGCAGGCGGGGAAGGGGCTTACCGGGAAGAGCGTGAGGACTCACCGCCGCAGGCACCTGTGAGGCGCACGCCGCGCAGGCACGAGCAAGCAGTCATGGAGGCAGTGATGGAAGTACGAGCCGAGTCCGTCAGAAGGCCCGGGCGCCCCGGGGCCGGCACTCCTTCGGTGCCCGGGGAGGAGAGCATCCTGCAGCGAGGTCTCGAGGCCTTCGCGGAACTGGGCTACGACCGTGCCTCCGCCCGCGAACTGGCCCGCCGCCTGGGCGTCAGCCACAACTTCATCAACGACCGGTACGGGTCGAAGGCGGCGTTCTGGCGTGCGGTGGTGGATCATGCGCTGGGTGCGCAGCTGGCGCGCCTGCCACAGGGGGATGCCGGGGCCGAAGACGCCGAGCGGCTTCGGCAGATCATCGCCGGCTTCTACCGGGGCGCGGTGGACACGCCGCTGATCGGACGCATCTTCGTCGACGAGTCCTCCCGGGACACCGAGCGGTTGGACTACCTGTTCGAGCGCTTCATCGATCCGACCCTGCAGCTCCTGATGCCCAGCATCGAGCGGCTCGTCGCCTGTGGACGCATGGCGCCCATCCCGATGGACGTGCTGTTCTTCGCCGTCATTCCGCCCGTCTCGGGAATGGTGGAAGGTCCCCTGGCACAGCGCCTGGGCAGGCCCGAGGTCGCCTCGTCGCAACAGCTCACGGCCACGGCGGATGCGCTGGCGACGCTCGTGCTCAACGGGCTGTTGGCGACGGGCGCGACCGGGTCCCGCTGAGTGGGCTCAGGGCCCGCCCGCCGGACTTCCTGAACCTGCTCGCGCCGGGCCCCAGGTGCTTACTGCGGGACGGGACGATTCGAGGAACGACGAGAAGGGTCGGCCCTGCCGCCTCTGCGGGGGAACGGACGGAGCGAGCGGCGATGGCGTGGATCGACGCCCTTCTTCCCGCCGAGGGTATGGCGGAAGACGATCTCGAACCGGTGAGCTTCGCGGAGACCGTTGCCGACGCCCCGGACGGTCCTGGGGGACGCCTGCGAGGACGCCGGCCGGCCCGGGCTCGCGGCGGCGGTCGGCATTCGTCGCCATCTGGGCATCCATCGGCGGGACCTCGCAGATCGCCTCCGCCGCAGGCACTGGATGCGCCGATCCACCGGTGACGGGGCCAAGGGCAGACGCGAGTACGACTGGGCCTGGCTGGACATCCGCGCCGACGACACCCCGGACGGTGCACGACAGCCGGACAGGACGAGTGTGCTCGTCGCCCGCCGCTACCGCTACACCGGCGAGACCTCCTACTTCCGCCGCTGGGCACCGGGCGACGTCGCCCTCGGCACCCTCGTGGAGATCATCTGCCGCTGTTGGAAGATCGAGGAAACCTTCCAGCTCGCGAAGGGCTTCACCCGGCCTGGACCAGGTCCAGGTCACCTGCTGGAACTCCTGGATGCGCTGGTCGCCGTTCTCCCAGATCGCCGCCGCCGTCCTCGCACTGACCCTGCACGCCTTGACGCCCGGCACCACCGTCAGCGCGAGGCCCGTCCGGCTGGTCCCCCCGGCCTGCCCGGAATTCGTACGTCTCCTGCGCGGCCTCGTTCTGCCACCACCCGCCCGTGACCGCGAACACGTCCTGCACTGGACCGGTTGGCGCCGACACCATCAAGCCACCGCCCAACCTCATATATTCAGCCGCGGCCGTGACTTGACGCCCCGACAGAATAAGGGTGCCTCCCACCTGCGATGATCTGGACCGTCTAGTCAAAAGCGTCGCAGAGAAGTGGCACCCAACAGGTGCAGGCTACCGATGGGATCACCGGCTTGCCGTGCGGGCCAGCGGCAAGAACCGGTGAAGGCCGCAGGACAGCGCACAACGCCACGGGGGAGCCGAGCCGAATGCTCCACGTGCAGACCACGGTCCGCTCAACCGTTGCCGAGGCTGCTGGGTGACATCCACCGCCGACCAGGTCCCCGAGTGAGATTTTCGCACAGTGCAAAATCTGTCGCCAGGTCTTGGGGTGGCCTTGGCCTGGAGTTGAACCGGCGCGGTGCCCTGGCTTCACGGTGGCCGGGTTCAGGGGCCGGCGTCCAGACGTACGAAGGGGATGCTCCGGCCGGCCTCTCGGAATCCACCGTCGGTGCCGTCGGGTGACAGGCCTATGAACGCGCAGAGGCGTCGTGCGGCCCGTCGATGACAACGCGCGTAGCGGGCCATGATCTCGGCGCCCTCGTCCGGTGTGAGGAAGCGGGCCGTGACCGCGTGATGGCGGGTGCCCGCCATGATGAACGTCTTGGGTTCCGCGCGCAGATTGCTGTACCAGGCCGCCTGCGGACCGAAGCCGGACGCGATGGTCCAGCTGCTCTTGTCCGGTGCGCGCTCCACCACCTCCAGGACCACGTGGCGGTCGAGTCCGGTGATGCGGCCCACATGATGCAGCAGGAGCAGCCGACCTCGGAAGATCCAGCCCAGGCCGCAGCGGAAGAGCGGTATCGGCAGGCGGGCAAGTAACCGCCGCCAGCCGATGGGGAGTTGGGGGCGTTTTGGTGAAGTAGGTCTGTGGGGCATCTTTCCCTTCCGGCGTCGGACTTGTCGGCTCCCGGCCTCTGTTGGGTAAAAGGCTGGGCCGTGAATGTCTTCATCGCGCGAACCTTTGCATAGCCTAAATGAGGGGAGGGGTGTCTGTGCCACAAGGGATCAGACGGCTCTCGTGCGCTGGAACTTCTCTGGAGGACGCATGAACGGGCAGAAGTCGACGCAGAGTTCTGCGGTGCTGTCCTGGATGCCGGTGGCGGCGATAGTTGTGGTGGCAGGGGTGGACGTCGTTGCCGGTCCCGGGGTGGGACTCCTGCCGCTGGTCTCGCTGGGGCCGGCGTTCTCCGGGCTGGTCGGCGGGTGGCGGCGTACGACGCTGATCGGTGCGCTGGCTCTGCTCGTGTGTGTGGCGCTCGGGATGTACGACGGGCTGTTCGAGGAGCGCCGGGGGTTCACCGCCATGGCTTCGGTGGCGGGTGTGACGGGGGTGGGTATCGCGGCTGCGGTGACGCGGTCGCGCCGGGAGGCGGAACTGGCCAGTGTCCGGTTGATCGCGGAGGTGGCTCAGCGAGTGCTGCTGCGGCCGGTGCCGACGACCGCGGGCCCGTTACGGGCGGCGGTGTCCTACACATCTGCGGTCGCGGAGGCGCGTATCGGCGGGGACCTGTACGAGATGGTGGCCTCGCCGCACGGGATCAGAGTGATCGTGGGAGACGTGCAGGGCAAGGGGCTGGCCGCGGTGGAGACGGCCGCCGTGGTCCTCGGCGCCTTCAGGGAGGCGGCGCACGACGAAGTCGACCTGGTCGGGCTGGGGGAGCGTCTGGAGCGCAGCGTGTCCCGGGAGTTGGAGGGCGAGAAGTTCGTCACCACGGTTCTTGCCGAGATCGGCTCGGACGGTGAGGTCGTATTCCTCAACTACGGTCATCCGGCTCCCATGGTCGTACGCCAGGACGGCACGGTCGACTTCCCGCAGCCGCCCGTGTACGCCCTCCCTCTGGGACTCGGTGCCCATGGCACGGAAGGGCCGCAGTCGTATCGGGTGGACTTCGCCCCCGGCGAGCAGCTGCTGTTGTATACCGACGGTGTCACCGAGGCCCGGGACGCGGACGGTTCCTTCTACCCTCTCGCTGAGATGGCGGGCCTGCTCAAGGAATCCGACGCGGGCCACGCCCTGGAGGCGCTGCGCGAGGACCTGGTGCGCCATGTCGCAGGGCCGCTCCACGATGATGCCGCGATGCTCCTGCTGCGCTACCACGGTCATGGGGAAGGAAAATCTGTTCCCATCGGGTGAGGGGGCATCACCTTTGGCAAGGTAGAAAGGACGCATGCAGGAGCGTGAGAACCCCGCGGGGGCGATGGACGACGTCGATGCGGTCACCCGAGCGGTGCTGACCGCGTCCCGGCTGCTGGTGGCGGTCTCGGCCCGCTCGCTCGCCGCCGTCGAGGAAGGGGTGACGCTGCCCCAGTTCCGGATGCTGGTCGTGCTGTCCACTCGTGGCGCCACCAAGCTGGTGACCCTGGCCGACCTGCTGCAGGTGGCACCGTCCACGGCGATGCGGATGGTGGACCGGCTGATCGCGGCCGGTCTCGCCGACCGGCAGACCAATCCCGGCAACCGCCGCGAAACGCTGCTGCAGCTCACCGAGGAGGGTCGGCGCACGGTCGAGGACGTCACCGCCCGGCGCCGCTCCGAGATCGTCGCCATCGTCGAGCGGCTCTCCCCGATTCAGCGTCTGGCGCTCGTCGAGGCCCTGGGCGCCTTCAACAAGGCGGGGGGCGAACCCTCTGCTCCCGCCCTGGACGACCCTGAACCATATCCTCTCGGCTGGGTCGTCGACGGCGTGACGGCCCACGACACCTGACGGCTCCCCGGCCGCTCGTCACGATTCCCGGACGGCGGTGTTCTGGGCCCAAGGAAACCGTGAACGTCAACTCCCCTGTCTTGCCGCGGCAACACGCGCGACGGGCCGGTGTCCGGTCGCGGGTGTTCCTCCGAGCGACGGAATGAACGGCCGCCGACGGACGGGAAGAGTACGGCGGTATGAGACGCGTGCCCCTGAGAGGTCACCACTCGTCCTCGTCCGAACGTCACCTGACGGCGTACTTGCGCGCCATGGTGTGGGGCCCGGCGGAGTTCGTCGGGCGGCCACCTGGTGGCTCGTGGGGGAGGGGCTCCTGGCCGGGGGCCTCGGTGCCGGGCTGATCGTCGGTACCGTGCTCTTCGGGGCGTGGTCGGGGCGACCTTCGTTGGCCGATGAAGAGGCGAGCCTGGTGTGTACTGGGTCGTTGAGCGTTTATCTGTCCGTCGTGAGGGCCGGACGTGCGCTGATCGGCATCGTCGCGTTGCTCGATGTGTGTCTCGCTCTCCAGGCCCCGGAAGCAGCGGCCGGGGTAGTGCTGGCCGAGCGGGGGCACGTGCAGTCCGTGGTGGTGACTTCCGTCGAAGACCGGGCGGCCACAGGCGGGCACGCCCTCTCTTGTGTTCGGTGCCGGACCGCGACGGCAGCCCCCTCAAGGCCCGCATCTGGCGCGGCTGCGGAGAAGCCACCCGGCCCGGAGACGCGCTCGCAGTCGTGTCCGACCCCGAGGGACGGGTATCCCCGCGCGGTGCGCAGACGGGGTCCGCTGTGCCGGGGCTGCTGCGCGGCCTGGCTCCGTGGGCCGTGATCCTCGTGGCCGCGAGCGTGATCGCCGCCGTCCGCTCCTACCGGCTCTCCGTGCTTTCCATCGCCTTGGCGTCTCCCGGGCGGGGCATCGTCGCGAACTGTTGATCATCCAGCCGTCGGGGTGGGTGCGGGCGAGGCGGTGTTGACGTTCAGGTCGGGGCGGGAGGTGAGTGCGACGAGGGGTGCGCCTGCCTGCGGCGGGGGCGGGGTCACCTGGTCCTTGGGGAGCTTGGGCGGGGTGCTCTGCTGGAAGTTGACCTGGTCGAAGTTGACCACGCCGGTCTTCTCCAGCACGGTGATGTGATCCAGGACCGTCTCGTTGGCGAGGTCGGCGAGAGCGCGGACCATGGTGTTCGTGTTGGTGGCGCGGATCTTGGCGATGGCCGGGAAGATCTGGCCGTGGGTGACGCGCATGATGTTGGCGGCGGTGGTGTCGAACTGGGTGCCCGACTGGGCGGCGGAAGTCGCCACGAACTGCTGCTGTTGAGGGGTGGCCTGGTTGGGAAGGGTGATGTTCAGCTCAAGGGCGATCTTGCGGCACAGCTCGTCGAGGCCGGCATGGCCGACGATCAGATGTCGGCCGGCTTCCCTCATCTCCTCCGTGGAGCCCTTCTTCAGCGCGATTTCCCCCAGCGGGTACTCCCACAGTCCGGCCGAACGGACCTTGACGACGAAGTCGCGGTCGGCCTCGGTGAGCGGGCCGTAGCGGGTGCTGGCGATGATGCGTGAGGGGATGCCGGAGGTGTTCTGCACGCCGAGCATCGCGGGGTAGGCGAGGGCGCTGCGAGTCACGCCCAGGGCACCGACCACGAAGGCGGTTCCTGCCGTGTTGCGGGAGATGGGCATGCGGCCTCCAAGTGAGAGCGGCTCGCACGCCAGGGGGTACGGACAGGCCGGCCGGTCCGATCATTGCTCTGAGTAAATTTTGCATGCCGTCATATGGAGTGCGTCACATAGTTGACGTCATCCGGTGGTGGGGGAGGCGGACGGTGAGGGTGCCGCGGCAGGGTCCGCCGGGCCTGTCGGTACTCCGGCGGTCGGCAGTCCGGGGGGCACGGTGAGGGTGACCAGGGGTGCTCCCGGTTGCGGCACCGGTGGTGTGACCTGGCTGGCGGGCAGCTTCGGCGGGGTCGTCTCCTGGAAGTTGACCTGGTCGAAGTTGACCAGCCCGGTCTTCTCCATCTGGGTGATGTGGTCCAGGACCACGTCGTTGGCCTGGTCGGCCAGTGCGCGCACGAGGGTGTTCTCGGTGGTGGAGCGGATCTTGGCGATGGTGTTGAAGATCGAGCCGTGGGTGATGCGCAGGGTGTTGGCGAAGTCGGTGTCGAACTGCTTTCCGGTGTCCGACTTGAACTTGTCCAGGAAGCCTTGCTGCTGCGGGGTGGGCTGGTTGGGGATGGTGATGTTCAGTTCGGGGGCGATCTTCCGGCAGGAGGCGTCGAGTGCGGCGTGCCCGATGACCAGATGCCGGCCGGCCTCGCGCACGGCCGCGGTCGTCCCTCTCTGCATGGCCAGATCCCCGGAGGGGCCTTCCCACAGTCCGGCGGAGCGCACGAAGACCACGAAGTTGCGGTCGGCCTCGGTGAGCGGACCCCACTGGGTGTTGGCGATGATGCGGGATGGATTGCTGGACGTGTTCTGCACCCCGAGCATGCTCGGGTAGGCCAGAGCGGCGAGCGTGACACTCAGAGCGCCGCCCACGAAGACGGTTCCGAGCGTGCTGCGCGAGATGGGCATCGTGCCTCCTGGAGCGGACAGCGGTACGTCGGCAGGTACGGGTCCGCAACGGAAAGAAAACCCTTGCTCCAGGTAAAGATTGCACTATGCCATTTCGTGTCCTGCGGGAAGTTACCCGCGACGACGTCCTCACCTACATCAAGACACTGCACGGCCACCAGCGCCACGACCAACTCGTCGCCCTGCGCTCGCTGTTCACATGGGCCAAGCGGAACGGCCTGATCTTCCGCAACCCCACCAGTCGGATCAAGGTCGGGCAGTACGAGTAGGCCGTGCTGCAACCGCTCGTCCCCGAGCAGGTCGACCGCTCCGTCGCCGCGGCCACCACCCCGGCGACGCGGCTCATCCTCGCCTTCGCGGCGGTCCACGCCGCCCGAGTCGCCCTGATCGCCACCCTCATGCTCGACGATGTCGGCCTCGGCAACCGTCGCCTGACCATCGCCGGACGCGCCCGCCCCCTTGACGACCTCACCTTGAAGCTGCTGCTGGACTGGCTGGAACACCGGCGCCGCCGATGGCCGAACACCGCGAACCTCCACCTACTGATCAACAACCAGACCGCTACGAAGACCAGCCGCGCCAGCAACCACTGGATCAGCGCCGCGATGCGCGGACAGGACGCGACGCTGGAACGGCTCCGCGTCGACCGACAACTCGAAGAGGCCCTGACTCACGGGCCCGACCCGCTCCACCTCGCCGAGGTGTTCGGGCTCGACGAGAAGACCGCCATGCATTACGCGGCCTCCGCACGAGCCCTGTTGGAACAGGCCGCTGAACAGCAGCTTCGATGAAACCCGCTCGACCGGGACGCACCGTGAAGGGAATCATGAGCGAGTGACGTCGACCGAAGCAGCAGCAATCGCTCTAAAGGACCATGCCGCCCTCTGGAGCATGGGGGAAATCCGCGCCAGCGACGTCGTCAATGCCGCCTGTGATGCGCTCGTCGCCGGACTCGACACTCCCGGCCTTCGAATCCTCGCCGCCTGCACGCGCGCCGAGGCGGACTACGACGTCCACGACTTGCTTCCCGCAGCACTCGACGAACTCGGCCTCACCTTCTATCCGATCGCCAGCGAGGCCGGCAAAGGAGCCGCCGCCCGAGCCCTCGCACGCCGCATGCTCGCCGGCGAGCTCACGCCTCGGGAGTTCACTTTCCGGATTCACCAGCGCTACGGACATGAGCTGCCCCTGACTGAGCGGCTCGCCGAACTCGACGATGAGTACGACGTCCTCGAATACGACGACAGGACCGTGGACCAGGTCGATACCGAGGTCACGACCGAAGCCCGCCGCCTCGTGACCCACCCCACGGTTCCCGCCGAACCCACGGACACGCCCAGCTGATGCGCACGAACCGACCCGCGAGTTCCCGTTGAACAGGCTTCAGTTTCCCTGAACCCACGGGGCTCTCAGGGGGTGAGTTACATCCGCTCCTTCCAGCCGACGCGGACCAGCCAGCCGTTGACCGGCCAGGCCGTGAAGAAGCCCACGATCATGGCGAGCTGCATCAGTAGCCAGTACGAGGCCGTGGTCTTCGCCAGTCCTGGGGTGAAGAGGATCACCTGGTAGCCCCACATGCTGGCGAACAGGCCGATCTGGAAGGCGACGATGGAGAACGTGTCGGCCTTGACCGCCGTCCATAGGCCCTGAGCGGGGCCGATGTCACGCATGGGGGCGATGGTGAAGTACTGGAACCCGCTGCCCAGCAGCCAGGCGAAGGCGAAGTCCAGGAGAAAGTCGGGGTACAGAGCCTTGCCCGCGATCGTCAGGCCGGTCGCCCGCACCAGCCACTCGCCGCCGAGGTCGCCCAGGACGCAGCCCGCGCCGCAGTGGCTGACGGTCTTGACGGACGTGACCCACTCAGGCAGCTTCTCCGGATCCGGCTCGCCCTCCCGCTCGATCACCGGACGGCAGGTGCGCCGACCATGAGGGAGGTAGAACCACAGGGCGGCCGGACCCCAGTACAAGGCCGTGACCGGGTACACCAGATGCATGATCCACATCTGCTGGCGGTAGCCGCGCAGTGCCATGTCCGCCGCGATCGCCACAGCGCTCGCCCCGGCCAGGCCGGCCCAGCCGAGCATCTCCAGCCAGATCGGAGGCTGGTGATGGGGTTCCGTGATGATCACTTCTCGTGGAGGCGGGCGGTCGCCACGCGCCCAGGCCGCATGATGCGTATCTTGCGATTCTCGCAGGAGGGGCAGCGGGGCGACTGCAGCGGTGACGGCACCCGCCTGCCGTCGAGGTGGTAGACGGCGTTGATCTGTGCCTCTTCGTCCACGGTCACGTCGATGTCGTAGGTGTCCTCCCAGCCGTGGCCGCAGTCGAGGCACACGAACGAGTAGGGGCGCTGGACATGGTCTGTATGCATGAACCACCTCATTGGTGATGATTCGGGCGTCAAACCCCGTGTATCCAGTTTTGCATAGTGCAAAAGTTAATGTCGGGTTCGGCAGCGCGGGGTCGGGCACCGTCAGGGGGCCGCGTGTACCGCGCGCAGCGCGCTCTGGTGGCTGAGCCAGCCGACCGGTTTGCCGTGCTCCGAGTCGAGGACCGGAACGCCGGTTCCGGCGGCCGACAGCAGCGCGTGCAGGGCCTGAGCCAAGGGCTGATCTGCGGTGACAGCGGCGGGAGGTTCGGCGAGCTGTCCGACCTGGGTCGGGGCGTCCTCCGGCTGTTCGGCGAGGGCCTCGGCCACCGCCTGTGCGGTGACGACCCCTGCGTAGGCGCCTGAGTCGTCGATCACCGGAAGGGCGCCATGCCCGGACAGGCTCAGCAGATCGGCGGCGTCTGCCAGCGCCGTGGAGGTGGCCAGGGGGGAGGGCAGCGGTTCCATCACGGCGCCGACGTGCTGGGTGCCGATCCGGGCGCCAGGGGCGGGGCCTTCGAGGTCGATGCCGCGACGGCGCAGCTTCAGGGTGTAGATGGTGTCTCGGGTCAGCAGGCGGCTGGTGGCGGTGGCCAGCACGATCGCCAGCATCAGCGGCAGGATGATCGAGTACTCGCCCGTGAGCTCGAAGAGGATGACCACGGCCGTGATCGGTGCGCGGGCCGCGCCGGCGAACACGGCGCCCATGCCGACCAGTGCGTACGCGCCGACCGCGCCGGCGGAGTGGGGCAGCAGGTGGTGGACACCGATGCCGTACGCCGAGCCCAGCATCGCCCCGATGAACAGGCTGGGGGCGAAGACCCCGCCCGAGCCGCCGATCCCGATGGTCAGGCTGGTCGCGAGCATCTTGCCCGCGAGCAACAGGAGCAGGAATCCGACGGCGTAATGGCTTTCGGTCGCCTTCTGCAGCACGGGGTAGCCGACGCCGTACATCTGCGGCAGAGCCAGCAGGAGCGCCCCGAGGGCCAGCCCGCCGACGGCCGGACGCAGCCACTCCGGGCCCCGCCAGACCCAGTCGCAGGCGTCCTCGATCAGATACAGGAACCGCGAGAAGCCCACCCCCACCACAGCGGCACCGACGCCGAGCGCGGCGAACAGCCCGTACTGGGCGAGGTGGTCGACATGGAAGTCGGGCAGGCTCAGGAAGGCGGCGTCACCGAACGCGGCCCGCCCGATGACGCTCGCCGTCACGCTGGCCAGCACGGTGGCACCGAAGGCTTCGGCGGTGAAGGTGCCCAGGATCAGCTCCATGGCGAAGAACACACCGGCCAGCGGTGCGTTGAAAGTGGCCGCGATACCGGCCGCCGCACCACATGCGACCAGCAGTTTCATCCGCCCCTCGGTCACCTGCGTCACCCGGCCGAGGGTGGAGCCGAGCGCCGAGCCGATCTGCACGATCGGTCCCTCCCGGCCCACCGAACCGCCCGAGCCGATGCACAGAGCGGAGGCGAGGGTCTTGACGACGGCGACCTTCGGGCTGATCCGCCCGCCGCGCTGGGCGACGGCCAGCATCACCTCGGGCACCCCGTGCCCGCGCGCCTCCTTGGCGAACCGGTTCACCAGCGGCCCGTACAGCAGACCGCCGACCACCGGCGCAAGGAGCACGAAGTACGGGCCCAGCCACGGTACGTGCGGATTGCTCGCGCCGGGGGCTGCCGCGTAGTCGGCATGACCGGAGAACAGGCGCGTGAACGTCCTGATGCACCAGCGGAAGACGACCGAGCCCGCTCCGGCTCCGGCGCCGACCGCCACGGCCAGCGCCATCAGGCCCCAGGGGGCGGTGCGCAGTCCCGCGAGCCTCGGTGCGGGTGTGAAACCACTGGTTGTGCTGATGGACACGTACTTCCCGTCAGTCGTTGCCGGTATGGCGCTCATCGCTGCCCCTTTCCCACCTTTGCATTATGCAAAACGAGTCAAGGGTGCGCGTCACCGGCCGTAGTCTGCCGATCGGGGCCGAAGGGCCCGGCAGGTTCAGGTTGGGTCGGGGGAGAGTGGGTGAAAGCACGAGACGCGGGCGATGAACAGTGAACAGCCAGGTGTCCCCACGCTCATCGTGGTGAGTGTCGACGGGGCCGAGACGGGCCGGGCGGTTCCTGTGCTGAGCGTCCCGCCAGGCGGGACTGACCGGTGAGCGGCTGCGCCCTGCGCAAGCGGGGCGGATGGCTGCGACCTACGGCATGCCCGCGACTGCTCCGACGCGGACTTCGGGATACAGACCCGCCGGAAGCTACGGGTCACGGTCAAGGAGTACCTGGGGGAGCATCCGGGCGTACCGGTCGACCCCCAGGCCGTCGAAGGCCATCCGGCGGCGGAGCCGACCGGGGCGGCCAGGGGGGCAGCCTGCTGGTCGCCGGAAGCCACCAGCGCGGCGCCATCGCCGGGATGCTCTTCTCGGAGGGGTGTTCCTCGGCTCAGTCAGCCAGTACCGGGTGTGCCACGTCGCCTGGCCGGTCTACGTCGTCTGGGCCGGCAGTGGCTTCCCTTCCTACGGGTGTCAGTTCGCTTCGGCATGCGTCTCGACGTCCTCGATGCCGCTGGGGCGCCCTGCCCGTGTCCACCGGACGTACAGTCCGGCCGCGATGAGAAGGGTGGCGGCCAGGGAGAGCAGGGGCCAGCCGCGCAGCAGGTTCACCGCGAGGGTGAAGGCGACGGCCCCGGCGGCCAGGCCGTTGACCCAGGCAAGGACGGTCTTCTGTTCGCGGGTGGCGAAGCGGGCCATGGCCATCAGCCCCACCAGGAAGCTGACGAACACGGCGACGGCGTAGAACAGGACCAGTTCCTGCTCCTGGCCCGCGGCGGCGACGATGATCAGCGCGGCTGCGGCGAGGTAGACGACGACCGACCAGTACGGGGTGTGGTGCCGGTTGGTCCGGCCGAGTACCGGGGGCAGTACCCCGGGCTGTTCGGCCGTGCCCGACAGTGCCTTCAGCAGTCCGGGTCCGGCTTGGAAGGAGGAGCTGGCGGCGGCGAGCAGCAGCAGTGAGCTGGTCAGCTGGAAGGCGCCGTAGAGCTGGCCCGGTCCGGCTGCGGCGTGGGCGATGTCGGCGATCTGGGTGGAGTCGGTGGCTGGGATGCCGACGTGCAGGTGGACAGCGAGTGCGGTCAGGGCCAGGGTCAGGCCGCCGACGATCACGACCAGCAGTGCGAGGGTGCCGCGGCCGAAGCGGCGGCGGTGGGTGTCGTCGAGCTGGCCGAGCTGGGCGATGGCGGTCGACGGCGCCTCGATGCCGGTGGCCAGGGCCATAGCGACCGGGAAGGCCAGGACCACCGCGAGTGCTGCCGAGCGGCCGGGGTCCGTGGCGGCAGCGGCGTGGCCGGTGGCGTGGGGCGAGGTGAAGCCCAGGATCAGCACGGCCACGGAGATGACGACGAACGCGACGGTCATGACGGCGAACAGCAGTCGACCGCCGTGCCCGAACCAGGTCAGCCCGGCCACCACGACGAGCAGCACCATGGCCAGCGGTATGCGCCACGCGGCCAGCCCCGGGAACAGGGCGATCACCGCGCTGGCTGCCGCCGAGATCGAGATACCGATGGTCAGCACGAAGTCCACGACCAGCGCGCCGATGGGCAGGAAGGTCCAGCGCGGCCCGAAGGCCCGACCGGCCGCCGCCGCCGCGCCACCGCCCTTGGGGAAGCGCCGTACCAGTTGCCAGTAGTTGGCGGTGACGACCACGACGAGCCCGACGACCAGGCTCATCGTCGGCAGCAGCAGCGCCAGATCCCCGTGCAGGGCACGCAGCGCGGCCTCGATCGCGTACGCGACGGAGGAGACCGGGTCGGCGATCACCGCGAAGGCGAAACCGAAGAAGAGAACGGAGCGGCGCGGGCCACGGCCGCGCTCAGCGAGGGGCGGGGCTGTCGCGACGGCAGCGGTCGGCTTTGACGAGGTCACGCGAAGACCTTCCTGGGGATGGTTCGTTCAGGACACTTCGCCGACCCGTCTTCCCGGCACACCGCTCATGACAATACGTCAGGAGACCGTCAGCGAGGCGTTAGGGAAGTATCAAGATTCCCCGCCTCCGGGTGGCCCGGACAGGACCTTCTTGCCCCGAGCTTTGCATAATGCAAAAGTGGGGGAGAGATGAACGCCCAGGGAGTGGAGAGGCGAAACGCATCGATGAGAGCAGTGATCTGCGGAGCCGGTATCGCCGGGCTGTCGCTGGCCGGCCGCCTGCACAGCATGCTCGGCTGGGAGATCGTAGTCCTGGATCAGGCTCAGCAGCCCCGCACCGAGGGATACATGATCGACTTCTTCGGACCGGGCTACGCCGCGGCCGAGGCCATGGGCGTGCTGCCCTGGCTGGAAGAGCTGGGCTATCCGGTCGCCGAGGCGGCCTTCCTGGACGACGACGGCCGGTGTCGCGCGCGGCTCGACTACGGCCGGTTCGCCCGTTCCCGGTCGCCGCGATCTGCCACGTGCCGTGGACGCTGGTCGAGGCGGGCGTGCTCTCGGGCCGCACACTGACCTCGTGGCCGAGTCTGCGCTCGGACATCCGCAACGCGGGCGGACCTGGGTTGACGAACAGGTACACGTCTGTGACCAGGGGTCCAACACGCTGGTCACCAGTCGCAAGCCGGACGATCTGAAGGCGTTCTGCGAAGCCCTGCTCACCGAGTTCGCGAAGGCCGGCATCGAGGTCTGACGCGTCGGCCCCGGACGTTAGCTGCCTCGATCAAGGGGCACTCGACCGGTTGCGTCCGAGCGGTCCTCCCGGTCGGGGCCATCGTTGAGGGGAGCAGTAGGTGAGCGAGGCACGTGGATCGGAGTCGCCGCTGGACAGGCGTGCTCTGGAGCGGGCGCTCCGCGAGCGGGTCGACGGCGAGGTGCGCTTCGATGCGGGCAGCAGGGGCGCCTACGCGACGGACGGCTCGAACTACCGGCAGGTCCCCATCGGGGTCGTCGTCCCCCGCACGATCGACGCCGGCGCCGAAGCGGTCGCGGTCTGCGCCGATTTCGGGGCGCCGGTGCTCTCCCGGGGCGGCGGGACGAGCCTGGGCGGCCAGTGCACCAACATCGCCGTGGTCATCGACTGGACGAAGTACTGCCACAAGGTGCTCTCCATCGACCCCGAACGGCGTACCTGCCTCGTCGAACCCGGCATCGTGCTCGACGAACTCAACCGCCACCTCTCCGACCACCAGCTTCAGTTCGGCCCCAAGCCGTCCACCCACAGCCACTGCTCCCTCGGCGGCATGATCGGCAACAACTCCTGCGGCGGCTCCGCCCAGGCCTACGGCAAGACCGTCGACAACGTCCGGCGCCTGGAGATCCTCACCTACGACGGCACCCGCTGCTGGGTCGGCCCCACGACCGACGAGGAGTACGCCGAGATCGTCGCCGCCGGCGGACGGGTCGCCGAGATCCACCAGGGGCTACGGCAGATCATCGACCTCACGATGGCTGACGTACGGCGCGGATTCCCCCGCATCCCGCGCCGCGTCTCCGGCTACAACCTCGACTCGCTGCTGCCCGAGAACGGCTTCGACGTGGCCCGCGCGCTCGTCGGCAGCGAGGGCACCCTCGTCACGGTCCTGCGCGCCGAACTCGACCTCGTCCCCCTGCCGCCCTGCGAAGCCCTCCTCGTCCTCGGTTACGACGACATCTGCACAGCGGCCGACGACGTGCCCCGGCTGCTCGAGCACAGCAGCCCGACCCAACTGGAGGCCCTCGACGGGCGGATGGCCCAGCTGATGCGCGAAGAGGGCGCCTACCTCGACTCGTTGAACGAACTTCCGGAGGGCGAGAGCTGGCTCCTGCTCCAGTTCACCGGGGACAGCCAGGCCGAAGTCGACGACCAGGGACGGGAATTGCTCCGGGCGCTCGGACGCGACGAGAAGGATCCGACGGTCACGTTCTCCGACGACCCGGCGCGCGAACGCAAGATGCTCAAGGCACGCGAGGCCGGACTCGGTGTCACGGCACGGCCGCCGGACGGCCGGGAGACCTGGGAGGGGTGGGAGGACTCGGCCGTGGCGCCCGAGGTCCTCAGCGACTATCTGCGCGACCTGAAGAAGCTCTTCGCCGACTTCGGCTACGACCACCCCTCCCTGTACGGGCACTTCGGGCAGGGCTGCGTGCACACCCGCATCCCCTTCGAGCTCACCACCGCCGAAGGGGTCACGCACTTCCGGGAGTTCCTCTTCCGGGCGGCCGATCTGGTCGCCTCCTACGGCGGTTCGCTCTCCGGCGAGCACGGCGACGGACAGGCACGCGGCGAACTGCTGCCGCGCATGTACGGGGAGTCGGTCGTGACCGCCTTCGGACAGATGAAGGCCCTGTTCGACCCGGACAACCGGATGAACCCCGGCAAGGTCGTCAACCCGTACAGCGTCGACGAGAACCTGCGCCTGGGACCCCTGTGGCGCCCCAACAGCCATGACACGCACTTCAGTTACCCCGACGACGACCACTCCTTCGGCCGGGCGGTGCTGCGCTGCGTCGGCATCGGCAACTGCCGTACGCACGCAGGCGGAGTGATGTGCCCCTCCTACCGGGCGACCGGAGAAGAGGAGCACTCCACGCGCGGACGGGCCCGGCTGCTGTTCGAGATGCTCGACGGCCACGCGGACTCCGCGATCACGGACGGCTGGCGCTCCACCGAGGTCCGCGACGCCCTGGACCTCTGCCTGGCCTGCAAGGGCTGCAAGTCCGACTGCCCGGTCGGCGTCGACATGGCCACCTACAAGGCCGAGTTCCTCTCCCACCACTACGAGGGACGACTACGGCCCGCCGCGCACTACTCCATGGGCTGGCTCCCGGTGTGGGCCCGGCTCTCGCGCGTGGCACCGCGCCTGGTCAACGCCGCGCTCGGCGCACCCGGCATCGCCGCGCTCGGCAAGCGCCTCGCGGGCGTGGCCGCCGAACGTGACGCACCTGTATTGGCCGAGCAGTCCTTCGTGCAGTGGTGGCAGGCGCGCGGCACTCCCGACCCCGATCCGGCCGACCCGCGCACCGTCCTGCTCTGGCCCGACACCTTCAGCACCTACTTCCACCCGAACGTCGCCAAGTCCGCGGTCCGGGTCCTGGAAGACGCCGGATTCAACGTCACCGTCCCCACCCGCTCCGTGTGCTGCGGACTCACCTGGATCTCCACCGGCCAACTTGCCACCGCGGAGCGGGTGTTGCGCCGCACGCTCGACGTGCTGCGGCCCTGGCTGGAGGCGGGCACCCCCGTCATCGGTCTCGAACCGTCCTGTACGGCCGTCTTCCGCGCCGACGCCCCCGAGCTGCTACCCGAAGACCAGGATGTGCGGCGCCTGGCCGGGCAGTTCAGGACGTTCGCCGAGCAACTCCTCAACCACACACCGGAAACCTGGCAGCCCCCGCCCCTCGCCAGGGCGGCGACCGTGCAGACCCACTGCCACCAGCACGCGGTCACCAAGGACGACGCCGACCGCGAACTGATGCGACGCGCCGGGATCGACGCCGACGTCCTGGACGCCGGCTGCTGCGGTCTGGCCGGCAACTTCGGCTTCGAGCAGGGTCATTACGACCTGTCGATGACCGTGGCGGAAGACGGGGTGCTGCCCGCCGTACGGGAGACCGACCCCGGCGCACTCGTCCTCGCCGACGGCTTCAGCTGCCGTACACAGATCGAACAGGGCGACACCGGCCGGCGCGCCCTGCACCTGGCCGAGGCCCTGGCCCTCGCCCTGGACGGCCAACACCTCCCCGCCGACCACCCCGAGAAGCTCGCCGACCGGCCCGAGGGCTCGCCCCGAGACGGCCGCCTGCTGGCGGCGGGCACGGCAGCTGTCGCCCTCGGCGCGTCGGTGGCCGGGACCTACTGGCTGCGCAACCGCTCCTCAGCACGATGAAAGGAACTCCCGTGTCCATCAAGGTGTCCGACTACGTTCTCCAGCGGCTGCGTGAATGGGATGTCGAGCATGTCTTCGCGTACGCGGGCGACGGCATCAACGGCCTGCTCGCCGCATGGGGCCGCTCCGACAACAAGCCGAAATTCGTGCAGGCGCGGCACGAGGAGATGGCCGCGTTCGAGGCCGTCGGCTACGCCAAGTTCTCCGGCAAGGTCGGCGTCTGCGTAGCGACTTCGGGCCCCGGCGCGATCCACCTCCTCAACGGTCTCTACGACGCGAAGCTCGACCACGTCCCGGTGGTGGCGATCGTGGGACAGACCAACCGCAGTGCCATGGGCGGCAGTTACCAGCAGGAGGTCGACCTGCTGAGCCTCTACAAGGACGTCGCCTCGGAGTACTGCGAGATGGTGACCGTCCCCGAGCAGCTGCCCAACGTCATCGACCGCGCCATCCGCACCGCCTACGCAAAGCGCACGGTCACCGCGATCGTGATCCCCGCCGATGTACAGGAGTTGACGTACTCGGAGCCCACCCACGCCTTCAAGATGGTCCCCTCCAGCCTCGGGCTGACGCACTCCGCGCCCGTCCCGCCGACCGCGGAACTCGCGCGCGCCGTCGAGGTGTTGAACGCGGGAGAGAAGGTCGCGATCCTGATCGGCCAGGGCGCGCGCGGCGCCCGCGCCGAGGTGGAGGAGATCGCCGACGTACTCGGTGCCGGGGTCGCCAAGGCCCTCCTCGGCAAGGACGCCCTGCCGGACGACCTCCCTTACGTCACCGGCTCGATCGGCCTGCTCGGCACCCGCCCCTCGTACGAGCTGATGCAGGAGTGCGACACCCTGCTGGTCATCGGCTCCAGCTTCCCCTACACCCAGTTCCTGCCGGAGTTCGGCAAGGCCCGCGCCGTCCAGATCGACATCGACCCGTTCATGATCGGGCTGCGCTACCCCTTCGAGGTCAACCTCGTCGGCGACGCGAAGGAGACCCTCCGCGCGCTGCTGCCGCAGCTGAAGCCGAAGAAGCACGGCAAGTGGCGGCAGAAGATCGAGAAGGACACGGCGCGCTGGTGGGAGGTCATGCAGCGGCGCGCGGCCGTCGAAGCGGACCCGATCAACCCCGAACACGTCGTGCACACCCTCGACGCGCTGCTGCCGGACGACGTCATCCTGGCCGCGGACTCGGGCTCCGCCGCCAACTGGTACGCACGTCACCTGCGGATGCGCGGGAGCATGCGCGGCTCGCTGTCCGGCACGCTCGCCACCATGGGGCCAGGGGTGCCGTACGTCATCGGCGCCAAGTTCGCCCACCCCGGCCGCCCCGCGCTGGCCATCGTGGGCGACGGGGCGATGCAGATGAACGGCCTGGCCGAACTCATCACCGCCGCGAAGTACTGGCCCGAGTGGGAAGACCCCCGGCTGATCGTCGCGGTCCTCAACAACCAGGATCTGAACCAGGTGACCTGGGAGATGCGGGCCATGTCCGGCGCCCCGCAGTTCCTGCCCTCCCAGGGGCTCCCGGATGTGCCGTACGCGGACTTCGCCCGCTCGATCGGGCTGGGCGGCATGCGGGTCGAGAAGCCCGGAGACGTGGAGGACGCCTGGCGACAGGCGCTCGGCGCCGACCGGCCGTTCGTCATCGACTTCCGCACCGACCCCGCCGTACCGCCCATCCCGCCGCACGCCAGTCTCGACCAGATCGAGGCCGCCGCCTCCGCCGTCATCAAGGGCGACAGCGACCGGGTGGGCATGATCCGCCAGGGCCTGAAGGCGAAGGTCCAGGAGATGCTCCCCGGCGGCAAGCAGCGCCAGGACGAGCCGGGGGAGTGATGACCCCGCAGAGCGGCACGCGCGGCGAACCGCCGGTGGACCGGGTCGACACCGCCGTGTACACCGTCCCCACCGACGCACCCGAGGGCGACGGCACCCTGACCTGGGACTCGACCACCATGATCGTGGTCCAGGTCAGCGGGGGCGGCGCCACGGGACTCGGGTACACCTACGGCGCGGCGGCGACCGCCCACGTCGTCGAGCAGCAACTCGCCGACGTCGTCACGGGATTGAGCGTCTGGGACGTGCCCGCCGCCAACGAGGCGATGAACCGGGCGGTCCGCAACGCCGGCCGCCCCGGCCTGATCGCCGGCGCCGTCTCGGCCGTCGACATCGCCCTGTGGGATCTGAAGGCCCGTCTCCTCGACCTGCCCCTGGTACGGCTGCTCGGCGCGAGCCGCACCGACGTACCCGTGTACGGCAGCGGCGGCTTCACGACGTACGACGAGAACCAGTTGGGCCGTCAACTGCGCGGCTGGACGGAGGAGTTGGGCATCCCCCGAGTGAAGATCAAGATCGGGGAGTCGTGGGGCGGGGCCGAGCGGCGGGACAGGGAACGGATCGCGCAGGCCCGCCGCACCATCGGCGACGCCGCGGAGTTCTACGTCGACGCCAATGGCGGGTACGGCCGCAAACAGGCGATCCGCATGGGCCGCCACCTCGACGAGCACGGCGTGACGTGGTTCGAGGAGCCCGTCTCCTCCGACGACCTGGCCGGGCTGGCGGCGATCCGGGAATCCATCACCCCCGAGGTCACCGCCGGTGAATACGGCTACACCCTCGCCTACTTCGGGCAGATGCTCGGCGCCGGAGCCGTGGACTGCCTCCAGGCCGACGCCACCCGCTGCGGCGGCCTCACCGTCTGGCTGCGTGCGGCGGCCCTCGCGGAAGCCGCCGGACTGGAACTCTCCGGGCACTGCGCCCCGCACATCCACGCGCACGCGGCCGCCGCGATCCCCAACCTGCGCCATCTGGAGTGGTTCCACGACCACACACGCATCGAGGACCTCTTCTTCGACGGCACCCTCGACCCGCACGGCGGCAGCATCCGTCCAGGCGCCGACGGCGCACCCGGCCACGGTCTGACCCTCCGCGCCGAACAGGCGGAGAAGTACCGGACCGGATAGCGGCGGAACAGGAAGTGAGTGATGACGAACATGCCGAACACGACTGGGTCGGCCGAGCACGACGCCTACCCGCCACAGGCGCTGCACGACTATGCCTTCCTCGCAGACGGCGAGCGCGGGGCACTGGTCGGCCCACGCGGGGAGATCGCCTGGCTGTGCGCCCCCCGCTGGCACAGCGGCTCGGTCTTCTCCACCCTCATCGGCGGACGCGGTCTCTACGCCGTCACACCGGCAGGCCGCTTCGTGTCCGGCGGACACTACGAAGAGGGCTCCCTGATCTGGCGCAGCCGCTGGGTCACCGAGGACGGGATCGTGGAGTCCCGGGAAGCGCTGGGGTTTCCGGGCGAGCGGGGCCGACTCGTCCTGCTGCGACGCGTGCGGGCGACCGAGGGACCGGCCCGTATCCGGGTGCTGCTGCATCCCCGCGCCGACTACGGCACCCGGCCCCTGAGTGAGGCGCGACGCGGCGACGACGGTGTGTGGACCGCACGGCTGGGCGACCTGCACCTGCGCTGGACCGGTGGCGGCGACGCCTCGCTCTCCGAAGCCGACGCCCTGGCGGGGCAGTTCACCCTCGACCTGGCGCTGGCCGCCGGACAACAGCACGACCTGGTGCTCGAACTGAGTGCGTTCCCCCTGCATGACGTCCCTCTGCCCGTCCCGTCCACCGAGTGGTCCCGCACCGAACAGGCCTGGAAGGACGCCGTACCCGGGCTCGACGACACGGTGGCCGCCCGCGACGCCCGGCAGGGGTACGCCGTGCTGCGCGGCATGACCAGCGCCGACGGAGGCATGGTCGCCGCGGCCACCACGAGCCTCCCGGAGCGCTCCGAGGAGGGACGCAACTACGACTACCGCTACGCATGGATCCGCGACCAGTGCTACGCGGGCCAGGCGGTCGCCGCAGCCGGTCAACACCCCCTGCTGGACGAGGCTGTTCGGTTCGTTGGCGCCCGCCTGCAGGAGGACGGCCCGAAACTGAAACCGGCATACACGGTTGACGGCGGCCCCGTTCCCGACCAGCGCACGCTCGAACTGCCCGGCTATCCCGGCGGATTCGACCGGATCGGGAACCACGTCAACCGTCAGTTCCAACTCGACGCGTTCGGCGAGGCGTTGCTGCTGTTCGCCGCCGCCGCGCGCCACGACCGGCTCGACCGGGACGGTCGGCGGGCCGCCGAGACCGCCGTGGCAGCCATCACCGCTCGCTGGAACGAACCGGACGCGGGCATCTGGGAGCTGGACGACCGGGCCTGGACGCACAGCCGGCTGATCTGCGCGGCGGGGCTGCGGCGGATCGCCGACGTGGCGCCGGACGCGGCCCACAGGGACGAGTGGACCGACCTGGCCGACACGATCCTCGCGCACACCACGGCGCACGCACTGCACGCCGACGGACACTGGCAACGCGCCCCGGACGACTCCGGGTTGGACGCCGCCCTGCTGCTGCCCCCGGTACGCGGACTGCTCCCGGCCGACGACCCGCGCACCCGCGCCACCCTCCACGCCTACACCGAGAACCTCGCCCGCGACCACTACGCCTACCGCTTCCGGCACGACGAACGCCCCCTGGAGGAGGCGGAAGGCGCCTTCCTCCTCTGCGGGTTCGTCACGGCACTGGCCGAACACCACCAGGAGCGGGACGTGGAGGCGCACCGCTGGTTCGAACGCAACCGGGACGCGTGCGGAGCGGCAGGCCTCTACACCGAGGAGTACGACATCGCCCAACGGCAGCTGCGCGGCAACCTGCCGCAGGCCTTCGTCCACGCCCTCATGCTCGACACCGCGGCCACCCTCGCCCGAACTCCGGCCTCTCCCGACCGACCTCCGACCCGAACAGGACGCGCATGAACCAGCAGACCGTAGTCATCACCGGGGCCAGCGCCGGCATCGGCCGGGCCACCGCGCGGCTCTTCGCCGAACGGGGCGCCAACGTCGTTCTCCTCGCACGGGGCAAGGCGGGCCTCGACGCCACGGCAGCCGACGTCGAGGAGCGAGGCGGACATGCCCTCGCCGTGCCCACCGACATGGCCGATCCCGCACAGGTCGAGGCCGCGGCCGCGGCCGCCGAAGAAGCCTTCGGTCCGATCGACGTCTGGGTCAACAACGCCTTCACGTCGGTGTTCGCACCGTTCATGGAGATCGAACCCGCCGAGTACAAACGGGTCACCGAAGTGAGCTACCTCGGCTTCGTGCACGGCACCCGGGCCGCGCTGCAGCGCATGATGCCCCGGGACGCCGGAGTGATCGTGCAGGTCGGCTCCGCCCTCGGTGACCGCTCCATTCCTCTCCAGTCCGCCTACTGCGGTGCCAAGCACGCGGTCAACGGCTTCACGTCGAGCGTGCGCACCGAGCTGATGCACCAGCACAGCGCGGTACGCATCACCGTCGTGCAGATGCCCGCCGTCAACACCCCACAGTTCTCCTGGGTGTTGACCCGGCTGCCGAAGAGCCCCCAGCCCGTACCGCCCATCTACCAGCCGGAGGTGGCCGCCCGAGCCGTCGTCAACGCGGCGGACCATCCGCACCGCAAGCAGTACTACGTCGGCGCGTCCACCGCCGCGACCATCCTCGCCAACAAGCTGGCACCCGCCCTGCTGGACCGCTACCTCGCGCGCACGGGCTACGCGTCGCAGCAGACCGATGAAAGCGACAACGATACCCGCCCGGCCAACCTGTGGGAGCCGGCGGACGAAGCCCCGGAACACGACTACGGCGCCCACGGCTCCTTCGACGAGAAGTCCCACCCCCGCTCCACGGAGGCCGCACTCGCACGACACCCCAGGCTCGTGCTGGCCGCTGCGACGGGAGCGGCGGTGGCGGGTCTGGGAGCGGTGATCCGGAGCAGGCGAGCGCGCTGAGCCCCGCCACCTCAGGGGTGAGGGAGAAACGAACGTGCTCGGCCGTCGCCAGCGGCCTGGTGCCCGACGATGACGTGTTTCCCGGAGCACGAAGGGAAGTGACGCGGGACGTCAGCCGGCGGTGAGCACGGAGTCGTCCTCGGGACGGGCGCCGGGGAGGTGGTGCCGGGCGGCGACCAGAGCGGTGTCGATGTCCCGGGTGCCGGTCGACACGCACAGGGTGTAGGCGACGTCGTCCATCCGTCGGCGTGTGGCCGGGCTGCCGTTCTCCGCATGCAGCGCGTGGAGGGTCTCGTACTGCTCGATCAGGTTCTTCAACACCGCGGGGTGGGCCATCAGCACCTGGGATCTCCATTCGCGTGTACCTGCCATGCAGGTTGACCTGTGTGGCCGAGTACCCGCTGCTCGCTCGCTCATGCGGTCGCTTTCGAGCCCCGCTTATCCGTCCGGTGCCCAGCCGGTTGCGGCGCACTGCCTGGAGAGGTCGCGTGGCGCTCCTCGCCGGATTCTCCCGGCATCCCGCTGACGACCGATGCCGCCGGTCACGCGAGCGGGCCGGTCACCTCGCCTTCGAGGTGCCGGCCGTTGCCGCATCAATTCCCGTGCTCAGGATTTCTGTTTCTTGACCGAGACAAGGTGAGCGAAGACGACGACGTTGGCCGCATAGCCTTGTTTCTTGTCGAAGTTTCCGCCGCACGTCATCAGTCGGAGTTCCGGACGCCTGGTGGCTCCGTACACCTTGTCGTCCGGGAATTTGTCCTTGGCGAACCTCTTCACCGTGTCGACGGTGAAGGCGGCGGTCGTCCCGTCGGCCCGGGTGACCTTCACCAGGTCACCCGGGTGCAGGGCGTTGAGGTTGAGGAAGATCGCCGGCCCGGTCTTGGTGTCGCGATGCCCGACGATCAGGGAAGCCCCCGCCTCACCGGGTGATGGACCGCCGCGAAACCAGCCCACCACTTTCGGCGTGCTCATCGGCGGAGCGCCCAGCCGACCCCTCTGGTCCAGGTCGAGGCCGGTCACCGGGGCCTCGATGAAGATGGCCGGGATGGCGATCTTCACCGGCAGGGAGCGCGACAGCGGTGGGTGCGGAACCTGTCGGGCTGGGGGAGCGCCGCCGCCCGCGGCGTCATTGGCACGGGCGGCGGCGACCTCGGGGGTGTCGGAGGGGTCCGAGAACGCCCAGACGGCACCGGTCACCAGCGAGAGCGTCGCACACAGCGTCATCGACAGGCGGCAGGCACGACTGGGTCCCCGTCGTCGCCGTGGTCGTCGCTGTGGGCGTCGGTGGTGGCTATGCGTCGTGGCGGGCACGGCGGCGCGCGGCTCGGCGGACCATGACGAGTGCCGCGACGGCGATCCCCCCGGCGGTCAGCGCGGTGGTGGTGCCGGCGGTCGAGTCGCTCTCCGAGCTGAGGTTCTTCATGTCCGGGACACCTCCACCGCCCGCGGGCACGCCGCCGGTGGGCTGGTGGTATTCGTGGCCGGGGCCGATGGCCGCGGGACCGCGGTTCTGCTGCTCCGGCGCGGCGAGCTTGGCGTGACGGTGGCAGTCGACCGCGAAACGTCGCTGCTTGGGGCCGGACGGAGTGGTCCACACCAACTGGTACGTGCCGTGCGGGAGAAGGTACTTCGCGCTGTGCGCCGAGCCGTTGATCAGCGGCAGCGTGCTCTGGAGAGTGTCGCCCGGCGGGATGGTCGGGGGCTGCGCGGTGATCGTCCAGGCGACCGCCGGGAACGACTCGAAGTTGCTCGCGACGAGGACGAACTCGCAGACCTCGACTCCGTCGCTGCCTCGTGAGTGGAAGTCGACCGAGCGGATGTCGATGTTGCCGCTGTCCCCCGCGGCGGCGTAGGCCGCTCCGGCTCCCGCCGCGGTGGCGCCGGCGAGGACGACTGCCGCGGCGGCACTCCCGAGGACACTACGGGAGCGGAGGAAAGAGGACATGACCATGCTGGACTCCTTCAAGCCGGAATGATTGTCGTACTTTTCGGTCGCGCCCGTAATGAATGACATGGAAAGCCAAAGAATGTGTTGAGGCGCCACTGAGAAAACAAGAAACAACTCAAATGGACCACGAGGCGATAAAGGCGTGTCCGAGGCACAGGGGGCCCCGCTCGCGGCGGGCACGGAATCCCGGGTACTCGGAGCTACGGTTCTCCCTGCCCTTGCCGCCAACGCCGTACCGGAAGCGCCCTGCCGCCGAGTTGACTCCTCTCCACGGTCGGGGGCGCCGTCGGCGGTTGCGGGCGCTCCCCGTGGTTCCCCGGTCATGACCATTGACCGAAGGACGAACGAGGAGGCGGACAGTATGCGTGCTCTGACCTGGCAGGGTCGGCGGGACGTTCGGGTGGAGACCGTCCCGGACCCCCGGATCGAACAGCCCGACGACGTGATCGTACGGATCACCTCCACCGGCATCTGCGGATCCGACCTGCACCTCTACGAAGTCCTCGGGCCGTTCCTGGACCCGGGCGACATCCTGGGCCACGAGGCCATGGGCGTCGTAGAGGCGGACGGCCCCGAGGTGCGCGCCCTCGTACCCGGGGACCGGGTCGTCATCCCGTTCAACATCTCCTGCGGCACCTACTTCATGTGCTCCCGGGGCCTGCGCTCGCAGTGCGAGACGACGCAGGTGCACGCGTACGGCTCGGGCGCCGCCCTGTTCGGCTACACCAAGCTGTACGGGCAGGTGCCGGGTGGTCAGGCGGAGTACCTGCGGGTGCCGTTCGGCAACATCTTCCGGTCAAGGTGCCCCAAGGGCCGCCCGACGACCGCTTCGTCTGTCTCTCCGACGTGCTGCCCACCGCATGGCAGGTCGTCGAGTACGCGGCGGTACCGCCCGGCGGATCGCTCACCGTGCTCGGACTTGGCCCGATCGGTGACATGGCCACGCGTATCGCCCAGCACCGGGATGTCGGCCTGGTCATCGGCGTCGACCTGGTGGCCGAACGGCTCGACGGGGCATCCGCGCACGGAGTGACCTGCCTGGACCTGCGCCGTCACGAGAAGGACCTCGGGGACGCGGTGCGGGAACTGACCGACGGGCGCGGCACCGACGCGGTGATCGACGCGGTCGGCATGGAAGCGCACGGCAACGCGGGAGCCAAGGCCGCCCAGTGGGCGACAGGGCTGCTGCCCGACGCGCTGGCCCAGCCGTTCATGGAGAGGCGGGCGTGGACCGCCTCGGCGCGCTCTACGCGGCGATCGACCTCGTACGGCACGGCGGTACCGTCTCGCTCTCCGGGGTGTACGGCGGAGCCATGGACCCGTTGCCGCTGCTGCACGGTGTCCTTGCGGAACCGCTTGCGTTGCCGGAGGGCGAGCGGGGGCCCGAGGCGGTCGATGATGCGGTCTGCTGCGGACTTGGACACCCCGAACAGCGGCGCCAGTTGGCGCAGTGTCAGGTTCGTCCGCCAGTACGCGGCGACCATCAGCACTCGGTCCTCCAGCGGCAGGCTCCACGGCCGGCCCCTGCGTATCGGATCTGCCCCCTCGCGCCGGAGGGCGGTGATCAGCCGGCCGAACTGACGCGGGCTCAGCCCGGTGAACGGGGCTATCCAGAACGGCTCCGACGCCGTGATCACACCAGACACGCGGCGATCATCCCACTACAAGATCACACACGGTGCAACTTCGAGGGCAAGGCCGCCTGCCTGCCTCGTGAGCGTGGAAATCCCTTTGCCGGGACTCGCCGCGTGACTCCAGACTGAGGGCATGCTCGGGTTCATCAGCACCGACGACGACGCCCTCGTTTCGTGCCTGGGCGATCCTCAGCGCACCATTGCGGCATACCGCGAGCTTCTGCGACGCGGGGAGAACGCACTGAGCGCCATCTGCGCCGGCCTGCGCGACGCGAATCCGGCCGTCCGTGAAGGCTGCTGTCGCTTTCTCGATCACCTGGTCGACACCGAATCGATGGGCGAACTCATCACCATGGCCGACGACCCCGACGCCCGTGTCAGGATCGCCGCATTCCACGCTCTGGCCTGTGACCGGTGCAAGGGCGACACCTGCGCACCGGGCCCGGACCGGGTCCTCGAACCCGCGTTGCGCCACCTGATCTCCGACCCCGACCCGCACGTCCGGGCAATGGCTGCCGAACTCGTCGGCAAGTTTGCCCACTCCGATGCCCGCGCCGTTGCAGTCCTGAAGGCGTCTCACGCCAACGACCCGAGCCCCGCAGTCCGGAAGAAGGCGGGTTGGTTCACTCCCGGCGGGACCATCTACGAACGGAACCTTCCACCCACAGTCAGATAACGGGGGCCGGCTCTGCGACTCCGTCGCCCTAGGGAAGCACGGACGCCGGTCGCTCACTGTGCTTCCCTCCCACGGCAGGGTGTGGACGCGCGTGCGGGTACCCAGCGGGCTGGATCCCACACCGGGCGGATGTGCGGGGGCCGGCTCCCGTCCGAGTCCTGGACATGCCGACGGCATTCGGCTTGATAAGGGGGGAGAGGTGGAAGAACCCGTCGATGGAGTCGCGACGAAGATCACCTTGCCGGGCCAGTCCCCGAGCAGGCCGCCGACGATGCCGATGAGCATGGTGACGACCTCTGCGACTGCTCCGCCCTCAACGCATGGACGACACGCGGGAACGCGCACCGTCTCAGCGCTGCCCTTTGCGATCGCGGTGGGCCAGCCGGCTCTGGAGATGAGCCAGCGCTCCGGTGTGCCGGCGAAGGGCGGCCCGTGCGGCGTTCGCTCCGGGGGCGCCGTGCACACCTCCGCCCGGGTGAGCCGAGGCGGAGGCGAGGTACAGGCCGGGCACGGGCGTTTCGGGTCGTCCGGTGCCGGGAGTGGGGCGGAAGACCAGCTGCTGGTGCAGGGCCGTGGTACCGCCGTTGATGGCGCCGCCGTGAAGGTTGGCGTCCATGCTCTCCAGCGTGGGCGGGGCGAGGATGCGCCGTGCTCTGATGAGACCGCGGAAACCCGGTGCGTAGCGTTCGACCTGCGTCTCGACGCGGTCGGCCATGGCCTCCTGTTCCCGGGCGTCCCAGGAGCCGGTCAGCTTGCCGTCCCCGGCATCGCCCCGCACCCGGTGCGGCACGTGTGTGTAGGCCCAGGCGGACTCGGTGCCCCGGGGCGAGCGACTGGCATCGGCGGTGGTCATCTGACCGAAGAGGGCGAAGGGTTCGTCGGGCACGTGGCCCGTGGCGATCTGTGCCGCGAAGCGGGTGAGGGCGTCGACCCCCTCCGCCAGATGGACGGTCCCCGCCTGCGCCGCTTCCGGACAGTTCCACGGCACCGGACCGTTCAGCGCCCAGTCCACCTTGAACGTCGCGAAGTCCCAGTGGAAGCGCCTCAGGTCGCCGAGCAGCCGTGCGGGGAGGTGGTGTTCCGCGACGAGGGAGCCGTAGAGGACGGGTGCGGAGACATCGGCCAGGACCGCCCTGCGGGCCACGACCGCTTGGCCGCTCGCGGTACGGACGCCGACGGCCCGGCCGCCGCGGACGACGACCTCGGTGACCCGTTCCCCGCAACGGACCGTGCCACCGCTGCGCGTGACGCGCCGGACGAGGGCGTCGGTGAGGGCTCCGGCGCCGCCGACGGGGACGGGGAAGCCGTAGGTCTGGCCGAGCATGGACATCAGCCATCCGAAGCCGCCGCTGCCCGCCGCTTCCGGTGCGAGGTCCGCGTGCAGGGCGTTGCCCGCGAGCAGGAGCCTGCCGCCTTCGCCGCGGAACTCCTCCTCACCCATGCGCCGGACCGGCAGCAGCATCGTCCTGGCCAGGCGTAGTCCGCCCGCCGCCCGCAGCCGCAGCGCCAGCCGGGCCCCGGCACGGACCGGGGGGAACGGTGTGAACAGCGCGTCGAGGATGCCGGGCCGCAGGGTTTCCCAGACCTTCCACAGCTCCTTCCACGCGGCTCCGTCGCCGGGGGCGAAAGCCTCCAGGCTCGCGGCCGTCTCGTCCAGGTCTCGGCTGAGGACCGCGCAGCGGCCGTCCCGCAACGGGTGGGCGAGCACCTTCGGAGCATGAGTCCAGCTCAGCCCTTCGCGCTCCAGGTGCAGGCCAGCCAGGACCGGGCTGGCGGCGGCGAGGGGATAGAAGGCGCTGAAGAGGTCGCTGGCGAAAGCCGGGTCGACCCCGCGGTCGTGCCGCACCGCGCCTCCGGGCTCGTCCTGGGCTTCCAGGACTTCCACGCTCCAGCCGGCGTCGGCCAGGAGGTTCGCGGCGACCAGCCCGTTGGGACCGGCCCCGATCACTACTGCGTCCGGCATGACTCGCTCCTGGCTCGATAGGGGCGCCGCGCCCGGCGGCGCGGACTTCTCTTCAGGTCCCGCCGCTGTTTCAGGCCGGGCGCGGTCGTGGCCGTCCGGGAGTGGCACGGGAGGGACCCTCGTCCTCCTCACACAGCCGGGCCAGACGGGCCAGCATCGCGCGGCTGCGCATCTGCTGCGCCGCGTCCAGCAGGGGATTGTGCAGGGCGCCTCCCGCGCCGCGCAGCGGGTGTTCATCGAGGATGATCAGGGTCTGTTCGCCCCAGGGCCGCAGTTCCATCGCGATCCTCGCGGTCCCCAACGGCCCGCTGTGTGCCTCCAGTTCGAGGACGGAGGGTGGTTCGCTGCGGCGTACCACGGTCCGGTTGTGCAGGGTGAGCGGCCCGATCCTGATCTCGTAGCGGAGGGACGCGCCCACCTCGGGCCACAGCCCCTCGTCCAGCTCGGCCCGCGAGGTGCCGACGACCCAATCCCCGTACCGCTCGGCGTCGGACAGGATCTTCCAGACGTCCTCTGGGGACCTCTCGATCAAGCGGTGTCGTACGGCCATGGGGTCCTCCGCCGTTCGGATTGTCGCGTCCGCCGCCGCGAGTTCCCGTGCTGGGCTCGTGTACACACTCCCCGGGTGAACGACCTTCGTCCGAGGAGCCCACCGGGCGCCGAGCGGATCGGTAGGCGGGGGCCCGGCCACCGCCGCCGAGACTTTCCGCCGAGGCCGTGTGCCAGCTGCCGGGTCGAGGGGCACCTGGGGGCGGAAGCCGAGGACACACCTGCTGCCCGAGTGCTGATCGTTTCGCGCGCGGCACCGCCCCCCAAGGGGGCGCGGCTGTACGACACGGACCATTCCCTGAAGGCAGGACCGCGGCCCGGTGCTGCTCCAGGACCACCATCTGCGGGAGAAGGTCACTCACTTCGATCACGAGCGCATCCCCGAGCGGGTGGTGCACGCCCGTGGTGCCGCGGCCCACGGTGTGTTCCGTGGCTACGGCGCCGCCGCGGGGATCACCAAGGCGGCCTTCCTCGCCGAGGGCGTCGAGACACCGGTGTTCGTGCGCTTCTCCATCGTGCTCGGCTCACGCGGCTCGGCCGATACCGTGCGCGACACCCGGGGCTTCGCCACAAAGTTCTACACCGATGAGGGTGTCTTCGACCTGGTCGGCAACAACATGCCGGTGTTCTTCATCCAGGACGCCATCAAGTTCCCCGACATCATCCATGCCGGCAAGCCGCATCCGGACCGGGAGATCCCGCAGGCCCAGAGCGCGCACGACACCTTCTGGGACTTCGTCACGCTCCACACGGAGGCGACCCACCACACGCTGTGGAACATGTCCGACCGTGGTATCCCGCGTTCCTACCGGATGATGGAGGGCTTCGGAGTCCACACCTTCCGGCTGGTCAACGCCGAGGGTGCCACGACGCTGGTGAAGTTCCACTGGAAGCCCAAACTGGGTGTCCACTCGCTGGTCTGGGAGGAGGCGCAGATCACCGCGGGTGTGGATCCCGACTTCCACCGCCGCGATCTCGCCGACGCGATCGAGGCGGGCGCGTTCCCTGATCGACACCTCCTGGCGAGCGGCCCTCAACGCCAAGGGTCAACGCCCTTGTGGCGTGTGTGCCGGTGCGGGTCAGACGTGGCGATCTGCTGACGCCGGTGGCCGGCTGGTCCTTCGACCTGGTTTTGCCCAACCCGCCCTACGTGCCCGCCCCCGCCGCCGCGTGCCCGCGCCGGGGCCCGGCACGGGCCTGGGACGCGGGCCGCGACGGCCGTCTCGTCCTGGACCGCATCAGCCAGGACGTGCCCGCGCTGCTGAAGCCCGGCGGAACCCTGCTGCTGGTCCAGTCCGAGCTGAGCTGCCCCGAGGAGTCGCTACGGCGACTGCGGACGTCCGGGCTGCACGCCGACACCGTGGAGCACCGCAGCGTCGCCTTCGGCCCGGTCCTGCGCTCCCGCAGCGACTGGCTGCACGACCGCGGACTGATCGAGGACGACACCGAGAGGGAAGAACTGGTGGTCATTCGTGCCGTACGACCCGAGTGAACGACGACGCACCGTCGCCCGGCGTACGACCTACCTCGGGGCAAGGACCTCTCGTCCTACAGCCTGGAGGATTGCACTCGCATCAAACACGTCATGACCTACCTCGGGGCGTAGACCCACCCGCCGACCCCTTGCCACAGCGCGCCATCGGGCCCGGCTCAGCGCAGCGCGATGAGCCCGATGGCGAGCGCCGCACAGGTAAGACCGGCGGCCTGACGGCGGTTCAGACGCTCCTTCAGGAGCAGCAGGGCGAGGAGGACGGGAATGGCGGGATAGAGGGCGGAGAGCACGGTGGCGACGGCCATGAGCTGTTGCCTCGTGGCCTCCAGGTACAGCACGATCGCGAGCGTGCCCAGAGCACCGGCCGCCACCGCCGCCGCCCATGGCCTTCTCGTCAACCGCCAGTCGGCACCGTAGGACCCCAGGACCGCGGCGATGACCGCGACGGAGACCACTCGGCTCAGCGCCACCGGCCACAAGCCGCTCTCCCTGCCGACCTGTGCCATGGCCAGGAACTGCACACCGAAGCCCATGCTTGCGACCAGGGCACTGGGCACACCCGCAGACAGCGTCCCGTGCCGCTCATCGTCGGGGCCCGGCGAACTCTGCGAGACGAGCCACAGTGCCGGAAGGACAGCGGCTATCCCCACCCATGTGGGGACAGCCGGGCGTTCGCCGAGGAAGCACACACCGACCAGGACCGGAAGGGCCACGGCCCCCACGTCGCTGACCGGGACGACCACGCTCATCGCGCCCTGCGACATCGCCCGGTACAGGAAGGCCACTCCCACCCCTGTCCCCACCCCGGACAGGGCCCCCCACCCGTAGTCGACGGGTGTGGCCGATCCGGCGTTCAGGAACAGGGCCAGGAGCAACGCCAGGACAGTGCCGCCCAGTTGGGCGTGCAGTGCGACGGTCAGCCCGTTGTGTCTGCGCGAGACCAGGCCGTTGATGAAGTGGGTGACGCCGAAACACACGGCGGAGAGCAGAGCGAGCAGTTCACCCATGGTCACGCTCGTGACCCACGCGGTGGCTTCGGTCCGCCTGGCCCACCGGGCAGGTCCCGCCGTCGCGGACGCAGACAATGCGGTCGCACAGTCGGCAGATGCGTTCGGCGTCACCGGGCTGCCGGTACAAACCCGTCAGGAGCTTGCTCAGCAACTCGCCGAGTTGCTTGCGCTCGCCGTCGTCGAGGTGGCTGAGGGCTTGTCGCAGCACCTCACCCCGGCAGGCGAGGAGGGTCTGGGCTGCCTGCCCGCCCAGATCGCTGAGTTGCAGGCGGACCCGCCCTCCCCAGCTGGCTTCCTTGTGTACTAATCCCTGTTTTTCCAAGCCTCCGCCCATGCGCGCCGCTGCGGACTGACTCAGTCCTACCCGCCGCCCCAGCTCGGTGGTACTCAAGCCCGGATCCGTGGACAACACCACCAGCGCGGCAGCCCCGCTCGAACTGGTACCCACCGCCTTGGTCGCCTCGGCCAGGACCAGGTCGCTCAGAGCCAGCGCGGTGGCCCCTAGAAGATTCTCTGTACGGAAGTCGTCATGCATGACTCATGCGTGACCCCGATGAGGTGCGGGAAACCGTCAACGCAGAAGCCGAGGTCTTTCTGCTCTGCGTTTAACCTCGCTGCTGTTTCAGGCGGACATGTTCGGTGAGGGTTTCGGCTCGTTTTACGGTCTTCCCGGGTTCGTGTCGTGGGGCTGGCCTGCGGTTTTGTGCGCCTGGGGGCCGTCCGGGTCCGGGTGCTGACGGTTTGGGCGCGCCTGCGGGACGGGTGGTCTTCGCGCGGAGGTGGCGGAACCCTCGGCTGACTCGGGCCGGGGTGAGCCGTCGGGGTTCGGCGGGCCGTTCCCAGGGACGGCGGAGGTCTGCGGCGAGGGGGCGGGCAAGGCGGAGTTGGGTGTGCGCGGCGATGATCAGCCAGGTCCAGAGGTCGGCGGTGTTCGGATCGCGGACCTTGGGGACGGTCCAGCCCAGGGTCTGCTTGAACAGCCGGAAAGTATGTTCAAGATCGAATCTGCGCAGGAACGCCTGCCAGCGCAGGTCGACGTCCTTGCCGGTCAGTGCAGTGCGCGAGGACCACAGCCAGACCGGCTTGGGGTCGCGGTCACCGGGCAGGTGCTCGACCTTCAGCCGGATCAACGTGCCGTGGATCAAGGGGAGTTCACCGCAGTGATCGAGCCAGGGCCCGCGGGTGGTCAGGCGCGGGTGCATCCGGTCCCAGGCGAGGGCTTCGGCCTTCCCGTAGCGGGTGGTGTCACGGAGCATGACCCGGTCCGAGCGGAGCCGGCCGACCAGCTCAACAGGCAGGTCCGCCAGGACATGGGCGAGGCGGGTGACGTCGTAGCCGGCGTCCATGACGATGAGGATGTCCGCGTCGCCGGGTTTCCACTGCCTCGCGTGCACAAGCCTGTTGAAGACTTCACGGAGTTGGGCGGCGGTCACCGCGGTGGCGTCGTCCGCGGGCCCCAGCCGGATCGCGTCCAGGACCGCGGTCCACGAGGTGCGTCCCGTCTCCAGGGCGGCGACGAAGGAGTAGGGCCAGCCCGGGATGAACTGATCCGCGCTGCGGCCCCGTCCGTAGACGTGGCAGAAGAGCCGGTTCGCACTGGTGGAGGCGTCGGGACGCAGCCAGTTGCTCACGTCCACCGCGAGAATGATCCTCCCGTCGGCCGCCCTCGGCAGCGGGGTGGAGGCGAGGGGCCTGCGCAGGCGGCGTGGTTCCAGCCAGCCGTGATTGACTGCGTCGTACATTGCCCCGTGCCCGCGCCGGTGCTCTGCCGTCAGCGTCAACTCGACCAGCGAGGTGACCGCACCGTCCGCACACAGCACCGCGTCGGTCAGCTCGAAGAGCGCATCCGCCCGGCTGTAGAGACAGTCGTAGAACTCGACACGAAAGTGGGACAGCACGCTCATCGCGGCGTCAACTGGACCTGCAAAAGCCAGACTTTTCACAGCGGCCGTTCCTTCACGCAACGTTGCTCGACACCTCGAAGCGTGGAGAACGGCCGTCCTGCTGTCTCACGAAGAACCCATGATCAGCAGGTCGGGTGACTCGGCGAGGTTAAACGCCAAGCTGTGTGGGGGCTGCGCTTTCGAACCCCGTCCGGGCCGGGTATCCGGTGTCCCGTCAGCCATGCTCGCGCGGGTCGGGGAGTTGTTCGTTCAGCCCGGCGGCGGGGGCTGGTTCAGGGGTGGAGGGCGTGGGGGAGGGTGGGGTGGCATTCGATGACGGCATCGATGCCGACGAGTTGGATGGGGCGCAGGGCTGCCGGGGTGGGGGCGGCCAGGCGTAGCCATCCGCCTGCCTTGGTGAGGTCGTGGTGGGCGGCGAGGAGGAGGTTGATGCCGCTGGAGTCCATGAACTGGACGCCCCTCAGGTCGATGACGACGCGCGGTCCGCGGTCCGCGCTCGCCTGGAGAGCCTGTTGGAGAACGGGGCCGTTGTGGTGGTCGATCTCCCCTTCGAGGCTGATCACGCGGATCCCGTCGCGCTCGGTGGTCACGGCCGACAGCCCGCCCGCTGCCGTCGTGTGTTCGGTGTCCGTCATTGCTGCTCCCTCAGCCCTGGGTGTTGTGCGCGGACGGTCCGCCTCGGGAGCCTGCCCGGGATCCCGGTAGGAATTCCTGTGCAGTGCGGCACGTGCCGGGCTGGTGGGGAAGGGCCGGGCAGCATGGAGCCCCGGGCCGGGCCCGGGGCTCGGTCGCGTCCTCGTGGGGTGGGACGACGCGGTGCCGGTTCAACGACACCGCCTTGGCACGGTCACGACGCCAGCCTTCAGATGGGGGTGTTGACGAACCGCACCACGGAACTCCACCCCGACTGCACCGGTGCCATCCCAGCACACGCCGGGCGGGGCGGGCGCCCGGACGATCGGGCCATCGACCCGAAGCCCTACGCAATCGGCACCGCCCGCCAGGAGGACGCGGTCAAACTGGCGGTCATGCGCATCGACCGGGCCCTGCGTGAGAACTACCGCGTGTATGTCGCAGTACAGGCTGTGAAACGGCTCCTGCAGGAGGAGAAGCTCCCGGAGAACATCGCCCGGTTGCGCATGGCCCTCGACCGCGGCGAGAGGCGGCTGGGCCTGGGTACCCAGGAACTTGATGAGGCCCTGCGGCAGCTCCAGCACAACCCCACGGCGCCGCTCCTGGCGAAGGCCGACATGCTGATGGAGGAGGGGAACGTCTCAGCCGCTCAGAGGGAGATCCTCCGTGTCGTCAGGCAGCAACACCGTTTCACACAGGCTGAGCGCCGGCGGACGGACGAGATGATTTTGGTGGTCAGGCCTCCTCGGGATCGGCCGAGGGCGTGATCGTCTGTTTCGTCCTCGGATCGCATCCTGCTCACCACGTGTGCCCACAACCAGCTGGTGCGTCTGCGCGGCTACCGCATCCTCAACCGGGGCGGCAAGGCCGTCTACGGGGCGACGGTGGGGCTGCCGACGGCCAACATTCGCCGCGCTCGTGAGGGCGGCTCGCGCTACACGCTGGTAGGTCGCGGCTCCGTTTGAAAGGCCGGCGGTCCGGTTACACGGACCGTGTGATCCACGAGGAAGAGCGGCGGTCGGGGCGCGACGAGTCCGAGGACGAGCGGGCCGACCGGATGTGGGGCGAGCTGATCCAGGAGGTCCGCGTCGCGCAGACCGGCGTACAGATCCTCTTCGGGTTCCTGCTCACCGTCGTCTTCACCCCGAAGTACGCGCAGCTCGAGCACGCGAACCAGGTCCTGTACATCGTGACCGTCGTCCTCGGCGCCACCGCCACCGGCGCCCTGATCGGCCCGGTGTCCCTGCACCGGCTGGTCTCCGGCCGGAAGGTGAAACCGCAGGCGGTGCGCTGGGCGTCCCGGCTGACCTTCGTGGGGCTCGTGCTGCTGCTCGCCACGATGGCCTCCGCGCTGCTGCTGATCCTCCGGGTCGCCACGCGTGACGGCTATGTGCCCTGGCTGGTCTCCGGGGTGGTCATCTGGTACCTGCTGTGCTGGTTCGTGCTGCCGTTGTGGACACGGCACCGGCATACGACCCGATGAGCCCGAGCCGCGCCAGCTGCCGGTCGTGGGCGAGGCCGCTCGTGGACATCGGAACCCAGGGCTCCGGGACTTGCCCGGATTTTCGCCGTGCAGAGCGCCCTGCTCGGTGGAGGTTCTGACGGGCCGTCCTGACCAGGGTGATGAGTTCATCAGGACTGCGACCACCGTCGCCACCGCGGTTAGACTCTGCGCATGTCTATGTCAGCCCCGCCGAGCAACTGGTTCGAGCGGCATCGTGCTGAGACCCGCCGGGCGCTCGTCAGCGCCGCCTGGCAGATGCTCGCCGAGACCGGGGACAGCAGCGCGAGCATCCAGGCGATCGCCGAGCGCGCGGACATCGGCTTCGGCTCCTTCTACAACCACTTCGAGTCGAAAACAGAGCTGTCCGAGGCGGCGGTGCGTGATGCGTGCTTGTTGGCGAGCCGGGCCCGCAGCCGCCGAGGAGGAGCCCGCACCAGAACGTGTCATGGGCGTGGGAGTGGCGGAACCCGTCCAGTTCGATGGCCTCGGTCGGCAGGACAACGGGCACGTCCGAGTGCTCGTCCCCGATCACTGCCGTCTATACCAGCCGTGTGTCCCGCACGACGACGACCCTCAATCGTCCAAGGCCAACAGCTCTGCTGGTCGCCGTAGCCGCAGTCCGCGGCCACCGCCCGGAAAGTGACTGCGGTGGCTTTGGCGGTGCCGACCAGTTCGGCGGCGATTTTCAGCTTCGTGCGGAAGCCGGGGTCCTTCTTGCCGGTCGGGAAGTGGTGAGCGGGGCTGTAGGGAACGGCGTGCAGCGGGTAGTAGAGGTTCTCGTCGGCCCAGCAGGTGGTCACCGTCACGATGCCGTTGTCCGTTTTGCCCAGCCGGCCCAGCCACGGGCGGCCGATGTGCGCGGTCGCCTTCCCGTCCTTGCGGTCCCCGGAGTCGTCGATCACGAGGACCCCGCCGGGGTGGGGCGCGGTCGCGGGGTCGGTCAGCAGCAGTTCGACCCGGCGTGTGTTGACCTGCTCGTGGTCCCATGTCGACTCGGACAGGAAGAACTGCAGCCGCTGTACGAGGCGTGCTGGGCACCGACCACGGGCTCGGTACCGGCCAGGGCGGTACCGAGTCTTGTTGCGGTCCCGCGGCAGCAGCCCTGCGAGGTACTCGCGGAACCCCCGGCGCTGTGCCAGGGTAGACAGCAGGTCATCGAAGCGTGCGGCGTAGGCTTCCAGCGGGCCCGGAGCGGGCGGACACGGAACACGACGGGTCATCACAAGCCCCTGGGCAGCGAGGCGACGTTCCTCTGCTACCGGCCTACTGCGGCCATGGCCCGCCGTCAACAAACCACCGCTAGAAGGTAACAGGGCAGACAGGCTAGAGCTTCCTAGACGGCGTCATCACCTGCGACCATCCCGCGGTCCGCTACATCGTGGACGCCACCCGGCCGCACCGGATCAGGCCGCGACGGCGCAACGGCGTGCTCCGGTTTGTGGTCGACGGGCAGGTGATGTACTCCGCGCACGCCAGACACCCCAGCACACGCCCCAACAACTTCCTGGCGAGGGCCCTGCGCCCGGGGCGCTGAGAAAGAGGGACGATGCCGATGTGCAGCCGAGCCCCTCTTCACAGCGCCGTTGACGCCACTCAGCAGTTCTTCACCCAGTGGACCCAGTACCAGGGCGCGTTGAGGTCCTGGCTCCAGGCACCGTCGTCGTGCCAGCGCGAGACGCCACTGTCGTCCAGGAAGCGGGCCACGCTGCCTGTGGTTTGGTTGTTGATCCACGACCCGTCATCTGTCCACGGGGTCCGGTCCCAGTACGGTGGCCCGGTACGAACGCCGTTGCCTTGCTCGGGAGGCGGAAAGTGCCGCCGCCTACGTTCCGTGTGTGAGCGTGGCGAGTTCCTTGTCGAGCGCCGAAGCGATGCCCGGCGCGTCGAGGTCGGCCCTCCCACGCACCTTCCGTACGAACTCCGCGACATCGTCCCAGGGCAGCCACACTCGTGCGGTGCGCTGGGCGTGAAGCGTCACCTCGATGCCTCCGATTGGGCCCGGTGCGGGGCGCACGGTGATGTCCCCGTCGCCGGTCGGAGACATCAGGCCCCTGGCGAGTAGTTCCCAGGCGAAGGTCCAGCAGACTTCCAGTCCATCAGGTCCCAGCATCATGAGACGCGCGGCGAGGCAGTCGTCCGGCCGGTAGAGCAACTCCGTGGCGATGATGGCCCCTTCGTCGTCCGCGAGGACCACGAATCCGGTCGCACCGACCTTCAGCTGTAGGCCGCCCGGGGGCTGAGTCACGAGATGACCTCTGTCTGGCCGGAGCCGCTCTCGGCCGATGGGAGCATCGATGTATGCGGTCGCGTTTCGGGCGTCGGCGATCCCGGGCGCAGCGTGTTCACGGCCGACCTTGTTTCGCTCACCGTACGTGTGCCGGTGAGGACGCACTGGGTGTAAGCGGCGTTCCGCGTACTGGCGTCGACGGTCGGGTTCTCTTCCGCCGCGAGTGCCAGGTAGTGCTCGACGGCCGTCTGGAGTACCGCCTGGTCCGGGATCAACACCCGAGATCTCCACCTTCCCGGCGGGCGGCCCGGGCTCGGCGGGTCGGAGTTGTGACGCGAGGGGGAGGGCACGATGACTCTCCTCAGAAGGGGACGGGAGCGTGCCTACCTGGCCGAAGCACTTGATTGGGCTCTCGTGTGCCCCATCCGCACGACCCGAAACAGACCGCGTCGCGGCGGACGCGCGGCTCGGCCGGTACCGGAACATGAGGCGAATGGGCTATAGCCGCGCAGTGGCCCGTCGACCACCCTGTGCAGGCCAGGTGACCTGGCCGGATCGTCAGGGTCCCGCATGTGGACGAAAGATGGGTCGCGCCGTGCCGTGGCAGCCCGTCGCATACGCCGCTCGGTCCACGGTTGCTCGCCTGTGCCAAGCTCGGGTGAAACCGCTGAACGGAGCAGTCGCGGGAGGTGATGGCCATGGCGAGCGGAGACCTACCGGCCGGACACCTTCCGGTAGTGCGCGCCATGGCCCCCGGGGAGGTACCCGGGTTCGGTGGCCGACCGGGGCGACGACTCGCCCGGGTCCTGGAAGGACTCCTTGGCGCCCATGGCGCCTTCCTCAGGCACCAGCACGGTACTGGCAGGTCAGCTCCCGAGGGCGGCGAGGGCGGGTGCCTCATGTGGTGCCGGGTCCGCCGCTGCCGAACGATCCGCTTGAGCCGGAGCCCCACCGCGGGCGCTCCTGCTTGTCACTGCGCTTGGTGCCGGAACGGCCGAGTTCGTGGGGCCTGAGGCGCTCGCATTCGTCATTCGCTCGGGGCACCTCGTTCGGCTCGCGGATCTCACTGATTTCGTAGGCGGGCCCGGATTCAGGCGTCGCGGGCTGCTGCTTGGCTGCGGGCGGATTCGGCTCGCGCCGACGCACCCGGATGCCCAGCCGGACAGCCCACACGAGGACTCCGGCGATGACGAGACCGCCCACGAAGGCGCCCAGAGCGCCGTGCGCCGCGTCCGGGACGGCGATTTCCCAGTGTGTTGCGTTCATGGTTGCTGAGTACTCCTCCTGGTGAAGTCAAGCTTCAGTGATCGTCTTTTCCGCCTCGGTCCCACTGTGCCCGATCCTGTTTGGACCTGCCTGCTGCGGGGCTGGCTGGCTGACGAGCGGGCTGATCGATTCCGGTGATGTCGTCGCGGCGACGGGGAAGCCGCCTGCTGTCGGCTGGTGCGGCGGCAGGGCAAGTCTGCGACGACGGGCTTGGGGATCGTCCTGGAGAAGTTTCGGGACTGCGGATTCGGCGACTGTTCTCATGCGGTGCTCGGTCCTTCTCGGCGTCAGACCGTTGTCGTAGGAGACGGACAGGCCGGCTCTGTAGGCACTGCGGAGGTGGCGCGACGAAGTCGTCATCATCCCGCTGAGGGGCATTGCTGGCGTTTGGCCGCTGACGCCGGTTTCCCCCACTTCGCGGACTCATCTGCGCCTACGGGATGCCAGGCGTGGCATCCACAACTTCCGAGAGCGCGGGGATAGCGTCTCGCCCCGAACGATCACACAACGGCGTGGCCGGTGACGCCGCCGCCCGGAATTGAGGCATCGTGTGAGCCCTCCGTACGGAGTCCGTGCGTCGGCGGTTTCCGTCGGGGTGACGGGGGCACTCGCGAGACGCTTTTCTGCTCCGCGGTCCGCGCGCGTCCCGCCGCAAGTTGGCCGCGGGCGCCCAACAACTTACGGAGGACCATGACCCAGCTCTCTGAACGCGGCGTCGCAGCCGTGCGGACCGCGTCCCCGGCACCTCCGGGACAGGCGCTGTTGCGCTGGACCACCACCACCGATCACAAGGTGATCGGCAAGATGTACATGGTCACGGCCTTCTGTTTCTTCCTCTTGGCGGGTCTGCTCGCTATGGGCATGCGGGCCGAACTCGCCCGTCCCGGGCTGCAGTTCATGAACGAGCACACATACAACCAGCTCTTCACGATCCACGGCACCATCATGATGCTGCTCTTCGCGACGCCGATGTTCGCGGGCTTCGCGAATGCGGTGATGCCGCTGCAGATCGGTGCTCCCGATGTGGCTTTCCCCCGCCTGAACGCTCTGTCCTACTGGATGTACCTCTTCGGCGGCCTGATGGTCGTCTCGGGCTTCCTGATCCCCGGCGGTGCCGCCGCCTTCGGCTGGTTCGCTTACGCGCCCCTGAACAGCGCGTACCACTCGCCCGGCGCGGGCGGCGACCTGTGGGCGATGGGTCTCGTGGTGGCCGGGGTGTCGACGACGCTCGGCGCCGTCAACTTCATCACCACCATCCTGTGCCTGCGCGCCCCTGGGATGACGATGTTCCGGATGCCGATCTTCACCTGGAACATCCTCTTCACGTCGATCCTGGTGTTGCCCGCCTTTCCGGTTCTCACCGCGGCTCTGCTGGCACTTGAGGCGGACCGGAAATTCGGGGCACACGTCTTCGACGCGGCCAACGGCGGTGCCCTGCTGTGGCAGCACCTTTTCTGGTTCTTCGGCCACCCGGAGGTCTACATCGTCGCCCTGCCGTTCTTCGGGATCATCACGGAGATCATTCCGGTGTTCTCCCGCAAACCGCTCTTCGGGTACGTTCCGTTGATCGGTGCGACCATCGCGATCACCATGCTGTCCGCCGTCGTCTGGGCACACCACATGTTCGCCACCGGCGCGGTGCTTCTGCCGTTCTTCTCCCTCATGTCGTTCCTGATCGCCGTGCCCACTGGCATCAAGTTCTTTGCCTGGATCGGCACGATGCACAGAGGCTCACTGTCGTTCGAGACCCCGATGCTGTGGGCGATGGGTTTCCTGACCTCGTTCCTGCTCGGCGGCCTGAGCGGCGTACTCATCGCCTCGCCGCCGCTCGACTTCCATGTCACCGACTCGTACTTCATCGTGGCGCATCTGCACTACGTCCTGTTCGGCACCGTCGTCTTCGCTATGTTCGGCGGCTTCTACTTCTGGTGGCCCAAGTTCACCGGGAAAATGCTCGACGAGCGGCTCGGCAAAGTGCACTTCTGGCTGCTGTTCCCCAGCTTCCAGCTCACGTTCCTGGTGCAGCACTGGCTCGGCGAGGAGGGCATGCCACGCAGGTACGCGGACTATCTGCCCGCCGACGGTTTCACCCTCCTCAACACGCTGTCGTCGACCGGCGCCTTCCTGCTCGGCGTCTCGACCCTGCCGTTCCTCTATAACGTGTGGCACACGGCCAGATTCGGGAAACGGGTTTCGGAGGACGATCCCTGGGGCTTCGGACGAGGGCTGGAATGGGCGACATCCTGCCCCCCGCCCCGCCACAACTTCTTGGCACTGCCACGGGTGCGTTCTGAGTCCCCTGCCTTCGACCTGCACCATCCCGACATCACCCGGCTGGTCAGGGAGGAGGGTCAACGATGAAGGTCGAAGCGTTCCTCTTCGGCGGCGTCGCCGTGTTCTTCGCGGGCTCCGCCGTCCTCTACGGCTACTGGTCCCACTGGGACCCGCCGGGCACGGCGGCGCTGATGGTGGCGACCCTGATGGCCGCCCTGATCGCGTTCTTCTGCGGGATGCAGTACCGACGCAAGGGGCGCCGCCCTCAGGACCGTAGCGACGCCGAAGTGGCAGACGGCGCGGGACCGTTGGAGTTCTTCCCGGCCAAGAGCCCTTGGCCTGTCGTCACCGGCCTGGGCTTCGCCGTGCTGAGCACGGGAATCGTCTTTGGGCTGTGGCTCTTCCTCATCGGCGTCGGGGTGCTGGCGCGGGGTGTTCTGGGGATGGTGTTCCAGTACGCCGACCGGGGTGCCCGTCAGGAGGGCTGAGCGGCACCCGGGGTGCTCCGGGACGGAACATCTCGACCGGGCGGTGCTCACTTTCGTATCCCCCCATGACGGACTGTCGTACCTCTCCCGTCTCCTCGCCCTCCTCCAAGGCCTCCTGCTCCGCACGCAGTAGGGCGTGGCACAGCTGGCGCGTCACCGCGAACGCCAGGACCGGCGCCAGTACGAGGGAGATGCGTAGGATCCAGGTGAGCGCGTTGACCGAGATGCGGAACGTCTGGGCCACCACGTCGTTGCCGCCAGCCAACAGCAGCACGCCGAAGAAGGTGATGCCGGCGACGCCGAGTCCAGTGCGGACGGGGCGTTCACGGGGCCGGTCGCAAAGGTGGTTCTCCTGATGCCACTCGCCTGTCACCCGCTGTTCGAGGAACGGGTACAGGTAGAGGACGAGGAAGAGCAGCAGGGGCAGTACGACCGCCGGTAGCAGGACGTTCCACATGATGGTGTGTCCGGCGATGTTCGTCTCCCAGGGCGGTACGAGGCGTAGCGCGCCTTCCAGGAAGCCGACGTACCAGTCGGGCTGGGAACCGGTCGACACCTGATCGGGGCGGTAGGGCCCGTACACCCACACCGGGTTGATCTGGGCGATCCCGCCGAGGAGGGCGAGCACACCGAAGACCATGAAGAACAGACCGCCGGAGGAAGCCGTGAATTGGGGGAAGAACGGTTTGCCGACGGCGTTGCGGTTGGTCCTGCCCGGTCCGCGCCACTGGGTGTGCTTCAAGTAGACGACCAGGATCAGGTGGACGGTGACCAGAGCGATCAGCGCGCCGGGGAGCACCAGGATGTGCAGGCCGTAGAGCCTGGAGATCATGTCGTGGCCGGGGAACTCGCCGCCAAACACGAACATGCTCACGTACGTGCCGGCCACGGGGATCGACAACATGATGCCCTGCGCGATACGGAGTCCCGTTCCGGAGAGCAGGTCGTCCGGGAGTGAGTAGCCGGCGAATCCCTCGGCGAGCGCGAGCATGAACAGGGTGACGCCGATCAGCCAGTTGGCCTCGCGGGGCCTGCGGAAGGCGCCGGTGAAGAAGATCCGCAACAGGTGTACACCGATCGCACCGATGAAGACCAAGGCCGCCCAGTGGTGCATCTGCCGGACCAGGAGCCCGCCGCGGACGTCGAAGCTGATGTGCAGAGTGGAGTCGAACGCCTCCGATACCCGCTCCCCGCGCAGCGGCACATACCCTCCGCCGTACGTCACTTCGCGCATCTCGGGCTTGAAGAACAGTGTGAGCCACACACCGGTCAGAACCAGTACGAGCAGGCTGTACAGCGCCAGCTCCCCGAGCAGGAACGACCAGTGGTCGGGGAATGCCTTGCGGAGCAGCCGACCGCCGCCGTCCGTCGTCGGCAGCCGGGCGTCGACCGCGTCCGCGAAACGCTCGCCGGGCGTACTGGGTGGCTCGCTCCCCGATGCCTCCTTGTTTCGGTGGTGTCGCGCCGCGCTCATGTCGCCCCCGGCCCACACCCGGTGAGCGCCTCGCACCGCTCGTCCCTCACGGACGCCTCCCTCCGTACGCACTCGTGGCGCGCTCGTGCTTGTGCCGTGCCGGCAGATGGCGGCAGGCGAGTACCCCGACTGCGCGGAACAGTCGCGCGGCCCGACGGTACGTACCGGTCAATTGAGGGACACGTACCGTGTCTCTCCGGAGACGGAGCAGTCGGATAGTCCCACCATCTCCTCTCGGTCTCCGCGAGCGACATCGCAGTGCGTCCGAATGGGCGCCCGGCCTTCTCGCAGGACCGCCTTCATGGATTCCGCGGTGCGCGTTACACAACACGGGGGGCCGGGAACGGGGGTCGTGTCCGCGGCAGCCTGTGGGGTCTCAGCATGAGGAGGACGCAGGTGCATGATGAAATCGCGAGGGATCAGCCGGTGCCCAGTGCGTCGGCGCCGACTCGAGCGTGCGGGAGGCAGCACGGCAGAAGAGGGAACTTGGTGTCGGAGCGTGGTCCACCTGCGGCACGGATAATAGGCTCACGGACCGCGACATCGTCGTGAAGGTTTTCGACGTCGGCAAAGATCCCACCAACAAGAGGATCGTCATCCCGCGTTCCCAGCCGATGCGCTCGGCGATCACCGTCGCCGGCATCGTCGGCGTCTCCCGCAGAAGCTCGCGGATCTGCACCTCGACCGCGTCCACCGCCGAGCCCTTGAGCGGTCGCTCGTACTTCGGCGGCCGGTCGTGCGCCAGCGCCCGCTTCACCGTGTTCTTCGATATGCCTAGGTGCCTGGCGATCGCCCTGATCGGCATCTGCTCGGCCCGGTGCAACCTGCGGATCTCTGCCCAGTCCTCCACAAGGATCACCTCTTCCTCCTGACCTTGATCAACAAGGCCAGAGTCGGACAAAGGGTACCAAGTGGGTCAGTTTTGATCCGCCGTCAGAGGGTCCGCGTTAAGGCTCTGCCAAGATGTCCGTGAAGCCGATCATGCTCCCGCGCGCCGGTGTCGCTCCGTCACCTGCGGCGTGACAATCGCCGAGTGTGAGGAGCTGCTGAAGACGGTGTTACCGCACCTGGGCGGGGTGCTGGTGGAGCAAGTGAGCCCCGAGACGGGGGTGTTACGCATCGTGGCCAGAACCTCGGAGGCTGTGCCTGTGCCGTGCCCGGGCTGCGGGACACTTTCGGCACGCCGGCACAGCGGATACCGGCGCCGTCTCGCGGACGGTGCGGTCGGCGGGCGGCAGGTCTGCATCGAGCTGACCATCCGCCGTCTGTTCTGCGACGCGCCGGGATGTGTACGGGTGACCTTCGCCGAGCAGGTGGAGGGATTGACCGTGCGCTACGGGCGCCGGACACCGCATCTTGGAAGCCTGCTGGGCGCGATCGCGGTCGCCCTGGCCGGACGGGCCGGCGAACGCCTGGTGGCCCGGCTGCTTGCGCCAGTCAGCCGGACGACCCTGCTGGCCCTGGTCATGGCCCTGCCCGACCCGCCCGCCGCAACGCCCCGGGTGCTCGGGGTGGACGAATTCGCCCTGCGCAAGGGCCATCACAACTACGGCACCGTACTGGTCGATTGCGAGACCCGTGCCCGGGTTGACCTGTTGCCCGAGCGGGAGGCGGCCACCTTCGCGGCCTGGCTCACTGAGCACTCAGGCGTGGAGATCATTTGTCGTGACCGCGGTGGCACCTATGCCGACGGCGCCCGCGCCGGAGCCCCCGGCGCCGTGCAAATTGCTGATCTCTGGCACATCTGGCACAACCTTGCCGAGGCCGTGAAACGCCTGGTCAGCCAGCACAGCGCGTGTCTGCGGGATCCGGCTCCGATCCCGGGCGAGGCTCCCGAGGTCCTGCACCCGCCCGTCTCAAGGGCGGGCCGGTTGGCCGCCCGGGTCGAGCAGCACCACGCGGCCGTGCACGACCTCCTCGACCAGGGCCTGGGTATCCGGTCCGTCGCCCGCCATCTCGGCTTGGCCGTGAACACCGTCTGACGCTATGCCCGGGCCGACACCTGGCAGGAACTCGCCACCGGCCGCTGGCAGAACCTCCCCAGCACCCTGGACCCCTACAAGCCTTACCTGCATCAACGCTGGCGCGAAGGCCATACCGTCGCGGTGAAGTGAAGCTGCACGCCGAACTCCGCGAACGCGGCTTCACCGGCTCCTACTCCGTCGTGCGCGACTACCTCCAAAGCTTCCGCCGCACACCCAACGACACACCCCCGCCACGGCCGCCGGGCGTGCGGAAGGTGACCGGTTGGATCACCCGTAACCCCGACCGCGTGAGCGACGACGACCGGCAGAAACTCAAGGCGATCCTGGCCCGTTGCCCCGAGCTGGAGGCCGCGACCGGGCATGTCCGGTCCTTCGCCGCGATGATGGCCATCCGCAGCGCGGACCGGCTGCCGGAGTGGATCGCCGCCGCCCGTGCGGACCAGAGCCACGGTCTGCGTGCCTTCGCCGACGGGCTGATGGCCGATCTCGACGCGGTCGTCCTCGGGTTGAGTACCGAATGGAGCTCAGGCTGCGTCGAGGGCAGAGTGACGGACATCAAGCTGCTGAAGCGGCAGATGGCGGGCCGTGCCGGCCATCCCTTGCTCCGCAAGCGAGTCCTGCTCCTGGCAGCTGACCGCCGACAACACAGAGTCACGACCACGGCGGCCCCATGATCGGCTTCACGGAAATCTTGGCAGAGCCCGCGTTAAGGCGTCGCCGACAAGGCCGGGGTCCTCTACGCACCCGGCCCGCCGGGGTGTGTGCTGGCCCGGCGCGGGTACCCGCGCCGGGCGTAGGAGTAGGACCCCGGAATGTAAAGGAGGCCCCAATGACCAGCAGCCCGGAGACCGGCGGCGCCACGGGCACGCCGGACAAGGACTACAACCTCATCTGGTACGTGGAAGCATGCTTGAACAACGCGCTGCGTCTGGAGACGTACATCGCGGACGCGGAACGCGAGAAGGACACGGAAGTCGTCGACCTGTTCCGTAAGGCCCAGGCGGACAGCCGCAAGGGTGCTGACATCGGCAAGCGGCTCCTGCGTGCGCGGCTGGGCGGAGCCTGAGCAGCGTCTTGTCACGTGTGAGTGGCGTCCGGCGTGAGCTACGCCGGACGCCACTCACACGGCCGAGCCGCGCGGTGTCACCAGGATGAGGCCTGGTCCATGTCGCACCGGTCTTTCTGTCAGGGGAACAGGGCGATGCCGATGACGATCAGTGCGATGACGCCGATGACGAACGCGGCGATCAGCCAAGGGCTGCGGTGCTTCACAGGAGCCTTGGGCTCCACCCCGCGCGGCCGGTCCTCAGGCAGGGTGGGATGAGCCGGACGGTCCCGAGAGTAGAGTTCCTCGTCACGTCGGTTGTCCATGAGAACTCCTCGATGGTTTCGGCGAGTTCGCCGCACCGCCCCTTCCGAGCGGGTGGCGGAAGACTCCTCATGACCATGCGAGTCCCCCTCATCAGCCACGACAATCTCACCTGTTGACCGGAATCCGACGATGAGCGGCCAGGCGCGGCGAGGCCACGCCCCAGTCGCGTCTGGGGCGTCGCTTCTCGCCGCAGGGGGCGCACACGCAGGCAATAACGACGGACACCGTCCCGCCGGGCGGCACGTCACGGGCCGCTTCTGCGGGTCCACCTGGGCCCCGGCCGGGAAGCGCAAGCCGAATCCCGGACCGGCCACCACGCATGAGGCACGCCGGAAAATACCGTGTCGCACTCCGAGCCGTACCACGCGCTCTGCGGGACCGGCTCCCTGTGGTGTCCAGATCCTGATTCCCGGGGAGGGCTTGATGTCACTCCTGCTGGGCCGGAACGGTTCGACGGCGGGGCCGGTGACCTCGGTGGTGTGCGGGCCGCAGGGCTTTCAACTGTTGCGTAATTCATCAGTGAATCTCAGTTTTTCTGTTCTGTTATTTTGATCGTGTGAAGCTTTCCGAGTGGGCGTCGCGCAATGGCGTGCACTACCAGATCGCGTGGACGTGGGCGAAGGAGGGCCGTATGCCGGCCCCCGTGCGTCAGACGCCGTCCGGTACATGGCTGGTCGACGAGCCCGCTTCGGAGTCGTCCGGCCGGGTGGTGGTGTAGTGCCGGGTCTTGTCGGCGGACCAGGAGCCGGATCTTGAGCGTCAGGTGGCTCGCGTGGTGCAGGCGGCCACGGGTCTGGGCCTGCCGGTTGCGGAGGCCGTGAGCGAGGTTGGTTCGGGGCTGAACGGCAGGCGCCGCAAGCTGCACCGCTTGCTGTCCGACCCGCACGGGTTCTCCCCTCTGCTCCTCGGTCGTCCTTGCAGACGGGCATGGGCCCTCATCCACCGGACGGGTCGCCTGTTCCGCCCTCGGGGTGTTGCCCCAGTTCGGCGTGAGCGTGCCCCTCAACGGGCCGGAGGACCCGAACTCCGTCACGGTGCTCACTTCACGGTTGCGGATCGTCCGCCTTATGGAGGGCCCCGGAGCGTGGCGGGGCACATGTGTCCTGCGCCTCTGGAGGTGAGAGCTGGGCGACCGCCCTGGAGATCTGGCGTTGCACTTGGTCGGACAGCGGGGGCCCGGTGACCGAGCCGACGAGTTGCTCGGCGAGTTGGTGGAGTTTGGTGTTGGTGTGCTGCGAGGCGTCGACCAAGACGCTCCAGGCGTCTTCGGGGCCCAGGCTGTAGGAGGCCATCAGGATTCCCCGGGCCAGGTCGATGATCGGCCGGGTCAGCATGGCGCGTTTGAGCTGCACGGCTTCGACGCGCAGTTCCTCGGCGTCGTTGGGCACCCTGTTCTCCTCCAGGAAGTCGTGCGTTGTCGCGGAATGTGGGTTCCAGGCATTGACCACACCGTTGCTGGGGACGCGGCTGAACATCGACGACGTGTCGGTGAGAGTGAACAGCCTCTCGACCTCGGGGCTGAGGGCCCGGATGCAGAGTGTCTTGCCGTCCGCCAAGGCGAGTCGCCGGACTCGGATCAGGACGTTGAGGCCGGCGCAGTCGCAGAAGCCGACTCCGGCAAGGTCGAGGTCCACGCCTTCGGACGACCGGGCCAGAGCCAGTCGTAGGGCGTGGTGCATCATTTGTTCCGTATCGATGTCAATCTCGCCGGAGATCGCCACCACCGTACGGCTGCCGGCTGAGCGCGTCACGATGTCCAGGAACGGCGACGGCACCACTGCTGCCGGGGTCCGCGGCCTTGCACAGACAGCTTGGCCGCTCCTGGGCGGGGCAGAGAAGTCGTGTTCTGACATGGCACTCGCTCCCGAGGCGTTCGCCCGTCCTCCACTGCTGCAAGTCTCACCCCAAGTATGAGACCCGTCAAGATAAGCAGGAAATCTATTTCGCGCCTTTGAATGCGTGAATTGGATGCCCTAGGTTTAGAGCATGGGTGACATATCCGAGACGCGTACAGGATGGACGTTCCTCACCAGTCATGCCCGGGTACTGGCCACGATCGCCAGGGATAGTCGCATCCGTATCCGTGACATCGCCGCGCGGTGCCAGCTCACCGAGAGGGCGGTTCAGAAGATCATTTCGGATCTGGAGGGGGACGGCTACCTCACCCACACGCGGGAGGGGCGCACGAACACCTATCGCATCGAGCCGGGCACCATTCTCAGGCACCCCGCTGAGGCGGGGATGGCGGTCGAAGCGCTCCTGTCCGTCTTCGCACGGCACGATGCACAGCGTGACGGGCACCCGCATGGATCGTCGGCGGTTACGGAACGGGATCGTGACTCCGAGGCCGCCAGGTGACGACGGCGGCTTGACCGCACCGCGGTTTGAAGCGTGCGAGGAGGGAGCCCAGCCGATGCTGGGTGGTCCAAGGAGGTGGGGCTGCGGAGCCGCTCTTCCCGCCGCACGCGGCGAGGCGCGATCCGCAGCCCTATCGGCCCATCAGCGGTGGCGTGCCGCTGGCCCCGCTCGTCGACTCGGAGCGGTCTGCGCGAAGAGGTGGAGCCGACCCGTCTTTACCCCGTCTCGATCCCGGTTTCGCGAGCGTTTCGCAACTGTGCCCCATTTGTCGTGACATATGTGTATTTTCTGGCTCGTCATCTTTGTGGGTGAGTGCTTGTTTCACGACTCTTGGCGGGGGAAGGCGGAGCTGTGAGTGCTTCGGACAGGAGGCACATCCGTGGGAGCCGGTCACGCCGGATCGCGGGTGTGATTCGCCTGCTCGGTGCGTGCTCGCTCCCATGGGACCGCCCAGTCGGCACCCCCTGAGGGAGTGGTGAGCACCCATGGAGACAGTGACCAGGAAGCATCATCCGCATGACGACGCACCGCGTACCGCTGCCGCTTTCGAATGCCTTTCCCGTCTGCCTGACGGGCCGGAGAGGGATGCGCTGCGTGATGAGCTTGTGCGGGTCTGGCTGCCGATGGCGGACCGTATCGCGGGCCGGTACCGAGGGAAGGGGGAGCCTTACGAGGATCTGCGCCAGGTAGCGGCGCTGGGCCTGGTCAAGGCCGTCGACGGCTACGATCCTTCGCGCGGCCATGCGTTCGAGAGTTATGCCGTGCCGACGGTCACCGGTGAGATCAAGCGCCACTTCCGTGACCACATGTGGGCTCTGCACGTCCCTCGGCGGGTCCAGGAGCTCCGCAACCGGGTGCGGGAGGCTCTGCGGGAGTTGTCCGCGAGCGATGCGGGCCGGCGTCCGAGCGTCGCGGAGATCGCCGCGTGTGCGCAGCTGAGCGAGGACGACGTTCGTGCCGGCCTGGAGGCGCTGGACAGCTTCGCCGCGCTCTCGCTGGACGCCGAGACGCAGAGTGAGGATACCGGTCTGACGCTCGCCGGGCTGCTGGGGGAGCGGGATGCGGGGTTCGACCTGGTCGTCGACCGTGAGGCCGTCAAGCCCGCGCTGCAGTCACTGCCCGAGCGCGAGCGCGTCATCCTGTATCTGCGGTTCTTCCGGGGCATGACCCAAAGCCGCATCGCGGAGCAGCTGGGCGTCTCCCAGATGCATGTCTCCCGCCTGATCAGCACCACCTGCGCCACCGTCCGTGAGCGCGTGCTTGCCGACGCGGTCTAGCAGTTCCGTCCACGGACGCCGGTGACACGCTCGGGTTGGGGTGATCTTGAATCAGCGAAAGTCCCGCGGGCTCGGTGGTGCGGATTGCGGTATCTCCACACGAACGGTCAGAAGGCCCTGAGACGCCCCAGCGTAATTCTCCCTGACAGGGATCAGTGGCCGGAGGTTCTGCTGGTGAGGCGGGTCCGCCGGGCGGCCCGACCGCCCCGCGGGACTCTTCCTGGGGCGGCCGGTGGCGGACTCACTGCCGAACCCTCCCGGGACGGGTTGGACAGCTTGTCGCCCTCTTCGGACTACCGGGCTGGATCCGCTTCAAACAAGACGTGCGGAGCACGCTGAGTCGGGGTTTCGGAAGACTGGGCGGGCCGTGCTTGCGCTTGTCGGGGACCCCGTCGAAGGGCTCCAGCACATAGGACGAAAGATCCCCCGCTCTTTGATCATCGTCGCGGGCGCAGTTCGTCGTCGGACGGGCGGCGTCCGGTGATGCCGGTGATGAGTTCGGCGCAGAGGTCGCGGAGTTTGGTGTTGCGGTGCTGGGAGGCGGTGCGCAGGATCTGGAAGGCTTCCTCGGCCGTGCAGCGCTGTTGGCCCATGAGGACTCCCATGGCCTGGTCGATGACGGTTCGGGACTTCAGTGCCGTCTGGAGGTCGGCGGTGAACTGCTGAGCGTCCGCGATCCGTTGGGCTAGCTCTATCGCGCCGGTGGCTTGGGCTGCCAGCAGCCGCAGGGACGTCAGGTCGGCGTCGGCGAAGGCGTACGGTACGGGCGCATACAGGTTCAGGGCCCCCGCGGTATGGGTGTAGGGAGCAATCGGCAGGGACAGGGACGAGCGGGCGCCGCAGGCAGCGGCGTAGGCGGGGTAGCCGCCCCAGCGTTTCTCGCTCAGGGTGTCGGGGACGTCGACCGTCAGACCGGTACGCATCGCCTGCAGACACGGGCCGTCGTCCTGGCCGTACTGGGCCTCGTCGAGCTTGGTCGCGCTGGCGCCGGCGCTGGACACCGTGACGGGGCGGCCCCGGCGCTCCATGGTGACCCCGCAGCCGTCCGCTGCGGGCGCCAGCTCGAGCGCGCGCTGTGCGAGGGCTTGGAGGAATTCGTCCAAGGTGTCGGTGTCGAGCAGCAGTGCGGTCACGTCCTGCGCAGCCGGAAGTGGCCTGTCGGTCATGGTCATCTCGTTCTGGGTGGGGCGGATACCCGGGCAGCACGGGCGACCTCACGGGAACGCCGGGAGGGGCCGCTGTCGGCTGCGCGCGTCAGGTACTCCGCACGGGCAGAGGGTGGGTACTACAGCGGCACTCAGAGGAAGAGGTGACGCCCGGTGGTTCGGCATACCAGCGTCGGCTGGCCAGCCCCCTCATCAGGGACGTCTTCGCGGTGATGCACGGGTGGACAGCCGCGGGCGAGGGCTGAGGCCGCGCCGACCGTGGTGGTCACCCGGAGCGCGCGCGTCAGGCCAGCGGCTTGCAGAACGCGGCGGGCCAGTGGCCGACGTGCCGCGACGCACAGCACAGTGCCCTGCTTCCCGGCGGTTCGTCGGACGCTCAACAGAAGCTGCAGCGCGGTAGAGGTGAGCAGGGGAGTACGGATGTCCACGATCACGACCGACGTTCCTGCCGTGCGAATCAGCCGCTCCAGTTCCCGTTCGACAGTGTCCTTGGTGTCCGGGTCGATGACCTCGTCCAATTCCACGACCAAGCGGCTACCCGCGTGATGGCTCAGAAGCGACACGAAAACCCCATAAAGGTAAAGAAACCCCGGGGCCGCTTCCTGACCTCGTCATCATTATGCCCTGGCGTACGGCGGGGCGAGAAACGATCGGCGACGTGGGCAGAGTGCTGTCGGAGGAGGGCGTTCATCGGGGTTCAACCACGCGGGCGCAGTTCGTCGTCGGACGGGCGGCGTCCGGTGATGCCGGTGATGAGTTCGGCGCAGAGGTCGCGGAGTTTGGTGTTGCGGTGCTGGGAGGCGGTGCGCAGGATCTGGAAGGCTTCCTCGGCCGTGCAGCGCTGTTGGCCCATGAGGACTCCCATGGCCTGGTCGATGACGGTTCGGGACTTCAGTGCCGTCTGGAGGTCGGCGGTGAACTGCTGAGCGTCCGCGATCCGTTGGGCTAGCTCTATCGCGCCGGTGGCTTGGGCTGCCAGCAGCCGCAGGGACGTCAGGTCGGCGTCGGCGAAGGCGTACGGTACGGGCGCATACAGGTTCAGGGCCCCCGCGGTATGGGTGTAGGGAGCAATCGGCAGGGACAGGGACGAGCAGGCGCCCGACGCGGCGGCACGCGCCGGATAGCTGCCCCAGCCGTTCCTAGAGCGTGTCGGGCACGTCGATCTCTTGCGGCTGCGCAGGGCTTCCAGAGAGGGCCCGTCGTCCCGGACGCACTGCGCCTCGTCCAGCACGGCGGCGCTGGAGCCGGCGCTGGTGACGGTCAGCGGGCGTCCCCGGCGGCCCAATGTGAGCCCGCATCCCTGCGCGTCGGGCGCGAGATCGATGGCCCGGTCGGCCAGCCGCCGGAAGGATTCTCCAGAGGGTCGGTCTCCAGCAGCAGCGCGCGATGTGCTGTAAGTCGGCGGAAGGGCCCGTGACCATGAATGTCCGATTCAGACGGCAGGGCCGCCCTGTGATGTCGTAACGAGTGATGTAGAAGGCACGGCCCCGCCCGCGCGTACTCCGGCGAGGCCACCAGTCCTATGCGGGAAGGGGAGTGACCTGCTTCCTTCGTGGTACACGCCTACTGCGTACGACGGTGTTGCGTACGAATCGGGGACATTCAGTGTCGGCAGTGCCCGGCATCGCGGCGTTCGTGTCGTGGGCGGCAGCGGATGCGCGGGGACTGACGCATGATGGACCAAGTCGTTGTCGCCGGAGGTGGGCGTGTGAAGTCCGGTCGTCCGGACGAGGGCGGAGAGCGGGGCACCGGGTCTGCGAGCGGCTCAGGTGCTTCGGATCACCGTCCCGTCATCAGGGCGCTGGCGGGCGCGCTGGAGGCGTCCGACGCTGCCTCGGCCCCGGCGCGGCTCTGTCAGATCTGTGTCGATCTGCTGGACGTCACGGGAGCATCGGTCTCCCTCGCCGGCGGCGCGTCCGGGGAAGCGGCGTTGTGGTGGTCCAGCGACCCGGTGGCCGCGCAACTGGCGGAGGCGCAGTACAGCCTCGGCGACGGCCCCTGCCACACGGCCCGGACGTTGGTCGCTCCAGTACTGGCCGCGGACCTGACCGGTGGAGCCGACGCGCGTCGATGGCCGATGTTCGCCCAGCGAGCGGTGGAATTGGGAGTGCGCGCGGTGTTCTCGCTCCCTCTTGGCACTGACGCGGTGGCGATCGGTTCGCTGGATCTGTACCGCCGCAGTCCGGGGCCGCTGAGCGCGGGGGACACGGTGGGCGCTTTCACCGCTGGTGACGCCATCACCCTGGCGCTGATGCGCGTCCAGTCGCAGGCGGAGGCCACGGCCGAACATGACGACGTTGAGCTCACTTCCTGGCTGGACGCCGCGGAGTCGGGCCACGAGGAGGTCCATTACGCCACGGGCATGCTGATGGTGCAGTTGGGCGTCGGTCCACAGCAGGCACTGGCCCGACTGCGTGCCCACGCGTACGCGCAGGGCGTGACGGTGACCGAAGCAGCACGTGAGGTACTGGCCCGCAGAATGGAATTCGATGAGTAGGCCCGGACCGACCGACACCGAGGACAGCGACATGGGCATGAGCCGGGTACAGCGTGTCGCGGAGGCCTTCATCAGCGTGTCCGACGTCTTCGACTCCGACGTCGACGCGTTGGTGCTGGCAGGCCGGCTGGTGAACCACTGCATCGAACTCACGGAGGCCGACAGAGCGGGACTGCTGTTCGTCGACGCGCGCGGACGACTGCGCACCGTCGTCTCGTCAGACCGTCGCGCGGAGGCGCTGGACAGGTTGCAGGCCCGGACCGTCGAAGGGCCGGGCGTGGATTCCCTGCGGACCGGGGGACCGGTCCGCGCCCCACGGCTCGATACCCACGCCGAGCGCTGGCCCGAGTACGTTCGCATCGCCGAAGACGTGGGTGTCCACGGCGTCTACGCGCTTCCTGTCACTGCGCGCGATGAGCCGGTTGGAACACTGAACCTCTACGTGAGCGACGCTCGCGAAATCCCCGCCGAAGACCTTACCGTGGCGGCGTCGCTTGCTGGGGTCGCCGTCGATGCCATGCTGCGCTGGCGGCCGGAGCCACCGCGACCCTCGGACGTCTCGACCCGGATCCAGTCGGTGATCTCCTCCAAAGCGGCGCTGGAAACGGCGATCGGGATGCTCGCGGCGAGTGAGGGCCTGACCATCACCGAAGCCACACGGGCGCTGCGGGACTACGCCCGGCGCCACGGGACGCCGTCGGTGATCGTCGCACAGCAATTGTTGGGACGCGCCCTTGCCCTGCAGGAGGTCCTCAGCACGGCACCGGTTGCCCGGCCTTCGGACCCGACCGGCTGAGTCGGCTGCTCCAGCCTCTTTCCGAGGGGCGTTGCCCGACCGGGATCGGCCGGTCGGTGGGACAGTGGGAATACACAGCGGTTGCCTCTCCCGCCCAGGCCCTTGGCGGGACGACCGAACGGCGCTGGAGGTTTCCGGGGACCGGAGCCCGCCCCAGCGGCATGCTGCCATGCCGAACAGCGGACAACGCTCCGCGAGGGGATCACCATGACCGGCTCACCCGACCCCGCCGTACCCGACCTCACAGCGCTCCTTTTGACTACCAGGACACTGGAAGCCTTCCTCACCGCTCTGGCCGATACTGTCGTCGATCTGGCGCCCGGATGCGACGGATGTGGAATCACCCTGGAACGGGAGGGGCTTCTGCTGACGGTGGCCAGTAGCGGCACCAGTGCCAGACAGTTGGACGAAGAGCAGTACGGCCAGAACGACGGCCCCTGCCTGCAGGCCCTGCGCACCGGTCAGGAGATCTTCGTCCAGGACACGCGTACCGACCGGCGCTGGGGCGAGTACCCCGCATACGCCGCGGCCGCCGGCACCCGCTCTTCCCTCTCCCTGCCGATCGCCGCCCGAACCCACACGCCCGGCGCCATCAACCTCTATGCCTCCGCGCCGGACGCATTCGCTGACGCCGATCTCAGCGTCCTACGGGCCATCGCTGCCGAGGCCACGGGAGCCATCGCAATGGCCCAGCGGCTGGCCGACGTCTCGGCGTTCAACGACGAACTACAGACTGTTCTGGCTACCCGCACGCTCATTGACCGGGCGACCGGCATCACCATGGCGCGCAACGGCTGCACCTACGACGAGGCACTCGCCTCCCTCAAGGACGTCGCTCGTCAGCACGACACCACACTGCGCGAGGTGAGTGCGGCCCTCGTACGCCACTACGGCGAACCGCCGAACTCGAGTGAACCCCAATAAGTTCATTGCTTTGGGCTGCGGCACGGTACCGGCGGTATCTCCGGTACCCGGTTGGGCAAGGCGGCCCGGGGGCGGCGGGGGTGCGGTGCGATCAGCCCGATCACCCCTCGAACCAGGTACTCGCCGGGTATGCAGGCCCGGTTCCGAGAACCTGAGCTAGTGCTGTGACCGCGTTGGTTCGCCGGGGTGGCGGTTGGATGTGGGGTGACGTCCGATCCGATCGCTGGAGGCGCGGTGGCCGAGCCTGTCCG
>NZ_JBIWGK010000023.1:0-131445 GCF_044763565.1 Streptomyces sp. NPDC096013 | reverse complement strand
AACGGACCAACCACGCCCATCTCTCCCGCTACGAACGAGAGTTCATGCCCACCCACTCGAACCAAACGATCACGTTCGGAAAGCGGATGACGTCTCAGGTGTGTTTCCCTCGATACCTGCCGCTTCGTGGCGAGGTTTCGGGCGCCTGTGGTGCGGCTTCGGGCCCCTCGGGTGCGAGCTGCCCTACCTCACCTCTGGCGACGCACGCCATTACGTGGCCAGTTCGCAACAGGCCAAGGATGCAGCCGATGCTGAGCCACCAATACAGGGCAGAGAATGTGTGCACAGAGGTAGCAAAATATATTGCAAGTACACTAAAGAGGGCAAAATTCAGGAAGTTTAGTGTCAGTAGTGGCCAACCTGAGTCCGTTTTTGCCTGATTTAGTTTTTGCCATGTTGTTCTTGGTATTTGAGTGGGATGCGGACTGAAGCGGCGCTTGATCTCGCCTACGAAGGATCGCTGTGTCATGGGATAGATCGAACAGTGGGAGATGACTCCTGCGCAAGCCCTGTTCGCCGTCGACCCGCACGCCGTGGAGCGGGCATGGTTCAGGGCGTCGACGTGTAGCACCACGCTGGACGAACGATTTTGATGCCCTGGGCCGCGACCGCTCGGCTCCGCCTGGATCGACGACAGGCGCGACAGGAGCACCCCGCACACTCCACACTCGGTCGGTGCCGGCATACGCGAACGGCGCCCCACCATCTCGGAGCCGGGGCTTGTCGGCCGAACAGAGCACGCTTTCCAACTGCGGTGGTGGGCTGCGTGCGGGAGACATTGGGCCTGCAGGACGCTGAATCAACCGTCGATGATATCGGCGCCACCTGCGGTTCCCCTATCGGCGATTCCATTCTTAGCCAGAACCTTTCGCCACTCTTCTTCAGGTCCCATCATGTCGTATTTAACGCCGACAATGTTCCATCCTAGGCGCTTCGGCGGCTCCAACTTACGAGCTTCCCAAAGATGAGCCACGTAGTCGGATGCTTCGGAAGTCAGTATTTCCAATCCCGTCATGATCATTGAATAGGGGTCTAGCTCAAGAAAAAACTCGAAGTTCTCTTTAGCGGAAAAGTGGACGGGGCAAAAGTATCCCCCCTCGCATTGGTAAATATCGTGGTGCCGTGCTCGATCTTCCATACATCTATTGCGCTCGTCGCCAATGACTGCCAGATCGAAAATATTCTCGTATGCTGCAAGTTTTCGAAAATCCGGTTGGATGACCCATTTAATGAGACACAGGTCGGGATATTGTACGAACTTCATCGCCACTAGGTCACGCCGCAACCATCTGCGCATTCGGGTTTCCATGGCGGGCAGGGCGTCTATTTCTACCGCCTCAACTACTTCGTTCACCGGATAGTGAGCGCAGACATCCTGTACGTGTCGAATTGCCTCGCGGGTTGGGATTCTAAAGAACTCGCGTTGCGCGTTCACGCGGTAAATGCGAAGCAGTGAGTGCAGCTCTTTTTCTGCGGCGCTGGCGTCGCTTACGACTTGATCGTAGATCACTTCATACTCGGTCGGCACTCCGGTTGCCCGGGAGATCTCTCTAGCTCGCTCTGTGGACTCTCTGTTTGTGCGGCCGATCTTCAATACTCCAGGGATAAGGGAATTTGCGAGAATGTAAATTACCCCACGGGTGCTCTCGGTCAAGTGTTCTCCCGGCGATTATGGGTCACCCTTCCGACCCTGCTTGGTCAGGTTACTGCCAGCCACTGACAGCGGTCGTGGGATCACCTAGCGCGGAGCCAACCGCCGCAGCCATGACGTACCCCTTCTCTGGCGTCAGGCAGCGGAGCGAGCCGCCTTGAACCAGTAGAGAAAGTTGTAACTCGCCTGGTTGGCAAGGTTGTGATCATTGGGGCGCGTCAGAACGGCGGCGGCTCGCTGTAGCCCTCATTTGTGTCAACGGTCCCTGTAGCGCTGTCTGTTGGTGTGTCGCTGTCACAGAACAGGAAGGGGTTCTGTTGGCCTTCCAGGCCTGTGGAGTCTTCGCCCCATGTGTCGAGGGCGTCGATGGCCCGCTCTCTGTGTTGCCACTGTTCGCTGGTTCCCAGGGTCTGGCGGATCGCGGGTACGAGTGCTGTGCGGTGGTGCAGTAGGCGGGGATCGTCCAGGAGGTGAATGCACGCTGTGATCGCTGCCTCGGCTGTGGGCCGGTCGGTGTCGTCGACGTATGCCACGGCTGCTGAGTACAGCTGCGGTCGAATCCTTCGGATGCTGATGGCCGGCGGGTAGTCGTCGAGGGGGAATCCATGCCGTCGGCTGAGGACATCGGCCTCGTCTGTGACTGCGTCGGCCACTGATGCGATCCAGAGGAGCAGTTCAGCACGCATGCATCCGGGGAACGAGTTGTGTCCCTTGTCCACGGTGCGGGTGGTTCGTGGATTCGGGAGCATCGCGGCCACGCACAGTGCTGCGGGCACCGTCGCCTCGTAGAGGGTGTTTTGGTGGTGCAGGGTGTAGTGCAGGTAGTCGAGTGCTTTGGTCCTCACGGTCTGGTCCTGGGCGAGGAGTTCGGCCAGCCTCTTGGGTGCTTCAGCGGCAGACCCGTATGCGTGATCGAGAGTTGCCCAGTGCGTTGCCGTCAGGAGGACTCTGTACGTCTCTGCCTCGTCCAGAGTGGCGATTGTCCTGGGCAGGTCTGCACCGACGCTGTGCTCGGTGGCATTGACACCGTTCAAGGTGTGGCGGTTGCTGTTGGTGCTCACGGGCCTGAGCATGCCTGATGCCTGGCCTAAAGCGCGTTGCAGAAGGCCGTGATTTTGCAGGTCAGGGCGCGGTTCCGGCTGTTCTGATCACGCGGTCATGGCGAGGTTGTGCATGTGGGCGACGGCCTGGACCGCGTGGTGGAGGCCGTCGCCGTGCTGTCGGCAGTCGCGGAGGATCTTGTAGTTCTTCAACCGGCCGATCGCGTGCTCGAGCCGCGCACGGACACGGCGATGCTCCTTGTTGTCTGCTTCTTCGCCGGCCAGCAGTGGCCGGCCGGGCCGTTTGCGGTGCGGGACGACCAGGCCGGTGTTGATGTAGGCGCCGTCGCCGAGCACGGTGAGGCCCTGGCACTGCTCCGGCAGGCCGGAGCTGCGCCAGACATGGGCATCGGCTTTGTTGCCCGGGGCCGGACGGGCGGTGGCCACGACCAGGCGGGTGTCGGCGTCGATGATGACCTGCACATTCGCCGAGAACCGGCAGGTGCGGCTCGAGGCGCCGACCTCGCGGTCCCGGACCGGGACCAGGGTGCCGTCCACGATCCACAGCCGGTCCGCGGCATCGACGGGGCGGGCGACCGGGCCGAGCGCGAGGAGCGGCCGCAGCCGCTGGATGACCCGGCACACCGTGGCCGGCGAGACCCCGAACAGCGGCGCGAGCTGCCGCATCGTCAGGTTGGTGCGGTAGGAGACCGCCACCATCAGCACCCGATCGGCAAGCGGCAGACACCATGGCCGCCCGATTCACGGGCCATCGCCACCCCGCTCCCGCACCGCCTTCAACAACCCCTCGAACTGTTTCATCCCCAGCCCCGGGAACGTCTCCACCCACAACGGCTCAACCCTCAACACCACACGCATACAAGGAAAATGCCCAGATCACGGCATTTCTGCAACGCGCTTTAGGGGAAGTGCCGTCCCCAGCCGGAAGGTGAGCTGCCACGTCATAGTTGGTAATCCGCCCCGCCAGCGACCTCGGGCTCAGGCCATGAGCGTTGTCCCGGTCCGGGTCAGCACCGGCTTCCAGAAGAAGCCGAATCGTCCCGCCTTCGCCCCGCGAACAGAACACCGCCCTCCACAACGGCGTATTGCCATGACGGTCCACGACATCGACCGCCGCACCCGCGGCCAGCAGGACTTCGACGGCAGCGGGCACCTGCGCCTGAGCAGCAAAATGCAGCGGAGTCCAACCCTGAGCATCGGCAGCCCCCGGGTCGGCGCCCTCAGCCAACAGCGTCATCAGACCGTCCACGTCTCTATTACCAGCCGCATAGTGCACTGCGGCCCGCCCCAACCGATCCCGATCCGTCATGCCGACCATCCTCACCCGGCTTGACGAAAGAGATAGGGGCACCCCCCGACGACCCACCCACCGCAGCCGTCGTCCGCTGACGTTGCCGTCAAACGAAACAAAGGCCCCCTCCGCACCACTGCGCGGAGGGGACCTTGTCCTGTCCTCAAGAACACCGGAAAGGGCGTGACCCTAAACCGGTGGACTGCAGGGAACCAGTCGAGACAAGAACTCCTCGAATGATCCCGCTACTTTACGGGGAACTCGGTCCTCGTCGATGTAGGCGACAGAGGGCTCACCAGCTGGTCCGGACTCGGAATAGTCGAGCATTACTGCATCATGCCCACCTGAGGGCATATCGCAGATGACTAAACCGATTTCCGGATAACCCCATTCGACAATTAGGTCAGCACTCCCCAGGCCTGAGGTGGAATCGATCCCCCACTTCCCACCAATTCCGAGAAGTGCGCGAATCTCGAAATGGTCGACAGCCCAGGACGTAGCGAACTTCGTAGGAAAACGGCGTCGCTTCAATACTCCACCGTTCTTCTCCGATAGCGCCGCGACATAGCTTGAAGGAAGTTGCAGACCCAGGGCCTCCTCGGCCCGACTAATCATGTCAACGCTCAGCGGTGGACCCGTATAGAAGTCCCCATCTTCAAATAGTTCATTCATCGCTACCTCCCTCCGGAGAATCCACCCGTGTGGGCCGTCAGTTTATGGGCCTCTGTCTCGATCAGCTGCATGAGACCAGGATCTTGATGATGGTGCCAGGTGTAGCCATCTGGCGTCTCACTGAGTCCTGCCGCCCGGTTAGATCTCGCGAAATCTGTTCCGGGCGCGAGCGTTCGGGCTCGTTACCGGGGACGGCCGGCTCGGGCCAGGACCGCTTGGACGGTGATGACAAGGCGCGGCCGACGCGACTGCAAGACAGTCCACGGGCGAGCAGCGCCCCCTTCAGGTGAGCCCCGCCACAGAACGCCCGTGATTACGGTGACCAGCATCAGGCCCCCAAGAGCGCGTTGTCCCGTCCGCAACTTGTGGACTGAGCAACGGCATTCACAGGGGCTGGTCATGCTGTGATGGACCAGGACCCGCGCGAGAGGGTGAGTGTGCCGTCAGGGTCGACCCGGACGTGCGCCCCGTAGACCGGCAACCCGCCCTCGCGGTTGAGGCGGTCACGGATGCGCTCGAGTTCGTCCCACAAGCGGCGCGGGCCGCCCTGATGGACCGTGGGCGAGTCTAGAAAACTGGCCGCGCTGGCGCGGGCCCACGATCCGTCAGGGTGCAGCATCCACACGGTTCGTGTGTCCCCGGCGGTGGTGGTGCGGTGGTCGATGCCCGGCGTGGTGAGCGCGAGCATGGACATCACCTCCCATGAGTCCGGCACGTACAGCAGCGGGTATCGACTGGTGGTGACGCTCTCTCCCTCGGCCTCCTGCACTTTCCCCCATAGTTCGTCTGTGTCCTGGTCGTAGTCGTCGCCGTGCCGGGTGCGCATGAAGCCGGCCGGGTCGGGGGTGACACGGCCGGTGGCGCCGCCGTCCTCGCTCTTGTCGGCGGTGACGATCAGTCCGGTTCCGGCAAGGGTGGTTACCAGCCGTCCGCCGGGCCGCAGCGCGGTCAGCCACGATGCGGGAACAGGCCGCACGGACACGGTGGAGACGATCCGGTCGTACTCGCCGGGCAGGTGAGCGGTGAGGTCGGCGACGGCCGTGCGCGGGTGCAGCCCGATGGAGTCGAGCCGTTCGGTGGCCGTCGTGACCACGTACGGGTCGACGTCCACGCTGGTCACTCGGTCGTCGCCGAGGCGCCGGCACATCAGGGCGGTGCCGTAGCCGGTGCCGGTCGTCACCAGGACCCGGGAATCGTCGGCGATCATCGCGTGCCGGTACATGGTCACCACCAGGCCCGGCAGCGTGGACGACGACGTGGGGCTGCCCATCTCCACGGTGGCGCCGGGCTCGGCCTGGTCGGCGTGGACGGGGCCGATACGGGTCACCAGGGTGCGGTCCGTGTAGGCGGTGCGCATCCAGATCTCGGCGTCAGCTGGACTGTCGCGCAACTCCCACGCCTGATTGCCGCGCGCCCACCAGCGGGGCACGAACACGTGCCGGGGTGTGGTGGCGAGCGGCCCGTACCAGCGGGATTCAGGTCGGACCACGCCCAGCGCCAGGTCCCGCGCATATGACTGCCAGTCCATGGCATCCATGGCGGTCAACTCCTTCTAGTCGTAGGCGGGGTCGCAGGCCGGAGTCTCGGCCGGGGAGCAGTCGGAACCGTCCTGGTCAGGGTTGCAGGCTGAGGCCCCGGGTGACGGCTGACACGAATCTTCCTTGGGAGTGCAGGTGTCCGGCACACAGCCACCACCGCGACGCGGGATCGCTGTGGCGACCTGAGCTCACTGCTGGCCGCCGAGGACGGCCGCGAGCGGGGTTGTCTTCGCGCTCCCTGCTACTTCTCTGTCGAGGTCCAGGCACGAGGCGCGGCCCTCGACAGGCGGCGCCGGTCTGCTGTCACACACGGATAAGCTCCCGAGGATCGTGTGTCCCCTTGCCAAGGGGCGTCAGGCAGTCGGTCGTCCGCCGTGTGTGGCTGGTTTTCCAGGGGCGAGCGGCGCAGGGGGCAGCAGGCGGCGTGTCACGCGCCAGCGGTCTGGGCCGCGCTGTCCAGTGAGGCATCGAGCACGCACACATGCGCGGTGATCTCTTCCGTTGCCAGTGCGGTCGCGTGCCGACGGAGGTCTTCACGTAGCTTGATCTGCGCTGTGACGGGCCGACCCGGCGCCGCTGCGGTTGCCGTCGGCCCATGCGTGTTTGAGTTGTGTCCCCGCCCTACGAATGCGGGCCGTGTGCGTCGCGCACCCCTGAATTTAGCGCCGGACCGGGGCGCCGGCCGTGGCCGAATCGCCGCGAACCGGTACCCGGAACCATGCGAGTTACTCCCGCCAAGCGTGCTCGGTGAGAAGGCTGTCGGACTCGTTCAGGTAGCCGAGCAGGCCGGCCCGTGGGTACTCGATGATGTCGTCCGGTAGGTCGTGGACTGTGAACCAGTCGAGCGCCAGGCACTTGTCCGGTTCTTTGTTGACGGGCTCTCCTTCCCATTCGAGGGCGAGGAAGAAGAGACCGATGCGTTCCACCTCGTCGTCCTGACGGTGGTGTACGACGTGAACGAGCTGAAGGTCGCCCGGGATGACAGCGATGCCGGTTTCCTCGAACAGCTCTCGGGCGGCGCCTTCGGAGGAGGGCTCGCCTCGGTCGAGTTTCCCGGAGGGCATGTGCCAGCGGCCGTAGCCGTAAGGGCCGCCGCGCTGGGACAAGAGGATCTTGTCGCCGTCGCGGAGGATGACGTGGGTGTCGATGACGGGTGTAGCTGTGGTCGCGCTCATGGTCCTTGAGGGGGTGGAGGGCCGGTGGTGGGGATTGAGGCTAGCGGTGGGGTTGGTATGGCGTCGGCGATTCGCTGAGCTACGTCCGATGGGGTGTAGGCGCCGTTGTCGAGCAGCAGCACGGTGACGCCTCTGCTCATCAGGTAGGCGGCGGCTGCCCGGTACAGGTCGACCTCGCGGCGCGGGCCGGTGGGGTCGAGGTGCCAGCGGTGTGTGGCGCCGCGCTCGGTGATGCGTGCGGAGATCACGTTCGGCTCGGCGGTCAGGAGGACGGCCAAGTCGGGGAGAGGGACGTGCTGGTTGACGTCCAGCAGGAACTCGAGGGGAACGCCGTCGAGTTGCTGGAGGACCAGCGTGGAGGGTAAGTAGCGGTCGCTGATGACGAGTTCGCCGGCCTGCAACGCCGGGTCTATCACCGTCTCGACGTGCTCGTACCGGGTGGCGGCGACGAGGCAGGCCAGCGCCAGGCCGTGGATCGTGTTCGCGTGGGAGCGGGTGAACGTTCCCAGCGCGGTGGTGGTCGGCTCCACGGTGCGCCGGACAGAGCGGCCCTGCTGGGCGAGCAGCTGGTGCAGTGCCTGCACGGTGGTGGACTTGCCCACGCCGCTGGGCCCGTCGACGCTGACGAAGAAGCCGCTTCTCGCGCTGTTCACGCCGCTTCCTTCGGGACGCGCTGGTTGCGTTCGTGCTGCTCGCGGGTGAGCGTGGCGAGCGTCGAGCGGATGCGGGTCAGGGGCACGTCGCCGAACTGGATGCTGACGGAGAAGTTGAACTCGTCGCGTTGACGCATCGATTCGTGTGCTCCGTCGCTGGTGAGGTCGATGTCGGCGTAGGCCAGGAGGGCGTCCGCGCTGTGGCCGGCGTCTATCAGCGTCTGCCACACGGGGGTGCCGGGGTAGGGCCTGAATTCGAAGACGCTGGCGCGTATGTCGCCGGTGTTCTGGTCGGAGATGTCCCAGAGGTTGTGGACGTGCCGGACGGTGGCGTCGAGGTCTTCCTGGGTTTCGCCGGGGAAGCCGAAGATGAAGTAGCCCTTGACGCCGATGCCGTGGGCGACCAGGCGGCGGGCGACGCGTTCGGTCATCTCGGCGTCTATGCGTTTGTCCATCGCTTTGAGGATGCGGGTGCTGCCGGATTCGATGCCGAGGGCGACTTCGCGCAGTCCGTTGGTGACGAGGCGGTCCAGGTCGGCGTCGGTGAGGCGGTCGAGGACGTTGATGCGGCCGGTCGCGTCCCAGACGTACCGGTCGCCGATCCGGTGGTGGGTGAAGGCGGTCATCTGTTCGTCGATGACGCGGCCGACGCCGAGGAAGAGGTCGTCGACGAAGCGGAACGCGGTCACGCCGTACTCGTCGTGCAGCTGGTCGAGTTCACCGATGATGTTCTCGGGGGAGCGCACGCGGATGGTGATGTCCGGATTGGCGGAGACGGCGGCGCCGCAGAAGGTGCAGTTGTAGGGGCAGCCGCGGCTGCCGACGATGTTGGCCTCCCAGTGCCCGCGGGTACTGATCCAGGGGCGTTCGGCGGCCAGGCGGAGGTCTGCGGCCGTCGGCGGGGCCTGGTAGGGGTCCTGGGGCAGGAAGGCCCGGTTGACGTACGGCAGGGAGTTGATGTCGGGACCGAGCAGTGCCGCGGTGGTCTTGGGGCTAGCGATGCCGGCGGCCGGGGTGTCGAGGCGGGGATCACGCCACAGGACGCCCGGCAGGGTGCGCCGGTTGTCGAGGTCCTCCAGGAGCGCGGCGACGCGCAGTTCTCCTTCGCCCAGGACGAGGGCGCGCAGGTGGCGCATGCGGGGGTCGTTGAGGATGCGGTCCGGCATGGCCTTGGCGTGGTGTCCGCCGACCATGAGGTCGATGTCGGGGTCGAGTCGGGCGGCGATCTTGGCGGACATCTCGTAGGTGGGCGCCAGGAGGTTCATCGCGGCCCAGCGGGGTGCGGCCTCGTTGACGATCGCTGCGGTCTCTTCGATGCCCAGGCCGTGGGCTTCGGCATCCAGGACGCCGACGTTGAAGCCCTGCTGCTGTGCGTAGGTGGCGATGTACGCCATGCCCAGTACGGGGAGGGTGTAGTCGTTGGTGCGGGGCCGCAGTGTGTAGTCACGCAGCGGTGCGTTGATGAACAGGGCGTCGAGTGTGTGGGTGGCGTCGGCGCCTGCGATCAGCGGTAACTGCCGCATGGGTCCTCCCGGTCATGATGCGTGCGCCCCCCAGGTGAGGGTGGCGAGGGTGAGGGTGTGCAGGGCGGTGGGGTTGCCGGCGGCCCAGCCGGTCCACAGTGGGCCGAAGGCCTTGTCCTTCTTGCCGGGCCAGGGGTAGTCGGGCGCGATCTGTGCGGCCCAGGTGCGTACGGCGAGGTCGTCGTGCGGGTAGATGCTGAAGTCGCCGGTGTAGTCGGCGGCGGCGGCGCGGGCGGTCCACGGGCCGATGCGGGGGATGGCGGTCAGCGCGGTGACCAGGGCGGTGGCGTCCAGGTGTTCCCACGTCTCGTGGTGTTGTCCGTAGTGCTCGGCTGCGGCTTGCAGTGCGGTGCGGTGGAACTTCGCGCCGATCGCGGCGAAGCTGTCCTCGGGCAGGCTGAGGATCCGGGTGTGGTCAGGGGCGACGGCCAGGGGTCCGAACGGGCCGTCCACGGTGGTGCCGTAGGTGCTGCACCAGTTGCGGTAGAGCTTGCGGGCCTGGTCGGCGCGCACGACCTGGCGCAGGATGGCGGTGGTGATGGCGTCCCACAGCCGAGGATTGGCCAGGCGCTGGGAGACGCCGAGCTGGGTGAGCCCGGTGCGCAGTGCGGCGGGTGCTGCTGCCGGCAGGTCGGCGGGATCGGTGGCGACGAACGACGGTTTGATGTCCTCGCTGCCGTCCACGCAGTCGATGCGCAGGCCGTGGCTGTCGTACGAGATGACCCACAGCCCGGAGCCGGCCAGCACGGCACGTGCGTGAGCCCCGTCGGGGTAGTGGTGCCAGGCGGGGTGATCGGTTGTCAGAACGCCGGTCATCAAAAGCTCCTCGTGCGGTTCGGGGGTGTTCGCCGTAGCCTCTCGCGTCAAAGGCAGGCGGCACGCCGTAGGGGCCGTGAAATCCGGTGAGGTCAGGTGATGATCTGGTGCTCTTGCAGGTAGCGGCGCATCTGCAGGTACTCGGCGACGGTGGCGGGGCGTGAGGGTTCGGGCTCGTTGCCGGGGACGGCCGGCTTGGGCCAGGACTGCTGGGGCGGCATGAGTTCCTCGGCGGCGTGGGAGGACGTTTTGCGGCGGGGGCCGCGGATGAAGAGCGTGACGGTGTCCGGCGCCATCACGGCCTGGTGGACCATCGAGTGGTCGAGCACGTACACGCTGCCGGGGCGCTCGAGGGTGACGATGGCCGGCCGGAGATCGGCGCCGGTGAACGGGCCCTGCCAGCCGTTGGTGCGACGGCGGACGACGTGGACGTAGCCGCCGGTCAGGATGTGGGTGGCGAACGCGTAGCAGTGGTCGTGCGGCACGATCTGGTGCTCGGGCCGGGGGTTCATGTTGAGGCGGATCTCGAAGCTGTGGTCGGGGGCCTCCCACAGCGACAGCCGGTTCAGCAGGAGCGTGACGCGACTGGCGGCCAGACGGGATGGATGGGCCATCACCTCCTCGACGAGCGTGGTGAGCAGGTTCCGGTCCTTGGACAGCCGTTCGAGGATGCTGTGGCTGACGTGCTGGACGAAGGCCAGGTCGGACGTGTCCAGGCACGGGATCTGCGTCAGCCAGGAGCCTGCGGCGGTTGTCACGGACGGCCCCCTGCCGCGGCGAGGGAGACACCGTCGAGGATTCCGCGGGCACGGCGCGCAGCTTTGGTGTACTCGTCGCGGGTCAGAGCCGGCCCTGCGGGGTCCGCGGGCGGTGCGACGGCCAGCAGTTGCAGGGCATCAACGCTGCTTTGTGTGGCGCAGAGGGTGCCGGCGTGCACGGCGAACGCCTCCTCCGGCCTGAAGACGCGTGTGTAGGAGGGCTGTTGGGCAAGGGACTGGGCCACCTCCTGGTACATCTCCAGCTTCAGCGAGCCGGCGATCGTCAGGACCACGGAGGTGGCGAGGACCGGCCAGGGCACTGTGTCGGACTGTGTGGCCAGCCGGAGGTAGACGGTGGGGCCCTCTGGCAGCGGGACCGGCAGATGTGCGTAGCCGTGGGCGAGGAAGGAGCCATCCGCCTGGGAGGAGCCCGTGTCGAAGACGCTGAGGACCCTCGCCGCGAGCGTGGCGCGCCAGCCCACGACGTGCGAGGGATCGATCGCGGGGATCTCTCCCGGGGCTGTGCTCTGGTCGAGTAACAGGTGGACGAAGGCGGGCAGGAGGGCGGTCACGAGGCATTCCTTGCGCGGTCGGTGAACGGTGGGGGCGCCCGGCGCGGGGCGGATACGGCGTCTTCTTCAGGGGAGGAAACGCCGCGTCCCCGCGCCGGGCTGGTGTCCCGCGCCCGGCAACGGGGGTGCCTGGCGTGAGACGTTGGGGCCCGCGCGCGGTCATGCGGATTCACAGAGGGCGGCCGTGCGCGGGAGTTCGTGTCCCGGCCTCCGCAGGCACCACCCCGCAGGGGCCGGGACGGGTCCGGACCCACCAAGGATCAGACCCTCCCGGCCGTGTCAGGCCGGGAGCCGGGGCCCTCGTTCCCCACCCGCCCGGGGGGAACGAGGGTGCTTTGGGCCCTGCCGCCGAGGGAGGATCACCCGGCGGCAGGGAGATCAGCGGATGCCGCGTTGCCGTTCTGTGTCGGTGACGCGGCTGCGGTGCCAGTCGAGTTCGGCGTAGGCGGCGCGGGTGTAGTGGTTTACGACGTCCTGGCCGAGCTGGCTGTGAGCGATGGTGCTGTGCTCGAAGTGCTGGACGGCTTCGGCCAGATCGGCGTAGACGGGCATGGTGCTGGTGTCCTGGTAGGCGTCGCCTTCACAGGCCGGCCGGGGTGTCAGTTTTTCCTCGATGCCGTGGGCCATCGCGGCGATGTAGGCGGCGAGTGCGAGGTAGAGGTTGGCGTCGGAGCCGGCGAGGCGGACCTCCAGGCGGGCACTGCGGCCGTGGCCGGTGACGCGGACGGCGCAGCCGCGATGGTCGATGCCCCAGGTGTAGCGGGTGGGGGCGAAGCTGTGAGGGCGCAGGCGTTTGTAGGAGTTGACGGTGGGCCAGTACAGCGGCGCCAAATGCGGCAGGAGGGAGAGCAGGCCTGCGATGGCGTGGGTCATCAGCGGCGGCGGGCCCTGGGCACGGGAGTGGTGGAATCCCGGATCGCCGTGCTCGTTCCACAGCGACAGGTGCAGATGGAGTCCGCTGCCGATGCCGGCCTGCGGGGCCGCCATGAACGCCGCGCGCAGGCCGTCGTGTCCGGCGACATCCCGGGCGAGGAGCTGGAAGACGGCGTAGTCGTCGCAGACGTTGAGGGCATCACCGTAGGGGAAGGTCACCTCGGCCTGGCCCGGCGCGCCTTCCGTTTTGAAGGCCTCGTAGTCGATGCCGGCGTCGGCCAGGGCGCTGCTGAGGTGGCGGGCGAAGGACGTGGCGGCGGGCGGGAGGTCGAGGGCGTAGTCGAGGTTCTCGCTCCACGCCGGGACCAGACCGGAACCGCCGTCCGTGAGGAGGACGAACTCGCTCTCCACTCCCGCCTTCACCTCGTATCCCAGCGCGCGCATGCGGTTGAGCTGGGTGTCGAGGATGTGGCGGGGGTCCACCGGGAGGGGCGTGCCATCGTCCTGGACCGGATCGCCGAACACGATGACGGTTCCGAGTCGCGTGGGCAGCATCCTGGTGTTGGCCAGGTCCGGTTTCACGCGGAGGTCACCGAATCCGTGGGTCCAGCCGGTGAGGTCGAACCCGTCCAGGGGGGTCATGTCGGTGTCGGTGGCCAGGAGGTAGGAGCACATCTCCGCCCCGTCGGTCATCCGTTCCAGGAACACCGGCGCGCTGAAGATCTTGCCCTTGAGGCGTCCTTGGATGTCGGGTAAGGCGAGCATGATCTCGGTGATGCGTCCGGCGCCGACTGCTTCGCGCAGCGACGATTCGGTGACCGCTCCGGACAGCCAGGGCTTGCGGGAGCGGGCGGTGTTGCCTGCGGTCATCAGAAGCCTCCCTCGCCGAACGCGGCGGCCTCGTCCGGTAGGGCAGTGCCGGCGGCGGCGAGCTGGTAGTCACGTTTGCCGCGGGTCGTCCACGTGATCGCGGCGAACAGCAGCGCGACCAGCAGCGTCACCCCGGCGTAGTTGAAGGACTCGGTGGTGATCGGGGTGGACTGCGGCAGGCAGAACACCACCGTGATGACGACGACGTAGATGCAGGCGACGACGCCCACCGGGCGCCGCCAGCGGCCCAGGGTCCACGGGCCGCTCTGGTAGGCACGGCCCTGGCGCAGGGCGAGGAAGACGGGGATGCCGTAGGTGGGGATCATGCCGACCGCGTTGATCGCGGTGATCGCACCGTAGGCGGTGGGCGAGTACAGGACCGGCAGAGCGAGGACGAAGGGCACGACGACGGCGAACCACACCGCCCGCGTCGGCGTCTTGGTGCGGGAGTTGACGCGCCGCCAGCTCGTCCAGCCGGGTAAGGCGCGGCTGCGGGAGAACGCGTAGATCATGCGGCTGGCCGCGGCGACCTCGGCGTTGCCGCAGAACAGCATCGCCACAATCACGACCAGAAGCAGCGCCTTGGCGCCGGACGCGCCCAGGACGTCGAGGAAGATCTGAGCCGGGGGTACGCCGGTCGCCGTGTTTTGTGTGGCGCTGTAGTTCTGCATGGCGAACAGGAGGCCGGAGATGAGCACGAAGCCGGCCAGCCAGGACACCCAGATGGAACGCACCATGCCCTTCGGCGCGGAGACCTGGGCGTCGGTGGTCTCCTCGGCCACGTGCGCGGAGGCGTCGTAACCGCAGAACGTGTAGCCCGCGAGCAGGCCGCCGATCAGCACGACGTAGAGGGGGCTGAACCCGGTGTCGTTGTGGAAGTGAGTGAACACGAAGGTTGCCGACTGGTGCTTGGCCGGGGCGAGGGTGAGGGTGCCGACGATGACGGCGACGCCTGCGAGCTGCCACCACACCGAGATCGAGTTGAGGATGGTCACCAGGCGCACGCCCGCCGAATTCAGCAGCCCGTGCAGCAGCAGGATGCCGCCGAATAACCACATAGTGGACGCCGGGGTGGGCGCGATGCCCCACTGGAGCTGCGCGAAGGCCCCGGCGAACAGGGCGGCTCCGTAGTCGATGCCTGCGATGGCGCCGAGCAGGCCGAGCAGGTTCAGCCAGCCGGTGTACCAGCCCCAGCGTCGGCCGCCCAGTTTCTCGGCCATGAAGTAGGGGCCGCCGGAGGTCGGGTAGGCGGAGACCACGTCGGCCAGCGACATGCCGACCAGCAGCGTCAGCCCGCCGATCACGACCCAGCTGCCGAGCATCACGACAGGCCCGCCGTGGCCCAGGCCGTACCCGAACAGGGACATGCCTCCGGCCAGGATGCAGATGACCGAGAAGGAGATCGCGTAATTCCCGAACGTCCCCATTTTGCGGGACAGTTCAGGTCTGATTCCGAGGGCAGCGAGGACGTCGTCATCGTCCGGCGGCGTCGTCGGGACGGCACTTCTGTGAGACACCAGAATCCAATCAAGAAGAGGGGAGGGAGCAGGGACGAAGGGGCAGGCGCTGGGTGCGGCGGCGGTGCACGGCTGCTCACCAGGGCGCCCCCCGCCTCAGGACGGTGGTGCGGATGCGGAGGAACTCATCGGTCCAGTCCCTGGTGCGGCCCAGACTCTCCAGAACGTCCTTCCACGGCTGCGGCGTGGCGTAGGGGCCCAGCGCCCTGAACACCCAGGCGGCGCGCTCGGTCTCTCCGCAGCCCACCAGGGCATGCGCCAGGTGGTTCAGGTCCCAGGGCGACACCCAGGCGTACTCGGTCGGCGGGAGGTGGGCGAACCATCCGTCGTAGGCCTGGATGGCGAAGTGCCGCGCCTGTTCTGTCTGCCAGAACTGGAGGGCGGAGTTACGGCCGTCGCTGTGCCGCTCGCGGTAGAGGTCCATCTGCGCATACAGCGGCAGCACGAGCAGTTCGGGGTTGAGCCGGCCGCCCGCGACCAGCCAGTGCGTGTACTGGCAGGAGACAGCAGCCCCGTGACGGCGCAGGAAGTACTCGCGCATGCGGTGATGGCCGTCCCGGCTGCCCGGATGACGCCGGTCGGCCTCCTCCAGAAAAGGCCACGGCCCCTCCAGGTGCATCACGGGATCGTCCAGCGTGCCCCACGGCTCCCGGCGATGGCGCCAGCGGGGATCGAAGCGCCACGCGTCGTAGGGAAGCTGACTCAGCAGAAGCCGCCCGCACCACGGCTCCGGAGAGCGCGGCCACACCTCGTCCACCCTCCTCCACTCCTGCTGCGCCATCGCCGCAGCACGCCCCACGACATCCGCCTTCGCACCCTTGCGGCAGAGGTCGACCGCTCCCCGGGTCAGCGACCACGCCCACACCGTGGCAGCGTGTGCGCTGTACGGCTCCTCGTCCCGCCACATCTTCAGGACACCGCGCCCAGTCACGCTGTCCGTCAGACGCTGGCAACGGGTCGCGTACAACGACCAGTTGTCCGCCGTGCGGATCAGCAGGTCACGGGCACTGGCGTACCGGCCCATCTGCAGGTCTTCGAGCACGCCACGAAGGTCGGAGTCGGCACCGACAGGACTGACAATGAGGTCCATGTCACTGAGGGGTGTTGTTCGTGCTCCAGGAGGCGAGGTCGCGGGGGGTCTTGGCGAATCCAGCATCGAAGGCCTCGAATTGGGGGATGGGCGTGAAGGAAGGGGAACGTGCCCCGGCAGAGACGGCGGGGCGCATGGCGTGCCGGCGGCAGGTCGGGAGGCCGGTGTTGGGCGGGGGTCAGACGGGTAGTGCGCGGGGTTTGATCAAGGCCTGGACGATCTTTCCCGCGTCCGTGGGGGCGTAGGAGATCTCGGCTCCGAGCCGGCGGGCGGTCCACAGGCCGCGGGGGCGCTCGCCCTCGGCCGGTTCCCAGCTCACGGCCGTATCGAAGTTGGGGAATTCGGCGTGGCTGTCGCGCACCTGAATGACGAGTTCGCCGGTCTGGAGCAGGGCCCACTGCATGGTGAACTGGGCATACTCGGGTGCCTTGGTGTGCGTGACGGCGTTGGCCATCAGCACACGCCCGATCGTGGCCAGATCGCCGATATCCACGAAGCCGTCGTCAGGATTCAGGTACGCGGTCAGGTACACGCGGGTGAAGCGGTAGGCGTTTCCCGCTGCGAGGTGAGTCGCCCGAAACTTCTCCTTCCGGGCCCACTTGGTCTCCGCGCACCCGAGATCGGGGATCACAGGGGCAGCACCGGGGTCCGTATCGTCGTTCCTTCTCACAAGAGGGAGGGAGCACCAGGTCGTGGTGCCGTCAGAGCTGACGCCCCAGGCGTCGGAGATGGCGCGGACAAGGACGAGGCCGCGGCCGTTCTCGTTGTCGGGAGACGCCTTGCGTAGTACGGGGAGTTGGTGAGAGCCGTCCCGCACTTCGATCAGAAGGTGCGTGTCGGTGAGATACACCCGCAGTCCGACATCACCGAGTCCATGCTCGAGCGCGTTCGTGACCAGCTCGGTGACGAGTACATCGGCGGACTCGATCAGCCCCGGCCAGCCCCAATACCGCAACCCGGCCCGGAGGATGCCCCGCGCACGGCCTGGTACAGATCGGTCTGCATCGGCGATAGCGCCAGCCGTGCACCCCTCGTCGCGTTCGAAGGACATGTTGAAGCCGGGGTACGCGCGGAGAGCAGAGAGGATTCCGGGGCGCGCTCGGGCGATGGTCGCAGTCGGTGTCATGCCGTTTTCTCCATGCGTCTTCACTTTGGCGATCAGTGTCAGGGGGTCAGCAGCCGGGGGCTGCCCTGCCCGGGGTGCGGGTGAGCGCTCCTACGGTTTCAATCAGGGCCGGTGATCGGCTCAGCTCCAGCAGCCTCTGCTCAGGGCCCAAGGCAAGTGCGGTGAACCCCGGGCTCACGCTCGCGAAGCGAGCGCTGGGAGCCACCAAGTAGCCCTGTATCGCTGCTGTCGTGCTGTGCCCCGTTCCCGGCTCATGCATGACCAGGAGCGGGCGAACTGGCACGGTCCCAAACTCCATGGTTCCCTCCGAAGTCGCGTCGGCGGGCATCGCCCTCACACCGCTGCCGGATCGCTCTGCCCGGTGGCAAGAGTTTGGAGGGGCCGCAGATCGGTATTCATCGCTCCGGCGATATCGCTACAGCGATATCGATCTGGCATAGCCTGTATGAGGAGCGAGCTCGGGTTAACTCAGTGCGACAGGTGCTGTTATGAAGATGCCGATCCGCGTGTGCGGCAAGTGCGGAAGTACGCTGAGTAAGTACAACCCGGATGCCGTGTGCGCGCCCTGCTCACGTAATGGCGCCGCGCCTGCCGTCCCTGACCGCGCATGGCGGGACGAGGAGGTACAACGAGCCCTGGCTGCTTGGGATTTCGGGGAGTTGATTCGCTTACTGCGTCGCCGATCGGGGTTGTCCCAGATGGGGATACGTGCCCTCACCGGGCTCACGCAGTCACACATTTCGGACCTTGAGAACGGTCGCAAGCAGTTGGGCGGCCGAGACTCCATCATCGATCTACTCAATGGTCTGGGCCTTCCCTCGGACTTGAGACCGCTACTGCTGACTCCGCTCACGGACCGGGATGAGACAGCAGTTTCGGACACACTCGACCCCGCGATGCCGTGGACAGCAGCCCGTATGGTGACGTCACTGGAAGTTGCTGTCGGAGGTTCCATGAAGCGCCGAAGCGTGCTGACCGCCTTGAGCGGAGCCAGCGTCGCCCAATACGTTCTGCAGTCAGCCATCACCCCCCAAGAGGCACTGGCCGCGGACAGTAGAGACGGAACGCGGGTGACCACCCCCCTGCTTACATCCCTGCAGACCACCACAGACGCGCTGAGGCAACTGGACGCGACCAGTGGAAGTGGAACCCTAGCCAGTACAGCCAGGCAGCACCTCAAGGTCTTGCTCGGACTGTTGAAGACCGGAACTTACGACGAGCGGACAGGCCGGCACCTTGCAGCGGTGACCGCTGATACGGCCATCCAGACCGGGTGGTACACGTTCGACGGCGGCAAGCACGAAGAGGCTCAACGGTTGTTCGTCGGCGCGCTGCGCGCAGCTCACGCGTCAGCAGACTCCAGGCTCCGCGCCGGCGCCCTGTCCTTCCTGGCCATTCACGGATACTCAGTAGGCGACCCCCGCCAGGCAGTCACTGCCGCTAGGACCGCGCGCCAGAGCATCAGCGACCAGGACGCGCCGACACTGCAGGCCATGCTCCTTACCCGACAGGCCCGAGGCCATGCTCGACTCCGCGAGGAACGGCACGCGCTGGCAGCCCTTGACGAAGCGGAAGCCCTGTACGCAAACGGACCTGGCGAGGACGACCCGCACTGGCTGTACTGGATCAACTCCGGCGAGATCCTCGGCCAACGGGGTAGCTGCTTCCTCGAATTGGACCGTCCGACCGAAGCCGCCAACGCCTTCGCCAGTGCCCGGGGCACCCTGAGCCACCAGGAAACGCGCACGAAGGCCCAGTTCCTCTCCCGCGCGGCAACAGCGCAGATGCGGGCGGGTGACGCCGACGCGGGCTGTGCCACCGCACAGGAAGTTCTCACCATGGTGGACGGAATCCAGTCCGCTCGCCTCGACGAGCACCTTCGAGCAATGCTGGGTGAGGCCCGCCTGTTCAAGCGTGCCGCACCTACTCGCCAGCTCCTCGACCGGGGCGAGGCGGTCCTCAAAGAGCGAGCTCTCACATGATTTTGGTTCTCTGGGACATCGACCGGACGCTGCTGTACGTCGGTGAGACCGACCGATTGGTGTACCGCGAAGTATTTCGCGACGTGGTCGGCCGCGAGGCGCAGCAACTCCCCGCCAGAGGCACTGGTGTCACGATGCCGCTTGCAGTGCGAGAGCTCCTTTCAGCTAACGGAGTCTCCGAGCCGGAGACCGACAACCTTGCGGATCTGATCATTGACCGCCTGCCCGGACAGTTGTATCTACATCGTGAGGCGTTGCGCCGCACTGGTCACCTAATGCCCGGCGCCGTCGAGGCCCTGGCAGCTGTCCGCCAGTCCCAGCTCCTCGTCCCAACTGTCGTCACGGGCAATCTGAAAGCAAGTGCAGAGATCAAACTGTCCGCGTTCTCTCTCCTGGACTATGTCGACACGACGGTCGGAGGCTACGCCTCCGACGATTCTCATCGCCCCGCTCTAGTACGGATTGCCCAGACCAAAGCCAAGGCGGTGTACGGCCATACGTTCAACCGCGAGAACACAGTCATCGTCGGCGACTCGCTCCAAGACGTCAGAACCGGACAGGAGGGAGGCGCGAAAGTCGTCGGCGTTGCCTCGGGAACCACCTCGGCTGAGCGTCTGGCAACCGAAGGAGCCGATCACGTCATACCTGATCTCACAGACACAGGACGCCTGGTTGAGCTGATCCACACGACCGCGAGCAACTATTCCTGAGAGTTCACCGAACGCCGCATGCCGAGCGTGGAACAGAGCGGCACCGTTCATCTCGGGCCAACCACCGTCGCCCTTGCCGTGCTCGCGGCCCGGCCTCTTCCACGAGATGCCTTGGGCAGGCGTACGGCGGCCTGGGCGACATCGCACAGCACCGCCTACACGCCATCCAGGCTCGGGCTTTCGCCTACCTCGGCGATGTGTCCTCCGCGCAGCAAGCCATGCGGTTGTCCGAGCACGGAAATCGGAACCGCCACGACGAACTGCATGACGTTGTGGGCGGCGAGTTCGGGTTCTCTGCTGAGCGCCTGTGCGGTACCTGAGTGAGGCCTCGGCCTTCCTCGTGGAAATGGCCGCCTGGCCAGGCAGCGTTTGCGGGTCCACAAGTAAAGAACTCAGCTGCGGGCGATCCTCTGCTCCCTGCCCGTCGCCAGGTCCCTCGCCGTCACCTGTACCGCGTTGTCGGCGTCTATCTCGAAAGTGACCTCGATCTGGGGGACGCCCTTCGGAGCCGGAGGCAAGCCCTGGAGTTCAACGGTGCCGACCTTCTCATTGTCGGCCGCCATCTCGTGCTCGCCCCGGAAGACCTCGATCGTGATCGACGTCTGGTTGTCCTCGGCCGTTGTGAAGATCGCCGAATGTTTCGTCGGAATGGGGGTGTTCTTATCGATGACCTTCGTCATGACGCCGCCGGCAGTCTCGATGCCGAGGGATTGGGGTGTCACGTCGAGCGGCATGTCGTCGGTGAAATCAGCCTGGAGCGTGGCGGCCTGGAACGCGGCGCCGAGAGCGAAGACCTCGTCCGGCTGCAACCCGCTTCGTATCGGCCGGTTACCGGTCAGCTCCTTCACGAGCTCGGTGACGGCAGGCATCCGCGTGCCGCCGCCGACGAGCACGATGTGGTCGACCCGAGAGAGGTCCACACCCGCGTCCAGCAGGGCCGTCTGAAACGGCGCCTTGCAGCGCTCCAACAGGTCGGCCGTCAGCTCGTGGAACTGGGCGCGGGTGAGCGTCTCCTCCAGGTGCAGCGGGCCGTCAGTGCTGGCAAAGATGTAGGGCAGGTTGATCACAGTCGCGGTGGCGGACGACAACTCGATCTTCGCCTTCTCAGCGGCGTCGTGTAGACGCTGCAAGGCCATCCTGTCCCCTGACAGGACGACACCGTGGGCTTCCTGGAACCGCTTGACTAAGTAGTCGACGATACGCTGGTCCCATTCGTCACTACCGAGGTTGGTGTCGCCGTTGATGGCCTTCACCTCGAGAACGCCGTCGCCGACTTCCAGCACCGATACGTCGAAGGTACCGCCGCCGAGGTTAACGACGAGGATTGCTCGCACGTCCGTGTCGAGGTCCACTTCCAGGCCGTTGGCGAGCGCGACCGCAGTGGGCTCGTTGATGATGCGCAGGACGGTAAACCCGGCGATCTCGGCGGCTTCCTTGAGCGCCTGGCGCTCGGCGTCGCCGAAGTGGGCGGGCACGGTGAAGGCGGCGTCGGTCACCTCCTCGCCCAACTGGTACTCGGCGTCCTGCTTTAGCTTCTGCAGGATGAAGGCGGCGATCTGCGGAGCGCCGAACTCCTTGCCGTCCACGGTGAACTTCCAGTCGGTGCCGAGGCGTTGCTTGACGAAGCTGACGGTCCGCTCCGCGTTAATGACTGCCTGGCGCTTGGCTACTTCGCCGACCAGCACCTCGCCGTTCTTGGCGAAGGCGACGACGGACGGCGTGGTCCTAGCACCCTCGGCGTTGGTGATGACGCCGGGCACGCCTCCATTCAGGATGCCGATGACGGAATTGGTCGTCCCGAAGTCGATGCCGACGGCCCGTCCCAGGGCAACGGAGGGTGCCGGTCCACCCTCGCCACCAGTGTTCCGAGCGGCATGCTGTGTCCAGAAGATGGCGCTGGCCTCCGCGCTGCGCACGTGCGCGGAGTCGGCGCCGTAGAACCTCATGAGCTGCCGGCTGATCTCGGCGTAGCGCCGGGCCGCTGCCTCCGGGTCGCCCCTGTGCCCCAGTTGCTCCGCGTCGTCGACGAGCAGCCGGCCCCCACTCTCGACATCCCCGGCGGCCGAAGGCCGATACCCTAGATTACGCGCCAGCACCAGGTCCTCGACAGTGTCCGTCCCCTGCCGTCGCGGCTCCGGCAGCCCCCGCCCTCGCAGCCCCCGGTACAGGGATCGGTAGACGTGATCCAGTGTCAAGTCCTCGGGCGCGCGTGGATCGCCCTCGCGTAGAAGCCGCAGCAACTGCCCGGTGAAGGCGGTGTTCTGTTCTCCGCTGGGGGCGAGGGCGGTCACCCCACTCGCGGTCGCGGTGAGGGTGTAAGACCCTGTGATCTGCGTCTGGTCCATCACCACGTCGTCGGAAGCCAGGACGTCGATGGCGCGTCCGGAGTAGCAGCAGTCGAGGATGACGACGCGGTTGCGGGCTGGGCTGTCGGCAACGAGCTCGCGCACCCCGTCGAACGGCATGGCCGTGTAGCGCAGCAGGTCACGGCGAGTCTCGGAGAGCCCCAGGTACAGGTTGCCGCGACTGTCGAGCAGTCCGTGCCCAGCGAAGTAGACGAGCAGGAGGTCCTCGGCCTGCGACGCGACCTCGGCGAGCCGTCTATGGACCTCCTCCGCCCGGGCTGGGTCACGTACGACGGTGCAGTTCTCCTCGGCGAACCAGCCGTGGGCGGGCTGGCTGAGCGCGCTCACCAGGTCGGTGAGGTTGTTCAGTACCGAGGGCAAATCCTGGAGGGACCGATCGGCGGAGTAGGTGCCCGTGCCCACGAGCACGACGCGTGATCCAGCGCTGTCAGGCTGTCTCATCGGGGCCCGCGTTTTGCTCGTCCGGCCCTAGGAAGTAGAGGAGTTCAGCGACCAGCGCGTCGTCCGAGGTGGCGCGCTGTACGCCGAATTCGAAGCTCTCCCCGTCCGCCCGGACCACCTTCAGGGTCACGTCCCGGGTGCGGTGCTTGACCCACTCGACAGCCGCCCGCGCGAGCACGCTGACCGCCCCGCCGGTGGACAGCGCGACCACAAGCGCGTCAGACAGCCCGCCGCTCATCTCGTCCGGCGCGGGTGCGCCCTGCTCCAGCCGGATCCGCCCGCGCAGTTCCCGCTCGTGCCGGAGCCACTCCGCCAACTCCCCGAGCTGTGCGGCCGCCACTCCGGCGTCGGCGTCTTCGATGAGCAACCTGGATTCCAACGTCCGCCCCCAGGACAAGAGTTTTATTGGGCCACTGTACGAGGGGACATCCGCCAGGGCGCGCATTACGCAAAGAAGGGCTGCTCGCAGGAAGAGCTCAGGGGACTCTCGGCATCTACGGCATCTGGCAAGGCAAAGTCATCGCCGACAAAATCAAGACCAGCCTTCGCGACTTCGACGCCGCACAGATCGAGCACAACGTTGACTCCAGCGCCCGCGGCGTGGACATCCACCGCATGGCCTCGGTCCACCCCATCCCCAAAGACACCCGAAACGCTGCCCAAGCCGCATGCGAGTCGCAGCGTAATTCACAGCCAGTAACCAATGCGAGGACGTCCGCCCAGGCAAGCTGCCGGACCGCGCCACCTACGTAGGTGGCGCGAAGATCTCTGTCCCCGCCTCGATCGGGTGAGTCACGAACCACCATCGTCCTGATGCAGCGTCAGTTCGCTAGACTCGAAACAGGCATGCTGACCAGGGAAAATGGAGAAGCGTGACTGGAGTACTAGGCCGCCGCCCGTTCCTCGGGCCGTCGGCGCCGGAGGGCGGTACGCAGGAGGGCCGGCGGCTGGTACGCCATGTCGAGGGTGCCCACGTCCGTTCCCGGCGGCACGATCGCGTCGATGCGGTCCAGCAGGTCGTCGTCCAGGACGCGGTCGGCGCCGGCGAGCAGGTCGTCGAGCTGGGCCATGGTGCGCGGGCCGATCAGCGCGGACGTGACGCCGGGGTGGGCGATGGCGAAGGACATCGCGAGGTGGGTCAGCGGCATCCCCGCCTCCTGCGCGAGCGGGATCAGCCGCTCGACCGCGTCGAGGCGCCGGTCGTCCTTAAGGTGCTGGAAGCCGTAGTGGGCACGATGGGTGTCGGCCTCCCGGCCCTTGCGGTAGCGGCCGGTCAGCATGCCGCCGCCGAGCGGCGACCAGACCAGCGTGCCCATCCCGAACTCCTCGGTCACCGGCAGGACTTCGCGTTCGATGCCCCGGTTGAGGATCGAGTAGACCGGCTGTTCGGTGCGCGGCCGGGCCAGTCCGCGGGACTCCGCCACCCAGTGCGCCCAGACGATGTCCGAGGCCGGCAGAGCGGAGGTGCCGAAGGCCCGGATCTTGCCGGCCCGCTGCAGATCGGTCAACGCCGACAGGGTCTCCTCGATGTCGGTGTCCGGGTCAGGGCGGTGGATCTGGTAGAGGTCGATGTAGTCGGTGCCCAGCCGGCGCAGCGAGTCCTCGACAGCCTTGAACAGCCAACGGCGGGAGGCCCCTTGGTGGTTGGGCTCGTCCCCCATGGGGTTTCGCGCCTTGGTGGCGAGTACGACGTCGTCCCGGCGGCCGCCCTGGGCCAGCGCCTTGCCGACGATCTCCTCGGACTCCCCGCGCGAGTACATGTCGGCGGTGTCGACCAGGTTGATACCGGCGTCCAGCGCCCGGTGGATGATCCGGATCGACTCCTCGTGGTCGGGGTTGCCGATGGCGCCGAACATCATGGCGCCGAGTGCGTACGGGCTGACCCGGATGCCGGTCCGGCCGAGGGTTCGGTAGCGCATGTCTGCTGTCTCCTGTGGATCGGGGATACCCCCAGCCTCTACGCTCCGACCCGTACGATGAATAGTTGTCCGTCCGGATTTCTTTAGCGAGAGTACGGAAGCGTGGAAATATGAGCGGTGGCGAGTGGCTGTCCGAGGTCTTCGACCTGGTCGAGGTGCGCGGGGTGCTGACCGGCGGGGCGGTGGCCCGGGGCGGCTGGCAGTCGCGGGGACCGCTGTACGACCCGGTAAAGTTCTTCGCGATGGTCAACGGCCGGGCCACGCTCTCCACCGACGGCGTCGACCGGCCGATCGAGCTGGAGACCGGCGACGTGGCTATCCTCACCGGACGCCGCTGGGTGGCGTTCGAGGCCGGGGACCCACCGCGCTGCGAAGTGCGCCCCGAGTCCGAGTTCACGGCAGCCGCCTTCGCAGTCTCCGACCGCGGCGCCGACGACATCCTGATAGGCGGCTGCATCAACCTCAACGAGGCCGGCCGCACGCTGCTCGTCGACTCCCTGCCGCCGCTGGCCCACATCCGCGCCGCACAGACGGGCTCGGACCGGCTGCTCTCCTGCCTGACCCGGCTCTTCGACGAGGCGACGGCCGCCCGGATCGGCTCGGCCTTCGCCGTCCGGCAGTACGGCCAACTGGTGCTCCTGGAGGTGCTGCGGGCGTACGTCGGACAGGCCCAACTCCCTCCGGGAGTCCTGCGGCTGCTCGCGGACGAGCGGCTGCGCCCGGCGCTCGACCGGATGCACGCCGACCCCGGCCGGGCCTGGAGTCTGGAGGAACTCGCCCAGGCCGCGGCGATGTCACGGACGACCTTCGCCGAGCGCTTCCGCGAAGTCGCCGGGACGCCGCCGCTGAGCTATCTGGTCCGCTGGCGGATGGTGCTCGCGCAGCGCGCGCTGCGGGACGGCGACGCGCGCGTCGGAGCGCTGGCCGGCGAGTTGGGCTACGGCTCGGAGAGCGCGTTCAGCACCGCCTTCAAACGGGTCGTCGGCGAGTCCCCGCTGCGCTATCGACTGCGCGTGCGCGAGGAGTCCGCCGAGTCCAGCGCCACGGTCTGAGGACAACCCGCGGCTTCGCACGCCGTACGCGCCGTCGACGCGCGCAGGCGTCCTGCCGCGGGAGGAGATCCCGACGGCGGCCGCGCCGCCCCGCCCGGCTCACCCGGGGCATCTCCACCCGACCCTCCCCTCACCCGGCGGTCCGTCCCCACACCCCACCACGGCATGCCGCCACCCGGGCGCGCCTCCGGAGGCCCAAGGACGGTACCTAGACCACATGATCCGAACCCCAAACAGCCCCTAGCGGCCAGCAGCTGGCGCGCCATGCGCTTCCACCGCAGAGCTTCAGCATGGTCACCTGCAACCCGATGTCGTGCAGCAATGCCGTACATCGCATGCCGTGTCCGATCCAGCAGATTATCTGCGTCACCGCGACGGGACCCGACACCCGGATCGCATCAGGCGCGCCGCGCAGACACAGCGTCAGCCTCTCGTGCCCATGGACTTGTCCAGCGGATCTCGATGCCGACGGCCGGCGCCGGATGGCCGCGGTGCGGCATGTGGACGGCGCGGTTCTGTTGGTGCGCTTTCTGTCGCCCACAGCCCGCGGTGATCCGGCTCGGCAGGGAGAGTCCCGTCTTTTTGAGCTTTCTCCCGTCCCAGTGGCCTCGGCCCGGGGCATCCGAGGGGTGGCCCGCGCGAGAACGGCCTCAGGCTTTCGGCGGCCCGTCCAGGAGTGTTATGCCGTACTGGGCCAGCAGGTCGGTATGGTCCGTGTCGTGACGCGCGTCGGCGGAGCCGACCGACCGGAAGTAGCCCTCGACGGCCCCGGGGTTGTTGATCTGCAGCACCTCGGCCGTCGAGGTGATCGGCTGGAAGGTGTGGGGAACCAGGCGGGGGCCGAAGATATAGGCGCCCGGCCCGGCGTCATGGACGTCACACTCGTCGAGCGAGGCCGATCCGACCCAGAAGCGGACGCGGCCGGACAGGATCACCCAGCTTTCGTCCTCTCCGCTGTGGCTGTGCAGGGGCGGCGCGTCCGACGGGCGCATGTTCAGCCGCAGGACGGTGGCCACTCCTTGCGTCTCGGAGGTTGACACGACCTGCTCCTGGACGGTGTCGTAATAGGAGTAGAGGGTGCCTTCGCCGGGGTTGCGCACGAGCGGGAAGCTCATGTGAGTTCTCCTCTGCTGTGGGTCGAGCACGAGGGATGACCAGGTCGCCGGGCCCATCACTGGGCAGAGCATTTGGTTGACTGTTCAATCATTAACGCGGTAAGGGGCGGACGCCAGGGACGGGAGCCCCTTTGGCTCGATTTCGACGCCCTCGTGCCCCGGGGGACTGAAGATGCCGGAGTCGGCGGCCGTCGCTCCGCATTCGGCAGCACCCCCGAGCCACCCAGCAGACGAGGACCGGCTGAAAGTCCCGCCCGATGTCCGCCACCGCACCCGGTGCGCACCATCCGACGGTGCCCGACACCCTCGCGCGCACCGGTGAGCCGACCCGATGTCCCGCACCGCACCAGTGCGGGCACCGACGGCAGCCCCCTTGTCCAGGTTGCAGCGAGTGCGCGTCCTTCAGGGGCCCACCGTGGTCCCCCTGCCCATGGAGACCAGGGTGGAAGCCGACACATCGCTGACGGGACGACGACATCGACCGACGTCATGACCCACGGGCTCGCTACCACGTTGACTCACACCTGGCGCAACCCACCCCGGCCCGCCTGCCCGGACCGGCGTGGACGCGAAGCGGGTGTGTCAATTTAGATTTACACTCCCTTTCCACAGGTCGAAGCTCGAGGGTTGGCTCGACTCGCCTTCTGGCGGAGCTGAGCTCAACGAGGGTTGAGGGCTCGGCGAGCCGAGTTGATGAGGGCGTGGGCGTCGGAGCCGTAGACGGCGGACTCACGCAGGGTGCGCCAGACCTTCGAGTAGAGGGCGATGTTGTCGGCGTCGTCCAACCACAACTCGGCATGCCAGTCCTCGGCGACGACCAAGCTGTCGTCCAGGACCCAGAAGCCGTTGGCGGGCACGATCTTCACCGAGGCGGTGAAGGGGATGATGCCCAGCTCGACGGTGTCCATCCCGACCACGCCCGTGAGTCGGTCGAGCTGGGCGGCCAGTACGGAGGGAGGGCAGATCAGCGACCGCAACGCGGCCTCCCACATCAGCACGTGCAGCTTGCGTCCAGGGCGGTACAGCCACTCCTGGCGCTGCACCCGGGAACGTACGGCGGCCTCGATGTCGTTGGCGCCGCCCAGTAGTACCGAGTAGCGCTGGATGACGTGGCGGGAGTACTCGGGGGTCTGCAACAGCCCCGCGATGACCGACTCTTCCCAGACCCACATGTCAGTGGTGCGCTCGATCTCGGCGCTCAGACCCTCGTGCAGCGGCTTGAAGCCGTTGGCAAGGGCCCGGCGCCACGACCTGATGTGGGACTCGAACCCCGCCAGGCGGGCGGCGAGTTCGGGGTACAGGTCCGGCTGGCCGGTCGCGTCGGCCCAAGCCTGGAGGTCCTCGGGGGTGGCCGTCTGCCTGCCGTTCTCCAGCTTGCTGACCTTCGAGCCCGGCCAACCGAGCCGCTGTGCGAGTTGCTGACCGGTGAGCCGGCCACCCGGGGACGAGAAACGCAGTTCGCGCAGACGCGCGCCGAGCGCCTCCCGTGCCTGCTGGTAGTCAGTGCTCACCGGTCACGCGTTACTTGGTCGGGGCCACCTGCGCGGCGAACTGGTCGTACGGTACGGCGCCGTGCATGGCCGCGTCACGGACGATGGAGTACCGCACGACTTCGGCGGGCTCCGTGATCAGTTCGATGTCGTGCAGGTTGTCGGCGTTGTCGAAGTGGAGCAGGGCGACCAGGCGCGAGTCGAAGAGCCAGAAGTCTTCGGCGGGCAGCTGGGCCGCGTCCTGACGCCACAGGTAACGGATGTCCTCGCCGACTGCCGCGTTGTGCCGGGCGTAGTCGAGCAGGAACAACTGCCCGGTGGTGGGCGGGTTGTCGGCGATGCGCACCCGGCTGACCTTCTTGCCGGCCCTGGTCTGGCGGCGGATGTTCACGAACCAGGGCTCGTCAGGGTCGAAGGGCGACGAGCCGGTGGCCAGGAACGCCTGGTAGTCGGGGTCCTGACGGTCGGAGGCATAGCCGCGCCGTGTCTCCAGGCGCCAGGCGGTGTGTTCGAACGTCTCGAAGAGGCGCTGGAAGGTGTTTCGGTCGATCAGTTCGGGCACCCGCTCCATCTCCTTCGGCCCCCAGTTCACGAGCAGTTCGCGCGGTACGACGACCGCTGCGTCGTCGGGCCCGAAGTGCTTCAGCTGGGCGAGGTCGTGTGGGTCGGTGACCGGAGTGCCCTGGACGACGATCTCGCCGGTGCCTTCGTCCGTGTGCAGGGCGGGGCAGCCGTCGACCTTGCTGTCTGTGCCGGTGAAGCGTAGCTGGCGAGCCATGGACGCTCTCCCTTCCAGAGGTTGATCCAACAGCATGGCGAGATGACCGGCTCGGCACTATGGGCTCAGGTGGGGGTCAGGAGAAAAGTCCAGCAATCCTCATGAGGCATCGAGCAAATACGAGAAAACAGCCTACCGCCAGCAGGCCGCCCACTTCTAGCGTCCCGTTCATGGCTACGAAGAAAGCGCTGGAAGTCGACCCGTACGTGGCCGTGGAGTCGTTGCGGGCCGTGCTCACCGAGGCCGGGATCGTCTTCCCCTCGCTCCGGGTTGACGCAGCGTCGCCCGACTTGAAGCTCGTCGAACTGGGGCGCATCCGTGCCGACGTCGCCGAACGCCTGGCCAACGCCCTCCGGCGGGGAGCCCAGGAGTGACTGGCGAGGAGGTCGAACTACCAGCGGGCGCTCTGGTCCACGACACGGAGAGAGACGAACTGGGCTACGTCATGGGGCACGAGGGCCCGTACGTACAGCTGCGGCCGGTGACCGGCGGGCGCGAGTGGGACGCCGCCCCCGCTCTCGTCCGCCTGGCCACGACCGAGGACCGTCTCACGGCGATGCAGGAGCGCAACCGCGCCGTGAACTCCGAGAGCAGCGGCGGCATTCTGTGATGTACGCGCCCACCGAGGACACCTCGACCATGTCCGCCGAGTGCGCGGTCGCCCAGCAACCCGGTTACGCGGACCTGCACCGCGAGTGCCGGCAGACCGCTGACATACCGCTCCCTCACGGCGGCGGCATCCTCCTCGTCCCTCGCTGCACCTGCCCCCATCACCGCTACGCCCCCATCGGGTGACGCCCCCATTGGTCACCAGAGCAGGGCGATCCCTTTTCCCGGGCCACGGCGGTCGCTGCGGTCGAGGACGCCGAGTCGTTCCATCTGCCCGAGCTGGTACGCGACGCTGCCGGTACTGGACAGACCCATGCTCCGGCCGATCTCCCGCACGGAGGGAGTTTTGCCGTCATGCTCGGCAGCCCATCTCCTGATGAACGCCAGGATGCGCCGCTGCTGGTCCGACAGCAGTTCCTCCGCCGCCTCGATCTCCCGGACCAGGTCTCGCAACGCGATCTTGGCGGACGGCGAGCGCCCGGCCGTCGTCCGCCAGAACGGGTGAGCGGTGATCCGGTTGTCCAACTGCTGCAACTGGCGACGCAGCGCAGCCGTTTGGAGGGGACGGCGCTCCAGGGCCGCATAGGTGCGGGCCCGCTGGCGCTGGGTCCGGATCAGGTCACGCGGAAACGTCGGATGCTGCTCCATGTCGCCGATTCAATCATGTGGTGTGCCGCGAATGTTGAAAGGGGCGAAATGTAGGCCGCTCTAGAAAACAATGCTGTGCGAGAGATGAAGGTATGGCCCTTCGGGACCGCCCTGCGGGGGGAGGTCTCAAACCACTGCATGCCGCGGAAGCGGTGACGCGACTGTGGTGAGCGATGCAGAAAAGGCACCTCTGAGGTGTCAGGTAGGGATCAGGAAGACGAGCGCAAGCGAACCGCTGATGAAGTGTCGTTATTTAATTCGAAGTGGCATCAAAACCGAGAGAAAACACGTGTGTCTCGGGATGAGTCTGGCGGAAACCCGTTTACTGGCCAGGTGGTGTCCGGCACGAAGGCGGCGTGAGCCTGATCTGCTGCTCTCGCATGGAACGCGGGAAGGCACGTCTCGACACAGCTTCCCGAGAGGGGGCGAGAGGGAGAACTCCGAGCAGAGGACCTGCGAGGGGCTGAGTACCGTCGCGAGAGGTGCTGGCGGACCGGTTCGTAGTAGTGATGAAGCCCTTGTAACGGGGGTGGAGCGAAGGGGCCGGGCCATCTGTGGCTGTGTGTATCAGGTCAACCGGACGCTACCGGGAGGAGCCGATGGACAAGCTGAAGTCACTGAGTAAGCCGTTTGATATCTCCAAGTGGGAAGTACTGGAGGCGTATAGAGACGTCAAGAGGAATCAGGGCGCTCCGGGCGTGGACGGGCAGTCCGTCGAGGAATTCGAAAAGGACTTGAAGGGCAACCTCTACAAGATCTGGAATCGAATGTCCTCGGGGGCTTATTTTCCGCCTCCGGTGCGTGCGGTCGAGATACCCAAGCAACACGGCGGTGGCGTCAGAATGCTCGGCATTCCAACTGTCGCTGACCGAGTTGCGCAGACCGTCGTGGCGCGACATCTCGGGGTTCGCGTGGATCCGATTTTCCACGAAGATTCTTACGGATATCGACCTGGACGGTCGGCGCTTGATGCGGTGGAGGTCTGCCGGCAACGCTGTTGGAAAAGAGACTGGGTGATCGATCTCGACATCCAGAAGTTCTTCGACAGCGTCCGCTGGGACCTCGTTGTCAAGGCCGTGGAAGCTCATACCGACGCCGTTTGGGTGAGGTTGTATGTTGATCGGTGGCTCCGTGCCCCGCTTCAGCTGCCCGACGGCACCCTGCTGAAGCGCGACCGTGGGACCCCTCAAGGTTCGGCGGTCTCGCCCGTGCTGGCGAATCTGTTCATGCACTACGCGTTCGATACCTGGCTTGCCCGGAACTATCCGGGGATCCAGTTCGAGCGGTATGCCGATGACGCCGTCGTGCACTGCGTCACCGAGCGCCAGGCCCGGCAGGTCCTGGCCGACGTGGCGAACAGAATGGAGGAAGTCGGGCTGCGGCTGCACCCCGACAAGACCCGGATCGTGTACTGCAAGGATCAGAGTCGGCGCGGCTCTTACGAGTACACGTCGTTCACCTTCCTCGGGTTCACCTTCCGCGCCCGCGAAGCACGGTCACGGAAGGGATACAGCTTCACCAGTTTCCTTCCCGCAATCAGCAAGGACGCCCTGAACAAGATCGGCAAAGAAGTTCGCTCCTGGCGGCTTCACCGGCGGGTCTACCTGACGTTCTTCGAGGTCGCGCGGGGGATCAACCCCATCTTGCGTGGCTGGATGCAGTACTACGGAGCTTTCTACCGCTCCGCACTGCATCCCCTCCTCCAGCGCATCAACGTCTACCTGATGCGCTGGATCCGCAGGAAATATCGCCGGTTCCGGACATACACGAGAGCCCATGCCTGTTGGCAACGCGTCACCCGCCAGCAGCCGAGGCTCTTCGCCCACTGGGCATGGACCGCGAAGGCTTGGTGATCAAGGTGGCAAGAGCCGTGTAACGGGAGACTGTTACGCACGGTTCTGTGGGAGCCCGGAGGTGCGATCCCTCCGGGCGACCCGACTTCGAATTTAGCGGCTAGGGCCCGCCCTCCGGTGGTGCGCGCCTGTTGTGACTGTGCGCCAGACCTGTCCAGTGAGCACGGGACCTGTCGTGGGTGTGCATTGAACTTGGCGATCAGAGGGTGCCCAGCGGAGGTGACCCTGGGTTGTTCTCCAGAAAATCCTGACCTTGGTCTGGGCAGTGGAACCTACGCTGGGATCCCCTTCAGACCACCTCGGGAGCAGCGTGCCGCCGTTCGTCCACCGGATCACCAAGTACGACCCTGCCGACCGGGACGAGTGCGGTCACTACACCGGTGCCGAGGACGCGGTCAGTGACCACGGGCCGGTTGAGGAGGCTTATCTGGAGGCCGTCGCTGCCTTCGCGGAGGCGGCAGGCATCGATCGGCTGGAGATCCGCGAGCCACAGCTCAAAGGCTTCGTCCGCCTCGGCCTGGAGCCACCGGTCGACGGCTACGGCTTGACCGGCCTGTTCCCGGACGGGCCGGCCGGGTTCCACGACGGTGCTCTGGTGCCGATCGGTGTCGGCCTGGAGCTTGTCCGGGCCATGCTCCGCGACAACGGTGCCTGGTGCCGCCTGGAGGCGGGGGGAGCATTCACGGTGCACGTCGGCTGGGACCAGTACCTCTACATCGGCAGCAACCTGCCCTGTGAACCCGCACTGGCCCGTATCCGCGCGCTCGGCCTGTTCCCGGAACGCCTGGACGCCTCACCGTACGACTTCGCCCCCGACGACCCGGCGTACGTGCAACGGCCGGCCGACGCCGACTTCTGGGCCCGCCTGCGGTGGACCGTCAGTGCCCACCGCGCGGTGTTCCTGGAGGAGGTCTTCGCCGGCAACGCCTCCCGGTGGCACCGCCTGACCCGCGACAACATCGAGACCGTGCGCTCCCAACTGGCCCCACGCGTACAGCTGGCCGTCTGGCCGGACCTGCTCACCGACGTCGACCAGGCAGTGGCAGCTCTGCCCGACGAAGGCCTCGTGGAGATCGTCTGGGAGGACGAGGACGGTCGGATCACGAGCACGGTCGTGGACGAGACCCAGTTCGAGGCGGTGACCTCCCAGCTCGCCGGCGCGCGTGCTGCCGGCGTCGTATCCATGTATGCCGGCGAGGATCTCCCGCTGTTCACTGCTGTGTTGCCCGACAGCGACGGCGTTCTGCGCGCTCGCTGGCAGACCGAACCGACGCCCAGCGACCGGGACTGGGCGTTCCTGAAGACCCTGCGGCGCGGCCAGGCCGTCACCGGCACAGTGACGACCATCGCCACCTTCGGCGTCACCTTCGTGGATATCGGCGGCTTCACCGCAATGATCAACATCCCGGAGCTGTCCTGGCGCCCGTTCGACCACCCCTCTGACGTCGTCAGCATCGGCCAAGAGGTCACGGCTGAGGTCCTCGACGTCGACATGGTCCGGGAACGGGTGCCGCTGTCGCTCCGAGCAGTGCAGGAAGACCCCTGGCCGCAGCTAGCACAGAGGGTCGGCCAGGTGGTTACGGGGCCGGTCACCAAGATCGTGCCGTTCGGCGCCTTCGTCCGCATCGAGGACCGGGAGGACGGCTTCCAGGGGCTCGTGCCCACCAGCGAGCTGAATGAGTCGTCCGGGGACCTCGTCGAGGCCGGCGACGTCCTCACGGTGCAGATCATCGACGTCGATCTCGCGCATCGCCGCCTTGTCCTGTCACATGTCCAGGCTGTCTCTGCCATAGAAGGTCAGTTGTGTGACTGACGATGAAGGCAATCTGGCACAGATGCGACGAGGCCGAGACACCGTTGCCCGCCCTCACCTGTCGCAAAAACGGGCATCGGAGTTGGCCATCCAGGCCAGGTGCCGCGCTCAGTCACAGGTGTCCGTGTGCTGCATCTGGCCGATGAGCGGCGGGCGGGGTGGCCCTTGTTGAGGCTGAGCGGGTGCGGTCGGGAAGCAGGATCTACGTCCAGGCTGAGCCGTTCACCGCGTGGGGCGCGTTTGACCTCAGCAGCTGAACACTCAGCGCTGTAGGACCTTTTCCACCCGGTCGTCAGCCATCCGACGGCCGATCCCGGAAGGAGCTGGCCGCACCGCGTACCAGCGAGGATTCAGACGGTCCCGCCACTTCTCTGCATCGGAGTTGACCATCCGTGCCAGATACCGTGCTCGGTCACACCCACGGCCCGGGGCGAGGACCCTCCGGAGGAACCGGCGGCCGGTGGGATGGTCTGGCGGGGGTTTTCGGCGCGGTCGCCGGACTTCCCGGTGTGGGGGCTGTTGCGTCTGCGACAGACGATCTTTCGTGTCCTCTAGAGTCGGGCAGCTTTCCCGGTGGCGTCTCGCTGCCGGGATTTCGTTGTTCCTGGGCGGAGTTGGATCTTGCGTAAAGCGCGGCTGCGGGACTGGACGGCGGGGCCCGGCCACCGGATCGGCTGGACGGCCCGCGTCTGGGAAGCAGGGGCGCCCCTCGCGCTCAGGCCGTACCGGCTGCACTTCACCGCACGCGTCCTGTCGTGGACCGGATCGGCCGTGAGTCCGATCGCCCTCGCGTTCGCGGTGCTGCACATCGGCGGGGGCGCGGGCGCCCTCGGCCTGGTCCTCGCGGCGAGCGTCGCACCCCAGATCCTTCTACTTCTGGTGGGCGGAGTCGTCGCCGACCGGCTCCCGCGTCACCGGGTCATGGTGTGGTCCGACATCGTGTGCGCGCTCGCCGAGGCCCTGGCCGCTGCGCTGCTGTGGTCCGGCACGGCCCGGGTGTGGCATCTGGTGCTCATGTCCGGGATCTGCGGGGCGGCCTCGGCGTTCTTCACCCCGGCCGCGGGCGGCATCGTGAAGGAGGTCGTGCCGGCCGAGGCCCGGCACGCGGCGAACGCCCTGCTGAAGATCGCGCAGAACCTCGTCAAGGTCGGCGGCCGGCCCTCGGCGGTGTTCTCGTCGCGGCGGCTGGGTCGGCGTGGGCCATCGGGTGGGACGCGCTGACGTTTGCGGCCTCTGCCTTCTTGTTCGCCCGGATCGACCTCACGCCGGGGCCGGTGAAGGTGCGGGCGGGGTTCCTGGCCGACCTGTGAGAGGGATGGAACGACTACCTGCGTGCCGCCTCCACCGTGAGATAGGCAGAGGGCCGACCAAGCGCCGGAGACCTGGCCAGCTCCCACGCCGTACTGAGCCCCGCCATTCCGCCACCGACCACCGCGACGTCGGCGGAGAGATCGTGCGACGGCGGGGGAGGGCGCCGAATCGGGCCGCCTGGACGGGAAGGCCGGCCAACGCCTTCCTGCGATCGGGTCGGAGACTTCGCTCGGCGTTCCCGGGTACTCGGTGCTTCGCACACGCACACAAGGCATAAGAGGAGGGACTCATGAGTACGGTCAAGGAAGCAGTCGACGTGGAGGTCCCGCTCCGCGCGGCCTACGACCAGTGGACTCAGTTCGAGGAGTTCCCGCAGTTCATGGAGGGCGTCGAGGAGGTCACGCAGCTCGACGACCGGCACAACCACTGGACCACCAAGATCGGCGGGGTGCGGCGCGAGTTCGACACCGAGATCGTCGACCAGCTGGTGGACGACCGGATCACCTGGCGGTCGGTGGGCGGTGACACCCAGCAGAGCGGGTCGGTCCGGTTCGAGCGTCTGGACGACCTGCACACCCGGGTCGAGCTGACCATGGACGTCGAACCCACCGGTGTCGCCGAGAAGGGCGCCGACGCGCTGGGCGTCATAGGTCGACGGGTCAAGGGCGATATGCGCCGCTTCAAGGACTACGTCGAGCGTGAGGACGGCGACACAGCAGGCTGGCGTGGCCGCATCCGGCCCGGTGACCCCGGCCCGATGCGCTGACGGCCCGGCCCTCCCACCTGCTTGGCCGAGCCTGAGTAGGAGTTTCGCCCGTTCCCCTCTCCCGGCCGTAGAGCACCGGGTCGGGGGAACGGGCGGTTCTGGGAAAAACCGTAGGGAGCGTTCGGCTCCCTGGTGGCTCCCACGTTCCGTTCCGGCTACCTCGGGCGGGGCGCTTGACCCGCCGCAGGTAGGACCTATCGCCGCGTTCGGCTGGGTCTGGCGGTGAGCTGGCCGTTCAGTCCCGGATGACGGTTGCCGACCTCGTTGCTCTGGATGGGCGTATGACGGGAACGTGCGGGTAAGCGAGGCCCGATGGCGGGGACGGCGCACTACCTGGGGAGGTCGAGCGCCGTCCCCTGCCGGAGACCTGCTGGACGGATCGACCAACCTTCGTCTTCCGGTGGGCCCGTGCGATCCCTCTGTCGGGTTGACCGTCGGCTTCCTCGGCGCGTTGTCGTAGGCGCAAGAGGGCGTTGAACCCCGAGGAGTCGCAGGACATGACGTGCGACAGGTCCATGACCGCGAGAGGGCAGCGGGAGATTGACTTCAGAGCCTGTCGGCCGGGTGTTGCGCGTCAGGGCCGTTGCTTTCGGGCAGGCACACGGCTGGTTCAAGGGCCACCGTTTCGGGTCGCCGCGACCGCCTCCGCCTGCCGGTACCGGGCCCACCCGCGGACGAGTACCCCTGCCGCCGTCCCGAATGCCAGCCCTCGGCGATCTTTGGGACCCCTTCCCACTTCCGTAGTCGCCGAATGCCACGAGGCCCTCGCTGCTAGCGGGCGTGCGCGATTCATTTCACCGCCGCCAGTCTCACCGCCGGTGCGCTGGCCGTCCCGGCCGGACTGGTATCGCCCTGGCTCCTGGACAGCGACACCCCCGGGAAGATGGCTCGCTCATCTCATCGGGCTGCTGTAACGAGGCGATGTGGTGTCCGTGTCCGGGCGGTCAGGTAGTGCTGTGGTGATGAGTGTTTGCCAACGGCGTTCGAAGGCAGCGCCGTATCTCTCGAGATCGCTTGTGTGGATGGGCTTGTTGTACTGCGCGGTGATGCCGTGCTGTGCAAGATATTTGACGATGTGGTCGGTGTCGGGGTTGTCGTCGGTGGCCCGGTGTTCGGCCCAGATGGTGTAAATCCGGAATTGCAGCAAATAACGGGCCAGGGTCTTTGGTTTGAGGGGCTGGCTATTGCGGTCCACGATGCCCTGGTGGGCAAGGTGGGCTGACAGCTCGGTGCTGTCGGGCTCGCGTCCTTGGCGATGCCGTAGCTCCTGCCAGGCGAGGTAGTAGCGGTCGACGGTGGTAAGTGCAAGGGATTCGCTCGTTGTTACGTCTTTGGCCTGCGCCCGGCCGTCGGCCGTGGCATTCACGTGGAGGCGGGGTTGGCCGTTGGCCGCGTAAGTGTCCGTGCCCATTGCCATCTGATCTGGATCGTCCGGTCTGGATTCGATGACGTGGTGTTTGCTGGTGTCGGCACCGGGTTCGGTCGTGGGCGGGTGTTCCTTGCCGAACTCGCGTCGCCGACCGGGCGCGTCGTTGTGCTGCTGGTTACGTTGGTCGGGCTCTTGTTCCTCGTGGCTGCGGGCGGGTTCTTGCATCACTTGGCCGTCTGACCGGGTGATGCTGCGCAGAGGAATGGTGAACCAGGGGATTTCGGCTGGTTGTGACGGCCGGGTATGCCCTTCCTGCTGCTTGTACTGCTGTGGGTTCTCCGGCTCCTGTTCGTGTTCGGGGACGTGCTGGATCGGTTGGTCGTACCCCAGGCTTTCGTCGTCGTGGACTGTGTGCGGGCGGGTTTCCTGGAGCAGGCTCTCGTTGCCGTCGGAGTCCTGGTGCCGGGGCTGGTCCTGCTCCGGCTGCGAGAGGGGTTGGGCGTCTTGGGCGGGAGGCTGTTGTCCGACGCATTGCTGTGGGCTGTTTCCCGTTCCAGATCCTGGTGCTGTTGTCGGCTCCAACTGCGGGGTGGGGGGCGGCAGTACGGGCTCGATGCCCGCCGCTGCCAGGCCCGAGGGGGCGGTCTCGGCGAGGGGGACGCCGTAGCGGGCCAAGCGCAGCGGCATCATCGACTCGACCGGGGCCTTGCGGCGCCAGGCGCGGCCGAAGCGGGAGTGGAGGCGGGCCTGGTAGACGAGGCGGTCCTGCTCCAGCTTGATGACCTGCTCGTAGGAGCGCAGTTCCCAGAGCTTCATCCGGCGCCAGAGGAGGAACGTGGGGACGGGGGAGAGCAGCCAGCGGGTGAGCCGGACGCCCTCCATGTGCTTGTCGGCGGTGATGTCGGCGATGCGGCCGATGGCGTGCCGGGCGGCCTCCACCGAGACCACGAACAGGATCGGGATCACCGCGTGCATGCCGACACCGAGCGGGTCGGGCCAGGCGGCGGCGCCGTTGAACGCGATCGTCGCGACCGTGAGCAGCCATGCCGTCTGGCGCAGCAGCGGGAAGGGGATCCTGATCCAGGTCAGGAGCAGGTCGAGGGCGAGCAGGACACAGATGCCCGCGTCGATGCCGATCGGGAAGACGTAGGCGAAGTTCCCGAAGCCCTTCTTCAGGGCGAGCTCGCGTACGGCGGCGTACGAACCGGCGAAGCCGATACCGGCGATGACCATCGCACCGGAGACCACCACGGCGATGAGCACCCGCTGGGTGCGGCTGAGGACGGCCCGGGCGCGATGCAGACCATGCGCCGTGGGAAGGGCTGATGGGGGTGTGGGGGCTGGCGGTGAGGAGGGCGATGCCGGGCGCGGCGCGGTCATCACAACTGCGCCCCGGCGGAGCGCGGTGTGCCCAGCAGGTCGTTGATGAGCTGCTCGGTTTCCAGCTCCAGGGAACAGTCCAGCCCCCGATTCACCTGCTGGACACGGGCGATGGCGGTGTGCAGCCCCTGCCGGTTCCCGGCCGCAGCCTCGATTCGCAGCCATCCCCGATACAGCAGCTCAGCCGTTTCGTCGACGTCGAGACCGGTCGCGACGGCCCGGCGGGCCGCGCTGAGATCGTGGTGCGGGCCGGGAGGAGTGCGGTAGGTGGCCACGGTGTGTGCCACGTCGACGATGCGCGTGACCATTTCCTGCTGGTAGGGCTCGGCCCACGGCAGGGGCCGGCCGCCGAACGGGCGGCCGCGCACCAGGGCGAGCGCCCTCTCCAGATCGGGGAGGCCGTGCGGGCCCAACGGCAGTGCGCTTTCAACCAGTTGAAGGAAGCGGGTCCAGTCGCAGCGCACCCTGGGGGAGAGCCGGTAGGGGTCGTCGGCGGCCTTTCGGCGCGGCACGTAGGGGTTGCCGTTGGGGTCGTTGCCCAGAGAGCTGCGCAGGCCCTGGACCCGCGCGTTGAGGGTGGCGGACGACCAGGGGCTGACGGGATCCATGTCAGAGCACAGGGCATCCGCGCCGCGTCCGGGCCGGAAAAACAACAACGCTGCGAGCTGTGCCATGCGTGGGCCGTGACCGGTGCGTTCCACGCCGGTCACTTGGATCGGACCCAGTACCCGGATTTCCGGCGCGTGCAGGTCATGGGCTTCCCGTTCCTCCTTGGCCTCCGGCGCGGGGGCTTCGTCACCGTTGCTCCGGTCGCCACTCTCTGAGGCCTCTGTGGTGGAGGGCGCCCCCGAGTCGGCGCTCCGGGTGTTGGCCTCGGCCTGTGGCGGTGTGTCAGCGGTGGGTAGCAGCCGGAGTTGGGACGGGTCGGTGGTGGCGGCGAGCAGAGCCGGGAAGATGCCGTTGTCGCCGTCTGCTGTCGACCAGCTTGTGGTGGTGTCGTCGCCCGCGGGCGTGGCCGGGGGCTCTGTCGGCGTGGTCTGCGGGGGTGGCACCGTGCTGTCGGGCTCGTCCGGAACGTCCTGCCAGGGCCCCTCGGCCGGGTGGGCGTTCTGGGCGGACAACGTCAGCGCGTCGGTGATCTGCTGGTAGGCGGCGTGTTCCAGGCGTTGCACGGTGATGTCGGCACCGACGGAGTCGAGGGGCTGTGGCGTGGTGAGCGAGGCGTTGAGGATCTCCGCTTCGGGAAAGTGCGCGGCTGCGGAAGACGCCGGTGCGATCAGGGTGACGGGCACCGTCGTGGCCTTGTCGATGACCTCGGCGAACTCCCAGGCTGTGTCCTCGGCCAGCGCGGATGCGCACAGCAGCAGATAGGGCTGCCGGCTGGTCTCCGGCAGCTGGTGTGCTTCCAGCAGCCGTTCGCTCAGATCGCGTAGCGCGTGTGCGGCGTGGCGCATGTGCGTGATCCGCGCGGTCGGCAGCAGCCCGGGCAGGTCCTCGCCGAACCCGATGGTGATGATTTCGACGTTGCTCGCCCAGGAGCTCATCCCGAGTTCGAGGGCGAGGGAGACGCAAACCTCGGTGATGTGAACCGGGTTGCCGTCCAGGAGCACGGCAGGCACACGGGCAAGGTTGAGGAGCACCAGGTCGCCCGCTTCGGTGCTGCCGACGGTGGCCAGCCCCGGATACGGCGCCGGAACCTGGTGGGCCGTCTCCTCGTCCAGGAGATCGGCGTCGGCGGCCAGGACCCACCAGCCGGCCTTCCCGCTGTTGAAGGGCGCCAGTGGCTCCTGGGCGAGGTCCTCGGGCAGCACTTCGACCGCGCGCGCACCGATCCGCGCGGCCCGCAGCGGCGGCAGGACCGCTCCGTCTCCCCCCCGGCCCACCTGATAGGCCATCGTGCGCAAGGCCACGTCGAGGCGGGCAGCGCCGCCGGGTTCGGCGGCCACCGCCAACTGCGCCTCGGCCGACGACGGTTGTGGCGCGATCGCGATGGTCTCGCCCGGTTGACGGCGGCGGCGCTGCAGTGTCCTGCGCAGTGCCAGAGCGCCGGTGACGGCGGCCGCCAGCAGCGCGCCGGCGCCGAGCACGGTGCGCAGGTTCAGCGGACTGCTCGGCGGAGTCGCCCCCGGCGTCGCGGACGGCGTGGCGGCGGGGGAGGAGGCAGTGGAGCTCGACGCTTCGGACGACGTTGACGGAGAGGCAACAGAGGGAGCAGAACCCGTACTGGGCGCGGGCGTTGCGGAAGGAGGCTGCTCCTGTCCGGGCTGCTCGGCGGGACGACTGCTCGGGATGCTGGAGGGCGTGGACGGCGCGGTGGTACCCGGTGTCGGCGTCGGCCCATCTTCCGCGTCGTCACCCGGAATCTGACCATCGGTCGTCTGGGCGGCCGGGGGAGTGGCCTCTTGGCCGCCCGCCTCCTCGCCGTCGTCACTGTCGCGTCGTGCGGCGTGCTGGTCGGCTTGGATGCCGGGCACAGTCACCTGCTGCCCCGCGAAGACCACATCCGGGTCGGTGATGGCGGGCAGTCCGCCGGGCTGTGGTGTGCCGCGGCTGGCTTCGTACAGCTTCGGCCATTGGTTGCCGTCGCCGAGTTCCTCCTGGGCGATTTTCGACAGGTAGTCGCCCGCGTGGACGGTGACGACGTGCTCACTGCTGCCGGCGGCAGCCGCGCCGTCGTCACCCAACTGCGTACGGAGGCCTCCTGTTCCGGCGGCGGCAGGGGGCATCTTGAGCTGCCAGCCGGGCTGCAGGAAGCTGTTCGCGTGGAAGACCTGGCCGTCCGTCATGGTGCGGCCCTCGTTGAGGCCGGCGATCTCCCGCCACCGCTCGCCGTCGCCGAGGTTCTTCTCGGCGATGCTCCACAGGCTCTCCGCCGGCCGTACCTCCCGCACTGTGTAGGTCGCGCTCTGCACGCGGTCCGCAGCGGATGCCGCCCGGCCCGCGTCGGAGCTCTGCGTGCCTGCCTGCCCCGGGCGTTGGGCGGCCGTGGCGTGGGGGGCGGCCTGCGCGGGCGTGGCCAGTGCGGAGCCGGTGGGCAGCAGCACCAGGATCCCGCCGACCAGGACGGCCGCGGCGCGCTGCGAGGCACCCAGCCCGCGCGGGGCATGCCAGGTGTGGCCGCGCAGCTGTGCGCTCAACTCCCGTACGGCGCAGAACGTGAACTGTGACCAGCCGATCCATCCCACGGCGACGAGCAGCAGCAGGAACCCTCCGCCGGTGTCCTGCCGGTCCAGCAGATGGGTGAGGTCGTCGCGGCCGGACGCCCACAGGACGGGGGTCACCCAGGCCAGCAGCAGCGGCAGCCCGGCGAGCGCACCGGCCAGGACCAGCAGACTGCCGACCGTGATGACGATCCGCGCCGTCACGGAGCGCGTAGTGGTGGGGGAGCGGGGGACGGGCATTCAGTTTCCTTGGGGTGCGGTGACGCCGTGCAGGAGAGTCGCTTTGCCGTGGCCGGTCACCGCGAGATTGCCGATCCCGACCACGGGCAGGAACTTGGTTGTGTACGAGTCGGTGACGGTGACGGTGAGCGTCTTGCCGTCCCCGGACACGCTGACCGATCCCGTCGCACCGGCGGAGCGCAGGTAGGCCTGGGCGGCGGCCTGCGCGTCCTGCGGATCCACCACGATCGCCGCGCCGGCGATGGCTTGGGCCGGGTCGATGGCCTGCCCGCCGGCCCGCGCGGCCTCACCGGCGATGTAATCGGCTCGTTCGGTAGCGCGCATCTTGCTGCCGCCATCGACGGAGATGCCGATGATGCCGATCAGCGCGACCACGCACACGGCCACGAAAATGGTGACGCCGCCCCGGTCGTCCCAGCGTCCCCGGAGCCGGCCTGCCAGCCACGCGATCATCAGTCCTCCCGCTGGCGGTACTGGTCAACGACCGATGTCGCCGTCGACGTCAGGGTCCGGGCCCCGGGCACGCCCGGAAGCAGAAGACCGGACAGGTCGACCGTGCAGTTCACGGTCACAGTGACCGTTCCCACCTGCCCGACGGGCACGTTGAGCCCGCCGGTGTTCACGCTGACGCTGGCGGATGCGCACTTGACGCCCTGATCGTCCAGAGACTCGAGGGCGGCCGCATGGGCGGCGTCCTGCGCGGCCGCCACGGTGCGGTGGATGGATGCCTCCCGCGCCGCGTCCTCGGCCGCCGCGTCGATTTTCGCGCCGGACATGACGAGGCGTCCGCCTGCGATCGCCAGACACAGGAACATGATCAGCGGAGGAAGGACGATGGCGGCCTCGACCGCGACACTGCCCTCGTCCCCACCGGTCGCCCGCTTCCAACGGCCCCTGATACGCAACGGATTCACCCTCCCGCCGCCGTCCAGCGCTCCTCGGGCCCCGACGCCGACTGCGTGATCTTGAGGCCCGACAGGCCCGGGATCATCGACATCGCCCTACCGGAAACCTGTATCCGTACGCGTTGTCCGTCGGTGCTGGCCGTGACGCCGTAGCCGTGCAGGCTGTCGCCCGCGCTGCGCTCGAGGACCTCCTGCGCGCGGGCCGTACCGTCGGCGGGGGACGCCTGGTAGGCGCGGGCCGCGGTGAGGCCTTCGCGGGCCGCGGTCAGGGCGATCTCCCGGGCGTAGTACCACAGGGAGGCCTGGATGACGGCGATCGTGGTGAGCAGGATGACCGGGAAGACGATCGCCATCTGGATGGAGGCGTCCCCGCGGTCATCCCCCCAGCGCCGCCCGTGCCACCAGGTCCGGATACGGGCGCCATTGACCATCAGATCCCGCTCAGGCTCAAGTTGTATTTCGCGATCACCACGGCGATCGTGCCGGCGATCGCCAGGGCGCCGCCGACGGCGGCGACCCAGATGATGACGGTGGTGATGCTGATATCGCCCCGGTCCGGCTGGCGGGAGGCCTCCTCTAAACGCGTGGTCAGCCAGCGGATGACGCGGTAGGACCGGATCTCGGTGTACTTCATCGTGCGTGCTCCTCACCAGGGGTTGAGCGTGTTCGAAGGTCGAAATGGGTCAGACGGTGAGCATGCGGATCACCGCGGGGAACGCCATCAGCAGCATGACCAGGACAGCGAGGAGAGCGCCGGGGGCGGTCATCTGCTCGCTGGCGGCATTGGCCTCGGCGGCCTGGTCGGCGAGCAGCTCGGTGTTGAGTGCGGCGGCGCGGGCCCGCAGCGCCTTGTAGACGGCGGCGCCGTCGGTGGCCGATCCGCGCATGATGTCGGCGACATCCGACAGGACCGGCAGGCCGTACTCGTCGGCGAGTTCGGACAGCGCCTGGTACGGCGGGATCTTCTCCAGCCGGGCCCGGCGCAACGCGCCCTGCAGATAAAGGAACGGCCAGCCCCGCCCGACAGCCGCGGCCCTCTCCAGTGCCTCGGCCGGTCCGGCGTCCGCCGCCCGCTTGAGCGCCACCAGGTCCAGGTAGGCGGACAGCGCGTGCGCGAACTCCTGCCGCGCCCGCTCGGCCTGGTCGCGTACCGCGAGATCGGGAGTGATGAACAGCAGGGCGGCGATGGCGAGTCCGGCGGCCGCGGGCACGTAGAAGGGCAGGTCGACGCCCGCGATGATCCAGGGGACGGACACCAGCACGGGGCACAGCAGACCGAGCGCGGCGAGCGCCGACTTCCTCAGCATGAACTGCCCCCGACCCTGTCCGAGGAGAGCGAGGTTCTTGGCCGGGATGCGTACGCCGGGCAGGTACTCAAGGCGGGCCAGCAGCCAACGCCCCCACACCTCCTCCCGGTCCAGCTCCGGCTCGGGCATGCTTAAACTCGCGGGCCCGGTGCGCTGCAAGGCCGCCGCCAACCCGGGCTGCGGCTGCAGGAGTTCACGCACGAACAGGGAGACGCCGGCACCCACCGTGCCCCCGGCCAGTACGACAGGAAACAGGTTCACGGACCGGCTCCTTCCAGGTGGCGCTCCGCGACCGGCTGCACCATGGGCGCGGGCAGGCGGACGGTGCTGCGGGCATCGGCAACAAGGAACCGGGCGGTGTGCCGGAAGCTGCCCAGTGAGCGCATCAGGGCGAGCGTGGCGATGAACCCGGCGGTCAGGAACGCCAGGACCAGCTGGCCCAGCAGGGTGTTGTAGGGGCGGGTGAAGGACGGCACGAAGAACCCGGCGACGACGATGCCCAGCGTGATGAGGGTCATCCACCGTACGGTCGTCCTGGACTTGGCCCGGTCCGCCTCGACCTTCCGCTTGCCGGCGACCTCCTCACGGACGGTCGCGGCCAGGTCCTCCAGGCCCTGGGCGAGGCCCGGGCCGCGGTCGCTCGCCGAGAGGATCAGCGCGGCCGCCACCTTGTCGGCGGTGATGTCGTCCAGCTCGTCGGCGAACGCGCGCAGCGCCTCCTCAGGCCGCCATCCCAGCCGCAGCCGGTCGGACAGGTTGACGATCTGCCCGGCCAGCTCCTCCGGGGCACCGCGACGGCTGGCGATCATCGCCTGTTCCAGGCCCATCCCGAGCCGCAGCAGCCCGGCCAGCCGCTGCGTCCACTCGCTCAGCGCCTCCAACTGCCCGATGCGTTCCTGCGCGATCTGCGCCGGCGAGATCAGCCACGGCACCCCGACCACCGCCGCACCCAGCAGCGCACCGGCCACGAAATTCCCGGAGATGAGCCACACGGCCACGAACACCACCACTGCCGCGACCGTCAGCGTGCGCCGCCGAAGCCGGACAGCCTCGCCCAGCTCCGCCCCGCCGCGGCCGGCCTTCCACCGCTCGATCAGCGAGGCCCGGCGCGGCGCCGACGTCCCCACCACACCGAAGATGACGCCGATCAGCCCGCCGATGACGGCCATGCCACTGAGCAGCGCCCACAACAGGATCACCGGCCGGCCCCCACCTTCAGGGCAAGCGGACGCTCCCAGGCTCCGTAGGGCAGTTGGAGCAGGCCGGAGTCGAAGCCGACCCGGCGCAGGTCGTCGACACACCCCGGATCCATCCGCGGCACCGCCCGCAGGTCCCCGAACTCCCTTCCGGGGGAGAAGATCGTGTTGGTCGCCGGGCGCCCGGACTCGCCGATGCCGGTCACCTCCAGGACGTGGGAGACGTAGCGGTGGCGATGGCCACCGATACGCGTCTCGTCCGTCATGTCGACGTACACGATGAAGTCCAGGCCGTTGGCGGTCTGCCGGTAGGCGAGCTGCTCGGAGAGGTTGCCCTGGGCGAGCGCATACAGCTCGGCGATCCGGTCGAAGACGATGTCGGGACGGCGCGCGTGGATCGTGCACAGGTTGCCGCCCGACCCGTTCGTCAGCGCTTGCATCATCGCCACGACTTCGGGGCCGCGGACCTCACCGACCACGATCCGCTCCAACGACATCCGCAGCGCCGGATGCATCAGGTCCAGCAGCGTGATCTCGCCCGCGCCGCGGCCGGTGACGTCCTTCTCCCCGTTGGACTCCCGCCCGACCAGCGAGACGACCTGGCGGTGGTAGCCGTTGCTGTGGGCGAAAATCTCGTCCTCGGTCTGGATGGTCGCGAAGCGGCACTCCGGGTCGAACTCCCGGAGCATTGCCCGCAACAAGGTGGTTTTCCCCGCCCTCTGCTTCCCCGCGATCATGACGTTCTTCTCCGCGCGGACGCACGCGCCGAGGAACTCCCGCAGGATCGGGTCGATCGTGCCCAGCCGCACCAGATCGTCGAGTCCGGCGTGGGAGACGCGGTGGCGGCGGATGACCGCATACGTCATCGGCCCCAGCCCGGTGATCGCCTGCAGGCGAGAGCCGTCCTGGAGCGAGAGGGCGAGGGTGGGGTTCGCGGTGGAGATGGTCCGCTCGTTGTGCCCGGAGTCGCGTGCCAACTCCCTCAGCAGGTCGAGGAGTTCCTCCTCCGAGTCCGCGACCGGGCCGACCATCCGGCGTGCACCGTCGCCGTAGTCCAGCCACACCTCACCCGGGCCCTGGATGATGATGTCCTCGACCTGTCGGTCATCCAGATACGGCTGCAGCCGCCCGGCCCGGTAGAGCAGGTCGTAGACGGCCCGCCGCAGCGCCTCGTCCTCGTGCGGTGTCATCGCGTTCGCCACCGACCACTGCGCGACTGCCTCGTTGATCCAGTTCAGGCAGAGCTGTTCCTCGCTGTCCCGGTCCATGTCCGGGACGGTCTTCAGCAACTCCTCGCGCTGCCGGGCGACTTGGGCCGCGATGTTCCGGGCTGCCTGGTAGTCGACGGTGATCTGCGGTGCTGCGGCGCCGACCGTGTGCGGACTCGAAGCGGTTCCGGCCCCAGTCCGGTACGTCTGCTGAGGGCGGCCGGGCAGGGGAGCAACGGAGGGATCGGGGTGCAGGGGCCTAGCGTTCACGGTTGGCCTCCCCGCCGGCGAAGACGCGGCGCTGATCGAGGCGGGCACGTCGTACGGCGGCCCGCTGCACCAGCAGGGCACTGCTCGTGCGGGCGGCCTTCATCAGCGGCGACTTGGTGAAGCGGCGGGGCTGCTCGGCGCCGTCGGACAGCACCTGGGCGTCCTCCGGCGCATACGGCAGTGTTGCCACGACCGGAGCGTTCAGCACGCGCTGGATCTCGCCTGCGGGGTAGGGGCCTTCGTCGATCACCAGCAGGCCGACGTCCCCGACACGTTCTTCCAGCGCCGTCACCCGAGCCTGGGCGGCCTTCAGGCAGCGCAGGGTGTTGCGCACCACCACGAGCACGGAATCAGCCTGATCGGCCAGCACCCCGGAAGCACCGAAGGCGCCGCTGCGGCCGAGGTCGATCAGGACGTCGTGGCCGTAGTCGGCCTCAATGCCCCGGAACATGGCCGACAGGCCTTTCCATACCGAGCCCAGGCTCGCTGTCTGCGCGGGGTCGGTGATGCCGGGCAGGAGCAGCCGGTCACGCGGTGACGCCCGCTGGCCGTCCTCACCGATCAGATCAATCAGCTGCCGCCAGAAGGCGTTCCCGAACTCCCCCGTGCGGGCGGCCACCGAAAGGTTGGGCAGCCCGTACCGTTCGCCGAGCGTGCCCTGCAGGAGTCCGTGCAGCACGGCTCCGCCGTCCGGGTCGCACTCGGCCAGGATCATCTTCCGGCCCGGCTCCAGCGGCCACGACAGCAACAGGGCGAGTGCGCTGGTCGTCACCCCCGGTGCGCCGGTGCAGCCGGCCAGCGCGATGATCGCCATCAGGTGCCGTCCGGAGCGCCGAGGACCAGACGCAGCGCGGTAGCCGATACCCACGCGGCGACTGTGGGGCCGTCGCCGACGGAAGTCGCGACATCAACGACAACGACCCCGGTGCCGGGGGCGGCCTTCGAAGCCTTCACGACCCGCCCGGTGATCGTCTCCGGAGCGGTGGACGTCTTGTCGGTGTCCGTGGTGCTCTGCGCGGGAACGTGGACCAGCTCGACCTTCTGGCCCGGCACCAGACTGGTGGCAGGAACCTGTTCGGGCTTGAGCCCGATCGGCACCACCTGCTCACCGGCCTTGACCAGGGAATCCTTCGTCACCTGCGAGGGAGTCAGCAAACTGCCGGGCTTCAGTTCCACGGCCGCCCGCTTGCCCACGACCGAGCCCAGAGCATCCCTGGGTACGGCCTTCAACGCCGGGTCCAGGGAGATCGAGGCCGTCCCAAGGTCCTGTTCCGTGAGGACCTGGCCGACCTGGACGTCACGGACCACGGTGACCACCTGGGTGCGGTGGCCGACCTGCAGCAGCAGGACGGCCACCCCGGCGCCACCTGCGGCGACCAGCGCCAGCGACAGGGCGATCACGCCCGGTCGGCGCCTGCGGGCCGACACACGTGGGGGAGCGACCGGTGCAGCCACCTGCCCCTGCTGGGGGACTCCGGTCGCGCTTGATGTCTCCGCGCGTTCTTGGGTCTTGGTCCTGCTCAACGTTTCATCCTTCCGATGGCGTTATCTGACGACCTGGAGTTCGCCGATCGCCACCTGCATCTGGGACTGACGGGTTTCGGTGAACTGGCCGGTCTCTCCGGCACCTCCGACGACCTGCCAGTTGACCGTCCACGTGGCTGTCGCGCTCAGGGCGTACTTGCCTCCGGCCTGAGAGGCGGATGCTGTGCTGTACGTGTGGCCGCAGGTCGGGGACTCCCGCTTGCCGTACGTGGCCGCGTACGCGGTGCCGGGCCCGTTGCAGAAGAGCGTGCTTCCATCACCCAACGACCACTTGATCTTGCTGACCTTCGCTGTTGCGGTGACCGTCACACCGGCCAGTGACGCGGACGCGGTGTTAGGTCCGTACGTGGTGGGGCTCTCGTTGACCCACATCCACATCGGCACGCCGACCACGTACTGTCCGGTGGCGCGCGGGCTGGCGATGCTCGGGCCGGTCAGCAGCATCCGGTCCACGGCCTCGCGCGCCAGTTGCTCGGGGTCGACGTTGACCGCGGGCGCCTGCGCCGCCCAGAAGACCTGAGGAACGATCTGTGCTCCTGCAGCGGCCGCGAGTGCGTCCCTCAGGCAGATGCGCGTGTAGATCGCCCCGTCGCCGGGCTTGTGGCCGTCCCAGACCGGATCGCTGGCGGGAGGTTGAGGGTCGAGGCGCTTCACCGAGCACAGCTGGGGGCCGGTGTCCTTGCCTGACCCCTTGGCGGTCGGCTCGCCTGATGGGCTTTGCCCGTTCGAGGTTCCCGGCTGCTGTTCGCAGACCGTGACGTAGGAGCTCGCGCCGGGGCAGTCGCCCCCGATCACCGGGTCGTCGTCGGCACTCGCCGACGCCGCAGCCAGCGTGCAGAGCGCTGCGGTAGCCAGGACCGTGGCCAGGATGGAGCGGTTCAGCAGGTGTGCGTTCCGTCTGGCGTGACTTCTGTGATCATCCACTGTTTCCCCCACTTCTCTGCCTTAACTGTCGTCACGTATCGCAAGGGCTGATTCGACGGGAAGGGCCGCACGGCGCGCGTCTTCCTCGTGACGGTCTTCCAGTTCGAGATGTCCAGGCAGTCCCGCACGGTGGCTTTCGGCGTCGCGCCGGTGAGCACCAGGGACGTGACCTTCGCGTCGTGCGTCGGAGCGCCCGTGGCGGCGGTGTCGGCCTTCTGCATGACCAGCACGTCGCCCATGGCGCGGCCCAGGGCCTTCTTCGTGGCGTACTTCTCCAGGTCCGTCCCCTTGATGCTGGCCTGTGCGTACGCCTTGACCTGGGCGTCCCAGAAACCGTCGTACGCCCTGAGAACGTCGGCCCTGGCCTGAGCCTGCGGATCCGTACGCGCCGAAGCGGCCGGCGGCCTAGAGGTGCCCTTCGCCGGCGGCGAATTCTTGGCGGCCGAGCCGGATTCACCGCCGCCTCCGCAGGCGGTCACGAGCAGCAGACCGCCGGCGATCAGTACCGTGGTTGCGTGCTCCTGGATGCGGACAGCGGTGAGCCCTCCCGGGCGTCGTTGTTTACGTGTCACTTTGTCTCCCCGTACGACGTGGTGCGGCATGATCACTGGCGGTCGGCGGCGCACGGCGGTCTGGGTTCGCGGCCAGAGTCGGCTGTGGTGATGCGTCTGCGGGACCGCAAGTGCGCGCATATGCCAGTCAACTTCACAGCTAGTTCAGTGAGTTCACTCGTACAACTCGGGATATATCTGGTCACGTTCAGAACTGGATGTCGGTTCGTCGTGCCGGCTCCGCCTCTCTCCTGCGGTCAACGTCACGTCCGCGAGAAGGAGACCTCGACGCGGCGATTCGCTCTCCGGCCGGCCTCCGTAGTGTTCGACGCGACCGGATCACGTTCACCGAAACCCCGGGTCTCGAAGGCGACCAGTGGCGGGAGCCCGCGGGCCAGGACTACCCGCACGGCCTGGGCGCGCTGCGCGGACAGCACGTCGCCGTGGGCCGAGGAGCCGAGGTTGTCGGTGAAGCCGAAAATGCGGACCCTCACCGGCTGCTGCCGGCTGATCGCGCGGGCGATCGCGGCGATACGGGACAGTGCCGAACCGCTCAGTATCGCGCTGTCCTTGGTGAACAGCACCTCGGCCTGGAGCGCGTACGTCACCTCCGCGCTCGTGTCCGTGCGCCGTTCGGAGCCGTCCTGGTTCGCGACCACTCGGCTGACGGCGACAGGGTCCGAGCCGATATCGAGAATCTTGGGCGGGGCGAGTGCGGCACCGCCGCGCAGTGCGGCACCGGTGCCGCTGTGGTTCGGGAGGGCCACCGCCTCCTGGACATCGCCGGCGGCTGTCGCGCTGAGGGCCGCAGCCAGGGTGGTGAGCGCGAGGAGCCCGACCGTGAGGCGAGACGGCAGTGGCCACATGGGGCACCTCACCCGGAGATCTTGATGGTCGCGGTGTCGAACAGCGGGAGCTGGAAGCCGACCGCGCTTGTACTCGCCGGTGGTGCAGGGAACTGCATGAAGACGTGGACGCTCTCCCCGGCATTCAGCGTGGTGAGGCCGGTCGTGGTGAGGGGATGACCGCTCGTGTCGCGCAGCACGTAGTAGCGCTTGCGCTGCACGAAGTCGGTGACCGTGGCTCCCGCCAGCGACGGTCCGGTCCTGAGAACGGCGAGCTCGTCGCCGCGCAACTCAGCGGGTACGACGGCCGTTTGGGCCCCCTCGTTCTTGAGGTCGCCGCGGACGGTGAGGTAGCCGGCCGGATCCCGTTCGGCGGATGTGATCGTCAGCGCCAGGTCGTTCTGGCCCTGAAGCTCAGCCAGCCCTGTGCCGCTCAGGCCCACTTTCGCGCGCGGGGCGGAGCCGTTGGTTGCCGAAGCCGAGGCCAGCGCGCCGCCGTCTTGGCTGCCGCCGCCTGCGCAGCCTGAGGCTCCGAGGATCAGACCTGCTGCAAGGAGCGGTGTGAGCAGTTGTCTGCGCAGCGGGATGATGAAGCACGTTCTCATGGCGCTATGTCCGTCCTTTCTGGCAGATGGTCCTGGTCGGAGCGTTCTTGCCCTCTCCTCGCGCACGATCTGCTGCTCCGCCGGATCAGCTGCTCGCGTGAGGAGGCGGCCCATACGGCGCGACCTGATGTCATGAGATCTGCCCGCCGGGCCAGAGGACGAGAACGTTGTCGTCGAGCGTGACGTGGCGGCCGGGGTGGCTCGTACGGACCTCGGTGAAGTCCTCATCGGAGATTGCCCCGTGCACCACGACCGCTGAGTTGATGGTGGTGGCGCTCTTGGTGGTGGGCTTCGCGACGACGATTTCCAGCATGCAGCGCCCGTCGTGGGGGGACGCGGGGCAGATGAAAGTGGCGGTTGCCTGTGACCGATTGAAGCGGGGCATGAACTCTCCTCAGCCCGGAACGCAGCGGTTGAGTGGTACGGGGCGGGGTGTCAGCGGGAGGGGCGACGTGGAGGTCGGAGCGGCTGGACGCCGGATACGCCTCGGCGTATGACGCGGCACGTGACGGGGGTCGGCGTGGCTGCCTGGCCAGCCACGCCGACCCCCGTGTGTGGCTCTCGGCCCTGACCGGTACGGGGTGCCGGTGCGAGCCGGGAGCAGTCAAGATGGCCTCTCAGACCTGTGCGGTGCAGGCGTGGGCTTTGACCGGCTGCATGACCGAAGGACTGCCGGCGCGACCGTTTCCGGAGACGGCAGCCTGAGCGACCGGCCGCGTACATGTACCGTCGCCGGGAACGCGCGAGCGGCGAATCGCTGACCGAGCACGGCTGTCCGCCGTCGGCGCAGGCGGAAGTGCAGGTCCGTCGTATCCGCCAAGGACGATCGTGCAGCCGTCGCGGCCGAGGGGATGCACCTCGTTGCGCGTCCAGCCGGCGCCGATGGTGCTCAGCTCGACCTCATCGAGGACGACGTCGAACGAGGCGGGGTCCACAGCGGCCTCGCCGCGGACCCGCTGTTCGGACACATCGCGGTCGGCTCCGGCGCTGACGCGCACGAGCGCGTAGAAGACGCCGTCCGGCTTCAGCCACCGCCCCACATCCGTGAGGAGCCGGCCTGGTTCGAGAAACGGCAGGCCGTAGCGGCAGGTGACGACATCTAAGCTGCCGGGCGCCAGATCGCGGGGAATCGGATCGGCGACGATGTCCCAGAGCGCGTACGACAGGCTGTCGCAGGGCGCTGCCGCTTGAGCCTGCCGCAGGGCTTCGTCGGAGAAGTCATAGCCGGTCACCGTGATGCCCCAGGAGGCAAGCCGGCGCGTCCACCTGCCCGTTCCGCACGCGAGATCGACGGCGGTCATGCCGGGATGCGGGCCGACGGCCTCGCGGAAGCGTGCGCTCTCGGCGGGATGGACGGCCGTCGGCGCGACAGCAGCGGTCCACGTGTTCCAGTCCGAGGCCGACAGTCTGTGGCTTCTTAACACGGCGCTGCTCACGGGGTGTTCTCCGGCGGAGCGTCGGGGCAGCGGACCCGGCGCAGCCGCTTGAGGTCGAAGGCGGGGTTCGTGACCTCGCCCGCGGCGACTCCGAACAGGTTCACCGGTTCAGGCTCGTCGGGGAGGTCCGGTACCAGGGCGGACAGAGCGGCCTGCGGTTCCCGCACGGGAAGGTGCTCCTGGGCTGGTGCCGTCCGGGGCGGGGGCGTCTGGGTGGCGAGGACGGCACGCCACCGGCTTCTCCGATGGCCTGGCCTGCGGCCGTTCTTCAGCGGGAACTTGCCCATGAGCGCTTCCTTCCTGGAGTGGGACGGCGGGATGCGCATGAGGTGGTGCGGCGGTCGGACTGTGGTGCCGGGTAGTGCTGCACGCGCTGTCTTCCGGGCGGTTTGCCGCTCGGTGACGCTGGCGCACCCGCGGTCGGGGCGGGATGCGTGAGCACGGCCGGCGGAGCGGACGACGGTTGTCGGGCCGAGGGCGGGGCCGGTCCAGCGACGTTGGAACGGCCCCGCCCGGTACTCCCGGACGTCCCCTGGTTAGGGGGAAGGGACGCCCGGAAGCAGTAGAGGGTGCCCGGCGGCGTACGGGCGAGAACGGCACTGCGTGCAGCGGGTGCCGCTCGGCGCGCGTGGCGCGTGCAAGGGTGTCTCCCTCGGGTGGGGGCATGGGCAGGACAGCTCCGACGATGGTGATCACGCCCGGTAGCCGGACGGTTCACCTCCGCTGTCCGGTGATATTGCTACGAGCAAACGCCGGGTGTCAACGAAAGTTCGGATTTTACAAACGATCGTTGGTGAAGAGTCGCGGTGCGGCAGAGGCAGTGCTGCCGTTCTCCGGACTAGGGTCTGTCCCTATCTGGGAAGAACGCTGGAAATCTAACGATCGCGTGCAGCTGAGAAACGATCGTTGTGAACCGTGGGTGTTTGCGCGTACGCTGCCCTGCACACGTGCGGGAGCCGCCGCCCCCAAGGGCCCGTAGGGAGAACCTCGTTGGAGCCATCCACATCACTTCCCGAGACGCTGCGACGTCTGGACGAGCTGATCACCGAACGAGGCCTGAACCGCGCGGACATCTTCGACGTGCAGGCTCTGGCCGCGAAGACGGCCTTGCCGGCCACCGTCGTCAGGCGCCTGGTGAAGGGCGGCAAACCGACGCCCGATACGGTCTCCGACCGTGTCTGCGCGCGCATGAAGGTGGTCAGTGACGCCTATCTCGCCGACACCGGCAAAGAGATGAAGAACCTGGCCGCCGATCTCCACAAGTCGCTGGGGATCTCCGATGTCTGGGCGCGCAGCGTCTGCGATGGCAAGAAGATGCCCAACGTCGATCTCCTGCACCACCTGGCGGCGTACTTCCGCGTCGAAGGCGGCGAGCGCTTCTTCACCGCACCAGCCGACGAGGCGCTCAACCGCGTACTGCTTCCCGTCCTGCAGAAGCTGGAAGGCCCCGACACGGATCCTCTGTCGCAGCTCATGCGCGAGTACGGAGTGGAAAGTGCGCACATGAGGCAGGACGGTTCCATGACGCGGGACCAACTGGAACGTGTCCTCAAGGGAGTGCTGCAATCGGTGTTGCCGCAGAAGGGTGAGTCCGGCACATGAGCACCAAGGCGATGAAGGCGCTGCTCAGCGACTTAGGAGAGGAGGTGTCGAAATCACTTCAGCGCCCGGCCGAACCCCGGGCCGTGATGGAGGAATTCTGCCGGGCCATGAGCGTCCGCAAAGGCCGGCCCATCGAGCTCAAGTTTCACACGTTCCCTCCGGAAGCCGGAATGTCGGGCGTACGCCTGGACTTCGGGGAACGTTCCCTCATCGTCGTCGAGGCAGCCACCGCCCCCGGGGCCCAGTTCGTCATCCTCGGCCACGAACTGTGGCATGAGGAGGACGGCAACGCGGGCCATCACACGGCCGGGATGCCCGCGGCCGCCCGCACGTTAGGCGCCCCGCAGTCGCCCGAAACGGTGGGGCGCGCTGTGGAACAGATCCTCGACCAGTACGACGCGTTGAGGGAGTCCGTCCTCACGGTGACGGCCCGGGCCCACTCCGCCGACGACCACGAGGTGGACGCGGAGACCTTCGGCCTCCTCTTCGGCCGGGCGGTGCGGACCTGGATGACGGGGGAGTACGCGCAAGGGCCGGTCAGCGACGCGACTGTCGAAGGCCGCATCAACCTCTCCCTCCTCAACCGCGGCGGGCGCCTGTTGTGAGTGCGTACTTCCACATCCCGTACGCCCTCCCCACCGCGTTCCTCGCGATCGCCCTTCTCCTCAAGCTGCCCACTATCATGCGGGCCTGGCGGGATCCCAACGTCAAGGCCACCACGCTCCTGCTGTGCTTCGCCACCGCCGTGCTCGTCGTCATCACCCCCGTCAACATCGAACGCCTCAACCAGTGGACCGGCGTCCCCAACATCGCCTCGCCCTGGGCTTACTCGTTCCTGACCGCGTTCGGCGCCACCGCCCTCACCATGATCATGCGATGGCGGGAGGAGCCCTCGGCCGGGCGCCATCGCCGGATGCGCCTCATCTACTGGATATACACCGGCATCATCGTGATGCTGTGGGTGACCTTCCTGCTGGCCCGCGTGCCCGAGCCGAGGATCTACGACCTCGACACCTATTACGCCAGCACCCCCTGGATGAGCGAGCACATCCTCCTGTACCTGGGCGCCCACATGGCGACGTCCCTGGTCGCCACCTACATGCTGATCAAGTGGTTCCCCGAGGTCGAGAACCGCTGGCTGAGATCGGGCGTCGTCTTCCTGCAGCTCGGCTTCGCCTCCGGCCTCGTCTTCGACGTGGTGAAACTGATCGCGATCGGCGCCCGCTGGTCGGGCCGCGACTGGGACGTTCTCAGCACCAACATCGCACCGCCCTTCGCGCTCCTGTCGGGCATCCTCGTCGCCATGGGGTTCATCGTTCCCCAGGCTGGCCCCCTCCAGCAGAAATGGGTCCGTGACCGGCGCGAGTACTGGCGTCTGCGCTCCCTGTGGCGGGCCGTGCGCGAGGTGACCCCCTCCTCCGCCCCCGCCCGGTTCGGCCTCTGGATGCCGCTGGACCTCCGCCTGGTGCAGCGCCAGCAGCGCATTCACGATGCGCTGCGTGTCCTGGTCCCCTACTTCGACCAGGACCTCTACCAAAGAGCCCACCAAGCGGCACCCTCCGGCTACACCGAGGAGAAGGCCCGCGACGTGGCCCGCGCCGTCACCGTGCGCGCCGCCATCGACGCCCACCGCCGCGGTGTGCCCCGCCCTGAGACCCTCACGGACCGGCAGCTCGAGTTCGGCACGGACATCCACGAGCACATTGACACGATCGCGCAGGTCCTGCACCATCCTCGCCTCGTCGACGGCATCCGCCAGCGGGTGGCCGGTACAGAAAGCGCCGATACACATGCCTCGTAATGCCACCAACAGCCGACCCACCGCCGTCGTCATCGGGGCAAGCGCAGCCGGGCTCTTCGCGGCAGCCGCCCTGGCCGAGTTCGCCGACGTCACCATCGTCGAACGCGACCTGCTGCCCGACGGACCCGAACCCCGCCGCGGCGTCCCGCAAGCCCGCCACGCCCACCTGGTGTGGAGCGGCGGAGTAAAAGCCTTCAACGACCTGCTCCCCGGCGTCACCGACGACGTGGTCTCCCGGGGCGGCCGCCTGGCCCACATCATGGGCGACATGGTTTCCCGAAGCCCCAACGAACTGTGGTTCCGGCGCTTCACCGCGACCCATCACCGCAATCTCGTCTGCTCCCGCGATCTCCTCGACGCCGTGCTGCGCGCCCGCGTCCGCGCCCTGGAGAACGTCACGTTCCGCGAGAACACCACCGCGCTCGGACTCGTCGGCGATGCCAACCGCGTCACCGGCCTCCACGTCAGCACCGGCGGAGACGAACTCACCCTGGACGCCGACCTCGTCGTCGACGCCTCCGGCCGCGGCTCCCACACTCCGGTATGGCTCGAACGCCTGAGCCTGCCCAAGCCCCCCGAACGGGAGGTCAACGCCGGCGTCGCCTACGCCACCCGCCTCTACCGGGCCCCGGGCACCACCGCCGACCGCAACTTCCCCCTCATCAACGTCCAGGCCAACCCCGCCAAGGCCCCCGGCCAGGGCGGCATCATCCTGCCCATCGAAGACGACCAGTGGATCGTCACCCTCGCCGGAACCCGCGGGGGAGAGCCGACCGGCGACCTCAACTCCTTCGAGGCCTTCGCCCGCAGCCTCGGCGACCCCGTCATCGGCCGGCTCCTCGAGTACGCCGAACCAATCGGAGACATCGCCACCACCCGCAGCACCGCCAACCACCGCCGCTACTACGAGAAAACGCGACGCTGGCCCGACGGCTACACCGTCCTCGGCGACGCCATCGCCGCCTACAACCCCGTCTACGGCCACGGCCTGACCGTCGCTGCCCAATGCGCGATAGCCGTCCGGGACATCCTCAACACCACCAGCATCACCGCACCCGGCACCGCCAAACTCCTCCAGCGAGCCGCCGCCCGCCCCGTCGCCGCCGCCTGGGACCTCGCCGTCGGACAGGACGCCCTCTACCCCGGCGCCACGGATACACCACCCACCACCGTGGAGCGGATCCTCGCCCGGTTCGTCGACCAGGCCGTCTCCACCGGCGCCCGCAACCCCCGCGCCCTGAGCGCACTCCTGGACGTGATGAGCCTGGAAAAGCCAGCCACCCGACTCTTCTCACCGGACATGCTCATCCCCATGCTCCTCGGCCCGAAGAAACCGCACCTGCCCAAGGCACCTCTGAGTGAGCAGGAATGGAAAAGCGCTTCCTAGCTGCCGAGCCAGGCCACCGAGCCCATGAGGAGACGAACGTGGACCAGGACAGCGGATCGACTACCGACGATGCCGTCCACGTCACCGTTCTGACTCTTACGGCCGGCGCCACCTATGACTACCGGGACCGTCCGTGCGCCCAGTGCCTGTGGCGTACGGACAGCGACCTCACCGCCACAACCGAACACGACATGCAGATGCTGGCCCGCGCCGACGGCCGACCACGCGAGCTGGCGTCCTTCACGGCCCCCGTCGTCGACTGCCCGCTCGACCGGCCGGACGGCCCCCAACCGCTGCCCTGGTGCGCTGGCTGGCTCGCGGTGGTCGGACAACACCATCTGGCGGTTCAGCTGGCGATCGCGTTGCACGCTCTACCCCACAACACCCTCGAACCACACGGTACTTGGCCGCCGCTGTACCCCAGCCTGGCGGCGCTCCTCGAAGCTCGCGAAGAGCAGCTTCAGCGCCGCCGAGCCGGCCGTGAGCGCTGACTCATCGATCGGGCAGCCTCAGTCAAATCTCGATGCGCCGTTGCCACCAGGGCAGATGTTGCATGGCGAATGGATCGTTGACAGTGCGCCTCAGGACGCGTGCGTCGAGCGGTGCCAACGCGGCTTGCAGCTCTCTTCGAGCGCGGGGACGGAGGTTGCAAGCGGCGACTTCGAGTAATGTGCGGATGTGCCCTGTGGGGACGTCGGAGTACCCGTATCGCCACTCTTCCGCGTTGCGGGGGCGACCGGCTCGTTGGGCCCAGCGGCGGAAGGCAAGCGCAACGTCACCCCTGGGCAAGCGTCGGTCCCGCTCGAACTGGGCGATTTGGCGGTTCGTTGAAGCAGACAGTCCTCTGATGACGGTCCGCCTGAAGTGCCTGGTGTCACGTAGCGGCAGCTGGGACCTGATCTCGCCCGGTGTCCGGCGAGGCATGTGGACTTCCCTGAGAGTGCCGAAGTTGGCAGGTGTGAGAACGCTAGTCCTGGTGACACTTGGTGTTCAACAGCAAGGGGGATTTGGTCAGCTGACGGCGCCCTGGCGGGCTCGGGTGGTGGCGAGTCGGTAGGAGTGGCATTAACGGTCTGAACTGGCCCCACTTTTCCGACCCGAACTGGCCCCACTTCGGGGATGGTTCGGGCGATTGTTCCGGCTCGAAGTGGCTCCGGCCTCCGGTCTGCTCAGGCCCCAGGTTGTCCGGGACGGCTGTGCCGGACAACTCGCTGTGGGAGAGAATGCTGGGCATGACGACTTGAAGAGCACCGGCTGGGCGGCAGCATTGGCACAAGGTCGGGACCTGGGACACGGTCTCCGACGGGGACCGTCGGATCTGTGCCGCCTGCGGAACGCCCGTCCGCTCGTACCAGTACCGATTTCATCCGCCCGAGTCGTCCATGTGCGAACGGTGCGTCGGACTCGCCTGGTGTTCCCGTTGCCGGATCTACTCCGGCAACATCGTGCACGTCCCGAGAAAGCGGGTCCTGGTCGACGCCCTCGCTTCGCTTCCCCGCGAACAACGGGAGACGCTTGCACGTTCGGAAACACGGCTGATTGAGTTCCTGGACCGCCAGGCCCAAGGCAGCAGAGATTAGATTCCACCGGCCAGCTGGCCCCGGGGCTACTTCTTCGTCTACTGGTGCCTGGCCCTGGTCTGGGCGAGGCGGCAGGATCGGTGCCGCTCTCGATGATGGTGCCGTCGAAGGTGAGTCGGTCGACGATGGCCATGCAGAGCCGCGGAACGGAGCTGGGTGTGAAGCCCGCCCTCGTACGGTCTGCGGGTGGTGGTCAGGTCCATTCGTTGTTCTTCGACAGGAGGACGGCGGTGCCGGCAGGGGAGTGCGTGGTGAGGAAGAGTGATCATCGGGTTTGCTGAACATGCCTCCGCCGTCAGGATTGCGGGGCCCAGGGGTCGTTGTGCTCTGTCGGATCAGGCTGTTCGGGGTGGAGTATCTCGCGGACGCATCGCCGCAGTCCCGTTTCGCCGGACCCGCCTGCGGCGGCCATCCAGGGCAGGTCGTCCATGGCGTGGGCACGCTCGCCGGCGGCGAGGTCGTCGACGGCTGCGCGCAGGTCGTCAGGGGCGGGTTCGTCGGTGAGGCAGAGCCAGCCGATCGCGGTGGCCAGCTGGGCCTCGGATGGTTGTGTTCCGTCCCGCCAGCACTCTCGCATCCACACCGTGGTCGGCGGGTGGGGGTGGGTCTGGCTGACTTCGGCGGTGGCGAGAACCAGGGCGGCGCGGACGATCGGGCTCTGTTCGTCGTCGAGTCGGGTGCGAAAGGCGGCACGGACTGCGCGGTCGAGGTCAGTGGCGGTGGCCAGTGCGTAGGCGGCGCTGATCCGGATCGCACAGCTCCACCGCGGCGACTATGAAGATCGCAGCCTTGTTCGTGATGTTCTGAACCGAGACTCGGCCGTGCGTTTCGACCACTTGCCGATGCCCCACGGGCATACGGAACGCAGGAGTGCACGACCGAGACCATCAGCGCGCTGGAGGCTAAAGCACAAGCTGAAGCGTGACTCCCCAGAGAGGCGTCTACCGGCGTCTCAGCCGCCAGATCCGCAAGGGAACACGGCCGATGAGCGACCACGTCGCGGTGCGCGAGCCGCCAGCCAGTCGCCGGCGGGTTTCCGCTACGGTACGAGCGATTTCGATGTCCGGGTCAGATGGGATTTGCTTGGTGAACAGTGCTCATGACACCGCGTCGGTTGGTGTCTTCCGGTTAGTGGTGACGGGCGGCGGGACCGGGGGGCACACCTACCCTGCGCTGACGGCAGTGCGGACGCTCCAGGAACGGCTGGCGGTGTCCGGCCGGACACTGGACACCTTGTGGATCGGCACGGAGCACGGCCTTGAGGCGAGGATCGCGCCCGCTGAGGGGATCCCGTTCACGTCGGTCGCCACGGGCAAGATCCGGCGGTCGGCGAATCCGTTGAAGATGCTGTCCGCAGCGAACGTGACGGACATGGCGAGGGTGCCGCTGGGTGTGGCACAGGCCCGCAGGAGCATCGCGGACTTCCGGCCGGACGTCGTCCTTGCCACCGGCGGGTACGTGGCGGTCCCGGCCGGGCTCGCGGCCCGCATGTGCCGCAGACCGCTGGTGCTGCACGAGCAGACGGTGCGACTGGGCCTGGCCAACCGCAAACTCGCCAGCTCGGCGACGCGGATCGCTGTGTCCTCGGAGTCGACGCTGGAACTGCTGCCCGCCGCTGCCCGGGCCATCGCGGTCGTCACCGGTAATCCGGTACGGCCCCAGGTGCTGTCGGGCCACGGTGCGAAGGCTGTCGAGGCGCTGGGCCTGCGGGGCTTCGACAGCCGGAGGCCCACCGTGTACGTCACCGGCGGCGCCCAGGGCTCCCAGCAGATCAACGACGTCGTGGCCGAAGTCCTGCCGTGGCTGCTCACGTACGCCAACGTCGTCCACCAGTGCGGACCCGACCACGTCGAGAGCCTGCGCGGGCGCACGGCGGCGCTACCTGCCGAGGCCGCTGCCCGCTACCACCTGACCGGTTTCGTCGGGGCGGAGCTGCCCGACGTCCTCGCGCTCGCGGACGTGGTGATCTCCCGCAGCGGGGCGGGCACACTCGCCGAACTGACCGCGCTGGGCAAGGCCGCCGTGTTCATCCCGCTGGCCACCTCGGCGGGCAATGAGCAACTGCACAACGCCCGCTACCTCCAGGAGGCGGGAGCCGCCGTTGCGCTGACCGACGGAGTCACCGGGCAGACCCTCACCGGTGCCCTGGAGCCGCTGCTGGCCGATCCGGGACTGAGGGCGGCGATGGCGGAGCGGGCCCGCGCACACGGCCGGCCGGACGCGGCCGAGAGGCTGGTGGACGTGATCCTCTCCGCTGCGTCCGGCTGACCCCACGCTGGGGCTACACGTGGCGGGCGGCGCCGGCCTCGACGAGTGCGACGACCTCGGCGAAGGCGTCAGCGTCGCCGCCGTAGGGGTCGGGAACGTCCTGCCCGTCCAGGTACAGACGCAGCTTCGGCAGGTCCGGCGGGGCGGCCAGGTCCTGGAGCGCGGCAAGGACGGCGCGGTCCATGGCGAGCACGGTGTCGGCCCATCCGATCAGATCGCGGTCGACCCGGCGGCCGCGGTGCGCGCTCAGGTCGTAGCCGCGGGCGGCGGCTGCGGTGGTCATCATCGGATGCGCGCCGTGGCCGGTCCATTTGTCCCGCAGGCCGGCCGTGCGCACCTCGACGGATGTTCCGCCCCATCGGGCAAGAACGGCGCCGCCGAGCGGGGAGCGGCAGATGTTGCCCAAGCACACGACGAGCACGCGCCGGGGCACGGCCGCGGTCACCGTCGGACCTGGGCGAGGGCGTGGCGCAGTGCGTCCGCGACCTGGGCGATGTCGCTGTCGTCCAGGTACAGGTGGAAGGGCAGGGTCATGACCTCGCGGCCGATCCGCTCGGTCACCGGCAGGGGCCGGTGCCAGGCCGTGAAGGCGGGTTGGCGGTGGTTGGCCGGGTAGTGAGTGCCGACGCCGATGCCGAGTCGGCGCAGGGCGGCGAAGACCTCCTCCCGGTGGTCGGGGACACGGACCACGCACAGGTGGGGCACCGTGCGCTCGATGTCGACGTCGAGCAGGACGACTCCCTCGATCTCCTCCAGCGCGGCGGCGTAGGACCGCCACAGGTAGCGGCGGCGCTGCTGGATCTCGGCGAAGTGGTCGAGCTGGGCGAGGCCGATCGCGGCGTTGAGGGATGGCATCTGCACGCGCAGTCCGAAGCCGCTGACCGGGTAGCTGGTCATGTCGGCGCGGCTGGTGACCGTGTCCGTGATGCCGAGGCTGCGCAGTGCCCTGCGCGCGGCGGCCTCTTCGGGACTCCGAGGGACGATCATGCCGCCCTGGCCGCAGGTCAGATTCTTGATCGGGCCGAAGGAGAAGCAGGTGAAGTCACCGGTGGCCCCCACCGGGCGGGCGTCGTCGTGGGAGGAGCCGAAGGCGTGCGCGGCGTCCTCGATGACGGGAATGCCGCGCCGGTCGAGTTCGGGACGGACCGCGCCCAGGTCGACGGCCCGGCCCGCGTACAGGACCGGCATCACGGCCCGGGTCGCCGCCGTGAGGGCCTCGGCGACCTCTGCGGCCCCCGTGCACAGGGTGGTCGGGTCGATGTCGGCGAAGCGGGGGATCGCGCCGACGGCGAGGACGGCCTGGACGGTGGCGCAGAACGTGAAGGACGGCACGATGACCTCGTCACCGCGCCCGATCCCGGCGGCCAGCAGCGCGACGGTGAGGGCCGCGGTCCCCGAGGACACCGCGACGGTGTCCGCGACACCGAGGACGTCTGCGACCCGCTCCTCGAACCGGTCGCAGACCTCGGAGTGGTTGTAGTGGCCGCTGTGCAGGGCGGTGAGGAGCGCGTAATCCTCGGGCCCGAACAGGAAGGGGCGGGCGCCGGCGCCCGCACCGGTGACGGACGTCGTTATGGGGGCGGCGGTCATCACGGGGTGATCCCTTCGGTGACGGCGAGTGTCTCGTAGGACTTGGTGAGGCGGACCGCAGGCCGGTAGCGGAGCCGGTCGTGGTCGATACGGTGGCCGAACAGGCCGTTGAGGTACTGGCCGACGAGGTCGGCGCCCGCGGCTTCGGCAGCGGGAAAACCGCCGGCGAACCTGAGGTTGGCCTCGGTGATCACGACGCGGTGCGGGCCCCCCTCGCACAGGAAGCCCTGGACACAGCAGGCACCCACGAGGCCGGTGGCCGCCAAGACCGCCCGCACCTGACGCTCCACCTCGGCGTCGTCAAACGTCTGGCTGACCATGGCCAGCCCACCCTTGACGACGAGCCGGAAACGCAGGATCACGCTGGCCTGGCCGACGCGGTCGACGAGACAGTCCGCGGTGAACTCCCGCCCACTCACCCATTCCTGGACGATCGGGTCGGCCACCAGCTCGCACAGGACGGCCGCCTGCGCGCGGGTGTCGCAGCAGATGACGTCCTTGGCGCCCTGCCCGCGGCGGGGTTTGACGATGAGCGGCCCGTCGGGAGCCTGGCCGAGCTGGTCGGGCAGGACCGTACAGGGGGCAGGGATGCCGTGATCGGCCAGCACCTCGGCGAAGCGGGCCTTGTCGGTGCAGGCCGTGATCGCGGGCAGTCCGGGCAGCCACAGGGCCACGCCGAGGTCGGCCAGCGCACGGCACAGGCCGAACAGGTGAGGCAGTTCCTGCTCGACGGCCGAGACCACGGCGTCGGGCCGCAGTTCGGTGCACAGGCGGAGCATGCTCGCGGCGTAGTCAGCCCGGTAGGCGGGCATCGTGACCCGCGCCGTGACATCGGACAGGCGCAGGCCGATCGCGTGCGGGTCACTGTCGGCGGCAACGACCTCACAGCCCAGGGCCATCAGACGGCGCGCGACGTCGAGGCCTGGGGCTCCGCCGACACCGGTGACGAGGATCCGCCAGGGACGCGCGCTGGTGGCGTCTGTCATGGCGTCACACTCCTGCCGGGACGGGCAACGCGTGCGGGCTCTGGAGCAGGGGCGCCCAGCGCTCCGGGTTGCGGCGGTACCACGCGGCGGTGGCGGCCAGTTCCTCCCGCAGGTCCCTCTCGGGCCGGTAGCCCAGCCGGGTGGCGATCTTCGTCCAGTCCATGGCGTAGCGCAGGTCGTTGGCCCGCCGGTCGGGGACGTAGGTCACCAGTTCCGGCCCGGCGCCGCACACCTCCAGCAGCATCTCGGTCAGCTGGGCGTTGGTCAGGTCGCTCCCGCCGGCGATGTTGTAGATCTCGCCCGGGACTCCGTCGTGCATGACCGCGCTGATGCCCCGGCAGTTGTCCGCGACGTGCAGCCAGTTGCGGACATGCTCGCCCTGCCCGTGCACGGTGACGGGCTCGCCGCGCAGCAGGCGGGTGACGAACAGCGGGATGATCTTCTCCGGGTACTGGGCAGGCCCGAAGTTGTTCGAGGAGCGGGTCACGCACACGCCGAGCCCGTAGGTGCGGAAGGCGCTCAGGGCGATCAGGTCGCTGGCGGCCTTGGAGGCGGCGTAGGGAACGGTGGGCAGCAGCGGAGAGTCCTCCGTGGCCACTCCTTCGAGGAGCGGTCCGTATACCTCGTCGGTGGAGACGTGTACGAACCGTTCGACCTGGTGCCGGACTGCGGCGTCCACCAGAACCTGGGTGCCCGCCACGTTCGTTGCGACGAACGGCTGGCCATCCAGCAGGGAGCGGTCGACGTGGGACTCGGCCGCGAAGTGCACGACGCGGCTGTGCCCGGCCATGAGCTGGTCGACGAGCGCGGCGTCGAGGATGCTGCCGTGGACGAACGTCATCCGCGGGTCGAGGAACGCCTCTCCGAGGTTCTCGACGTGGCCGGCGTAGGTGAGGGCGTCCAGCACGGTGACATGGTCGATGTCGTCGTCCAGCAGCAGCGACTTGACGAAGTGGGAGCCGATGAAACCGGCACCCCCGGTCACAAGCACATTCATGAGCATGTCCCCTTCCATGGGGTGGCACGGCGGGCGAAGCGGCGCCGGAATCACCTGACCGCGAGGAACGGCCTGTCGGCCTGAGCCCTCGAGGCCATCCGGCCCCGCTCCGAAAGAAAGTGCGATGACCGCATGAAAGGCCGTCCCGCGCCCCGGCACAGGCTCACGAAGGGGGCTCACAACGGGGAAACAGCCCCGGCCGCAGGTCGCAGGCTCCTACGCTCGAAAACCTAACTGGCCCCGCCGCCCGGCCCACCCGGCGGCACCCGGTTCCCAGGAGGCCACCGTCATGAAGCTCAGCGACCACCCGCCCGCGACCGCGAACAAACCGCTGGCCCAGCTGATCGAGGCGTCCGGGATGAGCCACCACGCGCTGGCCCGGCGCGTCAACGTCCTCGCCGAGCGGCTCGGGATCACCTTCTCCTACACCCATACGAGCGTCGTGAACTGGACCCGCCGCGGCATGATTCCCCGCCCGCCGGTCCCCGCACTCATCGCCCAAGCGCTGGCAGAAGGCTTAGGCCGGCCGGTCGACCCGGCAGAAATAGGCATGCCCCAGATACGCGAGAGCGCCGACCACGTCGGCTTGGATTTCCACCGTGACGCCCACGAGGCCATCCACACCGCGACCCGATTCTGGAGCACCGTGCACCGCCGAACCTTCCTCACCGCGCCCTTCGCCGTCGGCGCCTACAGCACGCCCGTCACCCGGTGGCTCGCCGTGCCCGAAGACGCGGGCGCCGCCCACCACGGCAGATGTCATGTCGGCCGCCGGGACCTGGACGGTCTCTGGGCGGCTGCCGCCGACGCGCAGCGCTCGGACTCCAAGTACGGCGGCGGAACCGGGAAGGCATCCACGGTGACCGCGTTCCTGAACGAGCACGCCATCCCGCTCCTGCACGGCGACTACACCGACGCCGTGGGGCGAGAACTGTTCGCGGGCACCGCTGAACTGGCGCGCGTCGCCGGATGGAGCGCACTCGACATGGGCCACCACGCCCTCGCCCAACGGCACTTCATCCAGGCCCTGCGCATGGCCCGGGCCAGCGGACGCCTGGACATCGGCTGCCACATCCTCACCAACATGGCACTCCAGAGCAGCCTGCGCGGCTACCCCGACGAGGCCGTCGACATGGCCCAGGGCGCCTACGACCGCGCCCGCCGTCAAGCAGCCCCCCGTGTCCTCGCCTTTGCCCGCCTCATCGAGGCCCGCGCACACGCCCGCCTCGGCGACGCCCGATCAGCCGCCTCCGCGCTTTCCTCCTCCGAGAAACTCCTCGAACGCGCCGAGCGCGAACCCGGCGACGAACCCTCATGGATTCGCTACTACACCCCGGCACGCATGGCAGCCGACGCCGTAGAGATCCACCGCGACCTGGGCCTGCCCGCCGCCGCCCTGCGCTGGAACAACCGCGCGGGCTCCATGCGCGAGAGCGACTTCACCCGCTCCGTCGGCTTGCGCATGACCGTTCTGGCCACCACACACCTCCAAAACCGCGACCTCGACCAAGCCCTCGTCCACGGCCAGCGCGCCGTCATCATCCTCAGCCACGTACGGTCCACCCGCGCCACCGACTACCTCGCCGGCGTCGTCCGCGCCATGGCACCCTGGCACCGTGACCCCCGGGTCATCGACCTCACCCATCTCGCGCACCGGGCCATCACACTCAGTACTTCGGGAGAGAGTTGCCGGGCTCGGTGACTCTCTCCCGGCCCCACGCCCGCCATACGAGCAGCCCGGGAGGCGGGGGTTGGCGCCGTCAGCCGCACCTACCGGTTCTCGGCGAACGTGCAGTCATCATTGACGCCGACACCCGCCTGGTCGTGGCCATCGTCTGCCCGGCCCCGGGCAACAGGGCCGATGCTCATGTCTCATCGAGGCACGTGCCTCGTACCCGACGGTCGAGGAGGCGATCCGGGCCCGGGACGGCGCCTGAAGGCTGTCCCGTATGAGTTCTGAGTTACTCCTACCCGCCACTGCTAGGACACTCGACCTGGTGACCCCTCCTGGTCACAGCACAAGCCGCAGCCGGAACGTGACGGAGCCCGGGAGCATGTCCAGCTCCCGGGCTCCAGCTTGCCACCCATTTGCGCACACCGGCGGCGTTTAAGAACCGCGGGTCATGTTGAGATCGACGTGTTCTGCCTTTGAACTACAGCGCCACGAGAGAGGCGCCGAGGGGACTTGAACCCCCATCCGTCGATGTTCGCCCACGCTCGGTCGATCCGGTGTTCGGCGGCGAATACTGAGACTGGAGCGAGAATCTGAGTTTCATGGGGCCGCCTCTGCCAGACTTGGGCCACCCCCGCACGTGGTGCGGGGAGAGGGATTCGAACCCCCAACTGACACCCCTTCATCAGCTTCAACATCAGTTTCAGCTTGCGCTCTTCGCGCACCCTCCGCTCGCGACGGAGGGCGTATGTGGGGCTACCCGAAGAGGTAGCCGAATACCGCGTCACCGACCCGCTGGTCGGTCACCTCGGTGTTGTTCGCCTCTTCGCGGGCGAACTTGACGGACTGCTGGAGCTTCTCGACGCGGTCGAGGAGCTCGTTGACCCGCCGGGCGGGCAGCGCGCCGGAGAACTTCACCGTAGTCCAGTAACCGACCGCGACGTCCTCGTAGTACACCTCAACCTGCGCCGGATGCTTCTCCGTAGCCTCGGCCTTCACATGGTTACGCGGAACCTTCTTCGTTCGGATGGTCCGCACCGGGTCCGTCTTCCACGAGTCGGTCGAGGGGTCCAGATTCCACGACTCGGAGGCATCAAGGACCGGCAGCTTGCGCACGAAGGTGTGCAGGTCGGTGAGTTGCTTCTCCAGGAACAACAGGTACGGGACAGGCACTTGAGGCAACAGCACCGTACCGTCGACCACCACGTCCGCGACCGCGGACCGGTTCGCCCAGTCCTTCGTCGCGGTCACGTCGAAGAGCCGCGTCAGGGTCCCAGCGGTCGCCCGCAGAGCATCCTCGGCCTTGATCTGCACCCGCGTGGACTCGGGCGGCAACTGCTCGCCCTCTTCGTCCTTGGGCTGGTAGGTCCGGGAAATGCCTGCCAGCAGGGCAGGCTTCTGCACGTCCTGGTGAGCTTGGGTGAGCTCTTGGAGAGCCTTGGACTTGACACCCTTTTCGACTGCGATGATCTGATTCAGCTTCGGCACACGGCGAACCTAACAACTCCGCGCCGCACGTACATCCGATTAAACGCCTAGCCGATAGCGGCGAGGCGGCGAGTGTGAGCCCGGAATGAGCGCGAAGGTCACCAACCGGAAGGTGTCAGCCCGGTCGGCGGCCTGTGCGGTGCATCGCAAGGCGAGGGCCACGGCTCCTACCTGGGTGTGAAGCTTGCCGTCGCACGGTCTGCGGACTGGGCGGTGGTCAGGTCCATTCGTTGTCCTTCGTCAGGTGGACAGCAGCGGCGCCGGCAGGGGAGTGCGCGGTGAGGAAGGCGGTGACGTGGCTGAGCTGCCCGGCGGCGCGGCTGGTGAGCTGGTCCAGCGGGAGCGTCCCGGCGTTCGCCTGCGCGGCCCGCTCCAGTGCGGGGACGTTCTTCGGGCGGGCCTGGGCGGCGAAGACGTCGTCGAGACGCGGTCCGCGCAACTGGACGGGGCCGACGCGGTGGCCGTGCGCGTTCAGGGAGACGAAGTGCTCGAAGCGTTCCATGGTGGCGACCCGGTCGGGGCTCGGGTTGTCGCCCCATTCGGCGGTGATCGGTGCGATCGCGGATGTTGACCCGGCGGTGGTGGCCAGAGTGGACGCGTTCTGTACCAGGGACAGCCGGACGGGGGTGGGGAGGCGGGACAGCAGTTGGGTCATGCCGTGGACGTGGCAGCGGTATTTGCGGAGGTCCTCGAACATCGCCGCGATGGTTTCCGGGGATGCGCCGGTCAGGGTGATCAGCTCGTCGAAGTAGGGGCGGAACGGCACCCGTTGGTGTTCGGGGGTGTCGCGCCGGGAGCGTGCGGCGCGCAGCAGGTCGCGGGCGAGGAGTGCGGTAAGGAGGCGGTCGGTGGGTCCGTTGCCGCCCGGGCACACCCACACGATCATCCTGGAGTCCATCGCTGCGCGGATGTTGTAGACGCCGACCGGCTGGCCGAGGAAGGCGCGGGCGACGGGATTGGCTGCGAGACGGGCGATCGGGTTGAGGACCACGGCGAACGCGTCCGGCGTCAGCGTCGGGAACACCGTCTTCCACCAGGAGCGGGCCTCCTCATCCAGCCGGCCTGCCACCGCGGCGAGCGCTGCCGAACGGAAGCCCGCGTCGGTGAGCAGGGACCGCACATGGAAGATCGTGGCCTGGTCCTTGGGCCGACTCGCCTGGCAGGCCGACTCGTTCACCGTGACCAGGACCGTGAGCGCTGCGGTGAGGATGGTGAGCGCGCGCGGAGCGGTCGCGTCGTCCCAGGCCAGTACCGAGGCATAGGCATCGGTGATCGCCTCGACGACCTCGTGTGCCGCCTGCCCGCGGTCCATGCCGAGCGGATTCCACGAACTTACCCGTGGGTTGGGGCCGAGACCGTTGAGGTCGATCAGCGCGATCCGCGGCGCCAGGTGCTCGTGTGCCAGGAAGGTGGTGGCCCGTGGCCAGGAGTCGCGGTGCGGGTCGACGAAGACCAGCCCGCCGCCCGCGTGCGCCCAGCCGATCGCCTGCGCCAGGGCCCGCTCGGTCTTGCCGCCGCCCGCCTTGCCGACCCCCACCTCGAACAGAGTCTCCTCGGCATAGGTGGCGACCAGCCTCTGCCGTCCGTCCGGGGCGCGGTAGATGCCCTGCAGCAGGAACTTTGGGTCGCCGAACTCAAAGGTGGGCAGGTCCCCGGCGAGCACTGGTAGACGGCAGTGGACGGTGGGGGGTTTGAGCAGGCCGGTGAGTTCCTCCAGCCGCACCCAGTTCGCGCGGGGCGGCTGGCAGTGCCCCAGATTCCAGCGGCGTTCGAAGCCGCGCCGGGTGGGCCAGTGATCGGCGCCGATCCGCCGCGGCCCCAGCCGCCATCCGCGCATCGCCCACCGTGAGCGGCCGCCGAACACATCAAGGCCGGCCTGGAGTTGGGCAAGGCGGGCCTGGGCGCGGCCTTCGATGTTCGAGGCGCACATCACCAGCAGCTGCACGCGCACCAGGTGGTCGTCCTCGGCGAGCTTGCCCAGTGCCTCGGCCGGCTCCACTCGGCGGGGAACCGGAGGCATCACCAGACGTCGCCCGGCACCTGATCCGGGTTTGTCGCTGAGGAGTTGACGCAGCTGGCCGGTCCAGGAGTCCTCGATGCCACCGGCGTCCTGCCGCAGCCAGCGCGCGGCCCGCTGGGCCTCCCGCCGCTCGGACCGGCGCGCGGCGCTCATCAGCTGCAGACGGCGCGCACGCAGCGCCCACTTCGGAGCGCGCTGGATGTCCAGGCGGATCTCGGCGAGGTCGCCGAGCTCGGCCCGCAGGTCGGACACGGCGTCCACGAGCGGCTGGAGCGGGTCGGGGTCGAGCGGCACCTCGCGCAGCGGGGAGATGACCTTGCCGCGCAGGATGAACTCGGCCCGCACGGTATGCGTCCGGGGCTTGTCGACGATCGGCCGGGCCCGGTTGACGGTGATGTCCGGTCCGAACGGGGTGATGGACAGCAGCCGTTCGCCGCCGGCCGGGCCCTCGACGCGGTAGCGTAACGGGCTGCTGCCGTCCGCGCGCAGCCGGATCTGTACCGTCTTCGCCCGGCGCGGCGCCCACCACGGCATCGCCGTGGACGCGCGGGCGAGCTGGACTCCGCGCCGGAAGATCTCCTCCAGACCGGGGTCGAAGTGCCGGTTGGAGACAAGCTCCAGCGCCATCCGCTCGGCCGAGGCCCGCGCCGCCAGCCGGCGGACCACCACCTCGCCCACACCAAAGCAGGCGGCGATGGCCAGGGCGAGCAGATACCAGTGGACGTAGAGCCAGTCGACGACGTCGACAAGGCCGGTGAGCAGGCCGAGGGCCTGCCCGGCGGCCATGTCGTCGGTCCGGCTGGTCAGATACTGGGCTGCGGAGTCCACGCCGTGGTTCCCTTCGTGACGGTGCGGGTGAAGTGCCAGTCGGTGACGTTCAGGTCGGTGAAGGTGCCGCCGCGGTCGGTGCCGGCCCACACCAGGTGGACCACCGCCTTGGCAGGGCTTCCGTTGCGGCGGGCGATCGCGGCCTGGATGCGGAAACGGACGGTGGAGAACGCCGGCGCCACCGGCTGACCCGAGCCGGGGAAGACGTCGGGCCACGCGGTGCGGCCGATGCCGGTGGCGTCCGCGCGCAGCAGCGCGCGGCCGGCAGCGACCAATTCCCGCTCGTCGGCGGCCGGAAGGTCGGCGGGCCAGGCTGATACCAGGTTTCTCTGGACAGCCGCGTCGCCAGCCTCGCCCTCGCCGTGCGGCGGCAGCGCGGACTCGGCGGCCGACGGTATTGCTGCCGGCGAAGCTACCGTGGCAGGCGCGTTGGCGGCTGGCCTGTCAGTAGGGGACGTGGCGGCTGCCGTCGGCGGAATCGTGACCGCGTGCATGGTTGGCGCCACTGCCGGGACCGACGGTTCCTGACCCTGCGGTACGTCCAGCAATGCGATGCCGGCGATGGCGAGCACGAGGGTGCTCAGCGACAGGAGCAGCGGTGATCGGAGCGGGCGCGCGGAGGGGTTCACAGCAGTCGCGCTCCGCCCGCGTAGCCGGGCATGGTGCTGACGGCGTCCAGGCGCACGGCGGTGCCCGGGCGGGGGGCGTTGACCATCTGTCCGCTGCCCAGGTAGATCCCGATGTGATAGATCGTGGAGTCGTGTCCGGGTGCGGTGGCGAAGAAGACGAGATCACCGGGCTTGAGGACGGATGGGCCGAGGCCGGCGGGGATCCGCTGTCCGGCACTGGCCTGCGCGGCGGCGACGCGCGGCAGAGGGATGCCGGCCTTCGCGTACGCGTACTGGGTCAGCCCGGAGCAGTCGAAGCCCTTGATGTTCGTGCCGCTCTTGCCGCTCGGGGAGCAGCAGATCCCGTACGACGGGCCGTTTGCGTTGCCGCCGCCCCAGGAGTACGGGACACCCCGCTGGGAGAGAGCGGCCTCGATGACGGTGCGGACCGTGCCCGTGACGTTCGTCAGGTCCGGGTCTTTGGCGGCAGCCGTGTACTGGTCGATCCATCCCAGGACGTTGGCGACGTACGCGTTGGAGTGGTTGTACTGCAGGATCGCGGCCTTCAGCTGGGAGCGCTGGGTGAGGTCGCGTCCGCCTCCGCACAGGTAGACGGCGGCGCCGAGCGAGGCGTCGTCGGCGTTGTGCGGGTCGGCGACCTTGTCGCCGTTGCCGTCCTTCCCGGTCGACTCCCAGGTGGAGGGCAGGAACTGAAACGGTCCGACCGCGCGCTCTCCCTGAGCGGTGCCGTCCCACTTGCCGCCGTCGGTGTCCGCGACGGCGGTGGTGTTGCCGCCGGCACCGGAACCGTTGAGGAGAACCCCGTAGATCTTGGGGATGATGTCGCCGTTGGCGGCCATGGCATGGCCGACGGCGTGGTTGGACTCGATCTTGGCGATCCCGGCGAGGATCTGCCAGCGCATGCCCTGGCACGTCGGCACGTACTGGCCGACCTGCTGGACGGCGTTCTTGTAGGCGGTGAGCATCCGCGCCGGGATGTCCGCGGCGCTGCCGCCCCCGGCGATCCCACCGCCGTCGCTCACTCCCGTTTTCAGTGCCACGTAGGCGCCGACCGCACTCGACAGTGGGGCGGCGCAGCACACGGCGGCGGACATCAACAGTGCGACCACACAGCTCCACCGCTTCACTCGCTTCATACGGCGTCCGCGTTGGCTCACTCATCCTCACCGTCTTCGATCTGCCAGCGTTCCCGCATGGCGCGCAGTGCTTCGGCCTGCCGCATCCGCTCCCGAAGTTGGTCCTGGGCGCCGGTGCCTGCGCTGCTGCCCGCGTTGTTGCCTTCGGTCGGAGCCGGCCCGGTCCCGCCTGACGGGCGGGCTGTGGGCCCGGGGGCGAGGCGGGCTGTCCGTGAAGGCGCCGGAGCAGGCGTCGGCGGGGTGGGACCGCCGCCTGCATGGGGTGGCGTCGGTCCGGTCGCGCCTGGGCCGGGCCGTGGCGGACGGGCGGGCGCCACGGTCGGCCGTGGTGGTGCTGTCGGCCGGGGTGGTGTTGCCGGCCGTGCCAGCCCGCCCGTTGTTGGCGTTGCCGGAGTCGTTGGCGTGTTCGGACGACGGCTCAAGAGCCGACCGGTCTGGCCGCTGACCCGGGCCGCGGCGCGGCCTGCGTCGCCCCAGGCCCGGGCGTCCTCGCGCGTGGTGTTGCCCCACACACGTAGCTGCTGCAGCGCGTCCTGCGTGTAGCGCGAACCGCCCGCCCGGGCGCGGCGTACGTTGGCCGGCAGCCCGACCGTCCCTCCGTACGCGGCCTTGCCGCCCCGGTTGAGGATGCGGTAGCCGCGGAAGCGGACCAGCTGGTTGTGGGCGCGCGTGGACAGCAGAGTTCGGTCTGTGTTCTGGTCGTGCAGCACCTGCCCGGTATTGCGGTTGATGACTTGGCCCTGGTCGTTGCGGTACCGGTCGGGTGGCCCCCCTGGTCTGCGGGGACCCCCGCCTGAACCGCCTGAACCGGCTGGTCCGCTGCCCCACGTCCCGCCCCCGGGGTCGCCGTCGGCGGTGGGCTTGCGCCACTTGGCCAACTGCTCGTAGTCCGGCCGCTTGCCGATCAGCAGCCAGTGGGAGCCCTTCAGCCCAAGCCGCGCGCCCAGACCGCCGACGGCTGCCGCGGCGGTGAGCGGGGCAAGTCCGCGTCCGGCTTCGGCGGTGGCGTCGGCAAGGATTCCGCCGGTGTCCATCGGCATGCCGGCACTGTCGATAAGGGAGGTGAGCGCGCTCAGCAGCCGGTAGCGGGTGCCCAGCAGCCGAAACCGGCCGCCCCCGCCGCCGGCGAACATGCGCAGCCCGCCGCCGTAACCGCCCATCGCAGCAGGGGAGTTCATAGCGAGGGCCGCACCGAGCTCGGAGGTGTCGCCGGGCAGATGCGTGCCGCCGACCTTGGCGTACCGCATCCGCATCGCCGTGCGCCGGCCGAAGGAGGTGATGCCGGCCAGCATGCGGCGGTGCCCGGCCGTGCCGGCGATCGCGAGGACGTCGATGAGCAGGATCCGCTCGACCATGAGGTCGGGGCCGTTGGTGATGGTGGCGTCGACGGCGATGCCGAAGGCCGGGATGAACGCGCAGACCGCGACGAGCGCGAAGACCGCGATCCCCCACAGCGACATCCATTTCCACACGCTCTGGCGCGGTGGCCCGGGCAGCATGCCCGCGATGAAGGTGACGCCGCCGGCGGCCGCCGCTGCGGCGCAGATGCCCTGGGTGGCGAGCAGGACGATGGCGCAGGACAGCAGCATGCCGCAGATGAACAGGGCGGCGACCAGCAGCAGTCCGGCGCCGCCGACCCGCCACCAGGTGGGCTTGTGGGCGTAGGCGGCGCACGCCTTGCCGACCGGGCCCGCCTTTTTCATGTCGTCCAGGAACAGGGAGAAGGAACGGTCCTCGTCCGTGAGGAGCGCGGGGGAGGAGGTGTCCAGGAGTTCGCTGCCGGAGGTGAGCGGCGGGAGGTTCGAGTCGCCGTCCGAACCGGTCCATGCCTTGTCGTGATCCTTCTCGCAGATGCTCTTCGCATCGCCGATGAGGAGCCTGCAGGCGTGCTTCGCCTCGTTGGAGGGGGTCCAGTCCGGGTTCGGCAGGTATCCGCCGCTGACCCACTTCAGGTGGACGGCGTACGCCTTGCGGTCGGCGGCCTTGCCCGGGTCGAGGATGCGCCCGTACTCCAGCAGCATGTACGGCTTGACGATCAGCGCGTTGGTGATCGAGTCCTGCAGGGGGCGCGCCACCTCCGCCGCGGAAACCGGCGCCCCGTCCTCCCGTTGCAGGCAACGGAGTTCGGCGTTGCCGGCCAGTCCCGCGCACGGGCCGGTGGAGGCGATCTTCCCGCCCCAGTCGTAGGAGTTGACACTCTGCTGGGCGACCTCGGCGCCCACCTGCTGCGCCTGCCCGAGCGGGCCGTCCTGGCCAAGGAGATAGTCCGGGCGCACGAACGTCGAGGCGGCCAACGCCGCAATCAGCAGCGTCAGGAAGATCTCGCCCAGCCCGCGGCCTACCCGCCCGCGCACGATCATGAAACCGGCGAAGACGAACGCCCAGGCCAGCAGCAGTCCTTTCAGCCCGAGCGTGTCGACGACGACGTTGTCGTAGGCGTCGGCGACCTTCTGCGCCGGGTGGATCAGGAGCTTCAGCAGCGGGAACCGGAAGGCGACCTCGATCGCCCACCCGGCCAAACCGACCAGCAGTCGGATCACGGTGAACAGGCCCGACAACGCGAACGCGAGAGCCTGGCCCTTGAAGTCAAGAAGGGAGCCGCCCTCGGCATTCAGGTCGTAGCCGTTGATCGGCACCCCCTCGGAGGAGCGGATGTTCAGCGGCGCGAGGAGATCTCCCGTCTCGCCGCTGCTGCTCGCCGCGTACACGACCTGGGTGTTGACCATCACGAACACGCCGGTGAGGAGCAGGACGAACCCGGCCGAGCGCAGTGTGCCGCGGTCTGGACGCCGCATGTCAGCGCCGCCTCTGCCGGCCGGCGCGACGCCACCACACGGCGAGTGCGGTCAGGCCCGCGCCGGCCGGCAGCAGTCGCCATGCTGCCGAAGCCTCGCTGCGGTGCTCGGCCGAAGCGGTGGCTGTGGTGCCGCGCTCGCAGTACGCCTTGGCCCGTCCCACGATCGAGCTGCACCGGTCATCGTGCGCCGGCGGTGAACTGGCTGCGAAGGCCTGTCCGGTGTGCGGCCACCATCCACCCGGTACGCCGGCCCTGAGAGCCAAGACGAGCACGCCCGTGATCACCGCAATGACGGTGAGGACGGCCGCAGCCGCACGGATGCGCCGGGAGCGGTCCCAGGAGGAAGAGATCATTGAACGGCCTCCTTCGGGCGGGCGACGGCCTCACCGGCGGGCGGTCTGTCCGCCGAACTCGCGTGGTGGGTGGCGGTGTCGGGGCGGTGTCCCGGTGTGGTGGTGATGGACGACTCGATGCGCGTGATGCGGGGGATGACGGCTTTCACCCGGCCGGTGTTCTGCCGCGGGCAGGCCAGCAGGAACTCGCCCTCCCGGCCCTTGCGGCCGACGGGGGACAGGCCGGTGGTCACCAGCCGCAGCAGTTCCGGGTCGTTCGCGTCGAGGCCGACGAACTCCAGTCCGCGGCGGGCGCGTTCACGGTCGGCGGTGCGGGCGAGTGCCCGGTAGGCCATCAGGCCGCGGTCGGGACCGAGTTCCTCGGCGTCGTGGGATGCGCCGAGCAGGCCGGCGCCGTGTTTGCGGCCGTCGTGGAGGATCTCGTGGACCAGGGCGGTGCCCTCGGCTGAGGAGGTGAGCCAGTACAGCTCGTCCAGGACCACGGCGGTGAACCGCTGGGGGTCTTCGAAGGCGGTCTGGCGGGCGATCGCGGCGATCAGGTAGAGCACCGCACGTCCGATCAGGGCCTCCAGGGGCTGCTGGAGGAGCACTTCCGGCTTGTCGAACGCCGCCTTCGGCGGCAGCTTCAGCCCTGCGGTGGTGATCACGATCATGTCGGAGGTTGTGGAGGCGTCCAGCTGCACTGGCGGCAGCGCCGGATTGAAGACCATCGCCGCGAGGGAGTGGGTGGCCACGACCCGCAGGAGACCGGCGAGGGTGGCGGCCGCGTCCTGCCGCTTGCCCACCTCGCTCGTGGCCATCTCGTCGAGGACCTGAAGGACGCGGTGCATGGACGGCTGGCCGCCGGCGGCGGCCTGCTCGACGGCGTGGTGCAGCACCTCCCCGTTGGTGCTCATCGGGCCGATGCCGAGCTGCAGCGTGAGGTAGGACAGTGCGTAGTGGCGGCCCTCGGGGCCGGAGAACATCCGCAGCGGGTCTATGGAGACCTCGGCGCGGGCGGCATCCACGATCTGGACGCGCCCCTTCGCGGCGCTGCGTGCGAACGTGGCCCACTCCCGCACCGGGGTGCGGTCGATGCAGATCGCGCAGCCGCCGCGCGCCCACACTGCCTCCGCGATCAGCTTCTGCAGGACGCTTTTGCCCGCGCCGAGGTCGCCGACGATGCCCATCGACGCGGACGCGTCCTGCTTCGGCGCATCCGCCACGTTGATCATGACGGGGCGGGTGGTGCCCGAGTCGAGGTCGATGCCGAGGAACATGCCGACCGGGTCACCGACCTCAAAAGCGGTGAAGGCGCCGCCCAGCGCCCAGTCCTCAGAGATCTGGTGCTGGGTGAACTCCCGCAGCACGCCCGGCCGTACGGTGCCGGGCAGGCCCAGGGCGAACAGGGCCTCCTGGAGGCCGGCGGGGCGTACGGCCCGGTAGTCGGCTCCTGCGAGCAGCGCGGCCAGGGCCCGGGCGCGGGCGTCACAGACGGCGGCGGTCGGCCCCCACACCGTCAGTACTGTCACCGACTGCACCTCGACCTCCACGCTGGTGCGGGAGAGGCGGGCATCCAGCTCGCCCAGATCGCGGGCGGCCTCGCTCAGGGAGGCGGGCATACCGGTGGGGCGGGCATCGTACTGGTCGGCCTGGTCGACGAGTTCGCTCTTCTTGCGCCGCACCTGCTGCCGGGCCTTCTCCGCAGGCACCAGGGTGAGGTCGATGGTGTAGTCGACGGGGAAATCCAGAGTTTCCAGCTGGGCGAAAAGATCGGCGGCGTCCTGCGCGACGGCGGGCGGGCACTCGGCCAGTGCCAACTGCGCCTGGTAGCCGGTGCCGGCGTCCGTCTCAACCTGCAGCCAGCGCCGCCGCAGCGGGGACCCCATATTCAGCCGCCACCAGGCCTTCCTGCCCAACCGCGTGACCTGTCCGATGCTCTCGAGGTCGTCGACGTGGTCGAGTTCGGGATCGACACCGCCTTCCTGGAGGCGGACCTGACCGAGGTCGGCATAACTGGGGGAGTGCAGCACGCCCCCGCGGATCTGCCCGCCGTACAGGCCGCTGGTCTCGGCTTCGGCCAGCAGCGGCTCCGTCAGACCGCGGTGCAGGGCGTGCTGCACCATCCACACGACCTCCGCCGGACGGGCGGGGCGGAAAGCGACGCCGCCGGCGAGCGCGGCCTCCACCCGGGAGGCCTGCTCGCGATACGCGGTCACCTCACGCCGTGCCACGGGCGCGGCCCGCATGCCCAGCGCGGGGGCCACTTCCGCCCACATGGCGCCGAGCGACGCCGACACCTGCCCGCCGACGCCTTCGGTCTGCAGCGGGACCGCCAGCCACAGGGTTCGGCGGTGCATCTCCTGACCGTCCAGCAGATCCAGCGTGGCTTCGACGTTCTCCACCCACGGATGCGTGCCGTCGACGGGCATGGTCTCGGCCGGCTCGATGCCCTCGATCATGCGCAGGGCGATCTCTCCTGGATCGACCTGCGCGCACAGGCCGATCAGCCGGGGCGCACCCGACAGGGAGCGGACGAGGTGGGTGATTTTGGCGAGCTGCTCGTCGCGGACCGCGGCGGGCACGTAGGTGCCCTGGACGGTCCCCTCGCTGCGGCCGCGGGCGTCCGGGCCGGGGTGGAGCCGGTAGAGCGCCCACACGCTCCCGTGCGTCGACCACAAGAGGTGTCCGGCGATGTGACGGATCGGCACCCTCATCGCACAGTGCCGTTCTGCGCGGCCAGGGAGAGCAACTGCTGTACGCCCGACACCGGTCGGACCGGCGCCGACGGGGCCGCCGGTGTAGGCCGGCGCGGAGTCGGGCGCGGCGTGGCCGGGCTGCGACGAGGTGTCGGGTCGGCAGAGGGCTGGGCTACACGCCGAGGCGTCTGAGCCCTGGCGGGTGCAGGCGCGTCTTCGATGGTGAACCCGCCGGACAGCGGATGAGGAGTACGGTCGCGGGCGGCCCGCCCACCGATCCGTCCCCCGCGCGGCTGCCAGGCGAGCATGAGCCAGCCCAACGCGGCCTGCACCGGCGCACGGCCCCCGACCTTCGGCCGGCGCACCGCCCACACGGTCAGCAGCCAGGCCGCGATCGGGACCGGCCCCATCCACGACCACCACGCAATGGTCTTGACGAGAAGGAAGCCGCCGAGGACGGCGACCCCGATCTGTGCGGGCGTGTACGGGCCGAGGGGGATGCGCCAGTCGGCGACCTTGCCCAGCACCCAGGGGTGACGGCGGGCGGAGGTGTAGAAGCGTCCCACCCGCGCGGGAGCGGCCGCGCTCACAGCCAGCCCCCGGCGCCGATCGAGTGGTCCCGGCCGGCCGGGAGATCGGACTGGACGACCCCGGGGACGGCGGGTGCGCCCTTGGCCGGGTGCTTCACCTCGTCCTCGAACATGTGCGCCAGGTCGTTGCGGGAGTTGTAGAGACCCAGCGCGATCACCATCAGCAGCAGGGCACCGATCCCCGCCTTCAATGAGAACTTTTGGATCATGATGACGAGCACGAGCACGACCAGGCCGGCCTGAAGCCCGTTGGTCGCCCAGGTCTTGAACATGTTGATCCAGCTGTTGCCGAGGTCGTTGAGCTCCCCGGCGAGCATCAGGCTGTGCACTGCGTTCACCGCGCAACCCCGTCCAGTACGGTTCCGGACTCCAGCGCGGCGACTTCCCACCGGCCCGAACGGGCCCTGAGCGTCAGCTCGTACGCCAGCGGCCACCGCCCGCCCGCGTCCTGGGCATCCACCTGCGCGAGGACGTGAACGTTCGTGCCGTCGCCCGGCACCTTCTCGGCCGCCGCCTGTTCGACCGCGGACACCTGCTGCACTGCGGCCGCCGTGTACGGGGCGGGGGAGACGGCCGCCAGGTTGACGCCGGGCGCGAGGTAGCGGTCGACCTCCCCGGCGCCGGTCAGGTACGCGGCGAAGAACTCGTCGACCGCGGACGTCAGATCGCCGCCGGAGACGCTCACCCGGTACGGCGACGCCGGCACTGCGGCCCGGCCCGGGCCGGCCACCGCGCCGGGGGCACCGGTCACCGTGAACGTGCCGTCCGTGCTGTCGGACACCAGCGGGATGGTGTAGTAGCGCAACCGTCCGTCGGCGTACTGCGCAGCCACCGTCACCGACCACGCATCGTCGTCGTGCTGCGCACTGCGCACCGCGACGACGGAGTCCAGCTTCGCCTGCGCACCGGAGACCGGGTCGGGCAGATCGACGTCCGGCGCGAGCGACTGCGCAAGACGGGCCTGCGCACTGGTTGCGTCGTCGGCGCGGCTGCGCAGCCACGCGCCGACGAACAGCTGCGCAGCGCCGCTCGGATCGGCGGCGGCTGGCGTGGTGCGCACGGCGGTGGGTGTGGTCGCGGTGGCGGCCTCGACGGTGGCCGGGCTGGAGGTGATGGCCAGGCCCAGGGCGATGGGGCCGGCTGCGATCGCGGCCCAGGCTGCCAGGCGTGAGAAGCGCACGCGGCGCCGCATCGCCTCGAGCCGGGCGCCGGCGGCCATCGCTGCGGCGGCCTCGCCCTCTGAGGCCTGCTTGCCAGGAGACATGGTCAAACTCCCAGGTCAGAACGTGTACTTGCGTGTACTTGCTGACCTTGAGAAAACCCGCCTGCCCCGACCCGACCACCGACCACGAAGGCCTGACCACGGTCACGATGGAGACACGAAGCCCATGGTCGGGGTCATGGTCGGCCCGACCACAGGCCCGACCACGCGATGCCCAGGAAGGGGCATCGCATCCGCCCACGATTCCCGGCTGGAGCTGGTCACCCAGGGGCCCCGTAGGCAACGGACCCGCACGCCCATGTGCAGATGGATGTCATCCGGATCTTGTGAGACGCCTGCGCAGTGCGCGACCCGTCCCTGCGCGGCAGAAGATCAGGAGCTCTCGCGCCGGTTGCGCAGCCGCCCCGCACACGGCGACTGCGCACGAGCTCCGGCTGATTGCGCAGCTTGGCCGCGCACCGCACGTCCGGGGCTGCGCAGTGGGATGCGCAACGCTGCGTGCCGGTGGTGAAGCCGGCGTGGTCGGCCCGACCATGGGCCCGACCACGGCAGTTGAGGGGCTGTGTTGCCGGATCGTGACCGGTGGTCGGGGTTCATGGCCGCCGCTCTGGTCGGGGCCGGCGGATGAGCTGACGGCATGGAACACATGCACGTGCCCAGGTCCGGGCCCACCGGCCACCTCACCCTGGTGGGCCCGGATGCGCTGCCGTGGCCGTCGCACGCGGCCTGCGCCGGGGTGGCGTGGTGAGCCGTTTCGGGGCGGGGATCCGCCGCGGGGCGATGGCGGCCGATCAGTTCACCCAGATCGCCAACGGCCTGTTCCGCGACGCCCGCCTGTCGTACAAGGCGAAGGGCGCCTTTGGGTACGTCAGCACGCACCGGGACGGCTGGCAGGTGACGATCGCCGACCTGATCCGCCTGGGCCCCGACGGCCGGGAGGCGGTACGCGCCGCCCTGGGCGAACTGGAGAGGCACGGCTACCTGCTCCGAGAACGACTGCGCCGCCCGGACGGCACCCTCGGCGAGATCGTCTACTGCATCACCGACCGCCCCGCCACCCCCGACACCGCGCTGTTCGAGGCCGACGCAGCGAGCACGCTCCCCAGCACCGAACATGGCAGTACCTCTCCAGCGGGGATCCGCCGCGGGGTGATGGCGGGTGACCAGTTCACCCAGATCGCCAACACGCTGTTCCGCGACACCCAGTTGTCCTTCAAGGCCAAGGGCCTGTTCGGACTGCTCTCCACCCACCGGGACGGCTGGCGGATGACCGTCGCCGACCTCGCCCGCCGCGGCCGCGACGGCGAGGCAGCCGTGAAGAGCGGACTGAAGGAACTGGAACGGCAGGGCTTTCTCATACGGGAACGCGAGCGGGAGAGCGACGGAACGCTCGGCGCGGCCGCGTACTTCATCACCGATCTCCCGAGCCAGCAAAACCCGAGGTCGCAACCAGAGTCGGGTTTCCCACCAGTGGATAACCCTACGTTGGCTGACCGGCCCACTAAGAACACCATCAGTAAGAAGACCAACAACCAGGACACCAGCCCCCTCCGTCCGTGCAACCACGCCGCCGCCGCGGCGTGCGGACGGACCGGCATGCCGAAGGCGCCCGCGGCACCGGCGCCGCCGCCTCCGGCAGACGACATGCATCCCGGGATCCGTCTGCTGCTGGAGATCGGAGCTCACCATCCCGAACTGCTGCTGACCGGGAAGGCGCTGACCGATCAGGGCCGCGTGGCGACCGTGATGATGGACATCGGCTGGAGCCGCGAGCAACTGCGCCACGTCATCACCGGCCGGCCCCTGCCGAACCCGGTGCGCACCTCCGTCGGCGCGATCATCGCCGCACGGCTCCGCGCCGCCCAGGCCTACCCGCCGCCCACCACCGCGGACCACGACACCGGAGGGTCGTCGACGGCATCCGCCGCCCGCGCCGTGCCCGAGGCCCTGACATACCGCGCCCTCGTCGAATGCGCCGGCTGCGGCGTACCCGCAACAGCTCCCGGCGAGGACCTCTGCCCGGCCTGCCTCGGCTGGCCGCCCTGCCGCACCTGCCCGGGTCCCACCCCACGGCGCGCCCACCCCGACGGCGACGGCCGATGCACCACGTGCGCCTCCGCCGTAACCAACCGACTGGAAGGAAACACCTCATGACGGACCCGCTGCGCACACCGCCCCCAGCACGCCTGCGGCCCTTCGCCGACAACCCGGGCCGCTGGGACGCGGAACGGTCCTGCGCCCTGCAGGAAGCACGGATCGCGGACGGCACCGGATCCTCCCGCGCGGCCGAGGAGCCCTACCTGGTGCACGAGCGCACCGGCTGGGGCTGGCTGGCCTGGACGGTTCCCGCCGACGGCAGCACGCCCGAACAGCCCCACCAGATCGGTGTCCTCCCGCCCTCCGCGACATGGGCGGACCGACTGGCGGCCCGCTGGCTCACGCGGCGCCCGGCCGGCCGCATGGCCCTGCACGCCACCAGTCGAGGGTCGCTGCGCTACTCCGCGGTCGTGGTCGCCGTCACCGGATGCCTTGCCGCCGTCGACGCGATCGCCCGCGGAGTACCCCTCGGCATCGCCGCGCCGGTAGCGCTGCTGGCGGCCCCGCTGCTCGCCGACCATCTGCCCGACCGGATCGACATGCGCGCCCGACGGCGTGTCCGGATCGTCCAAGGCACGGCTGCCACCGGGTATGTGCAGCGCCTTGCCGTCCTGCAGACCGGTCTCCTCCAGGCCGCCTCCGGCAGCGACCGCATCGAGGTGCGCCGCTCGGCCGAGGTCGGCCAGCAACTGCTGTGGGACGCCGCCGGCCTGCTCCAGAACCAGGACACCCGCACGGCCTCCGCCGACCTCATCGCCCGCGAGCAACTGATGCTCCAACTCGCCCACCAGGTCGCCCGGATCCTCACGCCCACCCCAGGCAACAACATCCCGGGCGGGAACCAAGCAACCGCCCCCGTGCCGGTCGCGGCCCCATACGCGCCCGGCGTCCGGACGACGGCCCGTCCGCTACCTCGTCACGCACCGCCCTCACCGCCGCAGAAGGGCCCCTCCCTCATGCCTCAACCCGATCCCCGCCACCCCGTCCGCACCGTCTACCTGTTGTTCGCGCACGAGCCCTACTACCCGGCCCCCGCCCGGGAGATCAACACCACTGTGGTGTCGGCCGCCTCCCTGCTGCACCCCCGCGTACCGCAGCCCGACGGCGCCCGCATCCACGCCCTCCTCACCCAGGTCCGTCAGCCGGGCGAGATTGTGCCGCTGTCCACGCTCACCCACGAACTGGACGGCGGCGCACGCTGGAAGGAGGTCGGAGACTGGGAGGCCGTCACCGAGAGCCTTCTGCACCTCGTGCGTGACCGGCACTGCGACGCCCTCAGCCTGGGCCTGCCGGAACTCTCCCGTGCACTGCTGTGCGCCGGCCCGCACACCGAGGTCCGAGCAGCCGTTGGCCCGGTGTACGGGCCCACCGACCGGGCCGAGGTCCTCGCCCAGGTCGGCCGACAACTGGCCTGGGCGGAAGCCGGATCCCCCCTGTGGCCCGGCGACAACCTGCTGCCCCCGGTCAACTGCGCGGATGTCCTACGAGGCGCGGGTGAGGTTCCGTCCGCTGCTGACTGAGCTCTGACGGAATCCGACCCACCAGCCTGCAGACCAGGCAACTGGTCGCGGCCACCGGTCCCACGCCGTCGCAGATCGCCTGCGGAGTACGTCACCTTCCCCGACAGACTCGGAACTACGACGAACACCGCTTGAACGCCTGAGCCAAGCGGCGATGCCCGGGAAGAGAGACCGCTTTGGTCGCATACCCGGCGGCCTCACACCCCGAGAATCCCTGCTCGTTGTGCTTGCAGTTCGGAGCGGACGAGTTCGAGGATGCGTCCGGACCAGTTGCGGCCTCGGCCGGCGTTGTCGCCCCAGAAGGTCGAGTTCATGTCGTCGTAGATCACGGTGGCGTCGTCCGTCGCCAACAGGGTCTCGGCCAGTTCGGGGTGCTGGTGGTACTTGGCGTTCAGCAGGCGGGTCAAGACAGCGGTTCGCGCATGTTCCCATCCCTCGCGGCGAGGTGTCTTGGTCGCGAGCGTGCGTGCTGTGGCGGCGGTCTCTGCTGTCGCGATCGCGAGCCGGGTCTGCGGATCTGTGACCGACAGGGCCCAGTAGGCGTGGGCGACGGAGGGGTAGTTGGATCCATCGACCGTGATCGGCGCGGGATAGTCGTGTCGCAGGCCGAGCATGCCGGGATCGTCGACCGGCCGTGTAGGGAACGAGTGGTAGAGCTGGACGGCGGGGGTGTGCGATGTCACCGGTCCCTCCGCGGGGACGCGGGTGGCTATCTCGGCCGTCCGGCGGGCCCGCTCCTCGAAGTACACGAGGGCGTTGTCGTAGTCCTTCTGTGTGACCGTTCCGTCGAAGGGCAGGTAGGTCTGGGCGCCGGGCCCTGCTACCAGGACCCGTAGTGGCTGGTCTTTGCGGTCCATGTCGCCCAGCGCGTAGCGGCGCTGTGATTTCGGGATGTTCAGGAATGCGGTGCGGGCCGCGGCCCGGTTCTCTTCGGTCCGGTCGGCGAGGAAGATGTCGACGGCGGCCAGACAGCGGCCGGTTAAGTCGGGTCGCCCGTTCAGCTGGTCGATGGTGTCGCTGACCTCAGCGACCAGCAGCTCGGGCGTGAGCCAGCTCTTCGGTTCGCCGAACTTCCACTCCGCCAGCTCGTGGGCGGAGGCCTCGCTGCCTTCCGGGAAACTGGTCGCCACCCAGCCGGTGCGCAGCTTCTCCTCGAACTCCACGACGGTGACCAGGCCCCAGCAGTCGATGAGCCCGTCGGCGTAGATGAAGAGGTCGGTGAGGAAATAGTGCCCGCCGTTGCGGATGAAGACGTGCCGCCAGGTGCCGGGTATACGGACGCCGTCCGCCGTGCGATAGGTGATCCGGTTGCTGATCATCCTGGGATTGTGCCGCAGGGTCCGCTGGTCAGCGCTTTCCCGAGCGGCTCACGCCGAAGTAGCGGGGAATCCGTAGCGATGGCCGGTTCCGCGTAGCCGTGCACCCACGGCGGCTTCTACCGCCACTTCTCCTCCAAGGAGGAGCTGGCCGCGACGGCCTGCACGCACGCCTTCGCGGAGCAGGTCCAAGGGCTGCACGAGTTCGCCCGCACCGCCGAGGATCCTGAGCAAGCGTTCACCGACTTCTATCTGTCCGACCCGCACCGCTCCGACGTCGCCAACGGCTGCCCGCTGGCTTCCCTCAGCGGCGACATCGCCCGCACCGACGCCGACAGCCAGGCCCGTGCATCATTCATTGCCGGTGTGCGCGCCTTCGCGGATGGCGTCGCGGCGCTCGACGACGACGGGACACCGGACCATCGGGCACGTTCGCTTGCCCGGCTGTCGATGCTCATGGGCGCGCTCGCACTGTCGCGAGCCACTGAGGGTGACCCGATCAGCGACGAGTTCATCGCTGCCGTCCGCTCCGCCCTCGCGGACCAGTAGCCGCTACCGGGCCGGCGACACCACAGTCCCGCGTCGTGCACCTGAACGATTCGAGCCTGCCCGCTCCCGCGTCCGCAGCCGTCCTTCAGTAGTCGGCCGGCCGGGTGAAGACGATCACCAGGCTGACGATCTTCTCATCCCGGACGCTGGCATAGCTGGTGAGGATGAGTTCGGCGGGGAGGTCCGTCTTGTCGAACGTCCCGTCGTAGGCGCCGCGGACAATGAAGTCCCCATGGTGCTCGAGGACCTCCCGGACATCGATCTGCACGTGGTCGCCGACCATCTCCTTGGCAATCCAGCGCCGCACGGCGGCAGTGCCGACGAACTCCCGGCGGGCGTCGTTGACGTAGCCGTCATCGGCGAAGCACGCCGCGGCGGCGTCGAGGTCGCCGGCGTTGATGGCGTGCAGGTAGTCGGCGAATACGCCGCTGAGCTCGGTGGGTTTCATGGTGATGCGCTCCTGGGTGACGGTCCGATTCATCGTCCCCAGCGTCGTAGTTGCCCTGAGGGCAGACTCAACCGCCGAGCAGCGCGTGACCTTGCCACGGTAGGAAGGTTCACACTGGGTGTCATGGACACCAGCGCTGACAGCAGCACGTTCGCGATCGGGCAGTTCGCGCGGGCGACGCACATCAGCGCCAAGATGCTGCGCCATTACCACCAGATCGGGTTGCTCGAGCCGGCCGCGGTCGATCCGTTCACCGGCTACCGTCGCTACACCCCGGAACAGATCCCGGTCGCCCAGGTCATCCGGCGCTTCCGTGATCTCGACATGCCGCTGGACCGCATCCGGGCGGTGCTGGCAGCGCCCGACCCGCAGGCCCGCAACAGCCTGATCGCCGCTCACCTGGCCGAGCTGCAGCGGGAGCTGACGCACACCCAGCTGGCTGTTTCGTCGCTGCGCAATCTGCTCGAACCGGCGCCGCCGGTCACGATCGGGCAGCGGACGGTGGAGGCAACGCCAGCGGCCGCGATCTCGGCGGTGATCGAACGGGCTGACGCGCAGGCCTGGCACCGGGGCGCCCTCGGCGAGCTCTACGCCACCCTTGACGCCCAGGGCCTGACGCCGACCGGACCGGCCGGGGGCATCTTCGCCGACGAGTTGTTCGCCGAGGAATACGGCCGGGCCACCGTGTTCGTCCCCTGCCGGGGCGCGCTCCGGCCGGTGGGCCGGATCGACACGTCAACGGTGCCCGCGGTCGAGCTGGCCACGATCACCCACGCCGGAACACACCAGGGCATCGACCGGGCCTACGGCGAGCTGGCCGCCTACGTGGCCCAGCACGCGCTGGCGGTCGACGGCCCGATCCGGGAGTACTACCTGATCGGCCGCCATGAGGCGGCCGACGAGAGCCAGTGGCGCACCGAGATCGGCTGGCCCATCTTCCACACGGGAGCGGTCAGCGGTGGCTGACCCGAACGAGTCCGTCAAGCCGGGCCAGGACCCGCTCGAGGAGTCGACCGGCCGCCCACCTCTCAAACGCCGTGTCTTCCTCGAACTCTCGCAGGTTGGTAGGCATAAAGCCCTCCTGACGATCCACCCTCTGCAAGGTCTGCGCTATGCAAAAAGTATCGGCCGAAAGTGCGAGGGTGTCGCCTCCTGTTATCCGATGGCGCCCGATCCGTGGCGCCGAGGAAGGCCGCCATCGGTTCCGGACTGTGACACGGCGTGGCATACCAACGGCGTCTGGCTCGCGGGCCAGCGGTTCCGCGCTGGTGGTGCGCAGTCGTCCTCACGGTCGCCGTGCGGCCGATACCGTGGTGGCACACGCCCGTTCGCGCCCTGGAGGCCTCGATGAGCGAACAGCCGGCCCCCGCCGACCACGCCCGGGAGCAGCTGGAGCCCGCCGCCGACGGGTTGCGCGCGTACGCGGCCAAGACCCGCGAGAGCGCCGACCAGCTCGCCGCCGTCCTGGAGGACATCGCCACCAACGGGCTGCCCTCGGTGGAGGACTGCACGCCGTGGGAGGAACTGCGCGAGGCCCACCTTGCCCGGCTCGCCTCCCAGCGCCCGGCCGTCGCCTGATGGCCGTACCGCACGGCCCGCGCCGCGCCCGGATCGCGTTCTCCGACTCCGCCGCCAAGCAGCTGGACGCCATTACCAGCGAAGCCGAGCTCCACGCGCTGGACAGCGCCTTGGTCGTCATCTCCGTCGACCCCGAAGCCGGCGAACTCCTCCCCGGCAACATCAGCGGGCCGCGGCTGCGCCAGTGCGTCGACGACGTCGAACCCTCTTGACCTGGCGAACCGACCAACAACCCTTGATACCCGCTGGCTGTGGCGATGCCGGCCGCTTGGGCGCTAAGGACGGGGAGAGGGCGCGGGCCTCCTCAAGCGGGGAGTGCCGCAGCAGCCGGGCCGCGGCACTCCTGACCCTACTGAGCGGGCCTGGGCGTCAGCGGACGTTCCGAGGCGGCCGCCTCCGTCGCGGTCTCGGCGGCGGCACGACGCTTGCTCCACTTGTCGTAGGCCACGGTCCCGGCGATGGCGCTGCTGGTGAGGGCTCCGCCGATGATGACGCCTTGGCCGAGATAGAAATACCGCAGCGCGGCGGGGCCGCCGCGCTTGGCTGCTTCCTTGGTCAATTCCGCATAGTCCCACGCCATGGTGGTGCATACCTCAGTTCGTGTGGCTTGCTCAGGGGCAGGTCGATGATGCCAGGACGGCGCACCGTGGGTGGAGCGTTTGGTGATTGTTCCGCCTAAGTAGCCGATTTCGAGCTCCGGCTTGGTGCACAAGTTGACGAACACCGTGCCGAACCCGCACCCCTCAGTCCCCTCCATCCGCGCGGTTCCGGGGTGTCGCCCCGGGCAGGCGCGCCGGCTGGCACTGCGGCCTGTGCATCTGGAGCCGGTCCCGTTGGGTATGGGAGCTGGAGCTCGCGGCCGAAAGGAATTCGGCGGTGACCCGACGGTTCAACCGGCAGAATCGGGTGATCGACATGCCCTCTGGGGGAGCTATGCAGGAACTTCGCTTCGACGACGACATCCGGTTCACCGCGACGGTCAGCAGCGACCAGACGTGGCTCAAGCGCGCACTGGGAGCCCATGAGCTGTCCGTCCAGGTCGCAGTCGGGGTGTCGCCCTTCTCCGAGGCCGGGAAGATCCTCGCCCTGGAAGCGGACCTGTTCGGTTTCGAGGCGACGGGGCAGCGCTCCCGGCTCGCCCGGACCACGGCGAACCTGGCGTACACCCCGAAGGTCACTGTCCACCGTGTGAATCTGTCCTTCCCTCTGACGTCGCTGCAGGTCCACGCGATCGAGGAGGGCCGAACCGGCGACGTGCGGTTCGAGATCGACCTCAACGCGACCCTGCCGCAGGCGCCCGGCTACCCGGGGAGCACGCAGGACACGGCGTACATCACCATCGCCAAGAGCCGGTGGGAGCAGCAGCTCGCGCAGCTGGGGCCGTCCGCGGCGTTCGAGATGGCCGTGCCGTACCCGCTCGGCGACCCGGAGCGGGACGAAGTCGGCCGGACCCTGCGCGAGGCGCAGCGGCTACTGACCGCGGGCGAGGTCCGGGCATCGATCCTGGAGGTCAGGCGGGCGCTGGAGTGGATCCAGGAGCACGTGAACTGGGAAGTCCCGGGGGCGAAGAAGCTCGCCAGCCAGTGCACCCAGACCGAGCGGTGGTGGCGGATCCAGGACGCCCTGTACAGCCAGACCTGCGGCGCCCTGCACAACGACGTGGTCACCAAGCCCTTCAAGTACGACCGGACCGAGGCTGAGACCCTCCTGGCAATGACCTCCGCACTGCTGCGGAACGTGCCCGTCACCAGCGCGTGACAGGCGGCCCGGCGGCGCCCGAAGCGGCCCCGCATCCGGCGAACGCGCAGGCTCACGCCTCGCCGGAGGGCGCGCGCCGCGCATGCCAGGCCCGTTTGCGGCAGGCGGGAGAGCAGAACACCGCCGAGACCAGACGGTCGACCCCGACTGTCCACGCCACCCCGCACTGCGGACACGAAGCTGTCACGCCAGCCTTCACCGCCTCGGTCCGAGCCCTCGTTCGGCGCATCCGCCGCCAGTGCCTCGAACGGCAGGCCGCCTCACAGAACACTGCCGTCGACTTCGCCGACGGCATCAACGGCCCACCGCACCCCCGGCACAACCGTGGCCCGCTCCCATCGACCGCGACGACGGCCAGACGCAGCCGGGGTACTCCACCCCTGCTCATACCTCGTACGGCGGACGCTGCCTGCGGCCCAGTCGTCGCTTCGAGTGGAGCCGCCCGAAACGACTTGTCCCTGAACTGCATCAACAGACCAATCGACGTGACACGCAAGCACCTGACACGGGCCCTGCTAGTCGGCCTGCAGGACGAAGAACAGGAAGCACAGGAAGCGCGGCCCGGCCGCGATGGCCTCGGGGAACATCTCGCGGGCGGCGGGATCAGGCTCCGGCTCGCTGATGACCGTGATCCGGAAACCGGCCCCGGTGAAAGCCTCGACCATCGCGTGCAGCGGCCTGTTCCAGCGACTCACCAGAGCGGTATGACCACCCACGGTCCACTCTACGGTCCATTTGGTGGTGTCGAAGTAGTTGCACTCGGCCTCCCGACCGGCCTCGCGGTGTATGAGGTTGACGGCAAAGGGATGGTCGACAGACGCGATCAGCCGACCGCCGGGCCTGAGTATGCGTCGCAGCTCGGTCAGCGCCGGCCCCCAGTCCTCCAGGTAGTGCAGCACCAGGGACGCGACTACATCGTCGAACGTGTCATCAGCGTAAGGAAGCGGGCTGCCCAGGTCCGCCACCTGCAGGTCCGCACCGTCGCCGAGCCGCTGCCGGGCCAGCTCCAGCATCCCGGCACTCGCGTCGAAGCCACTCACAATGGCGCCACGGTCGCGCAGCGCGGCAAACAGGGCCCCCGAGCCACAGCCCGCGTCGAGGATCCGCCGGCCGGCCACGTCTCCAGCAAGGGCCAGCATCGCGGGACGCTCATAGTAGGCATTGACCAGGTTGGTTTCGTTAGCGGCCGTGTACGCCTCGGCGAAGCCGTTGTAATCGTTGGCCTTCGACGGATCCACACTCACCGCGGACGGCGAGACCAGCATGGTGGAAATCGCGTGCTCTTGGCGCTCGCTTGAGATCATGGTGCGGGAGACGTGCGCTGCACCAGTTCGGTTCCTAGCCCCCTCCCCGTCGCCCTCACAGCCCTGAAGATCCAACGAGCCGTTCGTTTAGACGGTGTCCTACCTGGCCTTTCTCGGCCTAGCAGCCGCCCTCTGCTGCTACAAACGACTCCTCAAACTGACACCGTCTTAGCCCCTGCGTACACGCCGACGGGCGGCACCCCCATACGAGGGGTGCCGCCCGTCGCTGTGCTGTGCGTCCGTGACGCTGTCTCAGAGGAAGCCGACTTCCTTCTCGATGGTGCGTACGAGCGCGGCGACCGCGATGAAGCTGGCGCCACTGGATGTGAGCGCGGTGAGCACGCTCCCGTCGAAGTGGCGCGTGAGCATGAAGGCGATCAGGGCGGCGATGAGACCGCACTGCAGGGCGATGATCAGCGCCATCACCTTCGTCGTGCGGGTGGGCGGGATGGGCATCGTTGCCGTCCTTGGTCGTACTCGGATACCGGCCCCTCCGAGAGGGCTGGCGTGCTGCTGTGCAGCGCTTATGTGGCTGATCAGATACGGCCTGTTGTGCGATGGAAAGCGGCTACGTGTGCGGGTTCGTGCGGCGCTACGTGAGGCGTATTTGTCCAGCTCAGAGGCTGTCCTTCGCACGAAGTAACACAAGATCGACCAAAGGTTTCATAGTCCACTGATATGCCGTCGGGGGGTATCCGGGATCCTGGGTAGCTACACGTCAGGAGGACAGCCCGCACATGAGCAACGCCCAGTTGTGGGAGGAACTGCTTGCTCAACTTGATGAGCAGCCGCAAGACGCCTCCTGGCATCTCTTCCGCACCGCCCTCAATGCCTTCTACCGCGTGGCCGAGGAGCAAAAGGACCTCAGCCTTCGGGAGCTGGAGAAGCGTGCGAGGAGGATCAACTCGGCAGGCCCCGCCTTTTCCACCTGGGGCTTGGTGGTGAAAGCGCCACGTCCCGGCGCTGAGGTGACTAGGCCGGAGTGGAAGCGGGTTGAACTACTTGTTCAGGTGTGGGCCAAAGATTTCAAGTACAACGCAGGACGCACGCGAGAGCTCTTAGCGGACTGGGCCCACGCTTACCGCCAATGCGGCGGCGATCCCGGGCCCGACTGGCCGCCCCGCCCTGACAGAAACGTCGTCCCGCTGAGAGCTGAGTCCGGCGAGGAAGAGCCGTCACCAGCTCCTGCGCCCGTGATCGGCGAGGTTCACAAGGGCAGCCAGCGAAAAGGCGCTGCCCCGGGCCCGGGTGAACGGTCGTCTGGCCGTTTGCGGGGCGGGGCCGCTTCTGCTCGTTCCCCTGGGCTCAACGAACCCCGCTCGAGACGGCAGCCCGTTAGCCGGGGCGATGGGCTTGAAGACGAAGCGTTCGTCCCTATCAGGGGTGATCTTGTTCCTGAGGGACAGCGAACCTCAACTGGCAGACGACCGATCGCCCTCAGTGCGGCAATTAGTCTGTTCTGCGTTATTGCGGCTACTTTCTTCTCATTTACCGAGTTCGAGACGTTCCAAGACTCTGGCAGCCGGGTGACCCGCGTCTCCGGCGACAGCGTGATCCACTCTCACGACGGCTCTGGAACAGTGTCCTTGTACTCCTGCGCTGGGCTGCCCGACGTCAGCTGTAAGGTTCTCTATCACCTCCGTGACCGCACCGTAGTCACGATGGACTGTTGGATCGATGCCGCGGACGATCACCGCTGGTTTCTGGTCACCGTTGGCGTCGATGCCAACGCCTCGCATCGGACCCGCAGCGGGTTCGTCTCATCTGCTGACATCCCTGAGAAGGAGCAGATCCGTACGCCCCAGTGCAGTAACGCCATCATTGATTCGCCTACAACCCTCGAACCGTCTCCTATAGGGAGGCGGCCGACGCCGTCGCTCAACCCTCTCTGACCGCATCCGGTACGAGTTCCTCGACAGCAGCGGCAAGGTCGTCGGCTTCGCGGAGGGCGTCTACTCGGCGGCCGCGCACCAACTGCTCGGCGACGAGGGCCTCTACGGCGACCCCGGACGCTGCGGTCCGGCGTTCCGCCTCGTCTACGTCAACGCCTACGACAGTACGGGTGACGGCACCGACCGGCCCCACTTCTGACTACGCCGGTTCGCAAGGCACAACAACGAGTCCCCGGACCCGTGTAATTTGCCGACCAGCGCGGAGTTCGCCGGGACCGAGTGCGCGTCCCCGAAGTCCCGCGCGGTGTCTCAGGACTGTCACATATCGGATGATCTGGTCCGATCAAGTTCAGGAACCTGCTGAAGTGCCGCCATGACCAGCCCGAGCCCCACCCCCGGCGCGCACGTCGCACGGCTCCGCCGCATCGCCGCACGGCTCCGGACGCGTCTGCACCCGCCATCACCGGCACCCGCCCCACCACCCACGGGTCCTGCGCCGACAAATCCTCCCTCTGCCACCCCGGCGGCCCCCAACGGAACAGGTCCAACCCCAGCGAACAACACAGACCGCGGCCACTGGTGGACCCGGCTGGAACGCTCGGTGGCACTACTCGTTAGCCTCGCTACCCTCGCGGCAGCCGGGGCCGCCCTGGTCACCGTCCGACAAGCCGCCGGCGAACAACGCCTCACCCGCGACGGCCAGGTCACCGACCGCTACACCGCCGCCGTCACCAACCTCGGCGACACCGCAGAAGAAGTACGCATCGGCGGCATGTACGCACTGCAACGCATCGCCCAAGACTCCACCCGCGACGCCCCCACCGTCGTCCAAGTCCTATCGGCCTACGTCCGCAGCCACACCCCCGAAGCCAAGAAGGGAGTCACAGGGCCCGACCAACCCGCCAACGATGTAGCCGCCGCCTTGACCATCCTCGCCGCCCCACTGGCCAAAGGTGTACCGGTGGACCTGCACGGCGCATACCTGCACGGCGCACACCTGCACCGCGCCTACCTGCACCGCGCGGAACTGTCCGGCGCCAACCTGTCTGGCGCGGAACTGTCCGGCGCCACTCTGTCCGGCGCTGACCTATCCGGGGCTGACTTGTCCAGCGCGAACTTGCGAGGCGCAGACCTCTCGGGCTCGTACGTGTTCGGCGCGGACGTGCAGGACACGGATGTGACCGATGCGGACCTGTCCGGCGTGGACCAGAATGGTCATGCATATGGGGTGACCGGGTGGCCTCTGCCCTAGGACACCACCTCGCCCGCAGCGCGCTGATCAAGCGGCATCCGGCCACGGTTTACCTGCCGGGCCGGACGCCGGCCGGTGGCATAGTCGTTGTCCTCGACCCCGGAGTCTGGCGGGGAGGGGAAGAGTGGTCGGCGGGGGCAGGCACGGCCGTCCGTCGGGCAGGTCGACGTCGGTGCCGATCCGCCGGTCACCGTAGGCCGAGACCGCGCTCGCGGCACGCGACAGGGCAGCCATCACCGCGACGAAGACCAGTGCCGGCAGGGCCTGGTGCAGCCGCTCCTGCACCGTGCCGTCTCCGAGGATTGAGCGCATGACCTTGGAGGCGGCGGTCAGCTGGCCGACTGCCGTCAGGCCGACGGTCACCTGGCAGACCAGCAGCAGGGCGACTGCCGCCCGGTCCACGGCCCATGACATGCCCGTAATCCGTTTCACCACCGACGGGATCCGGGCGCACAACGTCCTGAAGGACACTCCGTCCATGGGGTTGACCGAGTACTGCCCGGTGTACTTGATCTCTGCGGGCGTCGGCGGCGCCATCGTCGGTCCAGCGGCCTTGGTTGAGGGGCAGGAGCCCTGCGCGGGCACGGTCGGCTGTGTCATGACGTGCTCCCGCTCGCCGTCACGGTGACGCTAGGGACTGCTTCACGCAGGGCGCGGATCTTCTGTCCGAAGGACGCCCGGCGTGGTGAAAGTGCTACGACGGCCCGACCGGAGCCATAAGCCTGCTGGTGGAGATAGTCCGGCACGGCGGGGGTGGCGGTCAGCTCGGGGATCCTGACCAGGGTCTGATACCGCAGGGTGTGCGGGGAGAGGGCACCGGTGACGGTGGCGCCGGAGGCGTCCTCGAGGTCGACGGTGACCCGGTAGTCGCCGAGGTCGGCCAGATGGATCGGCGCTCGCCAGACCCCTGACGTCGCGTCCTGCCCGGTGTACTGGGTGAAATCCTCGGCCGCCCCGGCTTCCGGTCCGCCCGCAGATGCGTCCAGCGGATAGAAGTGGGCCGTGATGTGCGTGAGAGGCCGGTCCGAGTGCGCGGTCACGAAGACCAGCCCCGGTTCGTACCAGCCATCCGCGTCGGACAGGACGGGGCCGCCGGTGGTGTTGTCCGCGTAGGCCGGGGCGAGGCCCGCGAAGAGGGTGGCGGACAGGGCGGTTGCCGTGGCTGCCGCCAGGAAGGTGCTGCGACTTCGAGCATGAGCATGAGGATCGAGAACCGTAGTGACGTGCTCTGGCGAGGCACCGCTCGGGGGCGCCGCAGGGGCGGCTGGGTAACCTGGCGGGCCGTCAGTGCGAGGCGCCCGCCCAGGAAGTTCTTGGGCGGGCGTCTGAACGCCCTCAGTGGATCAGCCGAGTTGGCTGACAACAGCGTTGTCGCCCTTCGCGGCGGCGTCGGCGGGCGGCAGGGCCGTGTCGTAGATGTGGATGTCACTGACCTTGCCGTTGGCGTACTCGCCATAGGTGCCCTGGTAGAGGCGGCGGCCGATCTGGACAGGACCGGCGGCGTTCCACGAGGTGCCGCTGTAGGTCTTGGTGCCGGACTGGCGGCCGTTGACGTAGAGGGTGAGTTGGTTGGCGGAGGCGTCGTAGACGCCGACCAGGTGGGTCCATTGGCCGATGGTCGGGGTGCCTCCGTAGACGGCCGTGAAGGACGTACTGGTGGTGTCGTCGTTGTGGCGGCTGAAGGCCCAGGCCTGTTTGGCGGAGGAGTAGTACAGCTGGAGTCCGTTGGCGTTGCCCGCGGTGTCGGACTGCGAGAGGAAGGTCGAATTGGCGGTGAGGGACGCGGGGTTGACCCACGCCGAGACGGTGAAGCTCTTGGACGTGTCGACGGCCGGTCCGCTCGTGGCGGCGTATCCGGTGGTGCCCGTGAGGTTGAGGACCTTGCCGCGGGTGGTGTCGGTGGTCCAGGAAGAGGCGCCGCTCAGGGTGGCGCCGAGGGTGCCGACGCTGTCCTTTGCGGTGGTGCCGGTGCCGTCGTCGAGAGTCCATCCGTGGGTGGCGGTGTTGGTGACCGTGCCCAGGGAGACGGGGTCACCGAAGATGTACTGGGGCGGGGAGACGAGGACTTTGCTCCGGATGTACGGGTATTCCGTGAGCTCGCCGTGGGTGTCCACGGCGTACAGGTCGGGGTTGCCGTCGGGTCCGCCGGTCGGGCTGTTCAGGTCGCCCGGTGAGGCGACGACGGGGTAGGTGCTCGGTGACAGGGTCAGCGGCAGGGTGGCGTGTGTGGAGGCGTGCAGGAGGGCGGGCAGCCCGTTGGCGTCGACGGTGAGCGAGTAGCTGTAGAGCGCCCCGGTGGAGTTGTCCCGTGCCCACAGGGTGGGCGTGCCCTGGAACGTGCCGGGCGCGATCAGCGTGAGGCCTGACCAGTCGCCGTCACCGAGAAGGATCGGGTCGGCGAGGTGCTTGCCGTTGTCGGTCTGGTAGATCCACAGCTTGCCGTTCTCCACGGTGATGACGGCGGGGTGGCCCTGCTGGTTTCCGTAGACGTTGCCGGGTGCGATGAGTTGGGTGATGTTCCAGGGCGTGGCCGGGTCGTATCCGGCGCCCGCGCAGCGGCTGTCGGGGACGGTCGGCTGGCAGGGGTCCTTGGTCACGGGGTCGCCGGAACGCTTGCCGATGTAACCGGGGAACTTGGACCAAGGAGTGAGTTGGGCATCGCTGTCGTCCTTTGGGTCAAGGTCGTTCGGGACGACATACAGCTGGGATGTCTTGCGGTTGTAGGCGAAGAGGTCGTCGACGTCCGCGCCGTGGAGATTGCCTCGGTGGGCGATGAGGTAGTTGTTCCAGCCGGTTCCGTCGGGCGAGTCGGCCGGGGTGGAGACGAGCGCCGGCCCGTTGATCGCGGGAGTGGTGCTGACCTGCCCAGTCTGGGCAGGGGTGGCGCTCTGGGCGGGGTCGGTGTCGCCGGGGATCAGTTCGAGGTCGCCGGTCTTGGTGGTGGCGAGGAGGTCGGGTATGCCGTCGCCGCTGATGTCACCCGGTGTGATTCTGGAGTTCGGGTTCCAGGGCACGGTGAAGGTGTAACCGGCTGGAGCCTGGGAGATGTTGCCGGCCCCGTCGACGGCCGCGACGTACAAGGTGTGCACGCCCCACGTAGGCAGGGCAGTGATGGGGATCTTGCCGGTTGCGGTGCCCTGGCTGTCGGTGCTGATGAGCGACGCTGGTGTGCCGGTGGTGGCGGTGGGTTGGCTGTCCATCTGCCACAGGAAGTGGTCGACGCCACTCGACAGGCATGCGTTGGGCGTGCAGCTGCTGTCGGAGGGAGCGCCGTCCGCCGCGGTGACGGTGAAGCTGGTAGGGCTGCCGGTGTAGATGTCGTGGGCTGTGGGGCCTGTCCCGACGGCCGGGACGTCGGGGTTGTCCGCGATATTCGGAGTATCCGGCGGGGTGAAGTCGGTCTTGAACCAGCAGTGGTCGCTGATGTCGGAGGTCAGGCTCAGGGTGGAGTTGTTGTCCTGGGCGTAGACGTCCCAGCCGTATTCGTGGCCGTCCTTGAGTGTGAACCCGATCGGCATGGTGGCGTCCGAGCCAGATGAAAGGTAACCGCTGTCGGGGGTTGAGTCGCTGTAGGCGTTGCCGCTGGAGTCGAGGACGGTGCGGTCCCAGACGTGATAGTGCGCCTTCACGAGTTCGCCGGAGACGTTCGCTGTGACCTTGGAGTGCAGTTGGACGTTGCTTCCGGCGTCGGAGGAGGTGACCGCGCCGATCCAGCCGTCGCCGCTCGTGACGCAGGATCCGTCGGCTCCGTCGGCGGGTGGGGTGGTGGTGAGGCCGGTCGGGATGCCCGGGGGGACGTCGAACTTGACGGTCATAGTGAGTTTGCTGGACATCCGCAGATAGTCGTCGTTGCTGGACGAGATGCTCTCGTTGCCGTAGAGGGCGATGGTCCAGTAGTCGCCGCCGGAGCTGTGATAAGTCGCTATCCGCTGGGCCTGGTCGTGCACCTGGAACGACGCGGTGTGGTCGCTGCAACTGCTGCCGGAGTTGGATGCGCTGGGAATCGTGGTCTTGACGGGGGCGTAGCTTTCGTCGACGGGGAGTGGCTTGTTGTTCCAGTCGGTGCCGGAGTCGATCGATCCGGTGGTGTGCAAGGTGATCGGCTGGTTCTGTGAGCAGTCCCAGCTGGCCCCGTACGTGGAGCTCACCGTGATGAGCGCGTCGTAGACCTGCATGGAGGGATCGAGGTCGCTGGTGGGGATGGCGTAGTACGAGCGTTCGAGCCCCGTGCCGCAGATGCCGCCCCAGCGCTGATAGCCCACGCCTTCGCCAACGGGCTGCGGCTTGTCGTACTGCGGGCTGTCCGAGCAGGTGGAGCTGGAGTAGACCTCGTCGTAGTGGCCGGAGGTCTTGCTCACGGGGTTGTTGAACGGGTCGATGTACACCGGGTAGGTCGTGTCCGGGTCGTTGAGGACAGCCGTGTCCGGTGCCAGCGTGAGACCGGTGGAGGTGGTGTGCATCGGCACTGGGTCGACGTTGGCCCCTTCTCCGGGGCCGTCGACGGAAGACGTCGCGGGGGCGTCACCGGTTGTGGTGGGGGCCGCCGCGGATGCGGTCTTCGTCAGCGCGTTCGGCGGGGTGCTGGAGTCCCACATTAGCGGGCGGGGGCTGACGTAGGCGACGGAGCCGTCGCTGGCGGTGGCGTCCATGCCGCCCGAATCCGTGGCGGAAAGGGTCAGGCCCTGAGTGGAGGCGGCCTCGGTGAGCTGTTTGATGTGCGGGTCGGCGGCGGCCGTTGCGTCATGGACGATCAGAACATCGCTGAAGCCGCCCTGGTCGGTGACCGACACGGACAGATCGACGCCGGGCAGCACCGACTTGTACACGGCCGTGTCGTCGCTGACGGTGGGCACGGGCAGGGTGAAGGGCATGGTCAGAGCCATGCTGTGCCCGTCCTGGTTGGTGAGGGTGACCAGGGGACCGTTACCGCCGCGGGAGAGGGTGACGTCGTTCGGTGTGGCCTTGGGCGACAGTGTGCCGTCGGGATTTGCGGCGAGGGTGGCGTCGAGTGGCGTCCAGGTGCCGTCCTTGAGGACGCGTACCGGCATGACGTTGGTGGTGGAGGTGAACATGCCGTCGGGGTTGGCGGTGACGGTGGAGGTTTCTGTCGTCAGTGACTCGACGGTTACGTCCTGGCCAGTGGTGACGGCGTCGATCTGGGCGGCCAGCATCGGATCGCTCGGTGTCGGGGCGTCTGCGCTCGCCGAGGCGGCGGGGACGGTGAGCAACAGGCCTGCCAGCACGGGTATCAACGCCAGACGGCGCCTCAGGTCTCTTCGCCGGTGCGGCATTCGGGCGTATCCGGACAACACGAAACGACTCCCCCTCTATTTGCCAACACTTTGCATCCGTGATCATCGTCACGTTTATGAGTGTTGAAGACCTCGCGGACGATGCGCCTGGCGTCCGGTTTGCCGCTAGGTGATGATGTTCGCCCCTTCACGGAAAGGGCACGCCAAACACTCAGTTGACATACTTGATCGACACATCGTCGGCACAGGGTATTGAGTTGGCCTCCTGCCATCAATAGCCTCCCGTCGATCACGCCTCCCGTGTGATCGGGGTGAGACGGTCTGTCAGGGCCGCTGGTCATGGGGGAAATGAGTGAGCGGCAAGCGCCGTTGGTTTGCGAGCGTCCAGTACCGGATCTGGGGCAGAGCGCTGACTCTTGCCACGGCGACCGTCGCACTGATGGCGCTATTGGTGCCCATAGCGGTGGCCCAGGGCGCCTTCGTGGGGCCTTACCGCTTCAAGGGCACAGTGTGGAATCCGAAGGTCCTGCCGAAGACTCCGGCAGTCGGCAGTCATGCCTTGCACAAGCCAACTGCCGGCCATCCCAAAGGGTTTAGGGCCGCTGGCCGGTACCGGGCCGTCAAGCCGGTGTGGCCGACCGCCGGGACGAAGACGGTGTCCCTGACGCACACCACCCAATCCGCCGACGCCGCGTCCACCACCGCTGCGGCGCCGAGTTCGTCACCCAGCTCCACCGGAGCTTCCGGTGCGGCCACCAAGCCGGCGTCCGCTCCCTCACCGAGCACGCGCATCGTGCCAGTCACGAAGCCGGTCAAGGCAGGCACCTTGCCGGTGTGGGTGGCACCTGCGCTGTCATCCGGCCAGAAGTCCGGCTCCGGCAAGGCGGTCGCCCCGGCTTCGGTACAGGTGAAGGTCGCATCACACACCCAGGCGCTGAAAGCGGGCGCCGACGGAATGCTGCTCGCCTTCACCCGCGCCGACGCGAAGTCCGGCCATGGCCGGGTCCGGGTGGTCATCGACTACGCGTCGCTGGCCAAGGCGTACGGCGGCGGCTTCGGCTCACGGCTGCGGCTGTACCAGGTCCCGGCCTGCGCGATGACCACGCCTCAGCTGAAGCAGTGCGGGACACGGACCCCCATTACCTTCACCAACCGGGCGACCGCGGACCAGTTGACCGCCACACTCACGCTCGGTTCATCCACCGCATCGGCATCACGTGCGGCAAACGGTACAGCCGGGGAGACGGCGATGTCCGCGGCCACCACGGCCGTGGAGGTCACCTCGGGCAGTTCCGGCTCGCAGGGCAGCTACGCCGCGACTTCACTGAACCCGTCAGGAACTTGGCAAGCCTCAGGGACCGGCGCCTTCACCTACTCCTACCCGATCGACGTCCCGCCCACGATCGGCGGCAACGCCCCGTCGGTGGCCTTCTCCTACGACTCGCAGTCCGAGGACGGGGAAACCTCGGCCCGTAACTCCCAGGCGTCCTCGATCGGCGACGGCTGGACTTACCAGCCGGGCTTCGTCGAGCGGACGTATCGTTCCTGCGGCGGCCTCCTGAACAGCAGCGGGAACAAGATCCTCAAGGGATCTGGGGACGAGTGCTGGGCCGGCGACAACGCCACGATCTCCTTCGGCTCGCACTCCGGACAACTGGTGCCCGACGGCACCGACTCCACGGTGCCGGGCGAGATCAAGCAGTGGCGGCTGACGGGCGATGACGGAACGCTGGTCCAGGAGCTGTCCGGCGCCGCCAACGGCCTGCAGGACGGCGTCTACTTCCGGGTCCTGACCACGGACGGGACCGCCGCGTACTTCGGCGCCGACCACTCACCGACCGGCCCCGGCCCCTCCGGCGGGATGCAGTCCGGCACTCCGGGCGACGCCTCGACCGACGCCGCATGGGGCGTACCCGTGCTGCATCCCGAGTCGGGTGACCCGTGCTACGACTCGGCCAAGGGCAAGGCGTCGCAGTGCGACAAGCACGAGGGCTGGCGCTGGAACCTGGACTTCGTCGTCGCACCGAGCGGGTTCGTGCAGCGCTACGACTACACGACCGAGACCAACTACTACGACCTGGGCGGAGGCCAGGCCGCGACCGGCGACTCGGGCACCCTGACCTCCTACGTCCGCGGCGGAAAGCTCGACAGCGTCTCCTACGGCTACAAGCTCGCCGACGAGCAGACGGGGCGCACCCCCGCAGGCCAGGTCACCTTCACGTCCAAGCAGCGCTGCCAGACCACAGCCACCTTCACCGACTGCTCGGCCGGAAACCTCGACGACAACACGGCCCCGCACTGGCCCGATGTGCCGTGGGACCTGCACTGCGACTCCACCGACAGCACCACCCTGCCATCCGGGTCGACCTCGGTACCGACCAACGTCTGCATCACCGAGGGACCGACGTTCTGGTCCACCACCCGCCTGGACAGCATCACCACGAAAATCCACGTCAAGGACTCGTCGACGGACGCTCTCGTCGACGTCGACAGCTATCAGCTCACGCAGGTGTACTCGGATTCCGGCGGCACAGTCGACCCGGTCACCGGCACCACCGTCGACCCCAAGGACGCGGGCTCCCTCCAGGCCGTGATGTGGCTGCAGTCGATCCAGCACACTGGCAAGGACACCTACGGCAACAGCAACAGCGACATCAAGCTGAACCAGGTCTCCTTCACCGGCACGGAGATCGACAACCGGGTCAACGACACCTCCCCTTCCGCCCCACCGCTGTACCGGCCGAGGATCTCCTCAATCCAGACCGAGACCGGCGAATCCATCGCCGTCGACTACAACGCCACCCCGTGCGCGAACAAAACAATGTCGATCTCGGCCGCAGACGCGAACACCAACTCCTGCTATCCCGTCTACTGGACAGTACCGGGGGCTTCGAAGCCGATCGCGGACTGGTTCAACAAGACCACCGTGCACACCGTCACCGCGTCCGACCTGACGATCGCCTCCCAGTACAAGCCGAACTCCCAGAACATACCGGCCGGTTCGGAGACACAGGTCTCCACCTACAGCTACGCCGGCCCCGCCTGGCACCGGGACGACTCGGCACAGACCGACGACCAGTACCGCACCTGGGACCAGTTCCGCGGCTTCCGCACCGTCACGGTGCAGACCGGGCAAGCCCCCGAGCCGGTCACCCAGCACACCACCACCTACCTGCAGGGCATGGACGGCGACTACAAGTCCGACGGCACCCGCCGCTCGGTCAGCGTGGACGTCAAGGTCGGCGGCTCCACGGTCCAGAGCGTCACCGACGCCGACCAACTCGCCGGCACGGCCGTTCAGAGCGACACCTACACGGCGGCCGGCGGCACCATCGACGCCGTAACCGTCAACGGCCCCTTCACCTACACCACCACCGCGCACACCAACCAGACCCCGTGGACGGACTGGACCCAGCAGGACAACCCCGGCGACACGAAGCCAACCCTGTCCACGCTGCCCGACCTGACCGCCTACCGCATCAAGACCACCCAGTCGCACGGCTACGCGCTGCTCGCGAACGGGACATGGCGCCACACCCGGACCGACACCGCCTACGACAGCCAAGGCCGGGTCTCCACCGTCGACGCACACGGCGACGTCAGCGTGGCCGCACAGGAGAAGTGCGCCACCACCACCTACGCGACACCGTCGTCCAGCAACACCATGACCCTGTCCTACCCGGACCAGGTCACCTCCGTCAGCGGACCCTGCGGCACCGCCGCCTCCGCAAGCACACTGCTGGCCGACAAGAAGATCTACTACGACGGCGACGGCACCCTCACCAACCTGGGCACCTTCGGACAGCTCGACCAGACCGCCAGCACCGCCATCGGCCAGGCCAGCGCCGTACGCACCGCCACCGGCTACACCGGCACCACCGAGAACTGGCAGACCAGCTCCGCCATGACCTACGACGGCGCCGGCCGCATCACCGACGCCCTCGACGCCACGGGCCAGAACACCCACACCGCGTTCACCCCCGCATGGTCCCTCCTGGGCGGAAACACCAACCCGACCACCATCACGACCACCAACTCCCAGAGCTGGAAGGTCACTTCCACCCTCGACGCGCTGCGCGGCCTGCCCACCGAGAACGTCGACGCCAACAACCGCAAGACCGACATCACCTACGACGCCCTCGGACGGCGCACGGCAGTCTGGCTGCCAGGTCGGGACAAGACCTCGGGCCAGAGCGCGGACGAGACCTTCGCCTACTCCATCAACCCCGGCGCGGTCCCCGCCCCCGGCGGCACCGTCACCTCACCCGGCGCCCCCTCCGCCGTGACCACGAAGACGCTGCGCGAGGACGGCACGTACGCCACCTCGATCACCATCTACGACGGCATGCTCCAGGCGCGCCAGACCCAGGCCACGGCCGACGGCGACACGAACTCCGGCCGGATCATCTCGGACACCTTCTACGACTCGCACGGCTGGCAGACCGCGTCGTTCGCACCGTACTCCGAGCCGGACAACAACCCGTCCACCACGCTGTACGCGGCGAACGAGAACCAGATCCCGTCGGAAACCACGACCGCCTACGACGGCCAGGGCCGCCCGGCCACCAGCACGCTGTGGCACCAGGCGGTCCAGCAATGGCACACCACCACCAGCTACCCCGGCGCCGACGAGACCGACACCACCGCCCCGACCGGCGGCCGCTCCACCGCGACCTACACCAACGCCCAAGGGCAGACCACCAAGAGCGTGGTCAAGAACACCGGCAGCACGGTCAAACTCACCCAGGGCCAGGTCATCCCGTCGGGCACGTCACTGACCTCGGACAGCGTGCGGCTGGCCATGCAGGCCGACGGCAACCTGGTCCTGTCCTCCCTCGCGACCGGCAAAACCCTGTGGTCCACCAGCACTTCGGGCAACCCGGGGGCCTTCGCCACCCTGCGGAGCGACGGCAACTTCGTCGTCTACAACGCCGGCGCCACCACAGCCCTCTGGTCGACCGGAACCACCACCGGCACGACCCTGCAGATCCAGAACGACGCCAACACGGTGCTCTACGACAGCAGCGGCGCCACCCTCTGGAAGACCGACACCCTCAACCAGGCCGGCGAAGCCGACGCCACCACCGCATACGCCTACACCCCGGCCGGCCAGGTCGACACCATCAAGGACAGCGCGGGCAACACCTGGGCCTACCACTACAACCTGCTGGGCCAGAAGACCTCCCAGACCGACCCGAACTCCGGCACCACCAGTTACGACAAATACGACACCGTCGGCAACCTGCTGCAGACCACCGACGCGCGTGGCCAGATCCTCTCCTACGCCTACGACTGGGACAACCGCCCCACCGCTGAGTACAACGGCGCGTGGTCGGCCACACCCGACCCCTCCAAAGAGCTCTCGTCCTGGTCATACGACACCCTCGCCAAGGGCTACCCGACCTCGTCCACCCGCTACGTCGGCGGGACGGCCGGATCGGCGTACACCCAGGCAGTCACCGGCTACAACACGGCCTACCAGCCAACCGGCACCACTCTGACCGTCCCGGCCACCGACGGCTTCGCCGCAGCCGGCCAAACCGCCGCACCCACCAGCGGCACGGTCACCTACACGGCGTCCGCCTTCTACACCCCGACCCTCGGACTGCTGTCCACCCTCCGCTACCAAGCAGACGGCAAGCTGCCCGCCGAGGACATCGACTACGGCTACACCCAGCAAGGCAACCTCGACGGCATCGGCGGATTCATCACCGCGGCCAACACCCCCGACTACCTGGACACCGCCGTCCACGACCCCTTCGGCCGGGTCCTGCAGACCAACTACGGGACCACCGGCAAGGAACTGGCCACCTTCGCCCAGTACGACGCCACCACCGGCCGGGTCACCCAGACGTCCAGCATGCTGCAGACGTCCACCACCGCCCTGGACGTGGCCAACTACCGCTACAACCAGGCCGGCGAGATCACCGCGATCGACGACCTGCAGAACAACACCACCCACGACACCCAGTGCTACACCTACGACTCCTTCCAGCGCCTGACCGCAGCCTGGACGGACACCGCAGGCATCACCAACTCCTCCAGCGCCCCCGTCGGGAGCGTCGGCGGCTGCAACACCGGCTCCGTGCAGACCACCACCACAGCCCCGGTCGCAACCAGCACGGTCGGCGGCCCGGCGCCGTACTGGCAGACGTACACCTACGACCTGCTCGGCGACCGCACCGGCATGGTCAACCACGACACCACCGGCACCGCGGCCAACAACACCACACAGACCACCGCCTACACCGGCACCGACGGCACCGCCGCCGCGACCCTGCCCGACCAGTCAGGCACCACGACCAACAGCAACCCAACCACCGGCACCGCCACGTGGACACCCACCTACACCGACCCCGCGTACAGCAACAAGAACGCCGGCGACACCATGACCCGCAAGGTGTCCACCACCGGCCCCGTCAACACCGGGTTCACGCTTACCGGCGGTGGCAAGCTCTGCATCGACGACGCAAGCGCCTCCACCACACCCGGCGCCGTCGTCCGCACCTACACCTGCAACGCCTCCGTCGCCCAGAACTGGACGATCGGCACCGACGGCACCATCAAGGTCCTCGGCACCATGTGCCTGGACACCACCGGCAACGCCACCACCGCCGGCACCCTCCTGGTGCTCGACACCTGCAACAGCGATGCCACCCAGAAGTGGAAGGCCACCAGCACCGGCACCCTGGTCAACACCGCCAACAGCGCGATGTGCGTGACCGACCCCGGCGCCAGCGCCACCATCCGCACCCAGCTCACCCTCGCCACCTGCGGCAGCGCCGGCCAGACCTGGACCACCGCCGGCACCGGAGCCCTCCCGTCCGGGCAGACCCAGACCCTCACCTACGACGCCGAGGGCCGCACCGCCACCGTCGCCACCGGCTCAGGTACGCACACCAACACCAGCAAGTACCTCTACGACGCCGACGGCAGCCTGCTGGAACAGACCAGCGCCGTCGACGGCACCGACAAGACCCGCATCCTGTACCTCTTCGGCGGCACCGAACAGATCACCCTCAACGTCTCCGCCAAGACGTGGACCGGCCTGCGCAATATCACCGGCCCGGACGGCACCACCATCACCCGATCCAGCAGCGGCACCGTCACCTACCAGGTCGCCAACGCCCAGGGCACAGCCACCACGGCCATCGACGCAGGCACTCTGGCGGTCACCCGCCGCTACTACGACCCCTACGGCAACTCTCGCGGCACCACACCCACATCATGGGTCGCCGCAGACGAGAACCACGGCTACCTCGGACAGCCCACCGACACCACCACGGGCTTGGACCTCCTGGGAGCCCGCAACTACGACCCGGCCCAGGGACGGTTCCTCACCCCCGACCCGCTTTTCGAAGCGGGCGACCCCAACCAGATGGGCGGCTACACCTACGCGGGAGACAACCCGGCTTCAGGAAGCGACCCGACAGGGACGATCCTGGTCAACTCTGACGGCACGCAATGCAGCGGCGGTTGGAACAAATGCGGCGGCCAGGGCGGAGGCAAAAGCTCAAGCGGCGGAAGCTCGGCCAACACAGGCAACTCCAGTGGCGACACGACTGCCGCGCCGTCCACCACCCCCGCACCTCCCAGGGGTTCGGTCCCCTCATCTACACAGACCCCCACACCGACTCTCGGCGAGACTCCGTGCCAACCGGCTGACTTCGGCACGAACCGGTGCGAGAGCTACGCCGGCGGCAAAGTCTTTCTCGGCACTGCAGCCGGGCTTGGAGCTGCGGGTTTGGCCGCCGGTGTCTTCATGTGTGTGGACTCCGGTGTCGTCGAGTGTCTATCCGGTCTGGTCCTGGGAGCCGGGGACGCCGAGGCGGGCGGGAGTCTGCTTCTCGGTAGCCGCATCATCGTGGGCCTGGGCGGTGCTGCGGCCGAGGCTACCGAAGAGTACGCCGACGAGCTGGCGGCCGAGAGCGGAGCGGCCAAGCAAGCCACCGAAGATGCCTCAGCCGCCAAGGCTGCCGCAGCCAAGAAAGCCGACTCACAGGCCGAAGCCGGACACGCCAACGCCGCTGCGGCCAAACCGGACAAGCCGTCATCCGGTACTTCCAACGGCAGAACAGAGTCTCCGAGTCGCTGCAGTTTCTCCCCCGACACCCCCATCCTGCTGAGCGGGGGCAAGACCAAACCGATCGGCAAGATCAAGACCGGCGACAAGGTCGAAGCCGCCAACCCCAAGACCGGCGAGCATCAAGGCCCCCGCACCGTCCAGTACGTGTGGATCAACCACGACCACGACCTGCTCGACCTCACCATCCGCACTGAGGACGGCCACACGGCCACCCTCCACACGACCGCCAACCACCCCTTCTGGAACGACACCACCCATACCTGGGTCCCCGCCAGCAAACTCCACGACGGCGACGCCCTCAACACCGCCGCCAATGGCCATGCCTACGTTGTCACCACACAGCCCACACCTGGTTCGGCAAACCGGTGGAACCTCACTGTCCAACAACTTCACACGTACTATGTCGTGGCGGGCGGAATTCCGATTCTGGTCCACAACACCAACTGTGGTGGGGAAATCCCCTACAACAGTGATGAGCTGAGTAGCGCTGCCTATCAAGCTCGCGGCAAGGGCGGATTCCCAACTGGTCCTTACACCCTGGCCCCCGGAGGAAATGTGGCCGTGGCTCGTGTGGAAGGTTATGACGACCTGCTCACCGGTTTCAGCAAGGGCGACGGCTATCATTCGGAAGATCACATCATGGATCAGATCGATGCCTTGAGGGCCCAGGGTCATGATATTGGCGATATCACCGAGCTCTATAGCGAGCGTCAGCCTTGCTCTGTCTGCGCCGGAAAGCTACCGGATTATCTTGCAGATAATGCACGGATCACTTGGTCGGTGCCATGGGGTGATGATGGGCTCATGAATTCGGTATCAAATGAGATGCTGGCTGGGATGGTCAGAAGGGCCAGCGGAGGCAGGTGAGTCACACCTAACGGGGGTCCGATGAGCCCGGCTCATCGGACCCCCGTTAGGTGCATGGGGCCCTACGTGCCCTATCATCAAGACATGGTTGATGATTCGCTTCTTAATCAAGTTGCCCATGAGCTGGAGCTTGCGGGGCTGCAAGCCGCCCCTTTCGATGGGCCTCAGGTTGGCGGTTTCGGGATCCAACCTGATGAGGGTAAATTGTGGGTTATTTGGACGCCCTCCCAAGACCTGTCCCAGGCTGCTTTCGGGGCACTGGCAAGTGGTGGCCGCACGCACCCCACGGTTATCCATATGGGCCAGGTGAAGCACATCATGGCGGAGGCAATGTTGCGGGTGCTCGTCTCGGCTGGTCTAAATGCGAAAATGAGTTCTGATGACATGTCGCCAGCCACAATTGAAGTTCACCCAATGGGAGCACATGGAGCCTAGCTTCACCTCAACCCATCACATGCATTTCCATGGCAGGCGATGAATTGGAGGCCCCGTCGGATTGGATTCCGGCGGGGCCTCCTGCGCTGTTTGACGGCAGTAGTTGACGGCAACGTCAGCGGACGGGGGCTGCACGAAGCGGTGGGTCGTCGCCGTCGTCGGGCTTGGCCGCGGTCTGGGGAGGTTGCCGAGGGTGTGTCCGAGGAGGTCGATGGCGCTGGAGGTGGAGACGGACGTGGGTATACATCGCCGCGGTTACGCCGATGTGGGCGTGGCCGAGGAGCTCCTTGATGACGACGAGTTCGACGCCCTGCTCCAGAAGGAGGGTCGCAGTCGAGTGCCGGAGGTTGTGAAACCGGATCGGCCGCAGGCCAGCATCGCGGAGCAGCGCGTTGAAGTGCCGAGTGAGCGTCGCGGGCTCGATCGGATGACCGTCGGGTCGCGTGAACACGTAGCGACTGCCCTGCCAGCCCGCACCAGCTTGCTCCCTCTCGTGGGCTTGCCGGGCGCAGTGTGCGCGCAGCGAGGTGACGCAGGAGGCCGGCGGGCGATGCGTCGCTCGGAGCTGACGGTCTTGGTCGGCAAACCGGCCAGGCCGCTGCTGCGGGTGCGTTGGAGGGTGCGGCGGATGCTGGCGGTGCCGCTGTCGAGGTCGAGGTCTTCCCAGCGCAGGCCGAGGAGTTCGCCTTCCGAAGGCGCCGACTTCTTGTTGCCGCACTGTTTAGGTGATCACAGATCGGTCCATGGGCGGGGCTCGCCGCCAGTCAGTGGCACCCACACCGCCCCGGACGGACCGTGTTCTTCGATGTCCTCCAGGACGGCGGCTCCCATCTGGACCTCACGGGCGAGGGCTGCGACGAGCGGGTGCTGCGTGACCATCGCCTGCAGATCGCTGATTCGGCCGGCCAGCCGGGTCCGGGACGCGCTGGTGAGCACGAAAAGGACGCGTGGAAACACCGGATACCAGCGGAGCCAGGCTGGGCCGGTGGAGACGGGGCGGCGTCGGCCGACGGTCTGGGCTTCGTACTGGAACAGTCTGCCGTATTCGATCAGCTTCACGGCCAGGCGCTCGCTGCTCATGGTGCTGCGATCGACCTCCACGAACGCGCGGAGCTTCCGCCGGTGGTCGTCGGTGACGACGGTGTAGTGCATGACGGCGTCGGCCACGAGCCGCTCGCCCTCGCCGATGGGGTGAGACACCTCTGGGGTCCAGTCCCAGGGCCCGTGCTCGTGCCCGAGCCGGCGGGCGTCTGCCGCAAACGGCAAGTGGGTCCGTGTGACGGTCAGGGTGTGCGGAGTCTTCAGCGACGCCGCGGTTGTCGAGGTGATGGGGTACGGGGGACGTCCCCGCAGGACGGGGAGATCGCGGGTCAGCCGGGAGCCCTCCGGGGTGAGGTACCAGGCGTGCGTACGTGACCGGCCTGAGTCCGGCAGCGGGGTGAGGCCGACGAAGCCGGTGGAGCACAGCTTGTTCAGTACGCGGGAGACCAACTGGCGGGAGCTGTCCGGCCGCAGCATCTGGCGCAGCTGGCCCGTGGTGGCCATCCGGTGCAGGGCGAGCGCGGTCAGCACCTGAAGGCGCAGCGGTTCAGAAGGGCTGGGGGCCAGATCGGCGGCGGCCGGAACACCTGATGCGGAACGGGTCATGCGATCGAGACAACCCTCAGCCCCCGACCAAACCCCCGACCATGAGCCCCCGACCAAGGTCACGGCCTGAGAACGACCTTGTGGTCGGGGGCGCGGTCAGAGTTTTGGACGGCTCCAGGGCGATCCTGCGACTTGGTCAACCAGAGCACGATTGGCGATACCTGGGCAGACTTGTTGACCTGCGAGGTTAGGTGCGGGGCTCGGCAAGGTCGGCCGAGGTGATGCTTCGGCGTCCGCCGCAGCAAGCCACCACTTCTGTCGCCGTGGAGTTCAGGAAGATCGTGAACCAGGATGACCTGTCCACCGCGTCGATGGATCCGGTACGAAGCGGTTCTCCTCCGGCTCGCCGAAGGATGTCGACACTCTCTGCCAGGCCATCAATCGTGTGGCCACGCCTCAGGGAGCTGTGCATCCGAGCCCGGAAGACGCCCGCGTGCCGGTTGGCCGGGACGAGGCTGTCCCAGACGACGAAGTCGGCCCCGGTACTCAAGGCGATGCGTGCAGGCCCGCACGCCGGCGTCTGCTCGCGGAGCATCGCTATGAGGTCGTCGCGTGTCACACTGCGCCCCGGTGACAGGCGGGCAAGTGATCGGCTACGTGTGACAACTCCTGTGCCTCTCCGGTGACAGTCCCGTCGCTTCGATCTGCGGTCGATGGCCGGTCCGCGGCAGCAGGTGCTGCTGCGGGGCGTGGTGGCGAACCACGCCATGCCGACCATCGTGCGACACCCGGCCCGCAAGGGACCAACTCCCAAAGCCGGGGGCCGCGTTCATGAGGCGATGAGCGGAGGTCCGCCGCTCACCGCCGGGTGCTACTTCCTGGACCGCTGGGCGGCCTGCTCGAGGATGCGCCGGCGCGTCCACCGCCGGCGCCCGTTCTGGCGCCCGGCATTCTCGGCAACCCCGTCCGTCGTCTTCAGCAGCGGGAGGTTGCCCTGGGACAGACTGCTGGAGAAGGAGCCGACGCTCTTGTACCCCAGCAAGGCGGCCGCCTGGCTCGCCCCCAGGAGTTCGTCGGGATCGCCGTCGACAGGAACGTCGGGCAGGGGTGGTGCCTCCTTGGCTCCGGCTCGTCTGCCGCGGCCGGGCCGGGTGGCCATCCACTCCTGCAGGGTCTGTACCTTCCAGAGCTGTCGGCGGTAAGGGTTCTCGGCCGTGCCCTTTTCCTCGACGACGTCCGGTTCGGGGAAGTAACCGGGGTGGTCGCGCACGAAGGTGTTGACCTGGTTGGCGTTCTTATAGCCGAGGTACCTCGAGGCGTCCGCGGCGTTCAGCAACTCCTCCGGATCGCGGGAGGGCGGTGCGTGTCCAGCGAGCCGTGCCGGCGCCCGGTGCGCGAACCACTCCGCGACGTCTGCGTGGTCCCACAGGCGGGCGCGGCCGCGCTTGTCAACCGGCTCGGGGAACGCCTTGCCGACCGCGTTCTCCGTGCGCTCGGTGTAGAACTGGCTGATCCGCGCGGACGTCAGACCTTGTTCAGCCGCGATCTCAGCAGCGTCGGCCAGGCGAGGCTCTCGGCGCGAGGTCATGGCAGAACCGTCCGTTCTGTCAGCAGTGCGCCGGCCAGCCCGGCTCACAATGCAAATAATGGCAGGAGTTTCGGAGGGGGGTCCAGCCCGCGGCTCAAGATTTTCGCCAGCGGCCGCGCTGACGGCTCCCCGCCTACTCGTCGGGGATCAAGCAGACCCCGCGGCGCGCGGCGGCCTCGGCCATCTCCGTGTACGCCATGGCGGCCGGCGTCATCTCCCACTCGACCAGGGCCAGCAGCAGGATGACCTCGTCTCGGTCCTGCGAGGGATCACAGGGCATACCGGCGGTGTCCGCGGCGAACATCAGATTCGCGGTGGCTCGGCCGTCGAGGCGTGCTGCCACTTCCCGGTGCAGATCCCGCAGGCCCTGCTGGTACAGCTCGTTCGCCTCGGCCAGGAGCAGCACCAGGTCCTCGCCGGGGGTGGCCGGTGCCGCTGCAGCGAGGTCGAGGATGCGCTGGGTCGTCATCATCATGAGGAGTATCCCTCCATAGGGCGGTCGGTGGTGTGCGGTGTGGTGGTCAGCGGCAGCTGTCGCACCCGGCGGCGCTGTGCAGGAGCTCGCGGCTGGTGCGGGCCTTGGAGTCCCATGTGGGCGGCTTGCGCAGGGCGGCGTGGACGTCGCGTTCCATCCGCTCGAAGTCCGCGTTCTCCTCAACCTCGATGCCGGGGTCCGGGGCGTCACGTCGGCGGGACAGGGTGATGAGCTCGGCCATCGTGATGTTCGGGCTGAACGGGCCTGGCGGACGCGTTCGACCAGCGCGCACAGCTCGGCGAGCCGCAGCAGCGCCCGCGGGACGTCCTGGGCGAGCGGATCAGTATCCGCCTCGCGTGCGAGCGGCGTCACCACCTTGAGTCGCAGCTGCGCCGTCTGCTCGCTCGGCACACCCCGCAAGACATGCTCGCTGTTGCGTCCGCGCTTCTCGCGGGGGCCAGCGAATGTGTCAGCCCGCCCAGCCCATGTCGATCACCTCAATGCCCCAGAGGAGCGCGGTGAACGACACCCACGAGCGGGATCCGAAGACAACCGCTGCGTGCCACCCGCCGAGCTCCGGCCCCTCTCTGTCAAAGAGAGACAAGTCAGGCATACTGAATGATTCATTGAGTCGAGGGCGGAGAAAGAGAAGCCCCAGGTGCCCAGCACCAACGACCACAGGGCCCCGGATCCGCAGGTGGAGCCCCAGTCCACGAACCGCCGATTCTCGGCGGCGTACAAGCAGAAGATCCTCGCCGAGTACGACACCCTGGACAAGCAGGGCAAGGGCGCATTGCTGCGGCGCGAGGGCCTGTACTCGTCACTGATCTCGGCGTGGAAGAGCTGGCGGGACGGCCGAAGGCCGATCCCCGCGACAAGGAGATCGCCAAGCTGAAGAGCGAGTCGCCCGGCTGGAGAAGGATCTGGGCAACGCCCGCACTGTCATCGAGGTGCAGGGAAAACTCTCCGCGCTGCTGGATCACCTCGCCACGGGCAGCGCCTCGACGGAGGGCGAGACGAAGTAGCACACGCCGGCGTGCTGTCCCGTGCGGTGGGAAAGCGGTGAGCGCCGCGGTGACGCACGTTGCGGGCGCCGACCGCGACCAGGGCCTCCCGTAGCCAGACGGCCGGATGGCACCCGGCCCGCGGAACGGGAGCTCCGAGCGCGATGAGCTGGGCTTCGGCGTACTGGTGGCCCTGCTCCTGGCGGCGGATCTTCTGCGCCGTGCGGTCGGAAGCGCGCGGGTTCGCGAAATCCCGTAGGGCTGAACACGCGAACCTGCATGCCCGCACTTGTCAGGGGGCGCTGACGCGCGGGTTCGAGGGCCCGCAGCGGCCTACTCGTCGAGTTCGGCGCGCACTCGGCGCGAGGGACTGAAGGCGTAGAGGTCGAGGATGCCGGGCGGCTCGGTGATGCCGGGGCCGCCGCTCGCGACCCAGGCAGCGATGTCGGCGGTGGCGTCTGGGTCGTTGACCAGGCCGAGCCAGACGGGCCGCCCGCCGGCCTTGCGGCCGGCGGCGGAGGGCTGGATGACGATGACGTTGGCCCGCTCGCAGGCGTCGAGGCAGTTGGTAACCCGCACGGTCGCCGCCCCGCTCACGGCCTGCCGCAGTTCCCGCAGTTGGGCGGCATGATCGAGTCCGGGGATCTTTGGTGTTCCGCAGCAGCAGCCGCGGCACACCGTGACCGTAGGCCGTTTTGCCCCCGCCCCTGTCCCGGTTCCGGGGGTGGAAGCGGTGCAGCGGGAGCGCTTGCTCACGCGGCACCCCGTCGGGCCGTGTTAGTCCAGGCGGCTTCGCGCAGCAGACGCAGGCCGTTGAGACCGACGATGACGGTGGAGCCCTCGTGCCCGGCGACGCCAAGCGGCAGCGGCAAGGTGGCGATGAGGTCCCAGGCCACCAACGCGGTGATGAAGACGCCGGCGATGACGAGGTTCTGGACGACCAAGCGCCGGGCGGTTCGCGACAGGGCAACGACGGTGGGAATGGTGGCGAGTTCGTCGCGGACGACGACGGCGTCGGCGGTCTCCAGAGCGAGGTCGGAGCCGGCCTTGCCCATGGCGATGCCGGTGTGCGCGGCGGCCAGGGCGGGCGCGTCGTTGACGCCGTCACCGACCACCAGCACCTTGCGGCCTTCGCTTTCCCATTCCTGTACGGCGGCGGCCTTGTCCTGCGGGAGCAGTCCGGCGCGGACGTCGGTGATGCCGGCCTGGGCGGCCAGGTGGCGGGCGGCGCGTTCGTTGTCGCCGGTCAGCAGGACGGGGCTTCGGCCGGTCAGCTCGGTCAGGGCAGTGACGGTAGCGGCGGCGTCTGGCCGTAGCCGGTCGGCGATGCCGATCACCCCGACCGGGCTGTCGTCGCACAGGACGAGGACCGCGGTCTGCCCGGCCTCCTCCAGCTCCGCCACCGCCGCAGACGCAGGCCGCCCGGTGGTGGACGGAAGGCGGGCGGGCGATCCGACCTGGACGGTGCGGCCCGCGACGGTGGCGCTCACGCCCTGCCCGGGGGTGGAGGTGAAGTCGAGCGCTTCGGGCAGCGGCAGGCGGCGTTCGCGGGCGGCGTCGACGACGGCGCGGGCGAGCGGGTGCTCGCTGGGGTGCTCGGCCGCGGCTGCCAGCGCGAGCAGACCGTCGTCGTCCAACCCGGAGCCGGGCAGAGGACGGATATCGGTGACGCGGGGCGTGCCCTCGGTCAGGGTGCCGGTCTTGTCCAGGGCGACCGCGTCGACCTGTCCCAGGCGCTCCATCACGACGGCGGACTTGGCCAGCACACCGTGGCGGCCGGCGTTGGCGATGGCGGACAGCAGCGGCGGCATCGTGGACAGCACGACCGCGCAGGGAGAGGCCACGATCATGAACGTCATCGCGCGCAGCAGGGCGGGCTGGAGCGCGGAGCCGAAGGCGAGCGGGACCGCGAAGACGGCGAGGGTCGCGATGACCATGCAGATCGAGTACCGCTGCTCGATCTTCTCGATGAACAGCTGGGTGGGGGCCTTGGTCTCGGAGGCTTCCTCGACCATCTTCACGATCCGGGCGATCACCGAGTCCGCCGGATCCCGATCGACGCGCACGCGCAGGGCGCCGGTGCCATTGACGGTGCCGGCGAACACCTCGTCCCCCGTCTGCTTGGCGACGGGCAGGGGCTCGCCGGTGATGGTGACCTGGTCGACGTCGCTCGCGCCGTCCAGGACCTGGCCGTCGGCGCCGACCCGCTCGCCGGGCCGCACCAGGATGACGTCGCCGACCCTCAGGTCCTCGGCGGCGACGGTCTCCTCGCCGCCACCGGGCACCAGCCGGGTCGCCGTCGTCGGCGCGAGGTCGAGCAGCCCCCGCACGGAGTCCGCCGTGCGGACGGTCGCCACCGCCTCCAGGGCGCCGGAGGTCGCGAAGATGACGATCAGCAGCGCCCCGTCCAAGACCTGCCCGATGGCCGCGGCGCCGAGAGCGGCCACCACCATCAGCAGATCCACGTCCAAGGTCTTGTCCTTCAGGGCCTTCAGCCCCTCCCAGCCCGGTTCCCAGCCGCCTGTGATGTAGGTGGCGGCGAACAGCGGGCCCCACAGCCACGCCGGGGTACCGAGCAGGTTGAGCGGGAGGGCGATCAGGAACGGGACCAGCGCCGCCAGCGCCCACCGGGCCTCCGGCAGCGCTAGCACCCGGGTGCGCCGGGGCGGAGCCGGGCGCGGACCGGCCGCAGCCGGCGCGGGCCGCTGGTCCAGGACAGAAGACATGACAAAACAACCCTTCACGGACGGACGGGGCAACACGTCCACCATACAGGAACGTCTGAATAGGTCTTCAGGTGTGATGGGTATGATGTCCGCATGGGCCACGGAACCGATACCGCCAGCAGCGCCACCACCCGCGAGCGCCTCGACGCCGTCGGCACCGCCGACGTCGCCGCCACCCTCCAGGCCCTCGCCACGCCTTCGCGGCTCTACATCCTGGCCCGCCTCCAGGAAGGCGCCTGCTCGGTGAGCGACCTCGCCGAAGCCGTCGGCATGGAAGCCTCCGCCTGCTCCCACCAGCTCCGCCTGCTGCGCAACCTCGGACTGGTCACCGGCGAGCGTCACGGACGCTCGATCGTCTACGCCCTGTATGACAACCATGTCGCCGAACTCCTTGACCAGGCCCTGTATCACGTCGAGCACCTGCGCCTGGGTGTCCGCGACGTCCCGGCTGCCCTGGCCGAGCCCGCCGTCGCCGACTGATACGCCGGCCGCTACCGCGGCAGTTTCGACGTGCGCTCCGGGTGGGCGGCGCTGGCATAGCGCATGGCGGTCTGCTCGGTGATGCCGAACAGGCGCATCAGCCGGGAGCGGGTCGGCGCTCTCGGCCGCTTCGTTGAGGATGCGGTCTTGTCTCAATCCGCTCAGCGTCAGCCCCCGAAGGAGGGCTTCCGCTCAAGGTGCCCATGCTGACAGCCGGGTGATCCGGATCGACCGCGGACTTCTGGCGGGTGTTCTTTCGGTAGTCAGGCCGCTGTCCCGGTTGAGTGCGAGCGAATTCCTCGACCAGCCGGCGGGCAGTATCGGTCACCGGCGGTTCGCCGAGGAGGAAGGGGAGGAGGCTCAGCGGCTGGCGGGAAGGCCGTCGGCGGCTGTGGGAGGGGAGCCGGACGAGGACCAGCCGGAGGTGCTCTCCTGCTGCCACCAGGCGGGCGGGTGGCCTGGTCGCCCGGTGGCCGTGCGAGGAGCCGTTGCGGACTGCGGAGCCGGGGGCGGGGTGACCGGGGAGGCGGCGGCCGGGTTGGGCAGGCTGGCCTCCGTGTAGGCGATGCGCCTGCGCAGGCTGACGCCGATGTCGTCGGCGCTCAGGTAGACCGAGTCGTTCCTGATCTCGGTGATGCGTCCGTCGACCAGGACGCGGACTCCGTTGACGAGGGACTCGGCGGTGTTACGGGCCAGGTCCCGCCAGGCGGTGCACACGTAGCGGATCGGGGTCCCGTCACGCCACCTCCGTGCGGCGGCGTCCCACTGGGCGGGCGTCTCGGTGAGGCGGAACCGGCAGACGGCGACGCCGGTTTCCGAGAAGCGGACTTCCACATCGCCGGTGACGGTGCCGGACACGCGGGCGACGGACGGGGACATGAGAACACCTCCTATTGTAAATAATGGTGTTAGTTTGGGGAGTGTCAACCCCCCTGCCGGAGCCTTCCGCCACCGCGCAGCGCTGTCCGGCGCGCGAATCGCCTGAGGCGGTCCCGCCACCCGCTCGTCTCCGCTGCGGCCGGCGGGGTCCCAGGATTGCTGAAGACTGGGGAGTCCCCGATGTCCACCTGCACCGGGACCGTGCCGTGGGCCCGGACCACCTGCTCGTTGGCCGTGTCCAGGTCGACGGAGACCCGTAAAGCCTCCTTGTCGGCGTCGAGGTAGACGAAGACGAGGATCCCTGCGATCTCGACGCAGGGCAGACCCTCGTCGTCGGGGCCTTCCTGGGCGTGGAAGACGGCCGCGCTGTTGGCCGCGGCGCACATGCCGGCGTCCGAGAGGCTGAGGTCAGGGTCTGTGCGCGGAACACGGGAGATGTCCGCAGCGTGCAGTACGTAGTCCTTGGAGTCGCGGAAACACCCGTAGTAGAGGTCCACGGCTGCTTGGTCGTCGGTGGGAGGCCGGCAGGGGACATCGTCCATGCCCGCCACGTCGTCCCAGGAGGTGCGCACGTCGCGCGCCAGTGCCGCCAGGGCGGAGGCCTCGTCGGACCAGAGCGTCACGTCATCGCCGTACCGGTCCTGCTGGCGCAGCACCCACGTCCGGCCGACGGCCTGCGCGGTGAGCGGCTCGGAGACAGCGAAGGTGAAACGGCTCAGCCACCCTTCGAGAATGCCGACGGTGTCCGCGCCGGGCCATTCGCCGGCGTCGGCAAGCAGGCCGTCCATCAGGTCGGCCAGGGCGATGACGGCCTCGCCCTCGGGTGTGGCCGGATCGGGTTTGATCAACATGGCAGTCTCCTTGCTGCGGTTGCGGGGCGGGGAGGTCAGGACCCGTTCATCAGGGCGTTCCACAGGTCCATCAGGTGCTGCTGGTCGGGGGTGAGGACCGCGGTGCGCAGGACGCGCCTGCGCAGGACGCGGACGCGGAGGCTGATACCGAAGGGCACATCAGGCCGGTCGGGCAGCGGGACCAGGCGGTAATTGTTTGCGTGGATCATCCAGGCCTCGTACCGGTCGGCCGGGCTCCCGCCGCGGAGGCTGTGACCGGCGTCGGGCGACCGGGGCTTGCAGAGACAGGCCGGATCGGTGCAGGGCCGTCCGGCGGGGTGCGTGGCCAGGACCGGGCTGCGCCGGTAGTGCGCGCGGGTGCCGTTGAGCATCGGGCAGTGCTCGGCGGTGTACGGCAAGCACTCGGGGTGCAGCGCCGGTTCCGGAGAACAGCCTTTGACCACGTCGGCCGGTCGTACGAGCAGGAAGCACCGCTCATTGATCTGCTGGGCGCAGATCTGGCACAGGCGTCGCCGGAGGGCGGTGAGGGCCCGGTCGGCGTCGAGGACCCCGAAGGCCACGTGGCCGCCGTGGATCAGGGTCACGTACGGCACCACCAGGCCGCCCGCCAGCGGCCGGCGGGCGCAGCGTTGGGGGATTGCGGGCATCGGACCGTTCTTTCGGATCAGGGGGATGTACGGCTCGGTGCGGAGCCGCCCGGACGGTGGGCCTCAGGTGCCGCCCGGCGGGGGAGGGCCGGCGGGACCGGACAGGAGGGCTTCCCAACGGATGTACCGACAGTCGGTCGCGTCGTGCAGGCGCAGGTGCAGCCAGCTCCGGCCGTCTCCTGCACGCAGGACGCTCTCAGCGCCGATCGCGGTGGCCCGGCGGTAGACGGACGGGTCGGCCAGCACGACGATCAGGCCCGGACGGTGGGGCATGTGGCGGAGTGTGAAGCCGGTGTAGCTGTGGTCGTCCAGGAGCACGAGCGGAGCGCGCTGGTACTCCTCGGCGTTGAACAGCGGCGACGGCAGGAGCCTCAGGGGGACCGGGCAGGGCAGCAGACCGATCGGGTCGATGCCGAGGCGGTCGCTGATGACCAGCACTGGATGGGCTGGCCGGTCCGCAAAGGCTTGTGCGGAGGCGGACATGATGGGTGGGACGTCGCTTTCGTGAGGGGGCGGGACAGCCGGAAGGGCTGTCCCGCCCCGCGGGTCCGGTCAGCCGAGCGGGTAGAGCACGAGGGACGGGAGGGCGCTGTCCGGCTGCGACGAGGTAAAGGGAACCGGCCGGGCGCGCCCTGCCGGGGCTTGTGGTGAGGGGCGCAGCAGCGGTTGGCCTCGGTGCAGCCGGGCGGACAGGAGGCCGGGTGGTCAGTCCTCGACCAGTTCCAGGCAGGAGATCGGGACGCCGCTGCCGGGAATCCGGAACCTCCGGACGTTCTCGGGGATGCGGTAGTGGCTGTTGCGGGGGTGGTCTCGCAGCTGCCGGGTGGACTCCTCGTCCAGAAGGAATCCTGCGCGGGTGCCGGTGCGGTTGCGTTCCTGCACCGTGCCGGTCAGACCGCGCAGCAGCTTCGAGCGCACCGAAGGGGTGATACGCGCCCGGCGTCCCGACTGGATGCGAGCGAACGCGGCCTTGTCGATGCCGCGCAGCCGCTGCACGGCGGCCTCCTGGACCTGCGCGACGGATTCCGCGTCGGGCAACTGCAGGATGAAGTCCCGGACTTCGTCGATGGTGGTGGTCATGCTGGTTCGCCTCTCTGCGAGGAGGGGAGGGGACGACCGGCCGGGATGGGGCGTGTGCCCGGCCGGGGGCTTGGCGGTGCCCGGGAGGGCGGACGGTCAGGCGTCGGTGTCGGGCCGGTGCCTGGCCACGGCCTGGCTCTCGACCTCGGACAGCCGGTAGCTGCCGTTGTCGCTCCGGCCGAGCGATTCCAGGAGCAGCAGGTACCGCGCCTGCGGCTCACTGAGGTGCGACCACGTCTTGGGCTCGCGGATGTTGTACTCGCAGGCTGCGGCGACGTGCGCGAACAGGGCGTTCACCACACGCGCCCTGGGCAGCTGCGCGGCCGTCTCCGTCGGGTCGGCGGTCTGCGGCTGTTTGATCCCCAGGAAGCGCGCAACGGTCTCGAACTCGTGCTTGTCCGTCCAGGAGCTGTAGAAGTAGGGAACGGTGAGGAGCACTTCCTGAGCGAACACGCGGGCCGTGTCCGGCAGGGTCTTCATGCGCACGAGCCGGGTGACGAAGTCCTGGCGCGGCCCGGTGGCGGCCTTCCACGCCCGGTTGCAGGCGATGACCGTGCGCCGCTCCTCCGCCTTCTGCTCGTCCTGCTCCGTCCGGGGCTTCTTGGGCCGGGGCCTGACCTTGTGGCCGTACGCGGCCGGGTCGGCGCAGTGCCACACGGGCTGGTTCTCCTCGTCCAGCCGGGCACTGTGGCCGGGGCAGTTCTTGTGGTTGTCCTCGGTGAGCGGGTTGCCCAGACCGCTGGTCAGTTCCTTCAGCGGGCGGGAGGGGTCCTTCTCGTAGGACGGCACCCGGCCCAGCAGCGGGATGCCCGCCTTCTCCAGCTCCTTCTCGACCTTGGCGCGGGTCTCGGCGTCGGCCTGCTCGGCGCGCAGCAGCGCCAGTTCCTGGTCCCAGTGACCGCGCCCGCCCGTGTCCTCCTCCTGGTCGCGGGCGTGCGCCCTCATGAGCCGGTTCTCGGCCCCGCGCACGCTCTCGACCTCGGCGAGCTGGGCGGTCTGCTCCAGGTCCATGCCCCCGGCCGCCGCCCGGCGCAGAGCGGCGTCGTCGAGCCTCTGCGCCGCCCTGGCGTGCGACGCGGCATTGCGGCCCACGCCCAGGGCCTTGACCGCCCTGTGCCGCTCGACGTCGCTCATGTCGATCAGGGACAGTTCCTGCGAGCGAAGGATGTCGCGCTCGCTCATCCCCTCGCGGTGCTTGTTCTCGACCAGGGACAGGAACCGCGTCCAGCCGTCTCGGCCGACCAGGTCTTCCCGCACGTACGCCTTGATCCTTCGGACCGGGCGGCCGTCTTCCTCGGCGGTGGCGTTGGCGATCTGCTGTGCCTGCGTGCGCCGCCAGCCCTTGAAGGCGCCGTAGGTGGTGCCGTCGGGCAGGGGACGGACGCTGATGGCGTCCTGGACGCCGATCTCCTTGACGGAGGCGATCAGCTCCTCGTCCGGTTCGGTGTCGTGCTCGCGGGCGTTCTGCTCGTCGCGAAGGATCACTGCCGGGTCGAGGTAGACGATCTGCGGCATGTCCTCCTCGGGGGTGCCCGGGGCGTCGGCCGGGGTCGTGACAGCGGTGGCCATGGGGCCCTCCTTCTCCTTGCCTCATCGGCGAGTTGGGCGGCGGAGGGGGATTCCCCTCCCGCTTCACATTTAATAATAGTGTGTTTACTTGTGAGGGGTAGATGCCCTCCGACCTGCGCAAACGCCCTTCTCTCGGGAGGTCATGAAGACCTTCACCGGTCCCCGCCTCTGCGCGGCCACGGTCGGCCGCTGCGCCTTCGGCGGCAACCTGATCCAGACCGGCACCGACTCCTGCCGCCTCGCCATCGCCCAGGCCCTGGCCGCCGAACAGGGCAACGCCGGCTGAGGGCGTCAGGCCGCTATCGTCGCCAGATGCCTGAAGCTCCTGAGAAGTTCACCACCGCGATGACCACCTGGCAGGAGTGGCAGGACGCCCCCTGGGGCCGACTGCGCTACGCGATCGCCGAGGCGAACCTGCTCCGTCACCTTGGCGACCTGGGCGGCGGACCGCTGCGGATACTCGACCTCGCCGGCGGCGACGGCGCAGACGGCGTCCGCCTCGCCGCCCGCGGGCACCATGTCACCATCGTCGACTACGCGCCCGCCATGCTTACCGCGGCTACCGAGCGAGCCGTGGCAGGTGGTGTGAGCGAGCTGGTCACCTGCGTCGAGGCCGATGCGACCGATCTGCCCCGCGACATCGCCAACGGCGAATTCGATGTCGTGCTCTGCCACAACCTCCTGCAATACATGGACGACGTCCCATGCACTCTCGCCTCGGCGCTCTCCCCGCTGAAGGCCGGGGGCCTGGTCTCCGTCATGGCGATCAACCGGCATTCGGCGCCCTTGAACATCGCCGTTCGGGAGATGGACCCCGCGGCCGCGCTCGCCGCACTCGACACCGATCAGGCCCGGACCCAGATGTTCGACTCGGCGCTGACACTCCACACAGCCGAAGAGATCATCCACGCCCTGCGGGAACTCGGATGCCGGGACATCGCCCACTACGGCATCCGCAGCTTCTGCGACTACATCACCGACGACGCTCGCAAGCACGAACCGGACTTCTACGCAGACCTCGAACGCCTCGAACTCGCCACCACCGCCCGGCCGCCCTACATGCACACTGCCCGGCTCTTCCAGCTCACCGCCCGGACACCGAGCTAGGGATCACCCCTCGCGGTGGTGTCCAGGGCCTTCGCCGGGAGGCGGCGGAGCGCGTCACGCACCGGGGGGGTGCAGTCGGGGGTGTCAGGAGGGCGGCAGGGCGTCGGGCGTCATCGCGGTGTCCTTCCGTTTGCCTCATCGGCGGCCTGGGCGGTGATGCGGTGGCTTCCCTCGTGCTCGGCGACGGCGTACCGGACGGGGCGCTGAGGCTGGGAGCGGCGTCGGGGCATGGCTGTCCCGTCTCCGTGAACCCCTTCACCTTGCACACCGACCGGCCGCTCCATCATCAGACGATCTTCCCAGTCCGACCTGGTCCGCGCAGGGTGCCCAGGATCAATTGAGACTTGGACCCACGGGTGTCTCAATCGGTCGTGGGCAGGGCAGTTCACCGGCCTGCTCTGCCCACGACCGATTGAGACGGAACACTGGCGGAACTCCATCTGCGTGAGGGGACGGAAGGCGTGGGGGGCCGGCCGGGACGGCGGTCAGCGGCGGCGGGCCAGGGGCGTGTGGGAGGAGAAGACGTAGTGCCCCAGTTCCCGCAGCAGGCCGGCGATGCCGTCCACGGCGGCGGGACCGTGGCCGGCCTCGCGGGTGTACGCCTCGATCTCCTCGTTCCAGGTGAACTGCTGGGCGGCGAGGGCCTCTTCGGTCTCGGGCGTGAGGTCCTCCGGGGACTGCGGGGCGGCCACGAGCCCGTGGGCGGGGTCGGCTGCGACGAGGAACACCGGGCTTCCTTCCGTGCGTGCCGCCCGGGCGGCACGCGGCCGCGGCGGAGGGGTGGTCAGCGGGTGACGGTGACGGTGTAGTCGGCGTCCAGGACGGCGAGCGCTGCGCGGATGGCGGCGCGGGTCTCCGTGCTCGGCACCGAGTAGGGGAAGTCCAGGGCGTGCACGGCTTCGTCCAGGTCGGTGTCGCGCAGCGGCAGTGTGTATCCGCTGCGGTAGAGGGCGATGGCGGTCGCGGTGGCGACGCGGCTGCGGTTGTAGGCGATGGCCGCCGCGGCGCTGGCGTCGTCCGTGGCGAATGCCTCGTGTGCCGTGGGCGGCAGGGCTGCGATCCCGGCGGAGAAGCGGCGGGCGGGGATGCGCAGACGCGGCGGTCGCAGGGCGCGGCGCAGGGTTCGAAGCATGGCAACTCCTGGTGCTGGAAGAGGGGAGAGGGGCGTCACCGAGTGCGAGGGGCGACGCCCCTTAACTGCTAATAATAGTGTGTCACTGCGTGGTGTGAACCCTCCCCTGGGCTGCGGGTTTGCGGCGCCCCGTGTGCTGTATCAAGAAGGCGGTGGGGAGTTGCGGGGGGCGGCTTGGTGGCGGTGTCCCGGATCCGGACTGTCCTGCCCTAGGTCGGGCGGTACGCAGTAGTCGGCGTTGGACCCCGGGGGGACGGGATCGCCGGAGGCGGCGTCGGTCCAGTAGGCGTCGAAGACCTCTCCGGCCGTGAGGGGTTCGAGGGTTTCACCGCGCAGGCGCCAGCCGTAGAGCTGGTCGGCGGAGTCGGGGGCGCTGATGCGCATGATCAGTCCGCCGGGACTCCGGGTCGCGATGCCGAGGGCGAGAACCGTGGTGAATTCGAGGACTTCGGCGTCGTCGAGTGATGCGGCGCCGTCGTCGCCGGTGTCCGCGTGGAGGACCGCGACGAGGGTCTCGGGCGCCGCGTTGACGCTGCACACGAGATGCCGCCCGCCGGGCCGGGCCGTGTCGAGGATGCAGGCGACGAGGTCCGAGGCGCGCGCGAAGGACGTCCGGCCGATGTCCTTGCCGCATTCGGCGCAGGCTCCGAGCCGGGCCAGGATTGCGGTGGCGTACTCCCATGTGGCCTGGCGGACTCCTTCGTCGACCAGAGCCAGGGTGAGGCTGGACAGTGGCTGGCCGTCGTAGTGGATGGTCGGCCCCGTGGTGGCGATCTCGGCGCTGAAGCGGGTCCGGCTGGACGCGGCGTCGGGGTCGAGGCCGGAGTCTGTGCAGAAGTCGGCGTACTCCTCAGGGTCGAAGATGGTGAGCGTGGTGTGAAAGCCCTGGGCGGCGCGGGTGCGCAGAAGGTCCTCGACCGCCTCCCGGTAGGCCGCGTAGCTGTCGAACGCGAAGCTGCGGTAGCGCTGCATCGCGAGGAAGTCGTGGTCGTCGGTGAGCAGCCCGATGGTTCCCGCGATCTCTCGCCGCAGGAGACGGCTCACGGTCCGGCGCTCGGTGAGTTCGGGGTCTGGTCCTGCGCACGCTTCGGCGGTGCACGACTCGTCCGGGCGCTGCTCGGAGGGCTGGGGCATGTGAGTCACGTGGGTGCCTTTCTCGTCTGAAGGCTGAGGCGAACCGTCCCGGTCCGGCCAGGCCGCAAGGAGTGGTCGGCTCGCGCTGCCTGGCCGCGCGCCCGCACCCACCGCCACTCGTTGCCGTGGGGGCAGCGGGGCGCCCGGTAGGTGACGTGCACGGCGGCCGCGTATGTGTGGTGCGCGTGGCTGACCGGGTCGGCGGACTGGCAGGGGGCGGAGGCGGAGCCGTCGAGGTGCTCGGTGATTGGGGAGTCGGTGACCTCGTGGTGTCTTCTGTCCAGGTCGGTGGTGATGTGGCGGTCGCCGGTTTCGAGGGTGCAGGCGTACTGCCGACCGGTGGAGGGGGCCATGTCGGGATCCTTCGTGCGCCGAACACGCAGTGCCTGTGCGGGCAGGCGGGCAGGGGCTGAGTGCGTGGGGCAGGGGGCGGTGTGTCAGGGGCGTCCGGACGGCTCGGGCTGGCGGTAGCGGTACAGGAAGCGCGCAGCCCACTCGCGTCCGGCGAAGCCGGGGATGCCGCCGCCGGGGCGGTCACCGGGGTACTCGGCCACCCACGCGCAGACGCCGCCCGGATCGTGCCAGACGATCCCGAAACAGATGCTGTGGTCCTTCGGGTCGAGGACCTGGTAGCCGAACGACCCGGTGTTGGCGGTGAACCTGAACTGCTCCGTCACGGTGGCCCCTTCGGCTGGTGCAGGAGGACGAGAGGGGGCGGAACGGGGGCGGGCCACCCCCTCTCGCACTACTAATAATAGTGTGTTTAGTGCGGGTGTGAACCTACCCCTGACCTGCGACTTCCTGAGCCTGGAAACGCTGATGGCGTGTCAGGGCGCGGTGAACAGGGGTGGGCGGCGGCCATGCGGGCGCTGCTGGGCACGCAGGGAGTCGGCTTCCGCCTGGGCGCGGCGGGCGCGTTCGCGCTCCTCAGCGGCTGCGGTGACGCAGTAGGGGTACCACCACTGCAATCCTCTGATCTTCCCGGGCAGGGAGCCGGGGCGGTCTGCCAGCATCACCAGGAGCACCGGGTGCGGGGACCGGATGAACCACCGCGCGGCCGTCCACCAAGCGGCCACGGTGGCTTTCAGCGCGGGGAGCGCGGCGCGGGCCTCGTCTTCGAGACGGGCAGATTCGGCCTGGTGGTGGGAGGCGGACCAGGTGAGGAACCGCAGCAGTCCGGGGGTGTCGCGCTGCCGGGAAGCCTCCCGGATCGCGGAGAGGTCGTCGCGCTGCTCGACGTGCTCGGCGCACCCGCGCAGGACGGCGGTGAGTACCGCCGCCGTCCTCTCTGACGGTGGGTGATCAGCCGCGGACAGGAACGGGTGTACCGAGACCTCGGGGCGGCCGGTGTTGTCGCGGTAGAGGGTCAGGCTTCCTCGGAAGCCGGTGCGGTTTCTGGCCAGTCGCGGGAGTTCCTCGTCGGGGGCGGTGGTCTTGAAGGCGTTCACGGGGCCGAGACAGGCGCGTACGGCGGTGAACTGGTCCCAGCGGTGGGGGTCGGTGGTGCCGGTGACGTGCACGCTGCCGCGCATCGCCCCGCCCAGCTCGAACACGAGGCCGTCGTCCTCGCGGGGGCCGGCGGTGGCGTGCACGGGGCCGGCGGGTGTGTCGATGGTCAGGATCGGGCTGGTCATGGGGTGCGACTCCTCGGGACTCGACCGGGTGGGCTGAGGGGGCGTGCCGCCCCGCGCTCGCCGAAGGGGAGGGTGCGGCTCATGGCGGCCGCGATGGCGTCGTCTCCGGGGTGGGTGAGCTCCGGGCGTGCAGACATGAGGACTCCTCGCGGGAGCGGGGCGGCGGGCGACGGAGGCTGGCCGCACTGCGCCCCTGGGCGCAACGGGCTTCGTGTGGGCGCGCGGGCGGCTCCGCCGACGCGTCGCGCGGCCGCTACACGGCAGGGGCCGGGTGGGCGCACTCCGCGCTCTGGGGCGGGCTGGGGCCCGTGCGGGCCGGGCTGGGGGAGTTGCCCGGCCCGCACGGGGGTCTGTCAGCCCTGCGCCGCGGCGGCCGTGAGGGCGGGTACCGCGAGCGCTTCCAGGGCGGCGGCCTGGTCGGCATCGGTGAGGGTCTGCGCGGTCGACGTGACCGCCTGCATGACGCCCCCGGCTGTCATCTGCCCACCCCGGATGAAGTGGGAAAGGATGCGGTCCTTCGTCTCGTTGCCGATGCTGAGCGTCTTGGTGACGTGCTCGATGGTCTTCGTTGGCTCGTCCAGTGTCTTACCGGCGGCGGCCTCCATCGCGTGCACCTTGGCCTCGACGTACTCCCGTGACAGGAAGGTGCGCACGGCGTCGGTGGTTTTGGAGGTGATCAGCTCCAGCGTCTTGCGCTGGGTCTGGCCGGACCAGTTCACAACGCCCTCGTCCTGCTTGCCTCCGAGGTGCACGGCGCGCATGACGTCCTTGGTCTGGGTAAGGCCGTTGCTGCAGACCTGGATGACCGCGCGCGGGGTGATGGTGTAAGCCCCCGCGCCAACCTCGCTGTTGGTGATGACGAACCCGGCCGAGATCATCGGGAGTTCGTCACCGCTGCGGCCGTCGAACGGGGAGCGGTAGCCGTGCAGCAGGTTGCGGGCCTGGATCGCGACCGCTTCGGACTCGACGCGCACGTACATGCGCCGGTCGGTGAGGTCGCACCCCGTGATCCGGGTGGGGTGCCCGGACTGCTCCACCCCGTCCAGGGCGGCCAGCAGCATGTCAAGGTTGTCCATCAGCTTGTAGCTGTCGGACAGCAACGCGCGGGCCACACCCTCACCGGGCCTGCCAGGGCCGTCCTCGCCCCGGAACGCACGGAGCATGAAACGGCGCTCCGGATCCTCGCGGAGCCACGCGTTGACGTTCTCGTCCAGCAGCGGGACGTTCTCCGCGCGCATGCGGCGCAGGTAGGCGAGCGGGACGCGGAGCTTGTCCGAGATCCCCTCATCGGCAACGGCGGTGGGCCGGTAAATGCCGTCCACCCGCGTCACGCCGGATGCCGTGATCTGGGACTCGACACCCTCGACCTGCACGTTTCCCTCGTGCATCCGCAGCGCGGATGAGGGGGCGATAACGTCCAGCTTCCGGCGTTGCCCGTCCTCCAGGATGCTGACCAAGTCGGACAGGTCGGCGTTCCGGGCACCCGTGGGGGCGGTGAGCGTAGCGCGTTCCGCGAATTGCTGAGTCATGCGTTTTCCCCTTCGCTGTTGGCCTTTGCGGGTCAGGGGCGGAGCCACCACCCCCGAGCACATTCAATAATAGTGTTTTTTGCTGGGTACCCCCCGACTGAGCTGCGGTTTCGCGTCGCTGGCAGGGCCGGTCGCGGCCGGAGCAAGAGGCCCGCGCACGGCCGCATCCCTGCGGAGAATGCAGGGGCGCGGCCGTGTCGGTTACTCGGGCCTTGGCGGGGTGTGGCTCGTCCCCGCTATGCCGCGACGTCCACAGCCGCACCTGGCGCCTTGGCGCTGGGCGCGACCCCGGCGTCTATCGCCTGCTGCCTGAAGCTGTCCCAGACGGGGCACCAGCCCTCGTCCTCCGCCAGTGCGTCGAGTTGGCCGAGCGTTGCCGGAAGGGCGGTCAGGATGACACGGGCGTCCGCGCTGTAGTTCGCACAGTTGTCGGCGATCCACTTCACGAGCGGGTCGCCGGAGTTCCTGAGGGCCTCCCAGGCGGCGTTGTAGGCGTCCGTCAACGCCTGGTAGGACGCGGTGACCTCCGTGTGGAATCCGGCACGCTGGCGCTGTGCCTCGTCTCCGTCGGCGTACCGCTGCGGGTACTTCTCATTCGCCGCGTTCAAGGCCGCGCTGTGCGCCTTGTCGGCCGCGTCCAGTCGCTCGATGTACTCCTGTACCTCCGGCAGCACTTGCCGGGCCTCTTGCTCAGCCATTGCTCTACCTCCCCGTAGGTCATGGCCTCCGTGTTGGCCTTGCGGGTTCGGGGGAGGGGCCGCCACCCCCGAACAACTTCAATAATAGTGTTTTTCAGGGGTGGGTGAACCCACCCCTGACCAGCACACTCACCTCGTGAGGCGGAAAACCGGCAACGGTGTCAGACTCCTGCGCCGCACACTCGTGACCACGATCACGGGCACAAGACCCCGCATCTCGCACAGGTCGTAACGCAACTGCGCGCCATCACCCAACGGGTCGGCGTACACGTGGATCGCGCACACCCACAGCGCGCCATGCCGCTTGGTCACGCTGCCGTGATAGTCGACCTTCTGCCACAGCCTCGGCTCCCGTTCCAACAGTCCGGTGAACGCACGCGTGACCGTCTCCTGGTCGACCGGGACACCCGCCACTGCGGGGGCGGTGTGCCCCGTGCGCACCCCCATCGCCCAACCCAGCTCGAAGAACGGCGCGACCTCCGCCAACTGCTCGTCAGACATCTCCAGGGCGTCGGGGCTTGCACTGCGCGCCAGCTCCCGCAGCAAGTGGCCGGCCTGTTCGACCTCCGCCTGCGTCACCGGCTCGCAGGTCTGGTCTGCCGTCTGCGTCTCTTCCATGATCCCTCCACACGGTCCGGGGAGTCCCGGGCCGGACTCTGGTTGGAGGGGGGCGGCCTCGTGCCGCCCCCCTCTACTCCGCTAGCTGCCGAAGATCGCCACGATGTATTCGGACCAGTGGTAGTGCTCGAAGAACGCGAGAGGCACGAGTGCGAACAGTCCGGCCAGCAGGTATTCGTCGATCTTTGACCATGTCTGGTAGGCCGCGTGGCTGACGCTCTGAAGCCACGTGACTTCTACCTTGATCTCGCATCCGAAAATGCTCGGGTGGAATTCGCGGTGAATTCGACCCACCTTTCCGCCGTGACGCGTCACGTGCACGTGGTGCACTCCGTCAGCGCGCTGTGCGATCTTCTCGAACTTCCATGCGTGCCCGGCGGTTGCGCCTGTCTGCACGCGTAGGATGTGGCCTGTCTGAATTTCCTCGCCGGTCACACACGACACGAGCTTCATGATCAGTTCCCCTTTTTTCCGATCACGGCGTGTGGACCACTGGGGAAACAGTGAAAGAATGCCGCTGTTTCCCCAGTGGAGTTCTGCGGATTACTTCAGGAATCCGCGAGAGCTGAGGAATTCAGCGGTGATGTGTGCGACTCCGCGCGGCTTGTAGATCTGCGGGAAATGCCGCAACTCCACTTCGGTGCGTCCGGTCTCGTCCGGCTCGGGAAGCTCGTGTACCAGCCGATAGGGACGGTCACCAGCGGGAATCTCCAGGACCACGGGGCCCACCTTGGTTTCGAAGCGAATTCCCGTGTAATTCGCGTCGGTGTTGTGCACGATGCTTGCGCCTGCCCTCGCGCAGGTCAGGGGCAGGAAGTTAGCGATAGTGCGGGCCTGAATTGCAAGACCGGTCATAGGTGCGTCGCTGCCGCGCAGTCGCCTGACGATTCCGTCAGAAATTTGGATCTCCACGTCTTCCCCTTCGTTGGTCCCTTGCGGTTCCGAGAGGTCGCCTCCTCTCGGTACTTCAAATAATAGTGTGTTAGGTCGTTGGGGGGAACCCCTGTTGCGCTACGGGTTGCACTGGAAGTTGCGCCACGATGTTGCGCTACGGGTTGCGCTGGACGTTGCGGGGTCGTGTACGGGGCCTGAGCGCTTTCCCTGGTCATGCGGGTTGCCCAACGTGGTCGGACTGCTGACATCCCCTCTGCTGCCGTTACTCCCTGCCCGTGTGAAGAAAAGAAGGGGGGCGGGGCGGGCGTGGTCGGCGCGGCGGCATCGGCGATCGGGCGCGGCTGGTTGTTCCTCTGCGCGTCGGCGGGAGCCTCCGCGCTCGGACGCTGGTGCGTCCGTACGGCTGGTGGTCACGGTGCTGAGGGCCCAGCTGCCGGAGGCAGCACTCACCTTCCCCACCGGATACGGATTCCTGAGGGTTCCCTATTCCCCTTTTCCTCGAATTCTGAGCTTTACTTATCCCGCGCAATAAAATGAAAGCCTCCTGGTTTTAAAGGAATCGGAGATCCCCCCCAACTCCCAACCGGGACAATGCACATGACGCGGCATCACCTGAATCACCGTCAACTCACAACAAAAAAAGACCCTTTCCGTGCCGGAGGCACGTCAATTCGCCATCTTTTTCGTTCCGGAGGAACGCAAGTCCTCCCACCCTGTTTTCGTTCCGGAGGAACGCAGGTTTATGGAATGGCCGGAGGCCAATTCCATAAACCACCGCCGGAGGCGGGAATTTCGCGCGGGGACGCGCGAAACGAGCGGAGCGAGTATTCGGCTGCCGGAGGCAGAGCGAAGCG
>NZ_JBIWGK010000022.1:0-134917 GCF_044763565.1 Streptomyces sp. NPDC096013 | reverse complement strand
AGTGCCTCGAAGAACCTCGCCTTCAGCACCTCGAAATCCACGATCCCCGCAACTCCCTGAACTCAAGGGCGTTGCGGGGATCAGTAGAGCCCGCCGCCTAGCCCGGGGCTCCGGTTCGTCTGCGTATATGCGGGCGATCGCGTGTGATCAGGAGCTGGCTAAGCTCCCCGCCATGGCTAACGATCTCGGCTTCACATGCTCATGCTGCGGGGAGTATCACGCGGAGCTTCCGATGAGCTTCTCCACCATGGCTCCTGACGTCTGGGTCCAGGACTTCGCAGACGATCCCGACAGCATGCTGTCCTCTGATCAGTGCGTCATCAAGGGCCAGCATTACTTCATCAAGGGTCTGATCGAGATACCGGTGATCGGTAGCGAAGAAGTTTTCTCCTGGGGCGTCTGGGTCTCCTTGAGCCGGGACAACTTCGCCCGCGCCCTGGACGTGTGGAACACCCCCGGGCGCGAAGCTGAGAAGCCCTACTTCGGCTGGTTGACCACTGAGTTGAGCCTCTACTCGCCCAGCACACTCAATTTGAAGACGCACGCACATACTCGTCCCCTCGGCCGACGTCCCTTCATCGAGTTGGAACGCACCGACCATCCCCTCGCCGTCGAGCAGCGCACTGGCATCACCCAGGACCGCGTACGCGAGATCGCTGAGGCCGTCCTCCACCCTGACGGCGACAACGTCTGACCTGACTCGCACGACCGGCGGACGGTTGGTCTACAGGGGTACGTTGAAGGCGCGCTGAACACACGCTGACCTGCCGCGAAGCCCCCCAAGATCAACACGCCACCACAACGTGACCACTGGCAAAAAACGGCTGCTTTCAGGGCCGAGTGTCTCCGGCCACGGCGGAGCGCCTCGCGGAACTCCTTCGCCTGGCGCTAGCAAGCGGATTCGGCCGAGACCGCAATGCCGGCGGACACGAACCGTTCACCGCCGAAGAACACAAGGGAAGGGCCTGACGTCATGACCGACCGGCGCGGAGTGGTGGCCAAACGAGCGGAGAACCTGTCTCCTGGCGTGCCCTACGTACGCGGCTGGAACCGCGCACGGCGAAGTGCCGGCACCCTGGCTGATCAACTCGTGCTGCTCGGCCTGGACTCCGACTTCGCGGGCCTGATGGCCGACGTGAATGTCCTCGGCGACGGGATCGTGCAACTCGGGACCGTTCGCCCTGAAGCGGCCGAGCTGCTGGCGAGGCTGATTGCGGCGGGGCTTGCTGCGGAGTCGAGTGACATGACGACGAAGGCGCCTCTGCTCCCATCTCGGGAAGCACCTGCGGCATGAACTGCTGCTCGGTGACGGTCGGTTGTCCTGCCGCTCGGCCGGGACCGGCGCCCCAGCGCCGCAGCCCGGACGAACGGCAGGACAACTGCTACATCAACTTGGGAAGCTGCGGGCGTTTGGGGCCGGTTGGGGTACTGACCTGAGCGAACGGTAAGATGGAGTCGTGGTCAGAGCCGTCGGCTTCACCGTGGTTCCCCGCCTCATCTGGTGCGGTTGTGGTGCGGTCCGATTGAGACTCGCTGTCGCGGGACATCTGCGACTTCCTCATTCGACGTCGCAGATGCTAGCGCTCCGCGAGTTCTCCGTTGACGATGGCAGCGACGGCCATCGTCCCGCATGGTGGCCAGCGCCTGGAGTCGCTGATGATCATGCCGAACACGCGGAAAAGCATGGTTATGGCGCCCCACCAAACATCCCACGAGACTGCTGCGCCGACGCAGCTTCGTCTTTTGCCGTTCACGGGCCAAAGATAGTTGTCCGATCCAGGGGTCCGGAGGCCTACGTCAGGCGGACTAGCTTCTGATCCGTAGCTCAGTAGAGATCGGTCATTGAAGGTCATACCGGTTGCCGCGAGGTTCGTGCGAGCTGATGTTGGGTACTGCTGGCTTCCGGGGTTGCTGCACTTCGCCGCTGTACCGCAACAGAGGAGCGGTGCAGGTGTGGATCAGGCGAGCTTGCCGGTCTGCGCGGTCACCAGGTCGGCCGGGAAGGTGAAGTCCTTGCCGGAAACCATGGAGCCCGCGTTGCTCACGACGAAGTGGGCGAGAGTGGCACCCTTGCGGGACACGACGACCTTCCACGGCGCGGAAACACCATCGACGGGCGTCACGGCGCTGAACGCGACCGCTTCCTCACCGGCCGTCGGCGCCTTGTCCCGCGCCACCTTGCTCGCCTTCAGCAGCTCACCGCCCGCGGTCCACTCGAACCCGCCCGCACACGCGGCGACCGCGTCGCCGACCGACTTCAGCGCGGTAGCGGCATCGTCCGAGCTGGCATACGAGGCCAGGGTGACCATGCCGACGTTGATGTCGACGGCCTCCTCCTCAGCGCTGAGCGCATCAGCACCGTTCCCCGTCACCCTCCGCGACACATTCGCGTCCGGTTCCCCCACGGCGGCCCCGGCCACCGCCCGCCCCAACGGCTGACATCCAGCCCCGGTCACCTTCACCGCATCCGCGGCAGTGACCTCGGCCTTCGTAGCCGCCTTCACCTCGTACCCCGCCACATCCGCCTTGACCAGCGACGCCTTGTCCAACTCCTCGGCGGTCAAAGGCTTCACGGCGGCAGCAGCAGACGTCTCCGCACCGGCCGACGCCGACGGGTCCGCTCCGCCGGCCGCTTCACCGCTGTCCGAATCCCCACAGCCAGCGAGCACAGTGAGGGACATCAGGGTGGAGGCGACGAAAACGGAGGTACGGAAACGGGGTGACGCATGCACGATCTGTTCACAATGTATCGCGTTAACTTTCTCTTTGAATTAATTACAGGCGTCCGACCGGACGCTCTCAGAAGCTCCCCGAAGCCCTGAATTCATGAACCGGCAACGGGAACGAGCTAGAAAGAATTTCCGAGTGAACCTCTCCGCTCAATAGTTGGACAAGGAGTTCGACACATCCGACATCGAAATGTTCCCACCAGTCACCTCTGGCTTCGTTGACCATGACGGTCCACTCGTCAGGAGGGCTCCCTGACTCGACGAGCCAGTAGAGATATTCACCATTGTCTGTCGAGGCCCAGGGGATTACTCGGGCACCAGGCGATTCCAGTTGCGCAGGCTTCGGTTCGCCGTCCTCCCACAACATCTCGAACGCCTCGTCCCGCTCAGCAAGGGCCCGGAAGAGCTCGTAATGACGATTCGAACAGCGAGGCTCAAGCACCCACAGGTACCCGTCGACCCGGCCACCCCCGAAGGTGTCGATCAAATCTCGGTAATCACTGGGAAGTCCGATCCCAAGCTCGCTGATTACGTCCTCCCAATCCGTCCGCCGGCTAACGCCATCAGGAGGTGTGACCAGTCGGCTCAGCCGCTCGACATGTGCGTTCATGGTTTCGCCCTGTTCAAAATCGTCTGGAATATGTCGAGCCCGCCCGTGCCGTTGGCCCGAATGGTGACGCCCAGCGGATACGGGTTCGCTGGACCCATACCTGCGTGCTCCGCGTAAATCGGGGTGACGCTGTACTGCACCGTCTCCCCTCCCTTTTCCACAGCCCGTCGCACCTGGTTCTCGATGCGGCGCATGATCGGGCTGTTGGCGTACGCGTTCATCGTGACGAAGTTCCGCGGGTCCCTGTTCGATCCGCCGAGCTGCGCCCCCCACACATGAGCCCTGTTGTAGCCCATTCCGCTGACCCAGCCTGCCGGATCGACCTTCGGGTCAGTTTTGCCACCGATGTTCGCCCTGGTGAGCGTGACGTTGACGCCTGTGGCACGACCGTACTCGTCGAGGTCTCCGTAGGGATCACAATTGTGTACCAGGACCGGTGTCGCACCCGCCAGCACGTAGTACGTGTGGAGCATGCTGACGGTGAGGTTGTGGACGGTAGCGTCCAGTGCCGTCCAGCGCTTCACCGCTGTGATCTGGACCAGTGTGCCGGCGCTGGTGCGCAACCATTCGCTCGCCTTGAGGTGGGTCGCGTCGATCCACTCGCCGAGTTCCGGGACCCAGAAGGGGTGACCCGCCGTCGCGGTGACCTCGGCGGTCTTCGTGCCCTTCTTGCCGTCGGTGTCGATGGTGACCCTGACCAGGTGCTTGACGCCCTTGCCGAGGATCTCGGCAGTCACTGTCTGCGCCGTGGTCTCACCGGTGGCTGGGTCAGTGGCCAGAACCTTGTCGCCGGTCTTGACGTCCTTGATCGCCTTGGCGGAGCCATCGGCCATCAGGACCCGGGTCTCAGGCGTGAAACTGTTGCATGTCTCACCTGCGTCAGCGTCCGAACCGCCCGAGCCCTCCTTGCCCGACCCGTCGCGCGACCCCCCGGACTTCTCGTCCGCCTTGCCGCCGCCCTTGGACCCCTTCGACTGGGCCTGGGAGCGTGCCTTTGCCTGGACCGGGTTGCCCTTGGCGCCCTTCGAGCCCGTGTGGGCTTTCTTCTTCACCGCCTCCGCAGCGCGTTTCGCTGCTTCTCTCGCCTTGCGTTTGGCCTCGGCCGCCGCTGCCTCCGCCGCCTTCTTCGCCTTGATCAGCGCCACCTTGGCGGCCTTGGCGGCCTTCATGCCGATCTCGGCCGCGCGCTTGGCCGCCTTGAACGCCTTGACCGCGCTCATCGTGCCCTTGAAGGCACGCCACATCTTCTTGCCCTTGGAGAAGACGCTGGTCCAGGGGATGGCGTCCATCAGCAGGCTGCCGCACGCCCACAGGTCGCCCTGGGTGAAGCAGCCGACCACGTCGTTCCAGCCGATGAACTCCTTGAACACGGCCCAGCCGGTCGCGAGGATCACATCACCGATCGAACGGCTCAGGGTCTTCTGATACGCGGCGATCTTCGCGTCCAGTGCCGCGATCGACGCGTCGAAACTCGACGCCGATGACGTCAGACCGGAAGGATCCGCGTACGTGACCGGGTTGTTGTTCGCGTACGAGTAGCCGTTCGCCTGGAGCGGGTCGCTGTCGTCCAGGACCGGGTCCGCCGAAATGAAACGGCCGGTGGCCGAGTCGTACTCCCGGGCGCCCATATGGGTCAGGCCCGTCTCCGCGTCGTCGTCGCCCGTGTGGAAACCAGTGTGGGAACGCGCGACCATGCTCACCGCACGGTCCTCGCCCCACGGGTCCCGCTTCGTGACCCGCACGGTCATCCCGCCGTCGAGGCGGACCTCCGCCAGCGGGGTGCCGTTGAGGTCTGTCGCCTGGGCGTACACGTGCTCGCTGACGCCGGCCGTGTTGTCGACGCCCTCGCGGAAGCGGGTCACCGACGGGCCGCCGATGCCCGCGTACGTCCGCTCGACGTAGCGGACCTTCCCGGCCGTCGTCAGCGACACCTTCGTGTCGGGCAGGTTGAGCACCGCGCCCGCGCTGGTGCGCTCCACCAGGCGGTTGCCCATCGCGTCGTAGACGTACGTCGTCTTCGACGCGGGCTTCCACAGCTGGCCCGCCACTGTCGAGTTGCACGCGGCGAGCGTCAGGTCGGTGCCGACCGTCGATGCCGGCGCCGCCAGGCACAGGCCGGTCGAGACGTGCTTGACCTGGCCCGTGTTCAGGGTCTGCCAGCGCTGGGCCGCCACTGCGGTGTCGCAGGCCTGGACCAGGGCTGCCGCGCCGGCCGCCGTACCGTTCGGCTGGACGCAGCGCCCGCCCACCACCAGCTGACCGACCGTGGCGTCCTCGACGGTGCCGTCGCTGTTGGTGTCGGCGGCCTTCAGGCGCAGCTGCTGCGACCTGTTGCCGTTGCAGACGTACACCTGCATCGCCGTGCCGGCCGTCGTGCTGCCGCCCGACAGGTCCATGCACAGCCCGCCGATGCCGATCCAGGCCCCTGAGCCGTCGGCGCCGAAGCCGGTCACGGACTCGACCTTGCCGTCCCACGTCCAGGTCATCGTCTGCGCCGTGTCACCGCTGGTGGAACGGGTCTCCATCTCGCCCGCGGCGTCGTAGGTCTGCGTCGAGCGGGCGGTGACCTGCGCGCCCGCCGCCGTCGTCGACGACGTGGTGTACGAGGTCAGCGTGTGCGGCTGCGCGTTCTTCGCGGTGGTGCTGGTGCCGTAGGCGTAGTCCGTGACCGTGTCGCCCTTGGTGTCGCGTGCCCCGGAGGTGAACGTCGGGTCGGCCTTGTGGAGCGTCTTCTTCGTCCGGTTGCCCAGCACGTCGTAGTCGTACGACTGCCAGTAACCGTCGTTGCCGGACGAGACGTTGACCGTGTTGTCGGAGTAAACGGGCTCGGCCGTCGACTTGCCGGCGGCCACGCAGGCGCCGCCGCCCGGTGTCGTCCACGCCTCCTTCAGCTGGCCGAGGGTGTCGTACGTGAAGCACTGCTGGTCGGTCGCCGTGCCCATGCGGTCCGCGACGGACAGCACGTTGCCGGACGCGTCGTAGGAGTACGAGCGCTTGCTGACCTCGCTGCCCGGCACGACCGTCGTGTCCGTGGCGCTCTCCCGGACGAGCCTGCTGGTCAGCAGCTCACCGGTCGACTCGTTGAAGGTGTTCTCCTGCCACAGCCGGTGGCCCTGCTCGCCGATCGTCGAGCGCAGCACCTGCCCGTAGGGGGAGTAGGCAGCCTCGGACGTGTACCAGTCCTTGCCGGAGACCGAGGTCGGCAGGCCCGCGGCGTTGTACCGGGTGATCACGTCCTCGGCGTCCAGGCCGCCGGCCGCGGGGGCCGTGTACGTCTCCAACTGGCCGTCGTCGTTGTACTTGTACGAGTACTTGTACTGGGTGGCGAAACCGTCGGCCGTCTGCCCGGCCGTCGAGCCGGGCGGCAGCGCCACGGTCATGTCCGTGGGCTGGTAGTCGGCCGTGTAGCCGCCGATGGTCGTCGTGTACGCCTTGCCGTCCGTGTAGCGGGTGGCCGAGGTGAGCTGGCCCTTGCCGCCGGTCGCGCCGTCGTAGGCGTACGTCTGCGCGAGGGTGGAGGTCGTCGCGCCCTTCGGTGTGACCTTCACCTGCTCCACGCGGTTCAGCCGCTCGTAGCCGTAGGAGACGACCTGGCCGCGGGCGTCGGTCGCCTTGTCCACCCGGCCGTAGGCGTCGTACTCGGTGTGGGTCGCGCCCGTGTCCGGGTCGGTGGTGTCGGTGACCCGGCCCACCGCGTCGTACGTCCACGTCCGGGTGTTGCCGGCGTCGTCGGTGGAGGTCACCATGTCGCCGCGCAGGTCGTAGTCGTACATCGTGGTGATCGCGCCGGTCTCGGTCAGCGCGGTGTCGCTGAAGGTGTCCTGACGGGTCGTGCGGCCCAGCGCGTCGGTCCACACGCGGGAGGCGGGCGTGCCCTTGGGCTGGCGGACGACCGTGTAGTCGAGGGCGTACTCGTAGCGGGTGCGGCGGTCGACCGTCGGCACGGCCTTGCCGGCGTTGGTGAACGTCTCGCCCGTCTGCGCGTAGGAGTTCTGCACCGGCGTGACCGTCAGGACTCGGCCCAGGCCGTCGTACGTGTACGAGGTCGCGTTGGGGACCAGCGACTCCGAGGCGGGGACGACCAGTTCCGTGCTCGGGTCACCCTCCATGTAGTACGCGTTGCGGGTGTAGCGGACCTGACCGGCGCTGTTGTGGAGCGTGTCGGTGATCAGTCGGCCGCCGCCCACGGCCGGGGTCTGGGTCTGGCGCTCGCGGCCCAGGCCGTCGTAGATCGTGGTGGCGGACTCGTACGTTCCGTCGCCCGCCGCGGTGCTCGGGTTGTCGGCGAGGGACCGTGTCACCACCGAAACCGGCTTGGCCGGGTCGATGTTGTACGCGTAGGTGACCGTCGGGTCGTCCGTGGCGGTCTGGGTGGCGTCCCAGGCGGCGACGGCGCGGCCGAGCGGGTCGTACTCGTAGGACTCGGTGCGGTTGTTGGCGTCGGTGGACTTGAGGGTGGTGCCGCGTCCGGGTTCCAGGACGGTGGTGTCGGTGAAGCCCGCGACCAGGGCGCCGTCGACGGTCTTGTTCCCGGTGACCGTCTCGATCTTGTAGACCTGACCGCTCGACGGCGTGTACGTCGTGGTGTTGTACACCCCGGTCGGGTCGGTGACCTTCGTGACGCGGCCGGTGGAGTCGTACTCGGTGCGCGACTCGGGGTTGGTGGTCTCCCAGCCGGTGCCGGCGCCGGTCGGCGCCTCCGTCCTGGTGACCAGACCCTTGGTGGGTGTGGCGGTGGACGAGGTCGCGCCGTCGTAGAACATGCGCGAGGCGCTGACCAGGGTGGTGCCCGTCGAGCTGGACAGGTCCGTGGAACAGGTGCTGGTGCCGGTGGTGGAGACGGTTCGGGCGACCAGGCCGACCAGGTAGTTCGTGCCCGAGGTGTTGTGGACGTACGAGGTCGCGGTGCACGACTCGTCGCCGGAGACGGCTGTGTCGCCGTACTCCTTGACCTTTGTCGGCAGGCCGTACGTGGAGTCGTACTCGGTCTCGGAGGTCACCGTGTGCAGGGTCAGTTTGTCGGCGGCCTTGCCCGAGGCCTTGGAGATGGTCGAGGTCCTGCCGAGCGTCACGCGCTCGGAGACCACGTCCGGGCCGTCGGTGCGGCCGCGGGTGGCCAGGCGGACCGGGGCGTCCGGGAAGTTGACCGTGCGGGCGACCCAGCCCGTGGTGTTGTCGGCGGACGCGTCCGGGTAGGTGAGCGACTCGGCGACCATGCCGGCGTACGCCTTGCGGTCGGTGGCCAGGGTCGCGCCGGTGACGTCGGTCGTCACGACGGAGCGCTTGACGTCGTCGGAGGACTTCTCCGGGGTGTCGTCGGCGAGGACGTCGTCGTCCATGCCGCGGAAGTAGCGGGTGACGGACTTGGAGGCGACGCTGCCGCCGACCGCGTCGGTGGCGCCGGTGGTCGTGGTGACGAGCGGGAAGCCGCGGAAGTCGTCCCAGGTGCGCTTCTTGGGGCGGGAGAACTCCGACTGGCTCTTGGCCCACAGCGCGCCGTCGACTGCGTCGTCGTAGGTCTCGTACGTGTACGTCGTCACGATGTCCTTCGCGTCGGCGAGACGCGGGAACTCGGTGATCCTGTCGACGACGTACTTGTGGAACCAGGAGATCCGTTTGTCCTCCAGCTCACCGTCGGCATGCCAGTACGCCGGGTAGCAGAGGGAGTGGTTCCTGTCGATCGTCGGACGGCCGGAGCCGGTGAGGCACTTGCCCTCGGGGGCCTTGTAGTCGACGTGGGTACGGCCGCCGTACTCGGAGACGACGTCCTGGATACGCAGGCGTGCGAACAGCGGGGAGGTGTCGGAGGAGCCGTTCTTGACGCGGTTCGGCAGCGGGTTCTCGTTGTGGCCGAAGGAGACCGGGTTGAGGCGGTCGGTGGAGCCGTCCACGGCGTAGCCGGTGCGGGTGACGGACTCCAGCCAGAGCGCGGTGTACTCACCGGTGAGGTTCCAGGGGAAGGACTGCTTCAGACCCCAGGAGTCGACCTTCGACAGCGAGGTCGTGGTCGTCGAACCGCCGTCCAGGCCACAGGCGTTGCGCTGACCGGTCTCGTTGCCGTCGGCGTCCGAGGAGTACTCGGTCAGTGTCACGCCCTGCTCGCGCTGGGTGCAGGAGTCGACCGAGGCGAGGCGCTTGCGCGAGAAGAAGGTGGGGGCGTATGTGCCGCACTTCTTGCCGGTCGCGCAGGCGAGGTCGGCGGGGGTGTCGAACCAGGGCCGGGTCCGGTCGGACTGCTTGGAGTCGAAGTTGGCGTTCGAGCACGCCACGTTCAGCGCGGGGTCGTCGAAGCAGCGCTCCCGGGCGTTGAACTTCATCCGGCCGAGCGGTTCTTGGGAGAAGAGCGTGGTGGCGCGCTGGCCGTAGTCGATGTGGGAGAGGTAGCCGGCGCGGTCGTACGCGACCGCCTTGGCCTCCTTCATGTCGCGCGCGTAGGCGTTCTTCTCCTTCTCCCACCACAGCGACATCGCGTTGCCCGTGGTGTCCACGACGTAGTCGAGCTGGAAGCGCCAGCCCTGGTCGCAGAAGGAGTCCGCGAACTTGGCCGCGTAGCAGGGGTCTTCGGAGTGGTTGCCGGCAACCGGCACATTGAGCACGGAGTTGGTCTCCGGCTTGCCCGAGGTCCAGCCCGGGAGCCGGTTCAGACCGAAGTAGTACTGGGTGCCGTCGTCGGTGGTGACGCGCCAGAACTCCCCGTTGTTGTCACCGTTGTTGGAGCCGTCGATCCCCGTGAGGGTCTTGTAGTCGGCCGCGGTGAGCAGCTCGACGCGCATGTTCTCGCCGCGCGCGCCCTTCCACTGCTTGGTGGTGTCGTCGCGCACCAGCTCGGTGGTGGTCCCGTTGAGGGAGAGCACCGCGTTGTACGAGCCCCAGCACTGGTCGCCGGTGAAGTGGTCCTTGTTGTTGGCGTTGGCGGTGTCGGCCGCGCAGCCGACGAAGGTGCGGGTGATGGAGCCGGGGTTGTAGTCCCAGCCCTCGCCGACCCAGGAGACCTGGTTGTTGGTGGCGGATGTACGGCCGTCGGAGGTCTGGGAGTTGTAGCTGAGGGTGACGTTGGGCGCGGGTCCCGCCGGGACCTGCGGGGCGGCCATCGTGTACGCGTAGGTGAAGGCGCCGGAGGAACCGCCCGCCGTCCAGGAACCGGCCGAGACGATCGGGCTCGCGGAGAAGTCGCCGCCGGCGCCGGCGCCGTAGGAGCTGCCGACGAGCAGACCCCCGCCGGAGGAGCCGGCGATCTGCTGGACGGCGATGACCGTGTCGCCGCGCCAGACGGCGGAGTCGACGCGGCCTGCGTCCGTACTCACCGCGCTGTTCGCGGTGGAAGCGGCGGCGGAGACCGACGCGAGGTCGGCGGTGTCCAGGGTGACGTTGACCAGGGTCTCGGGGACCTGGGTGGTGGTCTCGGTGGAGCCGTGCGTCTCGTCGGCGGCGCCGTCCTCACCGGTGTCCGCCTCGGAGCCCGAGGAGTCACCGGCGTCCAGCGCCACGTCGACGGTGTCGCCGGTGCGCTCGATCTCGGTGGTCACCGGTATGCCGGTGGAACACGCCTCGTCCTCGGGCGTCGTCGCGTAGCAGGCCGGCATCAGGGTGAAGGAGAGCCTGTCCAGCCACTGGGCGCTGTACGTCTCGGCGAGTCTGGTCGCGTCGATGGAGACGACCGCGTCGCCGGTGGCGGTGTCGGGGGCGTCGACCGCGAGCATGAAGCCCTGGGCGCCGTTCGCGACGGCGTCGGCCTCGGGTGCGGCGGCGACGCTCCACTGGCCTTCGAGGGCGTCGGCCTGCGCCGGGGTGGCCCCGTCCGGGGCGCCGACGCCGATGCTCATCGTGCCGTCGGCCGCCTTCGCGACCTCGGTCGTGGCGCCCGCGGTCATGGTGTCGACGGCCTTGGTGCCGGAGGCCGCGGGCACCTCGGCGACGGCCGCCGGGGCGTACGCCTTCTGCGGATCGGTCGCGGCGGAGCCCGAGAGGTCGTCGAGGTCGTCGGTCGCCTTCTCGTCGAGCGGGACGGCGTCCGTCTCCTGGAGGTCCGCCAGGTCGACGGCCGTACGGGGATCACCGGGGCCGAAGGCGATGGCGCCGGGCAGCAGCGTGACGTTGAGGGCCAGGAACAGCCCGGCGACGACACCGACCCTTGCTCTTCGACGGACCAGGCGTTCCCGCGACGTGGTCAAAACGAACCTTCCCCCCGTGACGCTCCGTCAGAAACACACCGTCCCGACAGCACTTGGTGAGCAATGGCTTACACACCGAGCACGAAGATAAAGACGCCGTGAAGATCACCGTCAAGTCGTGAAGGATTTGTGTTAGCTATATCACTGGCCAAAATAAGGCAAAGAACAGCAAAGGAAAGCTGTGGGCGTCTTTGCGTGCCGATTACTCGATCCATGTCGGCCAAAGGGTGTTGATCAGGCCGGAAGGAGCTGTCCATACTCCAACCGCCATGCAGCCTGTAGTGGGGAAGGGCCCCTTGAGCGACCTCGACACCGCCGCGGAACCAAGTCCCCGCGACAGAAGACGCGTTCGGCGTGCCGTGGCCACGGCCGTGGCGCTGGCCCTCCTGGCCTGCGGCGGCGCACTGTACGCACTGCGCGACGACGGCGACGCCGTCTCCGACGCCAAGGCCAAGCGGGCCGCACACCCGGTCGACGAGGACGAGGCCCAGTCACGGGCGCGCAGGAGCGGCGAGAAGGTCGAAGTGGCCACGCTGGCCGACGAGTTCTCGACCACCTACGCCAACCCGGACGGAACGTTCACCTATACGGTCTCCGTCGCGCCCCTGCGCGCGAGGAACTCCCAGGGCGCGTGGGCACCGGTCGACACCGACCTGCGCAGGACCGGCGAGGGCTGGCACACCGTCAACAGCCCCTATCCGGTGACCTTTTCGGCCGGAGGCAAGGGGACCGACGGCCCGAGCAAGGCCTCAACCGGGCAGTCCGGTACGGCAGTTCGGTCAGCCGTGTTCCACCCCGGAAGCCAACTGGCCCAACAGGTCGACGACACCTCGTGGACCCCGCTGCTGACGATGACCGCCGAGGGTCACGAGATCACCTTCGAGTGGCCGGGCGAGCTGCCCGAGCCGGTCGTCGAGGACAACCGCGCGCTGTACGAGGGCGTCCTGCCCGGCGTCGACCTCATGCTGACCGCCCGGGACACCGGCTTCACCCATGTCCTGGTCGTCCACACACCTCAGGCGGCCGAGAACCTGGCCGCCGACCCGCCGCGCTACCGGGTCACCTCCTCCAGCCTCTCCTTCGTCCTCGACCCCGGCACGGATGTGCTCACGGCCAAGGACGGCGACGGCAACGAGATCGCCGTCTCCCCCACTCCGTTCCTGTGGGACTCGGCGGGCACGCACGACACGGACGGCGGGTCCGCCGACCCGGAAGCCGCGACCGGCACCAACGAGAACCCCGAGGTCGTCGAGGAGGCACCGGCGCGCGAGAACCCGGACGACACCCCGGCCGACGAGGTCCCGAACGAGAACCCGGACGGCACCGGGAGCAACGCGGACCCCGTCGCCTACGGCGGCCTGCGGGCGTCCGCGTCCGACACCCTCGCCCTGCCCGCCTTGAACGGCCCCGGCGAGGGCGGCCACGCCACCACCGCCGCCGCCGAGTACCGCGGCGACGTGCTGACGATCACCCCGCCGGCGGGCTATCTCTCGGACACCGAGAACCTCACCTACCCGCTGTTCCTCGACCCCTCCACCACCGGCGTCCGCGCCAACTGGACCACGGTCTACAAGCGTTACCCCAGCTCCAGCTTCTACGACGGCGCCAACTACAACGAGGACACCAAGGAAGCCCGGGTCGGCTTCGAGAGGGACACCTGGGGCACGGCCCGTTCGTTCTTCCGCATGAAGCTGCGGAACTCCATCAAGAACGCGGACGTCTCCAGCGCCACCCTGAAGGTCCTGGAGACCCACTCCTGGTCGTGCAGCAAGCGCACCGTCCAGCTGTGGGGCACGGGCGACTTCACCTCCAAGACCACCTGGAACCGCCAGCCGTCCTGGAAGCGGAAGATCACCTCGAAGTCCTTCGCCTACGGCTGGAAGTCCAACAGCTCCTGCCCCGACGCCTACGTCAACTTCACCGTCACCTCGCTCGCCCAGGACGCCGCCGACTCCGGCGCGACCAGCTTCAACCTGGGCCTGGTCGCCTCCACCTCGTCCTCCGCGCCGACGGGTTCCGCCAGCAGCCTGGAGACGGACACGTACTCCTGGAAGCGGTTCAAGGCCGAGGGCGACGGCTCCCCGTCACTGTCCATCATCTACAACCGGAAGCCGAACACGCCGACCTCCGTCACCATGAGCCCCGGCTCCTGCGACACCTCCGCCTCGCCGTACATCAAGGTCGGCAAGGGGGACACCATCACCCTCAGCGGCAAGGCGACCGACCCGGACAGCGACCTGGCCAAGCTGGAGTTCCAGCTCTGGCAGACGGGCAAGGCCGACACCACGACCAAGACCTTCACCAAGGCCGTGGACGACGGCGAGGTCGGCGGAGTCTCCGTCAAGTCGTCCCTGAGCAACGGCGTCACCTACTCGTGGCGGGTACGCGCCTGGGACGCCAAGGTCAGCAGCGGCTGGGCGCCCACTGGTGGCGACGGGGTATGCCGTTTCACCTACGACACCGATCTGCCGGACTCCCCCGCCCCGGTCGTCTCGACGGACTTCCCCGGTGACGACGACGGCGACAGCGAACCCGATGTGTGGTCCGCCAAGCCCTTCGGCAACAGCGGCAGTTTCACGTTCGGGGTCGGGTCGTCCAGCGAGAGCGACATCGTGAAGTTCGTCTGGTCCATCAACTCCACCAGTTACTCGGGCTACGCCTGCTCGGGCGGCGCGCAGGGCACCTCGGGCGGCCTCACCAAGTCCTGCACCACGGCGATCAAGACGGCCACCATCACCGGCATCAAACCCCCGGCCGCAGGCCCCAACACCCTGTACGTCAAGTCCGTCGACGCGGCCGGCAACATCTCCCCCAACGCCACCAAGCACTTCTTCTACGTCCAGCCGCGCTCGGCCGCGGACGGCGCCGGCGATCTGAACGGGGACGGTGACGCCGACTTCGCCCATGTCACCGCCGCCGGAAACCTCTGGATCGACTCGGTCTCCCAGGACGGCGCCTGGGTGTCCAGCGCGTTCGGCACCCACGACAACGGCACCCTGATCAAGGACGGCGGCACCGCCCCGCACATCTGGGACGGCACCGGCACCTACGCCCTCATCACCCACAACGGCGACTTCGCCCCCGGCGACGGCGTCACCGACTGGGTGATCCGTACCCCGGGGGGCCGCCTGTACGTCTACCCCGGCGACGGGTACGGCGCGATCGACGTGAGCAAGCGCGTCGAGATCCGCCTGCCATCCAACGCCCCCGACCCCGCCACCTTCTCGGAGATCAAGTCGGCGGGCGACATCACCGGCGACGGCCGGCCCGAACTGTTCGTGGCGGCCGGCGCCGGTGGCAACGAGCTGTGGGTGTTCACGGGTTACAGCGGCGGCAGCTTCAGCGGGGCCACCCAGATGACCTCGTCCTCCTGGGGCGACACCGAACGGGACTTCGTGGCCATCGCCGACTACAACGGCGATGGCGCGGCCGACATGACGTACCGCACCGCGGCCGGCAACATCCAGCTGCGCAAGGGGGTCCTCGACAGCGACGGGACGGGCACGGTCCTCGCCAGCCTGGGCACGTCCGCTGCGAGCCTGGACGGCGACCACACCTACGCCTCCGGCACCTTCACCTACGCCGCCTACCCGCTGATCCACGGCACCCCCGACGCCACCGGTGACGGCATCCCCGACATCTGGACGACCGACGCGGCCGGAGCCCTGCTCCTTTACAAGGGCACCGCCACCGCGATCGGTTCCTCGACCACGCTCAGGTCGAGCGGCTGGGAGACGGTCAAGCGACTGGGCTGAGCACGTGCGGCACACCGAGCGGGGCTCAGGGCCAGAGCAGTTCCCTGGCCCAGCCCCGCTCCTCGCGGACGTAGCGCAGGCGAACGTGCCGCCGTAGCGCGTCGCCCTGGAAGAACTCGGCCTCGTCGGGGAAGACGCGGTACAGGGTCCAGGTCGGGACGGGGGTGTGCGGCTCGCGTTGGGCGCGTTCCCAGGCCGCTTCGGAAGTCTGGGTCAGCTCCTCCAAGGACGGGAGGACTTCGCTCTGGTGGCCGGTCAGTGCCGCTGCCAGGGAACCTGTCGAGCGGACGTGCAGGTCGGCCCGGGATTCGGCGGCGGGCGCCGGGAGGGCCGGGCCGCGCAGGCGGATCTGGCGGCCCAGGCGGGGCCAGTAGAAGGAGAGGGCGGCGTACGCGAAGTGCTTGAGCTGGTGGCCCTTGCGGCTTGTGGAGTGGGTCGCGAACGACCAGCCCTCCTTGTCCGCGCCGTGCAGCATCACCATCCGTACGTCGGGGAGGCCCTCGTCGTCCCGCGTCGCCAGTGACATCACACGCGGCGGCTCCGTCTCCCCGGCGGCCACCGCCTCCGCGAACCACGCGGTGAAGAGGGCGAGAGGGGCGTCCGGTGCCGTCGTCGGGTCGAACGGCCGTAGTTCGGTCGTCTCGGGGGCCCATACCCGCAGGGACTTCAGCAGGTCGTGGAGGTCTGGTCCCGCTTCCGTTGCCATGAGTCGAGTAACACCTCTGGCCGGTGCCGGTGCCGGTTCCGGTGCCGAAGTCGTATGCCGTGAAGTCCTCGACGGGCGGTACCCGATCCGTTGGTAGGCCACTCAGTGGTCGACTCGTCCCATGTCAGGGCGCTAAAAGGGGGAGCCACACGGGTCCCTCGCCGGTCGACCGGGGCCGGGCAGGCTCGAAACACCAGTTGATCACCGACGGGCATGGCACCCCGCTCGCCGTCCTGCTGACCGGCGGCAACCGCAACGACGTCACCCAGCTCCTGCCCTTGCTCGACGCGATCCCGCCTGTCCGCGGCCGTGTCGGACGACCGCGCCGCAAACCCGACTCGCTGTTCGCCGACCGCGGCTACGACCACGACGTCTACCGCGACCAGGTCCGCGACCGCGGCATCGTGCCGGCCATCGCTCGCCGCGGAACACGCCATGGCACCGGACTGGGCACGTACCGGTGGGTGGTCGAGCGGAGTTTCGCGTGGCTGCATGGCTTCCGGCGCCTACGGATCCGCTGGGAACGCCGAGCCGACATCCACGAAGCGTTCCTTAAACTCGCCTGCTGTCTGATCACCCACCGACAACTCAGCTCATTTTGTTAGCCGTTGTAAGCGTCGACGTCGTGGCTTTAATGCAGCCATGGCCTACGCGATTCAATACGGGTATCTGGATGTGAATCCGATCGCGGAAATGGAGCGCTACTGCTGGCCGTGGTGCGGTTGACCCGCGAGTTCTCATGAACGCAGTACAGGGGCGGGAGTTCCTGACAGCCGTTTCCTACGTGGGATCGGTCCACCGTAACCGGGGAAGACGCCTTGTCGCTTTCTTCGGCTGCATCCTGTACGCCGCTATGCGTCCGGCCGAAGGCGTCGGATTGAAGCTGGATGACTGCTACTTGCCGGAAACAGGATGGGTCGTGCTCACCCATCGGGAAACACGCCCCGGTGTCGGGAAGGAAGTGGACCGACTCCGGCGAGCGGCACGACAAGCGCGGGCTGAAAATGCGGGACCCCGAGTCGGATCGTCCGGTGCCTATTCCGCCTATCTTGGTGGCGATGCTCCGTGCGCACCTGAAGGAGTTCGGGACTGCGGCCGATGGTCGGGTGTTCCAGAACGAACGGGGTGGCCTTGTGGGCACTTCCAGCTACTGGCGGGTGTGGGAGGAGGCTCGCCCCTTCGCGTTTCCGCCTCACAAGTTGGCGTCCCCGCTCGTCGGAAAGCCGTACGACGGGCGGGCCACGTGCATCACCGACTGGCTTCGCTCCGGCCTCCCCGTGGCAGAGGTGGCCCGCCGCGCCGGCACCTCACCGGAAGTCATCGATCGCCACTACGCGGGCTGCATCGACAACAGCGAGGAGGAAGACAACAGGAAGATCGAAAAGACGATGGGGTGGGCGCCAACGGACGCAGGGTGAGCCTTGCGCGGCTCACGCACTCCTCACGCACAAACAGCGAGAGACAGTGAGAAAGGGCGGGAGTCAGTGAGACTGACTCCCGCCCTCTCGTGCTGGCATCCGCGCAGCTCACCTACCGAATTCTGTAGGTGGTATGGCGAGTGCCCCCGGCAGGATTCGAACCTGCGCACACGGCTCCGGAGGCCGTTGCTCTATCCCCTGAGCTACGGGGGCGTGTCCGTCGCGGTGATCGCGGCGACGGGTAGAACCCTACCAGCTACTTGCGGGTGTCCATGAACAGGTTTCTCGGTGATCAGGGAGGTGGTCGGGAAGGTGGTCAGGGAGGCCTGGTGGGTTGCTCGCAGGGGGTGGAAGTGGGGAAAACCCGGACGCGGTGGCCGGTCCGGACCTACTCTCGAGTTGTGCCAGGCGCGTCGGGTCGGGTGCTTGTTGTGGACGACAACAAGGTCATCCGGCAGTTGATCAGGGTCAATCTCGAGCTGGAGGGTCTCGAGGTCGTGACCGCGGCCGATGGTGCCGAGTGTCTGGACGTCATCCATCAAGTGCGGCCCGATATCGTCACCCTGGATGTCGTCATGCCTCGGCTGGACGGGTTGCGGACTGCCGCTCGGCTGCGCAGCGACCCCCGTACCCGTGATCTGCCCCTCGCCATCGTCAGCGCCTGTACCCAGTACGAGGTCGAGAGCGGGCTCGACGTCGGCGTCGACGCGTTTCTCGCCAAGCCCTTCGAACCTGCTGAACTCATCAGTCTCGTACGGCAGTTGATCGAGCGCGGGCGGCGGGAGCCGCGGGACCCACGTGATCCGGCCGGTGGCCTCTCCGACGGCCTCCCCGATGGTCTGTCAGACGGCCTCTCCAACGGCCTCTCCATCGGTGGTGCCTTCGGCGCCGGTGTGAGCGAGGGGGAGCGGGCCGGGCGTAGCGGGCGGGGTGGGCGGGGTGGGCGTAGCGGCGGCTGAGTCGGCTGCCTCCTCTCCCCTTTCCTCACCCTTTGCCTCACCCTTTTCCTCTGGCTCTCGCCTCCGCCTCCGTGTTCCTCGCCGCCCCCTCGCCGTCTCCGTCTCCGTCTGCCTCTCGCCCCTCTCCCTTTCCGTCTCCCCCCGCCTCCTCTCCGTCCCCCTTTTCCTCCGGCTCCGCCACCCCCCCGCGTCCACATCCCGGACCCCTGGCCAAACCGGCTGGCCTACCCACCCCCCTCCTCCCATACGCTTGTCCCGTGACCCCCGTCGAGCTCTCCCGTACCGTGCTGCGCGCGGTGCGTCGTGCTGTCGAGGACGGGGAGCTGCGCGTGGCCGTGCCGGAGAAGGTGTCGGTGACCGTGCCGGGGGCCGGTGGGTGGGGGGACTACGCCACCAACATCGCCCTCCAGCTCGCCCGGCCCGCCGGGGAGACCCCCCGCCGTGTCGCCGAGCTGCTACGGCCGCATCTCGCCGGCGCCCAGGGCGTCAGCGGTGTCCAGATCACCGGGCCCGGGTTCCTCAACATCAGTCTCGGGAGTACGGCGTCCACCGCCCTCGTCGCGGAGATACTGCGGCGCGGCCCGCGGTACGGATGCGTAGAGGCAGACGTAGAGGTAGAGGCAGCGAAGGACGGCATCAGCTACGACGCCCCTACGGACCACCCCGTCCACCTGCACGCCCCCCACGACCCCCGCGCCCTCGTCTTCATGGACGCCACCGCCCGCCTCCTCCGTTCCCAGGGCACCCCCGTCCGCACCAGCTGCGAGGCACGCCCCGACCCCGAGTGGACCGCGGCCTTCCGTGTCGAGGTCGACGCCTACGGCACCCCGGCGACACCGGTTCCTCTCGACGTGAACGTACGGCCCGTGCCGGCCCCCGACCTCGCCGGACTTCTCTCCCTCGGCCCCGACGCCGCCCGCTGGGCCCTGCTCCACCCCGCCGCCCACGACCGGCCCCGGCCGAGCGCCGACCTTCTCGTGCAGGGTGAGGCCAACCCCCTCTTCCGGGTCCGTTACGCCTACGCCCGCACCCGGGCCGTCAGCCGTAACGCCGCCGACCTCGGCTTCACCGCCCAACCCGGCGACGTACGAGACGACGTACCAGAAGGCGTACGAGACGACGGACCGGCGGACACCGCGTCCATCACCGCGCCCCCCGCGCACACCCCACCCCCCGCGCCCCCCACACCCCCTCTCCTCACCCACACCCCACCCCCCGCGCCCCCCACACCCCCTCTCCTCACCCACACCCCACCCCCCACACCCCTCCTCACCCACCTCGCCGACCACCCCCGCCTCCTCGCCCGCGCAGCGGCCCACCGTGCTCCCGATCTGCTCGCCCGGCACCTGGTCGCCGTAGCCGATGCGGTGTTGCCGTTGGTTTCCGTCGTGCTGCCGCTCGGGGACGAGAAACCCTTGGCCGCCCACCGTGCCCGGCTCGCGCTTGCCGAAGCTGCCGGGGCGGTGCTTGCCGGTGGCCTCTCCCTGCTCGGCATCGACGCACCCGAACACCTCTGAGCGCCACGAAGACATCCACGATCTGCGCGCCAGGAAGAGACAGAAGAGACACGCCATGAGCCGTTCCGCACACCCCGCCGGTCCCCGCCACGCCGATGTCCTGCCCGAGGGGCACTACTCGGGCCCGGCCGCCGACCTCAACGAACTCGATCCCAAGGTGTGGGCGTCGACCGTCGGGCGTGACGCCGACGGTGTCGTCACCGTCGGCGGGGTCGACGTGAAGACGCTCGCAGAGCTGCACGGCACCCCGGCGTACGTGCTCGACGAGGCGGACTTCCGGGAGCGGGCCCGTGCCTGGCGGACCGCCTTCGGGCAGGACGCCGACGTCTTCTACGCCGGCAAGGCGTTCCTCTCGCGGGCCGTAGTGCGGTGGCTGCACGAGGAGGGGCTGAATCTTGACGTGTGTTCCGGTGGTGAGCTCGCCACCGCGCTGTCCGCGGGGATGCCCGCCGACCGCATCGCCTTTCACGGCAACAACAAGTCCGTGAGCGAGATCACGAGGGCCGTCGAGGCCGGGGTCGGGCGGATCGTGCTCGACTCCTTCCAGGAGATCGTGCGGGTCGCCCATATCGCGCAGTCCCTCGGCAAGCGGCAGCCGGTGCAGATCCGGATCACCGTGGGCGTGGAAGCGCACACGCACGAATTCATCGCCACCGCCCACGAGGACCAGAAGTTCGGGATTCCGCTGGCCGGGGGACAGGCCGCCGAGGCCGTTCGTCGGGCTCTTCAGCTCGACGGGCTGGAGCTGATCGGCATCCACTCCCACATCGGGTCGCAGATCTTCGACATGTCCGGGTTCGAGGTCGCGGCCCACCGGGTGGTCGGGCTGCTGAAGGCCGTCCGCGACGAGCACGGCGTGGAGCTGCCCGAGATCGACCTCGGCGGCGGGCTCGGCATCGCCTACACCAGCGACGACGATCCCCGCGAGCCGCACGAGATCGCCAAGGCGCTCACCGAGATCGTCACCCGCGAGTGCGAGGCGGCGAAGCTGCGGACCCCGCGGATCTCCGTCGAGCCGGGGCGCGCGATCGTCGGACCGACCGCCTTCACGCTCTACGAGGTCGGCACCGTCAAGCCCCTCGACGGGCTGCGGACATACGTCTCCGTCGACGGCGGGATGTCGGACAACATCCGGACCGCGCTCTACGACGCCGAGTACAGCGTCGCGCTCGTCTCCCGCCGCTCGGACGCCGAGCCCATGCTCTCCCGTGTCGTCGGCAAGCACTGCGAGAGCGGGGACATCGTGGTCAAGGACGCGTTCCTGCCGGGGGACCTGGCGCCCGGTGATCTCATCGCCGTGCCCGCGACGGGCGCGTACTGCCGTTCCATGGCGAGCAATTACAACCATGTGCTCCGGCCGCCGGTCGTCGCCGTGAAGGATGGGGAGTCGCGGGTCGTCGTGCGCCGGGAGACGGAGGAGGACCTGCTCCGGCTCGACGTCGGCTGAGGCGGGCGGAGAAAAGGAAGGGGTGGAAGATCTCCGGTCTTCCACTTCTCTGGAAATGAAATCGATGTCTCACGATCCGGACCATGGATAGAAACTCCCGTCCGGTGAGTGAGACTGGTCCAACCGATGACGGTATGAGGAAACGAGGTCGGATGATGCGTACGCGTCCGCTGAAGGTGGCGCTGCTGGGCTGTGGAGTGGTCGGCTCAGAGGTGGCGCGCATCATGACGACGCACGCCGACGACCTCGCCGCCAGGATCGGGGCTCCCATCGAGCTCGCGGGCGTGGCGGTACGGCGGCCCTCCAAGGTCCGCGAAGGCATCGACCCCGCCCTCGTCACCACCGACGCGACCGCCCTCGTCAAACGCGGGGACATCGACGTCGTGGTCGAGGTCATCGGCGGTATCGAGCCCGCCCGCTCCCTCATCACCGCCGCCTTCGAGCACGGCGCGTCCGTCGTCTCCGCCAACAAGGCGCTGCTCGCCCAGGACGGCGCAGCGCTGCACGCCGCGGCCGGGCAGCACGGCAAGGACCTCTACTACGAGGCCGCCGTCGCCGGCGCGATTCCGCTGATCCGACCGCTGCGCGAGTCCCTCGCCGGCGACAAGGTCAACCGGGTGCTCGGGATCGTCAACGGGACCACCAACTTCATCCTCGACAAGATGGACAGCACCGGCGCGGGCTATCAGGAGGCCCTCGACGAGGCCACCGCCCTGGGATACGCCGAGGCCGACCCCACCGCCGACGTCGAGGGCTTCGACGCCGCCGCCAAGGCCGCCATCCTCGCCGGAATCGCCTTCCACACGCGCGTGCGTCTCGACGACGTCTACCGCGAGGGCATGACCGAGGTCACCGCCGCCGACTTCGCCTCCGCGCGGAACATGGGCTGCACCATCAAGCTGCTCGCCATCTGCGAGCGCGCCGAGGACGGCGGCAGCGTCACCGCGCGCGTGCACCCCGCGATGATCCCGCTCAGCCACCCCCTCGCCTCCGTCCGCGGCGCCTACAACGCCGTGTTCGTCGAGTCCGACGCCTCCGGACAGCTGATGTTCTACGGCCCCGGAGCGGGCGGCGCCCCCACCGCCTCCGCCGTGCTCGGCGACCTCGTCGCCGTGTGCCGCAACCGGCTCAACTCGACCACCGGGCCCGGCGAGTCGGCGTACGCCGCGCTCCCCGTGTCGGGCATGGGCGAGGTCGTCACGCGGTACCACATCAGCCTCGACGTCGCCGACAAACCAGGTGTTCTCGCACAGGTCGCCACCGTGTTCGCCGAGCACGGTGTCTCGATCGATACGGTTCGGCAGCAGGGGAAGGACGGCGAGGCCTCTCTCGTCGTCGTCACGCACCGCGCGTCCGACGCCGCCCTCACCGGGACCGTCGAGGCGTTGCGCAAGCTCGACACCGTGCGGGGTGTCGCCAGCATCATGCGGGTTGAAGGAGAGTAACCAGCAATGACCCACCAGTGGCGCGGAATCATCGAGGAGTACCGGGACCGGCTGCCGGTATCCGACAGCACGCCGGTCGTCTCCCTCCGCGAGGGCGGCACGCCCCTCGTGCCCGCGCAGGTGCTCTCCGAGCGCACCGGCTGCGAGGTCCACCTCAAGGTGGAGGGCGCCAACCCCACCGGGTCCTTCAAGGACCGCGGTATGACCATGGCCATCACCCGGGCCAAGGAGGAGGGCGCGCAGGCCGTCATCTGCGCCTCCACCGGCAACACGTCGGCCTCCGCCGCCGCCTACGCCGTGCGCGCCGGGATGGTCTGTGCCGTCCTCGTGCCGCGGGGCAAGATCGCGCTCGGCAAGATGGGCCAGGCCCTCGTGCACGGCGCGAAGATCCTCCAGGTCGACGGCAACTTCGACGACTGCCTCACCCTCGCCCGCCAGCTGAGCGACAACTACCCCGTGGCGCTGGTGAATTCGGTCAACCCGGTGCGCATCGAGGGCCAGAAGACGGCCGCCTTCGAGATCGTCGACATGCTCGGCGACGCGCCCGACATCCACGTCCTGCCGGTGGGCAACGCGGGCAACATCACCGCGTACTGGAAGGGCTACAAGGAGTACGCCGGTGACGGCATCGCCGCGAGGACCCCGCGCATGTGGGGCTTCCAAGCTTCGGGGTCCGCGCCCATCGTGCGCGGCGAGGTCGTCAAGGACCCCTCGACGATCGCCACCGCGATCCGCATCGGCAACCCGGCGTCCTGGCAGTTCGCGCTGGACGCGCGGGACGAGTCCGGCGGGTTCATCGACGAGGTGACGGACCGTGAGATCCTGCGCGCCTACCGGCTGTTGGCCGCCCAGGAGGGCGTTTTCGTCGAGCCCGCCTCCGCCGCCTCCGTCGCCGGTCTGCTGAAGGCGGCCGAGCAGGGCAAGGTCGACCCGGGCCAGACCATCGTCTGCACGGTCACCGGAAACGGCCTGAAGGACCCCGACTGGGCCGTCGCGGGCGCCCCGCAGCCCGTCACCGTCCCGGTCGACGCGGCCACCGCCGCCGTGCGCCTCGGTCTGGCGTAACCCCGTACGACAGGGAGATCCCTGACGGGGGTGCACAGGGGGCTTACGACACGCATCGTGCGCCTCCTGTGCGCCCTATGTCGCCACAGAACCTTCCTTCGATAGGCTGTACCGAACCCGCCCGCCGCATATGCCTGCGCGCATGTCCCGGCGCCGCGCCGTCTCCACGGCCCGAGGGTCTCCACGTACCCATCGGATGTCATCGAACTTCATCGAATGTCTTCGACAACCACGCAGCTCAAGGAGAGTCATCGAGCGATGGCCGGTCCAGCCTTCCGCGCCGCCGCCGTCCGGGTGCGCGTCCCCGCCACCAGCGCCAACCTGGGCCCGGGCTTCGACGCCTTCGGCCTCTCGCTGGGGCTCTACGACGACGTCGTCGTCCGTGTCGCCGACTCCGGGCTGCTCATCGACATCGCGGGCGAGGGCAGCGAGACCCTCCCGCGCGACGAGAACCACCTCCTCGTACGAGCCCTGCGCACCGCCTTCGACCTGCTCGGCGGGCAGCCGCGCGGCCTCGAGATCGTGTGCGCCAACCGCATTCCGCACGGCCGCGGCCTGGGCTCCTCCTCCGCCGCCATCTGCGCGGGCATCGTCGCCGCACGCGCCGTGACCATAGGCGGGGACTCCCGGCTCGACGACACGGCCCTGCTGGAACTCGCCACCGAGATCGAGGGCCACCCCGACAACGTGGCGGCCTGTCTGCTCGGCGGATTCACGCTCTCCTGGATGGACGGCGGAGCAGCGCGGGCGATCAGGATGGACCCCGCCGACTCCATCGTTCCGGTGGTTTTCGTGCCCGGCAAGCCGGTGCTCACCGAGACCGCGCGCGGCCTGCTCCCGCGCAGCGTCCCGCACGTCGACGCCGCCGCCAACGCGGGCCGCGCCGCACTGCTCGTCGAGGCCCTCACCCGGCGCCCCGAGCTGCTGCTGCCCGCCACCGAGGACCGCCTGCACCAGGAGTACCGCGCGCCGGCGATGCCCGAGAGCGCCGCGCTCGTGGACCGCTTGAGGGCGGATGGAGTTCCGGCCGTCATCTCCGGCGCCGGGCCCACGGTGCTGGCACTCGTCGACGCCGACAACGCCGACAAGGTGGCCCACCTCGCCGGCGAGGGCTGGGCCGCCAACCGGCTGGATCTCGACGCACAGGGTGCCTGCGTACTTCCGCTCGCGGCCCCCAGTGCCCCTTGACTACGTACCGTCGCCGGATTTCGAGAGGGGGAATGTTTGTTGGATCCGGTAGTGTTAATCTCAAGTCTGCACCCGACCCCACCATGGCGAGGTGCTTGTTGTCCCCGTCCGGGACAGACATTCTTCCGGGAGCCTCCCAAGCCGCACCGTGTTCCGTCCGGGCACTGAGCGGTTCGCCGGGCACGCTCCGGAAGCCGGGCTCGTTCCGGAATTGGTGCGACCAAGCCACGTGACACAGACATTCGGTGCCACGGTTTTCGGAAGCGCCGTCACCACATATCTCTTCCGCCGCTTTGGCGGACCACCGCCCCGGCACGGTTCACACAGCAAGAACCGAAGCCGGACAGCACAACCGGTCGCCGAGCCAGACAGGCCGACGTCCGCTCCAGGGAAGGACCCTTCGTGAGCGACACCACCGATCTGATGGGCGCACGTGTCGAGGAGACCGCTGCCGCGCCCGCCACGGACGCCTCCGCGCCTGCCACCGGTGCCGGCTCCCGGCGGCGCCGCGGTACCGGCCTCGACGGCATGGTGCTGGCCGAGCTGCAGCAGGTCGCAACCGGCCTCGGCATCAAGGGCACCGCGCGGATGCGCAAGAGCCAGCTGATCGAGGTCATCAAGGACGCGCAGGCGGGAGGGGGCGCTCCGGCCAAGGCCGAGACCGCCACCGAGACCAAGCCGAAGCGCCGCGCCACCTCCAAGACCCGCACGGGCGACGAGACGATCGCCCCGGCCGAGCAGAAGGCCGAGAAGGTCGCCACCGAGAAGGCCGTGGCCCAGCAGCAGATCGACATCCCCGGCCAGCCCGCCGGCGGCCCTTCCCGCGCGAGCGACGCCGAGCGCGGGGGAGACGACGCCCCCGCCGAGCGCCGCCGTCGCCGTGCGACCGCCGAGGCCGGCAGCCCGGAGACGGTCACCGCCGAGGCGAAGAACGAGCCCAGGGCCGAGACGCCCGCCGCCGCGCAGGGCGACGCCGGTGACGACGGCCGGCAGGGCCGCCGGGACCGCCGCGACCGCGGTGGCCGCCAGGACCGCCAGGACCGTGACCGCGGCGACCGCCGCAAGGACAACGAGCAGCAGGGCGGCGGCCAGCAGCAGGGCGGCGGACGCCAGGACCGGCAGGACCGTCAGCAGCAGGGCCAGCAGCAGAGCGGTGGCCGCCAGGACCGCCAGCAGCGCGACAACGGCCCGCAGGACGACGACGACTTCGAGGGCGGCCGGCGCGGCCGTCGCGGCCGGTACCGGGACCGCCGGGGCCGTCGTGGACGCGACGAGTTCGGTGGTGCCGCGGGTGAGCCGCAGGTCGCCGACGACGATGTGCTGATCCCCGTCGCGGGCATCCTCGACATCCTCGACAACTACGCGTTCATCCGGACCTCCGGCTACCTGCCGGGCCCGAACGACGTGTACGTCTCCCTCGCCCAGGTCCGCAAGAACGGCCTGCGCAAGGGCGACCACGTCACCGGCGCGGTCCGGCAGCCGAAGGAGGGCGAGCGCCGCGAGAAGTTCAACGCGCTCGTGCGCCTCGACTCCGTCAACGGCATGGCACCCGAACACGGCCGCGGGCGACCGGAGTTCAACAAGCTGACGCCGCTGTATCCGCAGGACCGGCTCCGCCTGGAGACCGACCCGGGGGTGCTGACGACCCGCATCATCGACCTCGTCGCGCCCATCGGAAAGGGCCAGCGCGGTCTGATCGTGGCCCCGCCGAAGACCGGCAAGACCATGATCATGCAGGCCATCGCCAACGCGATCACGCACAACAACCCCGAGTGCCACCTGATGGTCGTCCTGGTCGACGAGCGTCCGGAAGAGGTCACCGACATGCAGCGGTCGGTGAAGGGCGAGGTCATCTCCTCGACCTTCGACCGCCCCGCCGAGGACCACACCACGGTCGCCGAGCTCGCCATCGAGCGCGCCAAGCGGCTGGTGGAGCTGGGCCACGACGTCGTCGTGCTGCTCGACTCCATCACGCGTCTGGGCCGTGCCTACAACCTCGCCGCCCCCGCCTCCGGCCGCATCCTCTCCGGTGGTGTCGACTCCACGGCGCTGTACCCGCCCAAGCGCTTCTTCGGTGCCGCGCGCAACATCGAGGACGGCGGCTCGCTGACCATCCTCGCCACCGCGCTCGTCGACACCGGCTCGCGCATGGACGAGGTCATCTTCGAGGAGTTCAAGGGCACGGGCAACGCCGAGCTCAAGCTCGACCGGAAGCTCGCCGACAAGCGCATCTTCCCCGCGGTGGACGTCGACGCGTCCGGTACCCGTAAGGAAGAAATCCTGCTCGGCAGCGACGAGTTGGCCATCACCTGGAAGCTGCGCCGGGTGCTGCACGCGCTCGACCAGCAGCAGGCGATCGAGCTGCTGCTCGACAAGATGAAGCAGACGAAGTCGAACGCGGAGTTCCTGCTCCAGATCCAGAAGACGACGCCCACTCCCGGCAACGGTGACTAGTCGTCCTGTCGGCTGAGCCCGGTCTGTCGGCCGAGCCCCGCCTCCAAAGGGCCGCCCCCTCCTTTCCGAGGGGGCGGCCCTTTGGGTTGTCAGTGGCTCGCTGTAGGCTCTCGCCCTTCGGACTTGCTTTCGACGATCGTCCGAACTTCTGATCCCGAGGGGGGACTTGAGTGGGTACGCCCATGCCTGGGGCCGGTCGGCACAGACGCCGGATCCGTTTCGGACTTCCTGTCGCCGCGGCCGGTATCGCCGCCGCCGTGACCGCCGCCCTGCTGACGACGTCCGCCGGCGCGGCCACCGCGCTGCCGACGCCGACCGCGAAGCCCGTCGTGGCCCAGCCGTCGCTCACGACGCTGAAGGCGCGCATCGCGGGCGCGCAGGCCGGTGACGACACTGCCGGACAGACGACCAAGAAGTCGTCCCTGAGCGCGAGCACCACCGGCAAGGCCGTCGACCCGAAGATCATCGGGGGGACGACGACCACCATCAACACCGCGCCGTTCATGGCGCAGCTCTGGTACTACGACGACAAGGGCACCACCGCCACGTCCGACGACGTCGGCTTCTTCTGCGGTGGCTCGGTCGTCTCGCCGTCGAAGATCCTGACGGCCGCGCACTGCGTCAAGGGCTACAACTGGGCCAAGTACGGCGCCGTCGTCACCAGCGCCACCCAGCTGCCCACCGACGACGACCTGCACGGCGGCCAGGCCACCGCGGTCCTGCGCCAGTGGAACAACCCGTCGTACACCGTCTCGACGGACGGCGCCCCGAACAACGACATCGCGGTCCTCACCCTGGCGGCCCCCGTCAAGGCGACCCCGATCCGCATGACGACGAGCACCGACACGGCGTCGTACACGGGCACCCCCGCCAAGACCGCCAAGGTCTACGGCTGGGGCCGCACCAGCTCCACCACGCAGGACATCTCCGAGACGCTGAAGACGGCCACGCTGCCGATCAACTCGGACGCCACCTGCACCGCCGCCTACGGCAGCGTCGACTACGTCAAGGGCCACATGGTCTGCGCGGGCGAGCCCGCCACCGGCAGCGACACCGGTACGACGACCACCTGCAACGGCGACTCCGGCGGCCCCCTGGTCGTCGGCGGCCGGATCGTGGGCGTGGTGTCCTGGGGCGTCGAGGACTGTGTGGCGGAGGGCGCCTACAGCGTCTTCACGAAGGTCAGCACGTACGCCGGCGCGGCCTACGCGCAGATCGACGACGGCAACCTGAGCTACACCGACAACAAGGCCGACGTCTACGCCCGCAAGTCCTCCAGCAAGGTGGGCTACGAGCTGGACTCCAAGGGCACCTCGCTGGCCACCCGCCAGTCCCTCGGCGACTGGAGCGCGGTCAACCTGGTCCGCTCGGCCGACCTGAACCGCGACGGCTACCAGGACTGGATCTACCGGATCGGCAACGGCGCGGTCTACTGGGACCACTTCCAGCTCAACAGCGCCCGGGACGACGGCAGTTGGGTCAGCACGAAGATCTTCGCCAACTGGAAGACCCGCACCCGGATCGTCGCCCCCGGCGATGTCACCGGCGACTACCTGCCCGACCTGATCTCGGTCGACAGCTCCGGCGTGCTGTGGATCTACCCGGGCAAGGGCAACGGCACCTTCAGCTCGCCCTCGCGCGTCGGCGGCGGCTGGAGCCAGTACAACGTGCTCGTCGGCCACGGCGACTTCAACGGTGACGGCAACGCCGACCTGCTCGCCCGCAACAAGAGCACCGGCGTCGTCTACCTGTACAAGGGCGCCGGCAAGGCCGGCTCGGGTGCCTTCGCGGCCCGCGTGAAGGTGCGCACCTGGGGCAGCTACAACGCCTTCGACGCGGTCGGCGACTTCACCGGCGACGGCAAGGCGGACCTCCTGATCCGCAACGCGAGCAACGCGCTGTACCTGTACCCGGGCACCGGCAAGGCCACCAGCGAGATCTTCGGCACACCGAAGTCGCTCGGCACCGGTTTCCAGCAGTACGACATCTTCGGCTGAAATCGCAGGTGAGCGGGGCATGACCCGCTCACCTCGAATACACAGAGTGCCCATCGCCGTACGCGATGGGCACTCTGCGTTGTGCAACCCTTTCCCGAGTTTCCCTGTCTGACCTGGTGGAGCGACCATAGAGCGAGGATTGAGCGGTATCAGTCGCTTCGGCCAGGCCTGAACCCTGAAAGCAGGGGGTACCCGACCGGAACGAGATGCGAGGAGCCCATGTCCGCCGAGAGCACGCCGGAGCCCGCCATACCGGGCAAGGACGGCACCAACGGCAACAACGGCCCACGCCACCGCGCGGGAGGCCCCAAGAAGGACCGCAGCCCACGACACAAGGCCCTGCTGATCACCGCCTGGGTCGCCGCGGGCGTCGTGGTGCTGGGCGGTACCGGCGCCGGGTACGTGTACTTCAAGCTCAACGGCAACATCAAGAGCGTCGACATCAACCAGGCCCTCGGCACCGACCGGCCGGTCAAGGTCGACAACGGCTCCGAGAACATCCTGGTCCTGGGCTCCGACAGCCGCTCCGGCACCAACAAGAAGCTGGGCGGCGGCACCGACGACGGCAGCGCCCGCTCCGACACCGCGATGATCATCCACGTCTACAAGGGCCACAAGAAGGCCAGCGTGATCTCGATCCCGCGCGACACCCTCGTGGACCGCCCCCAGTGCACCGACACCAAGGGCGTCAAGCACGACGCGGCGTCCGGCGTGATGTTCAACGAGGCGTACTCCACCGGCGGCGCGGCCTGCACGGTGAAGACCGTCGAGTCCGTCTCCGGGCTGCGCATGGACCACTACCTCGAGGTCGACTTCTCGGGCTTCGAGAAGCTCATCAACGAACTCGGCGGCGTCCGGATCACCACCACGAAGGACATCAAGGACCCGCAGAGCCACCTGAACCTCAAGGCCGGCGCGCACACGCTCAACGGCTCGCAGGCCCTCGGCCTGGTCCGCACCCGGCACGGCGTCGGTGACGGCTCCGACCTCGGCCGCATCCAGCTCCAGCAGGCGTTCATCAAGGCGCTCGTCAACCAGGTCAAGCACATCGGCGTCCTGACCAGCCCCACCAAGCTGTACGAGCTCGCGAACACCGCCACCCAGGCCGTCACCACCGACTCCGACCTCGGCTCGGTCAACTCCCTCACGTCCTTCGCCAACGGCCTCAAGGGCATCAGCTCCACGAACATGAACATGGTCACGATGCCGGTCGAGTACGACCCGGCCAACCCGAACCGGGTCATCGTGGAGAAGGCGAAAGCCCAGATGGTCTGGACGGCCCTGAAGAACGACCGCCCGATCCCGGCGGCGGCCACCAAGGGCACGGCGACAGGCGAAGCCAAGGGCGTCGTGACGTCGTAGTTCGGCCCGCGACCAGCCCCCACCGACCCGCGGGGAATAGATCACCCAAGCCCCCGGTTTGGGGAGATGGCTCCAGTCCTGGCAGACTGGTACGTCGGCCCCGGTTCACGCCCCGCAACCCGCGGAGCGACCCGGCGCCCTCCCGAAACTAGGAGACACCTTGAAGCGCGAGATCCACCCCGAGTACGTCGAGACCCAGGTCAGCTGCACCTGTGGCGCGTCGTTCACCACCCGCAGCACGATCACGAGCGGCAACATCCGCGCCGAGGTCTGCTCCGAGTGCCACCCGTTCTACACGGGCAAGCAGAAGATCCTCGACACCGGTGGCCGCGTGGCCCGCTTCGAGGCCCGCTTCGGCAAGGCTGGGGCCGGCTCCAAGAAGTAGCGAGCCTCAATTTCGCCGGTCCACGGCCGCGCCCTCCACAGGCGCGCCGGGACCGGCGTTTTTGGTCGCCCGCCTTCCCTTTCTCCACCGCATTTCAGGAGCCCAAATGTTCGAGGCTGTCGAGGACCTCATCGGCGAGCACGCCGACCTTGAGAAGAAGCTCGCCGACCCGTCGGTCCACGCCGACCAGGCCAACGCGCGCAAGCTGAACAAGCGCTACGCCGAGCTCACCCCGATCGTCGCCACGTACCGCTCCTGGAAGCAGACCGGCGACGACATCGACACCGCGCGTGAACTCGGCGCCGACGACCCGGAGTTCGCGGCCGAGGTCAAGGAGCTGGAGAAGCACCGCGACGAGCTCACGGAGAAGCTGCGCCTCCTGCTGGTCCCGCGCGACCCCAGTGACGACAAGGACGTCATCCTGGAGATCAAGGCGGGCGCCGGCGGCGACGAGTCCGCGCTCTTCGCGGGCGACCTGCTGCGCATGTACCTGCGGTACGCGGAGCGCGTCGGCTGGAAGACCGAGATCATCGACGCCACCGAGTCCGAGCTGGGCGGCTACAAGGACGTCCAGGTCGCCGTGAAGACCAAGGGCGGCAACGGCGCGACCGAGCCCGGCCAGGGTGTCTGGGCCCGCCTGAAGTACGAGGGCGGAGTGCACCGCGTGCAGCGCGTCCCGGCGACCGAGTCCCAGGGCCGTATCCACACCTCCGCGGCCGGTGTCCTCGTCACCCCCGAGGCGGAGGAGGTCGACGTCGAGATCAACCCGAACGACCTCCGCATCGACGTCTACCGCTCCTCCGGTCCCGGCGGGCAGTCCGTCAACACGACCGACTCCGCCGTGCGCATCACGCACATTCCGACCGGAGTGGTCGCTTCCTGCCAGAACGAGAAGAGCCAGCTGCAGAACAAGGAACAGGCACTGCGTATCCTGCGCTCCAGGCTGCTCGCCGCGGCGCAGGAGGAGGCGGAACGCAATGCCGCCGACGCCCGCCGCAGCCAGGTCCGCACGGTCGACCGCTCCGAGAAGATCCGTACGTACAACTTCCCGGAGAACCGCATCTCGGACCACCGCGTCGGATTCAAGGCGTACAACCTGGACCAGGTCCTCGACGGCGACCTCGACGCGATGATCCAGGCGTGCGTGGACGCGGACTCGGCCGCCAAGCTCGCGGCGGCGTAAGGCACGGCACGGTTCGGCACGGACGAGTACGACACGGAGGACTTGCGTGCAGCAATCATTTGGGGAGCGACCCCCAAACCCCCGGGGGGTGCTGCTAGCAGAGGTGGCCCAGGCCACCCAGCGGCTGGCCGACGCCGGCGTGCCCTCACCGCGCAACGACGCGGAGGAGCTCGCCGCGTTCGTGCACGGCGTGAAGCGGGGCGAGCTGCACTCCGTGAAGGACGTGGACTTCGACGCCCGCTACTGGGAGACCATCGCCCGGCGCGAGCAGCGCGAGCCGCTCCAGCACATCACCGGCCGCGCCTTCTTCCGGTACCTGGAACTCCAGGTCGGGCCAGGGGTGTTCGTGCCGCGCCCCGAGACCGAGTCGGTGGTCGGCTGGGCCATAGACGCGGTCCGCGCGATGGACGTCGTCGAGCCGCTGATCGTCGACCTCTGCACCGGGTCCGGAGCCATCGCGCTCGCCCTCGCGCAGGAGGTCCCGCGATCCCGGGTGCACGCCGTGGAGCTGTCCGAGGACGCGCTCCAGTGGACCCGCAAGAACATGGAGGGCTCCCGCGTCGACCTGCGGCAGGGCAACGCCCTGGACGCCTTCCCCGACCTCGACGGCCATGTCGACCTGGTCATCTCCAACCCTCCGTACATCCCGCTCACGGAGTGGGAGTACGTCGCTCCCGAGGCCCGGGACTACGACCCCGAACTCGCCCTGTTCTCCGGGGAGGACGGCCTCGACCTGATCCGCGGCATCGAGCGCACCGCGCACCGGCTGCTGCGCCCGGGCGGTGTCGTCGTCATCGAGCACGCCGACACCCAGGGCGGCCAGGTGCCGTGGATCTTCACCGAGGAGCGTGGCTGGGCCGACGCGGCCGACCACCCCGATCTCAACAACCGCCCGCGCTTCGCGACCGCCCGCAGGGCGACGCCGTGACGGCCGCATTCGCCAGGCAGGCAGCGACAACAGGCGCCCCGGAGGCGAACCGAGCTACAAAAAAAGGAGACCGCTAGACATGGCACGGCGATACGACACCAATGACGCGACCGACCGCACGACGGGTCTGCGCGAGGCCGCGTCCGCCGTCCGCCGGGGTGAACTCGTGGTCCTGCCGACCGACACGGTCTACGGCATCGGGGCCGACGCGTTCTCCTCGGAGGCCGTCGCCGATCTCCTGGACGCCAAGGGCCGGGGCCGCAACATGCCCACCCCCGTCCTCATCGGCTCCCCGAACACGCTGCACGGCCTCGTCACGGACTTCTCCGAGCTGGCCTGGGAACTCGTCGACGCGTTCTGGCCGGGCGCCCTCACCCTGGTCGCCAAGCACCAGCCGTCCCTCCAGTGGGACCTGGGGGACACCCGGGGCACGGTCGCCGTCCGTATGCCGCTGCACCCGGTCGCGATCGAGCTGCTGACCGAGGTCGGCCCGATGGCGGTCTCCTCGGCGAACCTCACCGGGCACCCTTCGCCGGAGGACTGCGACGCGGCCCAGCAGATGCTCGGGGACTCCGTCTCCGTCTACCTCGACGGCGGTCCGACGCCCGGCAACGTGCCGTCGTCGATCGTCGACGTCACGCGCGAGGTGCCGCTGCTGCTGCGCGCGGGCGCGATCTCCGCGGAGGAGCTGCGCAAGGTCGTACCCGACCTCGAGGTGGCGAATTGACAGCCCCTGACGCGGGGCGTGGCATAGGCAACGGGGAAGTGACGGGGACCTTCGGGCTTCCCATGGACAACTTCCGCATCCTCCACGTCAGCACCGGCAACGTGTGCCGCTCGCCGATCACCGAGCGGCTGACCCGTCATGCCCTGGCGGACCGGCTCGGCGACCCGCTGTGGGGCGGGCTGATCGTGGAGAGCGCCGGGACGTGGGGCCATGAGGGCGCGCCCATGGAGACCAACGCGGCGACGGTCCTCACCGACTTCGGCGCGGACCCCTCCGGGTTCACCGGCCGCGAGCTGCTCGACGACCATGTGATCCGCGCCGACCTGGTGCTGACGGCCACCCGGGACCACCGGGCCCAGGTCATCTCGATGGGCCACTCGGCGGGCCTGCGCACCTTCACCCTCAAGGAGTTCACCCGCCTGGTGAAGGCGATAGACCCGACGACCCTGCCACCCCTGGAGGACGGCATGGTGGCCCGCGCCCGGGCCCTGGTCCGTGCTGCGGCGGCCCTCCGCGGCTGGCTCCTGGCCCCCACGGCGGAGGCGGACGAGGTCTTCGACCCCTACGGGGCACCCCTCCCGTTCTTCCGCTCCATCGGCGACGAGATAAACCAGGCGATCGACCCGGTGGTGACGGCGCTGACGGGTGTCCCCGCGAGGACGTAGGCAACGGCCGCGCGCCCCACCCGCCCCGGGCCTACATTGGACGTACGTCAACGTCGACGCCCCGGAGTCCACCATGTCGGTCGTCCCTGTCCTTGAGACCGATGTCCTGCGCCGGCAGGACCCCGAGCTGGCCGAGATCCTGCTCGGGGAGCTGACGCGGCAGTCGACGACGCTTCAGCTGGTCGCCGCCGAGAACTTCAGCTCGCCCGCCGTGCTGGCCGCGCTCGGCTCGCCGCTCGCCAACAAGTACGCCGAGGGATACCCCGGCGCCCGCTTCCACGGCGGCTGCGAGATCGTCGACGTCGCCGAGCGCGTCGCCGTAGAGCGGGCGAAGGCGCTGTTCGGGGCCGAGCACGCCAACGTGCAGGCGCACTCCGGGTCTTCGGCCGTGCTCGCCGCCTACGCCGCGCTGCTGCGGCCCGGTGACACCGTCCTGGCGCTGGGCCTGCCGTACGGCGGGCATCTCACGCACGGGTCGCCGGCGAACTTCTCCGGGCGGTGGTTCGACTTCGTGGGCTACGGGGTCGATGCCGAGACCGGGCTCATCGACCACGCGCAGGTGCGTTCCCTGGCCCGTACACATCGGCCCAAGGCGATCGTCTGCGGGTCCATCGCCTATCCCCGGCACATCGACTACGCCTTCTTCCGCGAGGTCGCCGACGAGGTGGGCGCCCATCTCATCGCCGACGCCTCGCATCCGATCGGCCTGGTCGCCGGGGGAGCGGCGCCCAACCCGGTGCCGTACGCCGACATCGTCTGCGCGACCACGCACAAGGTGCTGCGCGGGCCGCGGGGCGGGATGCTGCTGTGCGGGAGCGGGCTGGCGGAGCGGGTCGACCGGGCGGTGTTCCCGTTCACCCAGGGCGGGGCGCAGATGCACACCATCGCCGCGAAGGCCGTCGCGTTCGGCGAGGCGGCGACCCCGGCCTTCACGGCGTACGCCCATCAGGTGGTCGCCAACGCCCGGGTGCTCGCGGCGGGTCTCGTGGGGGAGGGGTTCGTCGTCACGACGGGCGGCACCGACACCCACCTGATCACCGCCGACCCGCTGCCCCTCGGCGTCGACGGACGCGCCGCACGCGGTCAACTCGCCGCCGCGGGGCTGGTGTTGGACTGCTGCCCGCTTCCGCACGGAGACGCGCGCGGGCTGCGCCTCGGCACCGCCGCGGTGACCACGCAGGGCATGGGCGAGGGCGAGATGGCGACCGTCGCGGCACTGCTGGCGGGCGTCCTGCGCGGCCGGGTCGACACCCGGCGGGCCCGTGACGAAGTGCGGGATCTTGTGGGTGGATTCCCGCCCTATCCGGGCTGAACGGGGGTACCTGTACGAGGTGCACAGCCACACGTGCAACCATCGTCGCTACCCGGAAGTCCCCAACCATATGCGCGCCTCGCTAGGGTGTGGGGCTGTGATGGCCAGCGAGACCTGTGGGGAAGCCTGTGCGTGAATACCTGCTGACGCTCTGCGTGACGGCCGCGGTGACGTATCTGCTGACCGGGCCGGTGCGTAAATTCGCGATCGTGGCCGGAGCGATGCCGGAGATCCGGGCCCGTGACGTGCACCGGGAACCCACTCCGCGGCTCGGCGGTATCGCCATGTTCTTCGGACTGTGCGCCGGCCTGCTGGTCGCCGACCACCTGACCAACCTCAGCGAGGTCTTCCAGAACTCGAACGAGCCGCGCGCCCTGCTCTCCGGAGCGGCCCTGATCTGGCTGATCGGGGTCCTGGACGACAAGTTCGAGATCGACGCCCTGATCAAGCTGGGCGGCCAGATGATCGCCGCCGGCGTGATGGTCATGCAGGGTCTGACGATCCTGTGGCTGCCCGTCCCGGGCGTCGGCAACGTCGCGCTGACCCAGTGGCAGGGCACCCTGCTCACGGTCGCCCTGGTCGTCATCACCATCAACGCGGTCAACTTCGTCGACGGCCTCGACGGCCTCGCCTCCGGCATGGTCTGCATCGCCGCCGCCGCGTTCTTCCTGTACGCCTACCGGATCTGGTACTCGTACGGCATCGAGGCCGCCGCCCCGGCCACGCTCTTCTCGGCGATCCTGATGGGCATGTGCCTCGGCTTCCTGCCGCACAACATGCATCCCGCCCGGATCTTCATGGGCGACTCCGGCTCGATGCTGATCGGCCTGGTGCTGGCCGCGGGTGCGATCTCCATCACGGGGCAGGTCGACCCGGACGCGCTCCAGCTGTTCGTCGGCTCCGAGAAGGCGGCGGTGCACCAGACGGTGCCCGTGTACATCCCGCTGCTGCTGCCGCTGACGATCATCGCGGTGCCGGCCGCCGACCTGGTGCTGGCCATCGTCCGCCGCACCTGGCGGGGCCAGTCGCCCTTCGCCGCGGACCGCGGCCATCTGCATCACCGGCTCCTGGAGATCGGCCACTCGCACAGTCGGGCGGTGCTGATCATGTACTTCTGGTCGGCGCTGATCGCGTTCGGCGCCCTGTCGTACTCGGTCAACTCGGCCTCGATGTGGATCGTCCTCGGCATCGTCATCCTGAGCGCGCTCGGGCTCGTGCTGCTTCTGCTGCCGCGCTTCACGCCGCGTACTCCGCGCTGGGCCGAGCACCTGGTGCCGCCGCGATATCGCCGTCGCAGGGCCGGAGTTGACCCCGTCGTGGTGCTGGCGGAGGAAGACCGTGACCCGCGCCCGCCGGTTGTCTCCGGTGTGTCAGGAGTCAACGGAGCGACCGCCGTCGGGGCCCGTTCACGCCTTCTCGACGGTCGTAAAGCGGAGTCCTCACGCTGACGCCAAGGTAAGAATCTGACTAAAGCGTTGCCATCTCGTGGGGGGACAAAGCCTCCCCATACCAGACAAGTTGGCCGCTATTTTGCACAGACGCGCACTGTCACTCTCATGTGTGACAGCAAGCACACCTTCTAGGTAAAGACCGCATCAAATAGTTTGTGATACGGTTCACGAGAACCCGGGACAGAGCCGAAGGACCGTAGTGCGACGGTCCATTGGCGTGAGGTTCTCTCTCATCCCGGGACTACGCTCGTCCATGACGACACGCCCCCCTTAGTAAGCGGAGTTGCCGCCATGCCGTCCAATGACGCCCGGATTCTCCTTCAGGCCGCTGTGCCCACAGCTGCCGTCGGCGCGATTGCCGCCGTCGTCAGTGGTGTGGTCGCCGGCGGCAAAGGAGCTATTGGGGCAGCCGTTGCGACGCTGATCGTGATCCTCTTCATGGGAATCGGGCTCTACGTTCTGCAGCGCACTGCCAAATCGCTTCCGCACCTGTTCCAGGCGATGGGCCTCATGCTCTTCGCGGCGCAGATTCTGCTGCTGTTCATTTTCCTCGCCGCGTTCAAGCACACCTCGCTCTTCAATCCCAAGGCCTTCGCGTTCACCCTGCTCGTCGACACCGTCATCTGGACCGCCGCGCAGACCCGTGCCCACATGAAGGCCAAAATCCTCTATGTCGAGCCCGACAAGTCGGGGCACTCGTCGTGAGAGGTAGGGCCGGGATAAGAGGGCGTAAGAGACCCTGCTATCGTCCGGTGCCAACTGCGGCATCGCGGGCGCGGGCATCTGAGCTGACGCCTGCTCAATCGCGAGGCTTGATGCCCCACTGCCGCCCCCACATCCGTAACACCAGTCCAGTGCCGAACCGCGGCCGCGTGCCGCGCCGACACAACGAGGTTGCCGTACCTATGCGCCACGCTGAAGGAGCCCGCGGTGAGTGCTGACCCGACGCAGGTGCTCGCCTTCGAGACCGACTGCCACATCTTCGACGGCTGTGGCTTCCCGGCTCCCGGCCTGCACTCGTTCCTGTTCAAGCCCCTTCTCGGGGACGGCGACAGCAACTTGTACTTCAACAAGACGATGCTGCTGGCGCTGCTCGGCTCGATCATCGTCGTCGGCTTCTTCTGGGCCGCCTTCCGCAAGCCGAAGGTCGTCCCCGGCAAGCTGCAGATGGTCGCCGAGTCCGGCTACGACTTCATCCGCCGCGGTGTCGTCTACGAGACGATCGGCAAGAAGGAAGGCGAGAAGTACGTACCGCTGGTCGTCTCGCTCTTCTTCTTCATCTGGATGATGAACATCTGGTCGATCGTCCCGGTCGCCCAGTTCCCGGTGACGTCGATCATTTCGTACCCGGCCGTCCTCGCGGGCATCGTCTACATCGTGTGGGTGTCGCTGACCTTCAAGCGGCATGGATTCGTCGGCGCCTTCAAGAACTTCAGCGGTTACGACAAGTCGCTCGGCGCGGTTCTCCCGCTGGCGATGGCCATCGAGCTGCTCTCGAACCTGATCGTCCGGCCGTTCACGCACGCGGTGCGACTGTTCGCGAACATGTTCGCGGGCCACACCCTGCTGCTGCTCTTCACGATCGCCAGCTGGTACCTGCTCAACGGCATCGGCATCGCCTACGCGGGTGTCTCGTTCGTCATGGTCCTCGTGATGACGGCCTTCGAACTCTTCATCCAGGCCCTGCAGGCGTATGTCTTCGTGCTGCTGACCTGCACCTTCATCCAGGGCGCGCTCGCCGAGAACCACTGAGCACCCCCACCAGAACCCCCCTTAGCGTCCGGTGGCCAACCCCCGCCGGTCCGTACAGATAAGGAAGAATCAGCATGGCTGCCACTGAGACCCTCGCTGCCGTCTCCGGTTCGCTCGGCTCCATCGGCTACGGCCTCGCCGCCATCGGTCCCGGCGTCGGCGTCGGCATCATCTTCGGCAACGGCACCCAGGCGCTCGCCCGTCAGCCCGAAGCTGCCGGCCTGATCCGCGCCAACCAGATCCTCGGCTTCGCCTTCTGTGAGGCCCTTGCCCTCATCGGCCTGGTCATGCCGTTCGTCTACGGCGTCTGATCAGTCGATCAGCAACAGCCCACTAGACGAAAGGCACTGACATGAGCCAGCTGCTCATTCTGGCGGCCGAGAAGGAAAACCCTCTCATCCCGCCGATCCCTGAGCTTGTCATCGGCCTGCTCGCCTTCGTCATCGTCTTCGGCTTCCTCGCCAAGAAGCTCCTCCCGAACATCAACAAGGTTCTGGACGAGCGCCGCGAGGCCATCGAGGGCGGTATCGAGAAGGCCGAGGCCGCCCAGACCGAGGCACAGAGCGTTCTTGAGCAGTACAAGGCTCAGCTCGCCGAGGCCCGGCACGAGGCCGCGCGTCTGCGCCAGGAGGCGCAGGAGCAGGGCGCGACGCTCATCGCCGAGATGCGCGCGGAAGGCCAGCGGCAGCGCGAGGAGATCGTCGCCGCCGGTCACACGCAGATCGAGGCCGACCGCAAGGCCGCTTCGCAGGCGCTGCGCCAGGACGTGGGCAAGCTCGCCACCGACCTGGCCGGCAAGCTCGTCGGCGAGTCCCTTGAGGACCACGCCCGGCAGAGCCGCGTGATCGACCGTTTCCTCGATGAACTCGAGGAGAAGGCCGAGGCCGCACGATGAACGGAGCGAGCCGCGAGGCCCTGGCAGCCGCACGTGAGCGTCTCGACGCGCTGACGGACTCCACGTCCGTGACCGCGGCGCAGCTCGCCGACGAGCTGGCCGCCGTCACCGCGCTGCTCGGCCGTGAGGTGTCCCTGCGCCGGGTCCTCACCGACCCGGCGCAGGACGGCGAGGCCAAGGCCGCGCTGGCCGAGCGTCTGCTCGGCGGCCAGATCGGCGGCCCCGCGCTCGACCTGCTGTCCGGCATGGTGCGTTCCCGCTGGTCGCAGTCCCGCGACCTGGTGGACGCGCTGGAGGAGCTGGCGGCCACCGCCGACCTCACCGCCGCCCAGCAGTCGGGCGAGCTCGACGACGTCGAGGACGAGCTGTTCCGGTTCGGCCGGATCGTCTCCTCGAACACCGGGCTGCGCGCCGCGCTGACCGACCGCGCCGCCAGCGCCACGGCCAAGAGCGAGCTGCTGCGCAGCCTGCTCGGCGGCCGGGCCAAGCCGACCACCGAACGACTGGTGACGCGCCTGGTGACCGCGCCCCGAGGACGTAGCCTGGAAGCGGGACTCGAGTCCCTGTCCAAGCTCGCCGCCGAGCGCCGCAGCCGCCTGGTCGCGGTCGTCACCACGGCGGTCCCGCTGAGCGACCCGCAGAAGCAGCGCCTGGGCGCCGCCCTCGCGAAGCTCTACGGCCGCACCATGCACCTGAACATCGACGTGGACCCCGAGGTCCTCGGCGGTATCCGGGTGCAGGTCGGCGACGAGGTCATCAACGGCTCCATCGCGGACCGCCTCGATGACGCCACCCGCCGCATGGCGAGCTAGCAGCACCACAACAAAGACGTAGTAAGGCGGCCCGAGTTGGGCCGTGCAGAGGATTCACCTCGTTCAGGGGGGAGTCCCCCATCCCCCCAAGTGAAACTTCGGGCCCAACAAGGAGAGCAGGGAACCCAGATGGCGGAGCTCACGATCCGGCCGGAGGAGATCCGGGACGCGCTGGAGAACTTCGTCCAGTCGTACAAGCCGGACGCGGCCTCGCGCGAGGAGGTCGGTACGGTCACCCTTGCCGGCGACGGCATCGCGAAGGTCGAGGGCCTGCCCTCGGCCATGGCCAACGAACTGCTGAAGTTCGAGGACGGCACCCTCGGTCTTGCGCTCAACCTCGAAGAGCGTGAGATCGGTACCGTCATCCTCGGCGAGTTCAGCGGTGTCGAGGAGGGCCAGCCGGTCACCCGCACCGGAGAGGTCCTGTCCGTCGCCGTCGGCGAGGGCTACCTCGGCCGCGTCGTCGACCCGCTCGGCAACCCGATCGACGGCCTCGGCGAGATCGAGACCACCGGTCGCCGCGCGCTCGAACTTCAGGCCCCGGGCGTCATGGCCCGTAAGTCGGTGCACGAGCCGATGGAGACCGGCTACAAGGCCGTCGACGCGATGACCCCGATCGGCCGCGGCCAGCGCCAGCTGATCATCGGCGACCGCCAGACGGGCAAGACCGCCCTGGCCGTCGACACGATCATCAACCAGCGCGACAACTGGCGCTCCGGCGACGTGAACAAGCAGGTCCGCTGCATCTACGTCGCCATCGGCCAGAAGGGCTCCACCATCGCCTCCGTGCGTGGTGCGCTCGAAGAGGCCGGCGCCCTGGAGTACACGACCATCGTCGCCGCCCCGGCGTCCGACCCGGCCGGCTTCAAGTACCTGGCGCCGTACACCGGTTCGGCCATCGGCCAGCACTGGATGTACGACGGCAAGCACGTCCTCATCATCTTCGACGACCTCTCCAAGCAGGCCGACGCCTACCGCGCCGTGTCCCTGCTGCTGCGCCGTCCGCCGGGCCGCGAGGCCTACCCGGGCGACGTCTTCTACCTGCACTCCCGTCTGCTGGAGCGCTGCGCGAAGCTCTCCGACGAGATGGGCAAGGGCTCGATGACCGGTCTGCCGATCGTCGAGACCAAGGCCAACGACGTCTCGGCGTTCATCCCGACCAACGTCATCTCCATCACCGACGGCCAGTGCTTCCTGGAGTCGGACCTCTTCAACGCCGGTCAGCGCCCCGCGCTGAACGTCGGTATCTCCGTCTCCCGAGTCGGTGGTTCCGCGCAGCACAAGGCGATGAAGCAGGTCTCCGGCCGACTGCGCCTCGACCTCGCCCAGTACCGCGAGCTGGAGGCGTTCGCCGCCTTCGGTTCCGACCTGGACGCCGCGTCGAAGGCCCAGCTGGAGCGCGGTCAGCGTCTGGTCGAGCTGCTCAAGCAGCCGCAGTACCAGCCGATGCCCACCGAGGACCAGGTCGTCTCCGTGTGGTCCGCGACCACCGGCAAGATGGACGACGTACCGGTCGAGGACATCCGCCGCTTCGAGAAGGAGCTGCTCGAGTACCTGCACCGCAAGGAGCAGGGCCTCATGACCTCCATCAAGGAGGGCGGCAAGATGTCGGACGACACCCTCACCGCCGCCGCGGACGCGATCACCGAGTTCAAGAAGCAGTTCGAGACCTCGGACGGCAAGCTCCTCGGCGAGGACGCCCCGGCCGCGGCCAAGTGACGTAGGAAGGGACCTGACTCATGGGAGCCCAGCTCCGGGTCTACAAGCGTCGCATCCGATCCGTCACCGCGACCAAGAAGATCACCAAGGCGATGGAGATGATCGCCGCCTCGCGCGTCGTCAAGGCGCACCGCAAGGTGCAGGCCTCGACGCCGTACGCGAAGGAACTGACGCGCGCGGTCACGGCGGTCGGTACGGGTTCCAACACCCGGCACCCGCTGACCACCGAGGCGGAGACGCCGACCCGTTCCGCGGTCCTGCTCCTCACGAGCGACCGCGGTCTGGCCGGCGCCTTCAACGCCAACGCCATCAAGGCCGCGGAGCAGCTGACCGCGCGTCTCGTGGCCGAGGGCAAGGAGGTCGACACGTACATCGTCGGCCGCCGCGGTGTCGCCCACTACAACTTCCGTGAGCGCAAGATCTCGGAGCAGTGGACCGGCTTCACCGACGAGCCCACGTACGCGGACGCGAAGAAGGTCGCGGGTCCGCTGATCGAGGCCATCGAGCGGGACACGGCGGAGGGCGGCGTGGACGAACTCCACATCGTCTACACCGAGTTCGTCTCGATGATGACGCAGACGGCGATCGACAGCCGGCTGCTGCCCCTCAGCCTCGAAGAGGTCGCGGAGACGGATCGATCTGCGGCTGCCGCCGCGGGCACGCCCCAGGGCGAGATCCTTCCGCTGTACGACTTCGAGCCGTCGGCGGAGGACGTCCTGGACGCCCTTCTGCCGCGGTACGTCGAGAGCCGTATCTACAACGCGCTGCTCCAGTCGGCCGCCTCCAAGCACGCGGCCACGCGCCGCGCGATGAAGTCGGCGACCGACAACGCGGGAGACCTGATCACCACGCTCTCCCGTCTTGCCAACGCGGCCCGCCAGGCCGAAATCACCCAGGAAATCAGCGAGATCGTCGGTGGCTCCGCAGCCCTGGCCGACGCGACCGCGGGGAGTGACAAGTAATGACGACGACAGTTGAGACGGCCGTTGCCACGGGCCGCGTCGCCCGGGTCATCGGCCCGGTCGTCGACGTGGAGTTCCCCGTCGACGCGATGCCGGAGATCTACAACGCTCTGCACGTCGAGGTGGCCGACCCGGCCCAGGACGGTGCGAAGAAGACGCTGACCCTGGAAGTCGCCCAGCACCTGGGTGACGGCCTGGTCCGCACGATCTCGATGCAGCCCACCGACGGTCTGGTCCGCCAGGCCCCGGTCACCGACACCGGCGACGGCATCACCGTCCCGGTCGGCGACTTCACCAAGGGCAAGGTGTTCAACACCCTCGGCGAGGTGCTGAACGTCGACGAGAAGTACACGGGCGAGCGCTGGTCCATCCACCGCAAGGCCCCGAACTTCGACGAGCTCGAGTCGAAGACCGAGATGTTCGAGACCGGCGTCAAGGTCATCGACCTGCTCACCCCGTACGTCAAGGGCGGCAAGATCGGCCTGTTCGGCGGTGCCGGCGTCGGCAAGACGGTGCTCATCCAGGAGATGATCTACCGCGTCGCCAACAACCACGACGGTGTCTCCGTGTTCGCCGGTGTCGGCGAGCGCACCCGTGAGGGCAACGACCTCATCGAGGAGATGGCCGACTCGGGCGTCATCGACAAGACCGCGCTTGTCTTCGGTCAGATGGACGAGCCCCCGGGCACCCGTCTGCGCGTGGCCCTCGCGGGTCTGACCATGGCGGAGTACTTCCGCGATGTGCAGAAGCAGGACGTGCTGTTCTTCATCGACAACATCTTCCGCTTCACGCAGGCCGGTTCCGAGGTCTCGACCCTGCTCGGCCGTATGCCCTCCGCGGTGGGCTACCAGCCGAACCTGGCCGACGAGATGGGTCTCCTCCAGGAGCGCATCACCTCGACCCGCGGTCACTCGATCACCTCGATGCAGGCGATCTACGTCCCCGCGGACGACCTGACCGACCCGGCCCCGGCCACCACCTTCGCCCACCTCGACGCGACGACGGTTCTCTCCCGTCCGATCTCCGAGAAGGGCATCTACCCGGCCGTGGACCCGCTGGACTCCACGTCCCGCATCCTCGACCCGCGCTACATCTCGGCGGAGCACTACGCCACCGCGATGCGCGTGAAGACGGTCCTCCAGAAGTACAAGGACCTCCAGGACATCATCGCGATCCTCGGTATCGACGAGCTGGGCGAGGAGGACAAGCTCACCGTCCACCGTGCCCGTCGCGTGGAGCGCTTCCTGTCCCAGAACACCCACGTCGCCAAGCAGTTCACCGGCGTCGACGGGTCGGACGTCCCGCTGGACGAGTCGATCGTGGCCTTCAACTCGATCATCGACGGCGAGTACGACCACTTCCCGGAGCAGGCGTTCTTCCTCTGCGGTGGTATCGAGGACCTGAAGGCGAACGCGAAGGAGCTGGGCGTCTCCTGACCCCTTGCTTCACCTGAGGGGGTGGGGTGTGTCCCACCCCCTCAACCACGCCCACTAGAATTTGACCCAACACCCGGCACGACCGCCGGGTGGTGACCCGAGGAGCCCACCTTGGCTGCTGAGCTGCATGTCGAGCTCGTCGCCGCGGACCGCCAGGTCTGGTCCGGCGAGGCCACCCTGGTCGTCGCGCGCACCACGTCCGGCGACATCGGCGTCATGCCCGGTCACCAGCCGCTGCTCGGTGTGCTGGAGTCGGGCCCGGTGACCATCCGTACGAGCGACGGAGGGACGGTCGTCGCCGCGGTGCACGGCGGTTTCATCTCGTTCGCGGACAACAAGCTGTCGCTGCTCGCCGAGATCGCCGAGCTGTCGGACGAGATCGACGTCCAGCGCGTGGAGCGTGAGCTGGAGCAGGCGAAGGCGGAGGGTGATGCCTCCGCCGAGCGCCGCGCGGACGTCCGACTGCGTGCGGTGGAGACCCGCTGAACCCAGAAGTGACGCGATGACGTGACTCAGCCGCGGCTGGGACCGGAGGAATCCGGCCCCAGCCGCGGCTGAGGCGAATGTGGGTGTTTTTTCCGTTCCGTTACCTGTTTTACCTAGGAGACGAGGAGGTCGGTGTCGATGGTCCTCGCTCTGACTGTGTGCGGAATCGTGGTGGCCCTGGTAGTCGTGGGGCTGTTCGTCTTCGGCCTGCGCCGCAGACTCATCCAGCGTTCCGGCGGCACCTTCGACTGTTCGCTCCGCTGGGACGTCCCGGAGAAACCCGACACCAACGGCAAGGGCTGGAGCTACGGCGTCGCCCGCTACAACGGCGACCGCATCGAGTGGTACCGCGTCTTCTCCTACGCCTACCGCCCGCGCCGCACGCTGGAGCGCTCGGCGATCGAGGTGGCCGGCCGCCGTCTCCCCGAGGGCGAGGAGGAACTCGCCCTGCTCTCCGACGCGGTGATCCTGACCTGTCTGCACCGGGGCACCCGGCTCGAACTCGCCATGAGCGACGACGCGTTGACGGGTTTCCTGGCCTGGCTGGAGGCGGCCCCGCCCGGCCAGCGGGTCAACGTGGCGTGACCGGGCACACCGGGTTTGGCCCGTCGGCCTGACTGACGGCGGCGGCGACCGCCGTGGCGAGGGCACTCTGTCGTAGGCCCAGGTGCCCACATCGAACAGCTCGCTACCGGCGCCGATCGGCCTTCGCCCCGGGCCGAAGGGCCCCGTGCGGCGCACGCCGGGGGCGCGCGGTGCGGACAACGCACCGCGGGCGGACCGGAGAGGTCCGCCCGCGGCGTTCGGTGCTGAGCGGTGTGGGGATCAGCTCAGCCCGCTGTTGATGGCGGTCACCAGCTCACCGTTGCTCGTGTCGCCGCTGAAGTCCCAGAAGAACGCGCCGCCCAGACCCTGGGTCTTGGCCCAGCTCATCTTTCCGGCGATGGTGCTCGGGGTGTCGTAGGACCACCAGTTGTTGCCGCAGTGCGCGTACGCCGTGCCCGCGATGGTGCCGGTGGCCGGGCAGGACGTCTTGAGGACCTTGTAGTCCTCGATGCCCTGCTCGTAGGTGCCGGGCGCCGGGCCGGTGGCGGTGCCGCCGGGGGCGTCCTGGGTGACGCCGGTCCAGCCTCTGCCGTAGAAGCCGATGCCGATCAGGAGCTTGTTCGCGGGGACCCCCTTCGCCTTGAACTTGGCGATCGCGTCAGCCGTGGTGAAGCCGGGGGTCGGGATGCCGCTGTAGGTGGTGAGGGGGGAGTGCGGGGCGGTGGGGCCGGTCGCGTTGAAGGCGCCGAAGAAGTCGTACGTCATGACGTTGTACCAGTCGACGTACTGGGCCGCGCCCGCGTAGTCGGCGGCGTCGATCTTGCCGCCGGAGGTGCCGTCCGCCGTGGTGGCGGCGGTGACCAGGTTGTTGGAGCCGAACTTGGCGCGCAGGGCCTGCATCAGGTTCTTGTAGGCCGCGGCACCGCTGGTGTCGCAGGACAGGCCGCAGGCGTTCGGGTACTCCCAGTCGATGTCGATGCCGTCGAAGATGTCGGCCCAGCGCGGGTCCTCGACCAGGTTGTAGCAGGAGTTGGCGAACGCGGTCGGGTTGGCCGCGGCCTGGCCGAAGCCGCCGGACCAGGTCCAGCCGCCGAAGGACCAGAGGATCTTGATGTTCGGGTACTTGGCTTTCAGCTCGCGCAGCTGGTTGAAGTTGCCCGCGACCGGCTGGTCCCAGGTGTCGGCGACGCCGCTGACCGACTGGTCGGCGGTGAACGTCTTCTGGTAGTCGGCGTAGGCGTCACCGATCGCGCACTGGCCGTTCGTCACGTTGCCGAAGGCGTAGTTGATGTGCGTGATCTTCGCGGCGGAGCCGGAGGTCACCAGGTTCTTGACCTGGTAGTTGCGGTCGTAGGTGCCCCACTCGGTGAGGTACCCGAGCTTGACCTTGCTGCCGCCGGTCGGGGGAGTGGTCGTACCGCCCGTGGTGTGCACGGCGACGGCGCCGCTGACCGGTCCCGTCTGGTCGGCGGTGTCGCGGGCCTGCACGGTGTACGAGTAGTCGGTGCCGGCGGTGAGGCCGGTGTTCGTGTACGACGTCGTCGTGACGGTGGCGACCTTGGTGCCGTCGCGCAGGACGTCGTAGTTCTTGATGCCCTTGTCGTCGGTGGCGGCCGACCAGGAGAGGTTCACCGAGGTGTCGGTGATGCCGGAGGCGGTGGGGGTGCCGGGCGCGGAGGGCGCCGAGTCACCGGGGACCGTGGTGCCGCCGTCACAACTGCCGCCGTTGAGGCGGCAGTTGGAGGGCGCTCCGGGGCCTGCGCCATTGAAGCCGAAGGAGACGGAGGCGCCCGCGGCGATGGTGCCGTTGTAGGACTTGTTCTTCGCGGTCCAGTGGTTGCCGGAGCTGGTGACGTCCGCGTCCCAGGCCGACGTGACGGACGTGCCGGAGGGGAAGTCCCACTCGACCGTCCATGAACTGATCGCGCTGGTACCGGTGTTCTTCACGGTCCACTGACCGCCGAAGCCGGTGCCCCAGTCGCTGGACTTGGTGAAGGTGGCGGTCGCGGTGGAGGCGGCCTGGGCGGGGGCCGCCAGTCCGACGAGCGCGGCGAGCGGAAGCAGCAGGGTCGCGAACCCGGCAACTGCTCGATGTCTGAAGCGCATTGAGCGCCTCCTCGGGGTGTCGGGGGGTGTCTCGAGGATCGGGGCGCGACTGAGCCTTCGCACCACGGTGCCGTGAGAATAGAAAGGTCTGGACCACGGGTCAATAGGTCTGGACCACTTCCGCGACAGTGCGCTAAACCCCCAACTCCTCCGCCAGTACGGCCGATTGCCCCCGTCCGCCCATGTGAAGGGAGACGAGGGCACCGCCGCATCGCCCGCCTAGCGCTCCCCGCCCGGTACCCACAACACGTCCCCCGTCTCCTTGTTGGCCGTGCGGGCCAGGATGAACAGGAGGTCCGAAAGCCGGTTCAAGTACGTCGCCGTCAGCGGGTTCATCACCTCACCGTGGGCTTCCAGCGCCGACCAGGTCGAGCGTTCCGCGCGGCGGACGACCGTGCAGGCCTGGTGGAGGAGGGCCGCGCCCGGGGTGCCGCCGGGGAGGATGAAGGAGCGGAGTTTCTCCAGCCGCTCGTTGAAGTCGTCGCAGTCCGACTCCAGTCGGTCGATGTAGAACTGCTCGACCCGCAGGGGCGGGAACTCCGGGTTCTCCACCACCGGGGTGCACAGGTCCGCGCCGACGTCGAAGAGGTCGTTCTGCACGCGGGTGAGGACCTTGACGATGTCCTCGGGGAGGGCGCCGAGGGCGATGGCCGTGCCGATCGCCGCGTTCGCCTCGTTGGTGTCGGCGTACGCCGAGATCCGGACGTCGGTCTTGGCGACCCGGCTCATGTCGCCGAGGGCGGTGGTGCCCTGGTCGCCGGTCCTGGTGTAGATGCGCGTCAGATTGACCATACGGCCAGCGTAGTGAGGCTCCCGGGTTTCGGCGCAGGGGGCCAACTAGGCCGTACGGGCGGTCGAATGGCCCGAGCCGGTGTGATGTCCGTCAGATGAGACGTGACGCGCGTTACTAACCGGTCACACAGCGCCGCAGCTTCGCTAAGGTCCGCCGAGAGGCATACGGATACACGCTGTAAGCGTTTCAAAGGGGAGTCGCACAGTGGCACGGAAGCTTGCCGTCATCGGCGCCGGACTCATGGGTTCCGGAATCGCCCAGGTCTCCGCGCAGGCGGGCTGGGACGTCGTCCTGCGCGATGTCACCGACGAGGCGCTCAAGCGCGGTACGGACGGCATCAAGGCCTCGTACGACAAGTTCGTCAGCAAGGGCAGGCTGGAGGCGCACGACGCCGACTCGGCCCTCGGGCGGATCACGGCCACCACCGATCTGGACGCCGTCGCCGACGCGGACATCGTCGTCGAGGCCGTCTTCGAGAAGCTGGAGGTCAAGCACGAGATCTTCCGCGCGCTGGACAAGATCGTGCGCGAGGACGCCGTCCTCGCCTCCAACACCTCCGCCATCCCGATCACGAAGATCGCGGCCGTGACGGAGCGTCCGGAGCGTGTCGTGGGCGCGCACTTCTTCTCGCCCGTCCCGATGATGCAGCTGTGCGAGCTGGTGCGCGGCTACAAGACGAGCGACGAAACCCTCGCCGCCGCACGGGAGTTCGCCGAGTCGGTCGGCAAGACCTGCATCGTCGTCAACCGCGACGTCGCCGGGTTCGTGACGACCCGTCTCATCTCGGCGCTCGTCGTCGAGGCGGCGAAGCTGTACGAGTCGGGCGTCGCCACCGCCGAGGACATCGACCTCGCCTGCAAGCTGGGCTTCGGTCACGCGATGGGCCCGCTGGCCACCGCGGACCTCACCGGCGTCGACATCCTGCTGCACGCCACGAGCAACATCTACACCGAGTCACAGGACGAGAAGTTCGCCCCGCCGGAGCTGATGCGCCGAATGGTGGACGCCGGTGACATCGGGCGCAAGAGCGGGCAGGGCTTCTACAAGCACTGAATCCGTACAGCCCCCTGGCCTGTCACACGCAGGGGTGAATTCGGTATCGGTTCGCTCACAGACGGCAACCTCCCGGCACTTCACACAGTCAGAGGTTGCATCACCTGCATCACGGAGTACGCCACCGCACTCACGGGGAGCGCATATGCACATCAGGGGCGACCACGTCGAGCTGGTCGTCGGGGGCCGCCTCGACGTCCGCAGCGCGGCGGACGCCCGTACGGTCCTGCACTCGGCCGTCGACGACGGAGTCGGCGATCTGGTGCTGGACCTGTCCGAGCTCGACTCATGGGACGCCACCGGCCTCGGCGTGATCATGGGAGCCCATCGACGGGCCGGCCGCTGCGGCCGCCGCCTGGTGCTGCGCGACGTACCGCCGCAGATGCAGCGCCTGCTCGTGGCCACCCGGCTGCACCGCATCCTCGCCATCGAGGGCGGGATCGGCGTGGAGTCGCTGCCCAGGGTGTGACACTTTCGGAGAAAGTGTCACGTTCTCCCGAAGAGCCCACGTCAGCCGCCCCGGACATGTGCACCGCGCACAATCCTCACGAGACTGTGACGTCTCGGACGGCGCGGTACCCCGGCCTGTCGTAGATACTGTGCGAAGGTTTAGGGTTCGGTCGCCCGCTGCCACACAACCCTTCGAGCGGGCCCGGACCAGAAGCGACAGCGCGGTGTGCACAAGGCCGGGAGGGGCCCTGGGTCCTGTCGACCCGCACACGACGCTTTTGGGGGGCTTGGACCTATGGACCCGATCGACCGGGGACCCGAGGAGTACGGCCATGACGGCGACGACACGTCGTCGCGTCAGCGCCCGCCGCGGGAACCCCTCACATCCGACTTCGGCCAGCACGCACCCGCGCTCGCCCGCACCGTGCAGCTGGTCACCGGCGACTTCCTGCTCACCGTCAACCCCGTCGACGGCAGCGAGATCGAGGCCTGCCCGCCCGGCCGGCGCCCCGGCACGCCCGCGAAGCGCACCGCCGCCGACCGCGCCGAGACGGACCGCGCCGCCAGACCACCCGTCCCGCCGGGCCTGAGCCGCCCCGCACCGCCCCTCCTGGAACGCCAGGAGGAGCGCGAGCGTCTGGTACGACTGCTCGCCCGCGGCCGTTCCGTACGCCTCACCGGACCCTCCGGCTCCGGGCGCACCAGCCTGCTCGACCTGGTCGCCGAGGACTGCCTCGACCTCGCCCCCGACGGCGTGATCCGCCTCAGCGGCTTCCACCGCACCGCGGGCGACCTCCTCCACGACCTCTTCCACGCCGTCTACGACGCACCCCTGTACCGGCCCGACCGGGACGAACTGCTCGCCCTGACCCGGGAGATCGGCGCGGTCGTCGTCCTCGACGACATCGAGTTCGGCGCCGCCGCCCTCGACGAACTCCTCGACGCGACACCCGAGTGCGCCTTCCTGATCGCCGCGACCCCGGAGGTCCCGGCACCGTCCGCGGACTCCGCCGTCGAGGAGATCTTCCTCGGCGGTCTCGGCAGGCCCGGCGCCGTGGAGGTCCTGGAGCGTGCCGTGGGCCGCGTCCTCACCGAGGAGGAGGCGAACTGGGCGGGCGACCTGTACTTCGAGTCCGAGGGCCTGCCCCTGCGCTTCGTCCAGGCCGGTGCCCTGCTCCGGCAGCGCGACGAACTGCGCGTCGGCACCAGCGCCGTCGAGGAGTTCGGCGTCTTCCAGGACACGCCCCCGGCCGACGCCCCGCCGCCCGACCTCGACGAGGCCGACGCCGTACCCCTGCCGTCCCTCGGAGAGGCCGCCGCGCCCGCGGCGCTGCTCGCCTCGCGGCTCAGCACCTCCGCCCGGGCCACCCTGCGCTTCGCCGTCGCGCTCGACGGCGAGGTGCCGCACCAGGCGCATCTGCCCGCGCTGGTCGGCGACACCCACGCGGACGCCGCCCTCGGTGAACTCGCGGGCTGCGGACTGGTCTCCCCGGTCGGCTCCCGCTACCGGCTCGCCGCCGGTGTCCAGACCCAGCTGGAGGCCGCCGGGTACGCCGACGACATCGCGTCCGGCGCCCTCATCGCCGCCCTGCACTACTCCTGGTGGGCCGGGCACCCCTCGGTCACGCCCGCACGCGTCTGCGCCGAGGCGGACGCCCTGCTCGCCGCCCTCGTCACGCTCCTGCCGGCGACGACCCCGCCCGGCGACGGCGAGGAGAGCACCACCGTCCACCTCGCTCGCACGGCGGCCCCCGCGTTCGCCGCCGGGCTGCACTGGAGCGCGTGGGAGCGTGTGCTGCGGTCCGGTGCCGAGGCCGCGCAGCTCGCCGGCGATGTGAGTGAACAGGCCTATTTCCAGCACGAGTTGGGGGTCCTCGCGCTCTGCGAGGGCGACCTCGACCGGGCCCGCGCCGAGCTGGAGTCGTCCATCGGCCTGCGCGCCGTCGTCGCCGACAAGCGCGGCACCGTGGCGGGCCGCCGTGCCCTCGCCCTGGTCGCCGACCGCTCCGGCGTCGCGCTCGGCCTCGGCGCCGAGGCCGGTGAGGAGGTGCCGGACGCGCGCCACGAGGAGTCGGCGTCGCCGCCCGGCGGCACACCGACGCCCTTCCCGCCGCTCCAGCTGCCCGCCGACACGTACACCCTCGTCTCGCACCAGCCGGCCCTGCCCACGGCTCACAACAAGGCCCGGGGCGGTCTGCGCGGCTACGCCCGGCGCAACCTCGTCGCGGCCGGCGCGGGCGTCCTGCTCGCCGCCGTCCTCGGCACGGTCGTCACCCTCGGCGCCACGTCCAACAACAACGCCGACAACCCGTCCGACAAGGTCGGCGTCAACCCGTCGGCCAGTCAGGGCGGCGGCGACGACAGCCTGGGCGCCGACCCGGCGAAGAACGACGACGGCAGCAACACGGGCACGGCGACCAGCCGGCCGACCGATCCGGGGCCCGACGGGACGTACGGCACGTCGGACGATCCGACACCGCCGGCCGGCAATGGTCAGCCCTCGGACACGCCGAGCGGGACGAGCAGTTCGGGGGGCGGGCACACGAGCCCGTCGCCGACGAAGTCCACGAGCAGGCCGACTTCGCCGACCCCGACCACCTCGCATTCGGCGTCTCCGAGCCCGACGGCATCGCAGAGCTCGCCGCCGCCCACGGACACCGGCTCGCCTGCGCCGACGGACTCCTCCACCGCCCCGTCCACCAACACCTCGGCAAGCGGTGTCGCCTCAAGTGCCCCCGTGCAGACGGCCAGTTCGGCCGCGCCCGAGAGCAGCACCGCGGGCACCCCGAGTTCCGCCGCCGCCTCGGGAAGCGTCATCTGACCCTCCGTACGACACGAAAGGGCCGGCTCCGATGATCGGAACCGGCCCTTTTCGGCGGGGTGAGGTCGGTGTCCGCCGACGTCTGTTCAGAACAGCCGCAGTTTGTCGTCCTCGATGCCGCGCAGGGCGTTGTAGTCCAGGACCGCGCAGCCGATGCCGCGGTCGGTGGCCAGGACGCGCGCCTGGGGCTTGATCTCCTGGGCGGCGAAGATGCCGCGGACCGGGGCGAGATGGGGATCGCGGTTCAACAGCTCCAGGTAGCGCGTGAGCTGCTCCACGCCGTCGATCTCGCCGCGCCGCTTGATCTCGACGGCGACGGTCCGGCCCTCGCCGTCCCGGCACAGGATGTCGACCGGGCCGATGGCCGTCATGTACTCGCGGCGGATCAGCGTGTAGCCGTCGCCGAGGGTGTCGATGCGGTCGGCGAGCAGCTCCTGGAGGTGCGCTTCCACGCCGTCCTTGATCAGGCCGGGGTCCACGCCGAGTTCGTGCGAGGAGTCGTGGAGGATCTCCTCCATCGTGATGATGAGCTTCTCGCCCGCCTTGTTGATGACGGTCCAGACGCCGTCCTCGTCGCCGGAACCCTCCTTCAGCGTGCAGGGCGGCGACATCCAGTTGAGGGGCTTGTAGGCCCGGTCGTCCGCGTGGATGGAGACGCTGCCGTCCGCCTTCACCAGGATGAGACGGGGGGCGGAGGGAAGGTGGGCGGTGAGCCGGCCCGCGTAGTCCACGGAACAGCGGGCAATGACGAGACGCATGGTCGGCAACGCTACTCGACGGGCGAGGGTCCACGCGATTCGCCCACCCGCCGTCCCCGGGCGCCGCCCCTGTTGTCCTGGAAGACCCGTGACGCCCCTTGTTCATTAGTGGCCGATTGTGGGCCCATTGGGAGTTCCCTATGTACGCATTCTCCTGGTGCCGCCATCCTCCGTTGCCTACCGTATAAACGGGAGGTCGCGAGACGTGTACGCAGCGTGTTCGCAAGCGCGGTCTCCCTCATCTGTCCGGCAACCCCTGCGTGTTGGGGGTGCGAGAGGAGAACCCATGTCGCTCGACGTCTCACCGGCCCTACTCGAAAAGGCCGAGCGAGGCGAGGTCGACGAAGCTGAATTCGTCGACTGCGTCCGGACCTCCCTGCCTTACGCATGGGAGATGATCAGCTCCCTGGTGGCTCAGCTGAAGGTCGACGGCGGTGCGTTCGCCGACAACCAGACGCCGCCGCCGGACGAGCAGGCACGCGGTCAGCTGCTGCGTGCGCTCGCGAGTGACGCGATACGCGGCGCGCTGCAGCGGCACTTCGGTGTACGCCTGGCCTTCCAGAACTGCCATCGGGTGGCGGTGTTCCCGTTGGACGGCTCGGTGGACGAGACGCTGGCCCGCTTCACCTCGGTGCGCAGTCAGCTGCTGAACCAGTCCCCGGAGTTCAGGGACTGCTGACGCGGCGGACGGCGCACTGCTTGCCGCTCCGTGCGCGGGAGGTGTTCTGTACGGGGCGGCAAGCTCCCCGCGGTCCGGTCAGCCGAGGTGGGGGAGCACCTCGGCACCGAGCCGCCGTACGTTCTCCTCGGTGGCCGCGAGGTCTCCGGAGCCTTCGACGAGCAGGGCGAAGCGGGAGATGCCGGTCCGCTCGGAGGTCGCCGCGAGCCGGTCGGCGCACAGCCGCGGGGTGCCCACCGGGTGCAGCCCGCAGAGCAGTTCGGTGTACGCGAGCGGGTCGCGCATCCGGCGCTCGCGGTCGTCCACCGTGACATGGGCGCCGAGCCCCTGCCGCAGCCAGCCCGGCATCGCCTTCACCAGCGCCTCCACGGCGTCGGCGCGCCGGTCCGCGATCTGGCAGACGCCGGCCGAGACGTGGGCCACGCCGCTGATCTCCTCCGCCGGACGGCCCGCCGCCCGGGCCAACTGCCGCCACAGGGCGACCATTTCGGCTTTCTCCTCGTCCCCGACATGCATGCCGAGCAGCATCGGCAGGCCCCGCTCGGCCGCCAGCCGCACGCTCGCGGGTGAGGTGCAGGCGACGACGACCTCGGGGCCAGGCGTGTCCGACAGCGCCTCCGACGGCCTTGGTACGACGGGTACTTCACGGAACGCGAAGCGGTCGCCGGTGCCCGCGACCGACGGCTCGCGCAGCCAGCGCATCAGCAGATCGAGTGATTCCGGGAATCCCTGTTCGTACGCGGCGAGGCCCGCGCCGAACACCTCCAGGTCGACCCACGGGCCGCCGCGCCCCACGCCCAGCGAGAAGCGGCCCCCGCTCGTCACGTGCAGCAGCGCGGCCTGCTCGCCCAGGGCGACCGGATGGACGGTGGGCAGCACGCTGACGGCGGTGCCGACGCGGATGCGGCGGGTCCGGCCCAGCAGTAACGCCGCCAGGGTGACCGCGGACGGGCAGGTGCCGTAGGGCACGAAGTGGTGTTCGGCCAGCCAGGCCGTGTCGAGACCGGCTTCCTCCGCGATCTCGACCGAGCGCACCGCGCGGTGCAGTGCCTCCCCCTGGCCCTGCCCCGGGAACTGGGCCGCCAACACAAAACTTCCGACGCGCATGGCACTTCCTGCTTCCTTGGCTCCGACACGGAGCTCCCCCACCGGGCATAACCGTCCGACACGTGCCGAGGACACGGCCTGGCAAAGAGATTTGCGGATTGTCTGCAGAATGCGCGGCCCCGAGGGGGACTTGTGCGGGTTGATGCCCTTCGCGTACCCCTGTCCGCGCCACGTACGCTGGACACAGCCCTTGCCTCCTGTATAGCCCCGTGAGGTGTCCCGTGTCCCCGCGTCGCAACCGACCCAAGGAGTCCGGTTCCGCCGGCCAGAGTGCCGACGACGACCGCGCGGGCCGCTACGGCGGCTGGCAGTCCACGGAGCAGTGGCGGGGCGAGGAGTGGAGCGTGCGCCATGTCGCCGGGGCGAGCGCGGAGGGCAAGACGTACCGTTGCCCCGGCTGCGACCAGCAGATCCCGTCCGCCGTCCCGCACGTCGTGGCCTGGCCCGAGCACTCGGGCGTGGACGACCGCCGCCACTGGCACAAGGCCTGCTGGAACGCGAAGGACCGCCGCACCACACGGGTGCAGCGGTCCAGGAACGCGCCGAGGTTCTAGGCCGTGTCCGCAAAGTCCCGCCTGCCTCCCTCCGGGCGGACGACGGGACTTCGCGGACACGATCTAGCCCGTCCTACGGCTCACACGTCCCGCTTCTCCAGCAGCGCGACGGCGCCCGCGAACACCAGGGCCGTCACACCGACGATGATCCACAGCGGGTCCCAGCCCGAAGGGCCGGAGTCCGTGAGGGAGTTGGAGTAGAAGACGCTCAGCTGGTTCGGGATCGAGTACTCGAACAGCTTCTGGCGTACGCCCTCCAGGGACTGCGAGAACATGAACAGCGCGATGACCAGCGGGGCGAGCACCGCGCCGATCATGACGGTGATCGCGCCCGCCGAGTGCCGGATGATCGAGCCGATGATCAGCGAGAGCAGCCCGAGCAGGGCGACGTAGAGCGAGACGCCGACCGTCCCCTTGAGCCACTCGCTTGCGGACGGGTCCTTCGCGCCGTTGCTCTCCAGCAGCGAGACGTCCACGAAGGCGATGAACACCGAGGACACCAGCGTGACCACGAAGGCGACGGCGAAGAACACGATCGACTTCGCCGCGAGGACCCGGCCGCGGCTGGGGCAGGCGGTCATCGTGGTGCGGATCATGCCCGTGCCGTACTCCGAGGCGGTGGTCAGGACGCCGAGCGTGATGATGCACATGCAGCCCAGCAGCAGGCCGAAGAAGCCGTAGGAGAGCGGGTTGTCGCCGTTCAGCTCCGAGGAGGAGTTGCTGACCACGACGGCGGCGAGCAGGCCGATGCCGATGACCAGGACGACGAACACGCCGAGCGTCCAGAGCGTCGAGCGCACCGACTTGATCTTCGTCCACTCGGAGGCGAGCGCGTGCCCGAGATGCGTGCGCACCACCGGGATCGGCGAGGTGTACCCGGCGTACGGCGCGGCTGCCTGTGGCATCGGGGGCTGGGGCGTGCTCATCGGGCGTCCTCGGGCTTGGTCAGGTCGGCGGCGGGGGAGGGGGCGGGAGCGGCGGGGGCCGGGGTCGCGTCCGCGGCCGGAGCCGGTGGGGCCGCCGGGGCCTGCACCGCCGGGGCACCCTGAGCCGGGGCCTGGGGCGGCTGTGCGGGCGTCTGCGGGACCAGGGGCGGCACAGGCCCGTACGGGCCCGGTGCCACAGCGCCGGGCGCCGCAGGGGCGCCGTACGGGTTCGGGGCGCCGTAAGGATTCGCCGGGGGCATGCCCATGGCGAAGGGCTGGCCGCCGTGCTGCGGCGACGGCGGCGCGTACCAGCCCGGCTGGCCCTGGCCCGGTACCGGCATCGGCGGCTGCGCGCCCGGGGGCAGCTGCTGCATCAGACCGGCCTTCTGGTCGATCGTCGAGCGGTAGTCGACGGCCCCCTGCGTCATCCGCATGTACGCCTCCTCCAGCGAGGCCTGATGCGGGGACAGCTCCCACAGCCGTACGCCCGTGTCGTGCGCGATGTCGCTGATGCGCGGCAGCGGCAGTCCCGTGACGCGCAGCCCGCCGTCCTGCTCGGGCATCACATGGCCGCCGGCCTCGGTCAGCGCCGAGGTGAGCTTCTCGCGCAGCTGGGGCTCGGTGTCGGGGGTGCGCACGCGGGCGAAGTCGGCGGAGTTCGCCGAGATGAAGTCCCGCACGCTCATGTCGGAGAGGAGCTGTCCGCGCCCGATCACGATGAGCTGGTCGGCGGTCAGCGCCATCTCGCTCATCAGGTGCGAGGAGACGAAGACGGTACGGCCCTCCGCCGCGAGCGCCTTCATCAGGTTGCGCACCCAGAGGATGCCCTCGGGGTCGAGGCCGTTGACCGGCTCGTCGAAGAGCAGGACCTGCGGGTCGCCGAGGAGCGCGGCGGCGATGCCGAGCCGCTGGCCCATGCCGAGGGAGAAGCCCTTGGAGCGCTTTCTCGCCACGTCCTGGAGGCCCACGACCCCGAGCACCTCGTCCACGCGCCGGGCCGGGATGCCCGAGAGCTGGGCCAGGCTCAGCAGATGGCTGCGGGCGCTGCGGCCGCCGTGCACGGCCTTGGCGTCGAGGAGGGCGCCGACCTGTCTGGGCGCGTTCGGCAGCTTGCGGTAGGGGAAGCCGCCGATCGTCACCTGTCCTGACGTGGGGTTGTCCAGGCCGAGGATCATGCGCATCGTCGTCGACTTGCCCGAGCCGTTGGGCCCGAGGAAGCCGGTGACGGCACCGGGCCGCACCTGGAAGGAAAGGTTGTACACGGCGGTCTTGTCGCCGTAGCGCTTGGTCAGGCCGACAGCCTCGATCATGCTCCGCACCCATCGAAAGGATCAGGACAGCAGGGCACACGCCCCCGTAAGGGTTAGGAGGATATCGGGGCGCTGACGGTTCCGCCCAAGAGAAAGTAAAGCAACGTTCCGCGTCAGGCGTCCCGGCGCTTCAGCAGGACGTAGGCGCCCACCAGCGAGGCGAGCACCCACAGGGCCATGATCCCGAAGCCGCCCCACGGTCCGTACGGCGAGGAGTCGTCGACCGGCGTGACCACCTGCATGATCTTGCTGCCGGCCTGGTCGGGCAGGTACTGGCCGATCTTCTTCGTCGCGGAGACGTTGCCGAGGATGTTGGAGATGAGGAAGAAGAAGGGCATCAGGATGCCCAGCGACAGCATCGGCGAGCGGAGCATCGAGGCGACGCCCATGGAGAACATCGCGATCAGGGTCATGTAGAGCCCGCCGCCGATCACCGCGCGCAGCACGCCCGGATCGCCGATCTCCGCCTTGTGCGAGCCGAGCATCGCCTGCCCGAGGAAGAACGTGACGAAGCTGGTCACGAGGCCGACGACGAGGCAGAGCCCGGTGGCCACCGCGATCTTGCTGAACAGGAAGGTGCCGCGCTGCGGTACGGCCGCGAGCGAGGTGCGGATCATGCCGGTGCTGTACTCGTTCGACACGACGAGCACCCCGAACACGATCATCGCGAGCTGCCCGAGACTCATCCCGGCGAAGCTGATGAACGTCGGGTCGAAGGACAGCTTGTCCTTGGCGCTCATGTCGTCGAACTGGCTCTTCGACAGTGCCGAGATCAGCATGCCGAGCCCGATCGTCACCACCAGGGCCAGCGAGAGCGTCCACACCGTCGACGCGACGGAACGGATCTTGGTCCACTCCGAGCGGATGACCTGGGTCGCCGCCATGTCAGCCCTTCTTCCAGCCGTCGCCCCAGCCCTGCCGCGGAGCAGGTGCCGCGGCCGGAACCGCGGTGGGAGGTGCGTCGGAATGCGCGTGGTACTCCACCGACTCCGCGGTCAACTGCATGAACGCCTCCTCCAGGGAGGCCTGTTGGGGACTCAGCTCGTGCAGCACCAGCTGGTGCGACGCGGCCAGCTCACCGATCTGCTCGGACTTGCCGCCGTCCACTTCGAGGGCCCCGCTGCCGGACTCGACCACCGTGATCCCGGCCTGGTGCAGCACGTCGAGCAGCCGCTCGCGCTGCGGGGTGCGGATCCGGACGTACGACCGCGAGTTCTGGTGGATGAAGTCCGCCATCGAGGTGTCCGCGAGGAGCCGGCCCTGGCCGATGACGACGAGGTGATCGGCCGTCAGCGCCATCTCGCTCATCAGGTGCGAGGAGACGAAGACCGTACGGCCCTGCGCGGCAAGGGACTTCATCAAATTGCGGATCCAGTGGATGCCCTCGGGGTCGAGACCGTTGACCGGCTCGTCGAACATCAGGATCTCCGGGTCGCCGAGCAGCGCGCCCGCGATGCCGAGCCGCTGCCCCATGCCGAGCGAGAACCCCTTGGCCTTCTTCTTCGCCACCGAGGTGAGCCCGACGGTGTCCAGCACCTCGTGCACCCGGGCCTTCGAGATGCCGTTGCTCTGCGCGAGACACAGCAGGTGGTTGAAGGCGCTGCGACCGCCGTGCACGGCCTTGGCGTCGAGGAGGGCGCCGATGTACTTCAGCGGGTCCTTGAGATGGTCGTAGTGCTGGCCGTCGATGCGCACGTCACCGGCGGTCGGCCGGTCGAGACCGAGCATCATCCGCATGGTCGTCGACTTGCCGGCGCCGTTCGGGCCGAGGAAGCCCGTGACGATGCCGGGTCTGACGGTGAAGGTCAGGTTGTTGACCGCCACCTTGTCGCCATACCGCTTGGTCAGCCCCTCGAGCTCGATCATGCGGCCACGCTAAGACCGCCGTTCGGCGGATGCCACCCGAACGGGCAAACAGAGTCCGACGAGGCAGGCAACAACCGTGAACGCCGTCGCCCAGGCGAACGCGACTCGCGCGGGCTCCCTCGACCCGGTCGCCGACCCCACCCTCGTCGGGATCGTCGACGACGTCTACCTGCCGTTGCTGCGCGGACACGGCTGAGGCCCGCACCCCGTGAGGGAATGCGGGCCTCGGCCGTGTGACAAACGCTTGCTTACCGGGACTGCTGAGCCGGAACCCCGCGGGAGATGGGCTCGTCCTCGACCGGCGAGCTCGCGGCGGCCACCGCGGCTCCGGTGAGGGTGGCGAGCATCTCGCGCACGTTCGTCAGCTGAGCGTTGATGCTGTCGCGACGGTTCGTCAGGGCGGCCAGCTCGCGCTCGGACTCCGAACGGATGCGGTCGGCCTTGGCGTTGGCGTCGGCCACGATGTCCTCGGCCTGGCGCTGAGCCGTCTCCACCGTCTGACGGGCGCGGCGCTCCGCGTCCGTCCGCAGCTTCTCGGCCTCCAGCCGGAGCTGCTCCGCGCGGTGCTCGATCTCCGCGAGGCGCTTCTCGGCCTTCTGCTGACGCGACGCCAGATCGCGCTCGGACTGCTCGCGACGCTTGGCGAGGTTCGTCTCGAAGTCGGCGGCGGCCTGCGCGGCCTTGGCGCGGGTCTCCTCGAAGAGGGCGTCGGCCTCCTCGCGCTTCGACTGGGCGTCCTTCTGAGCCTCGCCACGGAGCTGGGAGGCGTCGCTCTTGGCCTTCTCGACGATCCGGACGCCCTCGTCCTCCGCCTTGGCCTTGCGCTCCGCAGCGAACGATTCTGCGTCGTTACGGACCTGCTGGGCAGCGGACTCCGCGAGTTCGCGGTGCTGCTCGGCCGCGCGCCGTGCCTCCTCGCGCAGGTCCTTGGCCTCTTCCTCGGCGAGGCGGAGGATCTTCTCGACCCGCGCGCCGAGACCGGCGTACGACGGCTCCGCGTCGCTGACCTGGGCCTGGGCGTTCTGCGTTTCGAGGTGGAGCTCCTCGATGCGCTTTTCGAGAGCGGTGATACGGGCCAGAGCGCTGTCACGGTCGGAGACGAGCTTCGAGATGCGTTCGTCCACCTGAGCGCGGTCGTACCCACGCCGCACAAGCTCGAAGCCGTAGGGGGAAGTGTCGCTCATGGGGTTCCTGTCGAATGAGACCGGTGAGGTGATAGGTGGAATCCTAGGGGCCGAAGCGGTGTGTCATCGAGCGGATGCGTGTTTGATCTGGAGAATGACACCCCTTTTGAGTGGCTAACCGTCGGACCGCTTGCCAAAGACTCGGTCAAAGGCCCCAGAACCCCCCGAACTTCACAGGGTCTTCTTAACCTTCAACAGACTTGCCACCCGAACGAGTCGCGCCCGCCGTGGCCGCCGCCTTGACCCCGCCGTCCTTGGCCGCTGTCGGGGCCTCGAAGGATTCCAACGCCTCCAGGACGTCCTGGACACGGGAGATCTCGGCGTTGATGTCCTCGCGGCGACGGACCAGCACCTCGAGGTCGCGCTTGCCCTCCTCGACCGTGCGGCGGGCCTCGCGGATCGCCTCCGCCTTCAGCTCCTCGGCCTCGCGGATCAGCGTGGACTTCTTCTGCTCGGCCTCCTTGAGGAGACCCTCGGCCTTCTTCACCGCGGCGATACGGACCTTGCCCGCCTCGGAGTTGGCCTCCGACACCAGCTCCTTGGCCTTCGCCTGCGCCTTGCCGAGCTGCTCCTCCGCGGCCTTGATGAGCGCGTCGCAGCGGTCGCCGGCCGACTTCATCGTCTCGGCCGACTCACGGCGGGCCCGCTCGTGCAGGTTCTCGATCTCCGCCGTGATGCGGTCGCGCAGCTCCTCGGACCGCTCCCTTATGGCGGTCGCGTCCCGGCGCGCGCCGACGAGCAGCTCGTCCGCGTCCGCACGGGCCTGCTCCACCCGGGAGTTGCCCTCGACCGTGGCCTCGGACACCAGCCGCTCGGCCTCGGCGCGGGCCGCGCCCACCATGGAGTCGGCCTGCGCCTCGGCGTCCGCCGTCGTCTTCTGCGCCTGCTGCTGGGCCTCGTTGAGGAGTTTGTCGGCCTCGGCCGCAGTCTCCGTGATGAGGGTGTCGACCTGCTCGGCCGCCTCGGAGCGCCGCTTGTTGGCCTCCTTGCGGGCCTCGTCCAGCGTCCGCTCGGACTCCTCGCGCGCCGCCGCGGTGACCCGCTCGGCCTCCGCCTCCGCCTCCGCCTTGAGCCGTGCGGCCTCGCTGCGAATCCGCTCGGAGTGCTGCTGCGCGGACCCCACCGTGTCGGCGGCCTCGGCGCGCAGCCGCTCCGCGTCCCCGGTCGCGTCCGAGATGAGCTTCTCGGCCTTGGCCACGGCCTCGGCCCGCACCCGCTCGGCCTCGTTGATCGTCTCCGTCTGGAGCCGCTCCGCCTCCGCCGTCACCTCGGTGATCAGGGTGTCGGCCTGCGTCGCCGCGTCCGAACGGATCCGGTTGGCGTCCTCACGGGCGTCCGCGCGAGCCCGCGCCGCGTCCTGGTCGGCCTGCGCGATCGCGTCCGACGCCTCCGTGCGCACCCGCTGGGCGTGCTCGGCGGACTCCGCCCGCAGCTGCTCCGCCTCCGCGATCGCCTCGGCGACGGTGCGCTCCGCGAGGGCCTTGGCCGCGTCCGTCTCCTCGGCCGCCCGGCGCCGGAGCCGGTTGGCGTCCTCGGTGGCCCGCTCCCGCTCGCTGTACGCGTCGGCGCGGACCCGGTCCGCCTCCTCCTGCGCCTCGCGCCGGGTACGGTCCGCGACATGCTCGGCGGCCGAGCGGATGCCGGCGATCTCCTCCTGCGCCTGCTCGTGCAGCCCGGCGACGGACTCCCGAACCTGCTGGGCGTGCTGCTCGGCGCCCGACACCATCTCGGTGGCGCGCCGGTCGGCCTCCTCGACCAGCCGTACGGCCTCGGACTGCGCCTCCTCGACGCGATTGCGCGCCGAGGCCAGCAGCTCCTCGCTCTGCTCCCGGGCCCGCTCGCGCTCCTGCCCGGCCTCCTCACGGGCCGACCCGAGGAGTTCCTCGGCCTCACGACGACGTCGTACGGCCTCCTCCTGGGCGGCGGCCAGCGTCTCCGACGCCTCCGTGGCCAGCCGCTCGGCGGCGGCCTGGGCCTCCGTGCGGACCCGGTCGGCGGTGTCCTGCGCCTCGGTCTTGAGCCGCTCGGCCTCCGCGGCCGCCTCGGACCGCAGGCGTACGGCGATGGCCTCGCCCTCGGCGCGGGACGCGGACGCGTCGGCCGCGGCCTCGTTGCGCAGCCGCTCGGCCTCCGCCTCGGCCTGCGCCTGGAGGGAGCGGATGCGCTCGGCGGCCTCGCCGCGCAGGCGTTCCGTCTCCTCGGCGGCCTCGCGGCGGATCCGCTCGGCCTCCTCGCGGGCGTCGGTGAGCGCCTGTTCGGCGGCGGCGAGCCGTTCCTCGGCCTCCGTGTGCAGCCGGCGCAGGCCCTCGGCGGCCTCCTCGCGGCGCGCCTCTATCGCCCGCTCGGTCTCCTCGCGCAGCTCGCGCGCGGCCTGCTCGGCGTCCGCCTTGATGCCCTCGGACTGCTCGACGACCTCCGCGCGGTGCCGCTCGGCCTCCTTGCGGGTGCGGTCGAGGGTCTCCTCGGCCTGCCGGCGCAGAGTGGTGGCGCGCTCGATGGCCTCGGTGCGGACCTTCTCGCTGTCCGTGGTCGCGGTCTGGCGCAGCTCGTCGGCGTCCGCGCGGGCCTTGGACAGCAGCTCCTCGGCGGTCTTGGCCGCCTCCTCGATCTGCTGGACGGCCTCCCGGCGGGCCTCGGCGCGGATGCGCTCGCCCTCGCCGACCGCGTCGGCACGCAGCTGCTCGGCCTCGCCGCGGAGCCGCCGCGCCTCCTCCTGAAGCTCGACCGTCTTGGCGCGGTACTCCTTGGTGTCGTCCTTCGCCGCGCCCTTGAGGCCCTCGGCGATGTCGTGCGCCTGGGCGCGCAGCCGGTCGGCCTCGGCCTCCGCCTCGGAGCGGATGCGCTCGGCCTCCTCGGTGGCGGCCTTCGTGGTGTTCTTGGCCTCCTCGGCCGCCTTGTCGAGGACTTCCTCGGCGGTACGGGCGGCCTTGGCGAGCTGGGAGGCGGTCTCCTCGGCGGTGAGGCTGCGCGCGTTCTCCTCGGCCTCCGCGATGATCTTGTCGGCCTTGGCCTGCGCCTCGGCGACGACCTGCTCGGCGTCCGACTTGGTGGCCTCGGCCTCCTTGGTGGCCTCCGTCACCAGCCGGGCGACCTGCTCCTTGGCGGTCCGGGTGCGCTGCTCATTGGCCGACTCGGCGCTCGCGAGGGCCTTGGCGGCGGCTTCCTTGGCCTCGCTGAGGACCTTCTCCGCTTCGAGGCGCGCCTCGCGCAGTGAGGTTTCGGCCTCGGCCATGCGGGTCTCGGCGGCCCGGCTCAGCTCGGTGGCCTGACGGCGGGCGGAGTCCGACTCGCTGACCGTGGAGCTGCGCAGCTGCTCGGCGTGGTCGGTGGCCTCCTGGGCCTGGGTGGAGGCCGCGTTCAGCAGGCGCTCGGCGTCCGTGCGGGCGCGGCGCAGGAGCTGCTCGGCCTCCGCGCGGGCCGCCTCGGCGTCCATCTCCAGCCGCTGCCGTGCCTCGGTCGCGACCCGCTCGGCCTCGGCGCGGGCGGCGGCCAGCGCCTGCTCGGCCTCGGCGCGCGACTCGTCCACGAGACGGCGGGCCTGCGACTCGGAGCGGGCGCGGAGCTGCTCGGCCCACGCCACGTTCTCGTTGACGTGGGACTCGACGGTCTGCCGGCGCTCGGCGAGCTCCTGGTCGAGCTGCTGGCGCCGGGTCACGGCCTCCTGGTGCAGCTCCGCCTGGAGGCGCGCGGCCTGCTCGGCGTGCTCCTGGAGGATGCGCTGGGTCTGCGCGCGGGCCTGGCTCAGCTCCCGCTCGGCGTCCTGCCGCAACTGGTCGGCCTGGACCTGGGCATTACGAAGCATCTGCTCGGCCTGATAGCCGATGTCACCGCCGTCGTAAGCCGGTCGGGACATGAGGGTGCGGCGCGCCTCGTGCAGCTTGGCGCGCAGCACCTCGACCTGGTAGCCGAGGTCCTCGGCATGCTGGATCGCCTTTTCCCGCTCGGTCTTCAGCCGCTCCATCTCGGCCTCGAACCGAGAGAGGTGGTCGACGTCAGCCGCCGGCTCTCGCTCCTGGCGTTCGTAGCCCCGCACTGCGCGGTCCCATCCGTCCCCTGGTCGCGGTTTACTCCAACGAGCGCCGTCCATCCGCCGAACGGTGCTCCCGGGGAATGGTGTCAGATCTACGACGGAGCATGGGCTGCTGCCCGACGCTCGCCCCCCGAAACCCGGACCCCGGCATGCCGTAGCCCTGGTTGCGAGCGACGACCGAGCCCAACCCTACCGGCCCATATGTACGAGGGTCAGTGCTCAGGTGACTCAACAGGCGCCGAAGTGACCAGTTCTGTCAGTACGCCATGGCAATCCTTTGGGTGCAGGAACGTGATCCGTGACCCCATGGAGCCGTGCCGGGGCTCGTCGTACAGAACGCGTACGCCCTTTCCCCGGATGTCCGCGGAGTCGGTGTCGACGTCCGCCGTACCGAAGGCGATGTGGTGGACACCCTCCCCGTTCTTCGCCAGCCACTTGCCCACGGCGGAGTCCTCGCGGGTGGGTTCGAGGAGCTGGAGGTAGGAGGCGCCGCCGTCGTCCGTGTTGTTGATCTTCAACATGGCCTCGCGCACGCCCTGCTCCTCGTTGATCTCGGAGTGGAACACCTCGAAGCCGTAGGTGGCCCGGTAGAACTCCACCGTCTTGTCGAGGTCGAAGCAGGCGATCCCGATGTGGTCGATTCGAGTCAGCATGTATGTAGTGCAGCGCTCGCGCGGTGGTTACGCAACGTGCGCGCGATCACACCGACGGCCCGATGACGGGGTGGACTACCGCTCAGTACATTTCAAGTAAACCCTCGTTCACTCCTCAGCTGAAACACGCTGGAAGGGGATCGCACCTCATGTCTGGAACGAACAGCACGACCTCGGTGATCGTCTCGGGCGCCCGGACGCCCATGGGACGTCTGCTGGGCTCCCTGAAGTCCTTCTCCGGAGCCGACCTCGGCGGCTTCGCGATCAAGGCCGCCCTCGACCGTGCGGGTATCGGTGGCGACCAGGTGCAGTACGTGATCATGGGCCAGGTGCTCCAGGCCGGGGCAGGGCAGATCCCGGCACGCCAGGCCGCCGTCAAGGCGGGCATCCCCATGAGCGTCCCGGCGCTCACCATCAACAAGGTCTGCCTCTCGGGCCTCGACGCCATCGCGCTCGCCGACCAGCTCATCCGTGCAGGTGAGTTCGACGTGATCGTCGCGGGCGGCCAGGAGTCCATGACCAACGCCCCCCACCTGCTCCCCAAGTCCCGCGAGGGCCACAAGTACGGCGCGATCGAGATGCTCGACGCGATGGCCCACGACGGCCTGACCGACGCCTTCGAGAACATCGCCATGGGCGAGTCCACGGAGAAGCACAACACCCGCCTCGGCATCCAGCGCCCCGAGCAGGACGAGATCGCCGCCCTGTCCCACCAGCGCGCCGCCACCGCCCAGCAGAACGGCGTCTTCGAGGCCGAGATCACCCCGATCGAGATCCCGCAGCGCAAGGGCGAGCCGGTCGTCTTCAGCAAGGACGAGGGCATTCGCGCGGAGACCACGGTCGAGTCCCTGTCCAAGCTGCGCCCCGCGTTCAGCAGGGAGGGCACGATCACCGCCGGCACCTCCTCGCAGATCTCGGACGGTGCGGCGGCCGTGGTCGTGATGAGCAAGACCAAGGCGCAGGAGCTGGGCCTGGAGTGGATCGCCGAGATCGGCGCGCACGGCAATGTGGCGGGACCCGACAACTCCCTCCAGTCGCAGCCGTCCAACGCGATCCTGCACGCCCTCAAGAAGGAGGGCCTGGAGGTCGAGAGCCTCGACCTGATCGAGATCAACGAGGCCTTCGCCGCCGTGGCCGTGCAGTCAATGAAGGACCTCGGGGTGTCCACGGAAAAGGTGAACGTCAACGGCGGCGCCATCGCCCTGGGCCACCCCATCGGCATGTCCGGCGCCCGCCTGGTGCTGCACCTGGCCCTGGAGCTGAAGCGGCGCGGCGGCGGGGTCGGCGCGGCGGCGCTGTGCGGCGGCGGCGGTCAGGGTGACGCCCTGATCGTGCGGGTACCCAAGGCCTGACCAGCAGTACCTTCTCGTAACGGAACGGAGCCGTGATGCAGGACGTCGCCTCGCTGGTGGCCCAGGCCAGGGAAGGCCGGCCGCGCGCCGTGGCCCGCCTGATCTCCCTGGTGGAAGGGGCCTCCCCGCAGCTCAGGGAGGTCATGGCGGCGCTCGCACCGCTGACCGGCGGGGCGTACGTCGTGGGCCTCACCGGCTCGCCGGGCGTCGGCAAGTCGACGTCGACGTCCGCGCTGGTCACGGCGTACCGCAAGCAGGGCAGGCGGGTCGGCGTCCTGGCCGTCGACCCGTCCTCGCCGTTCTCCGGCGGCGCCCTGCTCGGCGACCGCGTCCGCATGTCGGACCACTCCTCCGACCCCGGCGTCTACATCCGCTCGATGGCCACCCGCGGCCACCTCGGCGGCCTCGCCTGGTCCGCCCCGCAGGCCATCCGCGTCCTGGACGCGGCGGGCTGCGACGTGATCCTGGTGGAGACGGTCGGGGTGGGCCAGTCGGAGGTCGAGATCGCCTCCCAGGCCGATACCAGCGTGGTACTGCTGGCCCCCGGCATGGGCGACGGCATCCAGGCGGCCAAGGCCGGAATCCTGGAGATCGGCGATGTCTACGTCGTCAACAAGGCCGACCGCGACGGAGCCGACGCGACCGCCCGCGAGCTGAACCACATGCTGGGCCTCGGCGAGTCCCGCGGCCCCGGCGACTGGCGCCCCCCGATCGTCAAGACGGTCGCCTCCCGCTCCGAGGGCATCGACGAGGTCGTGGAGGCCCTGGAGAAGCACCGGGCGTGGATGGAGGAGCACGGCGTCCTCGCGGAGCGCCGCGCGGCCCGGGCGGCTCGCGAGGTCGAGACGATCGCGGTCACCGCCCTGCGCGCCCGCATCGGTGACCTGCACGGAGACCGCCGGTTGAGCGCTCTCGCGGAGCGGATCGTGACGGGGGAGCTGGACCCGTACCGCGCGGCGGACGAGTTGATCGAGGGCATCACGCAGAGCTGATCCGATGGCGGCGGCCGACACCCGGCCGGTACGCTCACCCCATGTTCCTCCTCTTGGCATAGGGCCCGCCCGGCCCGCGCACGGCAGCGATCACACCGAATCACATCGGATCGGATCGCATCCCATCGCCGTCGCGCGGCGCACAGGCGTCCCTTTCTCCTGCCTCCAGTTGAGGAACCTCTCGCATGTCCGCGCCTTCCTCCACGCCGACTTCGGCGTGCCCTTCGTATGCCGCCGTACTCCACGTTCCGTACGCCCGCCGCACGTTCGCCGCCGCGCTCGTCGGCCGTCTGTCGTACGGCATGGTCTCCCCGGCGGTCCTCCTCGCGGTCGTCCGCGCCACCGGCTCCTACGCCGCCGCCGGCACGATCATGGCCGCGTTCGGCACCGCGACCGTCCTCCTCCTGCCCCTGCGCGCAGCCCTGGTCGACCGCCACGGCCCCCGCCGAGCCCTCCCGCCCATGGCACTCCTCTACGGCGGTCTCCTGTGCGCCCTCGCGGCCGTGACCTGGAGCCCCGGGACGCCGGAGGTGGTGCTCGGCGCCGTGGCCGCGCTCACCGGTATGTGCGCGCCCCCGCTGGGACCCACGATGCGCTCCGTGTGGGGCGAACTCGTGGGTGACCGTGGGCTGTTGCAGCGCGCGTACAGCCTGGACGGGGTCGCCGAGGAACTCCTCTACGTCGTCGGCCCGTTGGTGGTCGGCGGGGTGCTCGGCTTCGCTCCACCGGCTGCCGGGGTGCTGCTCAGCGCGGTTCTCGTCGTCACCGGGACGCTCGCGTTCGTCATGTCACCGGCGCTGGCCGGAGTGCGCGTATCCGCGGGCGGAGGGCGGGAGTTGAGGCTCGCCCGGGTCCGCGGGCTCCTCGGCCCGGTCGTCGTGGCCGGGGGGACGGGGCTCGCGCTGAGTGCAGCCTGTCTGCTGGTGATGGCGTTCGTGGAGCAGCGGGGGTACGGCGATGACGTCGTGCCGTGGGTGCTGGCGGCGCTCTCCGCGGGCAGTGCGGTGGGTGGACTGCTGAACGGGGCGGTCAACTGGCGTACGGCCGCGCGGGTTCGGTTGTCCGGGGCGGCGGCGGGGCTCGGGCTGGCGTTGGCCGCCGCCGGGTTCGCCACGGGGGTCTGGTCGCTCACCGTGGCGGTGGGGTGTGCCGGGTTCTTCGTGGCGCCGGCGTTGACCACGGCGTATCTGCTCGCCGACGAGACCGCGGTGCCGGAGGCGCGGACGCAGGCCGGGGCGTGGGTCAACATGGCGGTGAACGCGGGGAGTTCGGGTGGGTCGGTGGTGACGGGGCTGCTTGTCGGGCGGCTGCCGTTGGGGGTCTGTTTCGTGGTGGCCGGGGTGGTGGCTGGGGGTGCGGGGGTCGTCGGTTGTCTGCCGGCGCGTCGTGGCTGGTCGCGCAGTTCCCCGCGCCCCTGAGGGGGTTGGCGTGCGGCGGCCGGGGGTCGTGGGTTGTCTGCCGGTGCGTTGTGGCTGGTCGCGCAGTTCCCCGCGCCCCTGAGGGGGTTGGCTTGGGGGGGTCAGTGGTGCGGGGGTGGTGGCCGGGGGTCGTGAGTTGGCTGCCGGTGCGTTGTGGCTGGTCGCGCAGTTCCCCGCGCCCCTGGGGAGTTGGCGTGGGCGGGGCTTGTTGGTGCGGGGGGTTGTGGCTTGGGTGCTGGCTCGCTGTGGCTGGTCGCGCAGTTCCCCGCGCCCCTGAGGGGGTTGGCTTGGGGCGGGGTTCAGTGGTGCTGGCGGCAGGCGGTCCGGCCGGTGTCTCTCCAGCACGGGGTGGCAATGATCAGGCCGCGCCGCGCCTCTCCAACGCGGGCCGCGCGTACTCAGCCCGTCCGGCGTTTGAGGACGAGGCCCCTTCAGGGGCGATCGGGGGTCTGGGGGCGGTGCCCCCAGACGGTCCCGTCAGGGGGGTCAGGGGCGTCCCCGTTGGCCTCGCAGGTGGTCCGCGATCGGCTTCAGCGTTTTGTTCAGTTCCGACAGACCTTCCGGCGTCACGAGGTCGATGAAGTGCCGCCGGACGGACGCGACATGATGCGGCGCGACCTTCTTCATCGTCTCCAGGCCGTGCTCGGTCAGCACCGCGTACAGCCCGCGCCGGTCCGACTCGCAGTTCTCCCGCCGGACCAGATCCGCGTTCTCCATTCGGGTGATCTGATGCGAGAGGCGGCTCTTGGACTGGAGCGTGGCGGCGGCGAGATCGCTCATCCGCAGCCGTACGTCCTCCGCCTCGGAGAGATTCACCAGAATCTCGTAGTCGTTCATCGTCAGGCCGAACGGCTGCAGATCTTTCTCGAGTTGGTATGTCAGCAGCCTGTTGACCTCCAGGTGGGTGCGCCAGGCGCACTGCTCCTCATCGGTCAGCCAGCGCGTGGCCGTCTCGGTCTCCATGAATGAAGTCTACCTAAAATGTTGAAAGGCGAACTAGTGAGGGTGGCGTGACGGCGCGCACATGTTCGACGTCACACTCCGCAGACTACCGCTCACAGCCCGAAGCGACGCTGGAGATCCCCCAGCTGTCCGGGAAGGCGCGGTGCGCCCGCTTGCTGTGCGGGGCCTGTGGAGCCCCCGCCCCCGCCGGGTACCCCGGGCTCGTGCGGAACAGCCCCCGTGGCCTGCTCGGCCATCAGCGCCTCGGACGACTGGAGCAGCACCGTGCCCGCCCCGACGAACTCGAACTGGTGCTCCTCGCCGGACGCCCCGCCGATGCCCGTCATCGCACGTAGGCCGCCCATCAGGCCGGTCATGTACCCGTGGTCGTAGTGATGGCACGGGGAGGGGCAGTCGGCCCAGCCGACGAGGGCCTGGGGGTCGACTCTGATGGGGGGTTCCATGAACACCACCGGGCCGTTCGAGGCGGCCACGAACTTTCCGGTTCCGATGAGTGTCAGAAAGCCGGGAACAATCGACTGCTTGAGAGCGAGACTTGGCTGAAAAGCGAGCAGGTTGCCCGAGCGAATGGTCAGGTTGCCGTCGTCGAGGTCGTACGAATTGACGTCGAAGGCCCGGTCGGCGAGGAGCATCTTGCCCGAGCCCTCCGCCACGACCCAGTCGCTCGCGTGCAGAGGCGAATGGAAGGACGTACGGACAAGTCGGTCGAGTCGCCCGTGCCCGATGCCGTTGAACTCCATCGAGCCGTAGTAGGCGATCATCTTCCCCTTCTGGAGGAACCACTGGCTGCTCTTGAGCTCCACGCAGAAGGTGTACTTGTTGACGTTGTCGTCGACCGGGAGGGTCATCGGGTCGTAGACCGTGGGGCCGGACCCCGCGTACTGGCTCACAGCTTCTCCTCCGACGCCTGGACGTACACCGCGCCGTTGCCGCTCAGCTCCAGCTGGAAGGCCTCGCCGGAGCCCCGGCCCACCATCTCGCGCCAACCGAGCGCCGCGGACAGCTTGTTGCGTACGTCGCCGTGGTGGGCGACGTAGGCCTGCGGGTCGACATGGACGGGGCGGCCCGGGGTGATCGGGACCTCGAAGACACCGCCGTGGGCCATCACGGCGACCGAGCCCTGCCCCTGGAGGGTGGTCGTGAACAGGCCCTGGCCGGTGACCTGGCCGCGGACCATGCCCATGACGCCGCCCTGCGAGCCCATGAACATCGTGCCCTGCTGGAGGGTGCCTTCGAAGGCGAGGAGGCGGTCGGCCTCCACGTACAGGGTGTCTCCGGTGAGGTTGATGATCTGGATGTGGTGGCCGCCGTGACCGAACATCACGGTGCCGCTGCCCTCGACGGTCATCAGCGGGGTCGCCTCGTTCGCCACGCGGCGCCCGATCATCGACATGACGCCGCCCTGGCCGCCCTGGATGTTCGGGGTGAAGGAGACGTCCCCCTTGTAGGCGAGCATCGCGCCGCGCTGGCTGTACAGCCGCTGGCCCGGCATGACCGTGGCCTGGATCATCTTCGAGTTGATCTCGGTGAACGCCATGTCAGATGTCCCCCGCGATTGTGTTCCGCTCGCTGGGCTGGACGTAGACGAGGCCGTCGCCCTCGAAGCGGATCTGGAACGCCTCGCCGCCGCCCTCCCCGAAGAGTGTGCGGAAGGTCACACCGGACTGGAAGGACTGCTGCAAGTTCCCCTGGTGCGCGATGTACGCGCCGGGGTCGACCGTCAGCGGGTACTGCCGGCTGACCCGGAGCACGACGGCCGGGCCGTCCGACATGATCGCCGCCTGGCCGTGTCCCTCGACGGTCGTCGTGAACAGACCGTTGCCCTGCGAGGCGCCGCGCAGCCCGGTGAACGTCGTGCCCGTCCGCAGTCCCGCGTCGGTCGCCAGCAGGTTGCTCGACTCGACGTACAGCTTGTCCCCCTGGAGGCTCACGAGGTTGATCTCGGAGGCCCGGTCCGCGAACCAGCAGGTCCCCTGCCCCCTCACCTCCATCACCGTCATCTGCTCACCGGTGAGCCGCCGGGTCACCATCCCCCGGATGCCCTCACCGCCGCCGCTCATCTTCTTGAAGGCCATCTGCCCGTCGTACGCGACCATCGAGCCGTTCTTCGCCTTCACGGCGTCCCCGGTCATGTCGACGGCGAGCACCTTGCTGCCCTGGAGTCGAAACATCGCCACGCAGCGAAGGTAGCCGGAGGGGTGCGGTGGAGGACAGGGCCCGTGGGTGGAGAACGACCCTGATCTGTCCCCCTAAGGGCGGTTCCACGGCTTGAGGGCGGGTCTACGGGGTGTCGCGGGCGCGTTCGCGGTCAGCCTCAGCCGGACGACGGCGGTGCCCAGGGCGCTCTGCCGTTCCTCCAGCTCGGTCTGCCGGTCCGGCGACGGGCTCGAGTGCAGCTGCTCGAAGCCGGTCGCGGACATCTGCCCCGGCCGGCCGGGGTTCCGCCGGGGCAGGGTCGTGCAGGACGCGCACCGCACGGGCGCTCCCCGGAACGTCGGCTGCGGACCCCCGGTCTCGACGCGCTCAGCCGTTTGCCACAATGGGTGAACGTTTGTGCTCGCGTTCACAAACTGTGGACGTCTCCCTCTCCGAAGGTGACCCGTGGACATCAAGACCGCCACCGCCCTCCGCCGCCTCCGCCTGGTGTCGGCCCCCGAGGCCGTGTCCTTCCTCCTCCTGCTCGTCTGCTCGGTACTGAAGCGGACCACGGACTTCAACGCGGTGCCCGTCATGGGCATGGTCCACGGCGTCCTCTTCCTCCTCTACGTCATCTTCTGGGCCGACGCCTGGAACCGGACCAAGTGGGGTGCCAAGACGGCCGCGTTCTACTTCGTCCTCTCTGTGCTGCCCACAGGCGGCTTCTTCGCCGAGCGCAAGCTCAAGCGCGAGGCCGAGAACGCGGTCATCGCCTCCCGCGCCCGCCAGGAAGGGATCGTGAACGCATGATCGTCGCCTTTTCCGTGACGCCGCTGGGTGTCGGCGAGGACGTGGGGGAGTACGTCGCCGACGCCGTCCGCGTGGTCCGCGAGTCCGGCCTGCCCAATCGCACCGACGCGATGTTCACGTCCATCGAGGGCGAGTGGGACGAGGTCATGGACGTCGTCAAGCGCGCCGTCGCCGCGGTCGAGTCCCGCGCCCCGCGCGTCTCCGTCGTCCTCAAGGCGGACATCCGCCCCGGCGTGACGGACGGCCTCACGTCCAAGGTGGAGACGGTCGAACGGCATCTGGCGGCGGAGTAGGACGAGCTCCCTTCGGGGGCGGGTCGGCTTCGGGCAGGGGTGGTTCCCGTCGGTTGGGCGAGTCATCCTCGGGGGCGAATTCCCTTGGGCTGGGCGAGTCGCCTCCGGGTGGGGCGAGTTCACGTCGGTGGGGTGCATTCCCTTCGGGTGGAGCGGGTTCCCTTCGGGTAGGCCGGGTCCCCTTCGGGTGATGCGAGTCCCCTTCGGGTGATGCGGGCCCCTCGGGTAGGGCGAATTGCTTCAGAGTGGGGCGGGGGAGCGGGGACAGCCGGAAGAGTTGGGGGTACCGGGAAACCAAGGACCCGCAAGACTCACGGGTTCCGGTGTTCCGGGCCCCGCCCCGCTGCCCCGGCATCGCAGCCTGTGTTCCTAGCCCAGACCCACCGTCCCAGCAGCGCGCCCGGCGCGCCAGCTCGCCCCACCGACGAGCCCGCACCCGCGCCGCCGGGACCACAGCGAGCACCACAGCGTGTTCAACGCCGCGGGCGGGCAACGGCTGACGCCGGGTCGGCCATGGACCACGGCGATCATTTCCTCGCCGCGCTCCATCGCCCATGACGTCGACCTAAACGGCACGAGCGCGTCCGCGATCACGACGCCGTAGCCGCGCACTGGAACCGCCGGGACGACCAACGCCGGCGCGCGAGCAGCGCCTCCGGCCTGGCAGTGTCCGTCGCCTCCCCGAACTACTCGTCTGCCACGGCGAATTCGGGCCGGTGAGGACCTCCGCGGTGGGGGAGTTATCGCCCCGCAGCCCCGCAGCCCCGCAGCTCAGTGCTCACTCCCCAACGCCGAGCTCCGCGCCGAGCCCAGAGCCGCCGTCACCCCGCCGGAGGCAACCCGTTCCACCGCCGAAGGCGCCTCACCCCGGTGCCGGAGGCACCCCGCTCCGCCACCGACAGCGCCGCGCTCCAGCACGGCGAAGCCTCCGCCTCACTGCCGGAGGCACCCCGATCAGCCGCCGGAGGCGCGCAGTTCCACAGCCGAAGGCACCTCGCCCTACTGCCCGAAGGACTCCGCTCCGCAGTCGACGGCACCACGCCTCATCGCTGAAAGCACCCCGCTCCAGTGCAGGAAGGCCTCGCCCCACTGCCGGAGGCGCCCGGCTCCACCGCCGGGGGCATCTCGCCCCAGTGCCCGAAACTCTCCGCTCCGCCGCCGACAGCGCCCCGCCTCGCTGCCGGAGTCGCCCCCCCCAGCAGAGGGAAGCGTCCGCCCCACTGCCGGAAGTGCTCCGCCCCACTGCCGGAGGCAACTCGCTCCAGCACGAGGAATCCTCCGCCCAACCGTCGACGCCGCCTCGTCCCACCGCCGAAGCCACCTTGCCTCACTGCCGGAGGCACCCCGCTCCAGCACGCCAAAGCCCCCGCCCCACCACCGGAGCTGCCCCGCCCCACCACCGGAGCCGCCTCGCCCTACTGCCAGCGGCGCCTCGCTCCAGCACGGGAAGCTCCCGCTCCAGCACACCAAAGCCCCCGCCCACCCACCGAAGGCCCCCCACCCCACCGCCGAACTCACCCCCGCCCGCACATCAAAGCCCCCGCCCCGCCACCGCACGCCCCCGCTCCACCGCCGGAGGCAACTCCCACCCACCTGGACGCGCCCAGTTCGACACGCCCTCAGATGTCCACTTGTGTGTGGGTATCGGCCCGGTCGATCTTCGGAACGTAGCGGTTCCCTGGAGCCGGGCGTCGATCACTCCTCAATCATTGGAGGGCGCTGTGCGGCCGGAGGGCTACGACTACGACACCTACAGCCGACTGGCGGGGCCGCTCACCGAGCCGTCCGGTGGGTCGTACCAGGTGCAGTACACCTCGCTCCTCTCGCGCGAGCCCCACCGAATACGCGCTGTCCTCCTGATGAGCCTCGCCCCGGTGCTCACCGCCGCCCTGCTCGTCTATCTCGTCTGGCCCTCCCACTGGGTCGAGCGCGAGGGCGGTCAGGAGTGGATGGTCGGGCTCGACGTCACGATGCTGATAGCCATCGGCCTCATCGAACTGTTCATGGTCGTCAACGTCGCCTCCGTCGCCCACGCCACGCTGGTGGCCCGCGACCCGATCCCCGTCGTCCCCGCCCCCGGCACCCGTGTCGCCTTCCTCACGACGTACGTCCCGGGCAAGGAACCTCTCTCCATGGTCCGTGCCACCCTCGAAGGCGCGGTCAGTGTCAGGCACACCGGGCCCGGCAACGTCCTGGACGTGTGGCTTCTCGACGAGGGTGACGACGAGCAGGCCAAGGCCCTGTGCGCCGAGTTGGGCGTACGGCACTTCACACGGCACGGCGTCCCGGAGTGGAACCGGTCCAAGGGCGTCCACAAGGCCCGTACGAAGCACGGGAACTACAACGCCTGGATCGCCATGCACGGCGGCGACTACGAGTTCTTCGCCTCCGTCGACACCGACCACGTCCCGCTCCCCAACTTCCTTGAGCGGATGATGGGTTACTTCCGCGACCCGGACGTCGCCTTCGTCGTGGGACCGCAGGTGTACGGGAACTACCACAACCCCGTCACCAAGGCCGCCGAGTCGCAGCAGTTCCTCTTCCACGCGCTGATCCAGCGTGCCGGCAACCGCTACCGCGCCCCCATGTTCGTCGGCACGAACAACGTCGTACGGATCGCCGCCGTCAAGCAGATCGGCGGGCTGTACGACTCCATCACCGAGGACATGGCCACCGGGTTCGAGCTGCACCGGCACCGCAACCCCCTGACCCGTACGCACTGGCGGTCCGTCTACACCCCGGACGTGCTCGCCGTCGGCGAGGGCCCCGCCTCCTGGACCGACTTCTTCACGCAGCAGATGCGGTGGTCGCGCGGCACGTACGAGACGTTGATCAAGCAGTACTGGAAGGCGCCGTTCACGATGCCTCCGGGGCGGCTGTTCTCGTACACGATGATGCTCGTCTACTACCCGATGACGGCGGTCAACTGGCTGCTGGGCATCATGAGTTGCTTCCTGTTCCTGTGGTTCGGGGCGTCCGGCACGCAGGTCGCCGCGTCCGTGTGGCTGATGCTCTACAGCGATGCGGCCGCACTCCAGATCGGGCTGTATCTGTGGAACCGGCGGCACAACGTCTCCCCGCACGAGCCGGAGGGGTCGGGCGGGCTGGCGGGCATGGCGATGTCCGCGCTGTCCGCGCCCATTTATCTGAAGTCCTTCGGCGAGGCACTCATCCGTCGGCCGAGCCGGTTCGTCGTCACCCCCAAGGGTGGTGACGCCAGCCCCGACCGGGTGATGACCTTCCGCATCCATCTCTTCTGGGCGATCCTCCTGGCGGCCTCGCTGGCCGGCTCCGTCGTCCTCGACCACACGCACGCGGCGATGCGCACCTGGGCCGTCCTGGGCATGGTCATCTCCCTCGCGCCGCTGGGGGTCTGGGTCGGCTCGCTGCTCAAGGAGCGCCGGGAGCGCCGGGAGCGGCGGTCGCTGCTCGGCGGCCCGCGCACCGTCGACACGGCCGAACCAGCGCTCGCCACCACCGGGGCCGGTACGTCCGTCTCCAGCACCACGACAGGGGGCAACTGACCATGGCTTTCCAGCCGTCCCAGAGAACCAGGAAGACCGTCCTCGGTATCGGCGGCATCGCTGTCCTGGCCGGTCTCAACGCCCCGGCCGCCCTCGACTTCGCGAGCGAGCAGTACCACGACTACAAGATCACGCGGCCCGAGTACATGGCCAAGTACGGCTCCTGGGACCAGATCGACATCCCGAAGGAGTACCGCACCAACGCCATCCACGCCTCGCTGCTGCACACCGGCAAGGTGCTGATCGTGGCCGGGTCGGGCAATGAGCAGAAGAAGTTCAACGCGGGTTCCTTCGACACCGTGTTGTGGGACCCGAAGGCCAACACCTTCAAGAAGATCCCGACCCCGGTCGACTTCTTCTGCGGCGGCCACAGCCAACTCCCCAGCGGCAACCTGCTGGTGGCCGGCGGCACCGCCCGCTACGAACTCCTCGACGGCGAGGTCAAGCGGGCCGGCGGCGGCATGCGCGTCAAGAACGAGAGCCCGAACAAGGCGATGTTCCTCAAGAAGGGCACCGTCTTCCGCTCACCGGCCGGCGTCGACTACGTCACCAAGTTCGACGTCACCGTGCCCAGGGCCAAGCGCGATTTCAAGGTCACGTACAACGCCCGCGGGGTGATGCAGCCTTGGCAGACCAAGGTCACCGCGAGCGAGGTCCGCGTCTTCGTCGAGGCCGCCGAACCGGGCCCGATGTCGGTCACCGAGAACCAGGCGCAGTACGACATCGTCGGCCTCAAGGGCAAGGACGCGAACAACACGTACGGCCTCTCCGAGAAGATCACCCTGCAGAAGCAGGACTACCAAGGCATCCGCGCCGCCTACGAGTTCGACCCGAAGGCCGAGCGGTACATCCCCGTCGACCCGATGCAGAAGGCCCGCTGGTACCCGACCCTCGTCGGCCTCGACGACGGCCGCGTCCTCGCCGTCTCCGGGCTCGACGACGTCGGCGTCATCGACCAAGGCGACAACGAGATCTACGACCCGAAGACCAAGAAGTGGACCCCGGGCCCCAAGCGCTACTTCCCCACCTACCCGGCCCTCTTCCTCACCAAGGGCGGCAAGCTCTTCTACCCGGCCTCCAACGCCGGGTACGGACCCGCCAACAAGGGGCGTGAGCCGGGACTCTGGGACCTGAAGACCAACAAGTTCACCAAGGTCGCCGGGCTGCGCGACCCCGACGAGACCGAGACCTCGTCCTCGCTCCTGCTGCCGCCCGCGCAGGACCAGAAGGTGATGATCCTCGGCGGCGGAGGCGTCGGCGAGTCCAGGAAGTCGACCCCGCGCACCGCGGTCGTCGACCTCAAGCAGAACAGCCCGGCCTTCAAGGACGGCCCCGAACTCCCGCAGGGCACCCGGTACTTGAACAGCGTGATCATGCCGGACGACTCGGTCTTCACCACCAACGGCTCCTCGGACTACCGCGGCCGCAGCGCCAGCAACATCTTCAAGGCGCAGTTCTACGACCCGAAGGGCAACGCCTTCCACGCGGCCGCCTCCCCCATGATCGGCCGCAACTACCACTCCGAGGCACTGCTGTTGCCCGACGGCAGAGTCGTCACCTTCGGCTCCGACCCGCTCTTCGACGACCAGGCCAACACCAAACTGGGCCACTTCGAGCAGCGCATGGAGATCTTCACCCCGCCCGCGCTGCACCGGAACGGCACCAACAGGCCCGTACTGCGGGACGGTCCGGAGACCCTGGACGGGCGCCACCGGGCGACCTTCCGCGCCGACCACCCCGAGCGGGTCGTCAAGGCCCGTCTGATGCGCCCGAGTTCGGTCACGCACACCACGGACGTCGAGCAGCGCTCCATCGAGCTCGGCCTCGTCAAGAACGGCAAGTCGGTGACGGTGGACGTCCCGAAGGACCGGGCGCTGGTGCCGCCCGGCTGGTACATGCTCTTCGTGACGGACGCGCAGGGCACGCCGTCGGAGGCCAAGTGGCTCCAGGTGAAGTGAGGTCGACCGTGACCCACTGAACCGCCTTGCTACGCCTTGGAGTTGCGCGCCAGCTCCAAGGCGTACTCCGGCCACCACTGCCCGGCGTTCGGACCGCCCTCGCAGGTGCCGTCCGAGGCGCCGGGCCGCTTGATCCACAGATAGGCGTCCAGTGCGGCCTCGCCGGTGTCGGTGGTCGGCCGGGTGCCCAGGCCGCGGCCGGGCGGGTTGCACCAGGCTCCGTCCAGCGGCCCGTTGCCGTTGCGGCTGGTGTCCACGACGAAGTGCTTGCCGCCCAGGTCGCGCGAGAGCTCGACGCCGTACTTCTTCGTCACCTCGTCCGTCTGGAAGTTGGACACGTTGAGCGAGAAGCCGTCGGCCTCCTGCACACCGGCCCGCTTCAAGGGCTCCACGAGTTTCCCGGGGTCCCTGATCCAGGCCGGGTTGCCCGCGTCGAGGTAGACCTTCGTGCCCGGTTGCTGCTTCAGCCGGACGACCGCCTCGCTCAGCAACCGCTCCCGCTCGTCCTGGTACTCACCGGGCGTGCAGCCGTCCACCGTGTGCGCGACGGCATCCGGCTCCAGCACGACCAGGGCCTTCGCGCTCCCCAGCGCCTCGGCGAACTTCCCGATCCACGCCCGGTACGCGTCCGCGTCCGCCGCCCCGCCGGCCGAGTGCTGACCGCAGTCGCGGTGCGGGATGTCGTACGCGACGAAGAGCGCCGTACGCCCCTCCTGGCGCGCGGCCGAGGTCGCCGCCCGCACCACAGGACCGGGGTCGATCTCCCCGGCGGGCCACAGCGCGGCCGGCTCGTCGGCGATCCGCTTGAGCAGGGCGGCGTCCTGGGTGCGCCCCTCCCGCTCCCACAGCTGGATCTGCTCGGCCGCCGGGCTCGCCGGGTCGACCCAGAAGGTCATGTCGCCGGCCGGCGCCTTGGACCGGGCAGCGGCGACGGAGGCCTCGTCGACGTCGGACGCGGACGAACAGCCCACCGCGAGGCCGAACACCGCGAGCGCCGCGAACGTGTGGATCAGCCGGGACATGCTGCTCCTTGCGCGAGGGGGACATTCAATGACAATCAGTCAGTAATCCTTACACAAGGGGCGCGACCCGTTCCGCTGCGACACCGGGCACACGGGTGCGGCCGCGGAGGACCGCAGGGACCACTGGGACCGATAGGCGAGACGGGGCTGACCACGATGTGACCGGCCGGTAAGGTCTGGTGGCGTGCCAAAGCCCCTCAGTCTCCCTTTCGACCCCATCGCCCGCGCCGACGAACACTGGAAGCAGCGCTGGGGAAGCGTGCCCTCGATGGCCGCCATCACCTCGATCATGCGGGCGCAGCAGATCCTGCTCGCCGAGGTCGACGCGGTCGTCAAGCCCTACGGACTGACCTTCGCGCGCTACGAGGCGCTGGTGCTGCTCACCTTCTCCAAGGCCGGCGAGCTGCCCATGTCCAAGATCGGCGAGCGGCTCATGGTGCACCCCACCTCCGTGACGAACACCGTGGACCGCCTGGTCAGGTCCGGTCTCGTCGCCAAGCGGCCCAACCCGAACGACGGCCGCGGCACCCTCGCCTCCATCACCGACAAGGGCCGCGAGGTCTGCGACGCGGCCACCCGCGACCTGATGGAGATGGACTTCGGCCTGGGCGCCTACGACGCCGAGGAGTGCGGGGAGATCTTCGCGATGCTGCGGCCCCTGAGGGTCGCCGCGGAGGACTTCGAGGAGGAGTGAGCCGGGCCGCCGACCCGGGGAAAGATCGCCCGGAACGGGTGGTTACGCTCGTCCTCATGAAAAAGAGCGTGTTCACCCGCTACCGCGTTTTGGCGTACACCACGGGTGTGCTGCTGGTCCTGCTCTGCCTGAGCATGATCGCCAAGTACCTCCTGAAGATCGACGGCGCCGGGAGCTTCACCGAGGTCGTCGCCATCGCGCACGGCTGGCTGTACGTCGTCTATCTGCTCTTCGCCTTCGACCTGGGCTCCAAGGCCAAGTGGCCGGTCGGCAAGCAGCTGTGGGTGCTCCTCGCGGGCACGATCCCGACGGCCGCGTTCTTCGTCGAGCGCAGGGTCAGCCGTGAGCTCGAGGGCCGGTTCGCCGAGCCGGCTCCGGTCGCCGCCGAGGTCTGAGCACCACCGCTTCCACCGCCGTACGGGTCGCGTACGGCGGTCAGCCATCGACATTTACTAGGACGTCCTAGTAAATTCGAAGGTATGGACGCTGACGCCATCGCAGAGGGCCGCCGACGCTGGCAGGCCCGGTTCGACGCCGCACGCACGCGTGAGGCGGATTTCACGACGCTCTCCGGAGATCCCGTCGAGCCGGTGTACGGGCCTCGCCCCGGGGACACGTACGACGGCTTCGAGCGGATCGGATGGCCCGGCGAGTACCCCTACACACGCGGGCTGTATGCCACGGGCTACCGGGGGCGGACCTGGACGATCCGGCAGTTCGCCGGGTTCGGCAACGCCGAGCAGACCAACGAGCGCTACAAGAAGATCCTGGCCAACGGCGGCGGCGGACTCTCCGTCGCCTTCGACATGCCGACCCTCATGGGCCGCGACTCCGACGACCCGCGCTCGCTGGGCGAGGTGGGCCACTGCGGGGTCGCCATCGACTCCGCCGCCGACATGGAGGTCCTCTTCAAGGACATCCCGCTCGGCGACGTGACCACCTCCATGACCATCAGCGGGCCCGCCGTCCCCGTCTTCTGCATGTACCTGGTCGCCGCGGAGCGCCAGGGCGTCGACCCGGCCGTCCTGAACGGCACGCTCCAGACGGACATCTTCAAGGAGTACATCGCCCAGAAGGAGTGGCTCTTCCAGCCCGAGCCGCACCTGCGCCTCATCGGCGACCTCATGGAGTACTGCGCGACGGGCATCCCCGCCTACAAGCCGCTCTCCGTCTCCGGCTACCACATCCGCGAGGCCGGCTCCACCGCCGCGCAGGAGCTGGCGTACACCCTCGCGGACGGCTTCGGATACGTCGAACTCGGCCTCTCCCGCGGCCTGGACGTCAACGTCTTCGCCCCCGGCCTGTCCTTCTTCTTCGACGCGCACGTCGACTTCTTCGAGGAGATCGCCAAGTTCCGCGCCGCGCGCCGCATCTGGGCCCGCTGGATGCGGGACGTCTACGGCGCGACGTCCGAGAAGGCCCAGTGGCTGCGCTTCCACACCCAGACCGCCGGCGTCTCCCTGACCGCCCAGCAGCCGTACAACAACGTCGTCCGTACGGCGGTCGAGGCGCTCGCGGCCGTGCTCGGCGGGACCAACTCGCTGCACACCAACGCCCTGGACGAGACCCTCGCCCTGCCCAGCGAGCAGGCCGCGGAGATCGCGCTGCGCACGCAGCAGGTGCTGATGGAGGAGACCGGGGTCGCCAACGTGGCCGACCCGCTGGGGGGTTCGTGGTACGTCGAGCAGCTCACCGACCGGATCGAGGCGGACGCCGAGAAGATCTTCGAGCAGATCAGGGAGCGCGGGCTGCGGGCCCACCCGGACGGACAGCACCCGATCGGGCCGATCACCTCCGGCATCCTGCGCGGCATCGAGGACGGCTGGTTCACCGGTGAGATCGCCGAGGCCGCGTTCCAGTACCAGCGGTCGGTGGAGAAGGGCGACAAGCGGGTCGTCGGCGTCAATGTGCACCACGGTTCGGTCACCGGCGACCTGGAGATCCTGCGGGTCAGCCACGAGGTGGAGCGGGAGCAGGTCCGGGAGCTGGGCGCGCGCAAGGGCGTCCGGGACGAGGCGGCCGTAGGGGCCGCGCTGGACGCGATGCTCGCGGCGGCGCGGGACGGGTCGAACATGATCGGGCCGATGCTGGACGCGGCGCGGGCCGAGGCGACGCTCGGGGAGATCTGCGGGGTGCTGCGGGACGAGTGGGGGGTGTACACCGAGCCCGCCGGGTTCTAGAACCGCCCGCTTCTACGGGGTGGTTCAGGAACCCGCCCGTTTCTACGGGGTGTTGACCGAGATCAGGCCGAGCAGCAGGACCTGGGTGAAGCTGCGGACCCAGCGTTCGTCGGCCGGCTCGGCGCTCACCAGGGTGCGGTGGACCACCGCGCCCGCGACCACGTCGAAGATGAGGTCGGCGGTGCGGGCGGCCTCCTCGGGGTCGGTCTCCGGGGGGAGTTCGCCGCGCGCCTGGGCCCGCGCCCTGCCCTCCAGGACCAGGCGCTTCTGCCGGTCGACGATCGACTCGCGGATGCGCTCGCGCAGGGCGTCGTCGCGGATCGACTCGGCGACCACCGCCATCAGCCCGCTCTTGGCCTCGGGGCGGGCCAGGATCGCCGCGAACTGGAGGACGACGCCCTCGATGTCGGCGGCCAGCGTCCCGCGGTCGGGGAGGCGGAGCTCGTCGAAGAGCTCCGCCACCGCGTCGACGACGAGTTCGTTCTTGCCCGCCCAGCGGCGGTAGAGGGTCGTCTTCGCGACCCCCGCGCGGGTGGCGACGTCTCCCAACGTGAGCTTGGACCAGCCGAGTTCGACCAGGGCCTCCCGCGTGGCCGCGAGGATCGCGGTGTCCGCCGTGGCGCTGCGGGGGCGTCCTGCGGCGCGCGGGGCGGGAGTGCTGCTCTGCATCCCACGACCATAACCGTCGGGTCCTGTGGCGCAGTGAGGGAGATCACCGGGTACCGGTGTCCGGGAGGCACCCCGCACCATTACGCTACGACTCGTAGCGAAACCACGTGCCGGGTGGGGACCCGGCGCCGGACGGCTCGTCCCGGACGAGCTTTCACAACGCTTTTCATTCACACGCGCGGACGGGGGAGGATAGACGCATGCAGCCACGGAACATGTCCATGAGCGGAGTCGTCGACCTCGCCGCGGTGAAGGCGGCCCAAGAGGCCAAGGTCAAGGCGGAGCAGGCGCGCGCCGAGAGCGCCAGGCAGGGCGGCGGCGGGGCCGTCTCCCCGGCCGACCTGGTGAGCGACGTAGATGAGGCGGGGTTCGAGAGCGAGGTCCTGCAACGGTCCACCGAGGTACCGGTCGTCATCGACTTCTGGGCCGAGTGGTGCGAGCCGTGCAAGCAGCTGAGCCCGCTCCTGGAGCGGCTCGCCCTCGAATACAACGGACGCTTCGTCCTTGCCAAGATCGATGTCGACGCCAACCAGATGCTGATGCAGCAGTTCGGGGTGCAGGGCATCCCGGCCGTCTTCGCGGTGGTCGCCGGCCAGGCGCTCCCGCTCTTCCAGGGGGCCGCCGCCGAGTCGCAGATCCGGCAGACCCTCGACCAGTTGATCCAGGTCGCCGAGCAGCGCTTCGGCCTCACCGGCCTGGCCGTCGACCCCGACGCCGAGCAGGGCGACCGCCCCGAGGCCGTCGCCGAGGTGCCGGCGGGCCCCTATGACGCCCTGCTCGAAGCCGCCGTACAGGCCCTGGACGCGGGGGACTTCGGCGGGGCCGTGCGGGCCTACAAGAGCGTGCTGAGCGACGACCCGGGCAACTCCGAGGCGAAACTGGGTCTCGCCCAGGCCGAGTTGCTGCACCGGGTGTCGGCGCTCGACCCGCAGCAGGTGCGCACCGAGGCGGCCGAGAAGCCCGGTGACGTGCCGGCGCAGATCGCCGCCGCCGACCTGGATCTGGTGGGCGGCCATGTCGAGGACGCCTTCAGCCGGCTCATCGACACCGTGCGGCGCACGGTGGGTGACGACCGGGACGCCGTACGGCTGCGGCTGCTGGAGCTGTTCGAGGTCGTCGGGGCCGATGACCCCAGGGTGACGACGGCTCGGCGGGCGCTGGCGAGGGCGTTGTTCTGAGCGGGGCGCGGGGCCGGTTCTGACCAGTCGGTAAACCTCGTGACCTGTGATGCCGGAGTGAAAGATTTGCCGACGGAGTGTCACTGCGGCCGCGCTTTGCCAAAACTTGGTAAACGCGGCCGCTGTTACTTGGAGTAAGTCAGGGCAGCTGATCTGTCGGATTCCGTCCAAGTGTCAACTGATTTGTCCTGGCCCAGGATGGCACCCAGCGTCGTCGACCGATACCGGCGGGTCGTTGTTCGGTTATCCGGCCGTTACTACCGAGTAACGAAGCCCCTTGTGCGGGCGGCGAGAATGCACCACGATCGGCGACGCTCGGTCCATTTCCGTACCCGACAGCCGGTCGGGTCGCCGGAATCTCCTGGGTCCCCACCGAGTAGAGCCGGAAACTATGGAGTCGGCTCTTGGGCAGGGGGGTCTTCGCCGCTCGGCGGAGCCTGTCCAGCAAGGTTGTGCGTGATGTGCGTCAGGCGCGACCAGTGGTTGTCGCTCGGGGGTGATCGCCGGTGATCGGTGCGCGGTTCGCGCCTCCGAAGACGGGCGCTCCCCTTCCCGAGGACGTAGCACTTCTCCCATCCCTGCCCGGCTGAGCCGCCAACTGGGGGCAGTCAGGGCCAGGAGATGTACGTCCGAGAAGGAGGAAATATGGAGTCCCAGGTGCGTGGCGGGACGAGATGGAAGCGCTTCGCTGTGGTCATGGTGCCCAGCGTCGCCGCTACGGCGTGTATAGGTGTGGCCCTCGCGCAGGGTGCTCTCGCCGCGTCGTTCAGCGTTTCCGGTCAGTCGTTCAAGGTGACGGCCGACCAGCTCGACGGTACGGGCTTCACGCAGTACGGAGCCCTTGACTCGGGTTACAACCTCGACGGCAGCAAGACGGCTCACCCCGTCGCTGTCTCGGCGTTCAAGTCCGCGTCGATCACCAACATGTGCCAGTCGGTGGTCACCCCGAACATCCCGCTGCTCGGGTCCGTCAGCCTCGTGCTGAAGGCCGGCGGCGGCGGTACGCCGGTGCAGGCCGAGAACCTGTACATCGACGTCCAGGACCTCAGCGCCGATGCGGTGTTCAAGAACATCGACATCGGTGTGGCCGCCGGAAACGCCACGAAGGGTCCCGGCATGAAGGGCGGCAGCGAGGCTGCCAACCCGTACGGATTCGCGCAGCAGGCCGAGTCGGCCACGCTGACCGACGTGAAGCAGACGGCGTGGGCCACCACTGCCGGAACCTTCAAGCTCAGCGGGCTGAAGATGTCGGTCTCGGCCGGCACCCACGAGTGCTACTAGGCACTTGACGGCGGGCGGGGGAGCCGGTGGCGCCCCCGCCCGTCCACCTTCCACCCGCACCTTCACGCGAGGTGCACCTCTCCACCACAGCAACGCCGTACCAGGGAGCTGTTTTCCATGACCGCCGAGACTCCTGCCGCACCCGGTCAGTTCACCCGCCGGAGGCTGCAGTTCCGCGCCTGGCGTGGCACGAGGCCGTTCTGGGCCGGTCTGTTCGTCATGCTCGGCGGACTCCCGATCGCCTACTTCCCGTACGCGCATCTCCAGATCGGGCATCTGACGCTGGCGATGGCCACCACCGCGGGCGCCGGCTCCCTGATCATCGGTGTGCTGCTCGTCGTCCTGGGCTTCAGCCTCTGGTTCCAGAAGCATGTGCGCACCTTCGCGGGTGTCGCGGCGATCCTGCTGGCGCTGGTGTCCATCCCCGTGTCCAACCTCGGCGGCTTCCTGATCGGCTTCCTCCTCGCCATGGTCGGCGGGGCGCTGGCCGTGTCCTGGGCGCCGGGCGCACCGCCGGAGCCGCAGGCGGTCCAGGAGGACACCCAGGGAGAGGGCGGCGCCCCCGCCGGGGCCGCGCCGTACGAGGCGGCGCCGCACGAGTCCGCGTCGTACTACGCCGCGCCTCAGGAGCCCGCGCCGTACGAGTCCGCCGACGGTACGGACGAGCCGAACGATCTGTCAGGAACGAGCCCGGTGAACAACGGGGCGAACGGGAGGCACAGTGCCGGCTGACGAGGTGACCCACGGGACTGATGTGGACGAGTCCCGTGTGAGAACCGGGCCGCGGCATGCGGCACCCAAGAAGCCGCTGTTCACCAGGCTCCACATGCCCGCCGGCAAGGCGATAGCCACGGTGGCGATGCCGACCGCCGTCATCATGGGGATGGGCTTCACGTCCTCCCTGGCGCTGGCCGACAACGGAGCGACGACCTCGCCGTCGTCGAAGAGCCTGACGGCCGACGAGTACAAGGACTGCGTCGCGGCCCTCGCCAAGTCGACGGCGAGCGCCACCCCCACGGCGACGCCGTCCACCAGCGCGAGCGAGTCCGCCGACTCCTCCAAGGACACCGCGACGCCCTCGCCCTCGGCGACGGGCGGGGCGAAGTCGGACGACTCCGGCTCGGGCAAGACCTCTTCGTCGGATTCAGGTTCCGACGACAAGGCCGCCACGTCCAAGCCGTCCGCCTCCGCGAGCAAGTCCGCGGAGTCGAGCGGTTCGTCCGGCAGCACCGCCACCGCGACGCCCTCGGCGTCCGCGAGCAGCGGCGGCCTGCTGGACGGCATCGGCGACGTCATCACCGGCATCCTCACCGGCGGTTCGTCGAAGTCCGGCAGCACGGCGAGCGCCACCCCGACGCCGACCGCGTCCGCCTCGGCGAGCGCCACGAAGGACACGTCCTCGGACGGTTCCTCCAGCGCGTCCGACACCGTCAAGGACACGACCAAGAAGGTCACCGACACGGCCAAGGACACCGTGAAGGACACGACCGACACGGCGTCCAAGGCGGCCGAGGACACCACGAAGGCGGCCGAGGACGCGGCCACCGCCACGGCCACCCCGAGCCCGTCCGCGAGCGCGAGCACCGACACCTCGGACTGCCCGGTCGCCACGGACGACACCGGCGGCGTCGACAACAAGGTGCTGCTGCCGGACGATCCCTGGTACCTGAACGCGAGTTCGCTGCTCCTCAAGGGCGCCGACTACCAGGGCGTCGTCGAGGTGAAGACGGCCAACGGCACGGTCAAGAAGGTCCTGAAGTACGTCATCTCCGGCGGCACCGACATCGGCGACCTGCACCAGACGGTCGACGACAAGCAGTCCGGCAAGACGTACCACGTGCAGGCGGCCTCCGGCTCGACCTCCACGATCCGCGACGGCGACACGGTCATGTACACGCAGTCCATCTCGGGCAACCTGTTCGGACTGATCCCGATCACGTTCGACCCGGACAACCCGCCGCCGCTGAACATCCCGCTGATCTACTTCACCAACGTGAAGGTGGTCCAGGCAGGCCAGTTCGGCGGCACGCTGACCGTCCCCGGCCTGCGCAGCTACCAGAACTGAGTCCACCCACAAGCCCGTTCGGGAGCCGCGCACAAAACTGAGGGCGCCCCCTTCTCCAGGGGGCGCCCTCAGCGCCGTACAAGAACCTTCAGGTGTACGTCAGTTGCGCTCGGCGCCGCCGAGGTGGTGGACGCGGAGCATGTTGGTGGTGCCGGGGACGCCGGGGGGCGAGCCGGCCGTGATGATGAGGGTGTCGCCCGGGTTGAAGCGGTTGATCTTGGCGATCTCCGCGTCGACCATGTCGACCATCTCGTCCGTGCTGTTGACGAACGGCACGACGTGCGACTCGACGCCCCAGCTGAGCGTCAGCTGGTTGCGGGTGCCCTCGTCCATCGTGAAGGCGACGATCGGCTGCGAGGCGCGGTAGCGGGACAGCCGGCGGGCGGTGTCACCGGACTGCGTGAAGGCCACCAGGGCCCGGCCGCCGAGGAAGTCGGCGATCTCGCACGCGGCACGCGCGATCGAACCGCCCTGCGTACGCGGCTTCTTGCCCGGCACCAGCGGCTGGAGGCCCTTGCTGAGCAGCTCCTGCTCGGCCGCGACGACGATCTTCGACATCGTCTTGACCGTCTCGATCGGGTACGCGCCCACGCTCGACTCGGCGGACAGCATGACCGCGTCCGCGCCGTCCAGGATCGCGTTGGCCACGTCGGAGGCCTCGGCGCGCGTGGGGCGGGAGTTGGTGATCATCGACTCCATCATCTGGGTCGCCACGATCACCGGCTTGGCGTTACGGCGGCACAGCTCCACCAGGCGCTTCTGCACCATCGGGACCTTCTCCAGCGGGTACTCCACGGCCAGGTCGCCGCGGGCCACCATCACCGCGTCGAAGGCCGCGACCACGGCCTCCATGTTGGCGACCGCCTGCGGCTTCTCCACCTTCGCGATGACGGGGACCCGGCGGCCCTCCTCGTCCATCACCTTGTGGACGTCGTTCACGTCGTGGGCGTCGCGCACGAAGGACAGGGCGACCATGTCGCAGCCCATCCGCAGGGCGAAGCGCAGGTCCTCGACGTCCTTGTCGGACAGCGCGGGCACGTTCACGGCCGCGCCGGGCAGGTTGATGCCCTTGTGGTCGGAGATGACACCGCCCTCGATGACGATCGTCCGGACCCGCGGGCCCTCGACGTCGAGGACCTTCAGCTCGACGTTGCCGTCGTTGATGAGGATCTGGTCCCCGCGCGAGACGTCACCGGGCAGGCCCTTGTACGTCGTACCGCAGATGGTCTTGTCGCCCGGGACGTCCTCGGTGGTGATGGTGAACTCGTCACCGCGCACCAGCTCGACGGGACCCTCGGCGAAGGTCTCCAGGCGGATCTTCGGGCCCTGAAGGTCGGCGAGGACGCCGATGGCACGGCCGGTCTCCTTGGCCGCGGCACGGACGCGGTCGTACCGCCCCTGATGCTCGGCGTGGGTGCCGTGGCTGAAATTGAAGCGGGCCACATTCATGCCGGCCTCGATCAGCGACACCAACTGCTCGTGGGAGTCGACCGCGGGGCCGAGAGTACAGACGATTTTCGAACGGCGCATGGGACGATCCTATCGGTTTGTTTCGCTACGGAATATTCCGTCTGGCGGAAGATACAAATGGGCGGGCAGGCGCTCAGGCGTTGGAATTTCCGACCAGCGCATAGCTCTGCGTGGCGATCTCCCATTCCTCGTCCGTCGGTACCACCGCGACCGCGACCCGCGCGGACGCGGGCGAGATCAGCCGTGGCTCGTGGCTCCGTACGGCGTTCAGCGCCCCGTCGATCCCGAGCCCCAGCAGCTCCAGGCCCGTGACGGCAGCTTCCCGCACGGCACTCGCGTTCTCCCCGACTCCCGCTGTGAAGGCGACCGCGTCCACCCGGCCGAGCACCGCGCAGTAGGCGCCGATGTACTTCTTCAAACGGTGAATGTAGATGTCGAAGGCGAGTTCCGCCTGTTCGTCGCCCTCGTCGATCCGGCGCCGGATCTCCCGCATGTCGTTGTCCCCGCACAGCCCGATCAGACCGCTCTTCTTGTTGAGAAGAGTGTCGATCTCATCGGTGGACATTTCGCCAACACGCATCAAATGGAAGATGACGGCCGGATCCAGGTCTCCCGACCGGGTCCCCATCACCAGTCCCTCCAGCGGTGTCAGCCCCATGGAGGTCTCCACACACCGGCCACCGCGCACGGCGGAGGCGGACGCCCCGTTCCCGAGGTGCAGCACGATCACGTTGACGTCCTCGGGCGCCTTCCCCAGCAGCTTCGCCGTCGCCCGCGACACATACGCGTGCGAGGTCCCGTGGAAGCCGTACCGCCGGATGCGGTACGCGTCGGCGGTCTTCACGTCGATCGCGTAGCGCGCGGCCGACTCCGGCATCGTCGTGTGGAACGCCGTGTCGAACACGGCCACCTGCGGCAGATCGGGCCGCAGCGCCATCGCGGTACGGATTCCGACGAGGTTCGCCGGGTTGTGCAACGGCGCGACGGGGATGAGCCGTTCGATCTCCGCGAGCACGCCGTCGTCGATCACGGTCGGCGCGGTGAAGGTCTTCCCGCCGTGCACCACCCGGTGCCCGATGGCCGCCAACTCCGGTGAGTCCAGGCCGAGTCCGTCCCTCGTCAGCTCCTCCGCCACGGCCTTGAGCGCCGCCTCGTGATCGGGGATCGGGCCGGTCCACTCACGGACGGCGCCCGTGTCGACGTGGGTGTGCTCGAAACGGGAGGTCTCCTCGCCGATCCGCTCGGCGAGCCCGACCGCGAGGCGGGTGCCGGCCGCCATGTCGAGCAGCTGGTACTTCACCGACGAGGAGCCGGAGTTGAGGACGAGGACACGGGTCGCGGTCACTGCTGGGAAGCCTTCTCGTTCGGGGTCTGTGCCTGGATCGCCGTGATGGCGACGGTGTTGACGATGTCCGAGACGAGGGCGCCCCGGGACAGGTCGTTGACCGGCTTGCGCAGCCCCTGAAGCACCGGCCCGACCGCGATCGCGCCGGCCGAACGCTGCACGGCCTTGTAGGTGTTGTTGCCGGTGTTCAGGTCGGGGAAGATCAACACGCTTGCCTGGCCCGCGACTTCGGAATCGGGCAGCTTCGTGGCGGCGACGCTGGGCTCGACGGCGGCGTCGTACTGGATGGGCCCCTCGATCCGCAGGTCGGGCCGCCGCAGCCGGACCAGTTCGGTCGCCTCGCGCACCTTGTCGACGTCGATGCCCGAGCCGGACGTACCGGTCGAGTACGACAGCATCGCGATCCGCGCCGCGACCCCGAACTGCTCGGCGGTGGCGGCCGACTGGATGGCGATGTCGGCCAACTGCTCGGCGTTCGGGTCGGGGTTGACGGCGCAGTCGCCGTAGACGAGGACCTTGTCGGCGAGGCACATGAAGAAGACGGACGAGACGATGTCGGCGTCCGGCTTGGTCTTGATGATCTCGAAGGCGGGGCGGATGGTCGCGGCGGTGGAGTGCACGGCGCCGGAGACCATGCCGTCGGCGAGGCCCTCCTCGACCATCAGGGTGCCGAAGTAGTTCACGTCGGCGACGACGTCGTAGGCCAGCTCGACGGTCACGCCCTTGTGGGCGCGGAGCGCGGCGTACTTCTCGGCGAAGCGGTCGCGGAGCTGGGAGGTGTGCGGGTCGATCAGCTGGGCCGCGGTGAGGTCGATGCCGAGATCGGCGGCCCGCTTGCGGATCTGGTCCTCGGGGCCGAGGAGCGTCAGCTCGCAGACACCGCGCCGCAGCAGGACCTCGGCGGCGTGCAGGACGCGCGGCTCGGTGCCCTCGGGGAGGACGATGCGGCGCTTGTCGGAGCGGGCCCGTTCCAGGAGCGTGTGCTCGAACATCATCGGGGTGAGCCGGTCGCTGCTCGGCGCCGAGACCCGCCTCAGCAGGTCGCCCGTGTCGACGTACCGCTCGAAGAGGCCGAGCGCGGTCTCCGCCTTGCGCGGGGTGGCCGCGTTCAACTTCCCCTCCAGGGAGAAGAGTTCGGCGGCGGTGGGGAAGGAATTGCCGGCCACCGAGATCACCGGGGTGCCCGGTGCGAGGCGGGCGGCGAGGGTGAGGACGCCGTCGGAGGGGCGCTCGTCCAGGGTGAGCAGCACGCCGGCTATCGGCGGGGTGCCGGCGCTGTGCGCGGCCAGCGCGCCGATGACTAGGTCGGCGCGGTCGCCGGGGGTGACGACGAGGCAGCCCGGGGTCAGCGCGTTCAGGAAGTTGGGGAGCATCGCCCCGCCGAAGACGAAGTCCAGCGCGTCGCGGGCGAGCCCCGAGTCGTCCCCGAGGAGGACCTTGCCGCCGAGGGCGTGGGTGATCTGGGCGACGGTCGGCGCGGAGAGGGCGGGCTCGTCCGGTACGACGTAGCAGGGCACCGGCAGCCGGGTCTCCAGCCGGCCGGCGATCGTGTCGCGGTCCTCGCGGGCGACCCGGTTGGTGACCATCGCGAGGACGTCGCAGCCGAGGCCGTCGTAGGCGCGGTACGCGTTGCGCGTCTCGGCGAGCACGGACTCGGCGGTCTGCTTGCGGCCGCCGACGACGGGGATCACCGAGGCGCCGAACTCGTTCGCGAGGCGGGCGTTGAGGGACAGCTCGTCCGGGAACTGGGTGTCCGCGTAGTCGGTGCCGAGGACGAGGACGACATCGTAGTCACGGGCGACGAGGTGGAAGCGGTCGACGAGTGTGGACACCAGCTCGTCGGTGCCCTGCTCGGCCTGGAGGGCGGAGGCCTCGTGGTAGTCCATGCCGTAGACGGTCGCCGGGTCCTGGGACAGCCGGTAGCGCGCACGCAACAGCTCGAACAGACGATCGGGGCCGTCGTGGACGAGGGGGCGGAACACCCCCACCCGGTCGACCTGCCGGGTCAGGAGTTCCATGACTCCCAGCTCGACGACCTGACGGCCGTCGCCGCGGTCGATCCCGGTCACGTACACGCTGCGCGTCACGGGTGCGTTCTCCCTCTGGATGGTCGTGTTCCGGCCGCCGTGTTCCTGCCCCGGACAGCCATAAAAACCGCCCACCGAGGGTGAGCAGAACCATCTTGACAATACCTCCGGGGGTGGATAAGGCGCCCGTCAGCTGGGGAGGCGTACGGGAGCCGCGGGGGCGCGGAACACGGCATACCGGACCGAACCGGCGCCCCGGGAGGGGACGGAATCGGCAACCCTGTGGAGGACGTGAAAGAATCGGCATGGCTCACCGGTCTCAACAGCGAGCAGGAGACACAGCACGATGCGCATCGGAGTTCTCACCGCAGGCGGCGACTGCCCCGGCCTGAACGCCGTGATCCGGTCGGTCGTGCACCGAGCCGTCACGACCTACGGCGACGAGGTCATCGGCTTCGAGGACGGCTACGCGGGACTGCTCGACAGTCACTACCGCACCCTCGACCTCGACGCGGTCAGCGGCATCCTCGCCCGCGGCGGCACCATCCTCGGCTCCTCACGGCTGGAGCGCGACCGGCTCCGCGAGGCCTGCGAGAACGCGCTGGACATCGCGCGCGACTTCGGCATCGACGTGCTGATCCCGATCGGCGGCGAGGGCACTCTGACGGCGGCGCGCATGCTGAGCGACGCGGGCCTGCCGGTCGTGGGCGTCCCCAAGACCATCGACAACGACATCTCGTCGACGGACCGCACCTTTGGCTTCGACACGGCGGTCGGGGTCGCGACCGAGGCGATGGACCGCCTGAAGACCACGGCGGAGTCGCACCAGCGGGTCATGGTCGTCGAGGTCATGGGCCGGCACGCGGGCTGGATCGCGCTGGAGTCCGGGATGGCGGCGGGCGCGCACGGCATCTGCCTGCCCGAGCGCCCCTTCGACCCGGCCGACCTGGTGAAGATGGTCGAGGAGCGCTTCGCCCGCGGCAAGAAGTTCGCCGTCGTGTGCGTGGCCGAGGGCGCCCACCCCGCCGAGGGCTCCATGGACTACAACAAGGGCGAGATCGACCAGTTCGGCCACGAGCGCTTCCAGGGCATCGGCACCGCGCTGGCCTACGAACTCGAACGCCGCCTCGGCAAGGAGGCCAAGCCGGTCATCCTCGGCCACATCCAGCGCGGCGGCGTACCGACCGCCTACGACCGGGTGCTGGCGACCCGCTTCGGCTGGCACGCGGTCGAGGCCGCGCACCAGGGACAGTTCGGCCGGATGACCGCGCTGCGCGGCACGGACGTGGTGATGGTGCCGCTCGCGGAGGCGGTCACCGAGCTGAAGACGGTGCCGAAGGACCGGATGGACGAGGCGGAGTCGGTCTTCTAGCCGTTGCGCCCGCGGGGCCTCGCCTCGCGGGATGTCTGTAGGTACTCCTGTCCACCATGGCCCAGAACCGGCTGATGATCTGGTCGAGGAAGTCCCGGCCGGCCTCGCCCGCCGCGACGGCGGAGTTGCCTCCGCCCCAGCTGAGGGTGGCGACCATCTGCGCCTGGTAGTCCTCGTGCAGCTCCTGGAGGGAGTCCTCCAGGAGCCGCCGGTCCAGGGGCACCATCTTGCCGATCGGCCGTACGTACGCCTGCCATCGCGTGGTCATCGCGCTGCGCAGCAGCTCCGCGAGCCGAACGTCGCGCCCGGTGACACTGATGAACTCGGGCAGCGAGAGGTCGAGCAGCTCGGCCAGCGCGGACGACTGGCGCTCGGTGCCGCGCCACTGGTCGTGCTCCTCCATCCGCAGATACGCGAGGAGTTCGAGCCCGACGGCCCGGGCGATGTCCTCCGGAGCGAGGCCCCGGGCGAGCCGGTGCTCACGCAGCGTGCGTGGCTTGCCGATGAGTTCACCCGCCGAGCACCACAACACGCCGGCGAGCGCGGTGAGTTCGGGCCCGGATGGCGCGGTGAGCCCCCGCTCCCAGGCGATGACCAGGTCAGGCGTGACATACGACAGTCCGTACGAGGCGCGCATGCCGTACGCGACGTGCTCGGGCCCCATATTGAGGGCGGTACGGAGCCTGCGGGCGGCGGGCGCGTCGAACGGTGGAGTGGGCGGCGGAGGCGGCGTGGACGGGCTGGGCTGAACTGGGGGTCGGCGCACGCGCCACAAGCTAGGGGCGCCCGCGTGCGGTGACTACGGTCTGTTCGGCCAGGATTACGGATTGTAGGAACGTACGGATCTAGTCGCGCGAGGGGTCTGTATCGAGCCCGGGGCGGGGGAGATCGGTGACCCTGAGTGGTGAAGCCGGGGGCGGAGGGGCGCGCCGGAGCTGACCCGAGGCCACTGAATATGCCGCCCTGCCTTGCCATTTGCCGGTGCGGCGGGCTTCGGGGAGTGGCTTGTCGCGGTGGAGCGTTCGGGCGGGGGTCGAAGGGGAGTGCGTTTGTGGTGGGGGTGGTGATCGGGTGTGGGGGGATGTGGGCGGTGGCGGGAATTCGATGGTGGGGGGCGGAGCCTCGTGGCGTCCGGCGGCCCGTGGCCCGGCTGCGGGCGTTCGAGGACGCCCACAGCCCGGCCGAGGAGATCACCCCTTGACCGCCCCGCCCAGCGCGAACCCGCCCCCCAACCGCCGTGAGATCAGCACGTACAGCAGGATCACCGGCGTCGAGTACACGACGGAGAACGCGGCCAGCTGCCCGTAGGCCACCATCCCGCGGTTCCCGAAGAACTCGTTGATGCTCACGCTCGCCGGCATCTGGTCCGGGGTGAGCAGCAGCATGAAGGGGACGAAGAAGTTCCCCCACATCATCACGAACGAGAAGATCGTGACGACGGCGACGCCGGGACCCATGAGCGGCAGCACGATCCGGACCAGGGACTGGAGGGACGACGCGCCGTCCGTCCAGGCGGCCTCCTCCAGTTCCTTCGGTACGCCGTCCATGAAGTTCTTCATCAGCCAGATGGCGAAGGGGAGTTGGGACGCGGCGAAGAACAGGATGGTGCCCTGCATGGTGTCGATGAGGTTGACCTGGACGAACAGGGCGTACACCGGCACCATGATCGCCGTGATGGGCAGGCTCGTGGTGAAGAGGATGGTGAGGAGGAAGGGGCGGTTCAGGCGGGACTGGAAGCGGGAGAGCGGGTATGCCGCGAGGGCCGCGCACACCACCGTCAGCAAGGTGCCGCCGCCGCACAGGATCAGGCTGTTGAGCAGGGGCGTGAAGGTGATGTCCGGCTTCAGGACCGCGGTGAAGTTGTCGAGGGTGAGGCTGCCGGGCGCCTTCACCCGCAGGCCCGCGTGCGGGTCGAGCGAGGACAGCACGACCCAGGCCAGCGGGAGCGCGAACGCGGCTGCCACGACAAGGAGTCCGGCGTCCGCCGCCAGGCGCCGGCTCGTCCGCCGGGAGAGGCGGGGGCGGCCGGGGGAGAGGGTGGGGGAGAGGGCCATGGGTCAGACCTCCGTCCGCAACAGCCGTACGTACACGAGGGAGAAGAGCGCGCCGACCAGCAACAGCAGCAGGGCCACCGCGGTGCCGTAGCCGATCATGCTGTTCTGGAAGGCCTGTTCGTACATGAAGAGGGGGAGGGTCTGGCTCTTGTTGCCGGGGCCGCCCCTCGTCATCACCCAGATCAGGCCGAAGACCGAGAGGGTCTGGAGGGTGTTCAGCATCAGGTTCGTGCCGATCGAGCGGCGGATCATCGGCAGCGTGATGTGCCACAGACGGCGCCAGCCGCCCGCGCCGTCGACCTCCGCCGCCTCCGTGATCTCCTTCGGGATCTCGTCCAGGGCCGCCGAGTAGACCAGCATCGAGAACGCCGTGCCCCGCCATACGTTCGCGAACGACACCGCGAGGATCGGAAGCGTGAACAGCCAGTTCTGGGAAGGGAGATGGAGCCGGACCAGGATCGCGTCCAGGGTGCCCTCGCGGCGGAAGAAGGCGTAGAGGAGGAAGCCGGCGACGACCTCCGGGAGGACCCACGCCGTGATCACGATCGCGCCCGTGATGGTGCGGACCGGTTTCGAGGCCCGCTGCATGAGGGTGGCGAGCGCCAGCCCGAGCGTGTTCTGGCCGATCAACGACGACACCACCGTGAACACCAGCGTCAGCCATACGGCGTTGAGGAACTCCGAGTCCTTGAAGGCCGTACGGAAGTTCGCGAAGCCCACGAACGACGAGTGGGCCTGGCCGGTGAGCTGGAGGTCGGTGAAGGCGATGTAGGCGCAGTAGCCGATCGGGACGGCCAGGAAGAGGAGCAGGAGGACCAGGGCGGGGGAGAGGGGGAGGTAGTGGGTGAGAATCCGGGTGCCCGTGCGGGTGCGCCTGCCGCTGCGCAAGTTCCCCTGCTGCGAGGGATGTTGGGGCTCCGGGGCCGGGGCGGATTCCGGCAGGTTCGGGCCCGGGGCGTGCCGGGGTGCCGTGGTCACTTCTGTGTGACCTGGTTGTCCGTGGCCGACTTGAGTTCGTCGTCGTACGAACTCGCCGCCTTGTCCACCGACATGTCACCCGTCGTCACGCCCTCCATCGCCTCCTGGATGGCGGTCGAGACCTTCGGGTACGCCGGGTACGCGGGGCGGTAGTGCGTGCTCGCGACCAGGTCCGTGAAGAACTTGATGCCGGGCTGCGCGGTGGCGTAGGCGGGGTCGGCGGCGACGTCCTTCCGCACGGAGATACCGGAGTTGGCGATGTACCACTTCTCGGCGTTCGCCTTCGTCTGCATCGACTTGATGAAGTCGAAGGCGAGGTCGGGGTTGCCCGCCTTGGAGGGGATCGCCCAGGTCCAGCCGCCGGACATGCTCACCTTGCCCGGGGCCTGACCCCGCTGCGTCGGCATGTACGCGAGCCCCAACTCCTTGGACCAGTCGGGCCATTCGTGCCCGCTGCCCTTCAACCACGCCTGGGGCAGCCACGATCCGTCGAGCGCGATGCCGAGTTTGCCCTTGGGGAGCAGTTCACCGGCCACGTAGGTCTGGATGTTGGGGTCGAGGGCGTCCGAGACGTCCGGGCCGAGCTTGTCCTTGTACACCGTGTGGACGAACGAGAGGGCGTCCTTGAAACCCTGGCTCCCGGCGATCCACTTCTTCGACGACCGGTCGTAGAGCGGGTCCGTGGTGCCGTCGTTGGTGCCGTAGAGCAGCATCTCGAAGCCCTGCATCGTGGCTGCCTCGCCGGCGGGCTTTCCGGTGTAGACGTTGAGGGGGGTGACGCCGGGGACCTTCTGCTTGATCGCGCGGGCCGCGGCGAGGACGTCGTCCCAGTTCTTCGGCTGCCAGTTCGCGGGCAGGCCCGCCTTCTTGAAGATCCCCTTGTCGAACCAGAGCCCTCGGGTGTCCGTGCCGTCCGGGACGCCGTACGTCTTGCCGTCCTCGGCCTTGGCGGCGGACTTCGCCGTGTCGACGAACTGGTTCCACTCCGGCCACTTGCCGAGGTAGGCGTCGAGGGGCTTCAAGTACCCGGACGTGATGTCGCTGTTGATGAGGAACGTGTCCTCGTAGACCAGGTCCGGGGCGGTCTTCGGGGAGCGGAGCATCTGCTGGAGCTTGGTGTAGTACTCCGAGTCCGGGGCCTTGATCGGGACGAGCTCGACCTTCTTGCCGGGGTACTGCTTCTCGAACTGCTTCTTGATGTCGGCGAGGTAGGTGTCCATCACCTTGATGGAGTTGTCCGTCGACTGCTTGAAGGAGATCTTCACCGTGTCCGGGTCGCTTCCGGATCCACTGCTGCACGCGGTGAGGGTCGTCGCGGCGAGGGCGAGGGCAACTAGGGGCGTCAGAAGGGCAGTTCGGCGGTGGCTGGCGGCGGTGGGGCGCACGGGCACGACCTCCTACGGGCTCACTACGTTGTGGCCTGGGCGGATGGCTGCCCGGTGAAGGTAAGTGGATTGGTCTAGTCAGGTCAATGAGTCTGCGGCGGATTCGAGGCAGTGGGTGCGGGCTTCCGCGGGCGCCCTGCTCCTACCCCCGCCCCTCGACCCGCTTCCCGACGACCGGCCCGTAGAAGGTCCCGCCCCGGAAGTCGATGTGATCCCCGCCGTACGTCCCTTCGCTCCCACCGCGATGGGGCTCCTCCCCGGAGTCGGCGAAGTCCTCGCGGGGCCGGTGCTTGCGCAGCAGCGCGACCGTCACCGACGCGGCCTGTCCTGCGGCGCGTCGCTGTGAACCGGAGGCGTCGGCACGGGACTTGTCGTCGTCGGCGCGGTCGCTGATGCCCCGGACGACGAGCGCGTTCAACCGGCCGTTCAGGTGGGCCGCTTGGAGTGCTCCGAAGCCCTCCATCTCGATCGCGCCGGCGTCGTTGTAGCTGTGGCGAAGGTGCCGGGCGATCTCGGACGTGGCGTCCGCCAGCACCACGTCACCCGTCGCGATCGGCACGAAGTGCGCCCGCACATCCGGCATGTCCCGTACAGCGGACCGCGCCGCCTGCTCCAGCGCGTGCGACCCCGGCAACGCCCTCGGCCGGACGAGGAAACCCTCCGGCGTCCGCTTCCCGCCGTGGATCTCGTACACCTGCGTTCCTACGACGACGTCACCGATCCCGATGTCGTCCTTGAGGCTCCCGGCGACCCCGACGAACAACACGGCCTGCGGACGAAGCCAGTTGATGAGCTGGCTGGTGAGCGCGGCGGCGCGGTCGGCGCCCACCCCCAGTTCGCTGAGGGCGACTTGCCACGGTGTGCCGGGCAGTTGGCCCCGCTCGACCCGGGTTCCGTCGCGGTGGACGAGTTCCTCCCGCTGCCCGACATGCGCGCGGACGGCGTCGTATTCGAGAGGGAGTGCGGTCAGGACGAGGACGGTGGGCTGCGGCTCCGGCACACTCATAAGGTACTGCGGGGGAAAGGAATCGAGTGCCGGAACAGGACGTGACCGTCGGGCAGTTGCTGCTCGCCGAGTACCACAGCATCAAGGACGAGCAGAAGGCGAGGATCGGGTTCAGGGACAACCTGCTCTACGTCACGTTGGGCGTCGTGGCCGCCGTCATCGCCGCCGCAGCGCAGGCCAAGCAGGCGTCGATGCTGCTGGCGTTGCCGCCGGTGTGTGTCGTGCTCGGGTGGACGTACCTGGTGAACGACCAGAAGATCTCCGCGATCGGGGCGTACGTCCGCGACGAACTCGGGCCCAGGCTGGCGGTGTTGGCGCAGCCGGGCGGTGGCTTCCAGCCGTTCGGGTGGGAGACCGCGCATCGCGGGGACCGGCGGCGCGGGTCCCGTAAGGCCGTGCAGATCGCGGTGGACCTGACGGCGTTCTGTGTCGTGCCGTTGGCCGCGCTGGGGGTGTTCTGGGTGGACGCGGGGAGTGGGCCGCTCGTCGCCATCTCGGGGCTGGAGGCGCTCACCGTGGCGGGGCTGGCCTGGCAGGTCGTCTGGTACGCGAAGGCACCGTGAACTCCCTTCCCTGCCTTTGCCGTTGACCTAGCGGGGTGAGTGCGTGAAGGCCGCGCTGCCGGAGGCCCTGGCCGACGGGGCCGGTGGTGACGCGGGGCGCCGTGCGGTCGCGGAGCCGGCGCGGAGACTCGGGCTCGGCGACGGGGCGTCCACCCGCGAACTCGCCGACGGGGTGTCCACTTGCGAACTCGCCGACGCGGCAGGGGATTCCGGGCGACGCGACACCGTACGGGAGTGGGGCGAGAGCCCAGCCGAGCGGTTGGCCGCCGACGCCTGCACCCGGGCCAACGCTCCCGTGGAAGCCCCCGGCGTCCGCAGCCGAGCCACAGCCCCGGACCGCCCCCCACTCACCCCTTCACCCACCGGTACTGCAACTCCGGCCGCCCCACAGTCCCGTACTGCGGACTGCGCGCCGCCCGGCCCGCCTCCACCAAGTGCTCCAGATACCGCCGGGCGGTGATCCGGGAGATCCCCACCGCCTCCGCGATCCCCGCAGCGGTCAGCCCCTCCCCGCAGTCCCGCAGCGCGACCGTCACCCGCTCCAGCGTCGGCGCGCTCAACCCCTTCGGCAGCGCGGCGGGCGACGGTGCCCGGAGCGCGGCCAGCGCCCGGTCGACCTCGTCCTGGCCGCTCGCCTCGCCCGCCGCCGCGCGGAACTCGGCGTACCGCACCAGCCGGTCCCGCAGCGTCGCGAACGTGAACGGCTTCAGCACGTACTGGACGACCCCCAGCGACACCCCCTCCCGCACCACCGCCAGGTCCCGCGCCGACGTCACCGCTATCACGTCCGCGTGATACCCGGCCGCCCGCAACGACCGCGCCAGTTGCAGCCCGTGCGCGTCCGGCAGATGCAGGTCCAGCAGCAACAGGTCGACCCGCGTCCGCTCCAGCGCCCGCCGCGCCTCCGCCCCGGTGTGCACCTTGCCCACCGCCACGAACCCCGGCACCCGGCCGACGTACATGACATGCGCGTCGGCGGCGACGGGATCGTCCTCGACGATGAGGACGCGGATCGGTTCGGCCGTAGTCACGAGGCACCACCTTCGGAAACAGAACCCTGAGACGAAACAGAACCCTCGGAGGGAGCAGAACGCTCGTATGGAGCGGAGCCCTCGGACGGGACGGAAGCCCGGGAAGACATCGACGCCCGCGCGTCACTCCCGACCGGCTCCCGCCCCGCCCCCCACAACGGCAGCCGCACCTCGAACACCGCCCCGCCACCCTCCGCCTCGGCCATCGTCAACGTCCCCTCGTGCCGGTTCACCGCCTGCCGTACCAACGCCAGCCCGAGGCCCCGGCCGCCCGGACCCGCCGACTTCGTGGAGAAGCCGCGCTGGAAGACCGCCTCCGTGTGCGCCGGGTCCACGCCCGACCCCGTGTCCGCCACCCGGAGGAGGAGCGCAGAGCCGTCCGAGGCCGCCTCCGTGTACGCCGTCACCGTGACCCGCGCCCGCAGGCTGCCCTGGGCCGCGTCGACCGCGTTGTCGATCAGGTTGCCGAGGATGGTGACCAGGTCCCGCGCGGGCAGCGAGTCCGGCAGCAGGCCGTCGTCCAGACTGCTGTCCTCCGATACGACCAACTCGACGCCCCGCTCGTTCGCCTGGGCCGTCTTGCCCAGCAACAGGGCTGCCAGCACAGGCTCGTTGACCGCCGAGACGACCTGGTCGGTCAGGGTCTGGGCCAGCTCCAGTTCGGCCGTCGCGAAGTCCACCGCCTCGGCGGCGCGGCCCAGTTCGATCAGGGAGACGACCGTGTGCAGGCGGTTCGCCGCCTCGTGCGCCTGGGAGCGGAGCGCCTGGGTGAACCCTCGCTCCGAGTCCAACTCGCCCATTAGCGACTGGAGTTCGGTGACGTCCCGCAGGGTCACCACCGTTCCCCGGCGCTCGCCGCCCGACACCGGCGAGGTGTTGACGACCAGTACGCGGGAGTCCGTGAGGTGGACCTCGTCGACCCTCTCCTCCGAGGACAGCAGCGCGCCCGTCAGCGGTGCCGGCAGACCGAGGCCGGCCACCGAGCGGCCCACCACGTCCACGTCGGGGCCGACGCCCAGCAATTCCCGCCCGCCGTCGTTCATCAGCGCCACCCGGTACTGACCGTCGAGCATCAGCAGCCCTTCGCGCACCGCGTGCAGCGCGGCCTGGTGGTAGTCGTGCATGTGGCTCAGCTCGGTCGCGTTCATGCCGTGGGTGTGGCGGCGCAGCCGGGCGTTGACGACGTACGTCCCCACGGCACCCAGTGCCAGCGCGCCGGCCGCGACCCCGATGAGCGCCGTCACCTGGTCCTGCACCCGCTGGGTGATCGCCTCGACCCGGATGCCCGCGCTGACCAGGCCGATGACCTTGCCGCCGCTCTCCACCGGGGTGACCGCGCGGACGGACGGGCCGAGTGTGCCGGTGTACGTCTCGGTGAAGGAGCGGCCCTTCAGGGCGGGCTCGATGTGGCCGAGGAACTTCTTCCCGATCTGCGAGCGGTCCGGGTGGGTCCAGCGGATGCCCCGCGGGTTCATGATCGTGACGAAGTCGACCTCGGTGTCCCGCTGGACGCGCACGGAGTACGGCTCCAGGCGCGCGGTCGGGTCGGACGTGCCGATCGCCTCCACCACCGACGGCGAGTCCGCGACCGAGCGCGCCACCGCCATCGCCTGCCGGCCCGCCGCGTCCTCGGCCTGGCTGCGGTCGCTGACGTAGGTGAACAGCGCGTACCCGGCCACGACGACCGCTATCAGCACGGCCTGCATGCCGAAGAGCTGGCCGGCCAGGCTGCGGGGTCGGGGGACGTGCGGGAGGCGCATGCCGTCAGTGTGCCTCTCGGACATGGCGTGAACTAAATGAACGGAAGGGTGACCGGCCTCACAGGCCGGGAGATAGTCACCGCAGCCCCGGAAGCAGCCGCCTTCCGGACCGGCCCGCACATCCATCGGTGCGGACCCCTGTGAAACCCAAGAACTTCCCGGACGTGAGCCGCACTCGCAGCCCGGGTACCGCCGGTCGTGAGCCGCACGCCGGATGATGCCGACGACGTCGTCAAGGAGGGCAGCCGTGGCCAGCACCCCCGCTCCCGCACCTGCCGCACCGCCCGCGAAGCGGGACCGCACCCACTACCTCTACATCGCGGTGATCGTCGCGGTCGCCCTCGGCATCGCCGTCGGGTTCGCCGCGCCGGGCTTCGCGGAGGAGCTGAAGCCGCTCGGTACGGGCTTCGTCGCGCTGATCAAGATGATGATCTCGCCGATCATCTTCTGCACGATCGTGCTCGGCGTCGGCTCCGTACGGAAGGCCGCCCAGGTCGGCAAGGTCGGCGGACTCGCGCTCGGCTACTTCATCGCGATGTCGTTCGTCGCCCTGGCCATCGGCCTGGTCGTCGGCAACATCATCCACCCGGGCAGCGGCATGCACCTGACCGAGGCCGTCAAGGGCGTCGGACACACGCAGGCCGAGGCCGCCGCCGAGGGCCCGGTCGACTTCCTGCTCGGGATCATCCCGACCACCTTCGTGTCGGCGTTCACCGAGGGCCAGGTCCTCCAGACCCTGCTGATCGCGCTTCTCGCGGGCTTCGCGCTCCAGGCCATGGGCCGCACCGGTGAGCCGGTGCTGCGCGGCGTCGAGTACATCCAGAAGCTGGTCTTCCGCATCCTCGGCATGATCATGTGGGCCGCGCCCGTCGGTGCCTTCGGCGCGATGGCCGCCGTCATCGGCGAGACCGGCATGGACGCGCTCAAGGCACTGGGCACGATCATGGCCGGGTTCTACATCACGTGTCTGCTGTTCGTCGTGATCGTGCTCGGCACGCTGACCAAGCTGGTCGCCAAGGTCAACCTCTTCCAGCTGCTGCGCTACCTGGGCCGCGAGTTCCTGCTGATCGTCTCCACCTCCTCGTCCGAGTCCGCGCTGCCGCGGCTCATCGCGAAGATGGAGCACCTGGGGGTCAGCCGTCCCGTCGTCGGCATCACCGTGCCGACCGGCTACTCCTTCAACCTCGACGGCACGATGATCTACCTGACGATGGCCTCGCTGTTCATCGCCGACGCGATGGACCAGCCGATGGGCATCGGCCAGCAGATCGGCCTGCTGCTCTTCATGATGGTCGCCTCCAAGGGCGCGGCCGGTGTCTCCGGCTCCGGCATCGCCGTCCTCGCCAGCGGTCTCCAGTCGCACAAGCCCGCCCTGGTCGACGGTGTCGGCCTGATCATCGGCATCGACCGCTTCATGAGCGAGGCCCGCGCAGTCACCAACTTCGCCGGCAACGCCGTCGCCACACTGCTCATCGGCACCTGGACCGGCCAGGTCGACAAGGAGCGAGTCAACCGCGTCCTCGCCGGTGAACTGCCCTTCGACGAGAAGACGTTGCTCGACGAGAAGGACGGCGACGAGCGCCTCGCCGGCGTGCCCGAGCAGGGCGGAGAGAAGGAACTCGCCAAGGCCTGACCCTCCCCGACACGGGGCGCCCGGGCCGGCCTGAACACGGTCCGGACGCCCCGCCGACGCCGGGCGGCTGGGTGTCCCCCCGTCGCTCAGCCGCCCGGTTCTCACAGGGATGCACTAGCGTGCCGTGCCGTGCCGGAAACCTCCGGCACGCACGGCACGTTCGCGTTCGGCGGGAGTCACGGGGGACATGGGAATGAAGATCGACTGGGACCGGCGGCACTGCGCCCGGCACGGACACGTGACATACGCGCCCGCCGAGACGGCGCTACGGGACCGGCTGCGCGCCGAGACCGGGCTCGGGGAGGCCTGGCGCTGCCTGCGCTGCGGCGACTTCGTCCTCGGCGACCCGGCCGCCTCGGGCCCCGCCGACCAGGCCCCGCTGGTGCCCCGCGGGAAGGTGCTGCGGGACCTGTTCATCCTGCGGTTCCTGGCGATCGAGCGCGCCGTGCGCGGGGTGTTCATCGTGCTGGTCGCCGCCGCCGTCTGGAAGTTCAGCAACAGCCAGGACGCGGTGCGCAGGCTCTTCGACCAGAACCTCGACGTCTTCCGCCCGGTCTTCAAGCACTTCCACTACGACCTGGACCACTCGCCGGTCGTCGGCTCCATCCAGAAGACCTTCGGCTACAAGCACTCCACGCTGCTCCTGGTCGCCGTCCTGCTGCTGGCGTACGCGCTGATCGAACTCGTCGAGGCCGGCGGGCTCTGGTACGCCAAGCGGTGGGCGGAGTACCTGACGGTGGTCGCGACCGCCGCGTTCCTGCCGCTGGAGATCTACGAACTCACCGAGCACATCAGCTGGCTGAAGATCGTGACCCTCGTCCTCAACATCCTCGCCGTCCTCTATATCGCCCTGGCCAAGCGGCTGTTCGGGCTCCGCGGCGGACGGAAGGCGTTCGACGAGGAGCGGGAGAGCGCGTCCCTGCTGGAGGTGGAGACGTCCGCCGGGGTCATGGCCTGACGCGCGCGACGCCCGGCTCGGACCCCGCGCACCCGTCCTTGCCCTGACGCCGACGTCAAGGATTACCGTCGTAGGCATGCGAATCGGCGAGCTGGCCGCGCGGGCCGGGACCACGACGCGGGCCCTGCGGTACTACGAGGCACGGGGACTGCTGCCCGCGCGGCGGGGCGGCAACGGGTACCGGACGTACGACGAGGGTGATCTGAAGCTGCTGCGGCAGATCAGGACGCTCCAGGACTTCGGGTTCGACCTGGAGGAGACACGGCCCTTCGTGGAGTGTCTGCGGGCCGGGCACCCGGAGGGGGACTCGTGTCCGGCCTCGCTCGCCGTCTACCGGCGCAAGCTGGCCGAACTGGACTCCCTGATCGGGGAGTTGCAGGCGGTCCGCGCCGAGATCGGGGTGCGGCTCGCGACGGTCGAGGAGCCGGCACCGTTGTGCGAACTGGGAGGGCGGGAACTGTGAGCGGCGTTACGGACGTTACGGACGAGAATTTCGCGGCCGAGGTGGTCGGGGCGGAGTTGCCGGTACTGGTGGAGTTCACCGCGGACTGGTGTCCTCCGTGCCGGCAGATGGGACCGGTGCTGCGGGCCCTTGCCGTCGAGGAGGCCGACCGGCTCAAGGTGGTGCAGTTGAACGTGGACCAGAATCCGGAGATCACCAACGCCTACAAAGTTCTCTCGATGCCCACCTTCATGGTGTTCCGGGGCGGTGAGCCGGTGAAGGCCATGGTGGGGGCCCGGCCCAAGCGGCGGCTGCTGGAGGAACTCGCCGACGTGATCTGAGCCCTCGAACGGCTCCCTGCCGGGCCTCATGAACGAGAAAATCCCCTGAGCAATTGCGCTCGGGGGATTTTTTTGCGTATATTCAATAGTTCGCGACTTCGCGGGAATTGAGTCGCAAAGAGGCTTAGTGAGCACAGTATATATGTCCGGGAGTGGAATTGTCAAACAGCGATGAAATTCACGGTGAGCAGGAATTCATCGACGGTCTGTACGCACGCGTGGACGCGCTGCGCGGCGCCACCGAGGACTCCGTCACGGACGCGCTCGGGCAGGGCAACACGCCCATGCAGGCCCGGCTGGAGCGGGACATCCTGGTCGCCGAGCGCTCGGGGCTGCTCGCCGCGCTGAACGCCGTGGACGGCTCGCTCTGCTTCGGCCGGATCGACCTGACCTCCGGCATCAGCCACCACATCGGCCGGATCGGCATCCGCTCCGACGACGCCGACCTCACCCCGATCCTGATCGACTGGCGGGCCGACGTCGCCCGTCCCTTCTACCTCGCCACCGGCCACACCCCGATGGACCTGCGCCGCCGCCGGCACCTCACCACCGACGGCCGCCGCGTCACCGCCCTGCACGACGAGATCCTCGACCTCGGCGACGCCACCCGCACCGGCCACGAGGACCCCACCGGCGACGCCGTCCTGCTCGCCGCGCTCAACTCCGCCCGCACCGGCCGGATGAGCGACATCGTGCAGACCATCCAGGCCGAACAGGACGAGATCATCCGCGCGCCCCATCGCGGGGTACTCGTCGTCGAGGGCGGCCCCGGCACCGGCAAGACCGCCGTCGCGCTGCACCGCGCCGCGTATCTCCTCTACGAACACCGGGAGTTGCTCGCCAAGCGGGCCGTCCTGATCGTCGGCCCGAACCCCGCGTTCCTCGGGTACATCGGCGAGGTGCTGCCCTCCCTCGGCGAGACCGGCGTGCTGCTCGCCACCGTCGGCGAGCTGTTCCCCGGCGTGAAGGCCACGGCCACCGACAGCCGCGCCGCCGCCGCCGTCAAGGGCCGCGCCGACATGGCCGACGTGCTCGCCGCCGTCGTACGCGACTGGCAGTCCCTGCCCGACCCCGTCATCGCGATCGAGCACGACCGCGAGATCCTCATGCTCGACGACGGCCTCGTCCGCGTCGCCCGCGACCGCACCCGCGAGGCCCGCCTCCCGCACAACGCGGCGCGTGAGCACTTCGAGGGCCACATCCTCAACACGCTCACCGAGATGGTCGCCGAACGCATCGGCACCGACCCCTTCGACGGCACCAACCTCCTCGACCCCAGCGACATCACCCAGATCCGCGACGAACTCGCCGAGAACCCCGAAGTCTGGGCCGCCATCGACCAGTTGTGGCCACGGCTGACCCCGCAGTACCTCGTCGCGGACTTCCTCGCCGACCCCGTGGGCTACGTCTCCGACGACGACGCGGACGCGATCCGGCGGCCGGTGACCCGCGAGTGGACCGTGGCGGACGTACCGCTGCTCGACGAGGCGGCCGAGCTCCTCGGGCGGGACGACCGGGTGCGGCTCGCGCGGGCGCAGCGCGAGCGGGAGGAGCAGGTGTCGTTCGCGCAGGGGGTGCTGGACGTGTCCTTCGCCTCCAGGACGTTCGAGTTCGAGGATAAGGAGGAGGGAGACCCCGAGGGGTCCGAGGTGTTGTCCGCGCACGACATCATCGACGCGGAGCGCTTCGCGGAACGGCACGAGGAGTCGGATCACCGCAGCGCGGCGGAGCGGGCGGCGGCGGACCGGACCTGGGCGTTCGGGCACATCATCGTCGACGAGGCGCAGGAACTCTCGCCCATGGCCTGGCGGTTGCTGATGCGGCGGAGCCCGACACGGTCGATGACGCTGGTCGGTGACCCGGCGCAGACGGCCGAGGCGGCGGGCGTCGGCTCCTGGTCGGAGATTCTCGCTCCGTATGTCCAGGACCGCTTCGACCACACGCGGCTCGGGGTCAACTACCGGACCCCCGCCGAGATCATGGACCTCGCGGCGGCGGTCGTCCGCGCGGAGAACCCCGACTTCGAGCCGCCGAGTTCGGTGCGGTCCACCGGGGTACGGCCCTGGGTGCGGGCGACCGATGATCTGCCGGGGGCCGTGGCCAAGGCCGTGGGGGAACTCACGCCGGTGGAAGGGCGGTTGGCGGTGATCGCGCCGCGGGATCTGCACCGGCGGCTTGCCGCGCGGCTGGACGGGGTGACGGCGGGGGCGGAGCCGGATCTCACGAGTGGGGTCGTGCTGCTCGACCCTCGGCAGGCGAAGGGGCTGGAGTTCGACTCCGTGTTGGTGGTCGAGCCGGGACGGTACGGGACGAGTGATCTGTATGTGGCGTTGACGCGGGCCACGCAGAGGCTGGGGGTCGTGCATACGGGTGCGCTGCCGGTGAGTCTGGCCGGGGCGGTCGGGGTGTGAGGGCGCGGGCTGGTGGGGGTGGGCGAGCCTGGGGGCTGCGCCCCCAGACCCCCCGTCGGCCCTGAAGGGGCCTCGTCCTCAAACGCCGGACGGGCTGGATTCTGAACGGTGTTGAGACGCTGACGGGCCTAGGCGGGTCGCAGCCAGACCGTCGCCAGTGGGGGCAAGGTCAGTCGGATGCTTGCCGGGCGGCCGTGCCAGGGCTGGGGTTCGGGCTTTATGGGGGCCGGGTTGGTGATGTCGCCGCCGCCGTAGAGGGCGGTGTCGGTGTTGAGGACTTCGTGCCAGGCGGGGATGTCGTCGGGGGCGCCGAGGCGGTAGTCGTGGCGGACGACGGGGGAGAAGTTGCTGACGGCGAGGAGGGGGGAGCCGTCGGTGTCGTAGCGGAGGAAGGCGATGACGTTGTCCTCCGCGGAGTCGCCGGTGATCCACTGGAAACCGGCCGGGTCGGTGTCCAGTTGCCACAGGGCGGGGGTGTGGCGGTACACCGTGTTGAGGTCGCGGACGAGGTCGCGCACGCCGCGGTGGTCGGGCTCGGCGCCGTAGGCCGGGTCGAGGAGCCACCAGTCGGGGCCGCGGGTCTCGGACCACTCGGCACCCTGGGCGAACTCCTGCCCCATGAAGAGGAGTTGCTTGCCGGGGTGGGCCCACATGAAGGCGAGGTAGGCGCGGTGGTTGGCGCGCTGCTGCCACCAGTCGCCGGGCATCTTGGAGACGAGCGACCGCTTGCCGTGGACGACCTCGTCGTGCGAGATCGGCAGGACGTAGTTCTCGCTGTACGCGTACACCATCGAGAAGGTCATCTCGTGGTGGTGGAACTTGCGGTGGACCGGCTCGTGGGACATGTAGTCCAGCGAGTCGTGCATCCAGCCCATGTTCCACTTCAACCCGAAGCCCAGGCCGCCGAATCCGCCCGGTCCGATGTGGTGCGTGGCGCGGGTGACGCCGTCCCAGGCGGTGGACTCCTCGGCGATCGTCACGACACCGGGCACCCTGCGGTACACGGTCGCGTTCATCTCCTGGAGGAAGGCGACGGCGTCGAGGTTCTCCCGGCCGCCGTGCTCGTTCGGGGTCCACTGGTCCGGCTCGCGCGAGTAGTCGAGGTAGAGCATCGAGGCGACCGCGTCCACGCGCAGGCCGTCGATGTGGAACTCCTCGCACCAGTAAACGGCGTTCGCCACAAGGAAGTTGCGGACCTCGCGGCGGCCGAAGTCGAACTCCAGGGTTCCCCAGTCGGGGTGCGCGGCGCGGAGCGGGTCCTCGTGCTCGTACAGGGGGCGGCCGTCGAATTCGGCCAACGCCCATTCGTCGCGCGGGAAGTGGGCCGGGACCCAGTCCATGAGGACGCCGATACCGGCCTGGTGCAGCGAGTCGACGAGGAACTTGAAGTCGTCGGGGGTGCCGAGGCGGGCGGTCGGGGCGTAGAAGCCGGTGACCTGGTAGCCCCATGAGCCGCCGAAGGGGTGCTCGGCGACCGGCATCAGCTCCACGTGGGTGAAGCCCAGGTCCTTGATGTAGGCGGGGAGTTGCTCGGCGAGCTGGCGGTACGTCAGGCCAGGGCGCCAGGACGCGAGATGCAGCTCGTAGACGGAGAACGGGGCCTGATGAGCCGGGACTTGGGGGCGCTGGGCGAGCCATTCCTCGTCGCCCCACGTGTAGTGCGAGGCGGTGACGATGGAGGACGTGCTCGGGGGGACCTCGGTGCGGCGGGCCATCGGGTCGGCGCGGAGCGTCTTGGACCCGTCCGGCCGGGTGATCTCGAACTTGTACAGTTCGCCCTCGCCGATGCCCGGCATGAACACCTCCCAGACGCCGGTGGCGCCGAGGGAGCGGAGGGGGGCGCCGGTGCCGTCCCAGAAGTTGAAGGTGCCGGCGAGGCGGACGCCCTGCGCGTCCGGGGCCCAGACCGTGAACCGGGTGCCGGCGACGCCCTGATGCGTCATCGTCCGCGCCCCGAGCGCCTGCCACAACTCCTCGTGCCTGCCCTCGCCGATCAGATGCAGGTCCAGATCACCGAGCGCGGGCAGGAACCGGTACGCGTCCTCGACGTCCTGAACAGCACCGTCGTACGCCACGCTGAGCCGGTACTCCGGCACGTCCCGCAAGGGCAGCAGCCCCGAGAAGAACCCGTCCCCGTCGTCATGCAACTCCGCCCTCAACTCCCCTGCCACGACGGTGACTCCGAGAGCGAACGGCCGAAACACCCGAAAGGCGACTCCACCGGGAACCGGGTGGGCGCCGAGTACGGAGTGGGGGGCGTGATGGGTCCCGTGGAGGAGTCGGTCTCGGTCTGTGGCGTTCAGGGCGGGGGAGATGGCGGGGGTCGGCGGGGTGGGGGGCGGGGTGGCCGACTCCGGGGCCGATGTGGTGGCTGTGGGGGTGGTCGGCTCCGGGGTGTCGACGGGGGCCGGAGTGGCTGGCTTCGGGGTGTCGACGGGCGACGGGGTGGCTGGCTCCGGGGTGTCGATGGAGGCCGGGGTGGTGGGTGACAGTGTGGCCGGCTTCGGGGTGTCGACGGGGGCGGGGGTGGTGAGTGACGGTGTGGCTGGCTCCGGGGTGTCGACGGGGGCCGGGGCGGTGGGTGACGGTGTGGCTGGCTCCGGGGTGTCGATGGAGGCCGGGGTAGTGGGTGACGCCGAGGTGTCGGCCGAGGCAGCCAGTGGTGTCGCGGCTGGAGTGGTCGCCGAGGTCTGCGGGTCCTGCGCGGCGGCAGGGGCGTCGTCGGAGGCCGAGGGCGAGGTGGTCGCCTCGCCTATTTCGGCAGGCACCTGTTCCGGTGAGACGGCCGTCTCATCCCCTGCGGCAGCTACCTGTTCCGGTGCGGAAGTCGTTTCGTCCTCTGCGACAGCTGCCTGTTCGGGTGCGGGAGTTGCCTCGTCTGTTGCGGCAGGCACTTGTTCCGGTGCGGAAGTCGCCTCGTCCCGTGCGGCAGGCACCTCTTCCGGTGAGGCGGCCGCCCCATCCCCTCCGGTAGCCGCCTGTTCCGGTGAGGTGGCCGCCTCGTCCCCTGCGGCTGGGACCTGTTCGGGTGCGGAAGTCGTTTCGTCCACTGTGGCAGCCGCCTGTTCCGGTGCGGCAGCCGCCGGTTCGGGTGCGGGAGCTGCCTCGTCTGTTGCGGCAGGCTCCTGTTCCGGTGAGGCTGCCGTCCTGTCCCCTGCGGCATCTACCTGTTCCGGTGCGGAATTCGCTTCGTCCTCTGCGGCAACTGCCGGTTCGGGTGCGGGAGTTGCCTCGTCTGTTGCGGCAGGCACCTCTTCCGGTGAGGCGGCCGTCTCGTCCCCTGCGGTAGCCGCCTGTTCCGGTGCGGTAGCCGTCTCGTGCGCTGCGGCACCCACCTGTTCCGCCCCAGCACCCACTCCATCCGGCGCCGCACCCGCCCCGTCCGACGCGGAAGCCGTCCTCTCCGGCTCAGCGGAAGCCGCCGCCATCGCATCCTCACCCGTACCCGTGTCGGCGCTCACCGTCGGTCGCGTGGGCTTCTCGGCCGCGCTCGTCTTCCTGGCCAGGCCCTTCTTCGCCGAACTCTTCTTTCCGGTGCCCTTCTTGGCCAGGGCCTTCTTGTCCGCTGCCTTCTTCGCTGAGGCTCGCTTCGTCACGGTCTTCCTCGAGTCGCCCGTCTTCGCCACGGCTTCTTCCGCCGAACCTGTCTCCGCTGAAACTGTCCTCGCCGAACCTGTCCCCGCTGAACCCGTCTCCGCTGAACCCGGCTCCACCGGAACCTTCACCGTCACGCTGGTCCGCTTCACCCTCGCGTTCGTCTTCTTCGCCGTGCCCGTCTTCGCGGCGCCCGTCTTCGTCATGGCCTTCTCCGTCGCAGCTTTTGTCGCCGAGGTCTCGTCCGCCGAACCAGTCTTCGCCACGGCGTTCTTCGGCGCCGCCTTCGTGCCCGGGGCCCGCTCACCCGCAGCCCCGGCCTCTTCCCCGGCACCCGCTGCCCGCAGCTCACCAACCCCCGGCCCTGGGGCCTTCTTGCCCCCAGCCCGCTCACCCCCACCCCCGGCCTCTTCCCCGGCACCCGCTGCCCGCAGCTCACCAACCCCCGGCTCCCCTTCCACCCGGCCATCTCCCTCAGCCGTCTTCTTCGGACGGGAACGGTTGGACGGCGTACGCGGGGTCACGGTCGAGGCCTCCTGGGCGGGGTGAGGGTCAGGGTCGGGGAGGGGTGGGTGGGCGGGGAGAACATCACGTCGGGTCGGACAGGCGCCGCACCGCCGACATCGGCACCGCGAGCCAATCAGGCCGGTGCCGTGCCTCGTACAGGACCTCGTAGATCGCCTTGTCCGTCTCGTACGCGCGGAGCAGGACCGGATCCGTCCGCGGATCCACGCCCGTGACCTCCGCGTACCCGGAGCAGTACGCCGCCCGGCACACATCCGCCCACCCCGGCACGGCCGGCGTCGCGGAGTGGGCCGCGTAGTCGAAGGAACGGAGCATGCCCGCGATGTCCCGCACGGGCGGCTGGGGCATGCGGCGTTCCGCGAGGGGCCTGGAGGGTTCGCCCTCGAAGTCGATCAGGGACCATTCGCCGGACGGGGAGTACAGGCACTGGCCCAGGTGCAGGTCGCCGTGGATGCGCTGGGCCGTCCACGTCGCGCCCTCCGCCGCCAGGTCCGCCAGTGCCGTGAACGCCGAGCGCAGGCCGGGAGCGTAGGGGCGGAGCGCCGGTACCGCCTGTGCCGCCGCGTCCAGGCGTTCGGTCATGCCGTCGACCAGGAGTTCCAGTTGGGCGTGGCCCAAGGTGGTCGTGGGGAGTGCGCGGGCCAGGGCCACGTGGACCTCCGCCGTGGCCCGGCCCAGCGACCGCGCCTCCGCGGCGAAGTCCTCGCCCTTCGCCAGCTCGCCCAGCGCCAGTTCCCAGCCGTCGGACGCGCCCTGCACGAAAGGCTGGAGGACTCCGAGGACGTACGGCTCGTCGGCGATCTCGGCCCGTAGCCAGGCCGTGGGGGCCGGCACCCGGGGGCAGCCCTCCAGGGCGAGGGCCAGCGGGAGTTCGAGGTCGGGGTTGGTGCCGGGGACGATCCGGCGCAGGAGTTTCAGGATGTACGAGTCGCCGTAGACGACCGAGGAGTTGGACTGTTCCGCCGTCATCAGGCGCGGGGCCAGGCCCGGGCCGATCTCCGGCGCGTCCGGGGCCTGCTCGAAGCGCAGCCCGCCGATGCGGGCCTGGGTGCGCAGCGCCTCCAGGAGCACCTCGGCGGGCCGGGGGTCGTACAGGGCCTCGTACACCGTATGTCCGGCGAGCGGGCCCTTCTCCACATGTCCGATGAGCGCGGGCGCGAGCCGGGGTGGCAGCGCCTCGCGCACACCTATGAGGAGCTGGTAGCAGTCGCCCGGCGCGGGGGACTGCTGGGCGCGGAGCAGGAGGTGGTAGAGGCCCAGCGGCCCCTCCACGGGAAGCAGCTCCGTGGCCGCCACCAGCGAGAAACCGGTGACGGGACGACCTTTGCCCGCGAACCACCGCTGCCTCGGCAGCCAGTCCCGCAGGAGGGGGTCGAGGGACGTGAGGAGGCCGGGGCCGGGACTGGTCCGGCCGGAAATTGTGACAGTCTCCGCCATAGGTGCCACATTCCTTTCCCCGGGGGGTGATCGGGGTGTCACTGTCGCGTGCCCCGGGCGGGGCGGGGGAAACCGAAACCGCCCCACCCCACCCGGAATCCGGCAAGGAACTAGGCGCCTTCCTTGCGGAGCCTGAACCAGTAGAAGCCGTGCCCCGCCAGCGTCAGCAAGTAGGGCAGTTCTCCCACGGCCGGAAAGCGCACCCCGCCGAAGAGCTCGACCGGATGCCTCCCGTTGAACGCCCGCAGGTCCAGTTCCGTCGGCTGCGCGAACCGGGAGAAGTTGTTCACGCACAGCACGAGGTCGTCCTCGTACTCGCGCAGGAACGCGATCACCGCCGGATTGGACGACGGCAGCTCCCGGTACGACCCCAGCCCGAAGGCCAGGTTCTGCTTGCGGATCTCGATCATGCGGCGCGTCCAGTGCAGCAGCGAGGAGGGCGACGACATCGACGCCTCGACGTTGGTGACCTGGTAGCCGTAGACGGGGTCCATGATGGTCGGCAACGACAGGCGGCCGGGGTCACAGGACGAAAAACCTGCGTTGCGATCCGGTGTCCACTGCATCGGCGTGCGGACGGCGTCGCGGTCGCCGAGCCAGATGTTGTCGCCCATGCCGATCTCGTCGCCGTAGTAGAGGATCGGCGAGCCGGGCAGGGACAGCAGCAGGGCCGTGAACAGTTCGATCTGGTTGCGGTCGTTGTCCAGGAGCGGGGCCAGCCTGCGCCTGATGCCGATGTTGGCGCGCATACGCGGGTCCTTCGCGTATTCGGCCCACATGTAGTCGCGTTCCTCGTCGGTGACCATTTCCAGGGTCAGCTCGTCGTGGTTGCGCAGGAAGATGCCCCACTGGCAGCCGGACGGGATCGCCGGGGTCTTGGCCAGGATCTCCGAGACGGGGTAGCGGGACTCCCGGCGGACCGCCATGAAGATGCGGGGCATCACCGGGAAGTGGAATGCCATGTGGCACTCGTCGCCGCCGCTCTGGAAGTCGCCGAAGTAGTCGACGACGTCCTCGGGCCACTGGTTCGCCTCCGCCAGCACCACCGTGTCGGGGTACTGCGCGTCGATCTCCTTGCGCACCCGGCGGAGGAACTCATGGGTTGCCGGAAGGTTTTCGCAGTTGGTGCCCTCGGCCGCGAACAGGTACGGGACCGCGTCGAGCCGGAAGCCGTCGATGCCCAGATCCAGCCAGAACTTCAGCGCCGAGATGATCTCTTCCTGCACGGCCGGGTTCTCGTAGTTGAGGTCCGGCTGGTGGGAGAAGAAGCGGTGCCAGAAGTACTGCTTGCGGACGGGGTCGAAGGTCCAGTTGGAGGCTTCGGTGTCGACGAAGATGATGCGGGCGTCGGGGTACTGCTTGTCGTCGTCGGCCCACATGTAGTAGTCGCCGTAGGGCCCGTCGGGGTCTTTGCGGGATTCCTGGAACCACGGGTGCTGGTCGCTGGTGTGGTTCATGACGAAGTCGATGATGACGCGCATGCCGCGTTGGTGGGCGGAGTCGACGAATTCGACGAAGTCGGCGAGGTCGCCGAATTCGGGGAGGACGGCGGTGTAGTCGGAGACGTCGTAGCCGCCGTCGCGCAGCGGTGATTTGAAGAAGGGGGGCAGCCAGAGGCAGTCGACGCCCAGCCACTGGAGGTAGTCGAGTTTGGCGGTGATGCCCTTGAGGTCACCGACGCCGTCGCCGTTGCTGTCCTGGAAGGAGCGGACCAGGACCTCGTAGAAGACGGCGCGTTTGAACCACTCGGGGTCCCGGTCCTTGGCGGGAGTGTCCTCGAAGGTGTCCGGGACGGGCTCGTTGAAGATCATATTGTGGGTGACCCTCCGATCTGCGGGGACGGTCGCAGGACGGTGAGGATGTGTGCGGGCCGGTTGCCCGGTTCCAGGCGCACATAGTTGGCCCTGCCCCAGTGATAGGTCTCGCCGGTGAGCTCGTCGCGCACTGGCACCGACTCGTGCCATTCCAGGCCGAGTTGCGGCATGTCCAACGAGACCGTGGCCTCCTGGGTGTGGTGCGGGTCGAGGTTCACGACCACCAGAACCGTGTTCGAACCGCTCCGCTTCGAGTACGCGATCACCGCCTCCTGATCCACATGATGGAAGTGGAGGTCACGCAGCTGCCGCAGCGCCGGACTGCGGCGCCGGATGTCGTTGAGCCTGCCCAGCAGAGGCGCGATGCTCCGTCCTTCCCGCTCGGCCGACGCCCAGTCACGGGGCCGGAGTTGGTACTTCTCCGAGTCCAGATACTCCTCGCTGCCCGGCCGCAACGGGGTGTTCTCGCACAACTCATACCCGCTGTACACCCCCCACGTCGGCGAGAGGGTCGCCGCGAGCACCGCCCGCAGCTCGAAGGCGGGCCGGCCGCCCTCCTGGAGGAACTCGTGCAGGATGTCCGGGGTGTTCACGAAGAAGTTCGGCCGCATGTAGGCCGCCGCCTCGCCCGACAGCTCGGTCAGGTATGCGGTGAGTTCCTCTTTCGTGTTGCGCCAGGTGAAGTAGGTGTACGACTGCTGGAAGCCGATCTGGGCCAGGGTGTGCATCATCGCCGGGCGCGTGAACGCCTCGGCGAGGAAGATCACGTCCGGGTCGGTGCCGTTGATCTCCGCGATCACCCGCTCCCAGAACACGACCGGCTTGGTGTGCGGGTTGTCGACACGGAAGATCCGTACGCCGTGGTCCATCCAGTGCCGCAGCACGCGCACGGTCTCGGCGATGAGTCCGTCCATGTCCCGGTCGAAGGCGATCGGGTAGATGTCCTGGTATTTCTTCGGCGGGTTCTCCGCGTAGGCGATCGTCCCGTCGGGGCGGTGGTGGAACCACTCCGGGTGCTTCTCCACCCAGGGGTGGTCGGGGGAGCACTGGAGCGCGAAGTCGAGGGCGATCTCCATGCCCAGTTCGGCGGCGCGGGTGACGAAGGCGTCGAAGTCCTCCAGTGTGCCCAGCCGCGGGTGGATCGCGTCGTGTCCGCCCTCGGGTGAGCCGATGGCCCAGGGGACGCCGACGTCCTCGCGCCCGGCGGAGAGGGTGTTGTTCGGGCCCTTGCGGAAGGTCGTCCCGATCGGGTGGATCGGCGGGAGGTAGACGACGTCGAAGCCCATCGCCGCGATCCCGTCCAGCCGTTTCGCGGCCGTGCGGAACGTGCCGTGGGGCTGTGCCGGAGTGCCCTCGGAGCGGGGGAAGAACTCGTACCAGGAGCCGTAGAGCGCCCGCTCCCGCTCGACCAGGAGGGGGCGGGGCTCGGAGACCGTGACCAGTTCCCGCAGCGGATACCGGGCGAGGACCTTGTCCACCTCCGGGGTCAGCGCGGCGGCGAGCCGGGACATCGGCGGGCGGGTCTCGTCGCGGAGGGCGGTGACGGCGGCGCGCAGGACGGGCCGGAGGCCCTTGCCCTTCGGTACGCCGGTGATGGCGCGTTCGTACAGGCGCGCGCCCTCCTCCAGGACCAGATCCGTGTCCATGCCGGCCGGGATCTTGATCCGGGCGTGGTGGCGCCAGGTGGTGACCGGGTCGCTCCAGGCCTCCACGGCGTACGTCCACCGGCCGGGTTCGCCGGGTGTGACGGTGGCGCCCCACCGGTCGGTGCCGGGGGCGAGTTCCCGCATCGGGGTCCAGGGGCCGGGGCGGCCCTCCGGGTCGTACAGGACGGCGTTCGCGGCGACCGCGTCGTGGCCCTCGCGGAAGACGATGGCCGAGACCTCGAACGTCTCACCGGTCACCGCCTTGGCGGACCGGTGGCCGTGCTGGACGACCGGCCGGACATCGAGGACGGGGATGCGTCCGATGCCGGGCGATGTGCCGTCCGCGGAGGGTGGCTCCGGGACGGGTGGTGCCGTGCCGACGGGGCGCACGGGGGGCGTGGCCCTGCCGGGTGTCGGGGGTGCTGACGAGTCGTGCGTGGCGGGCATGACCGCTCCTGTCCGCGTCAACGTGGGTGTGGGCGGATGGGTGTGGGCAGGTGGGTCCTGCGAAGAAGATCCCGTGGTGCGTCTGGGGGGCGTACCGGTGGAGCCTTCCCACCCTATTCGGGTTAGCAATCCGGCAGGTTGCTAACTACTTACGCGCAGATCTCCACAGAAATATTCGGCCCCGTCCAGGGCGAACGGGGCCCGGGCCGTCACTCCCGCACTACGACCGCGGTACTTGCAGAAGTTTGTCCGGCGAACCGAGCCCAGCGCCGGACACCTTGCCGGAAACCGCCCCCGCGACAAGAGCCGCGGAGACCTGTGCGGGGGTGGCGTGCGGGTGAACGCCGAGATGGACGGCCGCCGCGCCGGCCGCGTGCGGTGCTGCCATCGACGTACCCGAGTAGGTCGCCCGGCCCGTGTCACTGGCATAGGACGCGGAGGTGATCGAGACACCGGGGGCGAACAGGTCGACGGACGGGCCGAAGTTCGAGAAGGGCGCCCGGGCGTCGTTCCCGCCGACGGCGCCGACCGTGACGGCCTCCTTCACGTCCGCGGGGGAGTACAGGCCGGCCGACAGCCCGTCGTTGCCCGCCGCGACCGTGTACGTGACACCGGAGGCGATCGAGTTGCGTACGGCCGCGTCGAGCTGGGCGTTGTGGTACCCGCCCAGGCTGAGGTTGGCGACCGCCGGTTTGCGCGCGTGCCGGGTGACCCAGTCGATGCCCGCGATGACCTGCGAGGTCGTACCGGCTCCGGCGTTGTCGAGGACGCGGACGGCGACGACCCTGGCCTTCTTCGCGACGCCGTACGTGGTGCCGGCGATCGTGCCGGCGACGTGGGTGCCATGGCCGTTGCCGTCCTGGGCGGTGGCGTCGTCGTCGACGAAGTCCCAGCCGGAGGAGGCCCGCCCGCCGAAGTCCTTGTGGGTGACGCGGATGCCGGTGTCGATCACGTACACCGTCACCCCGCTGCCCCCGGAGGCCGGCGAGGTGTAGCTCCGGTCCAGCGGCAGGCTCGGCTGGTCGAGCCGGTCGAGGCCCCAGGACGGGGGGTTGTGCTGGACGCGGCCGGTGCTACGGCCGCTGCCGTCCAGGGTGACGTGGCTGTCCTGCGCGACCGCGGCGACCCGGGAGTCCGCGGCGAGGAGGCGGGCCTGTCTCTCGTTCGCCTCGACGGCATAGCCGTTCAGGGCCGTGCCGTAGGTGTGGCGTATTTTCGCCCCGTACTTCTCGGCGAGGTCCTTTCCGGCGGCCGACGGAGCCTTCGTTCCCCCCTTCAGCGTCACCACATAGCTGTCGCTGACGGAACCGGGTGCACCGGCGCCGAGTACGGTCCCCTCCGGTGCGGCGTGCGCGGGCAGGGTGATGGCCGAGAACACCACGACTGTGGTGACCGCGGTCAGGCCCCCCGCCCGGCGCAGACGCCGCGTACGCGTCCGTGCCATGTCGAGTTCCCCTCCTTCAACTCTCCACAGGGCAGCCTCTCGTGAGGCGCGAAGCACCACAAGGGCGCATGAGGGAGCCTTTTCGGTACATGCCGGTTCAACTACTTCGGCGCAGGCCGACGGAGGGTCCGGAGCCGAACCCCCCAGCGAGGGCGACACCATCCCCGGTACCGTCGTCACCAACGACGACACACAGTGCCGTGTGTCATCCAGCGAAGCGCCGAGGTGGAGCTGTGAAGGCGATCCGTCGATTCACCGTCCGTCCCGTTCTCCCCGAACCCCTCCGACCTCTCAGCGACCTGGCGCGCAACCTGCGCTGGTCCTGGCACGCCGACACCCGCGATCTCTTCCAGTCCGTGGACCCCGAACGCTGGGCCGCCTCGGAACGCGATCCCGTACGACTCCTCGGCAGCGTCTCCGCGGAGCGCCTCACGGAGCTGGCCGAGGACAGCCGGTTCCTGCGCCGGCTCACCGAGGTCGCCGGAGACCTCGGTGACTACGTCGGCGGTGACCGCTGGTACCAGACCCAGGCCGCCGAACGCGAACTCCCCGCCGCCGTCGCCTACTTCTCACCGGAGTTCGGTGTCACCGCGGCCCTGCCCCAGTACTCCGGCGGCCTCGGCATCCTCGCCGGCGACCATCTCAAATCGGCCAGCGACCTCGGCGTACCGCTGATCGGTGTCGGACTCCTGTACCGGCACGGCTACTTCCGCCAGTCGCTGTCCCGGGACGGCTGGCAGCAGGAGCACTATCCGGTCCTCGACCCGAACGAACTCCCGGTCGCGCTGCTGCGGGAGGAGGACGGCTCCCCGGCCCAGGTCTCCCTCGCGCTGCCCGGAGGGCGTTCGCTGCACGCCCGGATCTGGCTCGCGCAGGTCGGCCGGGTCCCGCTGCTGATGCTCGACTCGGACGTCGAGGAGAACGACGTCGGCGAGCGCGGCGTGACCGACGTGCTCTACGGCGGCGGCAGTGAACACCGGCTGCTCCAGGAGATGTTGCTCGGCATAGGGGGCGTGCGGGCGGTCCGGACGTACTGCCGGCTGACCGGTCACCCCGAGCCCGAGGTGTTCCACACGAACGAAGGACACGCGGGCTTCCTCGGCCTGGAGCGGATCGCCGAACTCTGCGACGCGGGGCTGGACTTCGACGCCGGCCTGGAGGCGGTGCGGGCCGGCACGGTCTTCACCACGCACACCCCCGTACCGGCCGGAATCGACCGCTTCGACCGAGAGTTGGTGGCCCGGCACTTCGGTCCCGAGGCCGAACTCCCGCGCATGGACGTCCAGCACATCCTGAGCCTCGGCATGGAGACCTACCCGGGCGGCGAACCCAACCTGTTCAACATGGCCGTGATGGGCCTGCGACTGGGTCAACGGGCCAACGGAGTCTCCCTGTTGCACGGTCAGGTCAGCCGCGAGATGTTCTCCGGACTCTGGCCGGGCTTCGATCCCGAGGAGGTGCCGATCACCTCCGTGACCAACGGGGTGCACGCGCCGACCTGGGTCGCCCCCGAGGTGCTCCGGCTCGGCGCCCGGCAGATCGGCGCGTCCCGTACCGAGGACGCGCTGACCGTGGGCGGTTCGGACCGCTGGGACGCGGTCGCGGAGATCCCGGACCAGGACATCTGGGAGCTGCGCCGTGAGCTGCGCGAACAGCTGGTCGTGGAGGTACGGGAGCGGCTGCGCGCATCCTGGCGTCAACGCGGCGCCGGATCTGCCGAGTTGGGCTGGATCGACGGAGTCCTCGACCCCGACGTCCTGACGATCGGCTTCGCGCGCCGCGTCCCGTCGTACAAACGGCTGACGCTGATGCTGCGCGACCGCGACCGGCTGATGGACCTCCTCCTGCACCCGGACCACCCCATCCAGATCGTGGTGGCGGGCAAGGCGCACCCGGCGGACGACGGGGGCAAGCGGCTGGTGCAGGAGCTGGTGAAGTTCGCGGACGACCCGCGCGTCCGGCACCGCATCGTCTTCCTGCCCGACTACGGCATGGCGATGGCGCAGAAGCTCTACCCCGGCTGCGACATCTGGCTCAACAACCCGCTCCGCCCGCTGGAGGCCTGCGGCACGAGCGGCATGAAGGCGGCCCTGAACGGCTGCCTCAACCTCTCGGTCCTGGACGGCTGGTGGGACGAGTGGTTCCAGCCCGACTTCGGCTGGGCGATCCCCACGGCGGACGGCACCGCTACCGATCCCGACCACCGGGACGACGTGGAGGCCGCGGCACTCTACGACCTCCTGGAGCAGCGGGTCACCCCGCGGTTCTACGAACGCGGTCAGGACGGGCTCCCCGACCGCTGGATCGAAATGGTCCGCCAGACACTGACGTTGCTCGGGCCGAAGGTCCTCGCCGGGCGCATGGTCCGCGAGTACGTGGAGCGGCTGTACGCCCCGGCCGCGCACGCCCATCGCGCGATGACCCCGGACGCGGCGCGCGAACTCGCCGCGTGGAAGCAGCGGGTGCGGTCCGCCTGGCACGGGGTGACCGTCGACCACGTGGAGACGTCCGCGGCCACGGCCACGGCGGAACTCGGCACGACGCTGAATCTCCGGGTGCGGGTGGGGCTGGCGGGTCTCGCCCCGGACGACGTGGAGGTGCAGGCGGTCTCGGGGCGGGTGGACCCCGAGGACCGCATCGGGGACGCGGTGACGGTCCCGTTGAAGCCGGCGGGCGGCCCGGACGCGGACGGGCACTGGTCCTACGAGGGCCCGCTCGAACTCGACCGCACCGGGCCCTACGGGTACACGGTGCGGATTCTGCCCGCGCACCGGTTGTTGGCGTCCGGGGCGGAGTTGGGGCTGGTGGCGGTGCCGGTGGAGGACGGGGCCGAAGGCGCCGGGGTGTTGATGCGCTAGTTCTTCGGCTGCCGGTCCGTCGTGGCTGGTCGCGCAGTTCCCCGCGCCCCTTTGGGGCGCGGGGCGTCCCCCTCTTACACCTCCGAATACGGCGCGCACATCTGGCGCAGGGTGCTGCCGATCTTTCGGGCGTACGCGTGCTGCAAGCCCCTCGTTGCTGGGCCGCCCAGGCGGGCGTACCACTTGGTGGCCCGGCTGAAGGCGGAGACCGTGAGCCAGACCGTGCCGTCGCCGGTGCGGTCGACCACGAAGGATTCCTCGCCGGATTCGGGGTGGCCGGGGAGGGTGCCGTAGGCCCAGCCCGCGCGGCGGGGTTCCTCCAGGGTCCAGACGACGCGGCAGGGGGCCTTGATGAGGCCGGCGAGGGTGATCGTCACGTCCACGCCGGGGGCCGCTTTCTCCGCGGTGGCCTCGATGCCTATGCCCATTTCGCGGTGGAGTTCCCAGGTCAGGACCGCTTCGGCGGCCCGGCGGAAGACCTTCTCGCCCTCGCCGAGACGTGTGCGCACATACAGGGGATGGAAACCCGGGGGGCAGAAGCCGCGTTCGCGGGTCGCGCCGACGTCGTCGTACGTGAAGGACATGGGACCCAAGAGTAGGGCGGTACCCGGAGATGCCTTCCCTCCGGGTACCGCCCTCGCGTCTAGCGTGTCAACTCGGCCCGCGTCAGTTGACGTTGACCGCCGACCAGGCCGCCGCCACCGCGTTGTACTCGGCGGAGCCGGAGCCGTAGAGGGCCGCCGCCGCGCTGAGGGTGCCGGTGCGGGCGCCCGCGTACTTGGTGGTCGACGTGAAGTACGTCGTCAGCGCCTTGTACCAGATCTGGAGCGCCTTGGCGCGGCCGATGCCGGTGACCGTGGAGCCGTTGGACGTAGGCGAGTTGTAGCTCACGCCGTTGATGGTCTTCGCGCCGCTGCCCTCGGACAGGAGGTAGAAGAAGTGGTTGGCGACGCCCGACGAGTAGTGCACGTCGAGGTTGCCGACGGTGGAGGACCAGGAGTCCTTCGAGCCGCCGTCCTTGCTCGGCTTGTCCATGTAACGCAGCGGCGTGCCGTCGCCGTTGATGTTGATCTTCTCGCCGATGAGGTAGTCACCGACGTCGCTGCTGTTGTTGGCGTAGAACTCGACGCCGGTGCCGAAGATGTCCGAGGTCGCCTCGTTCAGGCCACCGGACTCGCCCGAGTAGTTCAGGCCCGCGGTGTTGGCGGTGACGCCGTGGCTCATCTCGTGGCCGGCCACGTCGAGCGAGGTGAGCGGGTGGGTGTTGCCCGACCCGTCGCCGTACGTCATGCAGAAGCAGCTGTCGTCCCAGAACGCGTTCACGTACGAACTGCCGTAGTGCACGCGGGAGTAGGCGCCGACACCGTTGTTCTTGATGCCGCTGCGGCCGAACGTGTTCTTGTAGAAGTCCCACGTCTCCTGGGCGCCGTAGGCGGCGTCCGCGGCGGCGGTCACGTCGGTGGTGGAGCTGGAGGCGGTGCCGGTGCCCCAGGTGTTGGTGGTCTGGGTGAAGAGGGTGCCGGTGCCGGACGTCCCGTGCTTCAGGTTGTACGTCTTGTGGTTGCCGCGCGTGGCGTCGGTGAGGCTGTACGTCGTGCCCGACAGGGTCGTGTCGAGGCTGACGGTGCCCGAGTACAGGGTCTTGCCGGTGCCGGTGGCGTTCTCGATGCCCTGGTACTCGAAGAGCTTCTTGCCGGTGGCCGCGTCGGTGATGACGTGCAGCTGGTTCGGGGTGCCGTCGTCCTGGAGGCCGCCCACGACGGTCTCGTAGGCGAGGACGGGGGTGGCGCCGCCGGCCCAGATGACCTTGCGGGCACCGTCGGCGGCGGTCTTGTCGGAGCCGGCGGCCTTCGCCGCGGTCAGCGCCTGCTTCTCGGCCTTGGCCGTGGAGATCTTCGGCGTGACGGTGGCCACCTTGATGGCCGCCTGGTGCGCCTTGGTGACTCCCTCGGTCCTGCCCGACGGAGCGGTGTGGACGACCAGGTCGCCGCCGAGGACCGGGAGGCCCGCGTAGGTGCGCTCGTAGCGGGTGTGCACCGTGCCGTCGACGTCCTTGACGACGTCCTTGACGACCAGCTTCTCCTTGGTGCCGAGGCCTATCTGCTGTGCGGTCTCGGGCGCGGCCGCCTGCTTCTCCTTGACCAGCGCGGTCCGCGCGGCGTTGGAGAGCAGCTGCGGGGCGGCGGCGAGGGGGGCCGCCTTGCCCGTGGCGGGCTGGGCGGAGGCACCGGTGGTGACACCGGTGGCGAGCAGGGCTCCGGCGGCGACCGCGGTGGCGATGGCCAGAGTGGTGCGCTTGTGACGCGCGTAGAGGGGGGTCACGCGAGCTCCTCTGTGGGGGAGTCCGGCAGCGTGGGGTTACTGACCGGAGCGGGTTGTGAAGTGGCTGTGCTGAAGCGGCGTGAGGGAAGAGTGGCATCAGGGGCGCGTACATGTCAGGACCCCAAAGTGATGTTGGCTCAAAATCGACTGTCCGGTGAACGTTGCCGCAATGTAAATGCCCATAACAGGGCACCGCCCCGGGGTTGAAACCCCGGGGCGGCGACTGGTTGCTGCGGCCTGAAGTGGACGGCTGGATTTTACGGGAACGTAAGCTTCCAGCTGTTGATGTAGCCGGTGTCCTGTGCGGCCACGTCCTGGACCTTCAACTTCCATACTCCGTTGGCGACTTCGGAGGAGGCGTTGACCGTGTAGGTCGCCTGCACGTTGTCCGCCGAGTCGGACGAGCTGGAGTTCTTCAGGCGGTACGTCGACCCGTCCGGGGCGACCAGGTCGATCACCAGGTCACCGCGCCAGGTGTGCACGATGTCGACCGTGACGGCCAGGTTCGACGGGGCGTTGCCCGTCCGCCCGGAGACGGTGACCGACGAGGTGACGGCCGGCCCGTTGTCCGGGATCGACACGTCGGTGGTGTTCTCGAACGACGTGCCGCCACCGCCGCCGCCACCGGAGCGCGCACCGACCGCGACGGCCGCCCACGCGTCCTGCACCGCCTTGTACTCGGCGCCCGTCGTCCCGTACAGCTCACCGGCCGCCGCGAGGGTCCCGGTGCGGGCCGCCGCGTAGTTGGTGGTGGACGTGAACTTCGTGGTGAGCGCGCGGTACCAGATCTGGAGCGCCTTGTCCCGGCCGATGCCGGTGACCGGAAGCCCGTCCGCGGTGGGCGAGTTGTAGCTGACGCCGTTGATGACCTTGGCGCCGCTGCCCTCGGACAGGAGGTAGAAGAAGTGGTTGGCGACGCCCGACGAGTAGTGCACGTCGAGGTTGCCGACACCCGAGTACCAACTGTCCGCGGAGCCGCCGTCCTTGCTCGGCTTGTCCATGTAACGCAGCGGCGTGCCGTCGCCGTTGATGTCGATCTTCTCGCCGATGAGGTAGTCGCCCACGTCGGTCGAGTTGTTGGCGTAGAACTCGACGCCGGTGCCGAAGATGTCGGAGGTCGCCTCGTTCAACCCGCCCGACTCACCGGAGTAGTTGAGCCCGGCGGTGTTGGAGGTGACGCCGTGGCTCATCTCGTGCCCCGCGACGTCGAGGGCCGTCAGCGGGTCCGCGTTGCCGGAGCCGTCGCCGTAGGTCATGCAGAAGCAGCTGTCGTCCCAGAACGCGTTGACGTACGAGTTCCCGTAGTGGACACGGGAGTAGGCGCCGACACCGTTGTTCTTGATGCCGCTGCGGCCGAACGTGTTCTTGTAGAAGTCCCAGGTCTCGGCGGCGCCGTAGTGCGCGTCGGCGCCGGCCGTCGCCGCGTTCGACGTGGTGCCGTTGCCCCAGGTGTTGCTGGTCTGCGAGAACAGCGTGCCGGTGCCGGACGTCCCGTGGTTCAGGTTGTACGTCTTGTGGCCGCCGCGGTCGCCGTCGGTCAGGGTGTAGTTCGACCCCGACTGGGTGGTGGTCAGCGGGACCGAGCCGCTGTACTGGGTGTTGCCGGTGCCGGTGGCGTTCTCGATGCCCTGGTACTCGTAGAGCTTCTTGCCGGTGGCCGCGTCGGTGATGACGTGGAGCTGGTTCGGGGTGCCGTCGTCCTGGAGGCCGCCGACGACCGTCTCGTAGGCGAGGACGGGCTTGCCGCTCGCCGCCCAGATCACCTTGCGGGCCGAGTCCGCGGCCGACTTGGTGGAGCCGAGGGCCTTCGCGCGGGTGACCGCCTGCTTCTCGGCGGCGCCGGTCGTGACGCTCGGGGTGAGGTCGGCGACCGCGATGGTGGCGTTCGTCGCCTTGATGACGCGCTCGGTGGCACCGGACTTGGCGGTGTCGACGATCAGGTCGCCGCCGAGGACCGGGAGCCCGCCGTAGGTGCGCTCGTAGCGGGTGTGGACGGTGCCGTCGGCGTCCTTGATGACGTCACGGGCGACGAGCGCCTCCTTGGCGCCGAGGCCGATGTCCTTGGCGGTCGCGGCCCGCGCCGTGTCCGCGTCGCGGATCAGCTCGGCGCGCTGCGAGGGGGAGAGCGAGAGCGCCATGTGCGCCGGATTCCCCTTGCCGGCGAGGGGTTTGGCCGGAGCGGCGGAGGAGGTCGCCCCGGCCTGGACGGCCACGGCGAGCAGAGCGGTGACGCCGGCTGCGGCGACTATGTGGGAGGTGCGTCTGCGCGAGGAATTGCTTCTCAACACTGACTCCTTCGAGACGGCCGCGGATCGCGCGACCTGGGGAGATCACAGGGATCACAGTGATCACTGGGTGAAACTGTGGGGTTGCTGTGAAGCGCCAGTGGGAAGAGTGGCAGCAGCCCGCGCTTTCTGTCAGGAGCGCGTCAGGAACTTGGCCGGAATTCGTTCGTTGTCCGGATGTTCATGTTCGCTATGCGAACCAGTCGGACCGAGGACGGTCGGCTAGGAGCGGGCCGACGGGTCCCCGTGCCACGAGTTCCACAGCGCCGCGTACGCCCCCTCCGCCGCCACCAGCTCCTCGTGCGGGCCGAGTTCGGTCAGAAGGCCGTTCTCCATGACCGCCACCCGGTCCGCGTCGTGGGCGGTGTGCAGGCGGTGCGCGATGGCGATGACCGTACGGCCCTCCAGTACGGCGGCCAGGGCGCGTTCGGTGTGCCGGGCGGTGGCCGGATCCAGCAGGGCGGTCGCCTCGTCCAGGATGAGTGTGTGCGGATCGGCCAACACCACACGGGCCAGCGCGAGTTGCTGGGCCTGCGAACCGTCCGTCGTCCGGCCGTCCGCGCCCAGACGGGTGGCGAGGCCGTCCGGCAGCTCCCGCACCCACTCCGCCGCGCCGACCGCCGACAGGGCTGCCCACAACTCCTCGTCCGTGGCGGCCGGTTCGGCGATCAGGAGGTTGTCGCGGACCGAACCCAGGAAGACATGGTGCTCCTGGGTGACCAGCACCACCTGGCGGCGCAGCGTCTCCGGCGCCAGACCGGAGACCGGCACCCCGCCCACGGTCACCGTGCCCTCGGTCGGCGCGTCCACGCCCGCCAGCAGGCGGCTCAGCGTGGTCTTCCCGGCACCGGACGGGCCGACCACCGCGAGCCGCTCACCCGGCCGCACGGTCAGATCCACGCCGTGCAGCACCTCACCGCCGCGCTCGTACGCGTACCGCACACCCGTCACGTCGATCCGGTCGTCCGCCGGGACCGGGGCATCGCCGTCGCCCTCCGCGCGGGGCGCCGCGGCCAGCCCCTCCACCCTTGCGAACGAGGCCCCGCTGCTCTGGAGTTGCTCGATCCGCATCAGGATCTGGTCCAGCGGCTCGGTGAACTGCCGCAGATACAGCGCCGCAGCGACCACCGCGCCCACGCCCACCGCCCCGCGCCCGTGCAGCCAGCCCCCGACGAGCAGCACGCCCGCCACCGGGATCGTGTACGACACCTCGACCGCAGGGAAGAACACCGTCCGCAGGAACAGCGTGTACAGGCGGCTCCGCAACGCCGTCCGCAACGTGTCACGGCTCGCGGTCACCCGGCGCTCCTGGAGCCGGAACGCCTCCACCGTGCGAGCCCCCGCCACGGTCGCCGTCAGGATCTCGGCGACCTCCGAATTGGCCGTGCCCTCCGCGAGATAGCCGTCCCTGGCCCGGCGCAGATACCAGCGCAGCGCGAACCACACCGGCGTCAGCCCCAGCACCCCGAACAGCCCGAGCAGCGGGTCGAGCACGAACACCGCGCCCATCACGAACAGCGCCTGCACCGAGTTGACCAGCAGTTCGGGACCCACATCCCGCAGGGTCGTCCCGACGATCGCCACGTCCGCCGTGCCGCGCGCGGTCAGGTCACCCGTCCCGGCCCGCTCCACCACCGACGCGGGCAGTGCCAGCGCCCGGTCCACGAAGTCCTCCCGGACCCGCGCCAGCGTCCGCTCGCCGAACCGGTGCCCCACGTACCGCGCCCACCGCGCCAGCAGCAACTGGGCCAGCGCGCACGCCACGATGACCAGCGCCAGCCGGTCCACGGTGCTCACCCCGGCCCCGGCCCGCACCTCGTCCACGATCCGCCCGAGCAGCCACGGCCCGGCCAGCCCGGCGCCGGCCGCCAGCGCGTTCACCACCAGCACGACGGCGAAGGCCCGCCGGTCCGCCCGCACCAGCCGCAGCGCGGCCCGCCGTACGTCCGCCCGTCCCGCGACCGGCAGTTGACCGTTGTCCGTCGTCACCGTACGACCTCCTCCGCGTCCGTGTCCCGGGCCACCAGCGCGCGGTAGCCGGGTTCCTCCGCCAGCAGCCGGCGATGGCCGCCGCTGGCCGCCACCTTGCCGTCGACCAGGTAGTGCACGGTGTCCGCGTGGTCGAGGACCAGCGGGGACGTCGTCGTCACCACCGTCGTACGGCCCGAGCGCTCCGCGTGCAGCCGCCGGGCGACCGCCGCCTCCGTGTGCGCGTCGAGCGCCGACGTCGGCTCCACCGCGAGCAGCACCTCCGGCTCGGCGAGCAACGCCCTTACCAGCCTCACCCGTTGACGCTGGCCCCCGGACAGACTCCGGCCCTGCGCGGCCACCGCCGAGTCGAGACCCTCCGGCAGCCCCTGCACGATGTCGTCGGCGGCCGACGCGTGCACGGCCCTCGCCACCGCCTCCGCCGACCGCTCCCGCCGCCCCGACACCACCTCCCTCAGGGGCCCGGCGAACAGGTCCGCCTCGTTGTCGGCGACCAGGATGCGCGCCCGCACCTGGTCCAGCGGAATCGCGTCGAGCCGCACCTCGCCCCAGGTCGCCACCGACGGCGCGTACCGCCCGAGCCGGTCCACCACGGCCAGCGCGTCCCCGGGCCGCGCCCCCACCAGCGCGGTCAGCCGCCCCGGCACCACCCGCACCCCCGAGTCCGGGTCGTGCAGCACGGCCGGTTCGCCGGGAGCGTCCGACTCCCCGCTGTCCGGGGCCGGTTCGAGCCGCAGCAGTGCCACGACCCGGCGCGCGGCCACCACGCCCCGGCTCAGCTCGTAGACCATCTGGATGAAGAAGGCCACCGGGCCGATCAGCACCGCGACATAGCCGTACACGGCGACCAACTCACCGATGGTCAGCTGCCCTTGGGCCGCGAGGCGGGCCGCGAGCCAGGTCACCACGGCGAGGAACAGCGTCGGCAGCCCGACCCCGATCGCCTGCACCCAGCTCGCCACCGCGCCCACCCGGTACCCCTGCACCCGCAGTCGCTGCGAGTCAGCGCGGAACGCGTCCGCGAACAGCCCTTTGCCGCCAAGGCCGTTGAGGACGCGCAGGCCGCCCGCGAGATCGCCGATGCGCGCGGTCAGCACGCTCTGCCGCTCCCGGTACTCCGTCTCCACGCTCTGCAACCGCAGCGTCAACGGCCCCGCGAGCAGCGCCATCACCGGCACACCCAGCAGGACCACGGCGGCCAGCGGACCCGAGATCGACAGCAGCACTCCCGCGACCACGCCGTAGACCACAAGGGCGCCGAAGCCGGGGCCCACGACGGTCAGGGACTGGGCGATCGTCCACACGTCGCCGACGCCGGTCGTGATCACCTCACCGGCGCGCGCCCGGCGCGACAGCACCGCGCCCAGCCGGACCGCCTGGCCGACGATCAGCTTCACCGTGCGGAAGTTGGCGTCGATCCGGACCCGGGTCATCGTGCGGTGGCGCATGATGCTCAGCCACGAGTTGACCGCGCCGACCACGAACAGTGCCCCGGTCCACCAGGCCAGCGGGCCCATGCGCCCCGGCACCAGGCCGTCGTCCACCGCGCGGGACATCAGATAGGGCGCCGCCGCCATCAGCACCATCCACACGCTCGACAGCAGTGCCCCGGACACCGCCCGCCCCGGCTGCCGCCGCACCAGCCACCACAGAAATCGCCAGCCGCCCCGGCAGTCGGGAGTCCCGGGATCCTCGTACGCGTCGATCATGTGCCTCCTGCCCGGGCTGCCGAGCGAGGGCAGGCAGCCGTAAGCGTTCCGGGGGTGGTTGGAGGCAACGAAGATTACCGAGCGTGAGCGCGCTTGCCCATCGAATATCGGGCGCCCGGACGCCGAGGGGCCGGCAGTGATGCTGGAGGGGAGGCGGGGATCGAGGAGGTGTGGTTCTCCTGAGGCGGGCTACTTGCTCGTCAACGTGCCCAGCGGGCTGGGGTCCTGGTCCAGGGCGGCGGTCGCCGTCTTCCAGCCGGTGTCCCCCGGGTGCAGGGCGCTGCGCAGATAGGCCGTGGTGAGCTGCTGGAGCAGGGCCACGCGGGCGGGGTTCTCGTCCGTCGTCTCGGCCGCCTCGCGGCCGGAGATGCCGCCCAGGGAGTGTTGCGCGCCGAAGAGGGTGAGCAGGGTCTTGTCGCCCGGGCTGTGGGTGTACGGGTCGGTGAACCAGTCGGGGCCGCGGGTGGAGAGCGGGGAGTCGTCGTGGTCTCCGGCGACGATGAGTGCCGGGGTGGTCATCGTGGTGAACGACGGCCGCATGAAGGGGAAGTGCTCGGCGGCGAACGGGCTCAGGGAGTCGCCGAGGCCGGTCAGGGCGAGCAGCACGCCCGCGGTGACGCGTGGGTCGGACAGGTCCTCGCCGGGGACGCCGTCGGAATCCAGGACGCGGGCGCCCAGGAGCGTGCTGGCCGTCTGGGCTCCCCAGGAGTGGCCGGCCACGGCGACGCGGTCGTGGTCGACGCGTCCGGCGAGGCCGGGTACGGAGGCCTCCAGCACGTCGAGTTCGTCCAGTGCGCGTGTGAGGTCCTCCACGCGGAAGCGCCAGATGCGGGGGAAACGCGGGTCCTCCTGCGCGATCGCGAGGGTTCGTGAGTCGAGGTGCGTGGGCTGGACGACCATGAAGCCCTGTGCGGCCCAGTGGTCCGCGAGTGGGGCGTAACCGTCCATCGACTGGCCGTACCCGTGCGAGAAGACGATGACGGGCAGGCCGTCGCCGGTGACGGGGGCGGAGACGCGGACCTGGAGGTCCTCGCCCCGGTCGGGGGCGGAGAGGGTCACCGGCTTCACGGAGACGATCGCGGGGGGTGAGTCGGGCAGGGGTGTGGTGGGGCGCATGACGGTGTCCTCCGGGCACGACTAAGCGGAACCTTGTTCCGGAAACAATACGGAACCATGTTCCGGTTAGCAAGGCCGGAGAAACGTGCCCGATGGTCACGCCAGGCTGTCGCGCCAGGCCCGGTGCAGATCCGCGAACCGTCCGGTCCCGGCGATCAGGTCGGCCGGTGCGCCGTCCTCGACCACCCGCCCGTGTTCCATGACCAGCACCCGGTCCGCGATCTCGACCGTGGAGAGCCGGTGGGCGATCACGACCGCCGTACGGCCGCGCAGGACCGTCGACATGGCGCGCTGCACCGCCTGTTCGCCGGGCACGTCCAGCGAACTCGTCGCCTCGTCCAGGATCAGGACCGCCGGATCGGCGAGCAACGCCCGTGCGAACGCGACGAGTTGGCGCTGACCCGCCGAGATACGGCCACCCCGTTTGCGTACGTCCGTGTCGTAGCCGTCGGGCAGCGCGCTGATGAAGTCGTGCGCGCCGATCGCCTTCGCCGCCCGCTCGATCTCCTCCCGGGGTGCGTCCGGGCGGCCGATCGCGATGTTCTCGGCGACGGTGCCGGAGAACAGGAACGCCTCCTGCGTCACCATCACCACCCCGCGCCGCAGTTCGGGCCCGGACAGCTCCCGCAGGTCGACCCCGTCGAGCAGCACCCGCCCCTCCGAGGGGTCGTAGAAGCGGGCGAGCAGTTTGGCCAGGGTGGACTTGCCCGCGCCGGTCGTGCCCACCACGGCGACGGTCTGGCCGGCCGGGAGGGTGAGGTCGAAGACGGGCAGGACCTCGCCGCCGGTGCGGTAGGCGAAGCGGACGCCGTCGAAGACGACCTCGCGGCCGGGCCGGTCCGTCTCCAGTTCCGGGAGCCGCACGGGAGTTGAGGGTTCGGGGACCGACGGGGTCTGGGCCAGCAGGCCCGCGATCTTCTCCAGGGAGGCCGCGGCCGACTGGTACGAGTTGAGGAACATGCCGAGCCGGTCGATGGGGTCGTAGAGCCGCCGCAGGTACAGGACCGCGGCGGCCAGTACGCCCAGCTCCAGTGAACCGTCCGAGACACGGAAGGAACCCCACAGGACGATCGCCGCGACGGCCGTGTTGGCGACCAGCCGGGAGCCGGTGACATAGCGGGCCATCTCCAGCAGGGCGTCGCCGTTGGACCGTTCGTGCCGCTGGTTCAGGATCTGGAAGTCGGCGTCGTTGACGGCCTCGCGGCGGAACGCGCGGACCGGGCGGATGCCGTTCATCGTCTCGACGAACTTCACGATCACGCGCGCGATCGCCGTGGACCGGGCCGCGTACACCCGCACCGCGCGCCGCTGGTAAACCCGCACCAGCAGGTACAGCGGCGCGAAGGACGCCACAGCGACCGCGCCCAGGCCCAGGTCGAGCCAGAGCAGCATCGCCGAGATGTACACGAACGACAGGATGACCGTGATCAGCTCCTGGAGCCCCTCGCTGAGGAGTTCGCGCAGGGCCTCGATGTCCGTGGTGGAACGGGAGATGAGCCGGCCGGACGTGTACCGCTCGTGGAAGTCGATGCTGAGCGCCTGCGCGTGCCGGAAGATCCGGCCGCGCAGTTCGAGCAGCACGTCCTGGTTGACGCGGGCCGAGGCGCCGATGAAGGCGTACTGGAGTCCGCCGGAGAGCAGCGCGCAGAGCAGATAACCCGCTCCTACGGCGATCAGCGGGCCGTGGTCGTCGTCACGGAACGCGGGGACCGCGCGGTCGATGGCGTACGCCACGAGCAGGGGGCCCACCTGCACGGCCGCCTGTTGCAGCAGCAGGAGAAGGGTCGTGACGGCGACCCGTGCCTTCATCGGCGCGAGCAGGGAGCGCAGGAGGGCACCGGTCGCGCCCGGGGGAGTGGGCAGGACGTCATGGTCGAACGGGTCGCCCGCGGCGGCGCGGGGGCGTGCGGGTTCGGGGGTGTCGTCGGCGGGGGGCGCGGAGGTGGTCGGGGCGGTCATCGGGCGTCCCTAAGAATGTTGGCGGTCCGGGAGGACCGGGTGTGGCTGATCGGGCGTTGCCGTTGATGGCTCCGGAGGAATGGCCGCCT
>NZ_JBIWGK010000021.1:0-136868 GCF_044763565.1 Streptomyces sp. NPDC096013 | reverse complement strand
ACGGTGGCGGCTGCCATGAGGATGGTGTGGCGGGTGCGGATGGCGCGGTCTTGTTTGGGTTGGGGCATGGGGTGGCTTCTTTCGTGGCGGGGTTCTGTGGTGCGGGTAAAAATACCGTCCAGTTCGTATAGTCTACGGCGTTTGCTGGGGCGGGGCGGGGGGCGTGCGGTGATCGGCTGCGGGGCTGGGGGCGGGGCCGGGTTTCCGTAGCGGGTTTCAGATAGTCCCTATTTAGGGCGATTTGTGCGTGTATGTATGTGGTTGGTTTGTGTGGGGCTGGTTCTTTGGTGCGGGGGCGGCGGGGTCCGTCGGGGGTGTTCCTGTGTGTGGTCGGGGGCCGGGTTCGGTGGGTGGGTGGGCTGAGGGGGAGGGGTGTGTATGGGTGATGACCAGGTCGCGGTCAGGCTTATGGGCGGTGGGGTGTTGGTGGTGTCGTAGTGGTGGGAGGGGTTTCAGGTGACGGGTCTGGGCCGTGTGGTGGATGATCCGGCGGTGTGGGTGCCGGTCCGTCGGATGGCCGGAACGCTCGGCAGGGTGCTTGGCTGGGCTGTTCGTGGCTGACTGTGACCGGCGGCTTGAGGCTGCTCGTCGGAGGCTGTTGCCGGGGGGCTGACCGGGGGGTGTGGATTCCTTCCCTGGCCGCGGCGGATACCGTTCTGCCTTCTGCCTTCTGCCTTCTGCCCTCTGGCTGCGGCCCGGGGCGCGCGTCGGGCAGTGGGTGGTGGGGGTGGGTGGTGGGCTGGGCTGTCGGGTTTGGGTGTGGGCCCGGGTCTGTTTCAGCGGGTGGCTCAGCCGGTTTTCGCGGTGTGGTCGGTTCGTCCGGGCTGGACCGGGGGTGTTCGGGGTTGCGGAGGGTGGTCTGGAAGCGGGCGGAGCCGCAAGGCCAGTCGTATGCCGGCGTCGGGGTGGTGGATCCTCCACGGCAGGGGACCTCGGTCGTGGGTGTGGTGAGGCCGCCCGTGTAGTGGGCCTGGCGTTGGTTGGTCCGCCAGGTGGTGTCGATGGGTTTCTGGCACTGGGGGCAGCCGATTTTTTTGCAGGTTGCTCCCGTAGGCGACGGCGGTGATCACGTCGTGCCATGTCACGCGGGTCTCCGCTTTCAACGCCTGGGTGCCGTTGCGCGGGGCAAAGTCCCATGGCACCCACGGCGAAGTCATCGGGCACTTGTCGGCGTACGCGTCCTGCTCCCCAGCCGGGTACAGACGAACGTGCTCAGTTCGCCGGACGCCACAGCGCCCAGGGCACGGCACCCGGTGACCCGCGACGTTATCGATCTCGACGAGCGCCACCGGATCGACGATCTGGCCGACCGCACCCCGGCCGCCGGACAAGGTCGCCCATCGCCAAATCAGACGCCTTCGCGCAGGTACAGATCGCGCAGCAGGCCGATCTCGCCGCCGTGATGTGTGACCTCTTTCAGAGCGTGCAGCGCGAGCTTCAGGTAGGTCTCATCGGCCCAACCGCCTGGGCCCATGCCTATCGGCGCCAGGAGGCGCTTGTCGCCGAGGGCTGCGATACGGGAGATGAAGCGCTCCCAGTCCTCGGCCAGCGCCTGGACGCCCTCTTTCGCGGTGCCCGGCCACTCGTGGCGGTCGCCGAGCTCGGGTACGTCCTCGAAGAAGTGGATCACATAGCCGCGCAGGCAGAGGCTGCCGATATGCCAGATGCGCCAGGCGATCGTCGTGAAGGGATCGGGTGCCTCCGGACTCGATTCCGGAAACAGTGTGGCGACGCGGAAGACACCGTCGTCGCCGGGGCGGATGCTGATGCAGTCGCTGACCGGCTCCCAGTGGTACTCGGCGTCGGTCAGGCCCTCCAGGCGCTCGAACAGCCGGAATCGCACGTTTTCGAAGATCGCGAGAATGTCGCGCGTGACGGGTTCGGGCACGATCATGTCAGCCATGTCAGCTCCAGGGCAGGGTGGTTCCGGGGGATGGCACTGCCTAATTTCGCGGTGGTCGACCTCGTTGATGCGCAGGGTAGTCGGCGCACGTTCGAGGCCGGGTCATCCGGAGACAAGGAGCTTCCCGTAGGCGGTGGGGTCCAGTGCGCTACCTTCCGGACGCCCCGATGGCGGCACGAATCGATCTCACCAGGAGACGGATTGGGGATGTCGCGTTTCGACTCGCGGACGGCAGCCTGTTCACGGCCGTCTGGATCTGGATGCTCGCCAGCGGCCGTTGAGCATGTTCCTCAGATCAGAGCCCGGACGGCCCCGGCCCCGACCACCGAGAGGCTGGGGACGTTCGTATGTACCTACCTGGGTACGTTCGGGCGTACGCCGACAGCACTGCGCGATTCGCGACCACATGGCCCTCAGGCCCCTGCCGGCGACACACTACGTGGCACTCAGAGGCACCTTCGCTACGTCGGCAAGGATTGCCTGGTCGCCTTCGACGTTAACCTCTACTCGGTTCCGGTCCGCAAGGTCCGCCCGCGTCAGCTGGTGGAAGTCAGGGCCACGAAGTCCCAGGTCACTCTGCACTCCACTGTCCCTGACGCCAACGGCGACACCCTGATGGTTATCCACCCAAGGGCCGTCGGCCGCGGAGCCTGCGTCGTCGACGAGAAGCACTGGGACGGTCTTCCCGACGGCCGTAACCGACGGACCACGACCGGTGACATCCCTCCGCAGCCCCGTCATCAGAACGCACTTGGCGAGGAGAGGGCCGGCTCGCTGATGGTTCTCCTGAACCGGGCCGCGGCCGTCCGCGTCGAGGTCGGCCGCAGACCCCTGTCGGTCTATGACGAATTGACCGGCACCCGTCCCTTCACCGACCACCCCACGCAGAAGGAGCCCGGTTGAGCGAGCTGGTCGGCACGCGAATCCGCACCACGGCCGCCAAGCTTGGCCTGCCCCGCCTGGCCGAGAGCCTGAACGAGTACGCCGGCCGGGCAGACGAGGCCAAGATGGGCTACCTGGACTTTCTCGGCCTCGTGTTGGCCGAGGAAGTCGCCATTCGTGACGACCGGCGTTTCCGCCAGGGCCTGCGGCTGTCCAAACTGCCCCACCACAAAACGCTCGACGAGTACGACTTCTCCTTCCAGCCCGAGCTCGATCCCCGCAAGATCAAAGACCTCGCCACTCTCGCGTTTGTCGAGGCCGAGGCCAACGCGGCCCTGCTGGGACCGCCCGGGGTCGGCAAGACCCGCATCGCCGTCGCGCTCTCGGCCGTCGCCGGTCCATGAAGACGCTGCGGTGTTGCCTCGCCGCAGCGGCCGGCTGCGGTGGCTTCGGCGCTATGTCTGCGTTGGGGCGATCCCCAGTTGGCGCAGGATGGCGAGTTCGTCGGGCCTGTTCCACCGCTCGACGATGCGTGCGTCCCGGATCCTGAAGATGTTGGTTCCGTGCAGGGTCAGGGGGCGGCCTTCGGCCGGGGCCGGTACTCCGAGCAGTTCACCGCGTTGCGTCCCGCTGGCGGTGAAGTACTCGACGACCAGGTCGTCCTCGGCAATCATCAGGTGCGGCTCGCTGTGCCAGTCCGGACATGCCGCCCTAAACAGCGCGCCGGCGGAGCGGATGCCTTCACGGTCGGCAGGCGCGTTGAACGGAGGGTCGTGGTCGATGAAGTCCTCGGCGAGGTACTTGTCGACCGCGCTGAGGTCGCCCTTGGTGAAGAGCGCGTCGATGAACGCGCGCACAAGGTCTTTGTTCTTGGTGAGGGTGGTTTCCGAGGTGTTCATGGCCTCAGTCTCGCCGTCCATAACCTGGCACAAACCGGGCACTGCGCCTGTTCACCCCGCTGCATCGCGATGGCCCGCTGCCCGCTGCAGCCTGCAGTGTGAGGGACAGCCGGTTCGCAGACAGGCACTGATCTTGTCGTTTAACCAAAGGCGTTCGGCGGGGACGCGGCAACGGTGACCTGGGCGGTCCAGGACCCAGGTTCCCGTGGCGGATCCCAGGTCACGTCGACGCGCGCTTCGTGGAAGTCGTGTGCGAGTCCCACCACCATGGCGGCCGCAGCGGCTCGTGCCTCGGCCGGGCCGGCGTTGACCGGAACGTCGGTGAGGCGCCCACAGTGCATCCCGCCGTTCACGGTGAGGACACTGTGGCGCCAGCCTTCCGGCGTCGCGAACAGCACGATGCCCTGCGGCATGTCGAAGGGAGGCCGCCCCTTCTTCTCCCGCTTCCGTCTCGCCATGGAGCCATCCAACCTGGTCGGGGCTGCCGGATCTCCCTGCGCACCACCGTCGGCTCCTTATCGGCATCTTCGACCTGGGCCGCCCCTACGGGCTCGCCCTCATGGGCGGCTGCGCGGTCCAGGCGCACGGCATCGTCCGTCGCCCCGGCCAGGATCTCGACTTCGCCACCACCCACCCCACCGCGCTGGCGCAGATCGCCGGTCACCTCACGCAAGGACTGAGTGCACGCGGCTGGCAGGTGTCCGCGCTGCATGCCGCGCCTCTCACGGCACGCTTTCTGGCCGCCGGCCCCGGCAGCGGACAGTCCTGCGAAGTCGGCCTCCTTGAGGAGGTGCTCTGGCGGCCGCCGGTGGTGCTGGGGTGTGGCCCGGTCATTGCTCTGGAGGATCTTGTCGGGACCAGGGTGCGGGCGCTGGGGGACTGCGGGCTGCCTCGCGAGGTGATTGATGTGCATGCGGCGTCCGGGCGGTTCGGCAGCGGTGAGCTGGAGGCGCTGGGGGGCGCGTTGTCCTGAGGAGTTCGACGTTCAGGAACTGCACGGTCGCCTGGAATCGGTGGCATGGGTGAGCGATGCCGAGTTCGGAGCCTATGGTCTGGACTCTGCCCGTATCGCGGAGCTCCGGCACGGGGCCCGACACTGGCAGGACGACCTGGCCCGGCGTCTTGCCGAGCCGTTTGCCGACAGTGACGGCGTCGGCGGGTACTGGTCCGCGGACGGTTTTGCGGCCTGTCTTCTCGGAGAAGCTGATGATCCCCGTCTCGGCTGAGGACTCCAGGGGCACAACCGGGCGTTTCTTCCGCACCGTCAGGGCCCGGTTCCTCTCGCCGGGCTGAACAGGCTTTTCACGGCGTGGGTGGAGACGCTCTGTTGCCGGACGGCGCCGGGGGAGTGGGCGGCAGTCGACCGGACGTTACGTTGGCCGGGTTGGGTTCCCGGGGCGTTGGCGCCGTCGTCCGTGGCGGATCTGCGGGAGGCGGTGTGGCGGCCGGTGCTGTGGGCGGGTGGTGAGGTTCGCCAGGGCTGCTGCGGATTGCCTCGCGTTTCTTGGGGCCGGGATCTGCTCGCCTGTCTGTCCGCCGGCACGTCTCCCACCGGGAGCGCCTCCCGCATCGTGTGGTGCATCAACGGCAAGACGATCGGCGTGGTCACCGGCGAGGTCGGCGCGGACAGGACCGTGGTCCTGGTGGGGTGCCCAGGTGCCCAGGGTGCCTTTTCCCCTGGTGCGTCCGCGCACCGGGCGGGCTGCGGTGTGAACGGCCGGGGGCTGCCGGTTTTTCCGGCGCGCCGCCGCCGGCTCCTCGCTTCGGCCTGTTCACGCAGTCGTTCGGGGTACGGGCCGTTCCTGCCGGCGGGAACGGTCCGGTGAACTCCCGCTTCCTGTCGGTGGGTTGCGCATGTGTCGCACTGCGGTCTTGTCGCACCGGTCTCTATCCTGAGCCGCTTGAGTATCACTGGAGACAGTCCTTGGAGTCCGGTCATGAATACCGAGATGCGTACCCGTTTACGTCCCTTCTGCGTCGAGGCGCTCGCGCAGGGCATACCGGCCGGAGAGGTGGAGCGGTGGCTGTCCCTCGCCCGCCCCTGCGTGAACCTGGCACCGGTGAAGGAGGGGCCGGGGCCTGTCGTGGGCCAGTTGGGGGGCCCGCTTCTTCTCCCCGTCGGCGTCCCCACTCCCGCGTACCCCTTCGTGGCGTCCGTCGATCTTGCAGCCCTGCCGGCCGGCGCGACGGATCTGCCCCTGCCGTCCGAGGGCCACCTGCTCTTCTTCTCCTGGCCCGAGAGCCGCTACCCCCATTCCGCGGGCCGCGTGGTGTATGTACCCGCGGGCGTGGCCGTCACGGAGCGGGACAAGCAGGAGTCCTGGAACCCGGGGGACGTAGAGGAGTACCGCGCGATGTTCGCCGGCTACCCCCGGGGACCGCTGCGCGCGAGCTTCGGCGTGTCGCTCCCGTATCACGCGTGCGTCACCCTGCCGGGGGCACAGGACGCCGTCTGTATTCCGGGACACCCCCGGGCTGAGGAACTCGTCAGGGTCTGGGAGAAGACCCAGGACGACATCGCGCCTGCGGGGACGCTCCAGATCGGGGGTTACCCGGACGAGGAGGCCGTCTACCTCGATCCGGTGGAGGACGCCGTGTCAGCCGCCGTGCAGGCGGTGCAGGCGGGCATGTGGGGCGGACCGGTCTCGGCCGACCCTGCGGACTGGGTTCTGCTCGCCGACTGGTTCGCCGGCGCGGACGTGGCGGGCTGGGAAGGCTCCACCGTGCACTGGGTGATCCAGCGCGAGGACCTGGCGGCGCGACGTCTGGACCGGGCCTTCGCCGGCGTCTACTGGAACCCCTGAGGTGCGGCCGGTTTCTCCCGCGCGTTCGGCCCCGGCGGTTCGCGCTGCCCAGGACGCAGCCGCCCGGTGAACTCCCGCTCTCTGTAGGTGGGTTGCGCACGTGTCACGCCGCAGTCCTGTCGCACCGCTCCCTCCGTGAGGCCGCTTGCGTACAACCGGGGACAGTTCCTGGTCGTGTTCGTCCTGCGATGCCGCGTCCCGCTGCGGGACACGGCTGCAGGAGGCGGAGGTGGTGTGGGGGCGCCCCGGCAGGTCGTGCCGGGGCGGCTGTTGGGGTCGGTGGCTGTCGGTCAGGGGCTGTCCTCGCCGCCCCCGGTGCCGCCGTTGGCCAGCCATTGTGCGTAGGCGATCGCGGCAAGGCGGGCGGAGCGGGCGTTGTCACGTGCGGTGGCGGTCGTGGCGGCGGCGGTGCCGGCCGCCGCGGTCAGGCCCGACGCCGGTGTGTACATCGCCTCGTTGAGGACCGGCCCGCTGGGGGCCGAGGCGACGGCGAAGACGGGGTGTGCTGTTGTGCCGGAGAAGGACGTCGAGATGTAGTCGCCGACCATGGAGCCCTGCGTGGTGCTCGCCAGCCAGGAGTGGGTCATCGGGCCGGCCAGCTGGGTCGGCGCCGTCCAGGTGCTGCCGCCGTTGGCGGAGGAGACGTATCCGACGTCCAGCTGGCAGGTGGCGGCCGTGCAGTTGGCGACCGGGTGGTAGTAGTACGCCAGCGCCAGGTGCGCGGTGGTGCCCGAGGTGGCCGGGTCGACGGCGAGGCCGGGATGAAGTGGTCGACGGTGCTGGTCGTCGCGTCGATCGGGATGCGGGTCACCGGCGACCAGGTGGTGGCGTTGGTGGTCGTCGCCATCACGATGTCGTTGGCGGTGCAGGAGCCCCCGCTCGCGCGGAACCGGCAGTCCTGCCAGACGACGTACACCTTCCCGGCCGCGTCGGTCTCGGCGGAGGGCAGCGGTCCGCTGCGCAGGCTCCCGCGCACGGTGAACGTGCTGACGGTGGCGATGGTGGTGGTCGAGGTCCAGGTACTGCCGCCGTTGGTGGACCTGAAGGCGAGGACCGACGTCTCGGAGGCGTTGGAGGCCGGGACGATCACCGTGCCGTTGGGCTGGACGACCGGCTGGCCGCCGAGGCCGGTGGCGTTGTTGCCGGTGTTCTTGGAGGTGCCCCAGGTGAGCCCGCCGTCGGAGGAGGTGGTCATCTTCAGACGGTCGCCGTCGCCGTTGTTGTCGTACTCGGTGTAGCAGTTGCCGTAGAAGGCGCTGGTGGCGGTGTTGTCGCAGACGATCCAGTTCTTGTCGAGGCTGGAGCCGGTCGCGGTCACCACGGGGCTGCTCCAGGTCAGCCCGCCGTCAGTGGAGCGGCTGGTGAAGACCTCGGGGACGGTGACGGACGAGGTGATGGGGAGGGTGGAGATCAGCCAGGTGTGGTGCCTGGCGTCGTAGGCCACCGCCGGATCACTGACCCGCTGAAAGGTCCCGCCCGCCTGAGTGGTGATCCCGGGCAGGAAGCCCTTGGTCCAGGTGGCGCCGCCGTCGGTGGAGGTGGAGAAGCCGACGTTGGACGAGCCGCCGTCGTTGAAACGGCCGACCTGGAAGGCGGAGACGATCGTGGAGCCGTAGGAGAAGGTGTCGGGCTCGACCTCCGTGGCGTGCTGGCTGGTGGAGTTGGTGTAGGGATCGGTGCTGATCTGGGTGAGGGCGGGCGCGGCGCCGGCGGTGGTCGTCGACAGGGCCAGCAGGCCGGCCGCGAGGGCCGCCGTCACCAGGCCGGGTCTCGCCAGCCGGTCGAGCAGGGATGCCAGGGGCATGATCCGTTCCCTTTCGGAGAAGGGGCACGTCCGGCACCGGTGCGCCGCGAAGTGGGGTCGGGAGGATGCCTCGTACACGTCCGCACCCTGAGGGCGGGCGGAGCCCGGCCGAACCGAACGTCGTGCAGGACGTGCTGAAGGACGCCGCCACTCTGGCTACGCAATCATGGTCATGTCAACGCTGTCTGTTGCAACACCACCTGAACCGCAGGGAATTGACGCACCCTTGACCCTCGGATACCTCGACGGGCCGTGCCGTACGGCTCGGCGAGCGCGGCGTGCGGGAGCCCGGTGCGTAGGTGGACCAGGGTGACGGGCAGGCGGTCGGTGAAGAGCAGAAGAGCAGACGCAGCCGGTGAAGCATCGGCCCGAGCGTCAGGGCCTCAGTAGTCCGCCCACCCACCAGTCGTGCGGCTTGCCGTCGTTGGCGATGCCGCGGTTGCGCAGTGTCCCTTCGACGGTGAAGCCGAGTTTCTCGGCGACGGCACGCGAGCCGGTGTTCCCGGCCATGGCCCACCACTCGATGCGGTGGATGTCGAGGGTGGCCCAGCCCCAGTCGCACAGGGCCCGAGCGGCCTCCACCGAGTACCCGCGTCCGCGCTGCTCCTTGACCGCCCAGTAACCGAGCTCCCAGACGCCGCGGCTGATGAGGGTCAGGCAGTACGAGCCGACCAGGGCGCCGGTGTCCTTGCGGAATGCGCCGAGGGTGTAGTCCTTGTCCTGCGCCCAGTGGGCGGGCAGCTTCTCGCCGACGAGCTTCTCCGCGTGCGCACGCCGGTACGGCACCGGGGTGTAGAACTGGATGTCTTCGTCCTGGCAGGCTTCGTACACCGCCTCCACGTCGGCAGGTGTGAAGGCCCGCAGCAGCAGACGGTCGGTCTCGAGAGTCACTGGATCCACCGCGAGAGTATGACCACCATCAACAAGCGGCGGCCAGCGAATATCCCGACCGGGCACCGCCCTCACCACACCCCGGGCTGGTCAACGGTCGTCGCAACACCCCAGATCAGCTCCCCCAGAGACGGAGCTACACCCACCTTCAACCGCGGACCGAGCCGTTAGGGGCTCGGCATGCGTGGCCTTTGCGGCCGGGTCGTCACCAGCTTGGGCGGTGCCCCGGGATACCGGTCCGCCGTTCTCATGGCTCTGCTGCCTGCTGCCTGCTGCCTGCTGCCTGCTGCCAGGTGCCGGTGGGTCGGTGGGTCGGTGGGTCGGGCCGGGGGCCGGGCGGGGCTGGTGTGCCGGTGGGTCGGCCGGGTGGTTCGTGGCGGGGTGGTGTGGGGTGTCCGGCCTGGCGGGATGCCCGTGTGCCTGTGTGCCCGTGTGCCCGTGTGTCTGCGTGCTGGGGCTGGTGGGTCGGCTGGGTGGTGCCGTGTGGGCCGGGGCCTGGGGTGGGGTTTGGGGGGTGTGGGTTTCGGGGTCCGGGTGGTGGTGGGGGCTGGGGGCTGGGGTTGTGGGTGGCGGGGGTGTGGGGTGGTGGGGGTGTGGGGGTGGGTTAGGGGGTGGTGGTGATGGTGGAGGTGAAGACGGGGTGGTTGTTTTGGTGGCAGGTGATGTGGGTGGTGTGGTGGCTGGGGGTGGTGGGGGTGGTGGTGTGGGTTTGGAGGTGGCAGGGGGTGTCGAGTTCGGCGTAGTTGGTGAAGGTGGTGGTGAGGGTGAGGGGGAGGGTGGGGTGGCCGAGGTGGGCGGTGGTGGCTTGGCGGGCGGCTTCGAGGAGGGCCATGCCGGGGATGTGGTCGACGGGGTGGTCGAAGAGGACGGGGTGGCGGGTGTCGGTGCGGAGTTGCCAGGTGTGGGGGTGGGGGGTGGGGGTGAGGACGACGTCGGTGGGGGAGGTGCGGCCGACGGTCTGGGGTGCGGTGGGTGCGGTGAGGGGGAGGGGGGTGGTGTGGGTGTGGTGGCCGCGCAGGCGTTGGTAGACGGTGGGGGGTATGCAGGTGTAGGAGACGTCGGCGCGGGCGAGGGTGTGGCCGTCGCGGCGCAGGGTGCTGGTGTAGCGCAGGGAGGCGGCGCGGCCGCGGCGGCGGGTGATGTCGTAGCAGGTGGTGTCGATGGTGAGGGCGGCGGGGGCGGCGCCGACGTGGAGGTGGGCGGGGTCGACGGCGAGGGTGAGGTCGTGCATGACGAAGCTGTGGCCGAAGGGGACGCCGTATTCGGTGTGGGCGAGCAGGAGTCCGATCTGGCGGACGGTTTCGGCGGCGATGAGGGGGTCGTGGCGGCCGTTGAGGGGGGTGAAGAAGGAGTGGCTGCGGGGCCACTGGGCGCTGACGGTGAAGCGGTCCTCGCCGGTGCGCTGCCAGTCGGTGAGCAGGACCTCGGCGACGGAGGCGCGGTGGACGAACTCCTTGGGGACGGTCCGGGTCAGGGAGAGGTGGGCGTAGGCGTCCCGGTGCGCTGAGACCCCGGCCCCGCCCGCGGCGCCACCGGCACCTGCACCTGCACGTGCGGTGGTGGGTGCGGTGCGGGGCGCGGGCAGCGGGGTGGGGGCGGCCGGAGTGCCGGCGGCCGGGGCGGGTGCGGTGGTGAGGGCCGGGCGTTGGGCGTGGAACGTGTGGGTGGACATGGTTCCCCCTGGGGCCGGGATCGGGACGGAACAGGCCGGAACGGACCGGAACAGGCCGGAGCGGACCGGAACGGATTGTGGTGGGGTGCTTCCGCGTCCCCGGCTCCCTGCCGCCCTGCCGGACCGGGGCGGGGCGGGGGAGCGGTGCGGGGTGCGGGGTGGTGCGGCGGGACAGGCCGTGCGTGCGTGCGTGTGTGCGCTGCCGTGGCGTGTCGTGCGGTGCCGTGCCGTGCGCGTCGTGCGCGTCGTGCGCGTCGTGCGGGTCGCGCCGGGCGTGCGGCGGCGTGGTGCCGTGCGGGTGGTGCGGGGTGCGCGTGCGGGCGGTGCCGTGCCGTGCGGTGCGGTGGTGTGGTGTCCCGGACCAGAAGATACATACCAAACGGTTTTCTTTCTAGGGGTATCGGAGCTTCCGGGGGGACGGGATGCGGAAGAACCCGCTCCGTGCCGGATGGCCAAAACCGTGTCCGCGGCCCGGTGGCGCCGCCCCGGGCGGAGTCCTGGCGTATGCGGCGGCACCGGCCGGGCGGGGGGTCCGGGGGGCGGGGTGCGGGTCCGGCCGGTGCGGCCGGGCCGGGGGGCTGCGGGGGGTGGCGGGGGGTGGTTCTCGAGCGGGGTCTCAGTGGTCCTCCAGGGTGCTGGTGCAGGGTGGCCGCACGTCGGTGAGAAGGGGGTGCGGGCCGGGTGAGCAGCGCGGAGAGTGTGTTCCGGGTGGAGCGCGGGCGGGCGAGTAGGGAGGAGCTGGCGGCGGTGTGCGCGGTGCTGTGCGCGGTGCTGGCCGCCCGCGGGCGGGAGCCCGGTGAGGGGGCCGGCGAGGGGGCGGAGCCGGGGGAGGTGTGGAGCCCGGAACGGACGGCGGTGTCCTACCGGCCTCCCCGTGCCTGGCGGTGACGGTCCTGCGGACCGTACGGATGTGGCCGGTTCGGCCGGTACGTCTGTGACCCGCTTATGTAAACCACTCGTGCGGTTTGTTGTTACGCGGTGGAGTGGGACAGTCCGGGACGGGCTGGGGCGGGCGTCGCCGGGCTGTGCCGTGGGGGAGGGGCTGTGTGGAGGGGATTTTCGCTGCCGGCCCCGAGGGCGTCGAGTGCCCCGAGGGTCCTGGGGCCGCCCGGTGCGGGCGTCCGGGCCGGCGAAGTCCCGGGACGGGGCCGGCGGCTTCGGGGGCCGGTGTGCGGGCGGTGTGTTCCGGGTGGGGCGCGGCCGGGCGGGCAGGAGCCCCGGGCGCGGGAGCGCGCCGGGCCGGAGCACGGACGGCTCCCGCGCCCGCGGTGCGGTGCGGTGTGGTGTGGTGTGGTCTTTGGGGTGTGGGCGGGCGGGCAGGCCGGTGCTCCTGTGGCTTCCTGGGGTGCGGAGCCCGGGTGCGGGTGTGGTGCGTGGCCCCGGTGGCGGGTTTGCGGCCGTGCGGCGGGGCGGCGTCCGGTAGGGAGACGGGCGTGTGCGGCAGGGTGCGGGTGTGTGCGGCACGGATGCGGGCGGGCCGGGTGGGGTGCGGGGCTCAGGTGGGGTGCCGGGTGGATGTGGGGCGTGCGGCGGGGCCTGGAGGCTGTGGTCCGGTTGGTGCGGCGGTGGGTTTCGCCGGCCAGGGGTGTGCCGTGCCGTCGTAGCGCCGCGTGTCGGTCTCGATGCCACCGGCATTTTCCCGCGCCCCCGGGAAGACTGGCCGCCCCTTTTTCCGCCCCGGCCCCGTCCGGCCCCGGCCCAGGCCCTTCCCCCGGCTCCCGGCCCCTGGCCGGGACGGCAGGCCTGCTTCCGGTGGCCGCCGCCCCCGTGCGTCCTGCCTCCGGCCGCTCCGGGGGTGTCCGTCCGCCGGTCGGGGCCCGCGGTGCGGCGAAGGCCGGGACCGGCGGACGGACACCTGCTGCTTCAGGCCCCGCGTCCGATGCCCCGCACCCGGACGCCTGCGCCGCGCCCCCGCCTTCCGGTCCGGACACCCCTCGCCCGGCCCCTCCGGCCCCTCCGCCCCTCCGGTTCTGCACCCCGCATCCCGGGGCGCCCCGTCCTCGGGCCGTCCTGCCCTGCCCCTCCCGTAGTGCGTACGGGAGGGTTCCCCCTGGCCCGCTTCCGCTCGCACCTGTCCGGCCGGGAGGACGCCCTCCTGCGTCGCGGTGACAACCCTGCCGGCAGGGCCGTCACGGCCCGGCCGGCAGGACGGCCGTAGCGGGGTGGCCGGTCCGGGCAGGGCGGCCGGGCGGGAGCCTGCCGGACCGGCCGGCCCGGGCGGGGTGGGCGGGGCGGGCTCGGCGGGGTTGGCTGGATCTGTGTGCTCGTGGCGGCGGGATGTTCACCGGGAGATTGACAAACCGTCCGTGCTGTTTTTTTATCGAGGGGTTCCGGTGCCGTGTCGGCCCGGGTGTCGGGCGGTCCGGTGTGCGGGCCGCTGCTGTCGTGGCGGCCGTGTGGGGGAGTTGGGTGTGGAGATCGAAGTGCTGGGCTGGCTGGCGGTGCGGGTGAACGGTGTGTCGGTGGTGCCGACGGCTCCCAAGCCGCGGCGGGTGCTGGGGCTGCTGGCCCTGCACGCCGATCGGGTGGTGCCGGTGTCCGCGCTGGCCGAGGAGTTGTGGGGGGCGCTGCCGCCGCGCAGTGCGCGGACCACTCTGCAGACCTACGTCCTGCAGCTGCGCGAGCTGATCGGCACGGCCCTGGCCGCGCCCGGCCCGCGGCCCGCCCACGCCGACGGCGACGACGGAAGCCCAGGCGCAGGCGGAGGCGTAGGTGGGGATGATGCCGGTGCTGGCCACGGTGGCGGGCGGTTGGGGGCGAAGGATGTGCTGGCCACGGTGGCGGGGGGTTATCTGCTGCGGACGGGGGGCGGCACGGTCGACCACCGGGAGTTCGAGCGGCGGGCGGGGGGCGGTTACCGGGCGATGGACGCGCAGGACTACGCGGGGGCGGCCCGCCGGCTGGCCGGTGCGCTGTGCCTGTGGAGCGGGCCGGCGCTGAGCGGGGTGCAGGCCGGCAGTCAGATCGAGGTGGAGACGCGCAGGCTGGAGGAGGCGCGGCTGTGCGCGCTGGCCCAGCGCATCGACGCCGACCTGCACCTGGGCCGCCACCGTGAGCTGCTGCCGGAACTGACGGTGCTGGTCAACCGGCACCGGATGCACGAGAGCCTGCACGGCCAGTTCATGGTCGCGCTGCACCGTGCGGGCCGGCGCGGTGAGGCGCTGGACGTCTACCAGCGGCTGCGCACCACCCTCGTCACCGAACTGGGCCTGGAGCCCTCGGCCCCGCTGGGCCGCCTGCAGCGCTCCATCCTCACCGCCCGCCCCGACGGCACCCCCCTGCCCGCCCCCGCCCCCGTCACGCCCCCGCACCTCACCACCCGCCCCGCCTGACCTGCCCGACACGGCCGGCCGGTGGTAGGGCGGCCCCGTACGCCGCAGCGCTGCGCGGTCTTTTCCCGGCCGGGTGTGTGGGCTGTTGTCCGTGCCGCCCGCGGAGGGCTTTGCCCGTCGGAGCGGGAGCCGCCCGTCTGGGCGTGCTCTCCCACTCACGCTGTCGTTCGCGGGCGGACCGCAGGGGGAGTAGGCGCGGCGCACGGTCGGACAAGTGGCACAGCCATCGCGTCGGCCCCGGTCAGCCGGCGCTGCCGCTTCTTGATGATCTGCGGCTCGAACGTGCCCGACACGTCACGCGCAACCTTGGTCTCCACCGGTCCGGCATCGGTCGGCACAGTCTTGGCCACCCGGCCTCCATGACGGGAGTTGCCACTGCCCCGGCCGGCTGTTTCGTGCTTCTCGTAGCCGAGGTGATCCGTGATCTCACCGTCACGGGCGTACTCCAGGGCCCGTCTGGTCGGCTGCTGCAGCACTCCGCCCTGCCCGGTCAGCTGCCCTCCCTCCGGCCGGGCCCGCTCCACCAGTCATGGCCGCCAACGGCTCGTCCGGCACGGGCACGGCGGCCCGGACAAGTCCTTCCCGGCAGGCTCCACGGTTGTCAACTGCGCGGCGGTGTCCGTCACTTGACATCTCTCGCGTGATCGTCGAATCCGCCGTCGGATTTACCTCTCCGCAAGGCACGGCCACCGACAAGTGATCGACGGTATAGGGCGGGTAGGGCAGTTCACCCGCGCGTGCCGTGCCCCGGACTGGGTGCCGGCGAGGCGGCTCCGTCCGCGGGGCGGGCGCGAGGGCGCGGAACGGGGGCCGTCCGGCAGCGGGGGCATCGCCGCGATACCGTCGGGTGGGTGGTCGGCGGGAGGCCTGACGCCTGTCCGTGCGACCGCGCGGACTCTACTGCCTGAGGTCGATCATGCGGACCGGCTGCCCCGTCGTGCGGGCAAGGGTTTCGAAGTCGCGGTCGAAGTGGAGCAGGGTGAGGCCTGCTTCTTCCGCGGCGGCGGCCACCAGGAGATCGACGGGGCCCGCACTGCGGTGTTCCCCTTTGGCGGTCAGCTGTTCCTGGACGATGCGGGAGCGGCGGTAGATGCCGTCCGGCATGGGGCACCACGCGTAGTGGGCGTCGAGTGCGGCCTTCAGCCGCGCGCGGTCGGCGGCCGAGCGGGCGGAGTAGAGGACCTCGAGTTCCGTGATGTCGCAGATCGCGACGAGGCCGGCGCCGATCCTGTCGTCCCACTCAGCCGTGGTCTGGCGGAGCAGGACGCGGGCGAGGGCGGAGGTGTCGATGAGATAGTCGGCGACGGTCACGGCCGGTACCGGGTCTTTTCCAGGAGGATGCCGATGTCCAGGGCTCCGTCGGCCGTCAGCTGCCGGGCGTCTTCGAGTGCGCGCAGGCGCCGGTAGCGGGCGGTGACCTCGCGCAGGGCGGTGTTGATGGTGTCGCGCTTGGTGGTGGTGCCGAGTTCCTTGGCGGCTTCTTCCAGTGCCTCGTCGTCGAGGTCGATCACAGTGCGGCTCAAGAGGGCCTCCTCATGCATGCTACGGCGTATATCAATATACATGATCGACTGTATATTGGTGGGATCGCTCACCCGTGGGTGGTCTGTTTCTCAGATCTGTGGTCTTGCGGCGAGCGCATCGGAAAAAGGGGTGTGGGGCTTTCAACTGTTGCGTAATTCATCAGTGAATCTCAGCTTTTCTGGTCTGTTATTTTGATCGTGTGAAGCTTTCCGAGTGGGCGTCGCGCAATGGCGTGCACTACCAGACCGCGTGGACGTGGGCGAAGGAGGGCCGTATGCCGGTCCCCGTGCGCCAGACGCCGTCCGGTACATGGCTGGTCGACGAGCCCGCTTCGGAGACGTCCGGCCGGGTGGTGGTGTACTGCCGGGTCTCGTCGGCGGACCAGAAGCCGGATCTTGAGCGTCAGGTGGCCCGCGTGGTGCAGGCGGCCACGGGTCTGGGCCTGCCGGTTGCGGAGGTCGTGACCGAGGTCGGTTCGGGGCTGAACGGCAGGCGCCGCAAGCTGCACCGCGTGCTGTCCGACCCGCAGGCGACGGTGATCGTGGTCGAGCACCGTGACCGGCTGGCCCGGTTCGGCGTGGAGCATCTCGAAGCCGTCCTGTCGGCGTCCGGGCGGCGCCTGGTTGTCCTCGATCCCACCGAGACCGCCGATGACCTGGTGCGCGACATCACCGAGGTATTGACCTCGATGTGCGCCCGCTTGTACGGGCGGCGGGCGGCGAAGAACCGGGCCGTCCGCGCGGTGGCCGTGGCGACCGCCGAGGCTGCCGAGTGAAGAAGTTCCAGGCGCAGCCCGGGTTCGTGGTGCAGGCGTTCCGGTTCGCTCTGGACCCGAACGCCGCCCAGGAGGCCGCGCTGCGTTCGCACTGCGGCGCGGCGCGTGCCGCCTACAACTGGGCGGTCGGCTGGGTGACCGCGTCGTGGTGGCAGCGCAAGGCCGAAGCGGCGTACGGCATCGCGGAGGCCGGGCTGACGCGGTGGCGGCCGTGGTCGCTGCCCGCGCTGCGGAAGGCGTTCAACGAGGCCAAGCACACCGACCCCAGGTTCGCCGCCTGGTGGGAGGACAACTCCAAGGAGGCGTACTCCACTGGCCTTGCGAACGCCGCCGCCGCGTTCGACAACTACACGAAGTCCAAGCAGGGCAAGCGGCGTGGCCGGAAGACGGGCGCGCCGCGTTTCAAGTCGAAGCGGAAGGCACGCCTGTCCTGCCGGTTCACCACCGGCACGATCCGCGTCGACACCGACGGCCGGCACGTCACGCTGCCCCGCCTCGGCACGATCCGCAGCCACGAGCCCACGGTGAAGTTCCTCGACCGAGTCCACGCCGGCACGGCCCGGATCCTGTCCGCGACCGTGCGGCACGAACGCGGACGCTGGTTCGTCTCGTTCCAGGCCGAGGTCAAGCGCGACCTCGAACACGTGGCGCGGCCGGACGTGGCGGTCGGGATCGACCTCGGGGTGAAGAGCCTCGCGGTCATGGCCGACAGCACCGGCGAGATCAGGCAGATCCCCAACCCGGGCCACTACGACGCCGCGCGCAAGCAGCTGCGCCGCGCCTCCCGGGTCGTGTCCCGCCGCCAGGGCCCCGACCGGCGCACCGGACAGAAGCCGTCCCGCCGGTGGGAGAAGGCCAACGCCCAGCGGAACAAGGTCCACCACCGGGTGGCGAACCTCCGCGAAGACGCCCTGCACAAGCTCACCACCGCCGTGGCCGCCGAATACGGCACCGTCGTGGCCGAAGACCTCAACGTCGCCGGCATGCTCCGCAACCGGCGCCTCGCGCGCAGGATCGCCGACGCCGGATTCGGCGAGATCCGCCGCCACCTCGACTACAAGACCCGCCGGCGCCACGCCACCCGCCTCGTGGTCGCCGACCGCTGGTACCCCTCCTCCAAGACCTGCTCCGGGTGCGGCACAGTGAAAGCCAAGCTGCCACTGCACGTCCGGACCTACCACTGCGACGCCTGCGGTCTGGTCATCGACCGGGACGACAACGCCGCACTCAACCTCGCCGCCCTCGCGACAGCCTGCGTGACTGGTACCGGAGTGGCCGGAGACCAGGACACCACCGAGGTGGTGTCGAAGCCTCGTGGAGCCGACCACAAGACCCGCGCCACCCGCCCCCGCCGCACGGCGGAAGCGGGGCGGGCAGGTGGCGCAACCCTGCCGCACCAGCGGCAGACAGAAACGAGAGACCGTCCCCAAACCGAAGCCCTCACGCTCTGGTGACGAGACGGACCTTCCGGGCCGCAATGCCCGGAATGCTGAGACCTGACTACAGCCTCGGCAACGGCTGACCGGACTGTCGATGAGGTGAGAGGCCGTCACTTTCAGCATGGTGATCCGGACGTCGACCGTATCGTGTCCTGCTTGGGTGATCGCCTATCCGCTGGCGTCACCTGGTGCGGGGTGCTCTGCGGTGGCGCGCAGGTGGCTCACGGCGGTCTCTGACTCACTGTCGGCGGGCTGGGCTTCGGCTGGTAGCGCGTCGCGGTATCCCAGGCGGAGCAGGCGTACGCGGAGCATCTGAAGCGAGTCGACGCACAGGACGAGGCGCGATGAGTGATCACCTCAAGGACTCCCAGGCCGTCTCCTGGGACGAGTTGGCCGGGGACTTCGCCTTCACCGACGCCGAAAGGACCAGATCTGCAAGGGGGCGCAGGCGCTGGTTGTGGCCTCCCGTGTCCACCGTCTCGCCGAGTTGCGCAAGCGGCAGCACACCCCACAGGTCCAGGTCGCCGAAGCCATGGGCGTCACCCAGGCGCGTGTCTCCCGCATGAGAAGGGCCAGCTCGAGCGCAGCGAGGTCGACACGCTTGCCGCCTACGTCAAGGCACTCGGAGGCACGCTGAAGAGTGTCGCTGACTTCGGTGACGAGACCTACGTCCTGGGCTGACCTGATCGGCGGGCTGAGGTCGGGAGCGTGGGCGGGGGCGCGTCCGGTGGGCGGGGCCTGCGCCGGACGTCCGTGGCGGGGCTGCGCCGGGGGCGTGGGATCAGCGCGCTGGCTGGCGCCGGCAGGGCCCTTCCTCACCGTTCCCGCACCATGGTCCACTGGGCCATGGCTGGCGAAACCGGCAGTGAGCTCACCGGAGGATCAGCGCCGGCCTGGCGGATGGGAACAGGCGATGGGGCTCATACGGCCTGAATGGTGATCAGATGCTCGCGTGGCGCGAGATCCTGTGGCGTGTGATCACCGGCGAGCAGGGTGCGGCGGTCCGCCAGCTCGGCCTGGCCGACAGCAGCCTCAGCCGCATCTCGCGGGCCGTGCGCTGGATCCGCGAGCACTACGTGCAGCCCTTCCGGGTCGAGGACGTGGCGCGCCAGTCCGGCATGGGCGTCTTTGCCTTCTACGGCAACTTCTACGCGGTGACCGCGATGAGTCCCCCTCCGGTTCCAGAAGCAGATCCGCCTCCAGGGGGCCCGGCTGCTGCTCGCCCCCCCACCCCGCAGACGTCACCGGAGTCGGCCACCGCGTCGGCTACGGCAGCCACTCGCAGTTCAGCCGGGGGTACCGCCGCCGGTTCGGCGCGCCTCCTAGCCAGGACGCCGCCCGCCTGCGGCGGACCGTGCGTGCGCCGGCCGGTCTCCTGCTCTGATCCGGATTGGCCCTGCTGGAGCATCGTGCAAGGACCGGCGAGGATAGTTCTACTGTCTGTGCAGGTCAGAGCGATTCAATGGGATCAGACGGTTCTCCCGGGCGGGCAGGAAAATGCCTGCCTGGCCGACGGATCCCGCCACATCGCCGAAGGGGCACACCATGAAGACAGTTCTGATCACCGGTACCTCGTCCGGGTACGGGCGCGAGAGCGCCCGCTACTTCCACGCGCAGGGGTGGAACGTCATCGCCGCGATGCGGACGCCGCGGCCGGACGTCCTTCCCTCCTCGCCCCGGCTGCGCGTCATCGAGCTCGACGTGACCAGGCCCGGGAGCATCACTGCCGCGTTCGAGACGGTGGGCCCCGTCGATGTTCTGGTCAACAACGCGGGCGTGCCCTGCATGGGCGTGTTCGAGAACACCCCCATGGCCCGCGTGCGGGAGGTCTTCGAGACCAACACGTTCGGCGTGATGGCGATGACGCAGGCGGTGCTGCCCCAGTTCCGCGAGCGTGGCAGCGGCGTGGTGGTCAACGTGACCTCGAGCGTGGTGCTGGGGCACATGCCGCTGACGGCCGTCTACAAGGCGAGCAAGATGGCCGTCGAAGGGTTCACCGCCTCCCTCGCCCTCGAACTCGCGCCGTTCGGCGTGCGGGCCAGGACGGTCGAGCCGGGCGCCTGCCTGACGACGAACTTCGCGGCCAACGCGGCGAAGAATGCCTCGCCGGACGAGCAGGTCCCCGCGCCCTACGCACCCTGGGCGGACAAGGCCATGGACGACTTCACGCGCCAGGAGCTGTTCACCAAGGAGAGCGACGTCGCCGAGACCGTGTGGCGAGCCGTGCACGACACGACCGGCCAGCTGCGGTTCCCCGCCGGTCCCGACGCGGTCGCGCTCTCCCAGGCGAAATGACCAGCCGGCGACCACCGCAGGGCAAGGCAGGGCAGGGCAGGGCGCCGGCACCCTCCGGCCGGGCGGCAGCGGGCCGCTGTGCGGGTGCCTGGCGCCGGTGCGCCTTCACAGGCCGCCGCCTGGTCTGATCTGTGAACCGGCGCCCGTGCCGGGGTGGGAGTTGCCGGGCGGGGCGCTCACTGCTTCACCGAAGCGTGGCGTGCTCCTGGGGGCACGCTTCCCGGGGCACCCTGTATGCGGTGGCGGGCCGGATCGGACGGGCGTGACCTGCCGTGCGGCGCTCCGGCCTGCACGGGCTACAGATCGTCGGGCAGGAGACGGAAGGCGGGGTGGCCGGTCAGGGGACGGATCATCCGGAAGTGGCGGTCGGCGGTGAACATGACGTCGGTGCGGTAAGCGGCGGCCAGGGCCACATTCATGGCGTCGGTCAGGCCGATGCCTTTGCCGCCGTCGGCGTCCGCGTACCCCTCGGCGACGGCGATCGCCGCGCTCAAGTGCGCGTGGACAGCCGGAACTTCGAATCGGCGGGTAGCCGTGTTGCGTTCGATGAACCGGGCTGCCGCCAGGGCCTTGCGGGTTCCCGCGCGCGCTGTGATCAGATAGTCCAGCTCGGCCAGGACCATGGGAGAGATGACCAGGTGGCTGACTGCAGCCAGGGCTTTCTTGTGCTCCTGATGGCCCGTGAGGTTCGGGTCGAGCAGACGGTACAGGGCGTTGGTGTCGGCGATCACGACCGGGTTCATTCCCCCATCCCCCTGAGCGTTTCCTCGATCTCGTCAACGGTGAGGTCGGGCAGGCCGAGGTCGGGCAGCTCGATGTCTCCCATGGGGCCGGTCGGGTAGGGGGGGACGTCGTTTTCGGTGATGGGTACGACCCGGGCGACGGGGGTGCCGTTCTTGGTGACGGTGACGGTCTCGCCGCGTGCCGCTGCGGCGAGGATCTGTGAGGATTTCTGGTTGAACTCGCGGGCGGTAGCCTCCATGTTCTACATGTTACTACATGGGGGGCGTGGACGGGAACGGACGGGCAGAAGGCTGAGAGGAGCCGGCGCCTCCTGCCGCTTGCGATCGGCGAAAACGTCATGGAGCTGGGACGTGGCACGGCGGACCGCGTCCTGCCCTGTGCGGGCACGGCCGCCCTTCCCGTACGCCCACCACGATGGCTCCGCCGCTGCCTCTGCCTCTGTCCTGCCTTCGCTCTGTCCGCCTCACTGTGCCCGGTCTGCTCCGGCATCACCGCACCGCGCGAGGCACTCGTCCGGTATCACGGTTTGTGTAAGGCGTGGAGCACGCGGACCGGTGTACGACCCCCTGAACCGGCGGACAGGCACCCGGTCCGGCCTTCCGGGGCCAGGCCGTCCGCGGGGCCGGAGTGGGGACCGGGGCGAAGCGCTCGCAGGTGAGCCGAAGACGACTGGCCTGGGCACGCGAGGGCGAATGGCTACCGCCGCGGCGACGGAGAAGAAGGAACCGATGGCGACCGGACGTCAGTGCACCGGACCGAAGAGGGGATCACGAATCCAGGATTCCAGACGCCTGGCCTGCGGTGGCAGGACCTCACCGGCTGGTGGACCGTCCGGCACGCATCCCGGCCACATCTGCGTGAGCCACACGTGTTCAGCGGTACCCAGCCGATCCCAGTGTCCGCGAACCTCACTCACGAGCCGGACACTGCGCTCGCCACCGGCACCATCGAGATGCCGGCCGAGATAGCAGATCGCTGACGCCACCTGCGACTGCACCTGGAGGTGCTGCGAGCGCAGGCCGCGGGGCGGTCCCGGACGACGCAAGATCTGCCCCAAGCGGACAAACGCCTGCTCCCAGGCCCTGTCGTCCCCCGCGCCGGCGAGGCCCACCATGGCGTAGTTCTTCAGGACCGCGTCACGGGCCGACAGAGCCTGCGCGAGATCAGCCGACGCCTCCGGCCCGCATCGCTTGGCCAGCGCAAGCGCCGCCGCACACCGCGTATCCCGCGGCCTTCCCTCAGCCGCCAGGACATTCCGCAGTGCCTGCGGACCCGCAGAGCCCTGGGCATCGCCCAGCACCGCGACCACGGACACGTGACGGCTCGAAGGAAGAACGTCCAATGCCGCGACGAGCTCGGCCTCACCTGCAGGACCATCCATCACGGCATCGCGAAGCGCGCCCTCGAAGACCTCGGCCTTTTGATGCCGCAACCGTTCCCCCAGCGAGGCCACCTCGGCTCCTTCCCTTGCTTCGTCCGGCCGCCACGATGACATGCCGCACTGACATGCCGCGTCCGGACCACGGGCCCGGGCGCGCATCCCATCCCGGCAACCGCCCCTGCGAGGCAGTTGCCCGCCTGGGCACGGAGATGCCCCCGCCCCGGCGCGAACACGCCCCGCCCTCCCGCGAACCCCCTTCCCCGCTCCTCCCGCGCCCCTCTTCCGGCCGGTATCCCGGAACCGTTGCAAAGAACCGTCCACCCGGTATATTTTGGCGGCGTCCGCACCCCTGGACAGTCCGTCCGGCCCCCGCAGAACGCGTGCCGGGCCCGCGCCGGACGAAGCCGCGGGAAGCCGTGAGAGGCCGAAGAGGCAGGCAGAAGGCAGGAAGGGAAGGAAAGGGGGCGGCGGGGGAGACACTGTGCCGCGCGGCGCACCGTGCGCGGCATCCGGCCCCGTGCGGTGCGTGATGCCGTGCGGGATGCCGCCGGATCTGGCGGCCTTCCCTGCCCCCGCTTCCCGTCTCCGGTCCGTACCCCTGCCTCCGGGCCCTCCTCGCCGTCTTCCGCCGCCGGCTGCGCTGTTGCCGGGTGTGCGGAGCTGGTTGCCGAGCGACGTGGTCCGGGACGGGATGGGGGAGACCTGGGATGACGAACACGACAGATACAGCAGGCACGGCGAACACAACGGGTACAGCAGGTACGGCGAGTACAGCAGGCAGGGCGAACACAACGGGTACGGCAGGTACGGCGAGTACAGCAGGCAGGGCGGGCACGGCAGGCAGGGCGGGCAGGGCGGGTGTGCCGGCGGCGCGTGGTGTGCCGGATGAGGCGGCCGCGCTCGTCGCGCCCGCCGTGCTGAGCGCGCCCGGTGCGCTCGGCACCGCGGACGGGTCCGGTGTGCCGCGCGCGGCGGGTGCGTCCGGCGCGGAGGGTGTGTCGGGTGGGGTGGGTGTGGTGCGGGCGCAGGTGGTGGTCGTGGGCGGGGGGCCGGTGGGGCTGCTGGTGGCGTGTGAGCTGGCGGGGTACGGGGTGCGCACGGTGGTGTTGGAGGAGCGGGAGGGGATCTCGGCGCGGCCGAAGGCGACCACGCTGCATGCCCGGGCGGTGCAGTGCCTGGTGCGGCGGGGGTATCTGGCCGGGGTGGCCGGGGGGTCCTGTGCGCCGGTGGCGACGCGGTGCGCGTTCCATTTCGCGGGGATGCCGGGGCTGGCGGTGTGTGCGCCGGCGCTGGAGCCGCCACCGGTCCTCAAGTGCGAGCAGGAGCAGCTGGAGCGGCATTTCGAGGCGCGGGCGCGGGCGGCCGGTGTGGTGGTCCTGCGCGGGCTGCGGGTGACGGGGGTGCGTCAGGGCCCCGATGGGGTCCAGGTCACCGCGAGCGGCCGGCAGGGGCCGGTGACGTGCACGGCCCGCTACGCGGTCGGCGCGGACGGCGCCCGCAGCACGGTCCGCCGGCAGGCGGCGTTCGCCTGCCGTACCTATCCGGCCACCGTCTCCGCGCTGGCGGGCGACGTCCGCCTGGAGCGGCCCGGCACCCTGCGCCCGGGCTGGCACCGCACCGCCACCGGCTGGATCGTCGTCAAGGACATCCCCGCCACCCCCGGCGGGGTGCGGCTGCGGACCCTGGACTGCACCGGCGCGCACCACGGCCGCCATCTGCCGCCCACCCTTCAGGAACTGCAGGCCGAGGTCGCCCGGATCACCGGGCGGGACGTGGCGATGGGGCAGGCGCGTTGGCTGAGCCGTTTCAGCGACTTCAGCCGGATCACCCTCTCCTACCGCGCGGGGCGGGTCCTGCTGGCGGGTGACGCCGCCCACGTGCACTTCCCCGTCGGCGGCCAGGGGCTGAGCGCCGGCGTGCTGGACGCCCTCAACCTCGGCTGGAAACTCGCCCTGGCCGTCCGCGGGGCGGCCGCGGACGGCCTGCTGGACACCTACGACCTCGAGCGCCGCCCGGCCGCGCAGCGCGTCATCGACCACACCCGCGCCCAGCTCGCCCTCATGCGCCCCGACACCGGCCTGGACCCGCTGCGCACCCTGTTTCGCGAACTGCTGGCCCGCGGCGGGGCGAACGGCGTGCTGGCCTCCATGGTCAGCGCCCAGGACACGGTGCTGCCCCCGCGCGCCGCCGATCCCTCCCCCTGGGAGGGACGGTTCCTGCCCAACACCGAACTCACCACCTCCCAGGGCCCTACCGACGTCATCCGCCTGCTGGCCGCCGGCCGCCCGCTGCTCCTGCTCGCCGACAGTGCCGACAGTGCCCGCTGGCAGGCGCAGGCCCGGCCGTGGTCGGGGCTGCTGCGGGTGGTGCGCACCGGCGCGGAAGCCGCCCTGCCGGGCGGCGCGGTCCTGGTCCGCCCGGACGGCTACGTCGGCTGGGCGGCCGGCGCCGGCCCCCTCACCGCCGCCCTGGGCGCCTACTTCCGCGAGGGCGGCAGCTGGGAGCACGCACAGCGCGACCCCGGCACCCCCGCCACCAGCACCAGCACCAGCACGGGCGCGGGCGCGGGCGCGGGAGTGATGGCCGGCGCGGGGGCCGGTGCCCGTCCTGGTACCTGAGCGGGGGCGGGGGATGGGGTGCCGGGCGGGGCCGGGTGACAGGTGCGGGGTGTGCTGCCGGGGCCTGGCGCGGTGCCGGCGGCGCTCAGCTGTTCCCGGACCCAGGCGCCCCGGGTCCCGGAGAGGTCCGCCGGGGCCGGTGCCGGGGGATCACCACGGACGGCAGTACGTGCCGCAGCAGACCGGCGGCCCGGCGCGGCAGGTCCTGGTGGCCCGACCGCGGCCGGGAGATGGCCTGCGCCCCGGCGAAGGCCCCCGCCAGGACGCCCGCGCTCTGCGCCGGCACCACGTGCGCCGGCGGCTCGCTCCGCTCCCGCGCCTGGTCCGGCAGTTCCGCGGGGACCAGGGGAGCCGGCGTGCAATCGGCGTAACAGGCGACGGTGCGCCGGGAACAGAGGGAACGGCCTCACAGGAATGGCCTCACAGAAACGGCCTGGCGGGCGGCGGAAGGAACGGAGGCACGGCGGATGCACACGAACGGCGACGGCAGCGGCGGGCGGCGGACGGTACTCCGCACCGGGGCCGGTCCCGGGACGGACGCCGGGGCCGGTGCGGGGGCCGGGCGGGAGGCGATGGCCCGAGGGCAGAGGCAGCAGTGGGGACAGCGGCCGGGGCGGGTGGTCCTGGTGACGGGGGCGACGGGGACGGTGGGCGGGGAAGTCGTCCGCGCGCTGCCCGCCCGGCTGCCCGCGGGCATGCGGGTGCGGGTCATGTCCCGGGACCCGGCGAGGGCCGCGGCGATGTTCCCCGGGGTGGAGGCGGTGGCCGGGGACTACACCCACCCGCCGTCGCTGGCCTCGGCCCTGCGCGGGGTGTGTACGGCGTTCCTGGTGACCGCGCGCCTCGACGGCGAAGGTGACGGTGACGACGACGCGGCGTTCGTCTCGGCCGCCCGTGCCGCCGGGGTGCGGCGGGTGGTGAAGCTGTCCGCGGCGGCCGTCCTGGATGACGGCGCGGACGACCTCATCACCCGCCGCCAGCGGGCCGGCGAGGAGGTGCTGCGCGGCTGCGGACTGGAGTGGACCCTGCTGCGCCCGCGCGCGTTCATGTCCAACTCCCTGTCCTGGGCCGCCTCCGTGCGCCGTGAGCGCACCGTCCGCGCGCTGTACGGGAGCGCGCCCAACGCGTGTGTGGACCCCCGCGACATCGCCGAGGTCGCGGTACGGGCGCTGACCGAGGAGGGCCATGCCGGGCGTGCCTACACGCTGACCGGCCCGCAGGCCGTGACCGCCGTCGAGCAGACCCGCGAGCTGGGCCGCCTCCTGGGTGTCCCGCTGCGTTTCGAGGAACTGACCGCCGCCCAGGCCCGCGCCGCGCTGGCCGCACGGTTCCCGCCCCCGCTCGTCGATGCCCTCCTGGCGAGCGCGGAACGCCAGCGTGCCGGCGCCAAGGCCCACGTCGAGGACACCGTCCCCGCCCTGACCGGCCACCCGGCCCGCTCCTTCCACGACTGGGCCCGCGACCACATCCAGGCCTTCATCCCGGACCCAGCCCCAGCCCCGGACCCAGCCCCGGACCCGGCCCCGAGCCCGGGCTCGTCCCCGGCCGGGACCGGGGCCCGCCGTCCCCCACGCTGACCCCGCCCCCGCGGTCTACGGCCTCCCCTCCGGCCGGCACCGGCCCGGCGGGCCAACTCCCCTGCCTCCACGGCGGTTTGGCGCGGCGAGGGGCACAACTGGGTCCCCCTTTCCGGCCGCGCGGGTGCCGGGGGAGTCGTGTCGCGAGGGCGGCGGACGTTCTGGCCCTTCCGGCCGGGTTCGTGATGCCGGCGTGTGGTGACGCCGGTTGGCGGCAGCCTGCCCTCGGCCCGGGACGTGCCGCGGCGCGCCTGCGCCGACGAAGCCCCCGAACGCCCACACCCACCCTGGCACCCACACCCACCCCAGCACCCACGCCCACGCGGTGGCCGGCCGCGTCCCCGGCCGGGGTGGGCATCACGGGCCGCTCGCAGGGGCTTTCGGGAAGCTGGTCCCACTCAGTGCCTGACGCTGTGGGGGATCTTGGTCGGGGGTCTGTCTCTGGGGATCATCGGACTGCGTGCGTGTGAGTGTCGCGAAACTCGGTAGCTGCTCGGGCCCGTTCTGCATACGTTCGGCCGCATGGCTGACGACTGCTTCGCGGATCCACGACTCGCCGCGATCTACGATCCGCTCGACGCCGACCGCAGCGACCTCGGTCCCTACCTGCGGATGGCAGAAGAGTTCCGGGCGCAGCGAGTACTGGACATCGGTTGCGGCACAGGGGTGTTCGCACTCCTCTTGGCCGGCCGCGGGATGGAGGTCGTCGGTGTGGATCCCGCCCAGGCATCCATCGACGTCGCCCGGACCAAGCCGGGAAGCGAACGTGTGCGCTGGATCTGCGGTGACGCGAGCGGTCTTCCACCGCTGCGGGCTGACCTCGTGACGATGACGGCCAACGTCGCCCAGGCCATCGTGGATCCGCAGGCCTGGCACAGCACGCTGCGAGGAGCACACCAGGCGCTGCGGCCCGGCGGGCATCTGGTCTTCGAGACACGCGATCCGGCCAGACGCGCCTGGGAGGAGTGGACCCGCGAGAAGTCCTGCCGCGTGAGCGAGATTCCAGGCATCGGCTCCGTCGAGAGCTGGGCCGAGCTCGTAGAGGTGAGCCTGCCGCTGGTGACGTTCCGCTGGACCTACAGGTTCGCAGTGGACGGGCAGGTGCTGACGTCGGATTCGACGCTGCACTTCCGCGAGCGGGATGAGGTCGAGCGGGATCTGGATGCGCACGGATACGAGCTGGATGGCGTTCGCGATGCGCCTGACCGCCCGGGAAGGGAGTTCGTCTTCCTGGCGCGACGTCCGTGATTGCGGGTGAAGGTTCGTCCGCCTCGCCTGCGGGCCCGTCCGGGACCAGGCCGTGCTGGAGGGTGACGAGTCACACGCAACGGTCGCCCCTCATGCCGCACGTCCGCCCTTCACGCCGGATGCCCGCGCCACCCCCGCACGCCGGAGGCCCGCCCCTCACGCCGCACGGCCGCGCCACCCCGCACGCCGCACATGCGCCCTTCACGCCGGGCGCCGGCCCCGCACGCACAACCGCCCCGCGTCCGCCAGCGCGTCGTCCCTGTCCGCGAGCTGCTGCCGACCGATCCTCAAGTGATCCCTCAGCACTTCTCCACCACCCGGCCCGACGATGGCCGTGGGCCGCAAGGGCCGGCGCAGCGCAACGGACCGGATCAGCCGGGCGGGCCGGGCGGACGGGGTCGGAGAGGAGGCAGGTGCCGGGCGGGCCGGGCGGACGGGGAAGCGGGTGGCGGACGCGGCGCCGGCGGACACCGGGCGGCGGCACGCACACCCCGCTCCGGCACCCCGTACCGGCCGTTTCCGGGCCGGTCACCACCCCTCCCCGCACCCTTTCCCGCTCCCGTCCGCACGGCCGGCCGCTGCCCGCACTCCTGCGCACCGCGTCCCCGCACCCTGGGGGCGGCGGCCCGCTGCGGACTGGGCCCGGCCGCGCACCCCGGCCGTGCGGGGCGGCGCCCGGCGCCCGCCGCCGCACCCGTGCTGCACGGCGGGGACGGCGGGGCGGGTTCCGGCGGACGCTCCACCGTGTCTGCGGGCGCTGTCCGCCGGCGGGAGAGGAAACCTCATGGATGTCTACTGTTGCTCTCGATGGGACGGACGGGACCGGGGCGGATCTCCTCACCTCCTTCCGGCCGTCCCGGAAACGGACCAGGGATGACGACGACGACGGCGCCGGCACCGCTCACGGCGGGGACGGGCGGCACGCATTCGCATGTGGCGGAGCTGCACGCGATCAGGGCCCAGGCGATGGCGGGGCCGAGCGAGCAGGCGACGGCGGCGCAGCACGCCAAGGGCAAGCTGACGGCCCGTGAGCGGATCGCTCTGCTGCTGGACGAGGGCTCCTTCCAGGAGGTGGAGCAGCTGCGCCGGCACCGGGCGACCGGGTTCGGCCTGGAGACCAGGAAGCCGTACACCGATGGTGTGATCACGGGCTGGGGGACGGTCGAGGGCCGCACGGTGTTCGTGTACGCGCACGATTTCCGGATCTTCGGCGGGGCGCTGGGCGAGGCCCACGCCACGAAGATCCACAAGATCATGGACATGGCGCTCGCGGCGGGGGCGCCGCTGGTGTCGCTGAACGACGGGGCGGGTGCCCGTATCCAGGAGGGGGTCAGCGCGCTGGCCGGCTACGGCGGCATCTTCCAGCGCAACACCCGTGCCTCCGGGGTGATCCCGCAGATCTCCGTCATCCTGGGTCCCTGCGCGGGCGGCGCCGCCTACAGTCCGGCGCTGACGGACTTCGTGTTCATGGTCCGGGACACCTCGCAGATGTTCATCACCGGCCCGGACGTCGTCAGGGCGGTCACCGGCGAGGAGATCACGCAGAACGGGCTGGGCGGCGCGGACGTGCACGCGGAGACGTCGGGGGTGTGCCACTTCGCCTACGACGACGAGGAGACGTGCCTGGCGGAGGTGCGCTACCTGCTGTCGATGCTGCCGCAGAACAACCGCGAGGCGCCGCCGGCCGTGCGCACCGCGGACCCGGCCGGGCGGCGCGGGGAGATGCTGCTGGAGCATGTGCCGGCCGACGGCAGCCGCCCCTACGACGTGACGGCCGTCATCGGGGAGATCGTCGACGACGGCGAGTACCTGGAGGTCCACGAGCACTGGGCGCGCAACATCGTGTGCGCGCTGGCCCGCCTCGACGGCCAGGTCGTCGGGATCGTCGCCAACCAGCCCCGCACCCTGGCCGGGGTGCTGGACATCCACGCCAGCGAGAAGGCCGCCCGGTTCGTACAGATGTGCGACGCCTTCAACATCCCCCTGGTGACCCTCCTGGACGTGCCCGGCTTCCTGCCCGGCGTCGGCCAGGAGCACGGCGGGATCATCCGCCACGGCGCGAAACTCCTCTACGCCTACTGCAATGCCACCGTGCCGCGCATCTCGCTGGTCCTGCGCAAGGCCTACGGCGGCGCCTACATCGTGATGGACAGCCAGTCCATCGGCGCCGACCTGACCTATGCCTGGCCCGCCAACGAGATCGCGGTGATGGGCGCGGAGGGCGCCGCGGGCGTCATCTTCCGCCGCCGTATCGCCGAGGCCGCCGATCCCGAGGCGATGCGGCAGAAGCTGGTCAAGGAGTACCGGGCGGAGCTGATGCACCCCTACTACGCGGCCGAGCGGGGCCTGGTCGACGACGTCATCGACCCCGCCGCCACCCGCGAGGTCCTCATCCGCTCGCTGGCGATGCTCCGCCGCAAGCACGCCGACCTCCCCTCCCGCAAACACGGCAACCCCCCGCAGTGAGAGGGCGGCCCGGGCCGTTCCCGGGCCGCCCACCCCACCCCTGAACAGCACGATCGGTCTCTTTACGGCGTCCCGAACCCCGCAGAAGCCGACCGGACGCCCCGTCGAGCGCCCCACTCCTGCCCCGCGCCCGCCGGGCCAGCCTGGTCCGTCCTTTCCGACCAGCCGCGCCGAAGATAGGCATATCCGCAGCTCAGTGGTGCGGGCGGGGGAGTGGCGGGGGTCCGGCTGCACGATGCATCAAAACAGCATGCACGGTTTGGTATTGACAAACCGTCCGGCCTGTTTTGTACTCGTGGTACCGGAAGACGGCACACACCCACCGAGGGGGCGACGGCGGTGCAGATCGACGTACTGGGCACACTGGATGTCAGGGAGAACGGGGTGTCGATCGCACCCACCGCACCCAAACCCCGCCAGGTCCTCGCGCTGCTGGCGCTGCACGCCGACCGGGTGGTCCCGGTGGCCGCCCTGGTCGACGAGCTGTGGTCGGGCCGCCCCCCGCGCAGCGTCCGCACCACCCTGCAGACCTACGTCCTGCAGCTGCGCGAACTGATCACCCTCGCCCTGCGCCAGCCCGGCGCCGCCTCCGCGGAGCTTTCCTCCCCGGCCGCGGGGCGCAGTGCCAAGGACGTCCTGGCCACCGTGCCCGGCGGCTACCTGCTGGTCTCCGCCGGCGGCAGCAGCGACGTGCGGGAGTTCGAGCGCCTGGCGGGGCTGGGCTACCGCGCGATGGACGCCGGCGACCACAAGGACGCCTCCCGCCTGCTGCGCGAGGCCCTGCTGCTGTGGACCGGGCCCGCCTTCGCCGGCGTGCCGGCCGGCGCCCGCCTGGAGACGGAGGCCCGGCGGCTGGAGGAGAGCCGGCTGTGCGCGCTGGACCAGCGCATTGAGGCCGACCTGCGGCTGGGCCGCCACCGCGAGCTCCTGGCCGAACTGACCGTCCTGACCAGCCGTTACGCCACCCACGAGAACCTGCACGCCCAGTTCATGCTCGCCCTGCACCGCTCCGGCCGGCGCGGCGAGGCCCTGGACGTCTACCACCGGCTGCGCGCCACCCTGGTGCGGGACCTGGGCCTGGAGCCCTCGCCCCGGCTGCGCCGGCTGCAGCAGTCGATCCTGGTGGCCGCGCCGGAGACCCCGCCCGCCCCGCGCCCGGCGGCGGACGCCGTCCCCGTGCTGCCCGCTGCCCGCGCCCGCGTCGGCGTCCGCCCCGCGTGAACCCGTCTGCCGGCGGCGGAGGCTGCCGGCGCGGCGGGATGCCGCGGGTGCGGCTGCGGCGCGGCGCGGGGAGTGGGTAGCCTCGGACGGAACACCAAGTTACCGATTGGTAACCGGTTTTTCGCCGGTTCGAGGAGTCCGCTCATGCAACTCGTCGCGATCATCGTGTCGCTGGCCCTGACCGTGACAGGCTTCGCCCTGTTCGGCCGCGCCCTCTTACGGATCTACCGCTTCCTGCGGCTCGGCGCCCCCGTCCCCCCGGGCCAGCGCACCGCCTCTTTCTGGCGGCGCAGCGCCATGCTGGGCAGGGAGTTCGCCGCCCACACCCGGATGAACCGCTGGGGCGTCATCGGCGTCGCGCACTGGTTCGTGGCAGTCGGCTTCTACGCCCTGCTCATCACCCTCGTCAACGCCACCGGCCAGCTCTTCCGCCCCGACTGGCTGCTGCCGGTCATCGGCGACTGGACCCCCTACAACGTGGCCGTCGAGTTCCTCGCCACGGCGACGGCCCTGGGCATCCTGGTCCTCATCGCGGTCCGCCAGCTCAGCCGGCCGGACAAGCCGGGCCGCAAGTCCCGCTTCGCCGGCTCCCGTTCGGGCCAGGCCTACTTCGTCGAGACCGTCATCGTCATCGTGAGCGTCTGCATCATGGTGCTGCACGCCCTGGAGGGCGCCCTGCACCACGCCGACGGCTACCAGGCCTCCTTCTTCGTCTCCTATCCGCTGGTCGCCCGCTTCCGGCAGATGGACACCGGCACCCTCCACACCCTCGTCTACGCCGTCGCCTGCCTGAAGATCACCACCTCCTACGTGTGGATGATCACCGTCTCGCTGAAGACCGACATGGGGATCGCGTGGCACCGTTTCCTGGCGTTCCCGAACATCTGGTTCAAGCGCAACGCGGACGGCGCCACCTCGCTCGGCGCCCTGCTCCCCATGACCTCGGGCGGCAAGCCGATCGACTTCGCCGACCCCGGTGACGACGACGTCTTCGGCGTCTCCCAGGTGGAGCAGTTCTCGTGGAAGGGCCTGCTGGACTTCTCCACGTGTACGGAGTGCGGGCGCTGCCAGTCGCAGTGTCCGGCCTGGAACACCGGCAAGCCGCTCTCCCCCAAGCTCCTGATCATGTCCCTGCGCGACCACGCCCACGCCAAGGCCCCCTACCTGCTGGCGGGCGGCGGCAAGTCCATGGAGGGCGAGGAGAAGGCCACCGAAGCCCAGCTGGCCGGCGTCCCCGCCGCGGCCCTGGCGGAGGCGGAGCGCCCGCTGATCGGCACGGCCGAGGAGGGCGGGGTGATCGACCCGGACGTCCTGTGGTCGTGCACCACCTGCGGGGCGTGTGTGGAGCAGTGCCCGGTGGACATCGAGCACGTGGACCACATCGTCGACATGCGGCGCTACCAGGTGATGATCGAGTCGGCGTTCCCCTCCGAGGCCGGCACGATGCTGAAGAACCTGGAGAAGAAGGGCAATCCCTGGGGCCTGGCGAAGAAGCAGCGCCTGGAGTGGCTCAAGGAGGTCGACTTCGAGGTTCCCGTCGTCGGACGCGACATCGAGGACCTCACGGAGGTCGAGTACCTGTACTGGGTGGGCTGCGCGGGAGCGCTGGAGGACCGGGCGAAGAAGACCACGAAGGCCTTCGCGGAGCTGCTGCACATCGCGGGCGTGAAGTTCGCGATCATGGGCGGTGACGAGAAGTGCACCGGTGACTCCGCCCGCCGCCTGGGCAACGAGCCCCTGTTCCAGGAGCTCGGCATGGAGAACGTCATGGCCCTGAACATGGCCTTCGGCGAGGAACTCGACGACGACGGCACGGTGGTGGCCCAGTCGGCGAAGCCGAGGTCGGCGAAGAAGATCGTCGCGACCTGCCCGCACTGCCTCAACACGATCGGCAACGAGTACCCGCAGCTCGGCGGCGACTACGAGGTCATCCACCACACCCAGCTCCTCCAGCACCTCGTCGATGAGGGCAGGCTGGTCCCGGTGACCCCGGTCGAGGGCATCATCACCTACCACGACCCCTGCTACCTGGGCCGCCACAACAAGATCTACACACCCCCGCGCGAGATCATCGCCAGCGTCCCGGGCCTGCGCAACGAGGAAATGCACCGCCACAAGGAACGCGGCTTCTGCTGCGGCGCCGGCGGCGCCCGGATGTGGATGGAAGAGCGCATCGGCAAACGCATCAACAACGAACGCGTCGACGAAGCCCTCTCCCTCAACCCCGACATCGTCTCCACGGCCTGCCCCTTCTGCCTGGTCATGCTGACCGACTCCGTCAACGGCAAGAAGAACGACGGCAAGGCAAAGGAATCGATCCAGGTGGTCGACGTAGCCCAGCTCCTCCTCGACTCGGTCCGGAGGCCGGGCGCGGGTGCCGCGGAGGGCGCCGCAGAGGATGCCGCGGAGGGTGCGGTGGCGCCGGAGTCCGCCGTGTAGGGGTGGCGGGGGAGTGCACGGGAGAACGGGGGGCCGCCTGAGGCGGCCCCCTAGCCGTTGACCAGCGATGTTCTTGGCTGCTTCGTGCCCGCATATATGAAACCGCTCATGCGGTTTGTTAGTGTGGGGGTGCGGTTCCTGCCCTGCCGTGTCCGTGCCGGCCTGCGGCTCCGCGGACACGGCGCCCTCCCGCACGGGTGTCCGTGCGCGTGAGGGGCGGGAAGCGCAGACGTTCCGGTGCCCAGGAGGCAGCACATGGTCAAGCAGGAGCGGGCCGCCCGCACGCGGCGTTCGCTGATCGAGGCCGCGTCCGAGGTGTTCGCCGAGGCCGGTTTCGCCCCCGCCTCGCTGGGCGCCATCAGCGCGCGGGCCGGTGTCAGCAACGGGGCCCTGCACTTCCACTTCGCCAACAAGAACATGCTCGCCGAGGCGGTCGAGGCCCAGGCCGCCGAGACGGTGGCCCGGATCACCCGGGCGGCCCGCGAACGGCAGGGCGACTCCCTGCAGGCGGTGGTGGACGCCACCCACGACCTGATGGACACCCTGGCCCGGGACCCCGTGGTCCGCGCCGGCTTCCAGCTCGCCGCCGACAGCGCCGCCCGCGCCACCCCGCCCGCGGACCCGGGACCGCGGGTGCGGTGGCGGCACTGGGTCGAGGACAGCCTGCGCCGCGCCGGACACCGCGGCGCGCTCGCACCGGGGCTGTCCTGGACGGACGCCGCCCGCGTCGTCGTCGCCGCGACCGTGGGCCTGCAGGTCCTCGGCGCCGCGGACGCCTCCTGGCTGCGCCGCCACAACGTCACCCGGCTGTGGGAGGTACTGCTGCCCCGCCTGGCCACCCGCCGCGACCTGAACACCCTGGTGACCTCCGGCACCCGCCCCTCCACCGCCACACCGGCCCGGGACCACTCCCAGCCGCCACCCGCCACCCGCTGACACCGGCCGCCGCCGCCCTCTTCCCCGCATCTCCCTCCATCTCCCTCCATCGCCCTCCGGTCTCCCGGCCCCGGCCTCCCGGCAGCCGGGACACGGACATGGGCACTGGGACCGCACGGGCACGGGTGCGGAAGAGGGGCGGGACGGCGGGATACGGACACCTGGAGGCCGGGTGTGCGCGGGGGCGGAGCCTGTGCGGCCGGCCGGAGCGCCGGCGGAGTATCGCCGGAGCGGGCCGGTGGCGGGCGGAGCGGTGCCGGCGGTGGCGGAGGGGCGTATTCCGGCCGGTCTGCCCGCATGTTCTGGCCCGGAGCACCTGCCGCCGCGCGCCGTTCGCGCCCCGCCCGCACGCCGCCCACGCCCCGTCCGCGGCAGGGCCGTTGAGGACCGCTCGAAGGCCGCTGAAGGAACCCGCGCCTCCGCTGCGGGGAGGGCTAGCGTGCCATTTCACCGACGCATTTCCGCCATCGGGAGTGCCCCACGACGAACGGAGGAAACCATGGAGATTCAGGTTCTGGGTCCGCTGTGTGCCGCCGTGAACGGGGACTCGATCGTCCCGACTGCCGGAAAACCCCGGCAGGTTCTCGCCCTGCTCGCGCTGTATCCGGGCCGCGTCGTGCCGGTGTCGACGCTGATGGAGGAGATCTGGGGGACGGAACTGCCGCAGAGCGCGGTGACGACGCTGCAGACCTACATCATGCAGCTGCGCCGCAGCCTCGGCACGGCCATGGGACCCGGCGCCCCCGGCGGCGCGAAGAACGTTCTGGCCACCCGGCACGGCGGCTACCTCCTGCAGGTACCGCCCCAGTCCGTGGACGTGCACACCTACGAACGCCTCATCACCGAGGGCCAGGAAGCCTTCGAACAGGGCGAGGACGACCGCGCCGCCCGCTGCTTCCGCCAGGCCCTGGCCCTGTGGCAGGGACCCGCCCTGGTGGACGTACGCCTGGGGCCCGTCCTGGAGATCGAGGTGCTGCGGCTGGAGGAGTCACGGCTGGTGACCGTCGAGCGGCGCATCGACGCGGACCTGCGGCTGGGCCGGCACGCCGAACTCATCGCCGAACTCACCGACCTGGTCGCCCGTCACCCCCAGCACGAGGGCCTGCACGCGCAGGCCATGCTCGCCCTGTACCGCTCCGGCCGGCAAGCCTCCGCCCTCGACGTCTACCGGCGGTTACGCAGACGGCTCATAGACGAGCTCGGCGTGGAACCCACACCGCAGCTCCAGCGCCTGCACCAGGCGATGCTCGCCGTCGACCCCGAACTCGACGTGATGGCCGGCCCCCGCCGCGGCTCCACCTTCGACCGCTACGCCGCGTAGCGCTCCGCCAGGACACCAGGCCAGAACCCGGCACCGGGCCAGGACGCGGGCCAGGGCCAGCACTTAGCACCAGGTCAGGATCCAACACCGGGGTCAGAGCCCGGGGCGAGATCAGGGGCGGCGCGGGCCCGGCACCGGAGCAGGCGCCGGGGAGGGGCAGGAATTCCGGGTCAGGGCCTGAGCCTGGGTCAGGTGCCGGGCCAGGGCCGGGATTTCCGGGTCAGGGTCAGAGTCCCGGGGGCAGGCGCCGGGCCCGGGGCAAGGGGGGCCGGGGCCCGACACCAGGTCAGGGTCAGGGGCAGTGGCAGGGTTTGGGGCCGGGTGTCGGCTCTCCGCCCAGGCGCCCGCACACCCGCAGGCGGCCCCGGCAGGCGGCCCCGGCGACGGGCCGTAGACGACAGGCGGACGCGAAGTACCCAGCCTGGCCTCGCTCAGCCCCGCTCCGCCCCCTGGGCTCCGCCCCCCAGCTCGGCTCCGCCCCCCAGCTCGGCTCCGCCTCTGAGATTCGCTCCCTTCAGCTCGGCTCCGCCAGCTCGGCCCGGGGGAACGCCACCTCGGCCCACCCCGTCCGGCCCGGCCCGGGGAAAACGCCGACCCGATCCGCCCTGTTCCGTCACCGGGCCCGCAGGCCTCAACCCGGCCCGCACCAGCCGCCGTTGGGGAAGCTCTGTACTGCGGCCCGCACCGGCCACGGTGGGGAAATTCCCGTACTACGGCCCGCACCGGCCGCCGTTGGGGAACCCTGTACCGCAGCCCGCAGCCCGCAGCCCGCAGCCCGCAGCCCGCAGCCCGCAGCCCGCAGCCCGCAGCCCGCAGCCGTTGGGCAAGTCCCGTACCGCGGCCCGCATCAGCGGCGGTCGGGCAAGTCCCGTACCGCGGCCCGCACCCGCGCCGATCGGGCAAGTCCCCTGCCCCGGCGGCCAGGTGACCTCCCGCTGCGGCCCCGCGCCCGCAACACCCCACCGCTGCCCGGCCCGTGAGGTGCCGCGCCCGCAACACCCCACCGCTGCCCGGCCCGTGAGGTGCCGCGCCCGCAACACCCCACCGCTGCCCGGCCCGTGACGTCCCGGGCAGGTCGTGGCATCCTCCGCCACCGCCCGCGTACGGCTGTGTGTGTTCTCGAGTGGGGTTCGAGGGCGGGCGGCAATGCTCGGAATCCGCCCCGTCGCCTCGCCGCCGCGTGGTGCCGGGAGGGGACACACAGGAGGATGCCATGCCGGACGAACAGCCAGTGCGGCTGCACTGTTTCGCTCATTCCGCTGAGGGCGTCTCCGTCTTCGACCACTGGGCCGCGAGTGTGGGCCCCGGCGTACAGCCCCTCCCGGTCCTTCTGCCGGGCTGCGCCCCGCGGCGCGGCGAGCCGCGGGTGACCACGCACCGGGCGCTGCTGGCCGACGTCCTGCCGCGGTTCACCGGCCCCGGCCAGGGACCCTTCGTGCTGTACGGGCACGGATTCGGCGCGATGATCGCGCTGACCGTCGCCCGCGCCCTGCACGAGGCGGGCCTGCCGGGGCCGGCGCTGCTGGCCGTCGGCGCGTGGCCGCCGCCGCGCCTGCCGGCCGGGCTGCCCGACGCCCGCCGGGCCACGGACGCCGAACTGCTGCACGTCCTGGGCGGCCGCGGCGCGGTCCCGGCCGGCAGCGACGAGGGCATCTGGCTGCGGGCCGTCCTGCCGGTGCTGCGCGCCGACCTGGCGCTGGCCCAGTCCCTGCACGAGGCAGTCCGCAGGGACAGCCCGCAGGGCCCGCTCACCACCCCGGTCCTCGTCGTCGCCTCCCAGGACAACCCGCTGGCCGCGTCCCGGGGGGCGGAGGGCTGGCACCGGTGGACCCGCGGCCCCGTCCGCTCGCGGACCGTCCCGGGCCGGCACTTCTTCGTCCGCGGCGGCCGTGAACTGCCCCGCCTGGTGGGCCGGGCCTGCCGCGTCGTACGGCGCCTGACCCCCGAGCCCGCCCCCGTCGGCTGACCGCCGCCGCGCCCTGCGCGGACCGGCCGCGTCCCGGCCGGCACACCGCGGCACAGGGACAGCCGGCACAGGGACAGCCGGCGCAGAGCCGCCGCCGGCCAGGGACGGCCGGCGTACTGCGCGGACCCGCGCAGACATGTGAAGAGAGAAGAGAGGTGTCCGGGATGGCTGGTGAGCGGGACGGCAGGACGGTCCACCGCATACAGGTGGCCGCACCCGCCGGTGTGGTCTACGCCGTGTTGGCCGATGCGGCCAACCTGCCGCTCTACTTCGCCCCGAGCGTCCATGTGGAGCAACTGGACGCCGCCGGCGGACGCGAACGCCTGCGGATGTGGTTTCTGGTGGGCGGCCGGCTGGAGTCGTGGACCTCGTGGCGCACTCTGGACCCGGTGGAGCGCCGGATCGAGGTCTGCCCGGAAGCGCCCGGCTCCCCGCTGGAGTCGATGCGCGGCGTGGTCAGCATCCGCGACCGCGGCCCCCACGCCAGCGAACTCGAACTGCGCTACGGCTTCGCCGCCCCCCACGGCCCGGCCGCTAGCCGCCTGTGGACGGGCCGGGTCTCCGACCTGAACATCCGCACCCAGCTCACCCAGCTGAAACGGTTCGCCGAACGCTGGAGCCGCCTGGACGACCTGGTGCTGTCCTGCGAGGACTCCGTGCGCGTGCAGGGCCCGGCCGAGGCGGCCTACGACTTCCTCTACCGCGCCGGGGACTGGCCCGCCCACGTCGCCCACATCAGCGCGGCCCAGGTGCGCGAACAGGCGCCCGGCATCCAGCACCTGACCCTGCGCACCCCGGCCGGCGACGGCGTGCACACCAGCGAATCGGTACGGATCTGCTTCCCGCATGCGGGCCGCATCGTCCACAAACAGACCACGCCCGCCCCGCTGCTGGCCGCCCACACCGGCGAGTGGTCCCTCACCGAGGACGAACAGGGAGCGACCCTCACCTCCCGGCAGACCGTCGTGCTGTGCGAGGAGGACATCCCCGCACTCCTGGGCGACGGCAGCGACCTGGCCGACGCCCGCCGCCAGGTACACGCCGCGCTCACCCGCGACTGCCGCGAACTGCTCACCCTGGCCAGACAGCACGCCGAGAGCTCCGTCCGCATGCTGGTGCCCCCCTCCCGCCCCATCTGCTAGAGAACGCCTGGAGCCGGCCCCCGCACCACGACCGCGGACGGCCGGCAAGGGGTACGGTGACGCCCGTCCGCCCGTCCGCCCGTCCGCCCGTCCGCCCGTCCGCCCGTCCGCCCGTCCGCCCGTCCGCCCGTCCGCCCGTCCGCCCGTCCGCCCGTCCGCCCGTCCGCGGCCACCCGGTCCACGGCTTCCGGCGTACGGCTTCCTGCCCTTGCGACTGCCGTCCTGCGGCTGCCCGATGGCCGTCCGTCAGGCCGCCGCGTCCGGGACACACGCCGACTGCCGCAGCGGTGGCGGTGAGGGTGCGAGCGGCCGGTGTGCGCAGAAGGGGCGGGGCGGCGGGCCGCCGTGCCACCCCTGGCCTCCGGCCACCCTCCGCACCTGGCGGGTCGCCGTCTTCCCCGTGGGGGAGGCGTCCCGCACGCCCTCGCCCGCCCCTCCTCCCGCCCGGCCGTCTGCCGTTCTCGTGACCTGCTCGCACCCCGCTGCACATCCGCTCGGGGAAACGGACTCCGGCCGCGTAGGGCCATTAACGTGCTCATCTCGACCGTTGTGGACGCAGGCAGGCCAGGAGGCCGTCATGGCAGAGAGGCAGCACCGCCCGGACCGGCCCCCGTACACCGGGCCCCGCACCGCCCGCGTCCCGTCCGCGTCCACCGGGACCCCGCAGGACCCGCACGCCGCCGCGCAGGACCCGCCGGGTCCGCCGGACCTCCCCGGCCCGTCCACGGCGGCCGGTCCGGCCGCACGACGTCCCGTCCGCCCGTACCGCGTCCGCCGAGAGGAGACAGAGGGGATGCGGCCTGCCGCACCGGCCCGCACACCCCCGGACACCATGACCGCCGACCTCGTCCCGCACGCGCCGACCGTGGTGGTCCTCGGTCCCGGCCCCGCTCTCCCCGCCCGCACCGCACCGTGGGACCTCGAACTGCGCGGCCCGCTCGACACCGCCGCACTGGAACGCCTCCTGGAGCGGTCCGCGGTCGGCGGCCGGCACCAGCTGCTGCGCCACGGCCCCGACCGCCACACGCTGCGCTGCACGGCGGTGGGGGACACCCCGGCCGCCACGGTGGCGGGCCGTCTCGCCGATCTGCTCACCACGACGGCCCGGCCCGTCCACCCGCTCACCCCCGCCCAGCGCGCCCTGCCCGCCGAGACGGGCGCCGGCCACACCTGGGGAAGCTGGGAGGCGGTGTATCTCGACACCGCCGCCGGGACGGACACGGACGCGGTCCGCCGGGCCCTGCACACCGTCGTGACCGCCCACCCCCAGCTGCGCCTGCGCCTGGACACCGCGCACGGCCGTCTCACCGGCCCGGCCGGCCCGGCGGGCCAAGACCTGCTGACGGAGGGGGAGTTCACCGACGAAGCCGGCTTCACGGCGGCCGTCACCGCCCTGGGCCGCACCCTCGACGCCCCCGCCGGCATCCACCTGCGCGCCCTCCTGGCCCGCGACCACCGCCCCACCGGCCCCCGCACCGACCGCCTGGCCCTCCTCGCCCACCCCCTGATCACGGACCCCGCCTCCTGGCACACCCTCCTCACCGACCTGACCACAGCCCTCGGCACCCCGGCCGCCGACCCGCCCAAGCCCCTCCCCACCACCGCCACACCCGGTCCGGCCGCGGCGTCTGATCCGGTCACGCGTGGGGGCAGGGAAGCCGCTGTCCCTACGGACGCCGCGCCCGGTCCGGCGGCGAGTCTTCCCCCGGTCACGGCCGTCGGCCCGGTCACGGCGTCTGATCCGGTCAGGTGTGGAGGCCGAGAAGCTGGTGCGCCCACAGCCGCGACACCCGGTCCGGCCGCGGGAGCCCCCTCGGCTGAGGCTGCCCCCGGGCCGGCCGCTGCCTCCGGCCCGGCCGCGGCATCTTCCTCTGCTACGGCACCTGACCTGGCCTTTGACTTCTCCCCGGCCGAGATCCGCGACGCGGCGCAGGCGCGGTACGCCGACGACGCCCTGGCCGACTGGGTCGCCGGTCTGCGCGAGCTGGCCGCCGATCCCGCCGAGGCCCGGCACTGGAGCCTGGTCGCCGAGCGCAGGTCCCGCCAGGCAGCCTCCACAGCCGGGCCGTCCCGCCCGCAGGAGCAGGCCGGCGCCGGCGCGCCCTCCCACACCGCCCCATCGCCGGCCCCGGACCCTGCCACCGGCGCCGGACCGGATGCCGCTGAAGACTCCGCCCCAGGTACCAACGCCGGGACCGCGGAGACGGCGGGGTTGGACACCTCCGCCCTGCCGCCTGCCCCAGGCACTGTGGCGGACACCGGACCGGGCACCGAGGCAACCGCCACGGGAACAGGGTGCGGCGCCGGTGTCCCACAGCCCGCCCCGCGCCCCGGCCCGGACAGCACCCCGCTGCCTATCCCCGCCACCGGTTCCGACCTCGACCCCGGCTCGTCCACCCCCGCCCCCGGTCCCGACTCGTCCACCCCGGAGGAACTCCCGGTCGCCACGCCGGATCTCGTTCCGCCCCCGGCCCCGGCCTCCGGGACCCCGCAGGACGTCGTCCCGGGTGCCGGCGTGGGCGGGCAGGCCGCCTTCACTCTGGACGAGGAGCGGACCGAGCGGGTCGCCGGGCAGCTGGCCCGGCGGCTGGCGCTCACTCCGGAGCAGGTGCTGACCGGGGTGTTCGCGCTGGCCCTGGCGCGTTGGCAGCGCGTCGACGAGGTCGGGTTCGACGTCCGCAGTGATCCCAGGAGCGCTCATCCGGGTCTGCGCCGCCACCTCGGCCGGCTCACCGATGTCCATCCGGTCCAGCTCACCCTGGATCCCGCTTTTGGTGCCCTGGGCCAACTGGCCGCCGCGGCGGGCTTCCTGGCCGCCGGCACCGGCCGGGCCGCGGGCGGTGCCGGGTTCGGGGCCTGCCGGGAGTTCAGCCCCGACCCGCTGCTGCGTGCCGCGCTGCGCGCCCTGCCGCCGGCTTTTGCCTGTCTGGTGCTGCCCGGCCCGGAACGGACCCCGCCCGCCGCGGTCCGCCCGGTGCCCGGCCTGCCGCACCACCGCACCCACGGCCTCCAGGCCCAGGCGCAGATCACCGCCGGCCGGCTGCACCTCACCCTCGACCTGCTCCCCGGCACCCCGGCACCCGCAGGCCCTGCGCCCGCCGGCCCCCCGGTGCCCGCCGGCCCTGCCCCGCGTCCGGCACCCGACGGCTTCCGGTCCCCGGGCCCCGGCGGCCCCGCCGCCCGCTCCGCGGCCGCCCTCGCCTCCCACCTGAGGGACGTACTGGAGGAACTGGCCGAGGCCGCCACCGCGCCGGTCCCGGCCGCGTTCGCGCCGACCGCGCAGCAGGCGGCCCTCTGCGCGGGGGGCGACGCGGCTCCCGGGACGGGCCGGCATGTCGAGCAGCTGGTGTGGGTGTGGCACGGGCCGCTGGACACCGACCGCTTCGCTGCCGCCTGGCAGTCGGTCTTCGACGGCGAGACGGTCCTGCGCACGGCGTTCACCGCCACGCAGCCGCCCCAGCTGATCGTGCACAGCCGGGTCACCCCGGACATCACCCGCCGCACCACCCCCGCCGGCGGCTGGCCGGCGTTCCTGGAGGAGGACCGGCTGCGCGGCTTCGACCTGCGCTGCCCCGGCGCGCTGCGCCTGACCCTGCTGGAGAGAGACCCCGCACCGCCTCCCGGCACCGCCCCGCCCGCCCGGATCGTGCTCACCTACCACCGCGCCCTGCTCGACACCTGGAGCGCACACCTCCTGCTGCGCACCTTCTACCGTGCCTACCTCGCCGGCGGCACCCTGCCCGGCGGTGAACGCCGGCCCGACCTGCGCGACTACACCGCCTGGATCGCCGCCCAGGACGCAGGCCCGGCCCGGGCGCTGTGGGCGCGCTGGACCCCTTCCGGTACCGCCGCCACCCGGCCGGGGCGGCCCTCCGGCGCCACCGGCGGCAGCGGAGTGGGCCGTGCCCGGCTGCGTCTGAACCCCGCGGAAACCATGCGCCTCGCCCGCTGGGCGGGCACCTGGGGCATCGCGGAGAGCGGTGTGCTGCAGGCCGTCTGGGCGATGCTGATCTACCGTGCGTCCGGCGCCGGCGGACCGGCCCCGGTCTCCTTCGCGGTGACCGTGCCGGGCCGGGGCATCCCGCTGGACGGCGCGGCCTGGCTGCCGGGCCCGCTGCGCAACCTGCTGCCCGTGTCCCTGCGGATCGACCCCGCGGACACGGTGCCCGGACTCCTGCGCCACCTGCGCGACCGCGCCCTGGACATGGCCGCCTACGAATGGCTCTGCGACGACCGGCCCCCCGCCAGCGCCGGTCCGGCGGAGGCAAGGCGCGCGGAGACCGTCCTGGTCTTCGAGGACCCGCCGCATCCGGTGCACGGCCTGGAGAGCGACCTGGCCGCCCAGGGCATCCGGGCCGAGTTCCCCGGCACCCTGCCCGCACGGTCCGTGCTGCCCCTGGCCCTGCTCGCCCACCACGACACCGCCGGCGGCCTCATCCTCACCGGCGTCCACGACCGGGCCCTCCTCGACGAGGCGGCCGCCGCAGAACTCCTGGTGCAGAGCGCCCTGCTGCTGCGCGAACTCCCCCTGGGAGCAGACGAGTTCACCACCGTCGGCCAGGTCCTGAAACTCCTCGACGGCCGAGCCGTACCCCCCATGGCCGACCCCCCGCCCACGAACCCCACCGGCCCGGCTCCCGGCCCCACCGGCCCGGCCGGCCCGGCTCCCGGCCCGGCCGTCCCCGGTGCCGCCGCCGGGCCCACGGCCCCTGGCCCTGAGCCGGTCGCCCCCTCCGCCAGCCCCGCGGCTCCGCCCGCAGGCCCCGCCACGCCGGCCGGGCTGCCCCCTGCCCCCGCGCACCCCGCCGCCCCGCCGGCCGTTCCGGCTGCCCCGCTGACCCTGCTGCGCGCCGCCCGGCACGACCGGGCGGGCACGGTCTGTCTCGTCCCGCCCCCCGGCGTCTCGTCCAGCTGCTACGACCTGCTGCCCCCGGCCTACCCCGGCCCCCAGGAACTCCTGCTCCTGACCGCCCCCGCCGCGGACACGGCCCCCGCCACGGGCGTCCCCGGCCCGGCCGCCGTCACGGATGCGGCTGTCGCCGCTCTGGCCGTGCGCAGTGCCGGCCGGCCGCTGCTGCTCGCCGGGTTCTCCGGGGCCGGTGCCGTGGCGTGCGCGCTCGCCGGGCGTCTGGGCGGTGAGGGGCGCCGCCCGCCCCGGGTGGTGCTGGCGCCCGCCCCGCCCGGCGAACGCGAACGCGCCCGGATCCTGTCCCGTGCCCTCCAGGACGCCACCGCACCGCCCCCGTGACCGGCACGCCCGCTCCACCTCTGTTCCGCCGGGCTTCGACCCCGCCTCGTGCGCGGCCGGGGACCGTGACGGTGGTACGGGCGATCCGGCCCGGCCGCCGACGCCGTCCGCCCGGGCCGCAACCCTCTGGAGAGCCATGTCCCGTCGTCTGTTCACCTCGGAGTCCGTCACCGAAGGGCACCCCGACAAGATCGCCGACCGGATCAGCGACACCGTCCTGGACGCCCTGCTGCGCCAGGACCCCTCCTCCCGCGTCGCGGTGGAGACCCTCATCACCACCGGCCAGGTCCACATCGCCGGCGAGGTCACCACCCGCGCCTACGCCCCCATCGCCCAGCTGGTGCGGGAGGCCGTCCTGGAGATCGGCTACGACTCCTCCAAGAAGGGCTTCGACGGCGCCTCCTGCGGTGTGTCGGTGTCCATCGGCGCGCAGTCCCCGGACATCGCGCAGGGTGTCGACACGGCGTACGAGAAGCGGGTGGAGGGCTCCGCCGCAGGCGGGGACGACGACGAGCTGGACCGGCAGGGCGCGGGCGACCAGGGTCTGATGTTCGGCTACGCGACGGACGAGACGCCGACGCTGATGCCGCTGCCGATCTTCCTGGCGCACCGCCTGGCCCGGCGTCTGTCGCAGGTCCGCAAGAACGGGACCATCCCCTACCTGCGTCCCGACGGCAAGACCCAGGTCACCATCGAGTACGACGGCGACACGGCCGTCCGCCTGGACACCGTCGTCGTCTCCTCGCAGCACGCCTCCGACATCGACCTGGAGTCGCTGCTGACCCCCGACATCCGGGAGTTCGTGGTCGAGGCCGAGCTGAAGGCGCTGGTGGAGGAGGGCATCAAGCTCGACACCGACGGCTACCGTCTGCTGGTCAATCCGACCGGCCGCTTCGAGATCGGCGGCCCGATGGGTGACGCGGGCCTGACCGGCCGCAAGATCATCATCGACACCTATGGCGGGATGGCCCGTCACGGCGGCGGCGCGTTCTCGGGCAAGGACCCCTCCAAGGTGGACCGTTCGGCGGCGTACGCGATGCGCTGGGTCGCCAAGAACGTCGTCGCCGCAGGGCTTGCCTCCCGCTGCGAGGTGCAGGTGGCGTACGCGATCGGCAAGGCCGAGCCGGTGGGCCTGTTCGTCGAGACGTTCGGCACCCACACCGTGGACACCGACCGGATCGAGAAGGCCATCGACGAGGTCTTCGACCTGCGCCCGGCCGCCATCATCCGCGACCTGGACCTGCTGCGCCCGATCTACGCCCAGACCGCCGCGTACGGCCACTTCGGCCGTGAACTGCCCGACTTCACGTGGGAGCGCACCGACCGCGCCCGGCAGCTGAGGGCGGCCGCCGGCCTGTGAGTGGCCCCGGGCGCGGAGCACCACCCGTCACCGATCAGCACCGAGTCGAGGAGGACCAGGTGTACGACATCACCGAGGTGGACACCCGCCCGTCCCAGGGCACGACGCAGGCCCCCCTGCCGCTGCCGCTGTCTTTGCCGTCCGCGCCGCCGCTGCTGCTGGCGGGGATCGACGAGGAGGAGTGGGGGGAGCCGCACGTGGTGCGCGGTATCGACTGACGCCGGCCGCCGCAACCGCGCCCGTGCCGTTCTCAAGTCATCCCCGAGCCGCTCTTGGCAGCCTGTGAAGGCACAGACGGACCACGGATCGGAGGGGCGGGTATGGGACGGGTGGCGCGGGGCGGCCGGCGGGCGCTGGCGGACTATGTCGTACGGCGGCTGTGGCTGTCCCTGGTGGCCTTCGGCGCCTCCTACGAGCCGGCCGCGCAGCAGGCCGCCCCGCCCGGGCGGACGCCGGTGCAGCGGCCCGGCGGGCCGCCGCCGGCGCATCCCGAGCGGCTGCGCGAGGACGTCGCGCTGTCCGAGCAGGAGGTACGGATCCTGCGGGAGCTGTGGCCGGCCGGCTACGCCGGGCACCGGGCCCCCGACAGCCGCGCCTGACGCGCGGCGCGGACACCGCAAGCGGTCATTTCGGCGCGGACGGCGGCCTGGTGAGGGCCGTAAACAGAAGAGGAGGGGGCGGCCTGCGGCCGCCCCCTCCTCTTCTTGCTTCTTCTTGCTTCTTCGTGTGTCCGCTCACCACTCGACGAGGGCGAAGCTGGCGGCCATGCCGCCGCCGAAGCCGGCCAGCAGGACGAGTTCGCCGGGGCTGATCTCGCCGGCGCGGACGGCGGCGTCCAGGGTGATGGGGATGGAGGCGGCGCCGGTGTTGCCGTAGTGGGTCACGGTGCGGTGCATGCGGGCGTGGGGGAGGGCGAGGTGGGTGAAGACGTCGTCGAGCATGACGCCGTTGGCCTGGTGGGGGATGACATGGCGGATGTCGGCGGGCTCGACGCCGGCCTCGTGGAGGAACGACTTGGTCAGCTGGGGGAGTTCCTCGACGACGAAGTTGCGCACGGCGCGGCCCTCCATCGCGAAGTAGTGCAGTCCGGCGTCCAGGGCGGCCGCGTCCAGGGGCCGGCGGCTGCCGCCGGCGGGGACCTGGATGAGGCCGGTGAGTTCACCGAAGGTGTGCAGGGCGACGTGGCGGACGGTGTGGCCGCGCTCGGCGGGGCCCAGCACCATCGCGCCGGCGCCGTCGCCGAACAGGACGACGGTCCTGCGGTCGGCGGGGTCCAGGATGCGTGAGTAGACGTCGGCGCCGATGACCAGGGCGTGGCCGCCGCGGCGCAGGATGACGCTGCCGACGGCGGAGAGCGCGAAGACGGTGCCCGAGCAGACGGCGTTGACGTCGAAGGCGGCGGTGCCCGAGGCGCCGAGGTTGTGCTGGACGTAGGCGGCGGTCGGCGGCTGGGGGTGGTCGGGGGTGGAGGTGGCGACCGCGATCACGGACAGCTGCTCGGCGGTGATGCCGGCGGCCTGCATGGCGGCCCGGGCGGCGGCGGTGGCCAGGTCGGAGGTGGCCTGCCCGGGGGCGGCCCAGCGGCGTTCACGGATCGCGGTCTTGCGGGTGATCCAGGCGTCGTCGACCCCGGCGGGCGCGCCGGCCTCGTCGTTGGAGACGATCCGCTCGGGCACATACGCGCCGGTGCCGAGAATCCTGACGTCCCTGATCGGGCTGCCCGTACCGAGGATCGTCGCGTCGTCCATGCGGCTGCCCTCCCTTCACATGGTGCGTGGATGGAGTGGATGGAATAGGTGGAATGGGTGCGGTGGTGCACCGGTGGCATGCCCCGGCCCGCGCCCCCTCCTGTGCGGGGGCGCGGGCCGGGACACACGCACGGGATGCGGGTTCAGCGCGTGGTGTAGAGGCGTTTGTGGCCGCTGATGCCGGCCAGCCGGTAGGGGCCGGTGGTCTGGGCGGGGGTGGCGTGGTCGCCGCCGTCGGCGGGGAGGCGGTGCTCGTGCAGGGCGCGGTAGGCGGCGTAGTCGACCTCGGTGCGCCGGGTGATCGCCTCGTGGTGGGCGTCGGTGCGCAGGTGGTCGCGGTAGCCGGCGACGACGGTGCCGGCGAAGAACTCGGCGACCGAGCCGGAGCCGTAGCTGAGGAAGCCGACGCTTTTGCCGGTGAGGTCGTCGGCCTGGTCCAGGAGGGCGGCCAGGGCGAGGTAGACGGAAGCGGTGTAGCTGTTGCCGATGACCCGGTTGTAGGCGGTGGTCTGGCCCAGGGCGGCGGTGACGGTGTCGGGGTCGGTGTCGCGGCCGCAGTAGTTGAGCAGGTGGCGGTGGGCCTTGTAGGCCATCTTGGTGAAGGGCTGGTGGTAGCAGAACGCGGCGAACTCCTCCAGGGTGCGCCCGCCCTGCTCGGTGTAGTCCTTCCAGGTGCCCTCGACGGCCTGCAGGTAGGCGCCCACCGATTCCTGGCCGTCGACCAGAGCGGTGTCACGGTAGTTGGGGCGCCAGAAGTCCATGACATCGGCCGTGTACAGCCCGGAGGGGTCCTCGATGCGCACCAGCGCGGGGTCGACGCCGACGAGCATGGCGACGGCGGCGGCGCCCTGGGTGGCCTCGCCGGGGCTGTCGAGGTCGTAGCGGGAGACGTCGCTGGCGATGACCAGGACCTGCTGGGCGGGGTCGCGGCGGACCAGGCCGACGGCGAACTGCAGGGCCGCGGTGGCCCCGTAGCAGGCCTGTTTGAGTTCGACGACGCGGGTGGCGGAGGGCAGGCCGATCAGGGAGTGGACGTAGATGCCGGCCGCCTTGGCCTGGTCGATGGAGGACTCGGTGGCCAGGACCAGGGTGCGGATGCGGTCGGTGCCGTGCCGGGCGAGCAGGGGAGCGGCGGCGGTGGCGGCGAGGGTGACGATGTCCTCGTCGGCGGCGGTCACACTCATCGACTCCTGGCCGATGCCGACATGGTATTTGCCGATGTCGGTGCCGTTGTGGGCGGCGAGCGCGGTGTGCGGGAGCACGAACTCGCCGGTGGCGAGGGACAGATCGTGGATTCCGATGGACAAGGACATGGTCAGGCACCAACCTTTGCGGTCTTGGGGTCGCGTTCCAGCTGGACGTGCGCACGCATCAGTTCGCCGGGGTTGGTCTGCGCGGCGAGCAGGGACAGCTCCCCGCACAGCACGCTCGCGGCGGCGATGACGGCCAGACGCCGGGCGTTGTCGCCGGCCGGGCGGTCGGCCCGGCAGCCCAGCCGGGTCAGGTTCGTCTCCACGAAGCCCAGGCCCTTGCCGTTGCCGACGGTGCCGACGATCAGATTGGGCAGGGTGCAGGCGAAGTAGAGGTCGCCGTCGCGGTCCTCGGCCATCGTCACGCCCTGCGAGCCCTCGACAATGTTGGCCGCGTCCTGGCCGGTGGCGAGGTAGAAGCCCAGCAGCATGTTGGCGTAGTGGGCGTTGGCGGAGCGCACCCCGCCGGCCAGCAGGGTGCCCAGCAGGTTCTTGCGCAGGTTCAGCTGGGCGATCTTCGCGGCGGTCGTGTGCAGGACGCCGTGCACCACGTCGCGGGGGACCAGGAGTTCGGTGACGACGTTCTTGCCGCGCCCCAGGATGCCGTTGACGGCACTGGCCTTCTTGTCGGTGCAGTAGTTCCCGGAGATCGACCCGTAGGAGATGCCCGGGACGGTGGCCAGCAGATGGGCCAGCAGCGCGTCGGAGGCGAGGGTGGCCATGTTGTGGCCCGAGGCGTCGCCGGTGGAGAACTCGAACCGCAGAAACAGCAGGTTGGCGTTGATCTCGTGGCGCACCTCCAGGAGCCGGGCGTAGCGGCTGCAGCCGCGCACCACCTCCCGCAGCTCCTCGATACGGGCCTCGACGGTGCGGGCCGCGGCGAGGGCGGCCTGCGCGTCGGTGGCCTCGACCAGAACGGAGCGGGTCATCCGCTCGTCCACGAGGGTGGCGACGATGCCCTCCTCGGCGAGCATGGAGACCTTCGCGCCGCGGCCCACCGAGGGCCACAGCGGCGACTCGTAGGTGGCCAGCGGGATGTGGGTCTCGGTGCGGGCGACGTTCCCGGAGATACGCAAGGGGCCCACCCAGCGCATCGGGATTCCGGCGATGGCGTGCTGGTCGGTCATGAGGTGCTTCCCGTCGTCGGGGCGCTGGGCGCGCCGGAGCTGGAGCGGCGGGCCAGGGTGGCGGTCTCGATGCCGCGGTCGGCGCAGAAATCGCGCAGGGAGCCGTGCAGGAGCAGGTCGCAGCGGGCCAGATCGGCCGGCGTGGGCGCGCCGAGCATGGTCTGCAGCGCGGCCAGCTGGTCCAGCCAGCGGGTGAGCTGTGCGGTCAGGGCCGGCACGCCGCCGTCCAGCAGGGTGCGCAGGAAGATCCCGGACGCGCCGACCGCGACCGCGCCCAATGCCAGGGCGCGGGCGGCGTCCAGGGGGCCGCGCACCCCGCCGGAGGCCAGCAGCGGCAGCCCGGTGCCGGAGGCGTCCAGCAGGCAGGCGGGCGCGGACTGCCCCCAGCCGTGCAGGAAGGCGTACTCGCCCTCCTGGCGGCGGCCGTTCTCGATGCGGGCGAAGTCGGTGCCGCCGCGGCCGCTGACGTCGGCCGCGGCCACCCCCAGCGTGCCCAGCAGCTGGACGGTCTGCCGGCTCAGGCCGTTGCCGACCTCCTTGACGATCACCGGGATGTCGATCGCCGCCGCGATCTTCTCGATCTGGCCCGGCCAGGCGGCGAAGGAGCGGTCGCCCTCCGGCATCGCGGTCTCCTGCGCGGTGTTGACGTGGATCTGCAGCGCGTCGGCCCGCAGCAGCTCGATCGCGCGCCACACGTTGTCCACCGACGCCGTCGCGTTGACGTTGGCCAGCACGAACCCGTCCGGGTTCTCCTCGCGCAGCACCCGGAAGGTGCCCGCGCAGGAGGGGTCCTTGAAGTAGGCGTTCATCGACCCCGACGCGATCGGCACCCCCGTCTCACGGGCGGCGATGGCCAGGTCGCGGTTGATGGCGCCGGTGCGCGGGCTGCCGCCGGTCATCGCGTTGACGTAGAGCGGCACCGGCCAGGACAGGCCCGCGAACGAGGTGCCCGAAGACACCTCCTCGCGGTCCAGGCCGGCCAGCGCGTGGTGGACGAACGACACCTCGTCGAAGGGGTGGGGTCCGCGGGGGGTGTCCTGCTGCTCGATGGCGAGCCGGACGTGGTCGTCCTTGCGTTGAGCACTCATCGTTGCCGGGTCCTTTCGGGCCGTTGCGCGGCGGGGCGCACGGGCAGGGGATGCACCCCGGCCGCCGTCCACTGCCGCCGTACCTGACAGATGTGCCGGGAGGCGGCCGCGTCCAGCAGCGCGATCCCGCAGTCGCCGCCGCCCGCCCCGGAGGGTTTGGCGGCGGCGCCGACGGCCTCGGCCGCCTCGCACAGCCGCCTCAGCCCGGGCGTGAAGATGCCCAGCCCGACCGCCTCGTCCAGCCGCGCCAACTCCTGGCGGGCGGTACGGATCTGGGCCAGCAGACCGGCGTCGTCGCCGCGCTCCAGCGCGCCGGCCGCCGCCTCCACCAGCCGGTTGCTGGCCCGGGTGAACCGCTGGCGTGCGGCGGTGTCCGGGCGCCGGCCGCGCCGCTGGAGGCCGGCGACCTGGGAGGCGGTGGAGACGGGCTCCCCGGTCCAGCCGACCTCCAGCCGCAGCCCGGCCGGCGCCTGCAGCCGCCGCACCTCATGGCCCGGCCAGGGCGCGGCCAGCGTCCGGGCGATGCCCACCCGCCGGGCCAGGTCCAGGACGAAGTCCCGCTCCGGGGCCCGGTAGAGGATCCAGCCGCCCCAGGCACTGGCCGCCAGATCACCCCCCGAGCCCTTCGGATCGATCCGGGCGCAGGCCAGCATCGCCAGCCGGTAGCGCTCACCGGCCGACAGTTCCGTCCCGCAGAACGCGGCCACGGCGTCCACCGCGGCCACGGTCACCGCACCGGAGGACCCCAGCCCGTACTTGCGGCCCCCCTCGTGCAGCCGGCTGCTCACCGTCACCTGCAACGCCGGTACCCGCTGCCCGCGTTCGGCCAGCAGCGCCCCCACCGTCTCGACCGCGCCCACGACATGCGCGAGCCCGGCCCGCGCCTGCGCGCCGTCACCGGGGGAGTGGAGGACCAGGCGGCCTTTGTGCCAGCGCCAGGCGGTGGGGCGGGGGGTGAGGTCGCTGGAGATGGTGACGTCGGGGGCGGGGAAGCGGGGTGCGTCGAGCGGGCCGAGTCCGCCAGGGGCAGGGGAGTGGAGTGCGTCGAGCGGGCCGAGTCCCTCGGGGGTGCCCGATCGGCCCGGTCCGCCTGGGCCGGCGGGGCTGCCCGGTGTGCCGGGGCCGCCGGGTCCGCCGGGGCTGCCGGGTGCGCCGGTGACCGTGACGGTGAGGTAGCGGTCGACGGCGACCAGGATCGCCGGGTTGCCCGCGTCCACCACGGCGTACTCGCCCGCGACGAACAGCTTGCCCGGTGCCCGGCGTACCACCGTGCGTGCGGCGGCCACCTCTGCCGGGGCGGTCACCGCGCGGCCCCGTCCGTCTCGTCGGTCTCCTCCAGCAGCCGGGCTCGGGGGCCGGGGCCGGCCACCAGCACCCGTGCCGCCGGCACGGTCTCGGCGACGGCGGCGGCCACCCGGCGCGCGTCCGCGCGCCGGCACAGCACCTTCACGTTCGGTCCGGCGTCCATCGTCGCGTAGGCCGCGATCCCCTCCCGCCGCAGTTGCAGCACCCGGTCCAGGACGGTGACCGTGGCCGGCGAGAGGTAGCGCACCGCGGGCCGCGCGGCGAGCATCGTGGCGTGCATCCCCAGCGCGTTGCGCTCGGCGATCTCGCCCACCGCCTCCAGGTCACCGCGCCCCAGCGCCGCCCGCATGTCCGCGAGGTCGGCCCGGCTGGAGGCGGCCCAGGGCCGGTACAGCGGCGAGGTGTCCACGGTGCGGCGCATCGCTTCCCGGCTGGAGACCGCCTTGGGGCCCGCGTCGAGGACCGCGACGACCAGCGCCGGGTCCAGGCCGGCCGCGGGCACCGGCTCGGCGTAGGAGCCCGCGTCCGCCGCCGCACCCGTGGCGGAGGGCGGTCCGGCGTGCCAGACGGCGAAGCCGCCGAACACCGACCGGGAGGCCGACCCCGAGCCGCGGCGGGCCAGCCGGGACAGTCCGGTGGCGTCCAGCTCCAGCCCGTAGGCGGCCGCGGCGGCGACGGCCAGCGCGGCGAACCCGCTGGCCGAGGACGCCAGCCCCGCCCCGGTGGGCACGGTGTTGCGGCTGTCCACCACCGCCCGCCGTGTGGAGCCGGCCCGCTCGCGCACCAGCTGAAGGAACGCGGTGACCCGCCGCGCGGCCTCGCCCGTGGCGGGTGTCCCGTCAAGGGTCACCTCGTCACGGCCGGCCGCCGCCTCCAGCCGGATTCGGGTGGTGGTCGGGAAGACGTCCAGCGTCATCGACAGGCTGTCCGTCCAGGGCAGGATCAGCGCCTCGTCCCGCTTGCCCCAGTACTTGACCAGCGCGATGTTGGGGTGCGCGACGGCGGTGACACCGGCGGTGTCCGTTTCGGCCGGCCGCGGCACGGTCTGGGTCAGGCCCGGCACGCTCTGGGCGGGGCCGGGTGCGGTGGTCGGTGTGTGTTCACGGCGCATGGTTGTCGAGCCCCTTCAGCGGTACGAGCCACGTCTGTACGGCGCCTGCCTCGTGCAGGCGCCGGGTGACCTCGCGGGCCCGCTGCGGCGGGGCCAGCGCGATCATGCAGCCGCCCAGACCACCGCCGGTGATCTTGGCGCCGAGGCTGCCCGCCCCCAGCGCGGCCGCCACCAGCCGCTCGATGGGGCCGGTGCTCAGGCGGGCCGTCCGCAGCAGCGCGTGATAGTCCGTCATCCGCCGGCCCACGTCCCCGGCCCGGCCCTCGGCGAGAGCGAGCAGGGCCTCCTCGGTCAGCTGCGTGGCCCGCCCCACGAACCGCGCCCGCGCCCCGGGCCGGCGTTCGAAGCCCTCCCGCAGCAGCTCGACCGCCTCCCGGGTGCTGCCCGGCTCGCCGCTGTCCGCGACGATGAACAGCCCCTCGCAGCCCAGCCGCACCTCCCGGGTACGGCCCGCCCGGAACAGCAGCGGGCGCAGCGCGCCGACGGTCATGGCGTCGACGCCGCTGGCCCTGCCGTGCGCCATGTTCTCGGCCGTCTGCACCAGTTCGAACGCCGTCGTCTCGTCCAGCTGCCGGCCGAAGAGGTCGGCCAGCGCGAACGCGATCGCCCGTGAACTGGCCGCGCTGGAGCCCAGCCCCCGGCCGTGCGGGATCGCACCGTCGAGGATCACGTCCAGATACGGCCGCCCGCTCACGCCCATCCGCGCCCTGAACTCCGCGGTCAGCCGGCGCAGTCCGTCGGAGGCCTGCGTCACCATCGCCCGGGTGGGAGAACCGGTCACCGTGTAGGAGAGGTCGCCCTGTCCGTCGCCGGGGTGGGCGGACCATCCGGCGCTGGCCGTGACGGTGAGCTGCGGGATCGGCAGGGCGAGCGCCGGGGCGCCGTAGACGACCGCGTGTTCTCCCAGCAGGATCGCCTTGGCGTGGGCGCGGCCGATGCCGACCGAGCGGGTCCGGCGGCTGTCCGGCACCCCCTCCGCCGAGGTCGGTAGAGTCAACGCACTCAGCTCCCTATGTCTGTCGTGCACGGAGATGTCAGAGATCTCGGAGACGCCGGTGGCGCGGGGGCCGCACGGCGGCCGTGGGGGCCAGGGCCCGGCGAAGACGCGCGGCGCCAACCGCTCTGCACCGCAGGGGACTTCACGCACGGCGCGGACGCGCCCAGCGCGGCCGGAACGGTGAAGCGGGCAACCGGCGGCCGGTGGAACCGGGAAAGAAAAAGTGCCGCGCACCCGATGTGACGGGCAGTCGCGGCACGCGCCCCCTGCCGCAGCACGGCCTCGCGGCGGCTTTCGGGCAGGGGAGATGTAGGGGAATAGTGACACGGGGTCAGGCCCCCCGCCAACACCACGCGGAAGTGACGTGGGTCACTCTCCCGGAGGGGTGGAAAGGCGCCCGCGCAACCGGCGCAGCCGCGGCTGCCAGGGCAGTCGCGGCGGGCATGGTCGGGCTCTTCGGGCCTGTGGGAAAAGAGAGTTGATAAACAGTCAGGAGAGGTCGGTGATAAGGGAGTTGGTGATCCCGGGTACCGGAGGCCGGAGTTGGGGGAGCGGGGTAAGCGGAGAGTCCCGGGAGTGCGCAGGCGCGCCGGCTCCACGTCGCAGACGTGCCGCCTGTCCTACGCTCCGGCCGCCGGCGCGCCACGGAGGGCAACCGGCGGCCTCCCGCCCGGAGTTGAGTGGGGTGCGGTCAGTGCCGTCGGTGCAGGGCGATCTCGGTGAGTTCCTCGATGTCGAACTCGGAGCGGCGGTGCGGGGCGCCGTAGCGGGTGATCTTCCCGCGGCTGACCCACTTGCGGATCGTCGCCTCGGAGACTCCCACGGCGAGGGCGGCCACCTTGGTGGGGACGAGCCGGTGGCTGGGTGGCTTGATCATGCGCTCACGCCCTTCCGCTGCCGTTCCATGAGGGTGCGCAGCCCCAGCCACTCGCCCACGTCCCACGCGTGCCCCGAGGAGCACCGGATGCTGCCCCCCGCACCCGGTCCCGGACCGGCACTGCCGCCGCTCCCGGTGCCCGCGCCGGTGCCGCGTTGCGGGAGCGCGCTGATCGTCCCCGGACAGCCGTCCACGACGCAGCCGCGGATGAGGGTGTGCAGGGGGTGGGGGTCGGGGTCGATGGTCTGGCGGAGTTCGCCGACGAGGCGTTCGATCTCGTCGGCGAAGTCGTCCGCCGGGGGCTGTCCGGCAAGCCACTCCAGGTGCCGGATCAGGAACCGTGCCAGCGAGGGGACGCTGCGCGCCGGCGTGGTGGTCCCGCGCTTCTCGGCGACCAGCGACGACCACGACTCGAGGACGGTCAGGATGTTGTGCCGGGCGTCGAGCGCGGCGATGTCGAGGTGGTCCCGCCTGCGGCTGCCGGAGACCTTGGTGGGATTCGTGCGCCGGCCCGTGGGGGAGGCCTGGTGCAGGCATTCCTGGTGCAGGGCGGGAAGCACCCGCAGATGCTGCGCCGCCCTTCGCACGCACGGGGCGCAGAGGACGGACCCGGCGGCGGCGACGCTTTCCTGGGGGTGACTCCTGGGGCATGACTGGGAATTCATCGAAACTCCTTCACGAGGCGCCTGGGGCCCCGCAACCGCTGTCCACAACTGTGCTGTCGGATATCCCGTGCATCCATCCCGCGAATCCGTTGCTCTGTGACTCCGCGAATCCTTTTACGTGTGCGCCTTTTACGCGTGTGCTCTTTCCGCGTGTGTCTTCTGCGCGTGTGTCTTTTTGTGGGTGGGGCCGTATGTGCCGTGCCGGTCACGGCGGTTGACCCGGCGGGGTTTTCGTCCGCGGGGGTCCTTCCATTACCCGCCCGGTGACTCGAGTCCCGATACAGCCCCGTTCGGGAACACGCCGGTGAAATAGCGGGCCGGTTTTCTCGAGGCCTTTTCCACCCGGAGCCGAGCCCTGGTCGAGCGCCTGCACCGACGGTGGCGGCAGGAAGGGAGGAACTGTGGACGGTACGCACGCAGGCGAACGCGCAGTAGACGCCGGACTCCTCGCAGGGCCGCTCGTCACGACGGCCGATCGGTTTCCCCCGGGCGGGGCGTTTGTCCCCGGGGACCCGGATCCCCGCCCCGCCGCGCCGCCGCCCGGCGACGCGACCGCGGCCCATCTGGAGGTGTGCCTGGTCGGTGCCGGCCCCCGGGGCCTTTCCGTGCTGGAACGGCTGTGTGCGCAGGAACGGAAGTCGCCCCGCTGGGACACCGTCACCGTGCATGTCGTCGATCCCGGCCCGCCGGGCTCGGGCCGGGTGTGGCGCCCCACCCAGTCGCGGCAGCTGCTGATGAACACCGTCGCCTCGCAGGTGACGGTCTACACCGATGCCAGCGTCCGCATCGACGGCCCGCTGGAGGAGGGCCCCAGCCTCTACGAGTGGGCGCGCGCCCTGGAGTCGGGCACCCTGGAGGGCGCCCCCGACCCCGCCGCCGGACCCGGCGCGGAGGTCCTCGCCGAGGCCCGCGCCCTGGGCCCCGACACGTATCCCACCCGCGCCCTCTACGGCTCCTACCTCACCTGGGCGTTCGGGCGGATCGTCGCGAACGCCGCCGCCCATGTCCGGGTGCGCACCCACGCGCTGCGCGCCGTCGCCCTCACGGACGCCGACGGTGTCCGGGCGGGCCGCCAGAGCGTGGTGCTGGAGGACGGCACCCGGCTGGAAGGCCTGTCGGCGGTGGTCCTGGCGCAGGGGCACGTCCCGCTCCGGCCCTCCCGCACCGAGCGCCGGCTGGCGGCCTTCGCGGCCCGGCACGGTCTGACCTATGTGGCGCCCGCCAACCCGGCCGACGTGGACCTGTCCGCCGTAGGGCCGGGCGAGAGCGTGCTGCTGCGCGGGCTGGGCCTGAACTTCTTCGACCACATGGCGCTGTTCACCCGCGGACGCGGCGGCGTCTTCACCCGCACCGGCGGCCGTCTGGTCTACCGGCCCTCGGGCCGCGAGCCGCGCCTGTACGCCGGGTCGCGGCGCGGGGTGCCCTACCAGGCGCGCGGCGAGAACGAGAAGGGCGCCCACGGCCGCCACCGGCCCCGGCTGCTGACGGCCGAGTACGTCGCGGCACTGCGGGCCGCCGACCGGCGCAGCACGGCCGTCGACTTCGCCGCCGACCTGTGGCCGCTGATCTCCAAGGAGGTGTGCGCCGTCTACTACGCGGCGCTGCTGGCCCGGCGCGGCGAGACGTCCGCGGCGGCCGAGGAGTTCACCGAGCGCTATCTGCACGCCGAGCCCGGCGCCGCCGAGGACCGCCTGCTGGAGGAAGCCGGGATCACCGGGGCGCAGCGCTGGGACTGGGAGCGCATCGCCCGCCCCTACGGCACCCGCGCCTTCCCCGACCTGGCCGCCTTCCGGACCTGGCTGCGGGGGCATCTCGACGAGGACGTCCGCCTGGCCCGGCAGGGCAATGTCAGCGGTCCGCTCAAGGCGGCCCTGGACGTGCTGCGCGACCTGCGCAACGAGATCCGCCTCGCCGTCGACCACGCCGGCCTGAGCGCCGCCTCCCACCGCGACGACCTGGAGCGCTGGTACACCCCGCTCAACGCCTACCTCTCCATCGGCCCGCCGGCCTCCCGCATCGAGGAGATGGCCGCCCTCATCGACGCCGGGATCCTGGAGGTGACCGGCCCCGGCCTGCGGGTCGGCGCACAGGAGCACGACCCGTCGGGCCCCTGCTTCGTGGCCACCTCCGAGACGATCCCGGGGGTACGGATCCGGGCCACCGTCCTGATCGAGGCCCGCCTGCCCGGCACCGACCTGCGGCGCACCGCCGACCCGCTGATGAGGCAGCTGCTGCGCACCGGCCAGTGCCGCCCCTACCGCATCCCCGCCCACGACGGGAGCGAGGACGGCGGGGGCTATGAGACCGGGGGACTGGCGGTGACCGAGCGCCCCTACCGTCTGATCGACGCGCACGGGGTGCCCCATCCGCGGCGCTTCGCCTACGGGGTGCCCACCGAGTCCGTGCACTGGGTGACCGCCGCGGGCATCCGGCCCGGCGTCGGCTCGGTCACCCTGGAGGACTCCGACGCCATCGCCGCCGCCGTCCTGGCCCTGCCCCAGGCCCACAACGCACCCGCCCCCCTCCGCCCGGTGCGGCCCGCCTCAACACCCCTGCCCCCCACCCCGGCCCTGGCCCAAGCGCAAGCCCTGGCCCCGAGCGTGAAGGCGGCCACATGACCTCCCCCGACCCCACCCCGCCGCCCGCGGCGCTGTCCGCGCATCTGGACGCGGGGCTGCTGTCCCCGGTACGGGCGGGCACCCCCGTCGAGGCGGCCGTCGGCGATGCCGCGTGGCTGCAGGCGATGCTGGACGCGGAGGCGGCACTGGCCCGGGCGCAGGCCCGGCTGGGCACCGTGCCGGCTTCGGCGGCGGCGGCCGTCACCGCCGCGGCCCGCGCGGAGTTCTTCGACGTACGCGAACTGGCCCTGGCCGCGCGGGAGACCGCCAACCCGGTGGTGGGCCTGGTCGCGGCGCTGACCGCGCGGGTCGCGGCGGACTGCCCGGACGCCGCCGAGTACGTGCACCGCGGCTCCACCAGCCAGGACGTCCTGGACACCGGCGCGATGCTGGTCGCCGCCCGGGCGCTGCGCCTGATCGTGGCGGACCTGCGGGCTGTCGCCGAGGCGCTCGCGGTGCTGGCGGCCGGGCACCGGGACACGGTGATGGCGGGCCGCACCCTGGCCCTGCACGCCGTGCCCACCACCTTCGGCCTCAAGGCGGCCGGCTGGCGCCAGCTGGTGATGGACGCCGCCGACCGCCTCGAGCGCCTGGTCTCGGGCGGTCTGCCGGTGGCGCTCGGCGGCGCGGCCGGCACCCTGGCCGGCTACCTCCAGTACGCCGGCCCCGGCACCGACCCCGCCGCCCTGTCCCGGACGCTGACAGAAGAGTTCGCGCGGGAGACGGGACTTGCGGCGCCGGTGCTGCCCTGGCACGCGCTGCGCACCCCGGTCGCCGACCTGGCGGCCGCCCTCGCCCATACGGCCGGGGCGCTGGGGAAGATCGCCGCGGACGTGCTGGTGCTGGCCCGCACCGAGATCGGTGAGGTGGCCGAGCCGGCGGTGGCGGGCCGGGGGGCGTCCTCGGCGATGCCCCACAAACGCAATCCCGTGCTGGCCACCCTGATCCGCTCGGCGGCGCTGCAGGTGCCCGCGCAGGCGGGGGTGCTGACGCAGTGTCTGGTGGCCGAGGACGAACGCTCGGCCGGGGTGTGGCACGCGGAGTGGCAGCCGCTGCGCGAGTGCCTGCGGCTGACCGGCGGCGCCGCGCACACGGCCGTCGAACTCGCCCGCGGTCTCACCGTCCGCCCCGACCGGATGCGCGCCAACCTGGAGGCCACCGGCGGGCAGCTCGTCTCCGAACGCCTCTCCGCCGTCCTGACCCCCCGCCTGGGCCGCACCGCGGCCAGGGAACTCCTCACCCGGGCCTCCCTCCTGGCCACCCGCACCGGCCTGCCCCTCTCCGACACCCTGGCCGGTCTGCCCGAACTCGCCGGCATCCTCACCAGACAGGAAGCGACCGCCCTGCTGACCCCGTCGGCCTACACCGGCGCCGCCCCGGCCCTGGTCGACCGAGCCCTCGCCGCACCATCCCTCACAGCCCCCGGCACCGGCACCGGCGCCGGACCTGACGCGGGCTCAGGCTCCGGCACCGGTACGGACATCGGCCCCGGCCCCGGCCCCGGCACCGGCGCCGGACCTGATACGGGCTCAGGCCCCAGCACTGGTACGGACATCGGCGCCGGTGCCGGCTACGGACCCGACAGGGGCTCCGGCCCCGATTCCGGCCCCGGCCCTGGCTCCGATTCCGGTCCTGGCTCTGGCCCCGCTCCCGCTCCCGGCCACACCGGTCGGCGGTCCAAGCCCCGGCCCGTGCCCGGCCCGTGGCGCCGGTCCTGATCCCGGCCGTGGGGTCCAGTGGGCCCGGTGTCTGACGGCGCCTGACCCGCCGGGCGTGCCCGCACGTCCGCGACGGCGCCCCCGGGCGCCCGCCGGACCGCCTCCCGGTACGCACCGGGCCGGTGTTCGGGCGTGCCCCGGCAGGTGCCCGGGCGGGTCCCGGCCCAGCTCACGCCCCTGCGCCTCGAGTCCCGCCGGAGTCCTGCTCGAGTCTCGCCGGAGACCCGGTGGAGGGGGACTCGAAGGGGACTGGAGGGGTGGTCCTCGACGGGTCGAAGGGGCCGTGCGGACTCGTCAGGGCGCCGCATGATGAAGGCACAACGAGCAGGGAGGGCAGCCGAGTTGAGTGCATACGCGGGGGCCGGAGCGGGTGGTGGCCACGGGCGTGCCGTGGTCGTCGGCGCCGGTCTCGCCGGGCTCACGGCGGCACGGGCCCTGGCCAACTTCATGGACCACGTCACGGTGATCGAGCGGGACTGGGTGCCCACCGGAGCCGGACGGCGTCCGGGGGTGCCCCAGGCCCGGCACACCCACACGCTGGTGCCGGCCGCCCATCAGGGGCTGGAGCGGCTCTTCCCCGGTATCGGCCAGGATTTGGCCGGCGCCGGGGCGGTCCGCCTCACCGTGCCCCGGGACCTGCTGGTGCTGGGCCCGGCCGGCTGGCTGCCCCGTTTCGACGCCGGCCTGTCCCTGCTGAGCGCGGGCCGTGACGTGATCGACGCGGCGGTCCGGGCCCGGCTGCGCACCGCCCCGAACGTCCACTTCCTGCCCGGGCACGAGGCGGTCGCCCTGCGCGGGGGCCGCCACGACACCGTCACCGGTGTGTGGGCGCGCGCCCGCGACCGTGCCGCCCCGGACGGCCGGGGGGTGCGGCGGCTGCTGCCGGCGGAGTTCGTGGTCGACGCCTCCGGCCGCGGCTCCCACGCCCCGCGCTGGCTGGCCGAACTGGGCTACGCCCCGCCCCCGCAGACCCTCGCCGCCGCCCCGGCCGCCTTCGCCACCGCCGCCTTCGCCCCGCCGGTGGGCCATGTCGCCGACTGGAAGAGCCTCCTGGTGACGGCCGCGCCCGGCCTGCCCCGCCAGGGCGTCCTGCACCCGGTCGAGGGCGGCCGCTGGTCGGTGACCCTCACCCTCCCCGGCACCGCCCGTCCCCCGGCCGGCCACCCCGCCCTGCTGCACGCCGCCCGCACCCTGCGCCACCCCCTGCTCCACGACCTCCTCACCGCCGCCACCCCGCTGGGCCCGGTCTACGGCTGCACCCGCACCGGCGCCCGCTGGCACCGCTACGAGAAACTCCGCCGCTGGCCCGACCAGTTCCTCGTCGTCGGCGACGCCCTCGCCGACCTGGACGCGGCCCACGGCCACGGCATGGCGCTGGCGGTGCAGTGCGCGCTGGCCTTGGACCAGGTCCTCACCGGCCACGGCACGGCCGTCGGCATCAGCCACCGGCTGCGCCACGCCCTGGCCCGCCAGGTGGCCCCCGCCTGGCGCCACGCCCACCCCGCGCCCCGTCCGGCGGGCGGTGTCCGTGCCCGCTACGCCGCGAGGATCGCGGCCGCCGCGACCACCGACCCGCACGCGGCCGCCCTGCTGCTGCACCCCCTGCACCCCGCCCCGACGTCGCCGCTGGCGGCGCTGCGGCCGCGCGTCCTGCGGGCCGCCCTGCGCACCCCGCCCGCCCCGGCCCCCTTCGCGCCGCCCAGCACCACCCACGGCCCCGGCACCCCCCGCCGCCGCACCCCCGCACCGCCCGCGGCGGCCCCGGCGCACACGGCCGGTGCCGCACCCCCGCGCCTGGCAGACCCGCCGCCGCCCACCCCGGCGCCGGCCCCCGCCGGTGAGCGGAGGCGGCCGTGAACACCCCGCCCCGCACCCGGCCCCACGAGGTGTCCCGCATGACGAGAGTGGAGAAAGTGAACCGACCAGCCGCCCCAGAAGCCACCCCCCGCCGGGCAGAGCGCGCACACCGGCCGGCCGCGGGGGAGACCGGCACACCTCCTGGCGCCCCCCGACCCGCACCCAGCGCAGTCCCGTCGCACACGGTGGTCCGGCCCTCGCCGCGGCAGACCGCCCCCACCGTCCGGCGGCGAGGGGAAGGGACCCGGGCATGACCGGCACCGACACACCCGCACGCGCCGGCCGCACCACCGCGCCGCGCGGCGAACGCATCGCCGACTGGACGGACGGCCGGCTGGGGATCTACAACTTCCGCTTCCTGGTGCGCAAGGTGTTCCCCGAGCACTGGTCGTTCATGTTCGGCGAGATCGCCCTCTACAGCTTCGTCGTGCTGCTGGTGACCGGGATCTGGCTCACCCTCTTCTTCGACCCGAGCATGTCCGAGACCGTCTACCACGGCTCCTACGGCCCGCTGCACGGCGTGCGGATGTCCCAGGCCTACGCCTCCACCCTCCACATCAGCTTCGAGGTCCGCGGCGGGCTGTTCATCCGCCAGCTGCACCACTGGTCGGCGCTGACCATGATCGGCGCCCTGTGCCTGCACACCCTGCGCCACTTCCTGACCGGCTCGTTCCGCAAGCCGCGTGAGGTCAACTGGCTGTTCGGGTTCACGCTGCTGGTGCTGGTCACCCTGGAAGGCTTCGTGGGCTACTCACTGCCCGACGACCTGCTCTCCGGCACCGGCCTGCGCATCGCCGAGGGCGTCACCCTGGCCATCCCGCTGGTGGGAACGTACCTGGCGATGTTCCTGTTCGGCGGCGAGTTCCCCGCCCACAACGTGATCGGCCGCTTCTACGGCTTCCACATCCTGCTGATCCCGGGCATCGTCGTGGCGCTGCTGACCGTCCACCTGATCCTGGTCTTCTACCACAAGCACACCCAGTTCCGGGGACCTGCCCGCACCGAGAAGAACGTGGTGGGCCAGCCCCTGTTCCCGCACTACACGGCCAAGGCCGGCGGCTTCTTCTTCATCATCGCCGGGGTGCTGTCCCTGCTCGCGGGCATCGCCCAGATCAACCCCGTGTGGACCTACGGCCCCTACCGGCCCGACCAGATCTCCCAGGGCTCCCAGCCCGACTGGTACATGGGCTTCCTGGAAGGCGCCCTGCGGGCCATGCCCGCCTGGGAGTTCAGCCTCGGCGGCTACACCGTCAACCTCGGCGTCCTGATCCCCGCGGTGATCGTGCCCACCCTGATGATGGCCGTGATCGCACTGTGGCCGTTCCTGGAGGCATGGGTCACCGGCGACCGGCGCGAGCACCATCTCCTGGACCGGCCGCGCGACCACCCCACCCGCACCGCGTTCGGCATCGCTTTCGTCGCCCTGTACCTGGTGCTGTTCTTCGGCGGCGCCAACGACGTACTGGCCGAGAGGTTCCACCTCTCCCTCAACCAGATCACCTGGTCGGTACGGATCGGCGTGTTCGTCGTCCCCGCGCTGACCTACATCCTCACCCGGCGGATCTGCCTGGGCCTGCAGCGCCGCGAACGCGACACCCTGCTGCACGGCCGGGAGACCGGCCGCATCAGGAGACTGCCGCACGGCGAGTTCGTCGAGGTCCACCAGCGCCTGGACCGCCAGCGGGAGTACGCGCTGCTGGCCCGCAAGGCCTACACCCCGCTGCCCGCCCCCGCCGCCGAACACGACGGCGTCCCCAACCCCGACCGCCGCCGCCAGGCCCTGCGCCACCGCCTCAGCCGCTGGCTCTACGGCAACCAGATCCCCAAGCCCACCCCGGCCGAGATGCGCGAGGCGCTGGCCCACTTCGCCCACGCCGAACCCGCCGCACTCGACGGACCCTCCTCCAACGGCCACGCCGCCTCCAACGGCCATGCGTCCTCCAACGGGCACGGCCCCTCCGAGCCGGTGCCCGCGGACTCCGGCGCGGGCCGCCGCTCCGGGGGCCGGGAGACGGACCAGGAACCGCACTGACCCCGGGGGCGGGGCCGGTGCGGGCGGCGCGGGTGACCGGGGGACGGCCACCCGCGCCGCCGCCGTTCCCCCACCCCCCTTTTTTTCCGCACCACGCACCGCCTGACAGACCGTCACTGTCTCTCGTATGAAGGCCGGTTGACGTGTGTCACCGGCCCCGACTCCCTGTCAGGCCGCGTTCCTTCGGGCCGCGCCGTTCCGCCGCAGCCCCACGTCCTCGCCCTCGGAGGCCCGATGCACAGAGTCCGCCGACGCCGGGACGCGGTCCCGGCCGAATCCATCACCCGCGCACGGGCCGGACTGACACGTGATGTGCGCGGGCGGCAGCGCCGTTACCTCGTGGCGATGGTGGTGCGCACCGTGTGCGTGGTGCTGATGGCCGCGACCTGGAACCGCTGGCCCGCCCTCGCCGCCTGCGCACTGGCCGGCGCGGTCGTCATCCCGTATGTCGCGGTGGTCCTGGCCCAGGCCCACTGGCGCCAGCAGCGCGGCCCGCGCCACGCGCTGGCCCCGCCGCCACGCCAGGAGCCCGCCGCCCGCGTCGTCCTGGAACCCACCCTGATCCTGCCCCCGGAACGCTGAGCGTGACTCTGTCGGGGATCTTGGAGCCGTCGAGGCCAGGTGCCCAGGGTTTGCCATGACTTCGGCCGAGGCATCCCGCGCTGGTCAAGGACACCGTCTGCCGTACGGTGCGCCACGAGGTCCCGCGCCGAGATGAGGAAGGGGCTGACTGCGATTGGCATCAGGATCATGGATGTATGAACGATCAGAGCACCCCGGATGCGGAAGCCCACGGCGAAGAGCGCGGCCAGGAACCGGAGTTGTCACCGGACGACGGCAACACCGACCTGTCCGACTTCATGAGGTCGATCCGCCAGACCTTGTGGCGGGCCCAGTCGGCCGCCGAACCGCGCTCGAACCGCCGGGAGTTGCCCCAGCCGACTGCCGACGCCGGGCGCACCATGAGCCGTCCGGGGCCAGCGCCGTAGTCGACCGCCGTGCCGTGTCCGGCGGGTTCAGAGGTGATGGTCTCGCGTCGCTGGCGCAGTGTGGCGCTGGCATGGGCGCTCACGCGGAGTGACAGTAGGTCAGGCCCTCAGCGCCACCGCACCACTCAACTTCGAAGACCCGGATTACCACCTTCACTTCGGCGGCACGGGCGAGCGGATGCTGGGCATTCGACGTCCGCCGTGCTGGGGCGGGCTGGCGTAGGCGGCGGCAAGTGGTTCGTGCTCGGAACCGACGGTTCGTGCGACGCACCTGAACAGGTTCGGCCGGGAGCTGGACAGCTGAGGCGTGCGGTCGGGCAACGGCCACACCGGTCCTGCGACGGGCCGCCGCGTCCGCCTCCTTGGTCTGCCCTGCGGGGCGTCAGACACGCCGGGCAGAGACGATCTTGTTGTCGAGCCCGTCGGGTATGTCCGCGGGCGTCTCGACCTCTGCGGCGAACCCCTTCGACTCCAGGATCGCCAGCACGTCCGTCAGCTGGTTCCTGGCCATGTGTACCTCCATGACGACCTGTTGGATACGCGACCAATCGTGATCATCCAAGCCGCGTAGCGCACGTACCTCGTCGCCTTCGATGTCCATCTTCAGCAGGTCGATCTCGTCGGGTACCGGCATCTCCGACAGGATCTCCGACAGACGGACGACCGGTGCCCGCAGGGTTTCGTGACGGAACACCTCCTCCGCCAGCCGGCGCTCTGCGTACGTCGTCATGACCTCTCTGTCCCTGAGTTTCTCCGCCAGCTGGGTCGTTGAGTTCCCGGGCATCGAGGGGAAGAAATAGAACTGCTGGACGCCACTCGTGTCCGACAGCCCCTTCGGACACACCGTGACGCCCGTCACCGCGTGCATACGGATGTTGGCCTCCAACGCGCGCACGTTGTCCGGGATCGGCTCGATCGCCAGCACGTGTGCCTCGGGGAAACGGTGCTTGATGAACAGGGTGAACAGACCGATGTTGGCGCCGGCGTCGATCACGAAACCGTTCGGCCGCACCGGCGCCAGCCGATGTAGATAGGTGTCCTTGCGGAACAACTCGCCGTAGATGAGTTCCGCTTCGCTGAACACCGGATTCACCGCGGCCGGTGTGTAGCATCCGAAACCGTTCTCGAGGTCGACGAATTTCAGGGTGTGCACGGGGCACCCGCCTTCCTGTCGCAGTGTGAGGATCAGGTTGTTTCCGGCTTTATGTCTCCGACGGCCCTCTCGACCACGGGCTGCTGTACCTTTCGTGCCAGAAAAGCGCCGCAGACGCCGCTCACGATCAGAAGGAACAGCGCGACACGCAGACTGGTGAAGCCCGCGACTAGACCGATGACGGGGGAGGCCAGCAGGAAGCCCGGCCACTGGCCCAGCGTCACCGTCGACACGCCCTCCCCGGCACTGAGGCCGGGCTGCCGTCCCGCCAGGCGGATGACCGACGGCATCACGCACCCGACACCCACGCCCGCCACGACGAATCCGATGACCACCGGGGCCGCGGACGGCCACACCACCGCGATCGTCACCCCGGCCGCGGAGACCAGGAGGGACCATGCCAGGAACGCCCTCACGGAGATCCGCTTCAACAGCAGATCACCCACCAGCCGGACCGCCAGGATGGCGACGGTGAAGCACGTGTAGATGCCAGCGGCCAGGGTGGCACCAGCTCCAGCGACATCGGTGGCGTACAGGGCGGACCACGCGCCGACGGTGCCTTCTATGAAGGAGCCGATGAACGCCAGGAGAGCGAGCAGGCGCAGCTGCGGCGTCCAGCGGTTCTTGACCCGGTCCCGCAACGGGGCCTGCGGACCGTCCGCCTGAGGCGGCTCGTTCGGCATCCAGGTCGCCGTGACCAGCAACAGGATGCCGAACAGCACACTACTGGCGGCGAGTTGTATTCCTGGCGTCACGTCCGCAGACGCCGCCACGGTGCCGTACACGCCGCCGACCAGCACACTGCCGCTGTAGCAGGCGTGGAACAGCGGTACGACACGGCGGCCGTACGCCGTTTCCACGTGGACGCCTTGCGCGTTGATCGCCGTGTTCAACAGGGTCGCGCCGAATCCCCACAACGCCAGACCGCAGACGAGCGCGGGCAGCGCGGACGCTCCGGCCAGCACCGGCCCGCTGAGCAGCATCAGAGCTGCGGAGCCCCGGGTGAGGGAGCGGTTCCTGACCCGGCCTATGACGACCATGGTCACGATGATCGCGACCAGGTCCCCGAAGGCTGACGACATGCCAGCCAGACCCCACACGGTGGTGTCCGCGCCGACGTTCTCGCGGATGTCCGGGATCCGTGAGGACCAGGCGGCGTTGGTTACACCGAGCGCGGCGAAGACCAGACAGATGGAGACGCGCGCTCGCACCTCCGTGCCGAACCAGCTAGGAGAGTCGACCGCTCCGCTTCCGGGCATCCGCGATCGTATTCGCCCATGATTTCGTGTACGCAATCTGGCCCTTTACAACAGTGCGTCCGGTTGCCTGTTCCGCAGATACCGGAAGAGGTCGTCCGTCCGCTGATCCGACAGGAGGGAATAGCACTTGGCGTTCTCGGCGCGGAGCGCCTCGAGAGTGGCGGCCGATGCCTGCGCGTGGAATGTGCGGGCGAAGGCGAGGATCTCGCTCCGGTGGGGTGGAGCTAGATGGGGCGTTGTGTGCAGGAGAATGAGGATGTCGTGTTCGAGGGCGGCCAGGTCGTAGGCTGCCTTGAGGGCTGGGGCCCGGGATTCCAGGAAGGTGGAAATGGTCCGGACCTGCTTCATTCGGCCGTCCAGATTCTCAGGCGCGAAGGTGCGCTGCGTAATGGACAGCGGCTCGGTGTCCCGCTGCCTCCAGAAGTAGACGGGGCCGGCTAGGACATCCACGGCTTCGGCGAGAACGTGTGCGGAGACGGCGACGAAGCCGTCCTCGTAGGGGTGATCGGGGAAACGGAAACCGTGGCGATCCCAGAAAGAGCGCCGGTAGACCTTGTTCCAGACGGTCCGGTCGCCCAACAGGCAGCCGCGCTCGGTGATGTGGGTCCGCTGCCGGGGCTCGTCGAAGATCCCCCGGTGCAGTGGAGAGGCCCAGCGGCTCGCGCTGTCGAAACGCACCACGCCACCGCAGGCCAGGTCGGAGCCCGATGCGCGTAGGGACCCCACGAGCAGTTCGTAGGCGTCGCTCGTGACCATGTCGTCGCTGTCGACGAAGGCTAGGTACCGCCCGCGCGCGTGCCGAGTGCCGAGATTGCGTGCCGCTCCCGGTCCGCGGTTCTCCTGACCGAGAAGGTGAAACCTCAGGTCCTTCTTGACGTACTCTTCGGCGATTTTCCGGCTTCCGTCGGTCGACCCGTCGTCGACCAGCACCACCTCGAAATCATCGAACTTCTGCATGACTACTGAATTAAGACAGATGGCTAAATAATGTGCAACGTCGTGAAAGGGTATGACTAAGCTGAGCGCTGGCTGCATTAACCACCCCTGGACTGTGAATCCGCTCCGGCGACGTTGGCATGTCATCACAGTTTCGTCAAGGTAGGCGCATCGACGGGCTTCCTCAGCGAAACGATCAAGCCAAGTGCAGGTTCGAAACTTTCGAAGAACCGTGCATGGGCAGCTGGGATCTCGACCGTTGTGCTTTTTTGCGCCAACCTGTGGATCCGGTGGGTTGTTGCGGTATTGACGAGTGGATCGAGCACATGACAGCGTTCCACTTGCTTCACTCCGTGAGTTTTCTACCGCAATACTTTCCCCGTGGCCCCAGGAGTGGTCAGAACGGGTGAACGAGACGGTGCGTCTTAAATCTTCTCTTGGCGGTATTCCCGCATCTCTTATATTCGCTGACACGCTCGGCGAATGTCAGCTCAGGTATTCCCTCAGCGAAAGGAAGCTGCATGGCTGGTTCTGCCTCCCCGACTTCGCGCGGTTCTGCCGAGCCTGACGGCGGACCTGTCACGGTCGCCGTCTGCTCTGTCGGCAGGCCCGTACTGGACCGGGCGCTGACGATGCTCGCCGCCGGGGACACCGGCCCGATCGCCGAAGTACTGGTCGTCGACAACACCCCGGACACGTCCCTTGACGTGGAGAGGCTGGCGGACATCCTCGCTCCCCTGCCACTCCGGGTGCTGCGGGGACCCGGCGGGACATCGGAGGGACGCAACCTCATCCTTGACCAGGCTGTCACGGACGTAGTGCTGTGCTTCGACGATGACTGCCTTCCCGCGCCGTCATGGGCCGCCGAACTGGCCGCGTACATGCGGTCGGAGCCCGACGTGGCTGCGGCGTTCGGCCTGGTCGAGCCCGTGCCGGCACCGGGCGCCCGCGTGTGCACGGACAAAGTGCCGCTCCTTGGCTCATCGGCCTGGGGAGAGGCTGACGGACCGGACGGGGAGAAACTTTGGTGTCCCGCCGTCACGTCGCCCCACTGGGAAGCCGGCGTCGTCACCAGCGAGCCGACCGTCCCCTGGGCGGTGGTGGGGTCCTCGAACAACATGGCCCTGCGGCGCAGCCTGATGCTTCCGGGCCGCCCTGCCTTCCTGCCCGGACTCGGACCCGGAACGGGGGCCGGCTCGGGAGAGGACACTGAATTCGGCTACGCCCTCATGGCCGCCGGGCGCACCCTCGCCTACATTCCCGAGGCAAAGCTGCTCCACGATTCCTGGCTGCCGCCCAAGGCCGCCGAGTGGACGCACCGCTGCTACCTTCGCGGCACCGTCGAAGCGCTCGGACAACACGTCATGCGGGGAGACGAGCGGGCCAGGACTCTGCTCATCGCCTACCTCATGTACTTCAGCAGTGACAACGCCTACGGATTACGGGACCTGGGCGAAATCCTGGAGTGGGGCTACGGCGACCACGTGGCCGGCCGGCCCAGACAGCCCCGACGCAAGTCCGATCTTGACCTGACCGCGATGGCCTGAACCCCACCAGCGAGGAGAAGGACATGAGGGCGGACGACCGTCTTTTCGATGCGACCGTTGAACCGTTCGAAATGACAGAGCTCCGAGCCAGGAACCAGGAGCTGAACATCGCCGAGTACCAGCGGGGGGCAACCGCGCTGGAGAGCCAGCCGCTCGCGCTGTTCCTCGAACTCACTCAGAACTGCAACTTGAGCTGCCCGATGTGCAGGTTCGGCGAGAAGTACGACCCGGTGCTCAATATGGAGCAGGAGGTCTTCGACCGACTGACCGAAGAGCTGTTTCCCTACGCCCATCTCGTGGACCTCCGCGGATGGGGCGAGAGCACGATGCTGCCGAAGTTCGGCGAGTTCGTCGCCAGAGCCCTCCAGCACCGGGTCCAGTTACGACTGGTGACGAACGGCATGGTGAACCGGAAGCCGGTGTGGGACATGATGATGCGTGCCCACGCCGTGGTGATGGTCTCCTGCGACGCCGCGTCACCCGAACTCTTCGCTAAACTGCGCGCCGGCGGGACCCTGGAACGGCTCGTGCACACGGTACGCACCCTGGTCGAGGCGCGGGACCGCCACGGCGCTCCGCGGGACAACATCTGCCTCAATGCGATCGCCAGCATGGACAACCTCGACGAACTGCCGGACATCGTGCGGCTCGCGGCCCGCCTCGACGTCTCCACGGTGGTGATCCACCCCATCGTCACGGGCCTCGACGACCCCTCACACCTGCGCAACGACCTCCCTCGCACCCAGCGAGCGTACGAGGAGGCCGCCGAGACCGGGCGCAGGGAGGGCGTGGTGGTGCAGGTTGGCGCCGCACCCGATCCCTCCTTGGCGGTTCCCGATATGGTCCGCCGGCCCGCGTGCATGCATCCGTGGAGTTACGCCTACATCCGGTACGACGGTGCGGTCGGCTTCTGCGACCACCTCATCGGCGGTGACGGCGAGTACACCCTCGGCTCCCTGCGGGAGAACACCTTTGACGAGATCTGGAACGGTGAGAAGTGGCAGGACCTGCGCCGTGCCCACCTGAGCGGGAACATCCCCGATGAGTACTTGCCCTGCCGCTACACGTACGCCCAGCGGTACGTCGACTTCGAGCACTTGGTGCATCCTGACCGCATCTCGGGCCTGGTGACCAGCGAGACCCACGACAAGGTCACCTTGCGGAGGGACCCCGAGCTGGTGCCGTGGGCTCCCTGGAAGAGCGAGGAAATGGGTGCGGCGGGCGGCAGCCCTGTGCTCATCCCGACCAGCACCCTTACTGACAGCCTTCGGGAAAGCAAGGGGGCGTGATAGGCGGTGGGCCCCGGGCCCCCCCCGGGGGGGGGGGGGGGGGGGCGCCCCCCCCCCCCCCCCCCCCCCCGGCGGGGGGGCGGCCGGCCCGGCCTGGGGTGTGACCACCCGGGGGGGCCGGGCCGCCCCGGAGGGGCGCACCCCCCCCCCCCCCCCTACGCGCCCCCGGGGGGTCCCCCGGGGGGGGGGGGGGGGGGGGCCCGGGGGCCCCCCGGGGGGGGGGGGGCGGGGGGCGACCGCCTATCACACGCACAGCGCTGCATTCGGTGCAGGCCGTACTTCCCTTGCTGCATCCCTTCGGGCCGCGCCGTTCCGCCGCAGTCCTCGTCCTCGTCCTCGGAGGCCCGATGCACAGAGTCCGCCGGCGCCGGGACATGGTCCCGGCCGAGTCCATCACCCGCGCGCGGGCCGGACTGACACGTGATGTGCGCGGGCGGCAGCGCCGTTACCTCGTGGTGATGGTGGTGCGTACCGTGTGCGTGGTGCTGATGGCCGCGACCTGGAACTGCTGGCCCGCCCTCGCCGCCTGCGCACTGGCCGGCGCGGTCGTCATCCCGTATGTCGCGGTGGTCCTGGCCCAGGCTCACTGGCGCCAGCAGCGCGGCCCGCGCCACGCGCTGGCCCCGCCGCCACGCCAGGAGCCCGCCGTCCGGGTTGTCCTGGAGCCCACCCTGATCCTGCCCCCGGAACACTGATGCCCGCCGCGGGCACCGGTGCCGTCGATGACCGGTGGCGGACTGCGGGACACCGCACAACGAATGGCCGCGTGCAGGGCGCCGCGTCACCGCGCACCGACGGGCGGTGCCGTGGTCAGGACGAAGGGGGAGTGCCGGGGGTGTGCGACGGAGGGAGCGACTGCGGTCGCGGCGACGGCGGCCATCTGAGTGCTATGAATAGCGGGCGGTAGTCGATCGAGATCGAGCCGGAGGTGCGGCTGTGGCTGGAGAACATCCCCGCCCAGCACTACACGCAGGTCGAACGCGTCGCCGACCTGCTCGCCGAGCAGCCCACCACGCTCGACGAACCGCACTCCCGCCACTTGGGCGGCAAGCTCCGCGAGTTGCGCTTTCGCCTGGGCGATGCCCATCAGCGGATCACCTACTGGCTGGCGCCCGGTCGACGTGTCGTGCTGCTCACCGTGTTCCGCAAGACCAAGATGCGCGAGCAGGCCGAAGTGGACCGTGCCCACGCCGCACATTGATTGTGCGAGGCAGAGCATGAGGCCGCCGCCGAGCACGACTTCTACAGCCGCGACCTCAAGGAGAACCGATGAACCACAGCGAATGGAGGACCCGTCGCCACCGCCGGACGCTGGGTGAACACCTGGACGCTGACCCCGAGTACGACCGGGTCTACGAAGAGGCTGGCCTCGCCATGACGTTGGGCAAGGCCGTCTACGACCGGCGTAAGCAGCTGGGCCTGAGCGAGGCCGACCTCGCCGAGCGCATGCACGTCGGCGTCGATGACATCGAAGGCATCGAGACGGCCACCGAGCTGCCACCCATCGGAGTCATCATGCGCCTGGCCCGCGCACTGGATCTCACGGTGGACGTACACCTCGCTAGCGGAGACGCGCCCACCGTCACCGTCGTTGCCCCAGCAGCCTGAGGCGGGGAAAAACCATGCAGGACCCGCCTTCCGTGCTCGCCCGTGAGCTCGGGCGACTTGTCCACGACCGGCGCATCAAGCTCGGGCTGTCCCAGGCCGAGCTGGCCGGGCGGTGCGGGATGAAGCAGCCGCAGATCTCCCGCTTCGAAGGCGGCGGGACCGTGCCCACGCTCACCCTCCTGCGCCGCCTGGCTCACGCTCTCGGCGCCGACGATCCAGCGGTTCAGCGACGCGGTCGCCGCCCACGCCGACTTGCGGCCAGGCAGCATGTGGCTGACCGACTGGCGTGACGTCCTGTCCAACGCCCTTGAGGTGACCGCCCGTTCGGCGCGCCCGCTCCTGGTGATCGACGAGGTGCCGTATCTGCTCCAGCACTCGCCCGAAATCCCGGGTCTGCTGCAGCAGCTCTACGACGAACGCCAGCGCGGCGCACGGCCCGGTGCCGGGCCCGGTCCGCGGCTGATCCTGTGCGGCTCCGCGATGAGCGTCATGCACGAACTGCTCTCGGGGACCAAGCCGTTGCGCGGACGGGCCACGGTCGATTTGCGGCTGGGCCCCTTCGACTACCGCGACAGCAAGACCTTCTGGCAGATCGCCGACCCGCTGACCGCGCTGAAGGTGCACGCGGTCCTGGGCGGCGCCCCCGGCTACCGGCCGGTGGCCGCCCGGCCGCATCCGGACGACGGTTTCGATGCCTGGCTCAGCCGGACGCTGCTCGATCCGGGCAGGGCGGTGTACTCGCGTACCGAGACCGAGTACCTGCTGCGCGAGGACCCGAGGATCACGCAGCACACGCTGTACTACGACATCCTCACCGCGATCGCGAACGGCGCCAGCACGCCCAGCAAGATCGGCGCCGCTCTGGAGCGCCCCGCAATGTCGTCGCCCACCCCCTCGGAGTCCTGGAATCCACGGGATACATCCGGCGGGAGCAGGACATCTTCCGCTCCACGCACCCCGTCATCACGCTCGCCGACCCGGTCATCCGCTTCAACCAGCTCATCACCCTCCCGCAGGCCGCCGCCGTGGAGCAGGGTTTCGCCGAGCAGGTGTGGCAGCAGGCTGCTCCGACCTTCAACTCCAAAATCCTCGGACCGCACTTCGAGGACCTGGCCCGCGACTTCACCCGCCGCTACGCCCACACCCTGCTGCCCGACGGCCTGCCCGGCCCCGTCGGCACCACCGAGGTCGCCGACCCGGCAGCCCGCACCAAGCACGAGGTCGATGTCATCGCCCTGGCAGCAGGCGAGCGCCCGCAGGCCCCCCCGCGCGAAGATCGCGCTGCTGGGCGAGGCCAAGGCGACCGCCTCCCGCCGGGGAGCCGGTGAACTGGAACGCCTCGAACGTATCCGTACCCTGCTCACGGACCAGGGGTACGACACCGCCGGCACCACTCTCGCCCTGTACTCCCTGCACGGCTTCTACCCCGACCTGGCCGACCTTGCCGACCGCCGTGACGACCTTCTCCTGGTCGATCTGCACGCTCTCTACGGCAGCTGACACCAAGAGCGCGTCTGCGCACTGTCCGGGGCGCTCCTCGAGCAGGCCCACTGCGTCAGCGGCGCGGCCCGCGCCACGCGGTGGTATGTGCGGTACGGGAGGAGCCCGCCGCTCGCGTCGTCCTGGAACCCACCCTGATCCTGCCGCCGGAACGCTGAGCTTGATTCTGTCGGGGATCTTGGAGTTGCCGAGGCCTGATGCCTAGGGTTCGCCAGGACTTCGGCCGGGGTAGTTCGTGCTGGTCGAGGTAGTTCTGGAGGGCGGTAGGTGGGCGGGGTGGTGTTTCCTTGTTCGGTGTCGGTCCGCTGAGGCGCTCGATGTTCACGGCGATGGCCGTCAGGACGTGCCGGACGTGAGCTTTTAGTCATGAGCCGAGCCACCCGTACGCCCGCATGGTTACCACCGCACAGCGTGACGAACTCAAGCAGACCACGCCCACCCCCGTAGCCGGCTGACGAACGCCGACCGCCACAAAGGAACGCCGCTCATGACCACACTTACCGACACCCCGGCGGGACCGCTCATCCCCATGCCGGACAGGAACCCCGCCGCTCTGCGCGTCGCCGTAGCCCGCCTCAGCCCCGAAGCCCTGCTCAAGTTCGATGCTCACTGGGCTGAAGCCATGAACCAAGCTCGCGACGAGTTCAGTCTTCTGCCCGGCCGCCACTTCGTCGATCACTGGTGGGCATGGGTTGCCGTCCAGCGGTGGCCCGAACGAGCCGCCCGCTTCAGAGAATGCGAACACATCGTCGCCACCAGCGACGACAAGGTCACCCGCCGCACCGCCTCCGCCGAACTCGGCCGCATCCTCGCCGACTCGGAGGCCAACGCCACATGAGCGACTGGACCTGGGAGTACACCCTGGACGCTGGTGCTTTCTTCTCCGTCTGCAGCTCGGAACGGTCATGTCACCGGTGGGACTGAACCGGAGCGGTCGCTTTGACGACCGTCTCGACCAGTCCGGTTTCGAGCCGCAGCACATGTCCGGACACCGAGGCGAGTATGTCCTCGGACAGCAGCGGGTGTGCGAGGAGTTCCGCGACATCCTGGCGCACGGTTACGGCCGGGTCGGTCACCGCCTTGTCCGCGAGAGCGCCTTCGTCCAGACCGGTGTGGTGGGCGAAGGCCTGGCGGAAGGCGGGCTCGGACAGCTTCCCGGTCCCGCACTGTGTGATGGATGACGGCACTCTGGCGGGGGTCAGGTTTTCTGGTGCCACGGCAAACCTGACCGGGCCGCCGTGGACGTCAGCCCGCGGACTGCTCGGGAAACGCTCTGAACCAGCTGCGTCTGACGGTGTGGGGCGGCACACCGTAGACATCGGCCATGGCTGCCACAACGCTTTCCCAGACGGTCGTCTCCAGCCAGGCCGATACGGGCCGGCCGGATTCGAGAGCCTGCAGCTTCCACGCGGTGGCCCGGGCAGGCCCCTTGGGCAGCGAGGGCGCCAGCAGACGGACGGCTTCTGCACGGTTGAGGCCGGCGAAGCGCCGCAGATCCGCCAACGACTCTTCACCCGACGGGATCCCGGCCAGAATCTGGGGCGAGGTGTGCAGTACGTGCGCCATCCTGCGCAGATGGCGGGGAGAGGGCGAATTGCAGCCCTGCTCGTAGCCGGCGATCTGCCGGGCGGACACACCCACCTCGGCAGCGAGCTGAGTCTGTGTCAGTCCGGCCTCCCGCCGCAGCAAAGACAGCGAACCGGACGCGAAGGGCTCGATCCGTCGGGGCATGGGCTCATCATAGACTTCAGCAGTCTATGATGACCCCATGCCCCGACGGGCGGCACTGAGCCCCTGGCCGGGGACGGACAAGCGGCCCAGGAAGACCAGCGGCCGGCTGTGCGCCATCACTTCAAGGACAGTGCGAAAGATGCCGCGGCTCCTTTCTGCGAGATCCTCCTGAGCCAGGGCTTCGGCGTAGTCGCATGGCGTCCGGTTCGTGATCATCCGAGGCCGAGGAGTGCGAGGGGGCGGCGAGGGTCGCGGGCGTTGTGGCGGAGGCCGGCCGCGATGTTCTTCACTCCGGCCATGCGGAGGGCTCCGATGGCGAGGTTGCGCCATGTGGCCATCGCGCGGGGCGCGTTGCCGGTCCGCAGCTGGGAGGCGTCCTCGGCGAAGGTGGTGTCGCGGACATGGTGCAGGGCCTCGATTTTCCAGTGGTCGCGGACAAGTTCTGCGAGCTGGGCCGCGGTGGTCTGCTCGGCGGTCAGGCTGGTGACGGCGTAGACCGTCTTGGCGGTGGTCTTGCCGGTCTTGCGGTCGGTGCGTCGGCGCTTGATCTGGACAGCCTGGCGGGCTCCGGGGAAGAGGAGGCTGTTCACGGTGGCGGCCTTGATCCGGCGGATCGCCGAGCGGCCGTGGCCGATGCCCCGGGTGCGTCCCTGCAGCGGGATGTCCTTCCAGGGAAGGGACTTGTCTGGTGCACCGCGAGGATTCTTCGGCTGCTCGGCTGCTCGGCTGCTTGGTGATCGTGGATGGGGGCCGGTGCCGAAGGGAGTCGAGGTTGTCGATGATCGGGTCGGCGGCTGCCTTCGGGACAGCGAAAAGCGGGGCGAACTGTCGCAGGGAGGGGGACAATTCCACGGTCATTGCATGGTCGAGATCTGTCCGGGTTCGTCGGGTGAGACCGAGGGCTCGTAGGGGCCGGTGGTCGTCGCGGGCTGGTGTGGCGGAGGGCGGCGGCGATGTCGGTCTGGCCGTTCTGGCGGAAGACGCCGAGGGCGAGGTTGCGCAGGGAGGCAGGGCGCGGGGCAGGCTGCCGGTGCGGATCTTGGAGTCGTCCTCGCGGAACGTGCGGTCGCGTACGTGGTGCAGGAGGTTCTCGATGCCCCAGTGGCCTCTGATCCAGGTGGCGAGTTCGGTGCAGGTGGCGTCGGAGACGCTCAGGCTGGTGTCCCGTCTGCGGCAGGACGAGAGATCCGCCCGCCGTTCGGCCCTCCTGCGGTCACAGACTTCTCCCTTGCTCAAGGATGCTCAGGACTTCACCGAGAAAGACAGGGAAGGCCTGTTCCAAACCCGGTACCCGGGCAGGTCACACTTCATCGGGCCCGGCTTGTGCCCGCGAGGTAACAGCGTCAGGTGGCTGCGAGGAGGATGGCGGTGTAGTGCGCCGTGAAGGCGGCGATGGTCAGGGTGTGGAAGACCTCGTGGAAGCCGAACCAGGCAGGTGAGGGGTCCGGGCGTTTGAGTCCGTAGACGACGGCGCCTGCGGTGTAGAGCAGACCGCCGGCGATGACGAGGGCAACGACCGCGGCGCCGCCGGCGTGTGCGAAGTCGGGCAGGTTGAAGACGGCCACCCAGCCCAGCGCGATGTAGCACGGCGTGTACAGCCAGCGGGGAGCCCCGATCCACAGGATGCGGAAGGCGATCCCGGCCAGCGCGCCCGCCCACACCACCGTCAGCAGCACCCGCTGCTGGCTTTCGGGCAGCAGCAGTACCGCCAGCGGGGTGTAGGTGCCGGCGATGATCAGGAAAATGTTCGCGTGGTCCAGCCGCCGCAGAACTGCCTCCCCGCGCGGACCCCACGTTCCGCGGTGGTAGACCGCGCTGGTACCGAACAGCAGGCAGGCCGACACCGCGTACACCGTGCAGGCCGCCACTGCGGCCGCCGAGCGCGAAACAGCGATCAGGGCGATGCCCCCGGCCAGCGCCAGGGGGAACACGCCGGCGTGCAGCCAGCCGCGCATCCGCGGCTTCAGCGCAGCTGCCGCCCGCTCCACCCCGGCGGCTGCCTGCCCGGCAGCCGACCGGCCGACCGCGTCTGCACGGGAATCAGTCGAGGGGATGCGCGGGCTGCCGGGGCGGGGCTCCAACTCCCCTCCCCGCACCGGCGACTGGGCATCTTCGGCGATCATGTGCTCGATTTCTTGGATTCGGCGGAAGAGGGCGGGTCAGACGCCGGCCGGGTGCGGGGATGCGGCGCGGCGGTGTTCTGCGTTGAGGCGCTGGGCTTCCTCGAGCTGGTCCTCAAGGACGATGATGCGGCAGGCGGCCTCGATGGGGGTCCCCTGGTCGACGAGTTCCCGGGCGCGGGCGGCAATGCGCAGCTGGTAGCGGGAGTAGCGGCGGTGTCCGCCCGCGGAGCGCAGCGGGGTGATGAGGCGGTGGTCGCCGATAGCGCGAAGGAAGCCCTGCGTGGTGCCGAGCAGTTCGGCGGCCCGGCCCATGGTGTAGGCGGGGAAGTCATCGTCGTCGAGACGGCCGAAGGAATCGTCTGCTGTCATCTGACCTCTCTGTGGCACACGTGGAGGGCCCTGGCGCCGTGCGGCGCCAGGGCCCGAAGGAACTGCTTCACCATCTGCCGGCCCTGTTACTGCGCCAGCCTTCTGTGTCCGCACACCCGACCGAACTGCTGCCGGGGATGCTGGGATCGCGGTTGCTCGACCGGAGACCACCTCACTATCGATGTCCTGCGGTACCCGGACTCGACAAGCCGCCCGGGCGATCCTGATGGCGCCCAATTCCTCCGTTCATTCCCTCAATGCTGGTACTGCTCTACTGCGTACTGCTGGTGATGCGACCTGCTCGGTGGCCTGTTCCAGCGCCACTCTTCGGCAGCCAGCCCCGTCGCCCGTCCTGCATCTGCTCTGGCTTAGAACCCCACTGCCGAACCTCCCGGTGCGCGCGTCCGCAGCCAACGCCTTCACCGAGGTACCGCTCACTGACTTCACTGCTGGGTACTGCGCACTTCACTTGCGGGTACTGCCACTGCGGTACTGCTCACGGCGGCCCCTGATCACTGCGGGCCACCCGGTCCGGTCGTCAGTCCCGTCACCGTTTTGCAACCCTGGCTCCGGAACTCCACCACCGCACCGTCCTGCGCACTGCAACTGCACTACTACTGCCTGACAGTTCGTGTCTGCCAGGCCCTGCTGTCTCTCTGGGCTACGGGAGCAACCATAACCACACCACCGTCCAATGTCTACTCTGGTAAACACAGGTTTTCTGCGTGTGCGCCGGGGAGGTAATCGGTCTCGTGCAGCGGACAGGGCACCCGGTGGAGTCGGCCCAGGCCGAAGAAACGGAAGGGGCCAGCCGGAGACCGGTCGGCGCACGCGTGAGGCGTCGCGGTCTCGTTGAACCACGCACCCCCGGCCGGGCCCCAGGGGATGTCATGGCTGCCGCATTTTGGGGCCCGTGTGCCGTCCGGGGCAGCCCTCATGGCAAGACGACGGGGCAACGGGGTGCGCTGCTGCTACCAGGGGCGGGTACTGGTGACCTGTCCACCGGGACCGTCGGACAGGGCAATGCGAGCCGTGCTGCGCGAGGACTGCCCGATCAGAGGCCACTGGGGCATCGAGAACAGTGGCGGTACATCGGGGCTGGTGTTCGGCTCCCCGGTTGATGCTCATAGGGTCCGTCGGCCGGCCGTTCGGCTGTACATGCAGGCCATCTGCTCGTCTTTCGGCCCGGATCGGCGAGGGGAACTCGCCTGGGTACGCGGACGCTCGCGGCGATGTACGGAGCTGGGGTGACGTCGTTGCAGTGAGCCCGTGCACGGTGGACGGTGCGGTGGGTTCAGGAGGGACCGGTTCTGGGCGTGCTGTGGGTTGCGGCATCGCGTCGTCGGAGGTGACGCCCGGCGCGGGACTTGCGGTGAGCGCGTCGCTGACCGACTGGACGCGGCTGAGCTGGGTCAGGATGACCGGTGCGGAGATCCCGACCACGATGGCCGCATACGCCCCGCTGATCTGCCCCGTGGAACAGCACGGCCGCGCCGGCACCCATGCCGCTGTGGACCACCGCGGCAACGGGATCGCCGACCGGGTCGAAGTACTGCTGGAACTGCGGCGGCTCACCCACCTGGCCGGGCGGTAATCGCCGATGGGCACGGCGGTCTGACTGCCAGTCAAGAAACCGGGTGTAGACGTCCAGGAGCCCGCGCAACACGCCGCCTGCCGCCCCCAGCAAGATCAGCGTCGGCACCGTCACTATGTCCCCCAGCAGCACATGTGTGGGGCTTCGCCCCTCTCCCTGCGGCATCGAGCGTAGAGCCAACCGCACCTGACCAGAAGGGGACTGAAGACCTCGCACCGTGCCTTCCCAGGCTGCCCAGCACGGGTAACTGTTTCTGCAGAGGGCTTCGAGTACCGGACCGAGGCCTCCAGCGGACCCGGCGGCCAGATCCTCAGCAAGACCGTCAACTCCCCCTGGTACTACCAGACTACCAATCGCGTGCGGCTGTGGGGCATCACCACCGCCAACCTGACCGGCACCGCCTCGACCCGAACCTGGACCTCGCTGGACGGCGGCGTGGGCAGCAAGTGGCGCATGACCCGCACCGGCAACCCGGAGACGTGACGGTCGAGAAAGTCTGACCGGCAGGGCAGTGGAACTCCCTTCTGTACCCGTCTTTACAGGGGAACAAGGGAGGGCGCATTGAACGCCGACGAAAAACGCCAGTTCCGCGAGTTCGTGGCGGCGCGGTCGAGATCGCTGCTGCACACGGCCTACCTGTTAACCGGGGACTGGGAGCAGGGCCGGGACCTGCTCCAGACCGCGCTTGCCTCCACCGCTCGGCGTTGGCCGAAGCTGCTGCGCGACCGGGAACAGCCGGAGATCTATGTCCGCCGGGCTCTCTACCACGCTCAGGTGGATCGCTTCCGGCTCCTGAGGTGGGGGCGGGAAACGGTTACGGACACCGTGCCGGACCAGCCGTCCGGGCAGGTCGCCGACTGGGCCGGCACCGTGGTCCAGCGGCAGGACATCATGGCCGCGCTGCGGCGGCTGCCCAAGCGCCAGCGTGCGGTGATCGTCCTGCGCTACTTCGAGGACCGGCCGGACAATGAGATCGCTGCGATTTTGGGCGTCGCTCAGGGCACGGTCCGCAGCCAGACTCACAAGGCCCTCGCTTCCCTCCGCACCACCCTGGCCGAGGCAGGGCCGTCGGCCGCCTCCTCCACCGCCGCCGGAAGGGGCACCATCGCATGAACGACTCGACCGAACACCCGCTGCACGATGCCTTGCACGCCCATGTCCGGGAGAGCGGCAGTGACGCCGCCGGTGCCCATCTGGTCGGCCTGGCCGACGGCGCGTTGCGGGTCGCCCGGCGGCGGCAGTGGCTGGCCCGCGCCGGCGTCGGCGTCGGCGCAGCCGCCGTGGTCGCCACCGCCTGGGTGGCCGTCGCGGACGGCGCGACCCCCCGCGCGCACGTGGTCCAGCCGGCCACAGGGGGCGGCACCGGGAAGGCGGTCCCGGTCTCCCTCCTGCCGGTCACCTCGTCCGTGGAGCGCGCCTGCACCCAGGGCAGCGACGGCTACACCGTGCACGCGACCGCGGCCCATCCCGCGTTCTGCGTCCACACCGACCGGGCCAAGGGCATGACCGACGTCCGCGTCACCTCCGCGAAGGCCGGGAAAAGCACCATCGACGGCACCTGGCAGGTCGAAGTGACCCTCAGCCCCGCCGACCGGACCCGTTTTGCCGCCCTCACCGGCTCCCTCGCGGCGGCCCCGGCCCCGCGCAACGAATTCGCCATCGTCATCGACGGCAAGCTCTGGGGCAACCCCTACGTGGCCTCCTCGCTCACCGGCGGCCGTTTCGAAATCGTCGGGGCCTACAGCGGGGATCTCAGCAGCGCCACCGCCCACGATCTCGCCCACCGGCTGAATCCCAGGTAAGTGGTCGGCTCCCGCTACGGCGTTGGCACCGCGAAAAGGCCCCCGCCCGCGGGAAATCCGCAGGCGGGGCGCCTTGATCAGTGAGCTTCTTCGAGTTGGTCATCGTTCAGGCGATGGCCTGTAAAGCGCAAACGAGCGAGGCCCCCGGGCTGTTGATCGAGATGTCCGACGTCTCAACCACACTGCTCGGGAGCCTCGTTGGTCGTCCATCCTGCCGCACTCGACCTGCCGCATGCGCTCGTAGCGATTCCGGACCGGAGGGTGACGCGGCCCCATAGGCTGAGCCCCCGTCCGCACTGTCTGGGGGAGTAGTGACCAGTAGGTTCACTGAGTTGGTTGTCGACTGCCATGATCCGGAGCGGCTCGCGGCCTTCTGGTGCGCTGTCCTGGGTTTCAAGGTGATCGACCGGAGCGAGGGCAAGGTCGAGATCGGCTCCTGGGAGCCGACCGTCGAGGAGGTCCGGGCCTGCCAGATGCCGCCCACGCTGGTGTTCATCCGGGTGCCCGAGGGCAAGACTGTGAAGAACCGGCTCCACCTCGACGTCAGCCCGATCGATGGCAGTACCGACGACGAGGTGGCCAGGCTGCTCGGCCTCGGCGCAGCCAAGGTGGACGTGGGCCAGGGCACCGGCCGGAGCTGGGTGGTCATGGCCGATCCCGAGGGCAACGAGTTCGATGTCGTGCGCACCCTGGCACCGTCCAGCTCATGATCGGCCCCAAGGGTGGGTGGCCGTAGGCGATCAGTGACCGCAGGAAGGGCTGTCCGCTTCGGTCGTTGTGCCAGATGGCGGTGGTCAGTGTGAGGATGCGCTGCGTGACGCGGGCGACGACGCCGACGGGTGTGCGGCCGTGGTGCTATTCGAGGTTGAGCCGGCGCTTGAAGGTCTCGTTGACCGACTCGATGACCTGCCGCAGTGGTGTGAACAGATCGGCTCCGGGCCGCTCCGGTTCGCCTTTGCGCGCCTGTTCACTTGGAAGAACCGCCATGACCGGTACGGCGAAGCCGGGCTGGGAGCTACCTGAGCGCGGCGCACCGCGCACCGGCCCGGACTTCGCCAGCCGTTGTCCGATGGAGTGAGCGGCTGTGACGGCAGAGCGCCGGCATGTGCCCCGGGCTGGCCGGCGCGGGAGTCACTCCCCGTAGTAGAGGCGGGGCAAGCCGATCAGCTGGATCGTGGGGTCGTTCTGCGCGAGACGGCTGAGTTCATCGGTGAAGCCGGTGCCGCTGAAGCAGTACAGCCGTGTTGCCTCGGTGGCGGTGCCGCTCTCGGCCAGGAGGGAACGGATGTACCGGAGACGTTCCAGATGGCCGGCTCCCATCGTGTCGCTCCACTTCGCCTCCCCGATGGCGAGCAGTGTCTGGCGCCCCTCGTGGGATTCGCCGTGGACGGCGACGTCGACTTCGTGCGTGGTTTTGGCGGCGGGGTCGTTGACAGTGCCGCTGGCGACGCGCGTGCTGTTCCCGCCAAGCGTGTCGGGCGCCGCATGCCAGCGCGCCCATTCCCGGCAGATCTGCTCGAAGTGGGGGCCGACGACCTTGCTGCGGAAGGTGGACTGCGTGCGGCTCCATACGGAGGCCGCCCGTCCGGGGCGTTCCAGGTCCCCCCAGGACGGGCGCATGACCGCGTGGTAGAAGGCGACGAGCGGCTCGGCGATGCGGTAGGCGGAGCGGTTGCGCCGGAAGGCGTCCGCTTCGTGGGTGATCATGCCGGCGTCCTGGAGAACGGTCAGCGGGTGGGCGAGGTCGGTGGACTTGCGGCCCAGGTAGTCGGCGATGCCGCCGCGCGCGGTGTTGCCGGAGGCGATGGCTGCCAGTACCGCGTGGTACAGGGCGATGTCATGGAGTTCTGGTTCTTCGGCGAGGAGGTAGCGGGCTTCCCGGAAGAGCGGGCGCGCCGGGTTGAGGACGGCCCGGATGATCCAGGCGTCGAAATCGTCCGGTCCTGCAGGGGTGTCACCCTGGGTGAATTCACGGCGGTAAGCGGGTGTGCCCCCGACGACGGCATGGGTCAGCAGCGCGGTGCGTGGATCGCTGATCTGCCAGAATTCGGCCGCGAGACGGAAGTCCAGGGTGGGCACCACGAGTTCGAGCCCGGCGCGGCCGCGCAGCGGGGCGTCGCCGGAGAGCAGTCTGCCCATGAAGGACAGCGCCGAGCCGCACAGCAGCAGACGAACGGGAGTGTTGGTGTGCTGGGCGCCGGGGTCCAGGGCGCGCTGGACGATGGAGGGCAGCGCGGGGGATGCCTTGGCGAGGAACGGGAACTCATCGATGACTGCCACGGTGGGCTCGCCTGCGGTGGCGATGCGCATGAGTTCTATGACGGCCTCGTCCCAGTGCGCGAAGCGGAACGGGGTGGCCTGGCCGCGGTAGCGGGCCAGCGCCTCCCCGAACTGGCGCAGGGCGTCGGTCTCTGTGGTCTCGGTGGCAGTGAACATGAAACCGCCGCTGGCGCGGGTGATCGCGTCGAGCAGGAAGGTCTTGCCCTGGCGGCGGCGGCCGGAGACCACACCCAGCGTGGCCTGCGGGCCGGGCAGGCCGGCGAACCGGGTCAGCTCGGCCCATTCGAAGTCGCGGTCGAACATCTCGGCGGGCTTGTCCACAACACACCCCAGTGACTTATAGGTCCAGTTATTATATCTGGGGTTATTCAAATCTGCGACTCGTGGGCCGCACCGTGAACTGTGGTGGGGCTTTCAACTGTTGCGTAATTCATCAGTGAATCTCAGCTTTTCTGTTCTGTTATTTTGATCGTGTGAAGCTTTCCGAGTGGGCGTCGCGCAATGGCGTGCACTACCAGACCGCGTGGACGTGGGCGAAGGAGGGCCGTATGCCGGTCCCCGTGCGCCAGACGCCGTCCGGTACATGGCTGGTCGACGAGCCCGCTTCGGAGGCGTCCGGCCGGGTGGTGGTGTACTGCCGGGTCTCGTCGGCGGACCGGAAGCCGGATCTTGAGCGTCAGGTGGCTCGCGTGGTGCAGGCGGCCACGGGTGGGGGCCTGCCGGTTGCGGAGGTCGTGACCGAGGTTGGTTCGGGGCTGGACGGCAGGCGCCGCAAACTGCACCGCGTGCTGTCCGACCCGCAGGCGACGGTGATCGTGGTCGAGCATCGTGACCGGCTGGCCCGGTTCGGCGTGGAGCATCTGGAGGCAGTCCTCTCTGCGTCCGGGCGGCGCCTGGTTGTCCTCGATCCCACCGAGGCCGCCGATGACCTGGTGCGCGACATCACCGAGGTATTGACCTCGATGTGCGCCCGCCTGTACGGGCGGCAGGCGGCGAAGAACCGGGCAGAGCGCGCGGTGGCCGTGGCGACCGGCGAGGCTGCCGGGTGAAGAAGTTCCAGCCGCAGCCCGGTTTTGTGGTGCAGGCGTTCCGGTTCGCGCTGGACCCGAACGCCGCCCAGGAGGCCGCGCTGCGTTCGCACTGCGGCGCCGCCCGTGCCGCCTACAACTGGGCGGTCGCCTGGGTGACCGCGTCGTGGTGGCAGCGCAAGGCCGAAGCGTCGTACGGCATCGCCGAGGAGCAGCTGACGCGGTGGCGGCCGTGGTCGCTGCCCGCGCTGCGGAAGGCGTTCAACGAGGCCAAGCACACCGACCCCAGGTTCGCCGCCTGGTGGGAGGACAACTCCAAGGAGGCGTACTCCACTGGCCTGGCGAACGCCGCCGCCGCGTTCGACAACTACACGAAGTCCAAGCAGGGCAAGCGGCGTGGCCGGAAGACGGGCGCGCCGCGTTTCAAGTCGAAGCGGAAGGCGCGTCTGTCCTGCCGGTTCACCACCGGCACGATCCGCGTCGACACCGACGGCCGGCATGTCACGCTGCCCCGGCTCGGCACACTGCGCAGCCACGAGCCGACCGTGAAGTTCCTCCACCGCATCCAGGCCGGGACCGCGCGGATCCTGTCCGCGACGGTGCGGCACGAACGCGGACGCTGGTTCGTCTCCTTCCAGGCCGAGGTCAAGCGCGACCTCGAACACGTGGCGCGGCCGGACGTGGCGGTCGGGATCGACCTCGGGGTGAAGACCCTCGCGGTCATGGCCGACAGCACCGGCGAGATCAGGCAGATCCCCAACCCGGGCCACTACGACGCCGCGCGCAAGCGGCTGCGCCGCGCCTCCCGAACCGTGTCCCGCCGCCAGGGCCCCGACCGGCGCACCGGGCAGAAGCCATCGAAGCGGTGGGAGAAGGCCAACGCCCAGCGGAACAAGGTCCACCACCGGGTGGCGAACCTCCGCGAAGACGCCCTGCACAAGCTCACCACCGCCGTGGCCGCCGAATACGGCACCGTCGTGGTCGAAGACCTCAACGTCGCCGGCATGCTCCGCAACCGGCGCCTGGCCCGCAGGATCGCCGACGCCGGATTCGGGGAGATCCGCCGCCAGCTCGACTACAAGACCCGCCGGCGCCACGCCACCCGCCTTGTGGTCGCCGACCGCTGGTACCCGTCCACGAAGACCTGTTCCGGGTGCGGCACAGTGAAAGCCAAACTGCCACTGCACGTCCGGACCTACCACTGCGACGCCTGCCACCTGGTCATCGACCGGGACGACAACGCCGCACTCAACCTCGCCGCCCTCGCAGCAGCCGCAGCCGCAGCCGCAGCAACTGGTACCGGAGTGGCCGGAGACCAGGACACCACCGAGGTGGTGTCGAAGCCTCGTGGAGCCGACCACAAGACCCGCGCCACCCGCCCCCGCCGCACGGCGGAAGCGGGGCGGGCAGGTGGCGCAACCCTGCCACAGCAGCGGCAGACAGAAACGAGAGACCGTCCTCAAACCGAAGCCCTCACGCTCCGGTGACGAGACGGACCTTCCGGGCCGCAATGCCCGGAATGCTGAGACCTGACTACGGCCTCGGCAACGGATTCCGCTGCGGGTCCGGTTCGGTTCTCCTGCGGCGCGAGCGAGGAGAGCGCTTCCCGCAGGTTGCCGGCGGTCACGAGGTGACCGTGTGCCGGTTCGACCGGGAGCACCGTCGCTGCATCCATCAGGGGGGCGTCGCGCCGGTCCTGGCGCCACCCCCGTCAGCTCTGTGCCGTGGGGCGGACGACGATGTCGCCGACGTCGACGTTCGGGGGCTGCTCGATCGCGAAGGCGACGGCGCGGGCGATGTCGTCGGGGGAGAGGGAGAGCGAGGAGTCGACCGCCGGAGCCTGTGCCTTGACGGTGGGGCTGGTGACCGAGTCGCCGAACTCCGTCGCGACGTAACCGGGCGAGACCATGGTGACCCGCAGGCCGGGCCCGGCTTCCTGGCGCAGCCCCTCGGAGACGGTGCGGACCGCGTTCTTCGTCGCCGCGTAGACGGCCTGGTTGGGCACGATGCGCAGCCCGGCGGTCGAGACGACGTGGACGAACTGCCCCCTGCCCTGCCGGCGGAACACGGGCAGCGCTGCCGCGATCCCGTGCAGCACGCCGCGGAAGTTGACGTCGATCATCCGGTCCCAGTCCTCGACGCGCAGCTCGTCGAACGGCGAGATGGGGCCGATCCCGGCGTTGCTGACGAGGACGTCGAGCGCGCCGTAGCGCTCGCAGGCGTACGCCACCAGGTCCGCGAGGTCGTCGCGGCGGCGCACGTCCGTCGTCGTCCAGGCGGCCGTGCCGCTGGCGGCCTCGATGCGGGCGACGAGCGTTTTTAGCCGCTCGCTGCGGCGGCCTGCGAGGACGAGCTTCGCGCCGCGGGATGCGAGAAGCAGCGCGCTCGCCTCGCCGATCCCGCTGCCCGCGCCCGTGATGGCCACCACCTTGCCGTCGATCCCTGTCATGCGCGGCCTCCAGTGCTAGAAGTAAGAGGGCTATCACTTCTAAAGTAAGTGGCCTCTCACTTATGGTCAAGGAAGGCGGACTGAGTGACTGACGCAGCAGTGGGGGCGGGAAGCGAGCGCCCTGCCCGCGGGCAGCTCCGCGCGGCGCTGATCGCCGAGAGCTTCGTGCTGCTCTCCGAGACGGGCCTGGCCGGCTTCTCCGTCGCCGAACTCGCCCGCAGGCTCGGCGTGAGCACGGCCGCCCCCTACCGCCACTTCCCCAGCCGCGACGCGCTGCTCGCCGTCGTCGCGGCCCAGTCCGCCGATGAGCTCACCCGGTCCATGGAGGCCGCCGCGCAGGCGGCCGGCCCCGACCCGGTCGACCGGCTCGCGGCCACCGCGGGGGCATACGTGCGCCACGTGTCCGACCGCGGCGCCGGCCTCGACGTGATCTTCGCCCGGGAGCTGAGGCCGCTGCATGACGCCGGCGTGGCCCGGGCCGGCCGGGACCTGATGGCGCTGCTCCTCGACCTCGCCCGGCAGGCGGGCCACGCCGACCCCTCCCGGGCACTGCTCCTGCTGGAACAGCTCTTCGTCCTGGCCCACGGCTACGTCACCCTGGACACGGAGGGCTTCCTGACCCGCTCCCGTCTGTCCCCCGAGGATGTCGCCACGCGCGCCACTCGCGCGGCGACGGCGCTGCTGCGCGGCAACGCAACGTGAACACCAGGCTCAAGCCCGGGTGACCGCCATGCCGGTCCCCACCAACGCCTGACGTCATAGTCGACACGTCACCAATGTGTTCGCAGGGGTGACGCGCGAGGGCGGGGCCGTCAGCGGGCTTTTCCGGCTCGGCGGGCCGGAGGCCCCCGTGTCAGCGGGGCGTGTCGCCGATCTTCCCGATGACCGTCTCGGAGATCTCGGCCAGCATGGTGACCTGGCCGGGGGTGAGGTGGTCGAGCAGCAGGCGCCGGACGTCCTCGGCGTGGCGGGGTGCGGCGGCTTCGATCGCCGCACGGCCGGCAGGGGTGACCATCACGTACGCCCCGCGCCCGTCCTCCGCGCACTCGTCGCGTGCGAGGAGGCCGCGTTTGACCATGCGTGCGAGCTGGTGGGACACCCTGCTCTTCTCCCACCCCAGGACCCTGGTGAGTTCGAGGATGCGCAGCCGGGCGCCGGGGACCCGCGTCAGCTCCGCCAGCACCGGGTAGTCGGCCCCGGACAGCCCGAACTCGCTCTGCATGACCCGGCCGGCCTCGCCCGCCACCAGGTCGTGCATCCGCAGCATGCCGCGCCACGCCCGTTCCTCGACGGGGGTGAGCCAGCGGGGCTCCATGTCCATGCGTGCATGCTACGAGAAGGGTGACGTCTCCACCGTTCCCCTCGCCCCCATGCCCGCCTTGCGGTTCCCCCCGTCCTCCCGCGACTGTCCGCCCGGGAGGACGGGGGCCGAGGACGGGGGAGTCGGGGACGGGGAGTTGGGGACGGGTGAGTCAGCGGGCCAGCGGCGCCAGTGCTCGCCATGCGGCGAGCGGGAGCCCGGGGCCGTTGCCGATGGCGTGGATCGCGACGTGGGTGGCTCCCGCGTCGAGGTGGGCACGGATGCGCGCGTCGATGGCGTCGAGGCTGCCCCATGCGACGACGGCGTCGATCAGGCGGTCGCTCCCGCCGTGGGCGAGGTCGTCCGCGGTGAAGCCCTGCCGCTGCAGGCTGCCGGCGTAGTGGCCCATGCCGATGAACGGCGCCAAAAACCCGCGGGCGGTGGCACGTGCGCGGTCGGGATCGTCGTCCACGACGACGGCCTGGTAGGGGGCGAGCAACGGGGCGGGGCCGAGCAGTTCGCGCGCGCCGGCGGTGAACTCCGGCGTGACGAGGAAGGGGTGCGTGCCGGCGCTGCGCCGGCCGGCCAGCTCGGTGAGCCTGGGGCCCATGGCGGCGACGACGCGCTCGCCGGCGGGAACAGGGACGGGTGCCTCGTCGAGCTGGTCGAGGTAGGCGTTGAGCGCGGTCAGCGGACGGTAGGTCCCGTCGGCCTGCCGTGCGGCGGCGGCGTCGCTCACCCCGAGGCCGAGCAGGAGCCGGTGGCCGTACTCCTTGCTCAGCCGGGCGTGTCCGGCGGCCATGTCGGCCGCACCGTGGCGCCAGATGCTGAGGACGCCGGTGGCCACCGCAATCTGGTCGGTGGCCCGCAGCAGGCGTTCGGAGTCCCCGAGGATGTCGCCGCCGCCGAGGCCGGGGATCCAGAGGGCTCCCCAGCCAGGCCGCGGCCGAGCTCGGCCGCGGCCTCGTGGATCTCCACGGGGTCGGGGTGCAGGCGAAGTTCCGGGCTCCAGATGCCTCTTGTCCCGATGTTCATGATCGTCTTCCTCGGTAGTGGTCCGGCCCGAATCTGCGGCGGGGCGGGGCGGGGAGGCGGTGCCTGCCGGCCCGCGGGCGGATCGGCAGGCGGGCGCGGGCGTCAGATCTGGTTCGTGCCGCCGTCGACGTGGATCTCGGTGCCGGTGATGAAGCTCGACTCGCCGGTGGCGAGGAAGAGTGCGAGGCTCGCGACCTCCTCGGGCTGTCCCATGCGGCCGAGCGGCACGCCCGCGGCGAGCGAGTCCCGGAGCTGGGCGGCCTGCTCCTCGTCGGGGGCGAGGCCGTTCAGGCCGGGGGTCGTGATCGGTCCGGGCGTGATCGTGTTGACGCGGATGCCGCGGCCGCGCAGCTCGTTCGCCCAGGTCCGGGCGAAGGAGCGGATCGCGGCCTTGGAGGCGCCGTAGACACCGAACGCCTCGGTGCCGACGGAGGCGGCGGTGGACCCGGTGAGGATCACCGACGCGCCGTCGACCAGGAGCGGAAGGGCCTTCTGCACGGTGAAGAGCGTCCCCTTGACGTTGGTGTCGAAGGTGGCCTGGACGTGCTCCTCGGTGATCTCTTCCAGCCTGGCGAACGTGCCGCCGCCGGCGTTGGCGAACAGGACGTCGATGTGGTGCCCGGCGTCGGCGACGGTGGCGTAGAGGCGGTCGAGGTCCGCGAGGTCGCCGCTGTCGGCCTGGACGGCCGTCACGTTCCCGCCGATCCGCGCGACCGCCTGGTCGAGGGCGTCCTTGCGGCGGCCGGTGATGTAGACGTGGGCGCCCTCCCGGCTGAAGCGCTCTGCCGTGGCCAGCCCGATACCGCTGGTGCCACCGGTGATCACGACCGTCTTGCCGTCCAGCTGTCCCATGGTGTGCTCCTCGTCTGCGAGTGGTCCGCACGACCACCCATCCGTTTAATCTTCAACTACCGTAGATCCGGGTGGATGACGTGTCAACTAAATGGTTCCTGGTTTTCTTCCCTTCCGGGCCTGCCTGCGGGGGCCAGTGCGCCGGGCAGTACGACGACGGAGCCGGCCGCGCACGCTGGCGACAGTTCTTCAACGCCCACCAGATAGATCCGAACGGCGCCTGACTGGGGCGTCACCTAATTACGTGACCGTCGACGCCTGACTCCATCCCGGGCACGGGCGGCCCGCACCGGGACGTGTGTCATCAACTCCCTGTTCTGCCAGGTCATCGCGACTATCTGTGTCGCTGATCATCTGTGTCATCAGCCTTCGGGGGTACCGCTCGTCAAGCCTTCGGAGGCACCGCAGAACACGTCCTCGTCCGGGTGTGGTTGCGTCATGCACCTCCAGTTGCTGTACGCACTGCTGTACGGTCGGAGCATGTCGAAATCAGTGACGATCCGGGTCCCCGAAGACCTCCACAGCCAACTTCAGGAGCGTGCCGAGACCGAGGGCACCACGGTCACCGCGCTCATCACCGAGGCCGCGCGCAACGCGGTCCGCGACCCCCGCCTCGACGGCGCCGCGCACGTCTTCCGCCAGTTCGTCGCCGACAACGCGGACGCGTTCGACGCGGCGTTCCCCGACGATGCCCCCTCCCGCCTGGATGCTGCCGAGGCCCCCGGGCGGGCAGCCTGAGGTGGAGCTCCACATCGACATCCGCTGGCTGCTGGAGCGCCAGGCGGACGTGCTGCCCAAGCAGCCCTCGGTCCACGACTTCTCCGACCTCGTGGCGGCCGTCGCCCGACACCGCGTCAACACTCCGCAAGTCGGCGTGACCGTCGACAGCGCGTGGCGCGCGGCGGCCTTGATGCACGCCGTCATCCGGCTGCGCCCCCTCCCGGCCCGCAACGCGCTGTACGGCGCCGCGATCGTCACGGGGTACATGGATGCTGCGGGTGAAGCCGTAGACCCGCCGTATGGTGCGTTGATCGACCTTGCCCGCGACATCGACGCCGGTCGCGCCGATGGCTACGACGTGGCTGACCGCATTCGATCCTGGCGGATCTGATCTCACCGGTTGTACACGGTGCCCCTGGCTTCTTTAGTCCGAGGCACCGCTCAGTGCAGCGCAGTTGCAGTGAGCCCGTTGCCCCGTGTTGTTCAGCTGCTGGTGGGTGGCAGGAGGCGGGTGCCACCAGAGAGTGTTAACACTCCGACTTGGCGGGGCAGCGCAGGTCAACGGCACCGGCGCACGGGCTACCAGTCGGGCGACCTGCGAGGGCCGCCGCCCCCGGGTGCCGGTGGATAGCCGGATCAGCAGGCGGCCTTGAGCCGGGTGACTCGTCGAAACCAATCTTTTGCGCTAGAAGAATGCAAAGCAGTTGAACGACGCGATCTTGCCGTCGCGGATCTGGAACACGTCGCAGCAGGACGCCTGGATGGCCTTGCCGGTGGGTGCGATCACGCCGAACGGCGTGTGCAGGGGGCCGGTGTGCGTTCCCTTCAGGGGCGGTTCCACGGTGACGACGTCGCCCTGGACGTGGACGTCGTACGGCTCCCGGTGCATGTCCGGGAAGGCCTCGGCGTAGTTCTCGACGGGCTGGGCGACGTCCTGTCCGCGGTGGGTGACGCCGACAGACTGGTCCGTGAACGTGCCGTTCCCGGTGAAACGGGCGGCCCGCCCGGGATGTCCTGGACCTCCACCACCTGGTAGGCGGCACGGGTGAACTGCTCGTTGTCCGACATGAGACCTCGCCTCCTCGGGCGGCGCGAGCGCCCGTCGTAGCAGTACCGGTGCGGCGGGCGCTGTCCTCACCTCGGGCACCCTAAAAACCAACTAGGTGACACGTCAACTTTATTGGCCCGGGGCCGGCCCGAGAACCGACTCCAGTGGTGCGACGCAGCGGCCGCACCCACCGGCAACGCGGCCGCCCTCACGCCACACCGTCTACCGGCTGCGCCCCGGCGTCACCATCGACCCCTTCGCCACCAACAACATCACCCTGGCGGACTTCCAGACAACCTCGGGCCCCGGAGGAGCGGAGGAGGGGCCATCGATGTCCCTGACGGCGGCCATGGAGCACTTCGCTGCCGCCGAGGAAGCCGCCGCCGAGCCGACGACGGCCCGCATGCCCCATCCGGCACCGCGCCCGGCTCCTGCGGGCACCCGCTCACCCATGACCGCCGACAAGAACGCCCGGCAGCAGCACCTCGGGCAGATGCTCACCCACCTTCAGCAGAACGCGTACCCCCTCGTCTGGCGAGGCGAGTACCTCCTCCCGGCCGGGAAGACGACGACCACCGCTCTGTGGTGGATCGCCCTGCCCGGACAGGTCGAGCAGTGGTACGACACTCGCGAGGCGGAGCGCCTGGTCAGCGGCATCTGTCTGGCGGCAGGAATCAGCTGGGAACCGGTCGCGGCGCCCGGCGGGGCCACCCAGCTCGCCGAAGCCCTCGCCCGGATGGAGCAGCGGCGGCACGCTTGAGAAATCAGCCCGAGGGCCCCTTCCCGCCCGTACGGGGGCCGCGTACGCCAAGATGGAAGTGGCCCGAGACACCGATTCATCCTTCGAACATCCCGGGGCCACGAGTAGAAGGACACCCTGATGGACCTCGATATCACCGCTGACCAGCACGATCTGCTGACCCTGTGCGCGCTGCGCACCGGCGATGCCACCCTCGACTGGAGCCTGCTCGCCCGCGGCGCCCAGAGCCCCGAGGGCCTCGCCGCGCTCATGGACGGACAGCTGCACGAGGACTCGCGTGCCGCGACGAAGAACCGCCCCCTGCTGCAGCAAGCCCTGGCCGCCGGCCTGGACGACGCCCGGGCGCGAGTCGACGAGGAACTCGCCGCCGCCAGCAAGGCCGGCGCGCGCCTGGTCACGGTCCTGGACAAGGACTACCCGGCGAACCTGAGGATGATCGGCAACCTGCCGCCGTTCCTCTTCTACCGCGGCGAGCTCGATCAGCGCGACGCCCGCTCCATCGCCATCGTCGGCACCCGCCAGGCCTCCGAGGACGGGCTACGCCGGGCCGCCCGGATGGCCCGCGAGCTCGTCGAGCACGACGTCGTGATCGCCAGCGGTCTGGCCAAGGGCATCGACGCGGCAGCCCACCAGGCCACGCTCAGCGCAAACGGCCGGACCTTCGCTGTCATGGGCACCGGCATCGCCGCCGCGATCTACCCGGCCGAGAACCGGCCGCTCGCCAAGGCGATCCTCGCCGCCGGCGGAGCGCTGCTGAGCCAGTTCTGGCCAACGAGCCCCCCGGCGAAGTACACCTTCCCGCGCCGCAATGTCGTCACCTCCGGTACCACCCTGGGCAGCGTCGTCATCGAGGCTTCCAGCACGTCGGGCGCCAAGATGCAGGCCCGCCTGGCCGCCGAGCACGGCAAGCTCGTCTTCCTGATCCGCTCCCTCGCCGACACCCAGCCCTGGGCGAAGAAGATGCTGGCCGAGGACCGGGCAATCCTGGTCACCACCTCCAGCGACATCACCGGCCGCCTCGGCCAGGCCGCGGACATCCAAGCCGCCGGCCAGCAGCGCCAGCAACTCGCCCTGGCCGGCCTGTGACGGCAGGCCTCCCGGATCCGGCAGGCTTCCCGGGCTGCCCGGTATGCGCCTACCGCATCACCGGCACCGCCCGCCTGTGCTCCGACTGCGCCGGCCGCACCCTCCAGCCGGTCGCCGAGCCCCACTGCCCGGTCTGCTCCCAGTCCGTCGCACCCGGCAGGCAGTGCAGCAACCGGGTGTGTGCGCTATCGGAAGCCGAGCGGGGGTTCTCCCGCGTCGACGCAGTGGCCATGTACTCCGGAGCCCTGCGCGACAAGATCCACACGCTGAAATACGAGGGGAGAGCCGGCTGGGCGATGATCTTCGGCCGGCTCCTCGTCGGCTGGATGGAGAGCCACCCCGAGGAGATGCGGGGCGTCGACCACGTGGTCGGAAACCCCACACACACCGGCCGCCAGCCCATCCGGCACATCGAGGCGATCATGGATGCCGCCTACACGGAGGACGTGACCCGGGCCTTCCCGCTCAGCCCGCCGGGCGCGCACCGGCTGGTGAAACACGCCGAGACGCCACGGTCCGCGAACCGCACCCTGGACGAGAAACGCGCGGCCGCCACCGCGCATGCCGCCGCCCTGACCTGGACCGGAGACACCGGCGACATTAAGGGAGCCACCATCCTGCTCGTCGACGACGTCTTCACCAGCGGCTCGCAGCTCCAGCACGTCGCGCTCCGGCTCCGGGCGACCGGCGCCGCCGACGTCCGGGGGCTGGTTCTCGCCCGAGTCCCCTGGAGCGGATGAGCCCCCCGACGCGCCGTGTCGACCTCACGCGGCCTGCCCAGGGCGGTGATCAAGCGGCGGTAGAGGCGCTTCTGGGAGATCTGGGAGGAGCAGTCCGGCGTCACGGGCCAGGGCCGGTGACGCCGTGGTGTCACCACAGGTTTTAGTGCCGGCTCTCCTCGGCGGGCAGGCTCCGCCAGGGGCGGCACATCAGCAGGAGGGAGGTGACGGCGGCCAGGGCGCTGCCGGTCTGGACGGCGGCCATGGGCACGGCCGTTCCCTTGCCTGCGATGCCGACCAGGAGGGTGGCGACGGCGCCCATGGCGAAGCAGGAGGTGCCCACCAGGGCGGAGGCGGAGCCCGCGGCGTGCGGGGTGCGCATCAGGGCGAGCGCGTTGGTGTTGGGCAGCACCAGCCCCAGCGCGGAGATCATGACGAACAGGCAGCAGGCCACCGGCACGGTGCCCGCGTCCCCGAAGGCACCCTGCGCGACCAGCAGCAGCACGGTCCCGGCCACCGCGATGACACTCAGCCCGACACCGAGCGCCCGGTCCAGGCGCACCCGGCCGACCAGCAGTTTGCCGTTGATCCGGCCGACGATCATCATCCCGAGCGAGTTGAGGCCGTACAGCAGGGAGAAGGTCTGCGGGGAGGCGCCGTAGATGCCCTGGATGACGAACGGCGAGGCGGCGATGTAGGAGAACAGGGCGCCGTAGGCGAAGCCGTTGACCATCACATAGCCGGCGAAGATCCGGTCGGCGAGCAGGCCGCGCATGATGAACAGGGCGCCCAGCACGCCGCCGCCGCGCCGCCGCTCGGGAGGCAGGGTCTCGGGCAGCCGGCGCCACACCAGCGCGGTCAGCGCGACGCCGATCACGGCCAGCACGAGGAAGACGCCCCGCCAGGCGGTGAAGCGCAGCACCTGCCCGCCCAGGATCGGCGCGACGACCGGGGCCAGGCTGGAGACCAGCAGCAGGGTGGAGAAGAAGCGGGCCATCTCCAGACCGTCGTAGAGGTCGCGGACGACGGCGCGGGCGATGACGATGCCCGCCGCCCCGGCCAGGCCCTGCAGCAGCCGACAGCCGATCAGCAACCCCGCGTCGGGCGCGATGGCGCAGCTCACGGAGGCCAGGACGTAGACGAGCAGGCCCACCAGCAGCGGTGTGCGCCGGCCCCAGCGGTCGCTCATCGGGCCGACGACAAGCTGGCCCAGCGCCATGCCGGTCAGGCAGGCGGTCAGCGTGAGCTGGCCGCTGGTGGCGGAGGCGTGCAGCGTGCGGGTGACGTCGGGCAGGGCCGGCAGATACATGTCCATCGACAGCGGCGGCACCGCGGACAGCGCGCCGAGCATGAAAGTGATCAGCGCTCCGGTCCGGCGCAGCCCCTTCAGCCGGCCGTCGCCGGCCCGCGCCGGTGGTGCGGTCGACCGTTTGGTCCTGACGGTGGCTTCCTCGGCGCGAGACATTCGCCCTCCGTGTCCGGTCGTGTGGGTCTGGGCCGATGGTGGCAGCAGGCCGCTACAGAACCGGTCGGGCGGCGGTGGCGTGATCCGCACGCCAACTCGGCCGCCCCCGAACCCAGTTGACGTGACCTACGTCACTTCCGAGGAGTCTTGGCGTGCGGGCGGCGCCCGTGTCACTATTTCGGCACACCTCCCCTGCCCGAAAACGCTTCAGGCGGCGGAGAGTTGGCAGGGAGTCCGGGACCGAGCGTCCCGACTCCCTTTTTTCATGCGCCCGTTGAGCCACCCGTCAGCTGCGCCGTCCGCCTGTAGCGCCGTCCGCTGTTGCGCCGCCCGTCGGCCGCATCATGTGCCGGCTGCGCGGCGGTGACCCCGCCTTGCACCCCGGTGACCCGGCGCCCGGTGACTTTGTGTCCCGGTGACTGCGACCTCTGCGGTCCGTCCGGGCGGGGCCGGTGCCGGTCAACTCCCCGCCGGCCGGCGGTTCTTCGTCAGGAGCCCTCATGGAGCACCTCGTGCGGCATGCCGTCACCACGATCCGCGAACGCTTCTGGGAACCGCTGAGCCTGGAGGAGCTGGCGCGTGACGCGATGCTCAGCAAGTACCACTTCCTGCGGGTGTTCACCCGGGTCACCGGGGTCACCCCGGGACGGTTCCTGTGCGCGGTACGGCTGCAGGAGGCCAAAGCCCTGCTGCTGGCCACCCAGTTGACCGTCGCGGACATCGGGGCGCGCGTCGGCTACAGCAGCACCGGCAGTTTCACCCGCCGCTTCACCGAGCTGGTGGGCCTGTCGCCCACCAGCTACCGCGCACTCTCCCTCACCTCCGCCGGACCCCGACAGGTCCCGCCCGCACCCGAGTTGGCACCGGCCCCACTCGCGCCGGTGACGACGCCGGCGCGGGTGGGGCCCACCGGCACCGGCACGGTGACGGGCCTGCTGCACACCACCGGCGACAGTGCGCGGGCGGTGCGGGTGGGCGTCTTCGCCAGCCCCCTGCTGCAGGGCGCCCCCGTCCGGCTCGTCCACGCGTCCGCGCCCGGCCCCTTCACGCTGGAGCACATCCCCGAAGGCGTCTGGTACGTCCACGCCGTCACCCGCCCCCGCCCGACTGCCCCGGCAGGCAGCGGAGTTGACGGGCCGTCACCGGCGCGGCTGACGGCGGCGACCGGCCCGGTACGCGTCAAGGACAACACCGCGCGCCGCCTGGAGATCACCCTGAGCGCGCCCGACTGGAGCAGGCCGCCGGTCCTCTCCGCCCTGATGGACCTCGCCCCGCACCCCGCGGCGGCGTGACCCCCCAGCCCTTCAGCCCCACGCGCCGTACCCGGCGCACACGCATGCACGCATGCACGTACGTGCACTTTTCCCCGGCAGACCTAGAGAAGGCGGACCCGACATGGCCAGGCTGTGCAAGCCCGCGGTGCAGGCGCCCGAGCACATCATCACGATGGAGGAGACGCTGGACTTCGCCCGGCGTGTGCACGAGGGGAAGGAGCAACTCCCGCTCGCGCTGCGCCTGATACGCAACACAGGCGTGCAGAAGCGCCACCTCGTCCAGCCCATCGAGCAGACCCTGCGCCACCCGGGTCTGACCGAACGCAACCGCATCTACGAGGTGGAGTCCAAGAAGCGCACCCCCCAGGTCGTCGAGGAGGCGCTGAAGAACGCCGACGTCGCCGCCCGGGACATCGACGCGATCATCTACGTGTCCTGCACCGGCTTCTTGATGCCGTCGCTGACGGCGTGGCTCATCAACACGATGGGACTGCGCCCCGACACCCGCCAGATCCCCATCGCCCAGCTCGGCTGCGCGGCCGGCGGCGCCGCCGTCAACCGCGCCCACGACTTCTGCGTCGCCCACCCCGGCAGCAACGTCCTGATCGTGTCGGCCGAGTTCTGCTCGCTGTGCTACCAGCCCGACATGGACGACATCGGCTCGCTGCTCTCTGACGGCCTGTTCGGGGACGCGGTCGCCGCCGCCGTGGTGCGCGGCACCGGCGGCACCGGCATCGAGCTGGAGCGCAACGCCTCCTACCTCATCCCGCACACCGAGGACTGGATCTCCTACGCGGTGCGCGAGACCGGCTTCCACTTCCAGCTGGACCGGCGGGTGCCGGGCACGATGGAGCCGCTGGCGCCGGTGCTGCGGGAGTTCGCCAAGGACCACAGCTGGGACGCGGGCAGCCTCGACTTCTACATCGTCCACGCCGGCGGCCCGCGCATCCTGGACGACCTCGCCAAGTTCCTTGAGGTCGACCGAAGCGTCTTCCGCCACAGCTGGGCCACGCTCAGCGAGTACGGCAACATCGCCAGCGCGGTGGTCCTGGAGGCGGCCCGCCGCCTGTTCGAGGAGGACACCCCGGCCCCCGACGCGACCGGCCTGATCGCGGGCTTCGGCCCCGGCATCACCGCCGAGATGGCCTTGGGCCGCTGGAACGACGGCGCCCGCGCCGACGTCGACTGACCCCTTCTCTTCTCTTCCGCCGCCGTCTCTGCCGAAGGAACCGAACCAGATGACTGGCCTCATCGTCCCGCCCGGCCAGGGCCGGAAACTGATCACCAAGGCGCAGGAAGTCACCTTCAAGGCCACCAAGGACCACGGCTCCTCCCTGTCGGTCTTCGAAGTGGTCGTCCCGCCCGGCTTCGACGTCGGCGCGCACGTCCACCACGACGCGCAGGAGTTCTTCTACGTCCTCGAGGGCGAGCTGGAACTCCTGGCGTTCGAACCGGAACGGCGCACCGAGGACTCCTGGCACCGGTGGACCTCCCCGGACGGCGACCGGATCACCGCCGCGACCGAGGGCGCCTTCATGTTCGTGCCCCCGGGCACCCCGCACGCCTTCCGCAACGCCTCCGACCGGCCGGCCCGCATGCTCTTCCAGTGCTATCCCTCGCCGTACCACGAGTTCTACTTCGAGGAGATCGCCGAGATCTGGCAGGCGGGCGGCACGATCGACCAGGAAGCCGTGGAACGCATGCGGCGGCGCTACGACGTCCACCAGCTGACCCCGCTGCGCTACGAACCCCCCACCCGCGAACCCGCGCCCGAACCTGAATCCGCGCCGGCATCCGTGTCCGGGCCCGACCCCGCAGTCGCGCCCGCGCCCGCGGCTGCGCCTGTGTCCGGATCCGCCCCGTCCCCGTCCCCGTCCCCGTCCCCGGCAACTGCGCCTGCCGTTGCCCCTGTTGTTCCCCCTGCCTCTTCCCCTGTTTCTTCCCCCCGGGCCGCCGGGCGCGGAGCGTGAACGGAGTTGACCACGATGGACGCGATTCCCCTGGTGCACGCGAGTCTGGGCGAGCGGGAACTGGCCGCCGTCGCCGAGGTGTTCGCCTCCGGCTGGCCGGCCGGCCAGGGCCCGCAGGGCAAGGCGCTGGAGGCCCGGCTCACGGCGGAGTACGCGGTCGGTGACGCGGTCGCGGTGAGCAACTGCGGTGCCGCCCTGCACCTGGCGATGCTCGCCCTGGGGGTGGGGCCCGGCGACGAGGTCATCGTCGCCGACTACGGTTTCCCGGCGCCCGCCCAGGCCGCCCGCTACGTCGGCGCCACCCCCGTCTTCGCCGACGTACGCCCCGACACCTACACCGTCGACCCGCGGGCGGTGGCCGACCTGGTCACCCCCCGCACCGCGGGCATCATCGCGGTCGACACGGTCGGCCTGCCCGCCGACTACACCGAACTGCAGGAGATCGCCGACCGGCACGGCCTGTTCCTCGTCGAGGACGCGGCCTGCGCCGTCGGCGCCACCTACCAGGGCGGTAAGGCGGGGGCGCTGGCGGAGGTGGGCTGCCTGTCCTTCCACGGCCGCAAGGGCGCCAGCAGCGGCGAGGGCGGCGCCCTGCTGGCCGCGGACCCGGAGATAGGCAAGGACGCGCGGCTGCGCTCGTCCTTCGGCATCGGCAGCATCTTCGACATGGGCAACGTCGTCGGCCTGCCGATCCCGGTGTTCACCGAGATCGGCTACAACTTCAAGCTGTCCGACATCGCCGCCGCGATCCTTCAGGTGCAGCTGGGCCGCATCGGTGAACTCCTGGCGCGCCGCAGTGCCGTCGCCGCGCAGTACGGCGAACTCCTGGCCGGGGAGGAGCTGCTGACACTGCCGTATGTGCCGGCCGACCGCACCCACGCCTGGCAGACCTACATGGTCACCCTCGACGAGAGGGTGGACCGGGGCACGGTGGCCACCGCGCTGCGCGCCCAGGGCATCGGCTGCGGACACGGCACGTTCGCCGGCCACACCCAGCCCGTCTTCGACGCGAAGCAGACCTGCCCCGTCTCCCTGGACCTGGCCACCCGCCAGCTCGCCATCCCGATGCACGCCGAACTGACCCAGGACCAGGTCACCCGCGTCGCCCACACCCTGCGCGAGGTGGTACGCGCCGACGCGGGCACCGCCCGCCGGGCCGCATAGCCGGCGGCCGCCTCAGCCCGCCGGCACGGCAGGGGCCCTGCATCTCTGCCCGCACTCACTCCTGCCCGCACCCGTCCCGGCACCCCGCACCCGTCCCGGCACCCTGCACCCGCACGTCTCCCGCCGTCCCGCTGCGTGCCCCCGAAGGAGACACATCGTCATGAAGGGCTCCACCGCCTACCGATCGATCCAGCGCCGCGGCCTGCACATCGGCCTGCTGCCCGAGATGGCCGCGGCCGTCGACCCCTCGACGCCGATCACCCTGGACCACGACCTGGACGTCCTGCCCGAGGCGGGACGGCAGCTGACGGTCCGCCAGTACGCCGGGCACGTCGACGACCTCGCCGGCCGCCTCCACGCGGCCGGCGTACGGCCCGGCGAACACGTCGTGATCTACAAGACGGCCAACGCCGACCACTGGATGCTCGCCGCCGCGGTCTCCCGGATCGGCGCGGTCGTGGTCAACCTCTCCCCGGCCCTGGACGCCACGACCGTCGGCGTCCTGCTGGAGCGGGTCGGCAACCCCACCCTGCTCACCGACGGCCACAAACTCGACCTCCTGGACGGCGTGCCGCTGGCCGGCCTCACCCGGCGGGTCATCACCTCCGCCGCCGACCGCCCGGGCGCCGTCTCGCTCGCCGAACTCGCCGGCGCGCCCCGGGTACGGCCGGTGCTGCGGCCGCTGGACGAGGCGGCCGTCATCACCCACACCTCCGGGACCACCGGCATTCCCAAGCTCGTCGTCCATACCCCCCGTACCCAGGCGATACGCCTGGTGCCGCAGTGGCGGCTGCTGGCCCTCAAGCGCAGGAAGGAGACCGTCGCCATCCACGTGCCCTTCGTGCACTCCCGGATGGTCGCCGCGATGTCCCTGGCCCTGCTCAAGCAGTACCCGGTGCTGCTGCTGCGCGAGACGGACCCCGCGGTCGTCGCCGAGCACTTCCTGGCCCACCGCCCCGCCTTCGTCGAGGCCCTGCCCAACTCCCTGATGGAATGGGAACAGCTCACCGACGACCCCCGGATGCCGTTCGCCTCCGTGAAGGTCTTCTCCAGCACCTTCGACGCCATCCACCCCGCCACCATGAGCCGGCTGCTGAAGTCCTCCACCCGGCGCGGCGCCCTGTTCTTCCAGATCTACGGCCAGAGCGAGGTCGGCCCCGCCGTCGGCCGCGCCTACTTCCGCCCCTTCGCCCACAAGGCCAACGGCCGCTGCGTGGGCTGGGCCATGCCCCGGGGCGCCGCCCGCATCCGTGTCGTCGGCAGGGACGGCCACCGCCCCACCCGGCGCCACCCCGGCCGCATCGAGGTCGCCTGGCCGGGCCTGGCCAAGACCTACCACGGCGAGCAGGACCGCTACGACAGCAACCGCACCGGCCAGTGGTGGGGGACCGGTGACGTCGGCTACCGCACCCGCCTGGGCTGCCTGCACATGCTCGACCGGGAGGTCGACATGATCCCCGGAGTGCACAGCTCCCTGGAGATCGAGGACGTCGTCCTGGGCAAACTGGCGGAACTGAGCGAACTCGTCGTCGTCCAGGGCCCCCGCGGCGAAGCGGTCCCGGTGGTCTGCACCACCGACGACACCCCCCTGGACGCGGCCCGCTGGCGGGCGGCCACCGCCGCCTTCCCGCAGCTCGCCGACCCCGTCCAGATCCCGCAGGCCGAACTGCCCCGCACCGCCACGCTCAAGGTGCAGCGCCTGGAACTGGCCCGCCGCTTCACCCAGCAGCCCGTACCGACACCATCCGATGCCCGTCACCGGCCGGCCGGTGTGCCGGACCACTCCACCGACCCGAAAGGCTGACGCCGTGACACCTCACGACACGCTCGCCCGACTGCGCGAATACATGGTCGGACCCTCGCGGTTCATGAGCCTGCTCTCCAGCTTCGAACTCGGTCTCATCGACACCCTGCGCGCACAGCCCGCCTCCAGCGCCGCCCAGCTCGCCGAGAAGGCCGGCACCAAACCCGACGCGGTCGAACAGCTCCTGTTCCTCCTCGTCAAGGAGGGCTTCGTCGCCCACGACGAGGAGGCGGGCACCTACACCCTCGACGCCCTCGCCGACGTACCCGTCGCCGACCTCGACCGCGCCCTGGCCTACATGAACCTGATCAAGGTCACCGCGCTGCGGCAGCTGTTCTACCTCACCGAGTCCGCCCGCACCGGCACCGTCGTCGGCCTCAAGGAGCTCTACGGCGCCGAGGGCACCCTCTACGACGCGGTCGCCGACCACCAGGACCTGAACGACTCCTGGCTGAAGCTGATGAACAACGTCACGGCCAACATCGACCCCTGGTTCTTCGACAACATCGACATCCCGGCCGGCTCCCGCGTCCTGGACGTGGCGGGCAACACCGGCCTGGGCGCGATCCACACCTACCGCCACAAGGCCTCCGAGGGCCTGACGGTCACCACCTTCGACCTGCCCGACAAGGAGGAACGGGCGCTGGCCAACTTCCGCGCCGAGGGTCTTGAGGAGCATCTGTCGTTCATCGGCGGCAACGTCTTCGACGAGATCCCCCAGGGCTACGACGTCGTCCTGGTCAAGCACTTCCTGGACATGTTCGACAAGGCCGACGTGGTCAGGATCCTGCAGGGCGTGCACAAGTCGCTCACGGTGGGCGGCACGGTCAACATCCTCGTCCCGGTCTACCCCGAGGACATCAAGGACACCGACAACTACAACGTCGACTTCTTCCCGGCCTTCTTCATCGGCGCCACCATGGGCCAGGGCGGCCCGCAGAAGCTGTCGGTCTACGAGCGCTGGCTGCGCGAATGCGGCTTCGAGGTGACCAAGACGCTCACCAAGGACCCCGCCGAGATCCCCCCGGACGTCATCCCCGTCCAGGCCATCCTGACCGCCCGCAAGACCGCCTGAGCAGGAGGAGACGACGGTGTCCAACTTCATGCTGCTGCCGGACGGGATGCGCCGCTGGTCCCAGAACCAGGGCGTCTCCCTCCAGGAGAGCTACCAGGCGATGGCCGACAAGATCGTCGAGTTCACCGGCTGGGTCCGCGAGGAAGGCTTCACCAACTTCTACATCGCCACCAACTCCGCCCAGAACTACACCCGCCCCGAGGCCGCGGTGACCACGTTCCTGGGCGCGTTCAACGACGTGGCGCGCCGTCTGCACGGCGAGGTCAACTTCGAGTTCTCCGGACTGCTGGACCTGGTGCCCGACACCTACCGCAGCGAACTGGAGGAGCTGAGCGGGAAGTCGGCCAAGGACGCGGGCTTCACCCTGCACTTCGTGCTGGGCATGTCCCTCTCCCGCGAGATCATCGGCATCTTCAACCGGCTCAACGGGAAGATCCCCGAGCTGACCGAGGAGATCCTCGCCGCCCACGCCTACGTGCCCGAGCCGGTCGACTACGTCCTGCGCACCGGCGGCCATGTGCGGCTGTCGAACTTCTACCCGCTGATGTCGCCCTTCGCCGAGCTGTACTTCTCCGACGCGCTGATGCCCGACATCACCCGCGCCGAGTTCGACACCGCCCTCGCCGACCTGCGCGGCCGCGACCGCCGCTACGGCGCCTACCCCGCCTGACCCCGCCGGGGCGCCCCCGCCGGGGTGCCCGCGGTGCCCGTTGTCCGTCCGCGCCGACCCGGCGGCCGCCCCCGGCGGCCGCCGGGTTTCGCATGCCCTCCCGCCCCCGGGTTTCCCCTCCGCCATGGGACGGACGGGAAACCCGGGGCGGGGGCCTGTCCGCTTTCGTTCCCGGCCGGATCCCCACCACGGAGAGCGTCGCCATGACCACCCACCAGACCTCGTCCCTCCTCCTGGGCCTGGCCGCCATCGTGCTGCTGGCCCGCCTGCTGGGCGCACTGGCCCGGCGCCTGCACCAGCCCGCGGTCATCGGCGAGGTCCTCGCCGGCGTCGCCCTGGGCCCCACCCTCTTCCACGGGGCGGTCTCCGACGCCCTCTTCCCGGCCGGTATCCGCCCCCTGCTCAGTGCCCTGGCCGCGGTCGGCGTCGCCGCCTTCATGTTCCTGGTCGGCCTGGAATGGGACGCCGCGATGATCCGCGGCAGCGGAAGCCTCGCCGCCACCGTCTCCTTCAGCTCCATCCTGCTGCCGTTCGGCCTGGGCACCCTGCTGGCCCTCTACCTGATGGACGACTACGGCACCGGCGACAGGACGGCGTTCATGCTGTTCATGGGCATCGCCATGTCGATCACCGCCTTCCCGGTCCTGGCCCGCATCCTCACCGACCGGGGCATGACCCGCTCCCCGCTCGGCGTGGTCGCGCTGGCCTGCGCCTCCATCGACGATGTCCTGGCCTGGTCCCTGCTGGCCGGCGTCGTCGCCGTCAGCGGCTCGGCCGGCCCCGACCAGTGGCGCATCCTGCTCGCCGTCCCCTACCTCCTGGGCATGCTCTTCGTCCTGCGGCCCCTGCTGCGCCGCTTCGTGGACCGCCGCCCCGCCCTGACCCTCACCCCGACGGTGTTCGCGGCCGTCCTGGTGGGCCTGCTGCTGTCGGCCGCCGCCACCGAGTGGGTGGGCCTGCACTACATCTTCGGCGCGTTCCTCTTCGGCGTGATCCTCCCGCGCACCGGCGGGGAGCGGCTGCGCGCCGACGTCCACGAACGCCTGGGCCAGCTCAGCGGCACCCTGCTGCTGCCGGTGTTCTTCCTGGTCGCCGGCCTCCAGGTCGACCTGTCCGGACTGGACGCGAGCGGCCTGGGCACCCTGGGACTGATCCTGCTGGTGGCCGTCGGCGGCAAGTTCACCGGCGCGTACACCGCCGCCCGCCTCAACCGGATGCCGCCGCGGCAGTCCGCCGCGCTCGCCACCCTGATGAACACCCGCGGCCTGACCGAACTCATCGTCCTCAACGTCGGTCTGCAACTGGGCTATTTGGGCCGGGACCTGTACTCCCTCATGGTCGTCATGGCCGTCGTCACCACCGCGATGGCCGGCCCCCTGCTCAGCTGGATCATCGGCCGCCCCGCCGCCGGCCGCCCGGGGGAGAGCACCGCACCCGGACACACGACAGACACCGCGAACCCCGCAGACACCGCAGACACCGCGAACCCCGCAGACACCGCGGACACCGCGGACACCGCGGACACGGTGCGCAGCACGGTCTGACATTCCGGCAGCGGCCACCGTGCCCCTGCCCGTCACCTCATTCCCCCTCATTCCCCCGAGAGATTTTCCAGCGGTTCTTGAGGACCCCCGCGCTATGTTCGAGAAGCGATACAGCGCGGGCCTCCCGCCGTATTCGGGGAATCGACGGCCGACGCCGACTACTTGGAGTTCTGATGTCCGCAGACATCGACGCGGAAAAGCTGTACTCGGCCATCGAGGAATCGGCCCGCCTGGTGGGCGCCCTCTGCTCCCGCGAAAAAGTCCGGCCGGTCCTGGACGCATTCGGCGGGACATTCGACAACGCCATGGTCGTCTTCAGTGTCCTGACCGGAGACCACCACGCCGGACAACTCGACTACTGCTTCACGATATCCCCCGACATCACCGACCCCTACGCCACAGCACTGGCGAGCGGGCTGACCGAGAAGACCGACCATCCCGTCGCCTCCCTCCTCGCGGACCTGCACGCCCAGGACTGGGACATCACCGAACACTTCACCGACTGCTCGGCCGTCAGCGGATTCAAGAAGATCTACGCGCATTTCCCCCGCGACCTGCAGAAGGTGACCACCCTGGCCGCCCTCCCCTCCATGCCGCCCGCCGTCAGCGCCAACCTCGGCCTCTTCGCCCGCCACGGCCTGGACGAGGTCGCGATGACCGGCATCGACTACCGCAGCCGGACGGTCAGCCTCTACTTCCAGTTCACCGAGCACAACAGCCCCCCGCCCCCCACCCTGGCGTCCCTGCTGCGCGAGATCGGACTGCCCCCGGCCAGCGAAGGGATGCTGGACTTCGCCGCCGGCTCCTTCCGCGCCAACGTCACCCTCGGCTGGGACTCCCCGGACATCGCCCGCGTCGCGTTCGCCCCGCCCCTGGGCGCCGGCCTCGACCTCGCGAAGATCCCCGCCCCCGCGGAAGCCCCCCTCCAGCACTTCGCGCGGGCCGCCCCCCGCGCCTACACCGGCGAACGCATGAACCTCTTCGCCGTCAAATGGCTGCCCACCGGCGAGTTCCTGGAGATCTGCTCCTACTACCGCCTGCCCGCGGCCTACGAACCCGTCCGTCTGATGCACACCCGCACCCCCCACCCCTGACCCCGGCGGCAACCGGAAAACAGGGGCGGACGCCGTGCCGGCCACCCCAGTTTTCCGAGGCGTGTCACAGCGGGACCGCCGTATCTCGTCGAAGAGGGTGACGCCTTCACACCGTCCTACGCACCACCACCAAGGGAGAAGACCATGGAGACACAGAGCGCGGCACCCGCGGCCGGGCCGAGCTCGGGGCCGGCCGCCAACCCGCGGCGATGGCTCATCCTCGCCGTCATCTGCACCGCCTACCTCATGGTCGGTGTCGACCTGACCGTCGTGAACCTCGCGCTGCCCTCCGCCCAGCAGGCACTGCACTTCACCGACGCCGACCGGCAGTGGATCGTGACCGCCTACGCTCTGCCCTTCGGCAGCCTCCTGCTCTTCTGCGGCCGGCTGTCCGACCTGATCGGCCGCAAGCAGACCTTCCTCATCGGCCTCAGCGGCTTCGCCGCCGCCTCCGCCGTCGGCGGCGCCTCCACCAGCTTCGGCATGCTGGTCACCGCCCGCGCCTTCCAGGGCGCCTTCGCCGCGATGCTCGCGCCGGCCGCCCTGGCCCTGCTGGCGACCACGTTCACCGACCTCAAGGAGAAGGCCAAGGCCTTCGGCATCTTCAGCGCCGTCGCCGCCGCCGGCACCGGCCTGGGCCTCATCCTCGGCGGCGCCCTGACCTCCGGCCTCAACTGGCGCTGGTGCCTCTACATCAACCTCCTGTTCGCCGGCGTCGCCCTCGCCGGCGGCCTGGTCCTCCTGGAGCGCCAGCCCCGCACCGGCGCCCGCATGGACATCCCCGGCGTCCTGCTCGCCTCCGGCGGCATGTTCTGCGTCGTCTACGGCTTCTCCAACGCCGCCGAACACAGCTGGCACACCCCCTCCACCTGGGGCGTCCTGGCGGCCGGCGCCGCACTCCTGCTGCTGTTCTCCCTCTGGCAGACCCGCGCCGCCAACCCGCTGCTGCCGCCCCGCGTCGTCCTGGACCGCAACCGCGCCGGCGCCTACCTCACCACCCTGTTCGTGGGCACCGGCACCTTCGGCGTGATGCTCTTCCTCGTCTACTACATGCAGACCGACCTCGGCTACTCCGCCATCGAATCCGGCGTCGCCCTCCTGCCGATGCTCGTGTTCACCGCCGTGGGCGCCAACGTCAGCGCCGTCAAACTCATGCCGAAGTACGGCCCGCGCCCCCTGGTCACCGCCGGCCTGCTGCTGAGCGCGGCCGGCATGGCCTGGCTGACCGGCATCGGCATCGACTCCGGCTACGCCGCCCACCTCATGGGCCCGGTCACCGCCGTCGGCCTGGGCCTGGGCCTCATCTACGGCGCGGCCCTGCGCACCGGCACCGCCGGCGTGGCCCTCCAGGACACCGGCATCGCCTCCGCGTGCGTCAGCACCGGCCAGCAGCTCGGCGGCGCCATCGGCACCGCCCTGCTCAACACCATCGCGGCCACCGCCACCGGCACCTGGTTCGACGACCACGTCCAGGGCACCCCCACCGCCCGCGAGATCCACCTCGCCTCCATCCACGGCTACACCACCGTCTTCTGGTGGTGCACCGCCGTCTTCGTCGCCGGCGCCCTCATCGCCGGCCTGATGCTCCGCAGCGGCCCCCTGCCCGCACCCCAGGCACCCCCGGCCGCCCAACCCGCCACCGAGCCCGAGGCCGCCCAGGCCTGACACCTCTCCACGGCAGGCCCGCGGGCCGGCGGCACCCGGCCACACCACCGGGCACCGCCGGCCCGCCCCCGTGCCCGCCCCTGCGCCTGTCCCGCCCGCCCGGGGGGCGGCCCCGTCACACCAAGGACCGAGGAACCCACCATGACGACGTCCCCGCCCGCCGCGGCTCCCGCCGGCTTCGCCTTCGACTTCGACCACGGCAACTTCTACCGGGACCTCATCGCCGCCGCAGGCGACTCCTCCGGACAGCACCAGGCCATCGCCCCCCAGGACGTGTCCCTCATCGTCTGGGTCCAGGCCGTCATGTGGGCCGCCCGCTTCGACGCCCTGGCCCCCTACCACCCCACCGCCGTCGGCGTCCACGCCCGCATCGACCGCCGCCCCGCCGCCGAAGGGGCCACCAACCGCAACAAGAACATCGCCGCCCTCTACGCCTCCTCCTACGTCGCCAACGCGGTCTATCCCGAACGCGAACACGTCATGCGCCAGATGATGACCGTGCTGGGCCTGGACCCCGACGACACCGCACCCGACCCCACCACCCCCGCCGGCATCGGCACCCTCGCCGGCCAGGCAGCCGTCCGCGCCCACGCCCACGACGGCATGAACTTCCTCGGCGACCTCGGCCGCACCTACCCCGGCCCGCCCTTCGCCGACTACACCGCCTACCGCCCCGCCAACACCCCCCACGACCTGACCGACCCCACCCGCTGGCAGCCCGCCCAGCGCCCCCACCGCCGCCGCGCCGGCGACGGCCCCGGAGACAAGGGCGTCTTCACCGTCCAGCAGTTCCTCACCCCGCAACTGCGCCTGACCACGCCCTACACCTACCAGGACCCCGCCCGCTTCGAACTGGCCCCGCCCGAGCACACCCGCCACCCCGCCACCCCCGCCTACCGGCAGGCCGCCGACGAGGTCCTGGCCGCCTCCGCCGCGCTCAGCGACGAGGACAAGGCCGCCGCGGAGTTCTTCGACAACACCTACCTCAGCGTCCTGCAGTCCACGAAGGCCGCCGCCCTCGCCCACGACAGCGGCCTCGACCTCGACGCCTGGGTCCAGCTGCTGTTCACCAGCTCCGTCGCCCAGCTCGACGCTTTGATCGCCGCCTGGCACCACAAGCACGCCTACGACGCCGTCCGCCCCTTCAGCGCGATCCGCCACACCTACGGCGAGCAGCCGGTCACCGCCTGGGGCGGCCCCGGCCTGGGCACCGTGGACGACCTCCCCGCCACCGAATGGACCGGCTACCTGCCCCCCGGCGACAGCCCCGAATACCCCTGCGGCACCACCACCCTGATCGCCGCCGAAAGCCAGGCCGCCCGCCGCTTCCTCGGCGACGACACCCTCGACTGGACCCACACCGTCCCCGCCGGCTCCACCCTCACCGAACCCGCCACCACCCCCGAAAAAGACGTCGAACTCCACTACGCCACCTGGAGCGACTTCACCCGGGCCTGCGCCCGCAGCCGCGTCCACGCCGGCTCCCACTTCCCCGCCACCACCGAACGCTCCCTCCACTTCGGCACCCAGTTCGGCGACCGCGCCCACGACTTCGTCCAACGCCACGTCAACGGCACCCCCGACCACTGACCCGCCCCGCCCTGCCACCGGCCCGGACGCGCACCCCCGGGCCGGACACCCCGTACACGCGGGACACGCACGCCCACCGCGGGCGCCGGCGACGGCACAGTCCCGCACCACCACCGCACACCGGCGCACCGGTCACGGGCGCGGCCCACGGCCCCGGGCGCAGACAGGGAACCGCCCGCGTCCCGCACCACCGCCTGCCCGGCCCCGGGCGCGGCGTCACCGCCCCGGGCCCGGCCGCGGGTACAGCCCGCTGTCCCAGCCCGCAGCCCCGGACATGGCCCCGCCCGCCGCACATGGCATCCCATCCGGCCCGGCCGGAGCGCACCGCATCCACGGAAGGAGACGCCTATGAGCCAGCCGACACCCTCCGCCCCGCCGACGCGCCCCGCTGCGCCGCCGGAGCCGCACACCCGCCGGGCCGACCTGGCGTCCCGGGCCTGGACCGAGGCCCTGGCCATGACCCGTCCCGGCCGCGCAGCGCGCCCGTGCGGTGAACTGGCCGCCGCCGCGCTGCGGGAGCACAGCGCGCTGTCGGCGGCCCTGGGCCGGAGTGTCCCGCTCACCGCGCTGGGACCGGGCGGCGGCGGAACCGGCGCCCTGGCCGCCTTCCTCGCGGTGTACGCCGCCCAGGACGAGAGCCGTACGGCCTCCGCCCGGCGGCGCGAACCGTGAACCCCGCCGCCCGCCCGCTTCCCCTCCGCGGGCGGGAACGGCGCCGTGTCACCGCCGCCGGGGCTGTCTCGTCCTGTGGAGGAGGGCGAACGGGCCCGGCAGGGAGGCGAGGAGGGGACCGCATGAGCAGGACCGGGGAGTTCGAACGGGCGCGGCCCCTGCTGTTCGCGATCGCCCACCGCATCCTGGGCAGCCCCGGCGCGGCCCGGCACGCCGTGCACACCGCCTGGCTGCGCTACGAAGCCGCCCCCGCCGTACCCGCCGACCCGCAGGCCTTCCTGACGGCCCTGGTCACCCGCACCGCCACGGACGCACTGCACGCACCCCCCACCACCCCCGGACCGGCGGCCCCCGCCCCAGCCCCGCAACAGCCGGCAGCCCCGGCCGACCCGACGTCCCCGGCAGCCCCGGCCGACCCGTCTGACCCGGCTGGCCCGGTGGGGGAGAGCGGCCCGGCAGCCGCAGCCGCGTCCTGCGCCCACCCGGCAGACCCGGCAGATCCGGTGGGCCCGCCATCGCCGCCCGAGGCTTCCCGCCGGCACGGCCCGGCACCCTCGGCCGCACCGGGGTCCCCGGCCGGCCCGGCAGAGCAGGTATCCCCGGCCGGTCCCGCCCCCCGGCCCGGGCCGGCCGCTCCGGCGCCTTCGGCCGGCCTGGCGGGCCCCCTGGAAGCGGGGCCGCCAGGACCGCCGGTCCCGCCCGCCCCGCTGCCGGCATCGGCGGCAGCCGTCCTGTTCCTGGAACGTCTGCCTCCGCTGGAACGCGCCGTCTTCGTCCTGCGGGAGATCTTCGGCCGCACCCTCGCCCAGACCGCGTCCGTCGTGGGCTGCTCACCGGCCGCCTGCCGCCGCCTCGCCGCCGCCTCCGGAGCGGGCACCGGCCCCGGCGGGGTGCCGCCCTGGCCCGGGCTGATCGCCGGCGCCACACCGGTGGCCCGGGTCCTGGGCGCCGTGGTCCCGGCCCTCCTCGACATCGGCGTCACCATGGAGCCGCGGCCTCCCGGACCCCGCCCGGGTGCGGTCTTCCGCGACCGCACCGGCACGGTCCTGGGCGTCCTGACCCTCGACGTCCTCGACGGCAGGATCCAGACGGTCCGCTGGGGCGCCGCGCCCGCCGCCTCCGCCCGTTCGCACCCGGAACCCGCCTGCCCGCACCCGGACCGCACCCCGTGACCCGCGCCCCGCCGCCGGCACCTGGGGCCGGCCATGTCACAGCGGGCCGCGCTGCCTCGTCCCGTTTCCGGACACCCCTCCCACCACCACGCCCCGCCATGACCCGCAGCCCGCACTCCCGTCCTCGCCGCACGACGACGCCCACCGCCAAGAAGGCCGATATGCCGCACTCCGAGCACCGCTCCCACGCCACCGCAGACCCGCTACGCTCATCACACAGCGTGCCGCAGGACACCGCCCGGCCGCGCGCCGCGCACCGCACGGCGCTGGGGCTTCCCGAAGGAGCCGGCATGAGCAGGACCGAGGAGTTCGAGGAACTGCGGCCCCTGCTGTTCTCGATCGCCTACCGCATCCTGGGCAGCGTCAGCGAGGCCGAGGACGCCGTCCAGGAATCCTGGCTGCGCTACGCCACCTCCCCGACCGAGGCCCGCTCGCCCAAGGCCTTCCTGTCGGCCACGGTGACCCGTGTCTCCATCGACGTCCTGCGCTCGGCCCGCGCCCGCCGCGAGGTCTACGTCGGCCAGTGGCTGCCCGAACCCCTGCTGAGCGACCCCTACGAGGACCCGGCGCGCTCCGCGGAACTGGCCGACTCCCTCTCCATGGCCGCCCTCCTGCTGCTGGAACGCCTCAGCCCCCTGGAGCGGGCGGTGTTCGTCCTGCGGGAGGTGTTCTCCTTCGGCTTCCCCGAGATCGCCTCGGCCCTGGGCCGCTCCGAGGCCGCCTGCCGCCAGCTCATGGTCCGCGCCCGCCGCCACATGGAGGCCGGCCGGCCCCGCTTCGAGGCCGACCGCGAGGAACGCGAGCACCTCGCCGGACGGTTCCTGGAAGCCGTCCGCGACGGCGACGTCGAGTGCCTGCGCGAACTGCTCGCCGCCGACGCGCAGATCGTCGGGGACGGCGGCGGCAAGTCCCCGCAGCTGGCGAAGGCCGTCTCCGGCGCCGGCAACGTGGCCCGCCTGCTCGCCTCCTACTTCCCGCTGCTGCTGAGCGTGGACGTGACCCTGCAGCCCCACCAGGTCAACGGCCAGCCCGGCGCGATCTTCCGCGACCGCGACGGCAGGGTCCTCAACGCCTGGACCCTCGACATCCTCGACGGACAGATCCAGACGATCCGCTCGGTCAGCAACCCCGACAAGCTCGGCCACCTCGGCCCGGTCGCGGACGCCTGGGCCGTCAGCCGCGAGGCGAACCGGGCCCGCAGGCCCTCCGACTCCGCCTCGGACTGAGACACAGCCCCTCGAAGGGAAACAGGGAAAAGCCACAGACATCCCGGAGAGGCACCGGAGAACAAGGACAGGAAAAGCAGAACACCGGCTGAGCAATATCGGCGGTGACACGACACTGAACCCACCCGCACCCTGGTTCATGAACGCGCTCGGCAGGCCGAAGAACTCTCCGAAGAACTCTTCACACGACCCGCGAGCGCCGCCACATCAACTGGGGAAGGTCTCGTATGTCGTCCACTCTGCTCGGGATTTCTGACGATTTCGACGTCATCGTCATCGGCGGCGGACCCGCCGGTGCGACCACCGCGGCGCTCCTCGCCCAGCGCGGACGCCGTGTTCTCGTACTCGACCGCGAACGCTTTCCCCGCTACCACGTAGGGGAGTCCCTCATTCCGGGATTCATGCTCCCCATGGAAGAACTCGGCCTGACCGAGCGCATGGAGGCCAGGGGATTCGAGCGTAAATACGGCGGCACCCTCGTCTGGGGAAACAACGAAATCCCCTGGAACTTCTCGTTCTCCACCGGCGGCCGTATCCCGTACTCGTACCACACCCGCCGCGCCGACCTCGACACCATGATCCTCGACCGCGCCCGCGAACTGGGCGTCACCGTCGTCGAAGAGGCCACCGTCAAGGACACCGTCGAACAGGACGGCCGCGTCGTCGGCGTCACCTACGCCCTGCGCGGACTGCCCGGCACCAACGAGGCCCGCGCCTCCCTGGTCATCGACGCCTCCGGACAGGCCCGCGTCATCGGCCGCAGGTACTCCGAGGTCAACTGGCACGACCAACTCCAGAACGTCGCGGTGTGGACCTACTTCGACGGCTGCCACCGCCTGCCCGGCGACGAGTGGAGCAACATCCTCATCGAGGGCATCAAGGACGGCTGGTTCTGGGGCATCCCCATCGACAAGGGCGTCTTCAGCGTCGGCTACGTCACCCGCTCCGCCACCGCCAGCGCCTCCGACGCCTCCATGGAGGACCTCTTCACCTCCGAACTCGCCCAGACCACCAAGCTCAAGGAACTCCTCAAGGACGCCCACCAGACCTCCGGCTACCGCACCGCCCGCGACTGGTCGTACACCAACGAGCGTTTCTACGGCAACGGCTGGGTCCTGGTCGGCGACGCCGCCGCCTTCGTCGACCCCCTCTTCTCCACCGGCGTCGCCCTCGCGACCATGGCCGGCAGCACCCTGTCGAAGATCGTCGACACCATCCTCGAGCACCCCGAGATCGAGGAGAAGGCACTGGACCGCTACGCCACCGCCTACCGCGACTTCTTCGGCGACATCCGCTACTTCGTCGAGCAGTTCTACGACCGCTCCAAGACCAAGGGCTTCTACTGGAGCCTGGCCCAGGAGATCACCGACCCCGGCCGGGAGAACGCCAACGAGGTCGACTTCGTCAAGCTGATCTCCGGACTCAGCGGCAAGCACGCCCTGTTCAACCTCGAGTTCGACGACCTGATCGCCGACGCCGAACAGACCACCCCCACCACCTGACACCCTGCCACCTGACATCCCGTCACCGCCCGGCGCCCCGCCACCGGTACCCCCCCTTCACCGGCCGGCCCACCGCCGGGCGACGAAACGGCAGCCCCCGGCCCCCAGGCCGGGGGCTGCCGCCATCCCGCCCCAGCGCCCCAGGCCGCGTCCCGGGCCCCCTCCGCCCCCGGGATTGATCCCTCGCCCCGCCACACGCACGAAAGGGCCCGCCCATGACCACGGACGCCACCCCACGGCTGAGCCCGCAGGAGTTCATCGACCGCGGCCCGATGAGCCGCCGCCAGTGGCTCATCGTGATCCTGGGCCTGCTCACCATGATCGCCGAAGGCCTCGACGCCACCATCGCCGCCTTCGTCTACCCCCTGCTGGAAAAGGACTGGGGGACCGGCATCGAGGCGGTCACCGCCACCGTCACCCTGGGCATCCTCGCCATGGTCGCCGGCGGCATCGCCACCGGCCCCCTCGCCGACCGCCACGGCCGCAAAGGCATCACCCTCGCCGGCGTCGCCCTCTTCGGCCTCGGCACCGCGGCCATGGCACTCACCCACGACATCGTCACCCTCGCCGCCCTGCGCACCCTGGCCTGCCTCGGCCTGGGCGCCGTCCTGCCCGGCGTGATGGCCCTCGTCGCCGACTGGACCCCCGCCCGCCGCCGCAGCCAGATGGTCACCCTCTCCTTCACCGGCGTCACCGCCGGCACCACCCTGGGCGGCATCCTCTCCGCCCTCCTCGTCCCCGCCTTCGGCTGGCGCACCCTCCTGGCCGTCACCGGCCTGGCCCCCCTCCTCCTCATCCCCGCCCTCCTGCGCCTGGTCCCCGAATCCGTCAGCGTCCTGGCCGCCCACCACCGCACCGAGGCCCTGCACCGCGCCCTCACCGCCGTAGCCCCCGACCAGGACCTCACCCCTCTCACCCACGCGGCCCCGCACCCGCCCGCCGCCCCGCACACGCCACGCCCCTCGGTCCGCACCCTCCTCGCCAAAGGCCACGCCGCCACCACCCTGCTGCTGTGGCTGTGCTGCTTCATCGGCCTCGGCGTCGTCTTCGTCCTCCTCAGCTACCTCCCGCTGCTGAGCGAACGCACCGGCCTGAGCACCGCGCAGGCCGGAGTCATCGTCGCCCTGTTCGGATGGGGCGGCCTGGCCGGACAGCTCTCGGTCTCCTTCGCCCTCAAACGCCTCGACCGCTTCCGCGTCCTGACCGCCCTGTGGGCCCTGGGCACCCTCGCCCTGACCGCGGCAGCGCTGTGGGCCCAGCAGTTCACCGCCCTGCTCGCCGCCGCCTTCGCCCTGGGCCTGTGCCTGCCCGCGGCCAACGCCGCCCTCCAGGCCATCGCCGCCCTCGCCTACCCGCCCGCCACCCGCGCCACCGGCATGAGCTGGGCCGCCAGCATGGGCAAACTCGGCCCCGTCCTGTGCGGGGTCCTGGGCGGCCTGATGGTCAAAGCCGGCTGGAGCCTGTCCACCGTCCTGTTCACCCTCACCGCTCCCGCCGCCCTGTGCGTCCTGGCCGCCCTCACCCTCCAGCACCGCCACCGCCCCACCCCCCGCGCACATCCCCGCCAGGCCCCCGCTCGCCCGCTCCCCGTCCCCGAACAGCGGTAGAGCCACCCCGGCGGCACGGCAACGCCCCGGACACCGTGCGACGGTGTCCGGGGCGCAGCAGCACGGCAGCTCAGTGGAACTGGCCCACCTCATACCCGCCCGCCGGCTGACGGGTGATCACATTCCCCCGGTTGAACGCATTGATGATCGCGATCTGCGTGACCAGGGCCGCCAGCTGGTCATCGTCGTAGTGCTTCGCCGCCCTCGCCCACACCTCGTCCGACACCCCGCCGGCCGCGTCCGCGATCCGCGTCCCCTCCTCCGCCAGCTCCAGCGCCGCCCGCTCGGCCTCGGTGAACACGGTCGCCTCCCGCCACACCGCCACCAGATTCAGCCGCAACGCCGTCTCACCCGCCGCCGCGGCATCCTTGGTGTGCATGTCCACACACCCGCCACAGCCGTTGATCTGACTGGCCCGCAGCATCACCAGCTCCCGCGTCGCAGCCGGCAGCGTCGACTCCGCGAGCGCCCCGGCCGCGGCGACGATGTGCTTCATGGCCTTGGCCGCGACCGGACTGGCCATGATGTTCAACCGGGCTTCCATGCTGCACTCCTGTGTCCTCGTCGATACGTGCACCCCCACACCGCGGGGGAGGGCATCTGACCAGCCGTCAGACCCCTACGAGTGTTATATCCGCTCACCGCCCCCACCCACGCGACACCCCCGCCGACACCACCCCTACCCACCGCACACCCCCGCACAGACCACGGCGGTCCGGTCACCCGTCCCGCATAGACCACGGCGGCCCGGTCACCTGCCGCGGGGGTAGGGCGGCCCGGCCAGCAGCACCGGCTCGACGGCCTCGTAGCGGTTGCGCTCCCGCGCCGCGGCCCGCCGGCCCGACACCAGCGTCCCCGCCACCCCGCACAAAAACCCCGCCGGCACCGACACCAGAGCCGTCGTGGTGAACGGGAACCAGTTGAAGTCCGCCCCCGGGAACGCCGACTGGGGCGAGCCGGAGACAAGGTTCGTGCCGGTCATCAGGACCAGCACACTGACGGTGCCGCCGATCAGCGTGCACAGCAGCCCGGCCCGCGTGTAGCGCCGCCAGAACAGCCCCAGCACCAGTGCCGGCGCGATCGCCGACGCCCCCAGGCAGAACGACACGATCGCCAGCGGCTGCAGGCTGCGGTGCTGGGCGGCCACCGCCAGGGCGATCACCGGCACCCCCACCCCCAGCGCCGACAGCCGCGCCAGCGCCATCTCCCGCAGCGGCGCCGTGCCCGAGCGCGCGAGTACGTCGTGCGCCAGCGAATTCGCGCAGGCCAGCGTCATGCTCGCCACCGACGCCAGCAGTGTCAGGAAGATCGCCGTGGTCACCGTCGTGAACAGCAGGCCCTCCGACCGCGACAGATCCGCCCCGAACGCGGCCCGCGCGCCCAGCAGATACGCCGTGTTGCCCCGCGGGTCCGCCGCCGCCACCGCCTTCCCGCCGATCAGCGCGGTCGCCCCCACCGCCACCACGGTCATCACCGCCATGAACAGCGCCACCGCCGACACCGCCCACGACATCGCCCGGCGCACCTGGCGTGTGCTGCCGGCCGTGTACATCCGCATCGTCACATGGGGCAGGCACGCACCCCCCAGCACGATCGCGCACTGTGTGCTCACCATGTCCAGCGCCGGATGCCGCCCGCCCGCGAACTGCAGCCCGTAGCGCAGATACCCCTGCCCGGCACCGCTGCCACGTGCCGCCGACTCGAACAGCGTGCGCGGACTCCAGCCGAACGTGTGCAGGATCAGCGCGGCCACCACCAGCCCCGAACCGAGCAGGATCACCGTCTTCAGGATCTGGATCAGCGCCGTCCCGCGCATCCCCCCGATCGCCGCATACGTGATCATCAGCGCGCCCGCGCCCACGACGCAGCCCGTGCGCATCGCGCCGTCGGAGAACCCCAGCACGAACGCCAGCAGCTGCCCCACACCGGCCAGTTGCACCACCATCATCGGCATCAGCGCCGCCAGCGTGACCGCGCACGCCGTGATCCGCACCGCCCGCCCCGGCATACGGCGCCCCAGCACATCCCCCATCGTGAACCGGCCCGTGTGATGCAGCGGCTCCGCCAGCAGGAACATCAGCAGCAGCAGCGACAGCAGCGTGCTCAGCGCCAGCACCACCCCGTCGTAGCCGCACAGGGCGATGATCCCGCCCACCGTCAGCACGGTCGCCGCCGAGATGTAGTCACCCGCGATGGCCAGCCCGTTGCGCAGCGGCGACAGGAACCGGTATCCGGTGTAGAACTCGTCCAGGTCCTCCCGGTCCGGACCGGTGATCACACACAGCAGCAGCGTCAGCGTCACCACACTGCAGAACGCCACCAGCGACCAGGACTGCGCCGGACCCCCGAAGTCCGTCACGGCAGCGACCGCCCCTCACGGCCCGCCCGCCGCACCCGCCGCGCCAGCGGATCCACGAACCGCCGCGCCGTCAGCTCGTAGAACACCACCGCCAGCCACGTCACCGGCAGCTGCACCAGCGCCAGCAGCAGCCCGAACGGCAGCCCGCCCGGCGCCGGCCGCGTCATCAGGGACGGCACCCGCACGGTCAGCCCCAGGAACACCGCGAAATACCCCAGTGCCGCCAGCGTCGCCACCCGCCGCTGCCACCGGCACGCCCGCCGCAGCAGCCGCAGATCCCGGTGCGGCCCCGTCCACGGCCGGACCCGGCCCGTCGCCCACCCCGGCGCCACCGCCGAAGCATGCCGCCCGGCCCGGTGCGCCAGCGGCCGTAACTCGGAGCTGTCGGAAGACATCCCAAGATCTCCTAGAGGGTCGTGGGCCCCACAAGGCAGGGACCGCGAGAAGCAGGGGGAAACGGCCCGGTCATCGCACGCTATGCGGCCCCGCCACCGGCCGCAGCACTTCCGGCGAACTCCCTGATGAAACCTTCAACCGCTTCTGACCTCGCATGTTGCAGATGAGGAGAGGGGGACGGGGGAGTACGGCAGTGCCCTGTGAGCCCCGGACACGCCGGACCGGCCGGCACGCCGGTGGCCGGTCCGCGGCCCTCGTTCCCAGGCCGGGCAGCCCTGCCCGCTGCCGGTGTCCCGGAACTGTGTGGGCGTGATCGGGTGCGCGGGTGGGTGTCGTTCATCAGGCGAGGAGAGGGGCGGCACTCCAGCGTTTGACGCAATGATTGCGTCAGTGCAGCATCCGGTGATGCTCTTCCCTACGCCAGACCTCACCGATGCGGACCGAGAGGTCCTCGACCAGATCGACCGGATGCGCGCGGCCCTCAGGCACGACGTGCGCACTCCCACGAAGCGGACGGCCGGCCTGCGCAAGTTCCTCACCGCCGACGCGGTGGCGGCCTCGAATTCCATCGAAGGTTTCAAGGTGGCCACCGTGGACGTCGAGGACCTCCTGGAGGGCGAGAGCGAGGTCGACATCTCGGAGGAGAACCGGGAGGAGACCCTCGCCTACCAGCGGATGATGACCTATATCCAGAGCCTTCACGACGCCCGGGACTTCTCCTACAGCAAGGGCCTGCTCAACGGCCTTCACTGGATGCTGCAGGGACACCGGCACAGCATCCGCCGGCCGGCAGGCCAGTGGCGCAAGGGCCCGGTCTACGTCACCGACGCCCGCGATCCGAGCATCGCCGCCTACACCGCCCCCGACGCCCCGCTCGTTGCCGACCTGATGCAGGAACTCATCGACTGGCTCAACACCAGCGACAGTACCCACGCCCTGGTGCGGGCCGCGATGGCGCACCTGCACCTGGTCTCCATCCACCCCTGGGCCGACGGCAACGGCCGCATGTCCCGCTCCCTGCAAACCCTCATGATCGCCAGAGAAGGAGTTCTCGCACCCGAGTTCTCCTCCATCGAGAGTTGGCTGGGACGACCGGGCAACACCTGGGAGTACTACCGTGAACTCGCCGACCGGGGCAGCCAGTACCAGCCCGACAGGGACGTTTCCGACTGGATCAGATTCAACCTCACCGCCTATCACCAACAGGCCCAGACCGTCCAGGGGCGCCTCGCCCGCTCAGGCCGCGTCTGGAGCCATCTCGCTGCCTTCACCGCCGCCCAAGGCCTGGACGAACGCACCGTCACCGCACTCCACGACGTGGCCATGGCCGGACGCGTACGCCGTTCCCGCTACCAGCACGGCGAAGCTCTCAGCCTCCAGCAGGCCCAACGCGACCTGCGTGACCTCACGGCCGCAAACATCCTTCAGCCCGTCGGCCGCACCCGCGCCCGCTACTACACCGCAGGCCGCGCATTCCCGCAGGACGCCCTCGACATCGCGCAGACCCCCATGACCCTGACCCACCCCTACCGCGACTGAGGGGCCTGGGGATTGGGGTGGGGAGCTTCACTGCCGGCTGGTGAGGGGCCGGGAACCATCGAGGCAGCGGCAGCGAGTTTGCCGCTGGGTGCTGGCGAGAGGGGCACCAGTTGGTCGAGCCCCGGGCTGAGGACACGGAACCGTCCGAGGACCTGATGGGGGATGCCCGCATCGCTCCACGCCGGGACGTGCAGCTTTTCGCCCGGGGTGACGGGTGAAGGCGGTCTGACAGATCTGGGCCCCCGACTTCGAATTCAGGCGTGATGCCCGCGATCATGCTTCGACGGTGACAAACGACGGCTGCTACGACGGACCAGGCTCCGCGACATGCAGCCGCCACGCATCCCCGCCAATGGCTTCGTTCACGAGAACGAGGCCACGGCACAGATCTTGGGGATCGGTTGCGGCGGGCGATCGTGGAGCCCTTCAGAGGCCTCCTGCCGTGAGAAGCAGGACTGCGTGCGTCCGAGGGCGGCGACCCCCGCAGCCGCGCTTCTTTTCTCTTTTGATCATCCGGTCAGGATGAGGGAAGGCTCTGCCCTGAACTGGACGTGAAGGTGACCGTCAGCTGGCAGTCCAGCGCCGAGGCGATGCGTTCCAGGAGCGCCAGGGTGGGCAGGTCCCGGCCGGATTCGATGCGTGAGATCGCGGCCTGCCCGGTCCCGGCGAGTTCGGCCAGACGCCGCTGGGACATGCCTCGCTGCCGGCGCCAGGACCGCACCAGGCCGGCGGTGTCGTTCACCGGCCGGCGTCCGCGCTGTAGCGGGGCAGGACAGTGGTGTCGATCTTCCAGCCGGTGATGGTGACGGTGTCTCCGAAGGTGTAGTGCTGCCGGTTGTCGTAGGTGGGTTCGCCGGTACGGCGTGTGGGCGCCCAGTGATGGACGGCGGTCCCGTCCCGGGGGTCGACGATCAGGTAGTGCGGCACGCCCATGGCCGGATAATCGCGCAGCTTGCCCTCATAGTCGTTGCCCGGGTTGGAGCGGGAGACGATCTCGATCACCAGGTGGCAGCGGCGCGGGTCGATGGCATCGCTCTCGGCGGTGGCTTCTTCCTCGTCGATCACGACGAGGTCGGGGACCCGCAGGACGCCCAGGGCCGCATCCTCCATGTCGGTTTCGAGCATGAGGACCAGGTCCGTACCCAGTTGGGGCTCCAGCTGGGTACGCAGGCGGTGAGCGACGAGCTGATGCTGCTTCTTCGGGCTCATCATCATCAGCAGCTGGCCATGGCTGATCTCCGGCCAGGCCAGCGGCTCAGGCTTGTCGAACGCTTCACGGAACTCACGAAGATGCCCGTAGATACTCTGCTCCGTCACACCTCCACCGTACATGACGAAATCATCATGCCGTGCGGGATGTGAACCCCGGCCTGCCAGGCGCGCCGGGTATGTGAACAGTGAGTGAGCCGCTCGGCGCAGTTGGGGGCGGCCAGGCAGGCCGCGCATTCCCGCAGGACGCCCTCGACATCGCGCAGACCCCCATGACCCTGACCCACCCCTACCGCGACTGAGTGGCCGGGGGAGTGGGAAACCCTCATCCCAAGAGCTTCACTGCCGACTCGTGACGGGCAGGGAGTCACCGAGGCGCGGCTTGCGAGTCTGCTGTTGGGTATCAGGTGGCCGAGACCCGGGCCGAGGATGCGGAACCGTCCGGGAGCTATTGGGGATGCCCGCATCGCTCTACGCCGGAACGTGCAGCTTTTCGCCCGGGGTGACGGGTGGAGGCGATGTGGCAGATCCGGGTCCGAGCCGGCTTCGGATTCAGGCGTGATGCCCGGGAGCGTGACTTCGGCAGTGACAAACGACGCCAGCTACGAGAGACCAGGCTCCGCGACATCCAGCCGTCACGCGTCCCCGCCTATGGCTTCGCCCACGAGAATGAGGCTCTGTCACAGATCTTGGGGATCGGTTGCGGCGGGCGATCGTGGAGCTTTTCGGAGGTCTGCCGTCGTGAGTACAGGACTGCTTGCGTCCGAGGGCGGCGAGTCCTGTGTCTGTGCTTGTTTTCTCTTTTGGTCCTCTGGTCAGGATGGGGCGGGGTCTGCCGTGAACTGGACGTGAAGGTGACCGTCAGCTGGCAGTCCAGCGCCGCGATGCGTTCCAGGAGCGCCAGGGTGGGCAGGTCCCGGCCGGATTTGATGCGTGAGATCGCGGCCTGCCCGGTCCCGGCGAGTTCGGCCAGACGCCGCTGGGACATGCCTCGCTGCCGGCGCCAGGACCGCACCAGGCCGGCGGTGTCGTTCACCGTCCGGCGTCCGCACCGTCCGGGCCTGGCTCGCCGGCACCCGCACGCCCTCTCGGATGAACCTCGTCGCGATCGAGCAGGCCCTACCGCACGCTCCGGCGCGAGAACGTCGCCCGCTATCTCCTCGCCCGCCTCAACCGCGGCACTCACGTGGGAATCCACCCACTCAACCAGTCACAGGTCGGGCGCCCCTACCAACGGGCAGTGGAGTACCGAACGCTGGACGTCCGCCAAGGGGACTGGATCATCACCGTGTGGGCCGGCGGTGACGACCAGGGTCTCGATGACGCGTGGGTTGACCAGCTGGTTGACCTCGGCTCCCAGTGGGGCCAGTACGAGTACGTCACCAACATCGGCTTCGCCGCATGACTCCGTCAGATCCGCCCCGGTTTCCGGCAACTTTGTCCAGGCAGAACAGGAGCCTCGAACGACGTGGGCGTGGGGGCCCTGGCCTGCAAGCTGCTGCGCTCGATCACCTTCCCTGCGGCCCGGTAGACGCAGACAGCAGCCCGGCAGCACAGCACCGACGGCACACTGAAGGAAGCCGCACGACCTGGAGGAGGCGGAAACGATGAGTGTTGCTGCCGATCACACCGGGCCCTGGACCATCCCTGACGTCCTGGCGCTGCCTGAGGACCGCACCACCCGCTATGAGCTACTCGGCGAGTCCCTCGTGATGTCGCCCGCTCCCGGAGTCCGCCACCAGCGGGCATCCTTCCGGCTTCACGTCATCCTCGACGCCGCCGCTCGCATGGCTGGCGCCCCGGTGGAGGTCCTGGAAGCCATCAACGTCGTCCTGCCGTCCGGGCTGGTCGTGCCCGATCTGGTAGTCACCGACGCGGGCGCCACTGCTGAGGACACCGTCAGCGTGGACGCGGACGCCGTGCAGCTCGTAGTCGAACTCGTCTCACCCGGGAACAAGACGATGGACCGCAAGGTCAAGCCCTTGCTCTACGCAGAAGCGGCGATCCCGTATTTCTGGCGCTTGGAATTCGACCCTGCCCCGCGCCTGATCGTCAGCGAACTGCAGGGCGGCCGGTACGTGGAAACCCTTACCGCTCTCGCCGGGGCCACCACCCCCATCCGCGCCCCGTTCCCGGTCGACATCGATCCGGCCGGCCTCGCCCGCCAGTAGCGGACACGGCGTCAGTCTCCTTCACCGCGCCAGCCGATGACCATGTGGCGTCGGACCGGCCGGCACGCCGGTGGCCGGTCCGCAGCCCTCGTTTCCTCTGCCGACCTGCCGCCGACAACGTCGTGCCGCTGCGGCGACCACCAACCTGACAACCGCCGCCGCGGCCAGCCAGGGAGGCGCCTCAAGCGAGGCTTCCAGCCGCATCCCCGCGGTAGCCGAACGCTGCTTCGGCCTCCCCGACGGTGTCACAGACCTGCAGGACCTGATCGGCGCCCGGCAAAGTAGCCCCTGTAATCAGAGGTGACGCCCGGCCAGGGAGCGGGAGGCGGGGTCCGGGGATGCAGGGGACACCTTCGGCCGGTCAGTCAGTTGGTCAAGTCGGCGGCGAAGGCGGTGATGGCGTCGGCGAGGGCGTGGGGGCCGGTGAGGAAGGCGTCGTGGGCTTCGCCGGGGATCTCGACGAGGCGGGCGTCGGGCAGGGCCTGGTGCAGGCGGCGGGAGATGTCGGTCAGCCAGCGGGGGCTGAGTTCGCCGATCACGAGGAGCGTCGGGATGTCGAGGGCCGCGAAGCGGGCGAGGTCGTCGTCGAAGCTGTCCATCGCGCGCATCTCGCGGGCCCATGTCGGGGTCATGGACGCGCGGATGGCCCAGAACGGGGTTTGTCGGAACTCCTCGATGGCTTCCTCGGGGAATTTCAGGAAGTTCCGCAGCCCGAGGGTGAGGGCTCGGTCGAGGTCGCCGGCCTGGACGGCCTCTTCGAAGGGAGCGATGGCGTCGCCGCCGACGGGGCCGCCCAGCGGGATCGGGGGCTCGTAGAGGATGAACGCCGCCGGGGGCTGGTGCAGGGCGTGGGCGAGGGTGACCAGTCCGCCGTAGGAGTGGCCGAGCAGGATCGCGTCGGGCCCGGCGAGGCCGAGGGCGGCGGCGATGTCGTCGGCCTCCCGCTGGATGGTGTGCTCGCTGTGGTCGCCACTGGCACCCCGGCCGCGGCGGTCGATCGCGTAGGTGGCGAAGCGCGGGGCCAGCAGATCGGCGAGGACCTGCCAGTCCTGGGCGGCGTTGAGGGCGCCCGGGGAAACAACCAGGGGGCGGCCCTGGCCGGTGATCGTGACGGCGATCTTTGTGCCGTCGGTGGAGGTGACGTGGGCCTGGCGGGGAGCATGGGCAGTCATGGTCTTCTTCCTTGTGTCGCGCTCTCGGGGAGGGGGCGGTGCGGGCGACCGATCCGCCCGGGGTGGCCCTGCAGGCAGTACGGACGCGCCCCATCCACGGTACATCGAAACGATGTAAGCATCGTTTCGATGTGAGATCCTGGGGTCATGCTTGAACTCGCGATCCTTGGCTTCCTCGCCGAAGGCCCCCTGCCCGGTCACGAGCTGCGCCGTCGCATCACGCACCTGACCGGCTACAGCCGTCCGGTCAGCGACGGCACCCTCTACCCGGCGATCAACCGGCTGACGAAGGCCGGGCTGATCGAACGGCGCCCCGCGCCCGAGGCGGGCGGCGGCCGGTACGTGCTGAACCTGACCGCGCAAGGACGCGAGGACATGCTGCGGCGGCTGCGGGACCCGGCCGAGCACGAGATCACCGACTTCTCCCGCTGGTTCACGATCCTGGCGTTCCTCTCGCTGCTGCCCGACAGCGCCGAGCAGCACGCCGTGCTGCGACGCCGCCTGGACTTCCTGGAGGTCCCCGCCAGCTTCTTCTACGACGGCGACACGCCGCTGCGGGGCGAGCAGGTCAGTGATGCCTACCGGCGCGGCATGCTGCTCACCGCCCGCGCCATCAGCCGCGCCGAGCGCGCCTGGCTCCACGAGGTCCTGGACGGCGGCGGCATCCAAGCGTCGGACGAGCAACCCGACCCTCAGAACCACACCCGTGATCGGAAGGACTGAACATGCTTGCGTCCTGGTACGACCAGCAGGGCCCGGCCGCCGAAGTGCTCCAGCTCGGTGAGCTGCTCGACCCCACCCCCGGCCCCGGTGAGGTCCGGGTCCGCGTCACCGTCTCCGGCGCCAACCCCGGCGACACCAAGAAGCGGCGCGGCTGGACCGGCTCGGCCATGCCCTATCCGCGGGTGATCCCGCACAGCGACGCCGTCGGCATCATCGACGCCGTCGGGGACGGCATCGACGCGCGCCGCGTCGGGACGCGCGTGTGGGTGTACGGCGCCCAGTCCTACCGCCCCTTCGGCACCGCCGCCCAGTACACCGTCGTCCCCGGCGACCTCGCCGTCCCGCTGCCCGACCACCTGCCCGACGACCTCGGCGCGAGCCTGGGCATCCCCGGCATCACCGCGCACCGCACCGTCTTCGCCGACGGCCCCGTCGACGGCAAACTCGTGCTGGTCAACGGCGTCCTCGGCGGGGTCGGCTCGCTGGCCGCCCAGCTCGCCCACTGGGGCGGGGCCACGGTCATCGGCACCGTCCGACGCGGCACCGAGCTGGACCGGATCGACCCCGCGGTCGTCTCCCACGCCGTCGCCCTCGACTCGGACGACCCGGCTGCCGCGATCCGCTCCCACGCACCCGACGGCGTGGACCGGATCATCGAGGTCGCCCTGTCCGACAACGCCGACCTGGACGACGCCGTCGCCGCCAACGGCGCCATCATCGCCGCGTACGCCACCCGCTCCGACCGCACCGAGATCCCGTTCTGGGCCCTGCTGTTCAACAACGTCACCCTGCGCCTGCTCGGCAGCGACGACTTCCCCGCCGAGGCCAAACGCCAGGCCGCCCGCGACCTCACCGCCGCGGCCGCCGTCGGCGCCCTCACCGTCGAAGTCGGCGACCGCTTCCCGCTCGCCGGCATCGCCAAGGCCCACGACCGCATCGACGCCGGCGGTCGCGGCCGCGTCCTGATCGACATCCCCCAGTAGACAAACTCTGGCGGGAGTTTCGTTGAGCCCAGCCGCATCCGCTACAGACCGTAGCTTCGGGAGAACAGGGCCCACCAGTCTCAGCCTGCTGCGCCATGGCCGTCCGGTACACGTCATGGAAGGCGTCGGTATCGGTGGCGTCCGGAATGAGGTGGGCGGAGCAAAGGGGCCCCGCGGCGCTGCGCAGCCGGTTGGCGATCCGCCACCGTGATCAATCTCGGGGCCCAGCGCGGCTGCACCGACCTCTGGCTGTGATTCCCACGCGCCAGGGAACGCAGCCAAGGTAGTTGAGCCGTGTTGAGCAGCACCAGGTACCGCGTTCGCGCACTGCGGTACGCAGCTTCACCTGAAGACGAGGCAATTCTCTTCATGCAGTGCAACCATGTGGCTACATGCCGTGAGATGGGTCCGGTGTGAGGGGGGCGCATGCGCGCAGGCCGAAACGTCATATTCGGGGGCGGTACCGTGTCGGCGGCCATCGCGGCATCGGTACTGCTCTTCGGAACCGCGGGGTGCGGTTCTGCGGCCGGGTCGCACGGAGGTGATCCGGCCGGGGGCGGGACGACGCCGGGAGTAAACGTGTCAGGGCAGGACACCCCCGGCCAGGGCGGCGGCTCGCCGGCGTCAGCAGCCGGCCAGGACGGCGGGAGCACGAGCGACGGCTCCGGCGGCGGGGACCCCGGTATCCCTCCTGTGGCACCGCCGCCCACGTACACAGGGCCGACTACGCCTGGCCCGGGGCTCAGCGGCTCTCCCACCCCACCGGCTTCCCCCTCCTGCACGCCTGCCCCGCCCGAGGGCGGGGACTGCCCGCCGTCTCCGGAGGTATCCGACAGCAGCGTGTCACCCGAAGGAACCTGACGGGGTGTCCGGCGGCCGACCGCAAGGCAGCGCGGATCCCGCTCCGCCCAACACTCTTCAGCCGCCTCGGCCTCGTCCCCGCAGACGGGTGGTCCAACAGGGACCGGCATCAGCCCGCGCGGACGCTGCACAAGGGCGTCCACCGACGTCTGCGACCCCGGGGACCACCGCCGACAGTCCGCTGGAACTCGTGAACTCAGTCACCGGAGTCGCGTCGTTCGTCGGCGCGTTGATGCTGTACGCGGGCTATATCTACACCCACGCGTACTTCGGTTACTTCCAACTGGACAGCTTCGCCGTGGGCTTCGACACCTTCGAGCTGATCATCCGCAGCCTGCGACTCGCCACCCTGCCGGCTCTCGAAGTACTCGCCCTTGTCCTGTTGGCGCCCCGCCTCCCGCAGTTGCTGATGTCACTCCGCGTCCCCGAACACCACGTCCGTCGCCTGCAGAGCGCCGGACGCTCGGTGGCACGGGCTTATCTCGCCCTCGTCATCGTCGGGGTCGTTCTCATGCTCCTGTGGCGATGGATCCAGCCGTTCGGCTGGACGGCCCCGCTCCTCGTGGCGGCTGGACTGCTCCTGGGCCGCGCCGAGGCCGCCAACCCGTCCGGGCAGCCGAGGGAACCGGCATGGCATCGCGCCGCATCATTCCTGGTAGCAGGACTCTTCCTGATCTGGGTCGTCGCACTGGTCGCAGGACAACTCGGCACTCAGGACGCACGCAACGATGCCGGCCAGCTCGTGCGGCGTGTCTCTGTCGTCGTGCTCAGTACCGATCGGCTCAGCATCGCCCCACCCGGTCCGAAAGTTGAGGATCTGGGCAAGAACGCGCACTACCGATATCGGTACACCGGTCTGCGCCTGCTGGTCGAACGCGACCACGTCTACTACCTGCTCCCGCTCGGCTGGAAGAAGGACATCGATCCGACTTACGTCATCGAGGACGACGACAGCATCCGCATCGAACTAAGACCCGGTACGCAGCCGCGTATGTGAGCGGAACTCCCACGCAGGCGCCGCGGTCTGGTGTATCCAGCAGGCACGGCCAGGCTGCAACCACACTCTCAAAGGCCCGCTCCGCGCCTGGTACGAGGCACACCGCCGACGCTGACCGACGTGCCGCTCCGGCCGTGTGCCGCTCAACGCCCCGGCGGACCGGCTACGTTTTTTCGTTGATCCGCACGAGTTCGTGACCCAACTGACCCAGCGTGCCCTGTTCAAGAGCTGCCCGAGACCGCACCGGCAGGCCGTCTGTTCCCCATCAGCTCCAAGAAGACCTTCGGCGATGGGACCATGCGGTCCTCCTCTGCTTCTGCAGTCTTCACCGGCCCGTGGAGGGCGGGTCTCGTCAGCGGATGCCGCCTGTTGTCCGGTGCACGGCACATGCGTCGCGTCTTGCCTCCGCCCTGATGCGCGGACCCGTCGACCGGGCTGTTGCTCGGAACGTCCGCAGCCATCCGGATAGGGTGACGAATTGTGGATCACAGCAGGCAACGTACGGTGAGTAGCCCGTACCTCACACGCTTCACCCAGGCAGTGAACCCGGCAACGACCAAAGTCCGCGCCGGTGACGTCAGGCGACCGGAGCCTGCTTTGACGAGCCGTACTGCCGCAAGCCGTCAGAAGCGGTTCTCTGCCGCAGGCACCGTGAGAACGTCACTGCGTGCCGCGGTTTCGTACCGGAGTCCGCACCCCGTCCCGACCAGGGCACTGTCATGACCGTCGACCACCAGCCCCCCTCCGGGTTCCCCACGCGGCTGCAGATCGGGAACTACCGCTCCATCGGAAGCTGCGACGTACACCTGGGCCCTCTGACCGTCCTGGCCGGCCCGAACGCCGCGGGCAAGTCGAACGTCCTCGACGCTCTGCGGTTTGTCCGCGATGCTGTGCGGACGTCACCTGCACGGGCACTCGAACCACGCGGCGGCCTCGATGAGGTCCTGCACCGCGACGGAGCCGGCCGGCAGGCAGAGTCCTTCCACATTCACATGGAAGTCCGTGCACTCGACGACCGCACGCCTTTCGATGCCGCCTACACCGTGGAGATCGGCACCGATCCGCAGCGCGACCCCTCTCTGCCGGTGGTGCGCAAGGACGAACTCGTCATCAACGGAACTCTGGTCAGCGAGCCGTTCCCCCCGGACTCGTCCGGGGACGAGCCCGTCTTCCGGGATGACTTCCTTTTGCCGACCCGCCTCAGTCGCGCAAACCGTGAGACGCGTGCACTCGTCCGCGCCCTGGGCCGTATGCGCTTCTACGAGTTCCTGACGCCGGTCCTGCGGGACGTCGACGACACCTCGAGCAGTACGAGCGGACAACTGCTCGGCGAGCGCGGCAACCATCTGGCCCGAGTGCTCACCACGATGAGCAAGCAGTATCCCTGGGCCAAGGAGGCCGTGGACGGCTACCTCTCCACCATGATCGACAATGCCGTCGCGGTGGACGGTGTCGAGGTATCCGAAGCCAGCCTCGCCTATGTCGTCGGCCGCTTCCTCAAGGCGGGCGGACACGAAACCCGGGTCGACCGCCGGTCGCTGTCGGAGGGGACCCTGCGCCTGACTGCGGTCCTGGCCGCGCTGTTCCAGCCGCTGGCGCTGGAGGGCAACATCCCGCTCGTCGGGATCGAAGAACCAGAGATCTCTTTGCACCCCCCGATGCTCGGCGCCCTCTACGACGCCCTGGTGGCCGCATCCCGCAATACCCAGGTGATCGTCACGACACAGAGCGCGGACCTCCTGGACAACGCGGCCGCCGATCCCGGCCATCTGCTGATCGTCCGGGACAGCGGAACAGGAACCGTGATCGGGCCGATCGACCCTTCAGGGCGCCGCCTCCTCGCCGACGGAGTGCTGACCCTGCCGGAACTCCTGCGCAGCGGAGAGATGCGTCCTGCAACGGCTCCGGGACCGAGACCGTCGGAAGAGGGCGAACAGCGGTGAAAGCCCTTTCGGAGGCGCCCCCGCCGCACACGCGGAAATCGAACGGTCCAACAGATACGGCAGCGGCCGGCCCCATCCCTGCGGAAGGCCGTCAGCGCCGAGGCATGCCCGGCGGTGGGTGGGCGTCGTTGGTCTGCTCGCGGAGCTGAGCGTTCGCTGGGGGACACGCGTCATCGTTGTCCGCCCCCAGGCCGGCGAGCAGGCGCAGGCCGTCCTCGGCAGGGCTGCCGGGGGCCGCGGACAGCACCAGCAGCTCCATGCCTGATTCGTCCGGCAGCGCGAAGTTCTCCTGGTGCAGTTCCAGCAGCCCGACCAGTGGGTGCCGGTACGCCTTGCGTCCATGTGTGCGGGCACGCACGTCCGCGCGGGCCCAGAGGCGGCGGAAGCGCTCGCTGCCCATCGCCAGCTCGCCGATGAGCGAGGCCAGGCGAGGGTCCTCGGGGTATGTGCCGGCGGCCAGGCGCAGGTGTCCGACCGCGTCGAGGGTGCATGTCTCCCAGTCCGCGTAAAGGCCGCGCTCGGCCTCCTCGAGGAAGAGGTGCCGGGCGGTGTTCAGGCCCGGCATCGGCCGTCCGTAGAGGAGCCCTGCAAGACGGTTCCCGGCGAGCACGTCCAGGCGGTGGTCCATGATCAGCGCGGGTGCGTCGGCGACCAGGTCGAGGACGCGCAGCACCTCCGGCCGGACCCGCCCGCCCGGCGCCTTCACGCGCCGCCGGCGCTGCCGGGCGAGCCGGTCAAGGTGCCCGCGTTCGGTCTCGTCGAGGCCAAGGACGCGGGCGAGCGCGTCGAGGACCTGCTCGGAGGGCTGGGTCGCGCGGCCCTGCTCCAGGCGTACGTAGTAGTCGACGCTGACTCCGGACAGGTGCGCGACCTCTTCGCGGCGCAGCCCTTCGACCCGCCGGCGGCTGTCGGTGGGGATGCCGACGGCCGCCGGGTCGACCCGGGAACGCCGGGTCCGCAGGAAGCCCGCAAGATCGTCCATGCCCTCCAGTATGGCCGCGGTGGTGCCTGCGGAAGTGGTCCTGCCAGTACCAGGAAGTCCCGTCCTACGGAAGAGGAGCCCCTGAACGCCAGACGCTGCGGCGCCCAGGATCGAAGGCATCCGATCCGAAGGAGTTCCCGTGAAGACGCTGATCGTCTACGCCCACCCGGAGCCGAAGTCGCTCAACAGCTCGCTGAAGGACCTCGCGGTGTCCACCTTGGAGAGGGCCGGGCACGAGGTGCGGGTGAGCGATCTGTACGCCATGGACTGGAAGGCGGTCGTGGACGCCGCGGACTACGGCCCCCATGCCTCAAGCCCGCTGAAGATCGCCCTGGACTCGGGGCGGGCCTTCGACGCCGGGACGCTCACCGCGGACGTCCGCGGTGAGCAGGAGAAGCTGCTGTGGGCCGACACGATCATCTTCCAGTTCCCCCTGTGGTGGTACACGATGCCCGCGATCCTCAAAGGCTGGGTGGACCGGGTGTTCACCTACCACTTCGCGTACGGGGTCGGCGAGCACAGCGACACCAGGTACGGCGAGCGCTTCGGCGAAGGCACCCTCGCGGGCAGGAGGGCTCTGCTGTCGGTGACCGCCGGCGGCCCGCAGGCGCATTACGCCGCGCGCGGGATCAACGGCCCCATCGACGATCTGCTGTTCCCGATCCACCACGGCATCCTCTACTACCCGGGCATCGAGGTTCTGCCGCCCTTCGTGCTGTACGGCACCGACCGGATGACCGGTGAGGACTACCCCGGCGTCGCCAAGGCCTGGCAACAGCGTCTGCTCACCCTGGAGTCGACCGAGCCGATCGCATTCCGCCGGCAGAACTTCGGCGACTACGAGATCCCCTCGCTGCACCTGAAGAATGGGCTGGAGCCCGCGGGCCGCACGGGTTTCGGGCTGCACGTGCGCGGCTGACCACGGCGATGAACAGGACAAGCCGGGGCGCGCACTCCAGGAGCAGCCCGCGGCCCGCGGGCTGCTCCTGGAGTGCGCGCGACAGCTCCCTTCCCGTGGCATCACCCCGGTCATCGCACAACGCGGAACCGAGCAGGGCTCCGGCCTGGGCGTCCACCTCTGGTTCGTCGAAGCTGCGTTCGCGCTGCTGCACTGGTTGTGCCGCCTACGCACCCGCTGGGAGATCCGCGACGGCATCCACCAGGCCTTCCTCACCCTGGGCTGCGCCATCATCTGCTGGCGAGGACTCCGAACCCACCTTCCTTGGGAGTCTTAGCCGGCTTGGTCGCCACCCCGCACAGCCACGGCCCACTCCGAGCCTGGCACCTCACGCGCCGCCCACTCCCGCAGCCCGGTCGGGCTGCGGCCCAGCACGTGCTTCACGCCGTCGCTCAGGTAGGCGTCCTCGCCCTGGCGGATACCGCCGAGCATGGCCATGCGCCACTCGATGTAGCCCTCGGGTGTGCCCGCAGCGCGCAGCTGGGCCACGTGGTCGGCGTCGGACTGGTCTGCGAACCGGATCAGGGTGCCCGATGCTTCGGTGAGGATCTGCGCCGCCTGGACGAAGTCGGCTGCCTCGGGGCCGGACAGCGCCAGGGTTTCGCCCTCGAAGCCGCCCGGGAGGACAGCGGCCGCCACGTCCGCGATGTCGGCGGCGTCGATGAACGGTTCGGCGCCCATGCCGACCGGTGCGCTGATCAGGCCGCCGCGCGGGGCGAACATGGCCTCGGTGAAGTTCTGGGCGAAGTGCGACGGGCGCAGGATCGTCCATGGCAGCGGTCCTTTGCGCAGGGCCTGCTCCGCCCTGGCGACGGCTCCGTCGGGCAGGAACTGCACGCCGCGTGCCGACAGCAGGACCGCGCGCCGCACTCCGGCAGTGTGGGCCGCCTCCAGCAGGCCGGTCAGACGCGGACTCCAGTCGGTCGCCGATCCGGGGCCGATGACGAACACCCCCTCCGTGCCGGCCAATGCCGCCGGCCAGGTGGAGTCGTCCTGCCAGTCGAAACGGGTTGCCGAGTTCCGGCTGGCCGCACGTGGATCGTGCCCGGCGTGGGTGAGCGAGTGGGTGAGGCGGCGGCCGACCTTGCCGGTGCCGCCGAGGATCAGGAACGGTGCCATGTCCTCCACGGTACGAACGTGACTGTGGACGGAAAATGCTCGATGGGACGGTATTCATTCGTGTTCGTCTAGGGTTCGGGTATGGATGTGCTGACCGGCCAGCTCGCGCAGGCGCGCGCCCGCGGCGCGGTCTTCTCTGTGCTGCGCCGCATCCGGCCGTGGGGCGTGCGGTTCAGCGGGCGCCGGCCGCTCACCGCCCACGTGCTGATCGAGGGCACCGGCTGGCTCGAGGAGCCCGGCCGACAACCGCTCCGGCTAGGGGAGCGCGACATTGTGCTGATGTCGTCGGGCGCGCCGTACACCCTGGTCAGCGACCCGGACGTCACCGCCGAGCCGATCGCCGACGCCCGGCTGCGCGGAACCGACACCAGGCAGGGCGACGCGGCACTCATCCTGTGCGGCGCCTACACCCTCGACGGCAGCTTCGCCGCATCCCTGCTCCGCGCCCTGCCGCGCGCCGTCGTCGTACCGGCGACCGGCCAGGAAAGCGCCCATGCGGCGGCCGTGGCCTTGCTGGCCGACCTGATCAGACAGGACGCCCCCGGACAGCAGGTCCTGCTGGACCGCCTCCTCGACGTCAACCTGGTCTTCGCCCTCCGCTCCTGGTGGGCACAGGCGGGGGAGGCGGCACCCGGCTGGTACCGGGCACTGTCCCAGCCGGGCCTGCGACGGGTCCTGGAGCACGTGCACGCCGAACCGGCCGGCGAGTGGACCGTCCCAGCCATGGCCGACCTGGCCGGGATGTCCCGCGCCGCCTTCTCCCTGCGCTTTCGTGAGGTCACCGGAGACTCGCCCGGCAGCTACGTGACCGGCGTACGCATGCAGCGCGCCGAAGACGCCCTCGCACGCTCCGACGTGACGCTCGCCCAGATCGCCACCACGGTCGGCTATCGCAACGAGTACGCGTTCTCCACCGCGTTCCGCCGCCGGTACGGCATGCCGCCGGGCAAGTGGCGTGCGGCTACCCGGACCACGCAGCCGGATTACGCACCGCACTGATCCGTACCCGGTGAAGGCCCTGTGGAAGGAAGTCCGCTTCCGCTGCGATTCCGGGTTCACCCGTAGGCCGCCCCGAGGAGGAATCTGGGGTCGGCGTGGCATTACCCCGGTCGTGACGGTCAGCGGCCGCGGCTCCGGGCGGCTGTCGGTTGCCGGACTGATCACGGTAAGGCCAGGGGCCAGGACACGGCTGTGCCACCGATTTCGGGTGCACCGCGGTGGTAAGGACGAGCGCCGCAGTATGGGCGAGCGCGACTGCATTCAGCTGATCGACGGCGTACAGCAGCTGGTCAAGGCGCCCGTGCTGGTGTGGGACCGGCTGGACACCCACGTCTCCCGTGCCCTGCGCAAGATGATCGATGACCGGGGCTGGCTCACGGCGTTCCTGCTGCTGGTCTACTCACCGCAGTTGGACTCGGTGGAAGGGCTGCGGGCACACCTCAAGCGCAGTCTGGCCAACCTCGTCTCGGTAGCCCTCGACCGCCTCGGGCCTCACCAACCCATCCCGTACACACTCATCAATGTGTACATTTTGGGGGTATGGATGAGACAGTTCCGCTGGTGCAGGCCCGCAGAGACCTCGGCCAGCTCGTCAACCGCGTCCGGCACGGTCACGAGACCATCGTGATCAGCGACTACGGCACCCCCGCCGTGGCGATGATCCCCGTCGACGAGCTTGCCGAGCTGCGCCGCCTGCGGGACGAGGCCGACATCACCGACGCCAAGGCCCGCAAGGCCGTGGGTGGGCCGGTCCTGACGCACGAGGCGTTCATGGCCGAACTGGAGGCCGAGGACCAGCAGGACACCGCGTCGTGACCTACACCGTGGTGTGGCAGCACCAGGCCACCACCGAGTTCCGCCGCCTGCGCCAGCTCGATCCCCAAGGTGCCAAGGAGTGCGCCGCCGCCGTGCGCGCCCTGGCCGACGACCCCCGCCCGCCCGGGGCCCGGCAGCTGGGCGGCTCCGCCTACTGGCGGATGCCGGTGGCCGACTGGCGCATCCGGTATTGACCACTGGCCAGTGCTGACCGGTCAGTGCCTTATATCTGTGACCTGCGGCTACGTGCATGGTTTACGACTTGGGGGGCGATAGAGGCGGGTCCTCGGCCATGACGTGAAGACGGCCGTGCCGTCCTGCTCCTCCAGCACCCCGCCCGATGACAGACGCGGTCCGAAAACGCCGTGGACCGTCAGACCCGTCTCGGCCATGATCCTCACGTGACCACCTACCTCGAGTCCGAGCGCCTGTCCCTGCGCCCCTTCGCCGCCGCCGACGCGGACCTGCTGATCGAGCTGGACAGCGACCCGGCGGTGATGCGCTATCTGACCGGCGGCGCTCCCACCCCGCCGGAGGAGGTCCGCGACCTCGCTATCCCCAGCATCCTGGCCGGCTACGAGCGCTGGGATCACGAGCTAGTGCTGTGACCGTGTTGGTTCGCCGGGTTGGTCAGGCAGCGGTGGTGAGGGGGCGTCCGCCCCAGCGGATGCCTTTCTCGCTGCGGATGCG